>NZ_FOTW01000004.1 GCF_900114705.1 Rugamonas rubra
ATCCAACGTTGGTTCGGCCGTGGCTGGCTGTCGCTCGGCTATGTCTTCCTCTACCTGCCGATTTTGGTGTTGATCGTCTTCTCGTTCAACAGCTCGCGGCAGGACATGGTGTGGAGCGGCTTCTCCGTGCGCTGGTACATGGAGCTGATGAACGACACGGAGATCATCAGCGGCTTCGGCCTGTCGATCAAGATCGCCGTGTTGACGGCCTGCGCCTCGGTGGTGCTGGGCACCTTCGCCGCGTTCACCTTGAACCGCTACCAGCGCTTCTTCGGCCGCACGCTGTTCTCGGGCATGGTCAGCGCGCCGCTGGTGATGCCGGAGGTGATCATCGGCCTGTCGCTGCTGCTGATGCTGGTGTCGGTGCAGAAGGTGTTCGGCTTCCCCGAGCGCGGCATGATGACCATCTGGCTGGGGCATACGCTGCTCGGCATGGCCTACGCGGCGGTGGTGGTGCAGTCGCGTTTGCAGGAGATGAGCAAGTCGCTGGAAGAGGCGGCGATGGACCTGGGCTGCAAGCCGCACCAGGTGTTCTTCCTGGTCACGCTGCCCAACATCACGCAGGCCTTGGCCTCGGCCTGGCTGCTGACGTTCACCTTGTCGCTGGACGACGTGGTGCTGTCGGCCTTCCTGTCCGGCCCCGGCTCGTCGACGATGCCGATCGTGATTTTCTCGCGCGCCCGCCTGGGTCTGGACCCGCGCGTCAACGCCGTCGCCGCGCTGACGATTTTGGCGGTGACCGTCGCCGTGATCGCCTCCAGCATCTGGATGGCGCGCAACGAACGGCTGCGCCAGAAGCAGGTGCAGGCGGCCGCCAAGGCCGAGTAGCAAGCGGGGTCAGTGCCGACATTCGGACATTCACCGCGTGAATGTCCGAATGTCGGCACTGACCCCACCGTACCGCATTCATCCATCAAGCATCAAGAACCAAGAAAAAGGGGATTAGTCATGCACTTGTTGAAGAAAATTGTCGTCGCCATCGTCATCGCCTATCCAGCCGTCGCCATGGCGCAGAGCACCAAGGAATTGAAGGCCGAGTTGGACGCCTTGAAGAGCCAGGTCAAACGCCTGGAGGCGATGATCGAGAAGGTCGGCGGCCAGGCCGTGCTGGCCAACAGCCAGGCGCAGGCCGCCAGCAGCAAGGCGGCCGAGGCCAACACGCAGGCGGTGGCCGCCGTCGCCAAGGCCGACAAGGCCGCCGAAAACGGCGTCGACGTGGCCGAGTTCAACCGCATCCGCATCAAGACCGAGGCGCTGGAGGATTCCAACGAGGCCAGCGGCTTCAAGGGTGTGAAGATCTCCGGCTATGTCGACCCGACCTACATCTACAACCGCAACGCCAAAACCTCGAGCTTCGTCTTCTTCAACAACAACAGCTCGGTCAACGGCTCCGGCGAGAGCTTCGGCTACGACAACACCTTCTTCGGCAGCGCCATGCTGAACTTCGAGAAGGAGCTGGAGGGCGGCACCAAGGTCAAGCTGTCCATGATGCCGAGCAAGGGCGCCGGCGCCGGCTACAACTTCGGCAGCCTGGTGCACGAGGCCACGGTGATGGTGCCGCTGGGCGACCTGAACACGCGGCTGATCGGCGGCCAGTGGGCCGACTGGACCGGCTATGAGCTGATCCCGTCGACCGGCAACAAGCTGATCACCCACAACCTGCTGTTCGACTTCTCCGCCGCGAACTTCTACACCGGCGCCGGGGTCGAACTGGTACGCGGCCAGTGGGACACCAAGATCCTGCTGGGGAACCTGAACCGCTCGCGCATCGACACCGCCAAGCAGGAGACGCCGGGCCTGTTCTACCGCGTCGACTACGCCAAGGGCGAGTTCAGCGGCTTCGGCTTCTCCGGCATCCACTCCGGCTTCGACGACAAGGCGCAGTTCGGCCGCACCGACCTGGTCGAGGTGGACGGCTACTTCAACCGTGGCGAATGGAACGTGCAGGGCCAGCTGTCCTACGGCCGGCAGAAGGCGACGCCGAGCAACGGCTACAGCGGCGAGCGTTCGCACTGGTGGGGCCTGTCCGCGCTGGCCGCCTACAAGGTCACGCCGCGCTTCGAGACCATCGGCCGCTTCGACTACATCAACAACAAGAGCAACGGCGGCGGTGTGTTCGGCTCGACCTTCGGCGGCGTTTGCAAGGACGTCACCGGCGCCGACGCCAACTGCCCGGACGGCCGCAACGGCTTCGGCTCCGGCATGGTCTTCGACGGCAGCGGCTGGGTGGTGGCCGACCCTTCGGTGGGCAGCAACCGCTACGCGCTGTCGCTGGGCGTGAACTACGCGCTGATGCCGGGCGTGAACGTCAAGGGCGAGTACCGCTACGACCGCTCGTCGGCCAAGGTGTTCAAGACCTCGGACGACGAGTACCGTCGCGACAACCACGTGCTGGGTGTCTCGACCGTGGTCAGTTTCTAAGATTTTTGGAGGTGGGTATGACTACAACTTTATGGCATGAGCGCGCCGCCGCGCAGCAGATCGACGGCCGCGCCTTCATCGGCGGCCAGCGCGTGTGGGCCAAATCGGAGCAGCGCTTCGACAACCTGTCGCCGATCGACGGCCGCAACCTGGGCGCGGTGGCGCGCTGCGACGGCGCCGACGTCGACGCGGCTGTGGCCGCCGCGCGGGCCGCCTTCGACGACGGCCGCTGGGCCGGCAAGTCGCCGGCGCAGCGCAAGCGCGTGCTGATCAAGTTCGCCGACCTGGTGCAGCAGCACGGCGCCGAGCTGGCGCTGCTTGAGACGCTGGACATGGGCAAGCCGATCAAGTACAGCCAGAGCGTGGACGTGGGCGCCACGGCCAACACGCTGCGTTGGTACGGCGAGGCGATCGACAAGATCTACGACGAGATCGCGCCGACCGCCGCCAACAGCCTGGCGCTGATCACCCGCGAGCCGGTCGGCGTGGTGGCGGCCATCGTGCCGTGGAACTACCCGATGATCATGGCGGCGTGGAAGATCGCGCCGGCCCTGGCCGCCGGCAACAGCGTGGTGCTCAAGCCGTCGGAGAAGTCGCCGCTGACGGCGCTGCGCCTGGCCGACATCGCGCTGGAGGCGGGCATTCCGCCCGGCGTGTTCAACGTGCTGCCCGGCTTTGGCCACGAGGCCGGCGCCGCGCTGGCGCTGCACATGGACGTCGACTGCATCGGCTTCACCGGCTCGACCCGCACCGGCAAGCAGATCCTGCAGATGGCCGGCCAGTCCAACCTGAAGCGGGCCTGGACCGAGTTGGGCGGCAAGTCGGCCAACATCGTCTGCGCCGACTGCCCGGACCTGGACGCGGCGGTGGCCTCGGCCATCGGGGCTATCTACTTCAACCAGGGCGAGAGCTGCAACGCGCCGTCGCGGCTGTTCGTCGAGGAGTCCATCAAGGAGCGCTTCCTGGAGAAGGCGCTGGCGATGATGCCGGACTTCCAGCCCGGCGATCCGCTCGACGAGGCCACCGTGATGGGCGCCATCGTCGACGCCACCCAGCTGAAAACCGTGATGGGCTACATCGAGGCCGGCAAGAACGACGGCGCCAAGCTGCTGTCGGGCGGGCGCCAGGCGCGCGGCGAGAGCGGCGGCTTCTACGTCGAGCCGACCTTGTTCGACCAGGTCGACAGCTCGATGACCATCGCCCGCGAGGAGATCTTCGGGCCGGTGCTGTCGGTGCTGTCGTTCACCGACGTGCGCGAGGCGGTGCGGCAGGCCAACGCCACGCCCTACGGTTTGCAGGCGGCGGTGTGGACCTCGGACATCAGCAAGGCGATCCAGACGGCGCGGGCGCTGCGCGCCGGCACGGTGCACGTCAACCAGTACGACGGCGACGACATCACCGTGCCCTTCGGCGGCTACAAGCAGTCCGGCAACGGCCGCGACAAGTCGCTGCACGCCTTCGACAAGTACACCGAGTTGAAGACGACCTGGATTCAGATCGGCTAGGTCTCTATCGGCAGGGTCAGACCCTAGGGTCAGACCCTAGGGTCTGACCCTAGGGACTCGGCGTCCCCGTCTGATCCAATCTCATCGCATCCTGGCAGAAAACATGAGCAAGATAGAAGCAATGAACACTAACGACCACCCGTCCGAACTGGCCGCGCAGGGCATCAAGTATGTCTTCGCGCAGTTCACCGACATCCACGGCGCGGCCAAGGGCAAGCTGATCCCGCTGGCCCATCTGGACGACATCGTCCATCCCGGCGCCGGTTTTTCCGGCCCGTCGATCTGGGGCACCGGCCTGCCGCGCAACGGGCCGCGCTCGGAGTACTACGGCCGCGCCGACCTGAGCACCTTGCAGCCCATGCCCTGGCTGCCCGGCTACGCCCGCGTGGTGCTGGACGGGCATGTGGCCGGCCAGCCCTTCGAGCTGTGTCCGCGCCAGGTGCTGCGACGCCAGGTCGAGCGTTTGGCGGCGCACGGCTGGACCCTGAACGCCGGCCTGGAGCCGGAGTTCTTCCTGCTGCAAAAAGGCCCGAACGGCTACGACTCCGAGGCCGCCGACATGCTGGAAAAACCGTCCTACGACAGCAAGAGCCTGCTGCGCCAACGCGGCTTTCTCGACAAGCTGAGCACCTCGCTGGACGCCTGCGGCCTGGGCGTGTTCCAGATCGACCACGAGGACGCCACTGGCCAGTTCGAGGTCAACTACCGCTACGCCGACGCGCTCAAGGCGGCCGACAACTTCATGCTGTTCAAGATGGCGGCCCAGCACATCGCCGAGGAGGAGGGCCTGCTGTTCTCGATGATGCCCAAGCCCTTCGCCGACCGGCCCGGCAGCGGCCTGCATTTCCACCTGTCGCTGGCGGACGCCGACGGCAAGCCGGTCTTCGCGGCGGAAGATGATGTGCGTGGACTTGGTCTGTCTAAAAATGCGTATCATTTCATGGCCGGCCTGCTGCTGCACGCGCCGGCCTTGACCGCCTTGTGCGCGCCCACCGTCAATTCGTACAAGCGCTTGATGTGCGGCCGTTCGCTGTCCGGCACCAGTTGGGCGCCTTCCTTCATCGGCTACGGCGACAACAACCGCACCACGGTGGCGCGGGTGGTCTACCAGCGCGTCGAATGGCGCCTGCCCGACAGCTCGGCCAATCCCTACCTGGCGCTGGCCGGCGTGATCGCCGCCGGCCTGGACGGCATCGAGCAGCGGCTCGATCCGGGCGAGCCGGTCAACCACGACGTCTACGAGCTGTCCGACGCGGCGCGCGCCGAGCTGGGCTTGCATATGCTGCCACAGAACCTGGGCGAGGCCGCCGCCGCGCTGAAGGCCGACGAGGTGCTGGCTGCCGCGCTGGGCAAAGCCTTGGTGGCGGAGTTCGCCGCGCTGAAAAGCGCCGAGTGGAACGAGTACAGCCAGCATGTCAGCGCCTGGGAGACCAAGCGCTATCTGGACCGCTTCTAAACCAAGACCGCTTCTAAACCAAGAGAGTAGAGATGAACCAAGCCATGCGCGACTTTCTGCGCGAGCGCAATATCCACGAGGTGGAGTGCGTGATCGCCGACATGACCGGTATCGCCCGGGGCAAGATACTGCCGAAGGACTTGTTCCTCAGCGAGGGCGAGATGCGGCTGCCGAAGAGCGTGCTGCTCAACACCGTCAACGGCGAGCAGCCCAACAATCTGCCCTACGTCGGCGCCACCGACCCGGACATGATCTGCGTGCCCGACCTGGCCACCCTGCGCCAGGTGCCGTGGGCGGCCGAGTCGGTCGCGCTGGTGATCCACGACTGCCAGAACTTCGACGGCAGCCCGGTCGGCCTGTCGCCGCGCGCGGTGCTGCGCAAGGTGCTGGCGCTGTACGCGGAGCGCGGCTGGCAGCCGGTGGTGGCGCCGGAGATGGAGTTCTACCTGGTGGCGCGCAGCGCCAACCCGCACGAGCCGCTGGTGCCGCCGCTGGGCCGCAGCGGCAAGACCGAGTCGGGCCGGCAGTCGTATTCGATCGACGCGGTGAACGACTTCGACCCCTTCTTCCTCGAGCTGTCGAGCTTCTGCAAGCAGCACTCGCTGGGCGTGGAGACCTTGATCCACGAGGCCGGCGCCGGCCAGATGGAGATCAACTTCAGCCACGGCGACGCGCTGGAGCTGGCCGACCGCGTCTTCCTGTTCAAGCGCGCGGTGCGCGAGACGGCGCTACGCCACGGCATCTTCGCCACCTTCATGGCCAAGCCGATGGAGGCCGAGCCGGGCAGCGCCATGCACATCCACCAGAGCGTGCTCGATAGCGCCACGGGCGCCAACATCTTCAGCGACGCCGACGGCGGCGCCAGCGCGCTGTTCTTCCACTACATCGCCGGGCTGGAGAAGTACACGGCGCCGGCCACGCTGCTGCTGGCGCCGCACGTCAACTCCTACCGCCGACTGTCGCGCTTCATGTCGGCGCCGACCAATGTGCATTGGGGCTACGACAACCGCACCTGCGGCATCCGCATCCCCAACTCGGCGCCGCTGAATCGACGCGTGGAGAACCGCGTGCCCGGCGTCGACGTCAATCCCTACCTGGCGATGGCGGCCACGCTGGCCTGCGGCTATCTCGGCATGCGCGACGGCCTGACGCCGTCCGAGCCGACCGCCGACAGCGCCGAACACGTGCACGACCAGCTGCCGCGCAACCTGGAGGACGCCATCGTCCGCCTGCGCGAGTGCCAGCCGCTCGGCGAAATCCTCGGCGAGCTGTTCGTGCAGGCCTTCTGCGAGGTGAAGGAACTCGAATTCGCCACCTACAGCCGGGTCATCAGCTCGTGGGAGCGCGAGCACCTGATGCTGCTGGTGTAGGGGGCGGCCATGGCGCAAGCAATCAGACACGGCGTCGACTGGGCGCGCGCGCAGGCGCTGGCGGCGCGCGAGCGGGCCGCCTTCGTGGCGCGCAACCCGGCCTCGCAGGCGCTGGCCGGGCAGGCCGCCGAACACCTGCTGTTCGGCGTGCCGATGCACTGGATGAAGGACTGGTCGACGCCGTTCGCCTTGACCGTGGCCGAGGCCAGCGGCGCGCGCTTCAGCGACGCCGACGGCCACGACTACATCGACTTCTGCCTGGGCGACACCGGCGCCATGTTCGGCCACGCGCCGGCGCCGGTGGCGCAGGCCATCGCGTGCCAGGCCACGCGCGGCTACACGGCGATGCTGCCGTCGCCGGACGCGGCGCCGGTGGCGGCCGAGCTGGCGCGCCGCTTCGGCCTGCCGTTCTGGCAGTTCGCCCTGTCCGCCTCGGACGCCAACCGCTTCGTGCTGCGCTGGCTGCGCGCCGCCACCGGGCGCGACAAGATCCTGGTGTTCAACGGCTGCTACCACGGCACCGTCGACGACGTGTTTGTCGACCTGGTCGACGGCCTGCCGGTGCAGCGCGATAGTTTGCTGGGGCAGGTGTATGCGCTGACCGAGCACACCGTGGTGGTGGAGTTCAACGACCTGGCCGCGTTGGAGGCGGCGCTGGCCGGCGGCGACGTCGCCTGCGTGCTGGCCGAGCCGGTGATGACCAACATCGGCATGGTGCTGCCGCAGCCGGGCTACTGGGCGGCGGCGCAGCAGATCCTGCGGCGCCACGGCACCTTGTTGGTGATCGACGAGACGCACACCATCAGCAGCGGGCCGGGCGGCTATGCGCGCGAGCACGGCATGGCGCCGGACGCGCTGGTGCTGGGCAAGCCGATAGCCGGCGGCGTGCCCTGCGCGGTGTACGGTTTTTCGGAGGAGGTGGCGCGGCGGGTGGAGCGGGCCAAGCGCGCGGCGCCGGCCGGCCATTCCGGCGTCGGCACCACGCTGAGCGCCAACATGTTCGCCATGGCGGCGATGCGCGCCAATCTGGAGCAGGTGATGACCGAGCAGGCCTACGCACACATGTTCGCGTTGGCGGCGCAGTTGGCCGACGGCCTGCGCGCGGCCATCGCGCGGCATGGCCTGCCCTGGTGTGTGACGCGGGTTGGCGCGCGCACCGAGTTCCAGTTCGGCGCCACGGCGCCGCGCAACGGCAGCGAGGCCGGCGCCATGCTGGATGGCGAGTTGGAGCAGATCATCCATCTGTATCTGCTCAACCGGGGGCTGTTGATCACGCCCTTCCACAACATGCTGTTGGTGTGTCCGCAGACCGGCGCCGAGGATGTGGCGCGGCTGCTGGCGGTGCTCGACGCGTGTTTGGGAGAGCTCGCGTAGGGCGGGATGGTGTGCGGATACCGCTCCGATGCCCAGGGTCAGACCCTAGGGTCTGACCCTTTCGCCACGGCGCGGGACAATCAGAAGCAGTGTTCCAGCGCCGGGAAGCTGCCGTCCTTGACCGCCGCGACGTAGGCGCCGACGGCGGCGTCGATGCTGGTCTGGCCTTCCATGAAGTTCTTCACGAAGCGCGCTTTGCGGCCCGGGAAGACGCCCAGCAGGTCGTGCATCACCAGCACCTGGCCGGAGCAGTCCGGGCCGGCGCCGATGCCGATGGTCGGCATGGTCAGCAGCTCGGTGACTTCCTTGCCCAACTGCGAGGGGATCGCCTCCAGCACCACCATCGAGGCGCCGGCCGCCTGCAGGGCCAGCGCGTCGGCCTTCAGCTGGTCGGCGCTTTCGGTGGTCTTGCCCTGTACCTTGTAGCCGCCCAGCTGGTGCACCGACTGCGGCGTCAGGCCGATGTGGGCGCAGACGGGCACGGCGCGCTCGGTGAGGAAGCGCACGGTTTCGGCCAGCCAGGCGCCGCCTTCGATTTTGATCATGTGGGCACCGGCCTGCATGATCTGCACGGCGTTGGCGAAGGCTTGCTCGGGCGTGCCGTAGGCGCCGAAGGGCAGGTCGGCGACGATCATGGCCGACTTGCTGCCGCGCGCCACGGCGGCCGTGTGGTAGGCCAGTTCGGCCACGGTGACCGGCAGCGTCGAGTGGTGGCCGTTGCAGACCATGCCGAGCGAGTCGCCGATCAGCAGCACTTCCACGCCGCAGCGGTCCATCAACGAGGCGAAGCTGGCGTCGTAGCAGGTCAGCATGGTGATTTTTTCACCGGCGGCGCGCAGCGCGCCCAGCGTGGTGACGGTGACAGCCTTGGTCGCGACCGGCTTGGCCGGCGCAGGTGTCGTTGCGGTGGCGGGCTTTTGGCTCGCCGCCATTTCGTTGCCTTGCAAATAAGCAGACATGGTAAATCCTTAAAATAGAAAATGCTAACGGCGCTAGTGTAGCCCTGTTGTGGTTTGCCCGCCGGCGGGCGCCAAACCGACCGGTTCGCTACCCTAGCTGCGGAAAATGAAGTAGACGGCGCCGACCAGGCACAGCCCGGCCCAGACGTAGTCCAGCTTGAAGGGTTGGTTCATGTAGAACATGGCGAAGGGGACGAACACGGTCAGCGTGATCGCCTCCTGCATGATCTTCAGCTGCGCCAGGCTGTACTGGCTGTAGCCGATGCGGTTGGCCGGCACCTGCAGCATGTATTCGAACAGGGCGATGCCCCAACTGATCAGGGCGGCGATCCACCAGGCCTTGCTCGACAGGCTTTTCAGGTGGCCGTACCAGGCGATGGTCATGAACACGTTCGACAGCGTCAGCAGGCCGACGGTTTGGACGATGACAGGAATTTGCATGCTGGCTTAGTCGAGGAGGCCGATGGCCTGGTCGGCGACGCCGGCCAGGTAGCCTTGCGCCGGGCCGAGGCCGGGGATGTCGATGTTCGGCGCCAGTGCCAGCAGCGGCACCAGCACGAAGGCGCGCTCGGCGAGGCGCGGATGCGGCACCGTCAGCGTGGCGCTGGAAATGCGCTGCGCGCCGTACAGCAGCAGGTCCAAATCCAGCGTGCGCGGGGCGTTGCGGTAGGGCCGCTCGCGGCCGTGCGCCTGCTCGATGCCGTGCAGCGCCTGCAGCAGCTGCTCGGCGTCCAAGGTGGTGGCGATGCGGGCGACGGCGTTGATGTAGTCGTCGCCGCTGGAGTCGATGGGGGCGCTGCGGTAGTGGCCGGAGGCGGCCTGCAGCGTGCAGCCGGGCAGGCGCGCCAGGCGGGCCAGCGCGTCGACCACGTTGGCGCGGGCGTCGCCCAGGTTGGCGCCGATGCCGATGTAGGCGACGACGACGTCCGCCGCCGCCGCCACTGGGCCTGCGACGGGATCAAACCCTGCCTTCATTCGCCTTCGCCGTCCGGATTGCCGGTGCCGCCGACGATGGCGGCCTTGCCGCGACCGCCACGGCGTGGCGCGCGCTTCTTCTTGGCGCCCTCGGGGGCGCGGCCGACGTTGGCGACCAGGTCGTCGCGGGTGGCCTCGTCGCCCTCGTAGAAGGCGGTCCACCATTCGCCCAGCTCGGCGTCGATCTCGCCGGAGCCGCAGCGCAGCAGCAGGAAGTCGTAGCCGGCGCGGAAGCGCGGGTGCTCGAGCAGCTTGTGCGGCGACTTGCCGTTGCGCCGCTCGAAGCGCGGCTGCATCGACCAGATGTCGCGCATGTCGGAGCCGATCTTGCGTTGCAGCGCCAGTTTTTCGGTCTGCGAGTCGAGCACGTCGTCGGCCGCGAAGTGCAGCGCGGGGATGGGCAGCTCGCCGGCGGCGCGGTAGGCGGTCCACTTCTCCAGCACCTGGTGCCACAGCAGGGAGGCGAACAGGAAGCCGGGCGAGACGGTCTTGCCGGCGGCGATGCGGGCGTCGGTCGAATCGAGCGCCAGGGTGACGAACTTGACGCCGAGCGGCTGCTCGAGCACCACGTCGAGCAGCGGCAGCAGGCCGTGGTGCAGGCCCTCCTTGCGCAGCTGCTGCAGGCAGGCCAGCGCCTGGCCGCTCATCAGCAACTTGAGCATCTCGTCGAAGACGCGGGCGGCCGGCACGTTGTTGATCAGCGGCGCCATGACGGCGATCGGCGCGGCGGTGGCCGGCTCGATGGTGAACTTGAGCTTGGCGGCGAAGCGCACCACGCGCAGCATGCGCACCGGGTCCTCGCGGAAGCGCGCCTCGGGTTGGCCGATGATGCGCAGGGTCTTGGCGCGGATGTCCTCGACGCCGCCGTGGTAGTCCAGCACCTGCTCGTTGGCCGGGTTGTAGTACATGGCGTTGATGGTGAAATCGCGCCGCACCGCGTCCTCGGCCTGCGAGCCGAAGGTGTTGTCGCGCAGCACGCGGCCGTGTTCGTCCTTGGGCGCCGAGTCGGAGGTGGTGCCACGGAAGGTGGTCACCTCGAGCAGGTCCTGGCCGAACATGACGTGGACGATCTGGAAGCGCTTGCCGATGATGAAGGCGCGGCGGAACAGCTTGCGCACCTGCTCGGGCGTGGCGTTGGTGGCGATGTCGAAGTCCTTCGGCTTGACGCCGAGCAGCAGGTCGCGCACCGCGCCGCCCACCACGAAGGCCTCGAAGCCGGCCTCCTGCAGGGTGCTGGTGACGCGCACCGCGTTCGACGACAGCAGCCGTGGCTCGATGCCGTGCTCCTGCGGGCCGAGCACCACCGGGGTGTTGGCGTCGCGTCCGCCCTTGTTTTTGGTGCCCAGGATTTTGCGGATCAGTTTCTTAATCATTGAATAGGTCGAGTAGTGGCCAGCCTTGGGCTGAAGCGTGCGTTTTCAGCGCGGCGTTGGGGTTGGTGGCGACGGGGTGGCTGACCAGCTGCATCAGCGGCAGGTCGTTGTGCGAGTCGCTGTAGAAGTGGCTGGTCTCGAAGTCTTCGAGCCGGTGGCCCAGACCGGCCAGCCAGGCGCGCGTGTGGGTGACCTTGCCGGCGCCCTGGGTCGGCGTGCCGAGCAGCTTGCCGGTGGGGCGGCCGGCGTCGTCGAACTCCGGCATGGCGGCGATCAGGTGGTCCACCCCCAGCGCCTTGGCGATGGGTGCCGTGACGAAGTGGTTGGTGGCGGTGACGATGGCCACCAGGTCGCCGGCGTCGGCGTGGCGTTGCAGCAGGGCGCGCGCCTGCGGCTTGATGGCCGGCAGGATCACCTCGTCCATGAAGCGCGCCTGCATGGCGTCGAGTTCGGCGCGCGGAAAGCGCGCCAGGGTGCCGAGCGAGAACTCGAGGTATTCGACCGGGTCGAGCGTGCCGGCCTGGTACTGGGCGAAGAAGGCGTCGTTGCGGCGCGCGAACTGGGCGCCGTCGACGGCGCCGATGCGCACCAGGAACTGGCCCCACTCGTGGTCCGAGTCGATCGGCAGCAGGGTGTGGTCAAGGTCAAATAGGGCGAGATTCATCATTCTTTCGCTTCCGCCTGCAGCCATTCGCGCAGCAGCGGCAGGGTGATCGGACGTTGGGTTTCAAGGGAATACTGGTCGAGCGAGTCCAGCATGGTCGACAGCGAACGCATGTCGCGGCGAAAATGGGACAGCAGGTAGGGTAACACGCCGGGCGACAGCGTCAAGCCGCGGGCGGCGGCGGCGCTGCTCAGGGCGGCCACCTTCTCGTCGTCGCTCAGGCCGTGGATCTGGTAGATCAGGCCCCAGCCCATGCGCGTGCGCAGGTCCTCGCGCACCGGCAGCACGGCCGGCGCCACGGCGCCGCTGCAGACCATGAAGGCGCCGTTGGCGCGGATCTCGTTGAACAGGGCGAAAGCGTCGATCTGCGCCACCGGCGACAGCTTTTCGCAGTCGTCGAGCAGGTACAGGTCGACCTCGGGCACGTAGACGAACTCCGATTCGATCGAGAACGGCGAGATGTAGCGCGCCGTCTTGTCGCCGTGCGTGGTGTCGGCCAGCGCCTTGAGCAGGTGGCTCTTGCCGACGCCGGCCTCGCCCCACAGGTAGGCGAAGTGCTCGCGCGAGCTGCGCGCGGCGAACTGGCCCATCAGCTGGGTCGCCTCGGCGTTTTGTCCCACCTCGAACGATTCGAGGCTGTGCGCCTGGTCTGCGCCTAAATCGAGCACCAGTTGTTTCATGGCGTTCGCCCTGTCCTGATAGTTTGCATATGCGTTTTCTGTGTAACGTTACGCATTATAGAAGCTGCTGCTCAGGTAGTGGCGGCGCAGGTGCTTAAAAGCGACCATTAAGATGGCCGAGGCGGGCAAAGCCAGCAGCACGCCGACGAAGCCGAACAGCTGGCCGAAGGCCAGCAGGGCGAAGATCACCGCCAGCGGATTGAGGCCGATGCGCTCGCCGACCAGGCGCGGGGTGAGGAAGAAGCCCTCGATGACCTGGCCCAGGCCGTAGATGGCGGCCACGGCGATGACGCCGCTCCAGTCGGCAAACTGCAGCACGGCGGCGATCAGCGCCAGCACCAGGCCCAGGCCGAAGCCGAGGTAGGGGATGAACACCAGCAGGCCGGTGATGATGCCGACCGGCAGGGCGACGTCGAAGCCGGCGATCATCAGGCCGACCGAGTAGTACACCGCCAGCACCAGCATCACCAGCAGCTGGCCGCGCAGGTACTGGGCCAGCAGGGTGTCGACCTCGTTGGCCATGGCCAGGGTGCGGCCGATGTAGCGGCGCGGCACGGCGGCGGCGACGCGCGCCAGCATCGGGTGCCAGTCGAGCAGCAGGTAGAACAGCACCACGGGGATCAAGACCACGGTGGCGATCCAGCCCAGCACGGCGGTGCCGCCGACGCGGGCCGAGGCCAGCACGGCGCTCCAGATCGCCTCGCCGCTGCTGGCCATCTGCTGGCTGACGATCTTCTTGATGCCGGCGCTGTCGAGGCGCACCTTGAGGCCGAGCTCCTGCAAACGGGGGCCGAGCAGGTCGTTGAGCTTGGCCAAAAAGGCCGGAATCTGCGCCTGCAGCAGCGGAATCTCCTTCTGCAGCACCGGCACCACGATCAACACCAGGGCGGCGATGGCGCAGAAGAACAGCACGACGACGACCACCACGGCCAGCGGGCGGGGCACGTCGAAGCGGCGGAAGCGCAGGTGGTCGAGCCGGTCGACGCCCGGGTTGAGGGCGTAGGCGAGGATGGCGGCGGCCAGGAAAGGGGTCAGCACGGGGCCCAAAGCGAGCAGCAGGAGCAGGAATGCGCCCCATACCGCGATCCAAAATGCCGTTTGCTTTTGCTCTAGCGAGAGGGGAAATGGCATGGATTCAGAGTTCGGCTGGTTAAAAAGAGGAATAAAAAGGCTGATGGACGGGGCAGTTTGATAAAATAGCGGATTGAACGGATTTGAGTCTGCGCCCGCCGCATGTGCGCAATTCCGGTCTCCGCCTTCTATTTTACCGCCTCCGCTGCCAAATACACCATGAGCCAACCATCTAATGTTTCCCTGTCCTACCGTGACGCCGGCGTCGATATCGACGCCGGTGACGCCTTAGTCGAAGCGATCAAGCCGTTTGCCAAGCGCACCATGCGCGAGGGCGTGATGGGCGGCCTGGGCGGTTTCGGCGCCATGTTCGAGATCAGCAAGAAGTACAAGGAGCCGGTGCTGGTGTCCGGCACCGACGGCGTCGGCACCAAGCTCAAGCTCGCTTTCGAGCTGAACCGCCACGACACGGTCGGCATCGACCTGGTCGCCATGAGCGTCAACGACATCCTGGTGCAGGGCGCCGAGCCGCTGTTCTTCCTCGACTACTTCGCCTGCGGCAAACTCGACGTGCCGACCGCGACCGACGTCATCAAGGGCGTGGCCAAGGGCTGCGAGCTGGCCGGCTGCGCGCTGATCGGCGGCGAAACGGCGGAAATGCCGAGCATGTACCCGGCCGGCGAGTACGACCTGGCCGGCTTCGCCGTCGGCGCGGTGGAGAAATCCAAGATCATCGACGGCAGCAAGATCGTGCCGGGCGACGTGGTGCTGGGCCTGGCCTCGTCGGGCGTGCACTCGAACGGTTACTCGCTGGTGCGCAAGATCATCGAAGTGGCCAAGCCGGACCTGGAAGGCGACTTCCACGGCCGCAAGCTGGCCGACGTGCTGATGGAGCCGACCCGCATCTACGTCAAGCCGCTGCTGGCGCTGATGGACAGCATGGAGGTCAAGGGCATGGTGCACATCACCGGCGGCGGCCTGGTGGAAAACATCCCGCGCGTGCTGCAGGCCGGCCTGGTGGCCGAGCTGGACTCGACGGCGTGGACCATGCCGCCGCTGTTCCAGTGGCTGCAACAGCACGGCGGCGTGGCCGACGCCGAGATGCACCGCGTCTTCAACTGCGGCATCGGCATGACCGTCATCGTTTCGCAGGAGAACGCGGACGCCGCCGTGGCCCAGTTGCAGGCCGCCGGCGAGACCGTCTCGCGCATCGGCCGCATCCGCGCCCGCGTCGGCGACGAGCACCAGACCACCGTCATCTAAGCGTTTGGCGGCGCGCGGCGCGCCCGGCGCGCCGCGCGCCGCATAAAAAAACGGCCCGTGCGCGTCAGCGTCCGGGCCGTTTTTGCGTCCGCGCCCGGGGCGGGGCGGACGGCGGGCGTCAGGCCGTTTTGACGGCGCGGCGGCGGGCGACGAAGCCGACCAGGCCGAGGCCGGCCAGCAGCATGCCGTAGGTTTCCGGCTCGGGCACGCCGGACACCAGCGCGATGGCGTAGGCGCCGCCGTAGACGCCGTCGGCGTTGCCGGTGACGCGGATGTGGTAGGCGCCGGGCGTGCTCAGGCCGATGTCGTAGGAGATGTTGTTGCCGGGGAAGGTGCCGTACCAGACGGTGTCGCTGGCCGAGGTGCCGCCCCAGACCGAGTAGCTCAGCGCGCTGATGTCATAGATCGAGGTCGAGCCGAGCATCAGGTTGAGCGCGTGGGCCGACGAGCCCAGGCTGCCGGTCGGCACGGTGAAGTCGATGGTGTCGGTGAACAGGCCGACGTCGTGGGTGAACAGGTGGCCAAACGGCGCCGACGCGTCCTGGGGCAGCAGACCGGCGTCGATCTGGATGTCGTTGGCCAAGACGGCGCCGCTGCCCAAAGCCAGAGCCAATGCCGCAAAGAGTGTGGTGGTTTTCATGTTTTCCCCGTGAGTGTGCCGGCCAGGTTTGGCCGGTCGAGCCGGGGTGGGCGCTGCGCGGCCCCCCGACACATCCCACTGTAGAGATAGGGCGCGGCCGGCTCCGTGTGCTGGCACACGCTGGCCGGCCGGGCGAGAGAATATTGTTGAGTTCGCACCACACGGGCGTCGCGGCCGCCGTTTGTTGCTTTACCGCCACGCCACGCCAACAGTGCTGGAGTTGCCTTTTGGCAAGGAGTAAGCTCGGTGGCGGACCCCGCCGCGCAGGCGCGGCCGGGCCGAGACACTCACCTTGGAGACGAAACATGATGCGACGACTATTTCTACGCGCGGCCCTGTTGTTGGCGGCCGGCGGCTATTTGCACGGCGCCGGCGCGGCCGAGGGGCACGCTACCTTGGACGAGGCGCAGGCCATGGTGCGCAAGGCGGCCGCCTACCTGAAAAAGAACGGCATCGACAAGGCGGTGGCCGAGGTCAACCAGCCGAAGGGCCAGTTCGTCGACCGCGACCTGTATGTGACCATCCTCGACGGCAAGAACATCAACCTGGCGCACGGCGCCAACCAAAAGCTGGTCGGCAAGGACCTCAGCGAGATGCGCGACGCCGACGGCACCTACATCGCGCGCCAGCGCAACGAGGTGCTCAAGACCAAGAACGAGGGTTCGATCAATTACCGTTTCCTCAACCCGGTGAGCGGCAAGATCGAGCCGAAGACCATGTTCTTCACCAAGGTCGACGGCTACGTGGTCAGCTGCGGCGCCTACACCCCCTGAGCGGACGCGCGGGCGAGGCGGTCGGCATAGGCGCTTAGTGGCGCTTAGCGCCGCCGCGCCGGTGCAGGTCCTCAATGTCGAGCAGTGTGACTTCGCCAGAGCTGGGGTCGTCGCAGTTGAAGGTGAGGCGCCAATTGCTGTTGATCTCCATTGCATAGCGCCGATTGTGGCCAGCCAACAGCTTCACGTTCTTAATACGGCCGTAGGCGGCTTGGATGTCGACGAGACTCTTGGCGCTGTCCAAATGGACCAGCGCCAAGCGCAGGGCTTTTGCCCAGGTGGGCGAGATGCCGCTCAGATCCTGAGCGCCAGAAAGCCAGAATCGGCGCAAACCTGGATGCAGGAAGGCCTTGTGTGGATTCTTGATCGTCATGACGTTGCCGGGACCTGGAAGAGGTTTGACGCCGAATGGGATCTGCGGTACTTTTCATCCAAGGTAAATCAAACCGCGTGGCAGGGCCGGAAGGTACGACAACAAAGCTGGACTTTGTTATTTTTTGCTCCAATTGTTACGTGTTGCGCAATGCGCAATGAAGGAGGCACCATGATCACCATGCATCCAGGCGAGTATCTGCAGGTCAGTTATATGGAACCGCACGGGCTGACACAGAAGGATTTAGCGGCCAGCCTCGGTGTCTCCACCGCCGCCGTCAGCAGATTGCTGGCTGGTAAATCCGATCTCTCCCCCGAGATGGCCGTGCGTTTGCAGTTGGTCTTTGGCCGCTCGGCGGAATCCTGGATGAGCATGCAGACCAGCCACAGTCTGGCCTTGGCGAAGGCGGCGCTCGATCCGGCCTCGGTCCGGCCGATTTTTCTTGGCGAAAAAGACGCCGCCTAGCCCAGGCCCGGCCGCTAGCGTTTGAGGATCTTCTCCACCGCCGCCGGGCGCAGGCGGTAGGCGTCCGGCATGCCGGAACCGAGCAGCGGGCGCAGGTAGAGGCGGAAGGCGTCGGTGACGTCGGTGCCGCTGGCGCTGATGAACTCGTCCTCCATGGTGCGCGTCTTGCCGGCCACCGCCTCCAGCGGCAGCAGGGCGTAGTCGACCGAGTAGAAGCCGGTGCGCTGGATCGCCACCGAGCCGTCGCGCTGGCCCCACATGGCGAACTGCACGGCCTTCTCGCCGACCTCGCGCGCCTCGCGCTGGTCGACGTCGGAGACGCAGCCGATGAAGGAGCGCTGCAGGTAGCCGAAGGTGTCGCCGCGCACCCGCTTGATGCCCAGCCTGGCCTTGATCTCCTCGCACAGCAGGTCGGCCAGCGCGCCGTTGCCCGACAACTGCACGTTGCCGTGGGCGTCGCGCTCGAGTTCCTTGGCCAGCAGGGCGGCGATGGGCTGGCCGGCGGCGTCGTGGATGCCCTCGGAGACGGCGACCACGCAGCGGCCGTGGCGCGCGTACATGGCCTTGACGTCGGCCAGGAACTGTTCGAGCACGAAGACGCGCTCGGGCAGGTAGATCAAATGCGGGCCGTCGTCGGGGAACTTCTTGCCCAGCGCCGCGGCGGCGGTGAGGAAGCCGGCGTGGCGGCCCATCACCACGCCGACGTAGACGCCGGGCAGGGCGGCGTTGTCCAGGTTGGCGCCGGCGAAGGCCTGGGCGACGAAGCGGGCCGCCGAGGGGAAGCCTGGGGTGTGGTCGCTGCCGACCAGGTCGTTGTCGATGGTCTTGGGGATGTGCACGCAGCGCAGCGGGTAGCCGGCCTTGGCCGCCTCCAGGCTGACGATGCGCACGGTGTCGGACGAGTCGTTGCCGCCGATGTAGAAGAAGTGCTCGATCTCGTGGGCGCGCAGCACCTGGAAGATCTCCTGGCAGTACTTGATGTCGGGCTTGTCGCGGGTCGAGCCGAGCGCCGACGAGGGCGTGGCGGCGACCAGTTCGAGGTTGTGGCTGGTCTCCTGGGTCAGGTCGACGAAGTCCTCGTCGACGATGCCGCGCACGCCGTGGCGCGCGCCGTAGACCCGGCTCACGTCGCGGAAGCGGCGCGCCTCGAGCGCCACGCCGACCAGCGACTGGTTGATGACGGCGGTCGGCCCGCCCCCCTGTGCGACCAGAATTTTTCCCGACGACATGCGCGACTCCTCCTCAAGGATGGCGCCGGCCGGGCGGCCCGCGCCACCCTAGCGTAGCGCATTTCGGCGCCGCTGCGTAGCCTTGTTCGCGCCGCCTAGCGCGGCCCGATGTGCTTGGCCAGGAAGCGCTCGACGCGGCCCCAGAAGTCGATGCGGGTGTGCGCCAGCGCCCAGTCGTCCTGCTCGCCGTCGTAGCGCAGCCAGTCGACTTGCGGGTTGGCGGCCTTGACGGCGGCGTGGAACGCCTCGCCTTCGGCGAGCGGCACGCGGCGGTCGGCGCCGCTGTAGGCCAGCAGCAGCGGTTGGCGGATGCGCGCCGCCTGGGCCAGCGGCGAGGTGGCCTGGAACTGGGCGGCGTCCTTGACCGGGTCGCCGACCAGCTCGGGCATGCCGTAGCGCTGCCAGTCGTCGCTGGTGTCGGCCAGTACGCCGTGGCGGCCGGAATACAGCTGGCCGATGTCGGTGATGGCGGCCCAGGCCACGCCGCAGCGGAACAGCGCCGGTTCCTTGGCCAGCCCCATCAGGGTGGCGTAGCCGCCGTAGCCGGCGCCGGCCAGGCAGATGCGGCCGGGGTCGGCGATGCCCTGGGCGACGGCCCAACGGGCGCCGTCGGCCAGGTCGTCCTGCATCGCCAGGCCCCATTGCCTGGCGCCGGCGCGGAAGTGCCGGGTGCCGAAGCCCAGGCCGCCACGGTACTCGGGCTGCAGCACGGCGTAGCCGCGCGAGGCGAGGAACTGGGCCTCGGCGTGCCAGCCCCAGTCGGCGCCGCGCCGCTGCGGGCCGTCGTGCACCAGCAGCACCGTCGGTAGCGGCTTGGTGGCGCCGGGCGGCAGGGTCAGCCAGACGGGGATGCTCAGGCCGTCGCGCGCCGGATAGCGCAGCAGTTGCCGTGGCGCCATCCGCGCCGGCGCGATGGCCGGGCGGCTGTGGCCGAGCAGGCTCAACTTGCCGCTGGCGCGGTCGAACAACAGGAAGCTGGCCGGCTCGGTGTCGGAGTAGGACTCGACCAGCAGCCACGGCGAGTCGGCTTGCGCGGCCGTCGACACCAGGTTGACGGTGTTGGGCAGCAGGGCGTCGACGCGGCGCTGCTGCGCCTGCATGTCCGGGTCCAGCCAGACCATCGAGGGGGCGTCGGACAGCACGCGCAGGCCCAGCAGGCGGCCATTGCGGTGCACCAGCGCGCCGTCGAAGTCGTAGTCGGGCAGGGACAGCAGCGGCGCGGCGGCCAGCTTGCCGCTGGCCGGGTCGAGGGAGTAGACGGCGCTCTTGTCGCGGCCGGCGTCGGTGCGCACGTAGAGTTTGCCGCCGCTACCGAAGCCGAGCGGCGCGTAGGAGTCGGCCGCGTAGGCGTAGGCGGGGAACTCGGCCAGTTGGCGCCAAGCGTCCTTGGCCGGGTCGAGGTAGTGGACGGCGCTGCGGCCGTCCTGCCGGGTCAGCGCCAGGCGCGGCGCGCCGTCCTGGTCGAGCAGCCACTCGTGCACCGGGCCGGGGCGCGGCACCCGGCTGGCGGCGCCGCTGACGGTATCGAGCTGCACCAGCTCCCAGTGGCTGAAGTCGCCGGTGTTGTCGTTGAAGGCGGCGCGGCGCACGTAGATGCGGTCGGAGTCCTGGGCGCCGGCCTGTCCGAGCAGGTAGGTATGGGCCGGCTGCAGGTGGCGCTTGACCAGCGGGCCGGGCGGCGGCGCGTGGCGGTCCTCGGTCAGCACGCGCAGCTTGGCGCCGTCGCGGTCGACCGCGTAGAGGCCACGGTTGAGCTCCGGCTCCCCGGGCGGGCGGCTCCAGTCGCGGGTGTTGAAGACCAGGCGGCGCGGATTGACCCACTCGAACTCGGCGACGTCGAAGTCGCTGAATTGGGCCACTGCGCGCCGCTCCAGCGTGGCCAGCTCGACCACGGCGAGCAGGGCGCGCGCGCCGGGGGCCGCCGTGCGCAGGGCCAGGTGGCGGCCGTCGGGCGACAGCTTGGCACCGCTCATGGCGGCGGCGTCGAAGAAGGCGGCGGGTGGCGGCATGGCGGCGGCGGCGGCCGGCGCAGGGGCCGGCGCAGGGGCGGCGGCGACGTCCGCCGCCGCCGCGTGGTGGCAGGCGAGCAGCAGCAGGGCGGTGCCGACGGGCCGCAGCAGGCGGCCGGTCAGGGGCAGGGGCATGGTGTCCTCGGGGTGGTCCGGTTCAGGGTTGCTGGCGCTGGGCGCCGATGTGCTTGGACAGGAAGCGCTCGACGCGGCCCCAGAAGTCGATGCGGTTCTTGGCCAGCGACCAGCCGTGGCCCTCGCCGTCGTAGACCACCCACTCGACCTGCGGGTTGCCGGCCTTGACGGCGTGGTAGAAGTCCTTGCCCTGGTAGAGCGGCACGCGGCGGTCGTCGCTGCCGTGGGCCAGCAGCAGCGGCTGCTTGATGCGGGCCGCCTGGGCCAGCGGCGAGGTGGCCTGGAAGCGGGCGGCGTCCTTGACCGGGTCGCCGATCAGCTCGGGCATGCCGTAGTTGCGCCATTCGTCGCCCATGTCCGACAGCACGCTGTGGCTGTTCGAAAACATCTTGCCGATGTCGCTGACGCCGGCCCAGTCGATGCCGCACTGGTACAGGCCGGGGTCGTTGACCAGCCCCATCAGCGCGGCGTAGCCGCCGTAGCTGGCGCCGGCGATGCAGACCCGCTTGGGGTCGGCGATGCCCTGGGTGACGGCCCACTTGACGCCGTCGGCCAGGTCGTCCTGCATGGCCAGGCCCCATTGCTTCCAGCCGGCGCGGAAGTGTTTGGCGCCGAAGCCGGTGCTGCCGCGGAACTCCGGCTGCAGCACGGCGTAGCCGCGCGAGGCGAGGAACTGGGCTTCGGCGTCCCAGCCCCACTCGCTGCCACGCAGGTTCGGCCCGCCGTGCACCAGCAGCACCATCGGCAGCGGCTTGTCCTTGCCGCGCGGCAGGGTCAACCAGGCCGGGATGCTCAGGCCGTCGCGCGCCGGGTAGCGCACCAGGTCCTGGGTGCCCATCTGCGCCGCCACGATGTCCGGGTGGGTGTGGCCGACCGTCTTCAGTTCCGCCGTCGCGGTGTTGAACAGCAGGAAGGCGGTCGGCTGGGTGTCGGAATAGGCGTTTACCAGCAGCCAGGGCGAGTCGGCGTTGTGGGCCGCCGCTACCAGGTTGACGGTGGCCGGCAGCAGCGCGTCGATTTTCTGCTGGGCCGCCTTCATGGCGGTGTCGAACCAGACGGTGCTGCGGGCGTCCGACAGCACCTGCATGCCGAGCAGCCTGCCCTTGCCATAGACCAGGGCGCCGCCGAAGTCGTAGTCGGCCAGCGAGACCAGCGGCTCGGCGGCGATCTGGCCGCTGGCCAGGTCGAGCAGGTAGACGCCGCTCTTGTCGCGGCCGGCGCGGGCGCGCACATAGAGCTTGCCGTCGGCGCCGAAGCCGAGCGGAACGAAGTTGCCGGGCGACTCGCCGAAAGAGGCGAACTCGGCTAGCTTGCGCCATTTGCCGTTGGCCGGGTCGAGGTAGTGCACGGCGTCCCTGCCCTGGTCCTCGGTGACGGCCAGGCGCGGCTCGCCGGCCTGGTCGAGCAGCCAGGACTGCACCTTGCCGGGACGTTGCACGACGTTGGCCAGGCCGCTGGTGGTGTCGAGCTGCACCAGGTCCCAGTGGGTGACGTCGCCGCTGGCGTCGTTCCAGCCGGCCCGCTGCACGTACACGTGGCTGGTGGTCTGCGCGCCCGGCTGGCCCAGCAGGAAGGTGTGCCAAGGCTGCACGTTGCGCTTGATGACGGTGCCGGTGGTCGACGGCGGCACGAAGCTGCTCTCGGCCAGCTGGCGGAAGTTGGCGCCTTCGCGGTCGACCGCGTACAGGCCGGCGCCGTGGCGCTGGTCGCCCGGCGCCACCGTGTTGTCGCGGCTGTCGAAGATCAGGCGCTGCGCGTTGACCCATTCGAAGTCGCCGATGTCGACATTGCTGAACTGGGCCACGCGCAAGGCCGCCAGCGTGTCGACGGCGATGACGACCAGGCCGTCGCGGGCCGCCTCGGCGGCCACGCGCACGGCGAGAAATTTGCCGTCGGGCGAGAGCTTGGCGTCGCTCATCTGCACATTGTTGAAGAAGGCGGCCAGCGGCGGCGCGGTGCCGGCCGCTGCGGGCGGCGCGGTCGCCGCCAAGGCCGGCGCGGCCAGCTGGGCGGCACCGAGCAGCAGGGTGGCGGCCAGGCAGCCGGCGCGCAGGACGGGGTGTGCTGACATGTTTGCTCCGTGTTGATCGAGTTACTATTTTTCCAAATAGATAATTTCCACAGGATAACATCTGCTTGCCGAAAATGCGACCCGCTGCATCGACGGCCCGCCCCGGGCCGTCAAGCGGCCGCGCCGCCTTGCCGCGCCGCCTTGCCGCGCCAAGGCGGAAGGATTCAGCCCTCGCGCTCGGGCGCCCGCACGTAGGCGATCATGGCCTGGATGCGCGGCGGCGGCGGCGCCGTCAGCAGGCTGACCACGGCCGCCGCCAGCAGGCCGGCCGGCACGCCGAACACGCCGGCCGAGATGGGCGCGATGTGGAACCACTGGCCGGCCGCGCCGCTGCCCAGCACGGGATGGCTGTGCAGCATGTAGTAGACGCAGACGGCGAAGCCGGCCAGCATGCCGGCGATGGCGCCCTGGCCGTTGGCGCGGCGCCACCAGACGCCCAGCACCAGCGCCGGGAACAGCGTCGAGGCGGCCAGCGAGAAGGCGGCGCCGACCAGCGACAAAATGTCGCCCGGCCGCTGCGAGGCGGCGTAGGCGGCGATGAAGGCCACCGCCAACAGCAGCAGCTTGGAGATGGTGACCCGCTTCTGCGTCGAGGCGCCCGGGTCGACCATCTTGTAGTAGACGTCGTGCGAGAGGGCGTTGGAGATGGCCAGCAGCAGGCCGTCGGCGGTCGACAGCGCCGCCGCCAGGCCGCCGGCGGCGACCAGGCCGGAGATCACGTAGGGCAGGCCGGCGATCTCCGGCGTGGCCAGCACCAGCACGTCGCCGTCGATGGCGATCTCGGCCAGCTGGACGATGCCGTCGTGGTTGACGTCGTTGATGCTGATCAAGGGCGTCAACTTGTCGACGTTGGCCCAGTACGACACCCAGGTGGGCAGGCGGGCGAAGTCGCTGCCGACCAGGCCGGAATAGATGTCGTACTTGACCAGCACCGCCAGCGCCGGGATGGTCAGGTAGATCAGCAGGATGAAGAACAGGGTCCAGAACACCGAGACGCGGGCCTCGTGCACCGAGGCGGTGGTGTAGGAGCGCATCAGGATGTGCGGCAGCGCCGCCGTGCCCAGCATCAGGCACAGCGCCAGGGCGAGGAAGTTGTTGCGTTTGATGTCGGACTGTTCGCGGTCGGCGCCGGGGAAGGGCTGGCCGTGCGGCGTCAGCGGCGCGGCGCGCGCCAGGTTCCAGCGGCGCGCCTCGTCCCACAGCCGGGCCGCCTCGTCGGGGTTCTTCGGGTAGGCCAGCAGGGCCCGCTCGGCGCCGCGGATCTCCAGCAGCGAGGCGTTGCGCTGCTTGACCCGGGCCAACTGGTGCTGGGTGGCCAGGCGGCCGGCGTCCCACGAGGCCGGCAGGCCGGCCAGCTGGTCGGCGTAGGCCTGGGCGCGCTGGGCGAAGATGGCGCGCACCTGGCGCTCGCCCGGGTCGGCCGCCAGCGCCGCCTCGCGCGCGCCCAGCTTGGGCAGCAGCTGGCCGTAGGCGAGCTGGGGCAGCGGGTTGTCGGCGTGCTTGGCCGACAGCCAGATGGCCGGGATCAGGAAGGCGATCAGGATGATGATGTACTGCGCCACCTGGGTCCAGGTGATGGCGCGCATGCCGCCGAGGAAGGAGCAGACCAGGATGCTGGCCAGGCCGAGGAAGATGCCGACCGAGAAGTCGACGCCGGTGAAGCGCGAGGCGATCAGGCCGACCGCGTAGATCTGCGCCACCACGTAGGTGAAGGAGACCACGATGGTGGCGGCCACCGCCAGGCTGCGCACGGCGCGCCCGCCGCCGTCGCCGCCGTAGCGGGCGGCGAGGAAGTCGGGGATGGTGTACTGCTCGAACTTGCGCAGGTAGGGCGCGATCAGCAGCGCCACCAGGCAGTAGCCGCCGGTCCAGCCCATGATGTAGGCCAGGCCGTCGAAGCCGTGCAGGTAGAGGCCGCCGGCCAGGCTGATGAAGCTGGCCGCCGAGATCCAGTCGGCCGCCGTCGCCATGCCGTTGAACAGGGCCGGCACGCGCCGCCCCGCCACATAGTATTCGAGCACGTTGGAGGTGCGGCTCAGCACGCCGATGGTGGCGTACAGCACGATGGTGGCGAACATGAACAGGTAGCCGATCCAGACGCGCGGCATGCCCTCCTGCTCGAGCACGGCGAGCGCCACCAGGAAGCACAGGAAGCCGCCGGTGAACAGCAGGTAGTAGCTGCGCAGGCGCTGGAAGAAGGTGCGGGCGGCCTTCACGCGCCGTCCTGGAAGCGGGCGGCGCGGTAGTCGCGGTCGAGCCGGCGCAGGCGCCAGGCGTAGCCGCCGATGATGGCCAGGTAGACCAGCGAGGCGCCCTGCGCCGCCAGGTAGAACGACAGCGGCCAGCCGAACAGGCTGAGGCCGGCCAGCTCGCGGGCGAAGAAGGCGGCGGCGAAGCCGGTGCCCAGCCACAGCAGCAGCAGGCCGGCGCTCAGGCGCCGCGTGGCCTGCCAGTGGCGCGCCAGGCGCAGCCGCTCGGCCTGCAGCGGGGTGGGCGGGGGGCTCGGATTATCCATAGTAGTCGGGTTCGTTCTCTTCGGCCGGCGCCGGCGCCAGCCGCGGGAAGCTGAGGCGGAACAGGCAGCCGGGCATTTTCGCCTGGTGGGAGCGCGGGTTGCTGTAGACGTCGACCTCGGCGCCGTGTTGCTGGGCGATCTCGCGGACGATGGCCAGGCCCAGGCCGGAACCCTCGACGTTGCTGCCGAGGATGCGGTAGAAGCGTTCGAAGACGCGGGCCCGCTCGGTGGCGGGGATGCCGGGGCCGGTGTCCTCGACCTCGAGGATGGCGTGCTCGGCGTCGCCGCGCACGCGCACCGTGACGCTGCCGCCGGCCGGCGTGTAGCGCAGCGCGTTGTCGATCAGGTTGGAGAGCATCTCGCGCAGCATGGTCGGGTTGCCGGCGATGTCGATCTGCTCGGCCGGCGGCTCGAAGCCGAGGTCGATGCGCTGGCTGAACGAGCTCGGCACCCAGTCCTGCACGCCGCTGCGGGCCAGCTCGGCCAGCGCGATCGGCACGTAGGCGGTGCCGGCCTGCGGCTGGTTTTCCGCCCGCGCCAGCGCCAGCAGCTGGTTGACCAGCCGGGTGGCCGCCTCCGAGCTCTTGGCCAGTTGTTCCAGCGAGCGGTGGATCTCGCCGCTGTCGGTCTGGCGCAGCGCCAGCTCGGACTGCATGCGCATGCCGGCCAGCGGCGTCTTCATCTGGTGGGCGGCGTCGGCGATGAAGCGCTTCTGCATCTCGATCGACAGCGAGAGCCGGGCCAGCATCTCGTTGAGCGAGCGCACCAGCGGCGAGATCTCCTCGGGCACCTGCTTCGAGTCGATCGGCGACAGGTCGTCCGAGCCGCGCGCGCGGATGCGCTCCTGCAGCTGGGCCAGCGGCGACAGGCCGCGCGCCAGGGCGAACCAGACCAGCGCCAGGACGATCGGCAGGACGATGAACTGCGGCAGGATGACGCCCTTGATGATGGCGTTGGCCAGCTTGCCGCGCTTCTCCAGCGTTTCGGCCACCTGCACCAGGGCCATGCCGGCCTCGGGCAGGCCGCGCTCGTCGAGCTCGATGTAGGAGTAGGCCACGCGCACCGGCGTGCCGTGCATGTTGTCGTTGCGGAAGCGCACCGCGCCGGCGCGGATGTCGTCGTCCTCCTGCGGCTGCGGCAGGTCGCGGTCGCCGTCGACGTAGCCGCCGTCGGCGTCGGCGATCTGGAAGTAGACGCTGTCGACGTCGTCGGCGCGCAGGATGTCGCGCGCCGAGCCGGGCAGGCGCTTGACCAGCTTGCCGTCGACCTCGCGCACCTGCTGCGCCAGCACGGTGACGCTGTCCTCGAGGGCGTGGTCGAAGGGCTGGTTGGCGATCGTCTTGGCCACCAGGTAGGTGATGGCGATGCTCATCGGCCACAACAGCAGCAGCGGCGCCAGCATCCAGTCGAGGATCTCGCCGAACAGCGAGTGCTGGATGTCGTCGTCCTGCTCGCTGGCGGGCGGCTGGTAGCCGCCGAACTCGGCGCCGGCCTCGTCGGCCTGGGCGCCGTCGCGCCCGCTCACTTGGCCTCGGGCGCGTCGGCGCCGGCCTTGGCGGCCTCGCTGAATTTCTCCAGGCAGTAGCCGAGCCCGCGCACGGTGACGATGCGGATGCCGCCCACCTCGATCTTCTTGCGCAGCCGGTGCACATACACCTCGATGGCGTTGTTGCTGACCTCCTCGCCCCATTCGCACAGGTGGTCGACCAGCTGCTCCTTGGACACCAGGCGGCCGCTGCGCGCCAGCAGGATCTCCAGCAGGCCCAGCTCGCGCGCCGACAGGTCGAGCATCTGCTCGCCGATGTAGGCGCTGCGGCCGACCTGGTCGTAGGACAGCGGGCCGTGGCGGATCACCGTGGCGCCGCCGCCGGCGCCGCGGCGGGTCAGCGCGCGCACCCGCGCCTCCAGCTCGGACAGGGCGAAGGGCTTGGCCATGTAGTCGTCGGCGCCCAGGTCGAGGCCGTTGACGCGCTGCTCGATCGAGTCGGCCGCCGTCAAAATCAGCACCGGCAGCAGCGAGGCGCGGGCGCGCAGCCGGCGCAACACCTCCAGCCCGCTCATCTTGGGCAGGCCCAGGTCGAGGATCAGCAGGTCGAACTCCTGGGTCGACAGGGCGGTGTCGGCCTCCTGGCCGTTCTTCACGCAATCGATGGCGTAGCCGGACTGGCGCAGCGAGCGCGTCAGTCCATCGGCCAGCACACTATCATCTTCGGCAAGTAAAATACGCATGGCAAGCAATCCGACGGGGTAAGTGTGTATTGTGTGGCATTTCCCCCGGCGAGGCCAATTTTTGTCGCGCCGCCGTTGCTGGGCGGCGCAGGGCCGCTTTGCGCTCGCCTTGCGCTCGCTTTGCGCTATTTCAAGGCGGCGGCAAAATCCCGCTTGCAATAAGCACTGTTTTTTTATACAGTGTCGTCTGTCACGAAGAATTCGACTCGCAATTCCCCCATTCACCGCGCTTACCCGGGCTGAAAGAAGATTATGGACGATAAAAAAGCTGTTGTACCCGCATCTGAAAAGGCGAAGGCGCTGGCCGCCGCGCTGGCCCAGATTGAAAAGCAGTTCGGCAAGGGTTCCGTCATGCGCATGGACTCCAGCACCCCGATCGAAGAAGTGCAGGTCGTCTCGACCGGCTCGCTCGGCCTGGACATCGCCCTCGGCGTCGGCGGCCTGCCGCGCGGTCGCGTGGTGGAAATCTACGGCCCCGAGTCGTCCGGCAAGACCACGCTGACCCTGCAGACCATCGCCGAGATGCAAAAGCTGGGCGGCACCTGCGCCTTCATCGACGCCGAGCACGCGCTCGACGTCGGCTACGCGCAAAAGCTCGGCGTCAACCTGCACGAGCTGCTGATCTCGCAGCCGGACACGGGCGAACAGGCGCTGGAAATCTGCGACGCCCTGGTCCGTTCGGGCAGCGTCGACATGGTGGTGATCGACTCGGTGGCGGCGTTGACGCCGCGCGCCGAGATCGAGGGCGACATGGGCGACTCGCTGCCCGGCCTGCAGGCCCGTTTGATGTCGCAGGCGCTGCGCAAGCTGACCGGCTCGATCAACCGCACCAACACCCTGGTCATCTTCATCAACCAGATCCGCATGAAGATCGGCGTCATGTTCGGCAGCCCGGAGACCACCACCGGCGGCAACGCGCTGAAGTTCTACGCCTCGGTGCGGCTGGACATCCGCCGCACCGGCTCGATCAAGTCGGGCGACGAGGTGATCGGCAACGAAACCAAGGTCAAGGTCGTCAAGAACAAGATCGCGCCGCCGTTCAAGGAAGCCCACTTCGATATTCTGTATGGCGAAGGCACTTCCCGCGAAGGCGAGATCCTCGATCTGGGTTCGGATGCGAAGATCGTCGAGAAGTCCGGTTCGTGGTACAGCTACAACGGCGAACGCATCGGCCAGGGCAAGGACAACGCCCGCGCCTTCCTCAAGGAGCGTCCGCAGCTGGCCTGGGAGATCGAAAACAAGGTGCGCCTGTCGCTGGGCGTGCGTGAACTGCCGGCGCTGACCGCCGACAAGGCCGAAAAAGCCGACAAGCCGGAAAAAGCCGACAAGGCCGACAAGGCCGAGGCCAAGCTGAAGGCGGTCGACTAGGCCCGCCGCAACTAGTTAGTCACAGCAGGACGGGACGGGCGTGGCCAGCAGGCGCGCCGGCCCCGGCGAAGTTTGCTGGCGGGTACCGGCCCGCCACACCAGTCAGCCACCGAGCCGCGTTTCGCGGCCCGGTGGTTTTCTCATTGCGCAAGGGGTTTTATGGCGGCACCGCAACTTAGCCTGAAGGGACGCGCGCTGCGCTACCTGTCGATGCGCGAGCACAGCCGGCTCGAGCTGGGGCGCAAGCTGGCGCGCCACGCCGAGGAGGGCGACGACGTCGAGGCCCTGCTCGACTTCCTCGAGAAGAACAACTGGCTGTCGACCGAGCGTTTCTCCGAATCTTTGGTGCACCGCCGCGCGGCCCGCTACGGCAACAGCCGCATCGTCGCCGAGCTGCAAAGCCACGGCGTCGGCGGCGAGGCCTTGCAGGAGCTGAAGGCCGGCCTGGTCGAAGGCGAGACGGCGCGCGCCTGCGAGGTGTGGCGGCGCAAGTTCGGCACGGTGGCGGCCGACCCGCAGGAGCGCAACAAACAGATGCGCTTCCTGATGCAGCGCGGCTTTTCCCAGCGCGCCGTGTACGCCGCCCTGCGCGGCGTGGAGCCGGACGCCGACGGCGAATGAGGGTGGCAGATATTCACCATACGCATCGCCGTCATGCCGAATGGGTATGGTTTCTATAACCCGGGAAAAGCGCCGCCGCCGGCCCCGGCATTGTCTTGTATTTCTGACTGCAAAGCTGGCTTAACAGGTCGCATTTATGCTGCAAAGCACATGTTCTGGCGCAACTGCGGGCGCGGTGTGCTACACTTTTACGGTTTTTGCAGCGCCGCAGGTGCGGTAGTTGTCCGTAGAAGCTGCGGACACGTGCGTTCAGCACATGGCTGCTTACTATTTTCCGCCGCGCAAGCGGCATCGGTCTTATGTCCCTGTCAACTCCCGTTTCCCGACGTGCGCTGCGGCACACGCGCGCAATCGACATCCAAGCGTTCGCCCGCGACGATGGCCTGTGGGACCTTGACGCCCGTATCACCGACATCAAAGTCAAGGACACCCTGCTGGCCTCCGGCCTGCGCAGCGGTGGCGACGCCCTGCACGACCTTTCCCTGCGCATCACCGTGGATTTGCAGCTGACCATCGTCGACGCCGAAGCCGTGTCCGATGCCGTCCCCTATCCCGGTTTTTGCAACACCATCGGCCCCGACTACAAGAAATTGATCGGCCTGAACCTGATGCGCGGTTTCCGCCACGAGCTCAAGGCCCGCCTGGCCGGCGTGCACGGCTGCACCCACCTGACCGAACTGGCGCAGATCCTGCCCACGGCGGCGGTGCAGGCCTTCGCCAACGACGTCTGGTCGACCCACGACTCGGCCAACGCCAGCGCCGAGCAGCCGCACGACAAACCGTTTCAACTCGACAAATGCCATGCGCTGCGCACCGATGGTGGTGCCGTGGCGCAGTTTTACCCGCGCTGGGTGGCCAAAGCAGCACCGGGCTAGCGCGTAGCAGTATCTGCTTTTCGTTTCACACATTTCGCAGTATCAACCGATCTTTACACATCAGCATCAGAAGGGAAGCCAGCATGAAAATCCATGAGTATCAAGGCAAAGAAATCCTCCGAAAATACGGAGTGACGGTTCCGCGCGGTATCCCGTGCCTGTCCGTAGAAGAAGCGGTCAAAGCCGCCGAAACCTTGGGCGGCCCAGTCTGGGTTGTAAAAGCACAGATCCATGCCGGCGGTCGCGGCAAGGGCGGCGGCGTGAAAGTGGCCAAGTCGCTGGAACAAGTCAAAGAATTCTCCGAGCAGATCCTGGGCATGCAGCTGGTCACGCACCAGACCGGCCCTGAAGGCCAGAAAGTTCGCCGCCTGCTGATCGAAGAAGGCGCCGACATCAAGAAGGAACTGTACGTGTCGATGGTCACCGACCGCGTTTCGCAACGCGTCGTGCTGATGGCCTCGTCCGAAGGCGGTATGGACATCGAGGAAGTCGCCGAGTCCCACCCGGAACTGCTGCACTCGATCGCCATCGATCCAGCCGTCGGCCTGACCGATGCCGAGGCCGATGCCATCTCGAGCAAAATCGGCGTGCCCGCCGAGTCGATCGTCGACGCCCGCGTCAACCTGCAAGGCCTGTACAAAGCCTACTGGGAAACCGACTCGTCGCTGGCCGAAATCAACCCGCTGATCCTGACCGGCTCCGGCAAGGTCATCGCATTGGACGCCAAGTTCAACTTCGACGCCAACGCCCTGTTCCGCCAGCCTGAAATCGTCGCCTACCGCGACCTGGACGAAGAAGATCCAGCCGAAGTCGAAGCCTCGAAGTTCGACCTGGCCTACATCTCGCTCGACGGCAACATCGGTTGCCTGGTCAACGGCGCCGGTCTGGCCATGGCCACCATGGACACCATCAAGCTGTTCGGCGGCGAGCCGGCCAACTTCCTGGACGTGGGCGGCGGCGCGACGGCTGAAAAAGTCACCGAAGCGTTCAAGATCATGCTGAAGAACCCTGGCCTGAAAGCCATCCTGGTGAACATCTTCGGCGGCATCATGCGTTGCGACGTCATCGCCGAAGGCGTCATCGCCGCGTCGAAAGCCGTTTCGCTGCAGGTACCGCTGGTGGTGCGCATGAAGGGCACCAACGAAGATCTGGGCAAGAAAATGCTGGCCGAGTCCGGTTTGCCGATCATCGCGGCCGACACCATGGAAGATGCAGCGAAGAGCGTCGTCGCCGCCGCTGCCGGTCAAGCTTAATTAAGGAATCAACATGTCCATTCTGATCAATAAAGATACCAAAGTTGTCACCCAAGGGATCACCGGCAAGACCGGCCAGTTCCACACCCGCATGTGCCGCGACTACGCAAACGGCAAAGCCGCTTTCGTCGCCGGCGTGAACCCGAAGAAGGCCGGCGAAGATTTCGAAGGCATTCCTATTTTCGCTAACGTCACCGAAGCGAAAAAAGAAACCGGCGCCAACGTGTCGGTCATCTACGTCCCGCCAGCAGGCGCGGCCGCAGCGATCTGGGAAGCCGTCGAAGCCGAGATGGACCTGGCCATTTGCATCACCGAAGGCATTCCTGTCCGTGACATGATGGCGCTGAAGGACCGTATGGCCAAGTCGGGTTCGAAAACCCTGCTGCTGGGCCCTAACTGCCCAGGCCTGATCACCCCGGACGAAATCAAGATCGGCATCATGCCAGGCCACATCCACAAACGCGGCCGCATCGGCGTGGTCTCGCGTTCGGGCACCCTGACCTACGAAGCAGTCGGTCAGCTGACCGCACTGGGTCTGGGCCAGTCGAGCGCAGTCGGTATCGGCGGCGACCCGATCAACGGTCTGAAGCACATCGACATCATGAAGATGTTCAACGACGATCCTGATACCGACGCGGTCATCATGATCGGCGAAATCGGCGGTCCGGACGAAGCCAACGCGGCTTACTGGATCAAAGACAACATGAAGAAACCAGTGGTCGGCTTCATCGCCGGCGTCACCGCTCCTCCGGGCAAGCGCATGGGCCACGCCGGCGCGCTGATCTCCGGCGGTGCCGACACCGCGCAAGCCAAACTGGAAATCATGGAAGCTTGCGGCATCACCGTCACCAAGAACCCGTCCGAAATGGCGCGTCTGCTGAAGGCCATGCTGTAATTAGCCGGATCGCAGTCGAGTAGTGAATAATAGCGGGGAGCCTAGTGCTCCCCGTTATCATTTTTAAGCGCGATTCCATGGCCGTCCAGCGGCCCCGGCTGGAGGATAGATTGGCGAAAATCATCATCTCGCATGATGGGCAGGTCGAGCGGCAGGTGGCCCTGAGCAAGGAGCGCGTCAGCCTGGGCCGCCACAGCCAGAACGACATCGTGCTGGCCCACCCCACCGTCAGCGGCCGCCACGCCGCCATCGTCACCATCCTCGACGACTCCTTCCTAGAAGACCTGCACAGCACCAACGGCACCTACGTCAACGGCCACCGCGTCGGCAAACATTTTCTGCAAGACAAGGACATCATCCGCCTGGCCAAGGTCGAGATGGAGTTCCGCGCCGACGGCGTGCGCCCCTCGGCCGCCGCCGCCACGGCGGCTATGGCGGCGCTGGCGACACACGCCCTGGCCGATATTGAAATATTGAACGGCAACAACGCCGGCAAGCGCATGGCGCTGACCAAGCCGCTGACCTCGCTGGGCCGGCCCGGCGCTCAGGTGGTGGCGATCCATCGCACCCCGGCCGCCTACCGCATCGAACAACGCGAGGGCGCGCTGCCGGTGCTGCTCAACGGCGTGGCGCTGGACGGCGCCGACACGCTGCTGCGGCACGGCGACGTGATCGAACTGGACGGCACCCTGCTGGCCTTCCGCCTGGCCTGAACCGGGCCGGTCGCGCGGCGCCGCCGCACTGACGAAAATTGTCAGTCGGCCGATACTTGTCGGTCCAACTGACAAAAAAAGTCAGTTCGGCCGACAAAAAATGGCGCTAGCCGGCGCTTTCCTCCGACTTTCACCCTGGAAGTGGTCTGGCACGGCGATTGCTGTTACCTGAGTGTGGCACCCCATCTTTACCTCACTCAGGAGTAGCAAAATGAAATCGATGACCATGATCAAGAAACAAGCACAGGCCGGCTTCACCCTCATCGAATTGATGATCGTCGTCGCCATCATCGGCATTCTGGCGGCCGTGGCTATTCCTGCCTATAGCGACTACACCGCCAAGGCCAAGATCGCCAACGCGATCTCCGGGGTGGCCTCGCTGAAGACGGCCGTGGCGCTGTGCGGCCAGGAAGCCGGCGGGGTATTGACCGACTGCAAGAGCGGCAGCAACGGCGTTCCGCTGGACAGCGCCTTCGTCGCCACCAAGGAAGTCGCCAGCGTGACCACGGCGGCCGATGGCGTCATCAAGGAAACCTTGGCCACCGGCCTGGGCAGCGGCATCGATGGCTTGACGATCACCTTCACGCCTAGCCTGCCAACCGGCGGTACCGCGCTGGCCTGGAAAATCACCACCACCGTGACCAATCCGGCGGCCAAGGCGGCGATCGAGAAAAACAGCATGTAATGGCGTGACTGTTGCGAAAAGGCGACGCCGGGCGCGTCGCCGCACAAAAAAACCAGGTTTCGCGACCTGGTTTTTTGGGTTTACACGGACCGGACGGCGCTCAGACGATCTTCTGGCGGTCGGCGATCAGCGCCTCGTAGGTCAGATTTTGCAGCATCGTGTAGTGCACCGGGTCGAGGTCGATGAACTGCACGCCGTAGGTGAACACCTCGGCCTTGTCGGCGCTGGCCGGCTTGACCATGTTGATGTTGCGGATGGTGGCGTTGGGGTTGATGCGCACCTGGCGGTTGCCGGGCTGGGCGATCAGGTAGAAGGACAGGCCGACCATGTTGTCGTCGTCGGTGAGCTTCTTGGGCGACTCGATCAACGCGCCGGACACGCTCAGGTTGACCAGGAACACCGAGGTGGTGCCGGCCGGCGAGCTGACCTGGGCCGGGATGTCGACCTTGACGCGCATGGCCGCGCGCAGGCTGGTGCCCTGGATCGTGGTGGGGAAGGACAGGTGGACGTAGAACAGCGGGCGCGGGAAGATGCGCTGCACGGTGCAGGCGAAGGAGCAGACGTTGACGCCGGAGAAGACGCGGATGGTCAGCTTGTCGCCGTCGTTGAGGGCGATCGGGGCGCCGTTCTCGACCGGGATTTTGACGATCATGTACTCGTCCTTGACCCAGCCGATCAGCGTGGAGAAGTGCTGGATCGGTTTGATGGTGCGGTGGGTGATGAACTGGATACGTCCACCCACCTGCAAGTTCATCTGTTCGAATTCGTATTCCTGGGTCTTCGCTTCGCTCGGCGGAGTGTTGCTGCTCATTCGTAAGCCCTTTTCGCCTGCTCGGTATAGTGTTGTAAGACAATGTTCAGCCGACAAGTATGCCTGATCCTTGGCCGTCTGTGAAACACCTATTACTGCTCCGTCAATTATATACGCGCTAACGTGGCGTAACAATCAGACAAGAATGGAGCTTGCTAAAGGGGACGCGGTGTGCCCCGAGGGACGACATTGACAGTCTTCACTGATGTTGTCGTTTCCAACTCGTAAGGAATGCGCACATGCGGCCCCTTAAAGTCCTTCTTGTTGCGCGTGATGAGGATTAAGCCTCGCGCAATCGAGGTCGCCATGATGATGGCATCAGGAAGGGCGATTTTCGGACCTTGGCGTATGCTCTTGCCGCGAATGTGTGCGGCCGCAGCCATGATCCCGTCGTCGGTGTGGATGATTTCGAAGCCGAAATCGGCGATGAACCGGGTCAGCTCGTCGATGTCGTCGGGTTTAGCACCGGCAAACAATTCCATCCAAGTGATCGCGCTGATCGCCGGTTCGTTCCAGTATTCCAGTTCGTCGAGCGCGACCTTATAGCCCTTTAGCGCGTCGATAAGTATGTTCGTGTCGAAGAGGACTAGCGCCATTCGGCCCTCATCTCGCGCTGGTACTCCAAACCGTCCGCCGGGATATCCTTGCGATCTGCCCACAAGCCGGCGATGCGCTTCAGCGCGGCAGCGCGCCGCCGCCGTGCTTCACTATGCGCATCGTCATGCCGAACCTCTGTTGGGGGGGCGGCCGGCGAATGCTCGCCGGCGTCCTGAGCAAGTGTAGTCATACTATCCTCCGTTCGTGCGCTGTCAGGACCAGTGTAGCGCATTGCCGAACCAGTGTCGTCTTGTCCACCGACCGTAACTGATCGCACCTTTTGCTGGCCCCTCGTGCCACCCGGATCAGCGCTTTGAGAAGGCCGCATCCCCGAACATCTCTATGTCCGCAACCATTGCATCGTAGGCGTCACTGTCGATGTACTGATCCACGTTATCGCGGAAAGCCTTATCTACTTTTGTGTGCTGCGCGTCGGACATACTGCGGAGTGCTTCCGCCATCTTGTCCGCCTTCTCGTTCAGATAATGGGCCAGCATGCCGGGAACCGCGTACTTTCGTGGCTCGATGAATCCAGCGGTCGCATGCACTTTTGTTCCTTTCCAGCGATCCATCTTCGGCTCATGGACAAAGCCGAGAATAATGAACCTTCCTAGCTTGGCGAACGTGAAGATCATCTCGCCGGCAACGCATAAGTCCATTTGCACCGCACGCATGAGGTAGCGATTGATGTTCGGCACGAGGCCCACTCCGGTAGTGCTTTCGATCTGATCCAAGGGAAGCATGTGCTGCTGTTGAAGCCCAGCATGCGGAAGCTTCCCAAGTAGCACGTCGCGCCATGCAGCGTCGGCGACGTGAAGACGGGCGACTGCTTCGGCAGGCCAAGCCTGGAACTCGTTTCGCTCAACGGCAGCACGTAGCACTCGCCATGACACCGATGTGCAGAAGTGCATTAGCCATGTCGAATAACTGACACGCGTCGCCGAATTGTTTGTGTAGGGCAAGAACAGTCTGTTGGCGAAATGGCCTTCGGAAATGCTCAGCACGCCCTCGCAGGTAGAGCATAGCCAATGATGCTTTACCCCGTCCTGCACCCGGCGATTCGGCGCGTCACTGCCTCGCAAGTGTCCGCCCCCTGCCGACTCCCGTAACCACCTAAACACGAAGGCGGGTAAGACATGGCTTGACTGAAGCTCCGCGACTTCTTGGCAAAGGCGGCATTGTCCTGTCGGCATAGTCACGTCCCACCAATTGCGATAATCACATCATAGAGCATTGGGGCTTAGCCGCGCTAGAGCATTGGGGCTTAGCCGCGCTAATTATCCACCCGCTACGCTGCCTATGCCGCCTTCAAGATGGATGGATGCGATACCCCGTAGTCCTTCGCCAGTCCGCGTGCTGTGGCACGCTGGAACATCGCGGGCCTTGCACGGCCGATGAGTTGAAGAGGGAAGCGAGTGAGTGAGGCGCTACGGGCCTCCGACCGCGCCCTATGTTGCCTGAGCAACCGGGAACCGGTGGACTGATGCCACGTCTTTCCTCTTCATTTGGTCGTGCTGGCGCTGCCTATTTTCTGCGCCAAACGAAATTTTGTTATCGCGGACTCTAGTTCCATCTTAGTGGCTATGACGGTTTGAAGCTGGCCAGTCGAAGTGCCGTGTTTACCAAAATCGTGAGCGGGATGGGGTACCCATCCAAACCGGGCTTCCTCCGTCGCCAAGTCGATGACGAGCAGGGCCGCCGGGACAGTGGAATTTTGGGCGACTTTGGCTATGGAGGCAGCGGTGTTCCCCTCCACCACACCATCGGGACCGACTATTTTTTCGATGTTCATCGTTGATTTGATCAGCACTCCGAACACGGTACTGTCTCCGTTGCCATTGCTGTGGTTACTTAGCGTGGCAATGAAATCTAACCCTGTTGATCGATCCGGGCGGCTCAGTTGCAGGCCGGGCACGCGAGTTAGCACCATGATGGCCAAATTTTCCGCTAGTCTGTCGGCAAGTATCGATTCACCATTTTTCATCTGTTTCTCCTGATAGAGGTACAGAGGTTTGTTGCCGTGAAATCTCAGTATCCTGCTTTCAAAAATAGATTCCCCGCGCGTACCCAGCGCGTTGCTGTCGAGCGCGGCGGGGACGCTGTTACTTGTCAAGATCCGCTGTCCAGTCGCCGCTCTTGCCGCCGTGCTTTTCCATCACGCGGATGTCGCTCATCACCATGCCGCGGTCGACCGCCTTGCACATGTCGTAGACGGTCAGCAGGCCGACCTGGACGGCGGTCAGCGCCTCCATCTCGACGCCGGTCTTGCCGTAGGTTTCGACCTGGGCGCGGCAGTGCACGCTGTGGTTGGCCTGGTCGACGTCGAAGTCGACCGTCACCCGGGTCAGCGCCAGCGGGTGGCACAGCGGCACCAGGTCGCTGGTGCGCTTGGCGCCCATGATGGCGGCGATGCGGGCAATGCCCAGCACGTCGCCCTTCTTGGCCGTGCCCGCCACGATGATCGCCAGCGTCTCCGGCTTCATGCGGATCGTGCCGCCGGCCACGGCCGTGCGGTGGGTCTCCGCCTTGGCGCCGACGTCGACCATGTGGGCTTGGCCGGTGGCGTCGAAGTGGGTCAGGTGGTCTGCTGGAGGCGTGCTGGGCTGTGTGGTCATGGCGTGGATCGCTAGAAGGTGGCGGGTGGTCGGCGGTGCGGCAAAACGGGTATGATAGCACCGTGAATTCCAAACGTTTCCCATCCGGCCACGCGCTGCGCCGCCTACTGACCGCCGCCACGCTGCTGGCGGCGCCCCTGTTGATGGCGCAGAACGTGCTGCCGTCGTCCAACATCCCCAACCTGCCGACCTTGGGCGACACCGAGCGGCAGGACTTGTCGCCGCTGATCGAGCGCAAGCTGGGCGAGGAGATCATGCGCGACATCCGCCGCAACCTCGACTACCTGGACGACGGCCCCATCCTCGAGTACCTGAACAACTTCGGCAACGCGCTGGTGGCGGCGCGGCCGGGCGCGCGCGGCGAGACCAATTTCGACTACTTCTTCTTCGCCGTGCGCGATCCGCAGTTGAACGCCTTCGCCCTGCCGGGCGGCTTCATCGCCGTCCACTCGGCGCTGCTGCTGGCGGCGCAGAGCGAGTCGGAGTTGGCCTCGGTGCTGGGCCACGAGATCGGCCACGTGGCGCAGCGCCACATCGCCCGCCAGCTGGGCCAGCAGAAGCAGGACGCGCTGATCCCGCTGGCGGCGATGATCCTGGCGGCGCTGGCGGCGAAGGGCGGCGCCGGCGGCGACGCGGCCATCGGCGTGTTCGCCGCCGGCCAGGGCCTGGCGATCCAACGCCAGCTCAACTTCGGCCGCGAGGCCGAGCGCGAGGCCGACCGCATCGGCTTCCAGATCATGGGCGAGGCCGGCTTCGACAGCAGCGGCATGGTGGCCTTCTTCCAGCGCATGCAGACGGCCAGCCGCTCCTACAGCGACCTGACGCCGGCCTATCTGCAAAGCCACCCCTTGACCACCGAGCGCATCGCCGACATCCAGGCGCGCATCCGCGAGCAGCCCTACAAGCAGCGCCTCGACAGCCTGGACTTCTACCTGGTGCGCTCGCGCGCCCGCGTGCTGCAGGACGAGAGTTCGCAGGGCCTGGCCGAGGCCAAGGTGTTCTTCGAGAACCAGATGTTGCAGCAAAGCCGGCAGCAGATCTGCGCGGCGCAATACGGCCTGGCGATGGTGGCGCTGAAGAAGGGCGACATGGCCAAGGCGCAGAGCTGGCTGGACAAGGCGCGCGCCACCGCCGAGCAGGCGCCGGCGGCCGGCACCTTCAGCGGCGCCCGGCCGCAGACGGGCGGCTCGATCTTCGTCAGCACGGCGCTGGAAATCAAGCTGGAGCAGAGGAAGGACGCCGCCGTCATCGCGCTGGCCTTGAAGGAGGCCGAGGCGGCGCGCTTGAAGTTTCCGCTGTCGCGCGGCATCGCCCACCAGTACGGCGAGGCGCTGATCGCGGCGGGCAGGCTGGAGCAGGCGACGCTGTACCTGCGCGACCAGGCGCAGCTGTACAAGGAGGAGCCGGAGGTGTTCGACCTACTGGCCGAGGCCTACGCGGCGCAGGGCAAGCAGGCCTTGCAGCATCTGGCGCTGACCGAGTCGTATGTGCTGCAGGGCGGCGTGCTGGCCGCGCTGGACCAGCTGGCCATCGCCCGCAAGGCGCCCGACGCCACCTTCTACGACCAGGCCGTGATCGACGCCCGCGAGCGCGAGCTGCAGGCGCGCCGCCGCGAGGAGCTGGGCGAGCGGGGCAAGAAGGATTTGGCGGGGCCGTCGGCGGCCGCGCCGGGGCCGACGCTGCGCCTGTCGACCACGCCGGCGGAGACGATGGCGCCGTCCGCCTTCCCGGCAAGCATGGCGCTGCCGGAGTCACGCATTCCGCGCCGCTAGCCCGAGCCGCGCCGCTGGCGGCTGTTTTTTACCCCTACCCCGGGACGCGGAAGCCGGGGTCTGACCCCATTCGGCGCCAAGGCGGGGAGTCAGACCCCTTCGCTTGCGGGGTAAGGCCGGCATCCCGCGAATCCGTGAAGAAGCTGTTTTTCGCTGCCGCCGCCTAGGGCGCCGGCCGCCGCACGAAGCCGAAGCGCGCGGCGACCTCGTCCCCCGCCAGCCGCGCCACCGGCAGCTCGGCGTCGCGCAGGTGCAGGCTCAGCTCGCCCTTGCCGTCCCCCAGCCAGGCCATCAGCGCCTCGTCGGCGACGGCCGCGCCGTCCATCCACAACAAGGGCAGCACCTGGGCGAAGTCGCGGTCGTCGAGCTGGGCGACCACGGTGCCGCTGTGCAGGATCAGCGCGCCGGCCACGCTCAGGTAGACCGCGTCCAGCGGCCCCATCGTCACGCCGGTGTGCAAGCGCCAGCCCTCGCCGGGCTCGCTGCGGGCGATGTAGGGCGTCGCCTCCAAGTTCAGGTAGACGCGCTGCGGGCCGTTCTGGAAATACCAGCAGCCGCGCTCGTCGACGTCGTAGTTGCGGGCGATGAAGGCGAGCAGGGCGGTATGCTGCAACTTGTCGCCCGGCAGGTCCAGTTGTTGTGCGCGCTCGTCGCGCATGCGCCACTGGCCGCGCGCGTCCAGCCCCAGCCAGCCGTAGCAGTGCGGCACGTTGGGCCATTTGGCGATGGCTTGTTTGACGATCTCATCCATGTTGTGCTTTTCCGGCCGCCTCGACGGCGGCCCGTTGTGTGCCGCCCGCTCAGGCCTCGGCCTTGCTGCGGGCGCGGGCGTCGTCGGTGGCGCCCTGCAGAAAGTGCATCATACGCTGCGGCAGCCAGTTGATGCGTCCCGGCAGGGCGCCGACGGCGAAGCCGACGTGGCCGCCGTGCGCCGGGTAGTCGAGCAGCACCGCCGGCGCGGCGTGGCGCGGCAGGTGGCCGCCGGGCAGGAAGGGGTCGTTGCGGGCGTTCAGCACCAGGGTCGGCACGGTGATGTCGCCCAGCACGTGCTTGGCGCTGGCGCGCTGCCAGTAGTCGTCGGTGTCGCGGTAGCCGTGCAGCGGCGCGGTGACCACGTTGTCGAAGGCGTACAGGTCGCGCGCGGCGCGCAGCGCGGCCAGGTCGAACAGGCCGGGGTACTGCGCCAGCTTGGCCTCGCACTTCGGCTTCAGCGTCTGCAGGAACATGCGCGTGTAGACGCGGTTGAAGCCGCGCGCCAGGGCCGCGCCGCCCTGCGCCAGGTCGAGCGGCGCCGAGACGGCGCAGGCGGCGTCGACGAAGTCGGCCTGGTGCTGCGACTCGCCCAGCCAGCGCAGCAGGGCGTTGCCGCCCAGCGAGACGCCGGTGGCGTAGAACAGGCCGGTGCCGCGGCCGCGCAGGCGGCGCAAAATCCAGTCGATCTCGGCGGCGTCGCCGGAGTGGTAGAAGCGCGGCGCGCGGTTGGCCTCGCCGGAGCAGCCGCGAAAGTGCGGCACGGCGCCGGACCAGCCGCGCGCGGCGGCGGCGGCCATCAGGGCGCGCGCGTAGTGGCTGTCGGAGGAGCCCTCGAGGCCGTGGAACAGCACCACGAAGGGTTGCCCCGGCCGGCCGTCGACGAAGTCGATGTCGACGAAGTCGCCGTCCGGCGCCTCCCAGCGCTCGCGCCGGTAGGCCACCGCCGGCTTGGCGATGCAGGTGGCCGGGTAGATGGTTTGCAGGTGGCCGCTGGGCAGCCACAGGGGGGCGGGGTAGCGCATGGCTTGCCCGGCGGCCGGCGCGTTCAGTGCAGGATCTGCGCCGGCGACTCGGTCGGCACCGGACCGGGGCCGACCGAGACGTGGTGCAGCACGATGCGCCAGCCGCGCGGCGTCTTGACGTAGACGTTGGTGGCCAGCAGGTGGGCCGCCTCGCCGCTGGCGGCGCTGGTGCCCTCGATGACGGTGTGCACCGAGCTCATCAGGTTATGCGTCTCGTGCAGCTGCGACGGCAGGATGTGCAGGCCGCCGTGCTCGAGCAGGGCGCTCCACGAGGCGCGGATGGCGGCGTGGCCGATCAGGCGCGGCCCGCCCGGGTGGATGCAGACGATCTCCTCGTCGTCGGCCCACAGGGCCATCAGGGCGTCGACATCGGCCCGGTTGAGCGCATCGTAAAAAGCGGTTTCGACTTCGACGGCACTGCCATTCAACTGCTTCTGACGTTTCATGCGGACTCCGGGAACGCGGTGGGATCGGTGTGCTGCTGCTGCTGCTGGCTGGCTTGGGGCGGCTTAGTGGTGGGCGGCGACGGCGCCCGGCTTCATCTTGTAGGCGGTGCCGCAGTAGGGGCACTTGGCGATGCCGTCCTTGTTGAATTCGAGGAACACGCGGGGGTGCGAGGACCACAGTGTCATGGCCGGGTTGGGGCAGTGGGCCGGCAAATCTTTGCCGTCGAGCTCAACTGCGGCGCTGGCTGGCGTGGTGGCGTGGGTCATCTGATGGTTCTCCGTGGGTCGAAAATGGGCCGGACCGGCCCTGGCCGGGACGGTCCGCTAAACCTCGATTTTAACGGATTCGCGCAGGGAGCAAAATTCATCGGTAAAATGGCGCCTTAATTATTCTTCAGCTGCTAGCAATTGTTTCGTTTGAAATGGTGAGCAAATAGCAATAAAATGACTCCGCAGCCCTTGCTTTGTTACCGCCCCGCGCCGGGCCGCCCGGCGGTGCCCCTGCCGCCCCAGCCATCGTTGGCGGGCCCGGCGGGCCGCCGCGTTGGCGCAGAGAAAATGGGTTGTGGCGGGAAAACCACATGACCGAACCGATGCGCGCGCCCTCCGAGCCCTATGTGGCTGAACACGACGAGGCCGGTTGGAAGGCCGGCCTGAAGGACGGCATGCCGACCCTGTTCGGCATCGGCGCCTGGGGCCTGGTGGTCGGCATCGCCATGGTCAAGACCGGATTGACGGTGCCGCAGGCGCTGGCCATGACGCTGGTGGTGTTCGCCGGCTCGGCCCAGCTGGCCTCGCTGCCGCTGATCACCGCCCACGCGCCGATCTGGGTCATCTTCGCCACCGCCCTGGTGGTCAATCTGCGTTTCGTCATCTTCTCGGCGCTGCTGGCGCCGCACTTCTCCAACCTGCCCTGGCGCAAGCGCTTCCTGCTCGGCTACGTGGCCGGCGACATGACGGTCGCCATGTTCCTGCAAAAATATCCCGACGAGGCGCCCCAGGTCGGCAAGCTGTCCTACCTGAAGGGCCTGCTGTACCCGAACTGGGCGGCCTGGCAGATCGGCTCGATCGCCGGCATCTTCCTTGGCAGCGCCGTGCCGCCGCAGTGGGGCCTGGGCTTCGCCGGCACGCTGGCCATCATCTGCATCACGGTGCCGCTGGTGTCGACCCGGCCGATGCTGTGCGGCGTGCTGGTGGCCGCCGCCGTGGCGGTGCTGGCGGCCGGCCTGCCGTACAAGCTGGGTCTGCTGGCGGCGGTGCTGCTGGGCATGGTCACCGCGATGGCGGTGGAAGAACTGTCGGAAAAATGGAGAATCAAACAACATGGCTGATTGGGAAATCTGGCTCATCATCGCCGCGCTGGCGCTGGCCACGGCGGCCACGCGCAGCTCGTTCTGGCTGGTCGGCCACCACATCACCATTCCGCGCCGGGTGCACGAGATGCTGCGCTACGCGCCGGCCTGCGCGCTGGCGGCCATCATCGCGCCCGACCTGCTGCTCAACGAGGGCCAGCAGCTGCACCTGTCGCTGTCGAATTTGAAGCTGCTGGCCGGCCTGGCGGCGATCATTTTCTACCTGCTGCGGCGTAACATGCTGCAGACCATCGTGTTCGGCATGGCCGTGTTCACCGCGCTGCGGTTGGCGCTAGCGTAGTCACTGGCCTGAGCGAATTCGATGTTGTTTTAACAAACGTTTTGCCGCCGCGCTTGCGGTAAAATAGCGGTCTTTCTTCCACTCATCCTTTGGGTAGCCATGCAAGCTGTTCTGAACTTCATCCGTCTGCAAGACCTGATCGCGCAAAACGCGCTGCAAGCCAAGCGCGTGTTCATCCGCGCCGACCTGAACGTGCCGCAGGACGACGCCGGCAACATCACCGAGGACACCCGCATCCGCGCCTCGGTGCCGGCGATCCGCGCCGCCGCCGCCGCCGGCGCCATCGTCATGGTGACGTCGCACCTGGGCCGTCCGACCGAGGGCGAGTTCAAGCCCGAGGACAGCCTGGCGCCGGTCGCCGCCCGCCTGGCCGAATTGCTCGGCCAGCCGGTCGAACTGAAGCAGAACTGGATCGACGGCGCCGGCCTGGAAGGCCTGCAGGCCGGCCAGGTGGTGCTGCTGGAAAACGTCCGCGTCAACCAGGGCGAGAAGAAGAACAGCGACGCGCTGGCGCAGAAGATGGCCGCCCTGTGCGACATCTACGTCAACGACGCCTTCGGCACCGCCCACCGCGCCGAGGCCTCGACCCACGGCATCGCCAAGTTCGCCCCCGTCGCCTGCGCCGGCCCGCTGCTGGCCGCCGAGCTCGACGCGCTGGGCAAGGCGCTGGGCGCGCCGGCCCGTCCGCTGCTGGCCATCGTCGCCGGCTCCAAGGTGTCGTCCAAGCTGTCGATCCTGAAGGCGCTGGCCGACAAGGTCGACAACCTGATCGTCGGCGGCGGCATCGCCAACACCTTCATGAAGGCGGTCGGCCTGAACATCGGCAAGTCGCTGGTCGAGAACGAGTTGGTGGAAGAGGCCAAGGCCATCATCGCGATGATGGCGGCGCGCGGCGCCCAGGTGCCGATCCCGGTCGACGTGGTGTGCGCCAAGGAGTTCTCGCCCACCGCCGTGGCCACCGTCAAGGACGTGGCCGATGTGGCCGACGACGACATGATTTTGGACATCGGCCCGAAAACGGCGCAGATCCTGGCCGCGCAGATCGGCGCCGCCGGCACCATCGTCTGGAACGGCCCGGTCGGCGTGTTCGAGTTCGACCAGTTCGGCGAAGGCACCAAGACGCTGGCGCTGGCCATCGCCAACTCGAAGGCCTTCTCGATCGCCGGCGGCGGCGACACGCTGGCGGCCATCGCCAAGTACCAGATCACCGACCAGATCGGTTATATCTCGACCGGCGGCGGCGCCTTCCTGGAGTTCCTGGAAGGTAAGACCTTGCCGGCCGTCGAGATCCTGACGCAACGCGCCGCCAAGTAAGCAATCAGCAGTAACAGTAAGCAGTCAGTTTTTCCGCCGCGCCAGCAGTAGCCAGTCTTTGTTTGTCCGTCCCCGGCCGCCGGCCGGGGGCTTGTCCGCCAGACCTCACGCTAAGGAATCCTATGTCCCGTGGTACCAAAATCGTCGCAACGATCGGCCCCGCCTCCACCGACTTCAACGTCCTGGTCAAAATGATCCGTGCCGGCGTCGACGTCGTGCGCCTCAATTTCTCCCATGGCAAGGCGCAGGACCATATCGACCGTGCCCGTCTGGTGCGCGAGGCGGCCGCCGAGTGCGGCCGCGAGGTGGCGATCATGGCGGACATGCAGGGACCGAAGATCCGCGTCGGCAAGTTCGAGAACAACAAGATCGAGTTGGCCAACGGCGACAAGTTCATCCTCGACGCCAAGTGGGGCGAGAACGGCGAACTGGGCAACCAGGAGCGCGTCGGCCTCGACTACAAGGCCCTGCCGCGCGACTTGCACAACGGCGACCACCTGCTGCTCAACGACGGCCTGATCGTCTTGGTGGTCGACAAGATCGTCGGCCACGAGATCTTCACCACCGTCAAGATCGGCGGCGAGTTGTCCAACAACAAGGGCATCAACCGCCAGGGCGGCGGCCTGACCGCGCCGGCCCTGACCGCCAAGGACATGGAGGACATCAAGACGGCGATGAGCTTCCAGGCCGACTACCTGGCGATCTCCTTCCCGAAAAGCGCCACCGACATGGAGATGGCGCGCCAGCTGGCCAACATCGCCGGCGAGCCCTTCCACCACAAGCCGATGATGATCGCCAAGATCGAACGGGCCGAGGCCATTCCTGTGCTGCAGGAGATCCTCGACGCCTCCGACGGCATCATGGTGGCCCGTGGCGACCTGGCGGTGGAAGTGGGCAACGCGGCGGTGCCGGCGCTGCAAAAGCGTATGATCAAGATGGCGCGCGCCTCGAACAAACTGGCGATCACCGCGACGCAGATGATGGAGTCGATGATTTTCAACGCCGTGCCGACCCGGGCCGAGGTGTCCGACGTCGCCAACGCGGTGCTGGACGGCACCGACGCCGTGATGACCTCGGCCGAAACCGCCTCGGGCAAGTACCCGATCGAGACGGTCGAGATGATGGCGGCCATTTGCGTCGAGGCCGAGCAGTCCGAATACAACAAGCTCGACGCCGATTTCCTGAATGTGACATTTACCCGTATCGACCAGTCGATCGCCTACGGCGCGCTGTTCACCGCCCACCACCTGCGGGTCAAGGCGATCGTCGCGCTGACCGAGTCCGGTTCGACCGCGCTGTGGATGAGCCGCCACAGCATCGATACGCCGATCTTCGCGCTGACGCCGAGCGTCACCACCCAGCGCAAGGCTTCGCTGTACCGCAACGTGCGCGCCTACCACCTGCTGCAGCAGGCCGACAGCAAGGTGGTGTTGAAGCAGGCCGAGGATTTGATGATCACCCACGGCATCGCCAAGAAGGGCGACATGATCGTCGTCACCTGGGGCGAGCCGATGGGCCAGGTCGGCGGCACGAATGCATTGAAAATCGTCAAAGTCGGGGAATTCGAATAAGCGCCGGCGCCGCACCGGCCCGGCCGCGCAGGCGGTGGGCGGTGCGCGCGGCAACCCAGTTTTTCTATTGTTTGGAGTAATACCATGTCTCTCGTATCCATGCGTCAACTGCTGGACCATGCCGCCGAAAACGGTTACGGCCTGCCGGCTTTCAACGTCAACAACCTGGAACAGGTGCAGGCCATCATGGCCGCCGCCGACGCCGTCGGCAGCCCGGTCATCATGCAGGCCTCGGCCGGCGCCCGCAAATACGCCGGCGAGGCCTTCCTGCGCCACCTGATCGACGCCGCCGTCGAAGCCTACCCGCACATCCCGGTGGTCATGCACCAGGACCACGGCCAGTCGCCGGCGGTGTGCCAGGCGGCGATCCGCTCCGGCTTCACCTCGGTGATGATGGACGGCTCGCTGGAAGCGGACGGCAAGTCGGTCGCCTCCTACGACTACAACGTTGAAGTGTCGCGCGAGGTGGTCAAGTTCTCGCACGCCATCGGCGTCACCGTCGAGGCCGAACTGGGCGTGCTCGGTTCGCTCGAAACCATGATGGGCGACAAGGAAGACGGCCACGGCGCCGACGGCGCCATGACCCGCGAGCAGCTGCTCACCGACGTGGCCCAGGCCGCCGACTTCGTCGCCCGCACCCAGTGCGACGCGCTGGCCATCGCCATCGGCACCTCGCACGGCGCCTACAAGTTCTCGCGCCAGCCGACCGGCGACATCCTGGCCATCGACCGCATCAAGGAAATCCACGCGCGCATCCCCAACACCCACCTGGTGATGCACGGTTCGTCGTCGGTGCCGCAGGAACTGCTGGCGATCATCCGCGAATTCGGCGGCGACATGAAGGAAACCTACGGTGTGCCGGTCGAAGAGATCCAGGAAGGCATCCGCCACGGCGTGCGCAAGATCAACATCGACACCGACATCCGTCTGGCGATGACCGCCGCCGTGCGTAAATACCTGTTCGAGAACCCGTCCAAGTTCGACCCGCGCGACTTCCTCAAGCCGGCCCGCGAAGCGGCCACGATGGTGTGCAAGGCGCGCTTCCTGTCCTTCGGTTGCGAAGGCCAGGCCGCCAAGATCAAGCCGATCGCGCTGGAAAAAATGGCCGAGCGCTACAAGGCCGGCGAGCTGTCGCAGATCGTCAAGTAACTCAGTAAGTCGAGTAAATTGGCGCGTTCGCGCGCCGTGATCCGCCGAGTAGACCCGCGACCGAAAGCGAGGGTCAGACCCTAGGGTCTGACCCTGGTTTTACGCCTCGGGGTTTTGCCGGCGAACCTGCAATTTTTGATTTGAGTGATAAAAATGTCTGAAAAAACTTTAGTTGGCATCGTCATGGGCTCCACCTCCGATTGGGACATCATGAAAGAAGCGGCGCAGATCTGCAAAGACTTCGGCGTCAGCTACGAAGCGCGCGCGCTGTCGGCGCACCGCACCCCTAAAGAGCTGGAAGCCTGGCTGGCCGACATGGAAGCGCGCGGCGCCCAGGCCTTCATCGCCGGCGCCGGCGCTGCGGCCCACCTGGCCGGCGTGGTGGCCGCTTCGACCATCCTGCCAGTGTACGGCGTGCCTATCCCGTCGAAATACCTGAAGGGTCTGGACTCGCTGCTGTCGACCGTGCAGATGCCCAAGGGCATTCCCGTCGCCACCCTGGCGATCGGCGAATCGGGCGCGGCCAACGCGGCGCTGGCCGTGGTCTCCGTGCTGGCGCTGAACGACGCCGGCCTGAAAGCCAAGCTGCTCGAATTCCGCAAGACCCAGGCCGACAAGGTGCGCGGCTCGGTGCTGCCGCAGCTGTAAGCTCAGCGGCGCGTCGTGCCATAAAGTAGTCCCCCGAGTAGTCCCCCGAGTAGTCCCCCGCGCGGCCGCATAGGCCGCCCTGTAACACGGCCGCATAGGCCGTTCTTCAATACGTTAGGAATTATGATGGCTGGAATCCTTGAAACAAACCTGAAATCGCTGCCCTTCCTGCATCGCGGCAAAGTGCGCGACATCTACGCGGTCGGCGACGACAAGCTGCTGGTGGTGCAGACCGACCGCCTGTCGGCCTTCGACGTGATCCTCGACGATCCGATCCCCAACAAGGGCAAGATGCTGACCGAGATGTCGAACTTCTGGTTCAAGAAATTCGGCGATCTGATGCCTAACCACGAGACCGGCATCGACCCGGTGTCGGTGGTCTCGCCGGACGAGGCCGACCAGGTCGCCGGCCGCGCCATCGTCGTCAAGAAGTTCACCCCGCTGGGCATCGAGGCGATCGTGCGCGGCTACATCATCGGTTCCGGCTGGAAGGACTACCAGAAGACCGGCGCCATCTGCGGCATCGCGCTGCCGGCCGGCCTGCAGGAAGCGCAGAAGCTGCCCGAGGTGCTGTTCACGCCGTCGACCAAGGCCCCGGCCGGCGCGCACGACGAGAACATCGACTACGCCGAAGCCGAGCGCATCGTCGGCGTCGACATCGCCCGCCAGGTCAAGGAAGCGGCGATCAAGCTGTACACCCTGGCGGCCGAATACGCGGCCACGCGCGGCATCATCATCGCCGACACCAAGTTCGAGTTCGGCCTCGACGCCAACGGCACCGTGCACCTGATCGACGAGATCCTGACGCCGGACTCCTCGCGCTTCTGGCCGATGTCGAGCTACCAGGTGGGCAAGTCGCCCGAGTCCTTCGACAAGCAGTTCGTCCGCGACTGGCTGGAAACCCAGCCGTGGAACAAGAAGGCGCCGGCGCCGAGCGTGCCGCAGGACGTGCTGGACCAGACCTCCGCCAAGTACGCCGAGGCGCTGCGCCTGCTGACCCAGTAAGACCGCCATGAAGCATTCTGCCGGGAGCCCCGCTCCCTCCGCGGAAATCGTCCAGGCCGCCGCGATCCTCGCATCCGGCGGCCTGGTCGCTTTTCCGACCGAAACAGTCTACGGCCTGGGCGCCGACGCCGAGGACCCGGCGGCGGTGGCCCGCATCTACCAGGCCAAGGGCCGTCCCAACGACCATCCGGTGATCGTCCACCTGGCGCCCGGCGCCGACCTAGACTACTGGTCCAGCGACATCCCGCCGGCCGCGCGCCAGCTGGTGGCGGCCTTCTGGCCCGGCCCGCTGACGCTGATTTTGAAACGCAACGCCCACATTCCCGACGCCGTCTCCGGCGGCCAGGACACGGTCGGCCTGCGCTGCCCCTCGCACCCGGTGGCCATCGCGCTGCTGAGCGCCTTCAAGGGCGGCAAGGGCGGCGTCGCCGCGCCGTCGGCCAACAAGTTCGGCAACGTCAGCCCGACCACGGCGCAGCACGTGCGCGACGAGTTCGGCGACGAGCCGCTGCTCGGCGCCGTGCTCGACGGCGGCGCCAGCCAGGTCGGCATCGAATCGACCATCCTCGACCTGTCGCGGCTGGACACGCGCGGCCCGGTGCTGCTGCGTCCCGGCCACATCAGCGCGCAGCAGATCGCCGACGTCATCGGCCTGCTGCCCGGCCAGCCCGACGCGGCCGCGCCGCGCGCCTCCGGCACGCTGGAGTCGCACTACGCGCCGCACACGCCGGTGTTGATGCTCGAGCGCGCGCAGCTGGCCGACAGCCTGGCCCGGCTGCAGGCCAAGGGCAAGCGCGTCGCCCTGATCGTCCACACGCTGGCGGCGCCGGCCGGCCCGCACGTGACGCTGCCGGCCACCCCGGCCGGCTACGCCTACGGCCTGTACGCCGCGCTGCGCGAGATGGACCAAAGCGGCGCCGATTTGATACTGGTCGAAACCCCGCCGCAGGACGCCGAGTGGCTCGGCGTGAACGACCGATTGCGGCGCGCGGTATTCGGCTCATCGGGTATGATGGAAGCGTTGTTGCGGTCCTGATCCACGCCGTTCCCCTGCGGCTGGCGTGACCGGCGACGGGAGGTTGGCATGCTTCCACTATTGTTCGCTTTGCTACTGGCGGCGGCCGCGCCCGCCGCCGCCAACGAAGGTCTGGCGGCCAACCCCGTCGGCGCCGCCAACGCCATCAGCAACGCCGCCAGCGCCAACGCGCCGCCGGCGCCGCCCCGTGGCGCGGTGCTGGACGGGCCGACGCTGGTGCCGATCGCCCTGGGCGGCGGCGCCAGCCTCGACAGCCTCGACCCCGCCACGCTGGCCGCCGTGCTGCGCCACGCCCAGGGCGGCGCGCTGATGGACATCGCCGGCGAGCCGCGCTGCGCCATCACCATCCACACGCTGCGCTACCAGACCGTGGGCGGCCACGGCGAGCCGACCGACGCCAGCAGCGTCGTCATGCTGCCGTCCGGCGCCGACCCGGCCTGCCAGGGGCCGCGCCCGGTGCTGCTGTACGCCCACGGCACCGTGCTCGACAAGCAGTTCAGCATGGCCCGCCTGAACGGCGAGGCGCGCCTGGTGGCGGCGATGTTCGTCGCCCAGGGCTTCATCGTCGTGGCGCCCGACTACGCCGGCTACGGCGCCTCGTCCTTGCCCTACCACCCCTACCTGAACGCCGAACAGCAGGCCGGCGACATGCTCGACGCCCTGCGCGCGGCGCGCGAGGTGTACGCGCAACTGGGCGTGCGGGCGGCGCCGCGGCTGTTCCTGAGCGGCTATTCGCAGGGCGGTTTCGTCGCGTTGGCGACCCAGCGCCTGATCGAGCGCGACTTCGCCGCCGAGTTCCCGCTGGTGGCGGTGGCCGGCATGTCCGGCCCCTACGCGCTGCTGCAGATGGGCGACGGCATCTTCGGCGGCCAGCCGTTGCTGGGGGGCACGGCCTACCTGCCGCTGGTGACCACCTCCGGCCAGCGCGCCGGCGCCGCCCTGTACGCCAGCCCGGCCGAGTTATACGAGCCCGACTACGCCGCCGGCATCGAGGCGCTGCTGCCCGGCGCGCAGCGCTTCGACGAGCTGGTGCGCCAAGGCCGGCTGCCGTCCGGCGCCCTGTTCGCGCTCGACTCGCAGCCGCAGGGGCAGGGCGCGGCGGCCTTTTTCGCCGCCCACAACCTGGTGCGCAGCAGCTACCGCCAGGCCTACCTGACCGACATGGCGGCCCATCCCTGCGGCGCCGAGCCGGTCGAGCCGGCGGCCTGCCGGGCCGGCAACGGCCTGCGCCGCTGGCTGGCGCGCAACGACCTGCGCAGCTATCGGCCGCGCGCCGCGCTGCTGCTGTGCGGCGGCGGCGACGATCCGGTGGTGCCCTTCGCCAACGCCAGCGCGGCCCAGCGCTATTTCAGCGCGCGCGGCGCGGCGCCGCTGCTGCTCGACCTGGAGGCGGCCGACGCCGCCGCGCCGGCGTCGTGGCTGGCGGCGCGCGCCGGCTTCGCCAGGGCCAAGGAGCGGGTCCGCGCCGAGGCGCGCGACAAGGGCCGCGACCCGGCCAGGGCGGTGGCCGAGATGTACCACGGCAGGCTGGCGGCGCAGTACTGCGTCCGCGCGGCGCGCGACTTTTTCCTGAAGGCTATGCCGTAGCCTGTTGCCACTATGCTAGCATTGGCGGGCCGCCGGTCGACTCGATAGTGCGCCCGGCCGCGTCGTGTCGTTCCAACGCGGCGGCCCATGGGCCGGCCGCACCCTGCCATCGTCGAGGAAAGCCCATGCGCCCTGTCCATCCATTCCCGCCATCCCATGCGGCCCGCCCGGCCCGCCGCCCGCTGCCGCTGGGTTCCCTGCTGCTGCTCAGTCCCCTGCTGGTCCTGTCCGCCTGCGGCGGCGGTGGCGGTGGCGGCGGTTCCGGCGACGGCGTGGTGGTGGTGCCGACCCCGCCGGTGGTCCCGCCGTCCCTGCGCGGCAAGCTGATCGGCACGGCCAGCGTGGTGCCGGTCAGCATCAACGGCGCCAGCGTCAACACGCTCGAGCCGGCCGTCTTCAAACAGTTCCTCGACGACCAGCAACGCGGCAGCAGCAACATCACCGGCACGCCCAGCTGCGCGGTCACCACCTACACCGTCAAGTACCACACGGTCGGCTCGGCCGGCGAGGACACCGAGGCCAGCACCGCCATCATGGTGCCGTCCGGCGGCACGGCCGGCCAGTGCGGCGGCGCCCGCCCGGTGTTGCTGTACGCCCACGGCACCTCGGTGTTGAAGGCGAACGACATGAGCAAGCTCAGCGCCACCGAGCCGCGCCTGGTGGCCGCCATGTTCGCCGCCCAGGGCTACATCGTGGTGGCGCCGAACTACGCCGGCTACGCCGGTTCGACCCTGGGCTACCACGCCTATCTGGACGCGCTGCAACAGTCCAGCGACATGGTCGACGGCCTGCGCGCGGCGCGCCTGTCCTTCGCCGCCGTCGGCGCCAAGGACGGCGGCCGCCTGCTGCTGACCGGCTACTCGCAGGGCGGCTATGTCGCCCTGGCCACCCAGCGCGCCATGCAGAGCGGCTACGCCGGCGAGTTCAACGTGACTGCGGCGGCCGGCCTGTCCGGCCCCTACGCGCTGAGCCTGTTCGGCGACAGCATCTTCGGCGGCGCCCCCAGCAGCGGCGCGGCGGCCTTCCTGCCGATGCTGATCAACGCCGGCCAGCGCGCCAACGCCGGCCTGTACAGCAGCAGCGCCGAGGTCTACGAGGCCAAGTACGCCAGCGGCATCGACAGCCTGTTCCCCGGCGCGCTGGGCATCGGCGACCTGGTGGCGGCCGGCAAGCTGCCCAACGACGTGCTGTTCGCCCAGGACTCGCTGCCGCAGGCGGCCGGCTACGCCGCCTCCTTCGGCGCCGACCACCTGTTCAAGACCAGCTACCGCGACGGCTACCTGGCCGACCTGCGGGCCACCCCCTGCAACGCCAGCAACGCCAATCCGCTCGGCTGCGCGCCGGCCCATCCGCTGCGCAAGTGGCTGCTGAAGAACGACCTGCGCAACTACCTGCCGGCGGTGCCGCTGCTGCTGTGCGGCGGCGACCAGGACCCGGTGGTGCCGTACAAGAACGCCGAGGCGGCCTACGCCTACTTCGCCGCCCAGGGCAAGCCGGCCGGCACGCTGAGCCTGCTCAACGTCGACGCGACGGCGAGCCTGGGCGACTACGCCGACACCCAGCTGGCCTTCGGCGCGGCCAAGGGCGTCTTGCGTCTGTCGGCCCTGCTCGAAGGCAAGAGCGCCAGCCAGGCCGACCAGGCCGTGCGCGACAGCTACCACGCCGGCCTGGTGGCGCCGTTCTGCCTGCGCGCCACGCGCGATTTCTTCGGCCGGGCGGCCAACCGTTAAATCCCTGACGGGAATATGTGTTGTTTGAATTGAAAACATTGCAAGGCGGCCAGAGTGGCCGCCTTTTTTGTTGGACGCGGTGCAAACGTTACAAGTTTTACCCTATACAAGTGCGAACTAGGCTGGCATATTGGTCGGATTGCGAATAGCACATGCGTTCGTAAATATCATAAAAATATCCTCAGGAGACAGCATGCGTCATACCAAAATCGCCCTCGCGGCGCTCGCTCTGGCCGTCTTGGCCGGCTGCGGCGGCAATGGTGCCAGCCCCGGCGGCAACACCCAAAAAATCAAATACGCCAGCCAGATCTCGTTCGGCGACAGCCTGTCCGACGTCGGCAGCTACGCCGTCGGCACCGTGCAAAAGCTGGGCGGCGGCAAGTTCAACATCAACGGCGACAACAGCGCCAGCAACCCCGCGCTGACCGGCAAGAACTGGACCGAGCTGATGGCCGCCCAGTTGGGCCTGGGCGCGCCTTGCCCGGCCCAGACCGGCCTGGACGGCGACGCCAGCAAGGGCTTCGCCGTGCCGGTGGTCAACCACGCCGGCTGTTACGGCTACGCCCAGGGCGGTGCCCGTGTCAGCAACCCCGTCGGCGGCGGCAACAAGGCCACCGGCAGCGCGCTGGGCGCGCTGACCGTGCCGGTGACGGTGCAGATCCAAAACCACCTGGCCGCCGTCGGCGGCAAGTTCAAGGGCGACGAGATGGTCTTCGTCATGATCGGCGGCAACGACGTGCTGGGCCTGCTGAGCGGCCTGCAGGCCGCCGCCGCCAAGGCCGGCACCGACGCCGGCGCGGCCGCCTTCGCCGCCAGCCTGGTGCCGCAACTGGCCGCCGGCGCCAGCAACGTTCCTGCCGCCATGCAGGCGATCGGGCTCGCCATGGCCACCGAGTCGGCCCGCGCCGGCCACACCGACGACAGCGTGGTCGGCGCCGCCGTCACCGCCGCCGCCGGCCAGCCGGGCAACGCGGCGGTGGGCGCGCAGGCCGTCTACGGTCCGATGGTGCTCAAGGCCAAGGCCGTCGGCGAAGCCGCCGGCGTCAAGGCCGGCACCGACTATGCCGCGCTGCACGGCGCCGAACTGGTGGCGCCGATGGCCGCCACCGGCAGGGAGCTGGTCGCGCTGGTGAAGAACCAGCTGCTGGCCAAGGGCGCCAACTACGTGGTCGTCAACAACGTGCCCGACGTGGCCACCTCGCCGGCCGGCCGGGCCAAGTCGAGCGCCACCCAGCAACTGATCGTCGCCATGGTCAACGCCATCAACGGCGAACTGGCCAGCGGCCTGGCCGGCGAGGCCAAGGTGTTGCTGGTCGACGTATACGCCGTCAGCCACGACCAGGCCGTCAACCCGGAACCCTACGGCCTGAAAAATGTCGTGGACATGGCCTGCGACCTGAACCCGGCCAAGAACCCGCTGGTCAGCTCGCTGGGCTGCAACGGCGGCAACCTGGTCGCCGGCGACGTCAGCCACTACGCCTTCGCCGACGACGTCCACCCGACGCCGTTCAACTATCTGCTGCTGGCGCGCTACGTGGCCGAGAAGATGGTCGTCAAGGGCTGGCTGTAAGCCGCCGCCGCACCCACACAGCGGGCGCCGGCGACGGCGCCCCGGATAGAAAATCAGGAGACAAGATGAATCAAGCAATCCCCCGCGCGCTCAAAGTGTTGGCGCTGGCCGCCGCGCTGGCCGCCGCCTCGAACGCCTCGGCGCAGAGCGCCGGCAGCTGGCTGGCCACCCTCGGCATCAACAAGATCACGCCCAAGGTCGACAGCGGCGACGTGTCGGCGCCGGCGCTGCCGCACACCAAGGCCGACGTCGGCTCGGACACCAAGCCGCGCCTGGCCTTCGCCTACATGCTCACCGATAACATCTCGGCCGAGCTCGACCTGGGCCTGCCCTACAAGCACGACCTGATCGGCGACGGCGCCATCAAGGGCACCGGCAAGGTCGGCGACTCGGAGGTGCTGCCGCCGACGGCGCTGCTGCAATACCGCTTCCTGGCGGCGGACGCGCGCGTGCGTCCCTACGTCGGCGTCGGCGTCACCTACGCCTATTTCCAGAAGGAGACCGGCTCGTCGCAGCTGACGGCGCTGCTCAACACCGGCGGCCCGGGCACCACCTTCAAGCTCGACAACAAGTTCGCCGCCAGCTTCCAGCTCGGCGGCACGGTCAGGATCAACGAGCGCTGGTTCGCCGACGCCACCGTCATCAAGACCTACCTGAAGACCAAGGTGCACTTCTCGACCGGCCAGACGCAGGACGTCAAGCTCGACCCGGTGGCCCTGAGCGTGAGCGTCGGCTACAAGTTCTAGGCCGGCCCCGAAGGTAAAAAAACCCGCCACGGCAGCGCTGCCGTGGCGGGTTTTTTTCGTCCATTTGCAGCGGGGCGGCGCGCACCCCCTGGTCTTATTGGAAGGCCTGGATGCCGGTCTGGGCGCGGCCCAGGATCAGCGCGTGGATGTCGTGCGTGCCCTCGTAGGTGTTGACCACCTCGAGGTTGACCATGTGGCGGATCACGCCGAACTCGTCGGAGATGCCGTTGCCACCGAGCATGTCGCGGGCGACGCGGGCGATGTCGAGCGACTTGCCGCAGGAGTTGCGCTTCATCATCGAGGTGATCTCCACCGCCGCCGTGCCGGCGTCCTTCATGCGGCCCAGCTGCAGGCAGCCCTGCAGGCCCAGCGTGATCTCGGTCTGCATGTCGGCCAGCTTCTTCTGCACCAGCTGGTTGGCCGCCAGCGGACGGCCGAACTGCAGGCGGTCCATGGTGTACTGGCGGGCGATGTGCCAGCAGGCCTCGGCCGCGCCCAGCGCGCCCCAGGCGATGCCGTAGCGCGCCGAGTTCAGGCAGGTGAACGGACCCTTCAGGCCGCGCACGTCGGGGAAGGCGTTCTCTTCCGGGCAGAAGACGTTGTCCATGACGATCTCGCCGGTGACCGAGGCGCGCAGGCCGAACTTGCCGTGGATCGCCGGCGCGCTCAAACCGGCCATGCCCTTCTCCAACACGAAGCCGCGGATGGCGCCCTCGTCGTCCTTGGCCCAGACGACGAACACGTCGGCCACCGGCGAGTTGGTGATCCACATCTTGGCACCGCTCAGCGAGTAGCCGCCCGCCACCTTCTTGGCGCGGGTGATCATCGAGCCGGGGTCGGAGCCGTGGTTCGGCTCGGTCAGGCCGAAGCAGCCGATCCATTCGCCGCTGGCCAGTTTCGGCAGGTATTTTTGCTTTTGCTCCTCGGTGCCGAACTCGTAGATCGGCACCATCACCAGCGAGGACTGCACGCTCATCATCGAGCGGTAGCCCGAGTCGATGCGCTCGACCTCGCGCGCGATCAGGCCGTAGGCGACGTAGTTCAGGCCGGGGCCGCCGTACTGTTCCGGGATGGTCGGGCCGAGCAGGCCCAGTTCGCCCATCTCGCGGAAGATGCTGGTGTCCATTTTTTCGTGGCGGAAGGCCTCGAGGATGCGCGGCGCCAGCTTGTCCTGGCAATACGCGGCGGCGGCGTCGCGCACCATGCGTTCTTCGTCGGTCAGCTGCTGGTCCAGCAGGAGGGGGTCATCCCAGTGGAATTGGGCGCGGGCTTGGCTCATGGTGTTTCCTAGTCTCTGGTTATAGTGGCTGGTGCCATTATTCTAAGACCTCGCCACCCGCCCGGCTTTTCTAATGGCGACACCAATTTCCGTTTTCCCGCCGTCGCGGCGGCGGCGATGGCAAAATGACAGCGCTGGTTCGGGCTAGGCCAGGTCGCGGAACTGGCCGCCGTGGAAGATCAGCGGCTGCGCCGGGGTGATTTCGCAATGCTCGACCTCGCCGACGAAGATGACGTGGTCGCCCTCCGGGTAGCGGCTGCGGTTGTGGCATTCGAACCACGCGGTGGCGCCCTTGAGGATGGGTTGGCCGGTGCGCGAGAGCTCGTATTCGACGGCGCCGAACGGGTCCTCGCTGCGGGTGGAGAACAGCTTGGCCAGATGGGCCTGGTCGGCCGCCAGCACGTTGATGACGTAGTGCGAGTTGCCGCTGAAGATGGGCAGGCTGTTGGCGCTGCCGCCCAGGCTCCACAACACCAGCGGCGGCGTCAGCGAGACGGAGTTGAAGGAGCTGGCCGTCAGGCCGCGAAAGCTGCCGTCGGCCAGGCGGGTGGTGATGACGGTCACGCCGGTGGCAAATTGCGCCAGGGCCTGGCGAAAATGGCCGGTATCGAAAGCGGGCGCCGGCGCGCGGGGGGAGCGTGTGTTCATGATCTGCCTGAGTCTTTTTGCCATTATGCCAAAGATCGGCGGCCGTCGCTAAAAACCGGCCGGCCCGGCCGGCCCGGCGGCCGGAATGGCAACAGCTTCGGCGGCCGCTCCGCCGGTCGGGCCGGCGGCCCGCCGATGCGGTCGGCGCGGCTTTGCGTTACAGTGGCGTCCGGTGCCGTCCCCGGCGCCGCGCAATGATCAATGGAGGACTCCCGAATGGAGCGACAATATTCCTTGCCCGCCGCGCCGGCCGTGCCCGCCGTGTCCGCCGCGTCCGCCGGGCGGCGGCCTGCGGCGCTGCTGCTGGCGCTGGCGCTGGCCGGCGTCGCCGGCAACGTCGCGGCGGCGCCGCTGGTCGAGCTGGTGGCCGGCCTGGCCGAACCGCGCCAGGTCGAATACGAGCTGGTGCGCCGCGACGGCAGCGTGCCGGTGGTGTTCGAGAACGGCCTGGCGGCCAAGCTGGGCCAGTGGGAGAAGGTGTTCCGCGCCGTCAGCCAGGAGCGTAGCGCCTTCGCCTACAACCGCCCCGGCTACGGCAACAGCGCGGCGGTGGCCAGTGCGCGCGACGGCGAGCACATCGTCGAGGAGCTGCGCGCGCTGCTACGCAGCAAGGGGCTGAATCCGCCCTACATCCTGGTCGGCCATTCGGTGGGCGGCCTGTATATGCAGTTGTACGCGCGCCGCCATCCGGACGAGGTTAAGGCGCTGGTGCTGGTCGACTCCACCCATCCGCAGCAATACCTCGGCGCCGGCGCCTACGAGCAGTGGCCGACCTTGGTGCGCACCAGCTTCAAGCTGCTCAGCTCGTCCATCGAGATGAGCGAGTTCAAGGCCGCCACGGCCACCGGCGGGCAGGTGTTGGCGCTGCCGGCGCCGGCCGGCGTGCGGGTGATGGTGCTCAGCGCCGCCCGTCCGCTGGGCGAGCGCTCGGCCTACGCCGACGACGCCAACGCCAAGCGCAAGGACATCGTCCGCTTGTATCCGGGCGCCCAGCTGCAGTGGGTCGACAGCGGCCCGGACATTCCGCTCGAGCGGCCCGAGGCGGTGCTGGCCGCCATCCGCGCCGTCGCGGCCGGCCGTTGATTCCGCCGCCGCGCGCCGAACAAGCCGGGGCGAGGAAAAATACCAAGTCGAATCAAACAGGCGCAGCCAAAAACCTCGTCGCGAGAGCTATTTTGTGTAGCTATCAACCGTATCGTTGTAATTATTTTTTATTCTTTTCAGTAATGTTGGATTGTCTTTGTATTTTTCTTTTAAAATTCTGAATTGTTTTTTTGCTCCTCCGCAATATTTATCAATATCTCTTATTATTTGCTCTTTCTGCTCTTTTGGCAGCTCTCCATCATATTCGCCGCCTAAGTGTTCACATGCCCCAGAATTATAGATATAATTCCTTACATCTTTTGGTAAATTTTCGCTGGAAATGGCCGATTGGGAAAGCAAAAAAGAGATAAAAAATAGGTGATATGTCCGCATGATTTTCCCTTGAAATCTAAAGACCATTGTTTGACCAGTGAGGAAAATCCCTCCCCGGGCCTCTGTATTTTTGAACGCCGTAAGTTTTGCCGACAGCTATAAGTTGTTTATTCATTCCTGTCCTAGGCAGTGTGTTGATTTTTACTAGGTTGCCGTCGGCATCTTTTATTTCAACTGTTTTTCCCCAGCTAACATTTATGTCAATTGCAAGCCCGGAGTTGTGTTGGGAACGAAGCGCCGGTTTAGTTTGCAAAGTATGAGTATCGAAAGCCAACGTCATATCTTTGGCTGCTTTAACTGATTTTTCTTTTGTTCCATGATTCCAGTTTATATCTACACCTTGCATCGATGGAATTTTCTCAGGGTCAAGCCCGTTTTTTGCAATTCTCCAAGAGTAATGCATGAGGTAAGAACGTTTCGGAGCTCTGTAAGTCGAATTAATCACAACTTTCATTCCGGCTTGTTTCATTGCATATATAAAATCTTCTACGGCTTGGCGGAAATTTCCTGACAATTCCCTCGTGCCAGTGCTTCCACGGAATCTATTTGCCCATTGCGCCCCACTCAATTCCAGTTTCTCTTCCATTTTTCAATCTCCCGCCGTTTGTGTGAAAAATTACAATTTACGGCAGGCGAAAGAATTTTGGTTTGATAATGATTAATGATTAATGGTTTAGTTCGTCTTCATTTCGACACCATTGCAAATGAGACTCGCATCAATAACCTTGTTAAATCGTTATCGTAGCGAATTAAAGAATAAGAAAACGAGGCAGATTTGCAAACAAGGCCTCTGCCGCGAGGGTGCGGCGGTGCCGTCGAATGCAGGTGCGCGCGGTGCTGGTTTGCGTTACAGTGCATTCATTGGCAATCGTTCACGCAGGGGGAGTCATGACTAGCAATTCCGCGCCGGGCTCGGCGTTAGAAACGGCCGTGCTGGGCGGCGGCTGCTTCTGGTGTCTGGAAGCGGTCTATCTCGAGGTCGACGGCGTCGTGCGGGTCGAGTCCGGCTACACCGGCGGCCAGCAGCCGGACCCGACCTACGAAGCGGTGTGCGCCGGCGCCACCGGCCACGCCGAGGTGGTCAAGCTGAGCTTCGACCCGGCCGTCATCAGTTACCGCGACCTGCTGGAGATCTTCTTCACCCTGCACGACCCGACCACGCTGAACCGCCAAGGCAACGACGTCGGCACCCAGTACCGCTCGGTGATCTACCACCAGTCGCCCGAGCAGGAGGCCACCGCGCGCCAGGTGATCGCCGAGATGGCCAACGTCTGGGACGCGCCCATCGTCACCGAGTTGTCGCCGGCGCAGACCTACTACCGCGCCGAGGACTACCACCAGGACTATTTCCGCCAGCATCCGCTACAGGGCTATTGCGCCTTCGTCGTCGCGCCCAAGGTGGTCAAGCTGCGCAAGGTCTTCGCCCACCGCCTCAAACCGGACGCGGCGCGCTGAGCGCCGCCGCCTCGGCCGGTGCCGCCGGATACATGTAGTGGCGCGACCAGGGCAGGGCGGCCGGATCGCGCCCGGCCTTGCCGCACACCACCTGGTACAGGCTGATCAGGTCGTGCTTGAAGGCGTAGCTGCAGCCGGCCAGGTAGATGTGCCAGATGCGGAAGCGCTTGTCGCCGGCCAAGGCGCGCGCGCGCTCGGCGTTGGCCTCGAAGTTGTCGGTCCAGATGGCGCAGGTGCGGGCGTAGTGGCGCCGCAGGTTCTCCACGTCGTAGACCTCCAGTTCGCCCTGCTGCATCGCCTTGAGCACCTGGCCGAGGTGCGCCAGCTCGCCGCGCGGAAACACGTATTTTTCGATGAACTCGCCGCCGCCGTAGGGCGTCGCGCCGTTGTCCGGATCGGTCGAGGTGATGCCGTGGTTGAGCGCCAGGCCGTCCGCCGCCAGCAGCTTGCCGATGGCGGCGAAGTAGGCGGGCAGCTGGCGCAGGCCGACGTGCTCGAACATGCCGACGCTGGTGATGCGGTCGAACTCGCCGCGCACGTCGCGGTAGTCCTGCAGGCGGATCTCGACCAAGTGTTCCAGGCCGGCCTGGCGCACCCGCTGGCGCGCCAGCTGGTACTGGTTCTGCGACAGGGTGACGCCGACGCCGCGCGCGCCGTACTGCTCGGCGGCGCGCAGCAGCAGCGCGCCCCAGCCGCAGCCGATGTCGAGCAGGCGCTGGCCGGGCCGCAGCTCGACCTTGCGCAGGATGTGGTCGATCTTCTTGGTCTGGGCGGCGGCCAGGTCCTCGGCACCGGTCTCGAAATAGGCGCAGGAGTAGACCATCGCCGGGTCGAGGAATTGTTGGTAGAACTCGTTGGAGACGTCGTAGTGGTAGCGGATCGCCTCGGCGTCGCGCGTCCGGCTGTGGCCGAAGCCGCGCACCACGCGGGTGACGCGGCCCTCTGCCTTCAGGCTGGCGCGGGCCAGCGCGTTGACGATGGCGATCATGTCGTGGGCGCGGCCGTGCACCTCGATGTCGCCCTCGACGTAGGCACCGCCCAGCTTGGCCAGCGAGGGCGTGAGCAGGTAGCGCGCCGCCGAGGCGCGCGGCAAACGGATGGTGACGCGCGGCGCCTCGGTGGAAAAGTCGATCTGCTGGCCGTTCCACAGTTCGATGCGCAGCGGCAGCGCGATTTGCCGGCGCACGCCGGCGATCCAGCTACTCAGTCGGTTCTGTAGAAACATGCCGGCCTCCCGCATGGCGGCGCGCGCGGCGCCGCCGGTGGATCAATGCGACCGGCCGTCCGTCCTTACGGTTGCAGGCGTTCGATCACCCAACTGCCGTCCTCCTGCCGCAGGTAGACGATGCGGTCGTGGAAGCGCGAGCGGCGGCCCTGCCAGAACTCGATGCGCTCGGGCAGCAGGCGGTAGCCGCCCCAGTGCGCCGGCCTGACCGGCTGCGGGCCGCTGGCGGCGCTGACGGCGTCGAAGTTGGCCTCCATCTGGGCGCGGCTGGCGACCGGCTCGCTCTGGTGCGAGGCGATCGCGCCGAGCTGGCTTTGCACCGGGCGGCTGTAGAAGTACTTGTCGTTTTCCTCGTCGGAGGTCTTGACGACGCGGCCCTCGATGCGCACCTGGCGTTCCACCTCGCTCCAAAAGAATAGCAGAGCGGCGTGCGGGTTGTCGCCCAGTTGGTGGCCCTTGTGGCTGTCGTAGTTGGTGTACCAGGTGAAGCCGCGGTGGTCGTATTGCTTGATCAGCAGGATGCGCGAGCTCGGCTTGCCGTCGGCGCCGACGGTGGCCACGCTCATCGCGTTGGGTTCGTTGACCTGGGCCTTGATGGCCTCGTCGAACCACTTGGCGAACTGGGCGATCGGGTCGGCCAGCACGTCGCTCTCCATCAGCGTGGCCTGGCTGTAGTCGAGCCGCAGGTTGGCCAGCGCCTCGCCGCTGGCCGGCGCCAGGCCGCGCCGCGCCTGCATCGCCTTGCCCAGCTCGGCCATCTGCTCGGCGCTGAAGATGCGCTTGGCCATCGGTGCCAGATTGCCTTCCTCCTTGGCCATGTGGCCCTCGTAGGCGGCGACGAAGCGTTGCACGTCGGCCGCCTCGAGGCGGCCCTCCATGCCGTTGGCGACGTCGTTGAGCTGGGCCTGCAGCACGGCCCAGTCGGCGTCCATGCGGACGTGGTCGGCCAGGATTTCCGGCACCAGCGCCTCCAGCAGGTCGGCGTCGGCGTCGCGCGCGGTGGCCTGCAGCATCGGCATCAGGTTCTGCTCCTCGTCGGCGTGGTGCAGGTGGGCGGCGTGGTTGAAATACTTCAACACCGCCTGGGCGGCCTTCTGCGCCGCCGCGTCCGAGCCGTGCAGCGGTAGGTGGCCGAGCAGGTTGTTCAGGGTCAGCAACTGCTTGCGGATGCGGTCGTGGCAGTGTTTGAGGACGGCGATGGGCTGGTCAAAGCCGGGCGCGGTGTCAATCAGGGATTCGCTCATGGGGGTTCTCGACAAAGTGGGTGGCGCGGACGGGCTGCCGTGGCCGGCGGAACCGGCAAAAAAACCATTGTAGAATAATCTCCCCGCCGCGTCCGTTAAAATGGCGGAATGAAAATAACGGACATCAAGAATATGCCAGACAATGCCGACGATATCGACTTCGAACGCCGCTTCGGCGGCATCGGCCGGCTGTACGGCGCCGCCGCGCTGGCGCGCTTTCGCGGCGCCCACGTCTGCGTCGTCGGGGTCGGCGGCGTCGGCTCCTGGGTGGTCGAGGCGCTGGCGCGCAGCGCCATCGGCAAGCTCACGCTGATCGACCTGGACAACGTGGCCGAGTCGAACATCAACCGCCAGATCCAGGCCCTGAGCGGCACCATCGGCCAGGCCAAGGTGGCCGCGCTGGCCGAGCGCATCGCGCAGATCAACCCGGCCTGCCGGGTGCGCCAGATCGAGGACTTCGTCGAGCCCGACAACCTCGACCAGATGATCGGCGGCCAGGGCTACGACTACGTGGTCGACGCGATCGACTCGGTCAAGGCGAAGACGGCGCTGCTGGCCTATTGCCGCGCCAAGTCGATTCCCCTGATCATGATCGGCAGCGCCGGCGGCCAGACCGACCCGACCCAGATCGAGGTGCGCGACCTGTCGCGCACCGAGCAGGAGCCGATGCTGAAGAAGGTGCGCAAGCTGATGCGCACCCAATACGGCTTCCCGCGCGGGCTGAAGAACAAGTTCAACGTCGACGCGGTGTTCTCGATGGAGCGCCTGGTGATGCCGGAGAGCCCGGAGGTGTGCAGCGTCGACGCCGCGGGCGACGGCGAGGCCGACGGCGCCGCCAGCGCCGGCGTGACCGGCCTCAATTGCGCCGGCTTCGGCTCGGCGATGGTGGTCACCGCCACCTTCGGCATGGTGGCGGCCGGGCATCTGCTGCGCAAGCTGGCCGCCGAGGTGGCGCCGCAGCCGGCCGGGGCGCCGGCCGAGGCCGAATAGGGCTGATCGAACTTTCGCCGCGCCTGTCGCGGCATGAGGGGTATTGAGTGTTACTCCACAGCCGACCGCTGTGTCAGACCGGGGTGTCGGGCCCCGCGCGGAGTATGCCCCTCCCCTGACCAAAAAATCATCCCGAAGCAGCGCGCTAAGCTAAGCTTCATGGCGTGAGAAGTTCTATACAATGTTATTGGTCATAATTAGCGTCTACATTTGCCCCCATTGCTGCCGAACAAGGGGGGGCTGGCAGTCGACGGAGATGGCTTACAGAATATAAAAAAGAGAGATGCCAATGAAATACGATCATGAGCGCGCCGTCGCATTACTTAGAGTTGGAGCCGCACGGCCCAACGCAGACTTTCGCGAGGGACAGTCCGAAGCGATCCGACATTTGGTCGAAGGACAGGGGCGGTTACTTGTTATACAAAAGACTGGTTGGGGGAAAAGTTTCGTATATTTCATTGCTGCAAAACTGTTACGTGAGCAAGGAGGTGGTCCGACTTTGTTAATTTCACCTCTCCTTTCCCTCATGCGCAACCAGGTTGCTGCGGCTCAAGCAATGGGGGTGTCGGCAGTTGCCATTCACTCTGATAATGTAGATGAGTGGGAAGATATCATCGCGCAGTTAAGGCGAGATGAAGTGGATGTGCTGATTATTTCACCCGAGAGGCTAGCAAATGCGCGATTTAACGAAGAGGTGCTCTCCGAGTTGGCCGGCCGAATATCGTTGTTGGTAGTTGACGAGGCACATTGCATTTCAGACTGGGGACATGATTTCCGTCCTCAATACCGATTGCTTGAAAGAATTGTCAAGTCACTTCCGAAAAATTTGCGCCTTCTAGCTACTACCGCAACGGCGAACAACAGGGTGATGGGCGACCTGATTAATATTCTGGGGCCAGATCTTGCAACATTAAAGGGCGACCTTAGTCGCCCATCACTCTCGCTTCAAACAATTAAACTGCCGACTCAAGCTGAACGTATGGCTTGGATTGGGGAGCAACTTAGTCAAATAGCTGGTAGTGGAATTATTTATACACTAACAGTGCGTGATGCACTGCAACTGACTGCATGGCTGAAAAGCCTTGGCCACAATGTCGCTTGCTACACCGGCGCAACTGAGGATCGTCCTGCATTGGAAGATGCTCTGCTCAATAATCAAGTGAAAGCACTGGTTGCTACTACCGCGTTAGGTATGGGGTACGATAAACCAGACTTGGCTTTCGTCTTTCACTTTCAAATGCCTGCATCAGTTGTCGCGTACTATCAGCAGGTAGGACGGGCTGGGCGCGCGCTTGATAGCGCATATGGAGTCTTGCTTAGCGGTACTGAGGAGTTGGAAATAGCAGAATGGTTTATCGGTAGTGCGTTTCCTACAAAAGATGAAGTTGAGCTGCTGCTTAATGCACTTGCGGATGCGCCACATGGCCTTTCAGTTCCAGAGCTTTTAGGCGTTGTAAATATTAGTCAAGCACGAATCAATAAAGCGTTAGACCTTTTGAAGCTAGAGTCCCCAGCTCCTATCGCTAAGGCGGGAAGCAAATGGACTCTGACGGCGGCTACGCTCGGTGATTCGTTTTGGGATCGTACCGAACGACTGACGGCTTTGCGTCGGGACGAGCTTAAAGAGATGCGTCGTTACGTGGAGTTGCCGTACGGCGCTCACATGGACTATCTGATAGCGGCTCTTGATGGAAATGTGTCCATGGCGAAGCCTGCCTTGCTTCCTCAGCTTACAACGTTCGTCGATCCAGCCTCAATTCATGCCGCCATTGCATTTCTTAAGCGAAGCAATTTACCAATTCAGCCAAGAATGAAATGGCCAACTGGAGGTTTGCCAAGTTTTGGTGTCAAAGGGAATATCCCAGAGGTGCACCGAGCAAATGTTGGCATTAGTCTTTCAATGTGGGGGGATGCGGGTTGGGGGAAATTGGTCAAAGCAGATCGCTATAATGCCCAGTATTTCAGCGAGGAACTAGTAGAGGCTTGTGCTGTGATGTTTGAGAAATGGTCACCGCAGCCAGCGCCGACCTGGGTTACGGCGACTCCCTCACTCAGACATCCTAACTTGGTCCCTAGCTTTGCCGAGCGCCTTGCGTTGAGGCTGGGATTGCCATATCGCCAAGCACTTTTAAAGATTTTACATACCAAAGAGCAAAAAATTATGGCGAATAGTTCGCAGCAGGCTTTAAATCTTGATGGGGCGTTAGCAGTAAACCCAGATATGGTTTTAGCTGGTCCGGTTCTGTTGGTCGACGACATTGTTAACTCGCGTTGGACGGTTACAGTCGCCGCTATGCTGCTCCGAAAACATGGTAGTGGAGAGGTTTGGCCATTAGCTCTTGCTCAATCTAGCGCTGAAGAATGATACCTAGTCTATCCCCCAATACGCAGGCTATCCTGCTATTAACTGCGCCGCTAAAAGTTGGAGCTTCGCAGTCACGCGCGCCTCTATTGACGCCAAAGGAATACAAGGCGCTAGCCTTGATATTACGTGACCTAAAGCGTCAGCCGGCAGATTTGCTATCATTCGAAGGCGTAGAGCTAGCTAGCGAATGTTCAACAGTCGTTGAAAAAGAGCGAATTCGAGAGCTACTTGCCCGAGGATTTCTATTAAGTCAGGCATTAGAGCAGTGGCGAGCAAGAGCAATATGGGTTATCAGCCGCGCTGACTCAACATACCCTAGCCGACTCAAGGCACGTATGCGTGCGGATGCGCCCCCATTGCTGTATGGCTGTGGAAGTATTTCGCTGTTGGAGACTGGTGGACTTGCAGTTGTCGGTCCTCGGAAAGTCGGAAATTCGGAAATTGAGTATGCGAGAATGGTAGGAAAACTTGCTGCGCAGGCTGGCAAGCCCATTGTTTCTGGCGGTGCTAAAGGTGTTGACCAAGCTGCGATGCAAGGAGTTCTTGAGGCTGGTGGCTATGGCTGCGAAGTGCATGCGGAAGATTTGTTTAAGGCGTCTATAGATCGTTCTTACAGAGATGCCTTGATGTCGGAAAGGTTGCTTCTCATATCACCATACGATCCTAGCTCTAGCTTCAGTGTTGGTCATGCCATGCAAAGGAATAAACTAATTTATGCAATGGCGGATGCCGCACTAGTAGTCAACTCGGATCTGAACGCAGGTGGAACTTGGGCAGGGGCGAGTGAACAGCTTGAGAAATTCCATTTCGTTCCTGTGTTTGTTCGTTCCCAAGGCCAGCCATCTCTTGGGCTTAGTGCCCTTCAGGAACGAGGTGCCATTTCCTGGCCTGAACCTCAAGATGTACTCAGCTTTAAAAATATATTTGAGAAATTAGATGTTTTTAGGAAAAAGGAAGTTCACCTTTCGAGTTCCGAATTAGTGAATGACCTATTCGCAAATCCACCCCAATCCAAAGAATTAGATACCGTTGGTGCAGCGAGACTGTCAGTAAAGAGAGGCGATAGAGTGGACGTGAGTTCGACGACAACAGCCACTCTAGGAGGCACTGAGTTTGCGACTCATGTAGCCGCAGATACTTTATTCAACTTTGTAAGAGATCTGTTGTTAAATGTTGAAGATGCAACACTTTCTGAGCTAGAAGTTGCTGAGGCACTAGACGTAATGCCAGCCCAAGCGCGCTGTTGGCTTGAGCGCCTCGCAAATGAAGGTACTTTGGTCAAACATGGACAAGGAACCTATAAGGGAGCGAAGCTATAGGAATAGTTCTATTCTTGGCTCAAACTTAGGATTGTCCGATACGCCTGGGCGGCTGTACGACGGAGTAATTGGTGTGCGTCAGAAGGCGCGTTCGGCCAGCGTGCGGTACAGGCCGTCGGCGGCGCCGGAGGCCAGCAGCGCGATGCGGCCGACCCGCCAGTCGAGCGGCGCGAAGGCCGCGTCCGCCGTCGGCGCCGCCGCCTGGCGCGCCAGCGTCACGTGGGGGCGGAAGCCGGCGTGGCTGTCCGGCGCGAAGCCGGCCTGTTGCAGCGCCGCCATCAGCCGCGCCTGCAGGTCGAGCAGCGCGGCCGGCGGCCGCGTCATGCCGGCCCAGGCGATGCGCGGACCGGTGAAATAGCCCAGAGTATCGACGCGCAAGGCCAACGGCGGCAGCGCCAGCCGCGCCAGGATCCGCTCCAGCGGCGCCACGGCGGCGCCCGGCTGGCGGCCGAGGAAGGCCAGCGTCAGGTGCAGGTTTTCCAGCGGCACGGCGCGGCCGGGCGCCAGCGGCTGCAGCCGCGCCAGCGCGGCGCGCGTGGCGGCGTCGGGCAGGAGGGCGAAAAAAAGCCGCTGGGCGGCGTCGGTCTGGCTCATTTCGTATCGGGCTTTTGCTATGATTGGGCCGCGCTTTGTCCGCCACGGGCGGACGGAGATAGTCTACAACTCGTCGAAAGATTACATTATGAAGCCTTGCTCCGTTTTATGCGCCGCGCTGCTGGCGCTGGCCGCCAACTCCGTCCAGGCCGCCCCGGCCGACCAGACCGACCCGTCCGCGCCGCCCGCCAAGGCGGCCCAGCCGGCCAAAGCCGCCAAGCCGGCCAAGCCGGCCAAGGCGGTTGAAGGCGCGCCGGCCGCGTCGGCCGCAGCTGCCGCCCCGGCGGCGTCCGCCGAGGCGGCGCCCGCCGCCGCGCCCGTGCTGGCCGGCTCGGCCGCGCCCGGCCCCGAGGCCGACCGCCTGATCATCACCGACCTCAAGGTCGGCGGCGGCAAGGAGGCGCTGACCGGCAGCAACGTGGTGGTGCACTACACCGGCTGGTTGTACCGTCCCATGGGCAAGAATTGGCACGGCAATAAGTTCGACTCCTCGCGCGACCCGGGCCGCGAGCCCTTCGTCTTCCCGCTCGGCGGCGGCAAGGTCATCAAGGGTTGGGACCAGGGCGTGGCCGGCATGAAGGTGGGCGGCAAGCGCACCCTGATCATCCCCGGCGAGCTGGCCTACGGCTCGCGCGGTGCGCCCGGCGGCGCGATTCCGCCGAACTCGGCGCTGATCTTCGACGTGGAATTGCTCGACGTCAAGTAAGCCCGTCACGCCGCCGCCACGCCGGCGGCGGCCCCCTGCGCGGGGAGGGAAAAACGCGGTAGACTGGCTGTGCAAGCCTTCCATCGACTTTCCCGCGCGGAGAACCACCATGAACATCGCCAACGACGTCACCGCACTGATCGGCAACACGCCCCTGGTGCGCATCAACCGGCTCGCCGCCGGCAGCCCGGCGCAAATCCTCGCCAAGCTCGAATACTGCAATCCGGCGCACAGCGTCAAGGACCGCATCGGCCTGGCCATGATCGAGGCGGCCGAGGCGGCCGGCCAGATCCGTCCCGACACCATCCTCCTCGAGCCGACCAGCGGCAACACCGGCATCGCCGTGGCCATGGTGTGCGCCGCGCGCGGCTACCGCTGCACCCTGGTGATGCCCGACACCATGAGCCGCGAACGGCGCATGCTGCTGCGCGCCTACGGCGCCGAGCTGGTGTTGACGCCGGGCGCCGAGGGCATGCTGGGGGCGATCCGCCAGGCCGAGGAGCTGGTCGAGTCCGACCCGCGCTACCTGATGCTGCAACAGTTCAACAACCCGGCCAACCCGGACGTGCACCGCCGCACCACCGCCGAGGAAATTTGGCGCGACACCGACGGCCGCGTCGACATTCTGGTGGCCGGGGTCGGCACCGGCGGCACCATCACCGGCGTGGGCGAGGTGATCCGCGCCTACAAGCCGGCGCTGCAGGTGGTGGCGGTGGAGCCGGAGGGCTCGCCGATGTTGTCGAAGGGGACCAAGGGGCCGCACCAGATCCAGGGCATCGGCGCCGGCTTCGTGCCGGCCGTGCTCAACACCCGGGTCTACAACGAGATCATCGCCGTCAGCAACGACGACGCCTTCGCCACGGCGCGCCTGGCGGCGCGGCAGGAGGGGCTGCTGGTGGGCATCTCGTCGGGCGCGGCGCTGTGGGCCGCGCTGCAGGTGGCGCGGCGGCCGGAAAACGAGGGCAAGATCATCGTCACCATCATCCCCTCGTTCGGCGAGCGCTACCTGAGCACCGCGCTGTACCTGAACCTGGCCGACTGAGCGTCGTCCTAGTGGGCGTGGCCGTGGCCGGCCGGCGCGGCCGGCGGCGGCTCGCTCAGGCAGCAGGCGTGGCTGGTGGTGCCGCGCTCGATCTGCAAGGTGCTGTGGTGGATGGCGAACTCCTCCTTCAAACGCAGGCCGATGCGGTCGACGATCTCGTCGCCGGGATGGCCGTCGGGCATCACCAGGTGGGCCGTCAGCGCCGTCTCGGTGGTGCTCATCGCCCAGATGTGCAGGTCGTGCACGCCGGCCACGCCGGCGTGTTCGCGCAGGAACCGCTCGACCGAGGGCGCGTCGACATTGTCCGGCACGGCCGCCAGCACCATGCGCAGCGACTCGCGCAGCAGCGACCAGGTGCTCCAGACGATCAGCGCGACGATGGCCATGCTGACCAGCGGGTCGAGCCAGCTCCAACCGGTCGCCATCACCACCAGGCCGGCCACCAGCACGCCGAGCGAGATGGCGGCGTCGGCCGCCATGTGCAGGTAGGCGCCGCGGATGTTGATGTCGCCCTTGCTGCCGGCCAGGAACAGCCAGGCCGAGAAGCCGTTGATGGCGATGCCGACCGCCGCCACCAGCGACACCGTCAGGCCGGCCACCGGGTTCGGCTGCAGCAGTTGTTGCACCGCCTCCCAGGCGATGGCGCCGCAGGCGGCCATCAGCAGCATGGCGTTGAACAGCGCCGCCAGCATCGAGCTGCCGCGCAGGCCGTAGGTGTAGCGCCGGTTCGGCGCGCGCTTGGCCAGAATGGCCGCGCCCCAGGCCAGCATCAGGCCCAGCACGTCGGACAGGTTGTGGCCGGCGTCGGCCATCAGCGCGGTGGAGTTGGCGATGAAGCCGTAGCTGAACTCGACGCCGACGAACACCGTGTTGAGCACGATGGCGATGGCGAAGGCGCGGCCGTGGCTGTTCGGGTCGCCGTGGTGGTGGTGGCCGTGGCCGTGCGCGTGGCCGTGGTCGTGTCCACAAGCCTTGGCGGCCGGCTTGGCCTGGCCGGCGGCCGGCCGGCCGTGCTGGTGGTCATGGCCGTCGTCGTGGCCGTGCTGGTGCGGGTGGTCGTGGCCGTGGTCCGGCCCGTGTGGCTGCTTGTTCATGCGTCGTTTCCGCTGGAGGGTTCGGCGATATGCTCGAGCATGTCGCTGAGGACGCCGCTGATGTGGGCATCGGCGGCACTGTAGAAGACCTGCTTGCCGTGGCGCTCGGACTTGACGATGCGGGCGGCGCGCAGCAGGCGCAGGTGGTGGCTGACCAGCGAGCTGCTCAGTTGCAGGCCGCCGGCGATGTCGCTGACGGCGATCGGCGTGTGCAGGCAGCTCAGCACGATGCGCAGCCGCGTCGGGTCGCCCAGCAGGTGGAATAGATCGGCCAGTTGGGCGATGGCGGGGTCGGATTCGGGATAGGATGTCATAGCTAACATGTGAATAGGTGTTCACATGTTAGTCATGTTTTCGGGTTTCCGCAAGAAAAAGGTTTGGCCCGGGGCGACGGCCTTACCCCGCAAGCGAAGGGGTCTGACCCCGTGCGGGGTCAGACCCCGTGGCGTAGCGTAGTGCGGGGTGGAGAACGCCGGCGCCGGGGGCGTTCAGGGTTTTTGCAGCTCGGCCTGGAGCTGGGCGCGCGTCTTGGCGTCGAGCCTGGCGACGGCGCGGGCCAGCCTTTCGCCGTCGCGCAGGGCGCCGGCCTGCGCGGCCGTCAGGGCCGGCGCCTGCGGCGCCGGCGCCGGCTGGAACAGCAGCGCCTGGCCGGCCAGCGCCAGCACGGCGCTGAGCACGGCCACGCCGGCCGCCGCCGCCAACAGGCGCAGTTCGCCGGGCTGGAAGGCGCCCGGGCGGGTGGCGATCGGGCGCGACAGGAGCGGCGGGACGATGGCGGCGGGGCCGGCGCTTGCCGCCGCCGCAACGTCGGGCGCCGTTGCCGCAGGCGCCCCCGCGGCGGCCGGCGCCAGCCCGGCCGCCGTCCGGCTTTGCGCCAGCAGCTCGCGCGAGGCGGCGTCGAGCAGCGCGATGTGGCGCTCGACCGCCTCGGCCAGCACCGCCTCGTTCAGGGCCACCAGCGCGAAGATCGGATCGTCGACGTCGATCCGCACGCCGGTTTTCTCAAAGACCAGACTGCGCAGCTTGAGCTGGTCCATGGCTTACCACTGCACCTTGTCGAGCTGCTCGAACAGGTCGCGGAACACCACCTTGATGCGCTGCTTCTCCATCAGGTTGAACTTGTCGCTGGCGCGCACCTCGTCGAAGGTCAGGCGCGCCGTGTTCATCTTCTTGATGTCGGCGCCGAAGGTGTCGTTGTTGCGCGCCGACAGGACCACCCGGCCGCACACCCGCGCCGAGTTGTCGGCGTAGGTCTGCGACTCGTTGAACTGCTTGCCGGCGGCCGACTGCAGCAGGCCGAAGTGCTCGTTCTCCCACAGCACCAGCGGCACCGTGGTGGCCTTGGCGGTGGAGACGAAGCCCATCGCCGTGTCGTGCAGCGTGTCGCCGCCGCCGACGATGGTGTGGATGTAGACCTTGCGGCCCGATTCCTGCAACAGCGCGAAGCAGTCGTTCTCGATCAGGTAGCCCATCAGCGGCGAGAAGGTGTTGGCGCCGTTGTCGACGACGCAGTTGCCGTCCTCCTCGAGGAGGTCGATCATCAGCGCGTCGAAGCGCTTCGGGTCGATGGTGCGGCTGTCCGTCATCACCGGCACATGCTTGACCCCCATCGCCTTGTAGCGCGAGAAGGTGGCGTTCTCCTGGTCGGTGTCGTAGCAGCGCAACGGCGTCTCGTCCTTGCCGGCGAGCCATTGCGCGAGGATGGTCGACACCAGGGTCTTGCCGATGCCGCCCTTGCCCTGGAGGATGAAATGTACCGTGTTTTGCATCGAATTGCTCCCTGAGTCGAACTGGATAATCAAAACCTTCAATGACGGCGCGCCGTGCCGCCAAGCGAGGCGGCGGCGGGCACGGCGTGCCGGCCGCAGGCCGGCGGTGCGGCGCGGCCGGGCGCGCGGGGGCGCTTGGCCGAATAGCCAACGGCCCTCAGGGTAATGGGTTTGTGACCGGAAGGCAACCCGGCGGCGGCGCCGCCGCCTATTCGATGAAGCGCAGCAGGCCCTGCAGGGCGTGGCGCACGGTCTGCTCGCGCACCGCCGCGCGGTCGCCGGCGAACACCAGGCGCTCGGTGTGGACGCTGTCGGCGTTGGCCCAGCCGAAGCAGACGGTGCCGACCGGCTTGCCCGGCACCGCGCCGCTCGGGCCGGCGATGCCGGTGGTCGAGACGGCGATGTGGGCGTTGCTCGAGGCCAGCGCGCCGGTGGCCATGGCCGCCGCCACCTCCTCGCTGACGCTGCCCAGCTGGGCCATCAGCGCGGCCGGCACGTCGAGCAGCTCGGTCTTCGAGGCGTTCGAGTAGGTGACGAAGCCGCACTCGAACCAGCCGGTCGAGCCGGCGATCTCGGTGACGGCGCAGGCCACGCCGCCGCCGGTGCACGATTCGGCCGTGGCCAGCAGCAGGCCGCGGGCGTGCAGGGCGCGGCCGACCTGGGCGGCCAATTCGAGTATGTCTGTGCTCACTTGTGGGCTCCTTCGCGTGGACGGGGTCGGGGTTCCGGGCCGGGCCGGCGTGCCCGTCCACTGTAGCACGGCGCCGCCACGGCGGCCAGCGCGGCGCCGCCGTGGCGGGCGCCGCGCTTGCCACCGCGCCAAGCTTGTGAAAAAAGATACCCAAGCGATTTGAAAATGCGTACACTCGTTTGAGCCGCCGCGCCGATGCCGTCGCGCGTCGACTCGCTTGCAGTTGGCTACTCCGCGCGCGCCCGGCGCCGCCGTGCGCACCCCTCCCTAGACCGCAGGTTTCTGGCTCGTCCGCTATGGCGCTGTTGAACAGGTCGACCGTTGTGCTGATGCCGGCCGCGCGCCGCGGCGCCGCGCCGTGGCCGCTGGCGTTGCTGGTTCTGCCTGTCCTGCCGGGTCTGCTGGTTCTGCTGCTGGCCTGGTGGCCGGCGCCGGCCGGCGCCCAGGCGCCGGCAGCTGCCAGCCTGGCGCTGCAGGTCAAGGCCGCCTACCTGTACAAGTTCGCCGGTTTCGTCGAGTGGCCCGAGGGCAGCTTCGCCCGCGCCGACAGCCCGCTGGTGATCGCCGTGGCCGGCGCCGACGCGCTGGCCGAGCAGCTCGAGCGCAGCGTCGCCGGGCGCAGCGCCAACGGCCACCCGCTGCTGGTGCGCCGGCTGCGCCACGGCGAGCCGCCCGGCCCGGCCCACATCCTGTTCCTCGGCGCGCTCGAGCGCGGCGCCACGCAGGAGCTGCTGGCGGCGGCGCAGAACCAGGCCATGCTGACCGTCTCCGACAGCGCCGAGGCCCACGCGCTGGGCAGCATGGTCAACTTCGTCACCGCCGACGACCGCCTGCGCTTCGAGGTGGCGCTGCGCCCGGCCGCCGGCGCGCGTCTGAAGATCAGCGCGCGCATGCTGTCGGCCGCCTACAAAGTGCAGGGGGCGACATGAGCGCGGTGGCGCGCTGGTGGCGGCCGCGCCTGCTGCGCCAGAAGCTGCTGGCGGTGGTGCTGCTGACCACCCTGGCGGCGCTGTTGGTGGCGACCGGCTGCGTCATCGCCTACGACCTGCGCGCCTACCAGCGCGGCCTGCTCGGCGACATGCGCACCCAGGCCGAGCTGATCGGCCACATCAGCGCCGCCGCGCTGGCCTTCGACGACCGCCGCCTGGCCGGCGAGAACCTGGCGCTGCTGCGGCTGCGCCCGGGCATCCAGGCCGGCGCCATCTACACCGCCGCCGGCGCGCTGTTCGCCAGCTACACCGCGCCCGGCCAGGCCGGCGCCTTCCCGCGCCGCGCCGCCGCCGACGACGCCAGCTTCGCCGGCGGCACGCTGACGCTGTCGCGCCGCATCGTCGACAACGGCGAGCCGCTCGGCACCGTCTACCTGCGCGCCGACGACGGCCTGCTCGGCCGCGCCGCCGACTACCTGGCCATCTCGGCCGGCGCGATGCTGCTGGCCATGCTGATCGCCTACCTGGTGATGCGCCGCCTGCACCACCTGGTGACCCAGCCGATCCTGGCCATCGCCGCCATCGCCGGCGAGGTGGTGGCCACCGGCGACTACTCGCGCCGCGCGCCGCGCCTGAGCGACGACGAGGTGGCCCGCCTGGTCGACTCGTTCAACCGCATGCTCGGCGAGATCGAGGCGCGCACCGGCGCGCTGGAGGGCTCGAACCGGGCGCTGGCCAGCGAGGCCGGCCAGCGCGCCGACGCCCAGCACGAGGTGATGCGGCTGAACGCGGAACTGGAACAGCGGGTCCACGAGCGCACCGGCCAGCTCGAGCGCGCCAACGGCGAGCTGGCCCTGGCGATGGCCGAGGCCAGCCGCGCCAACCAGGCCAAGACCGCCTTCCTGTCGTCGATGAGCCACGAGCTGCGCACCCCGCTCAACGCCATCCTCGGCTTCGCCCAGATCCTCGGCAGCGACAAGCTGCCCACCACGGCCGAGCAAAAGCGCGAGTTCGCCGGCCACATCCTCAAGTCCGGGCGCCACCTGCTGACCCTGATCAACGAGGTGCTCGACCTGGCCAAGATCGAGTCGGGCGCCGTCGCCCTGTCGCTCGAGCCGGTGGCGCTGGCCGAGATCCTGCACGAGTGCCGGGACATGACCGAGCCGCTGGCCGGCGCGCGCGGCGTGCACCTGCTGTTCCCCGAGCGCGTCGAGGGCAGCGTCGAGGCCGACCGCACCCGCCTCAAGCAGATCCTGCTGAACCTGCTGTCGAACGCCATCAAGTACAACCGCGCCGGCGGCGCCGTGGTGCTCGACATCGCCGCGCGGCCCGACGGCCGGCTGCGCCTGGCGGTGCAGGACACCGGCCACGGTCTGACCGCCGAGCAGATCGAGCGCCTGTTCCAGCCCTTCAACCGCCTCGGCCAGGAGGGCGGCGGCGAGGAGGGCAGCGGCATCGGCCTGGTGGTGACCAAGCGCCTGGTCGAGCTGATGGGCGGCGCCATCGGCGTGTCGAGCAGCGTCGGCGTCGGCAGCCTGTTCTGGATCGAGCTGCGCGCCGTCGCCGCGCCGGCGCTGGCGGTGGTGGCGGCGGCGGCGCCGGCGCCGGCCGCCGCCGCCAGCGCCACCCTGCTCTACGTCGAGGACAACCCGGCCAACCTGCGCCTGGTCGAGGAGATCGTCCGCTTCCGCCCCGGCCTGCGCCTGCTGGCCGCGCCCGACGGCCACCTCGGCATCGAGATGGCGCGCGCCCACCTGCCCGACGTCATCCTGATGGACCTGAACCTGCCCTGCGTCGGCGGCGCCGAGGCCCTGCGCGTGCTGCGCGGCGACCCGCGCACGGCGCACATCCCGGTCATCGCGCTGACCGCCAACGCCATGCCGCGCGACGTCGAGCGCGGCCTGGCGCTGGGCTTCGCCGACTACCTGACCAAGCCGATCAACATCGACGAGTTCGGCGCCGCCGTCGACCGCGCGCTGGCCGCCGCGGCCGGCCGCGCCGGCGCCGGCGCCGCGCGGGAGGCCCGCCCATGATCAGCCAGCACGACATCCTGCAGGCCAGGATCCTCATCGTCGACGACCAGCCGGTCAACGTCGAGCTGCTCGAGTACCTGCTCGCCAGCAGCGGCTACACGGCCGTCAGCGCCACCACCGACCCGCGCCAGGTGGCGCCCTGGCACGCCGAGCGGCGCTACGACCTGATCATCCTCGACCTGCACATGCCCGGCCTGAGCGGCTTCGGCGTGATGGAGCAGCTCAAGCCGCTCGAGAGCGACGGCTACCTGCCGGTGCTGGTGGTGACGGCCGAGCCGGAGCAGAAGCTGGCCGCGCTCGCGGCCGGCGCGCGCGACTTCGTCAGCAAGCCCTTCGACCCGGTCGAGGTGCTCACGCGCATCCGCAACATGCTCGAGGTGCGCCTGCTGCACCGCGAGGTGGTGCAGTACAACAGCCGCCTGGAGCAGACGGTGCGCCAGCGCACCGCCGAGCTGCAGCGCTTCCGCAGCGCGCTCGACGCCACCGCCGACGCCATCTTCCTGCTCGACGCCGCCAGCCTGGCCCTGCTCGACGCCAACGAGGGCGCCTGCCGCATGCTCGGCTACGGCCGCGCCGAGCTGCTGGCGCTGGCGCCGCAGCGGCTCGGCCTGGGCACGGCCGAGGCGCTGCGCGGGCAGGCCGCCCGGCTGGCCGACTACGCCGCCTGCATCGGCCCGGCGCGCGCGCCCGAGCTGGCCGAGCTCGAGCTGACCCGCCAGGACCTGGCCCTGGTGCCGGTGGAGATCTACTGGCAGCTGCAGCAGGGCGACGGCGCGGCGGCCGTGCTGCTCGGCGTGGCGCGCGACATCGGCGAGCGGCGCCAGGCGCGCGAGCGGCTGGCCCACATGGCGCGCTACGACAGCCTGACCGGCCTGCCCAACCGCTCGCTGTTCTACCAGACCCTGAGCGAGGCGATCGAGCTGGCGCAGGACAAGGGCTGGCGCATCGTGGTGCTGTTCATCGCGCTGGACCGCTTCAAGAACATCAACGACTCGCTCGGCCCCGGCCAGGGCGACGAGCTGCTGCGCCAGTTCAGCAACCGGCTGGTGCAGTGCGTGCGCCTGCGCGACACGGTGGGCCGGCTGGGCGGCGACGAGTTCGCCCTGATCCTGACCATGACGCGCGACCAGCAGGACGCCGTCTACGTCGCCAACGAGGTGCGCGAGGCGCTGCGCGCGCCGTTCGACCTGCACGGCCACGCCGCCGCGCTGACCGCCAGCATCGGCATCGCCATGTATCCGGACGACGCCACCGACCCGGAGACGCTGGTGCGCAACGCCGACACGGCGATGGCGCGCGCCAAGCAGGCCGGCCGCGACGGCTACCGCTTCTTCACCGCCGGCATGAACGTGCAGGTGCTGGCCCGGCTCGACCTGGAGATGGCGCTGCGCCGCGCCCTCGACAACGACGAGCTGCTGCTGTACTACCAGCCCAAGGTCAACCTGCACACCGGCCGCGTGGCCGGCGCCGAGGCGCTGCTGCGCTGGCAGCGGCCCGGCTACGGCATGGTCTTCCCGGCCGAGTTCGTGCCGGTGTTGGAGGACACCGGCCTGATCGTGCGGGTCGGCGCCTGGATCATCGACACCGCCTGCCGCCAGATCGCCGCCTGGGCCCGCTCGCCGGTGGGGCCGGTGCACGTCGCCGTCAACGTCTCGAGCCGCCAGTTCGTCGAGGGCGACCTGGAGCGCGAGGTGCGCCAGGCGCTCGACAAGCACAAGGTGCCGGCCGAGCTGCTCGAGCTCGAGCTGACCGAGACGGCGCTGATGTCCAACGCCGAGCGCACCATCGTCGTGCTGGGCAACCTGAAGGCGCTCGGCATCAAGGTGGCGATCGACGACTTCGGCACCGGCTACTCCAGCCTGGCCTACCTGCAGCGCTTCCCGATCGACAAGCTGAAGATCGACATCGCCTTCGTGCGCGACATCACCACCAACCCGAACGACGCCGCCATCGCGCTGGCCATCATCAGCATGGCGCACAGCCTCAAGCTGCGCGTCATCGCCGAGGGGGTGGAGACCCGGCCGCAGCTCGAATACCTGCGGCGCAACCGCTGCGACGAGATCCAGGGCTACTACTTCAGCCGGCCGCTGCCGGCCGGCGAGATGGGCCAGCTGGTCGAGGCCGGCAAGTGCCTGCCGGCCGGGCCGGACGCGCCGGCCCAGCCGGCGCAGACCCTGCTCATCGTCGACGACGACATCAACGTGCTGGCCGCGCTGCACCGCCTGTTCCGCCGCGACGGCTACCAGATCCTGACGGCGGCCACGCCGGCCGAGGGCTTCCAGCTGCTGGCGCTGCACGCGGTGCAGGTGATCGTCTGCGACCAGCGCATGCCGATCATGAGCGGCACCGAGTTCCTCAGCAAGGTCAAGGAGATGTACCCGGACACCATCCGCATCATCCTGTCCGGCTACACCGGGCTGGAGGCGGTGCTCGACTCGATCAACCGCGGCGCCATCTACCGCTTCTACACCAAGCCCTGGGACGACACCCAGCTGCGCGACAACATCCGCCTGGCCTTCCACCACTACTGGCTGATGCACGGCAGCGGGCGGCGCGTCGGCCAGCCGGGCGAGGACGCCACCGCGCTGTAGCGGCGCGCCGGCGCGGCCGGCCTAGCCGGCGAAGTGGTCGAAGCCGGCCAGGCGCAGGTCGAGCGGGGCGCCGGCGGCGTCGACCAGGCGCAGGCCGGCGGCCGGCTCGATGCGGCCGACCCGCGTCACCGCCGTGGCGACGCTGGCGGCGGCGGCCAGGATGGCGGCGCGGGCGCCGGCCGGCGCGGTGAAGCACAGCTCGTAGTCGTCGCCGCCGGCCGCCGCGTAGGCGCGCCGCAGCGCCGCCGGCCGGGTGCTCAGCACCGGCCCGGCCGGCAGGGCGTCGACGTCGAGCGTGGCGCCGACGCCGGAGCGTTCCAATATGTGGCCGAGGTCGCCGACCAGGCCGTCCGAGATGTCGATGGCGGCGTGCGCCAGGCGCTGCCCGGCCAGCAGCATGCCCAGCTCGACGCGCGGGATCGGCGCGTGCATGCGCGGCGCGGCGGCGCGCAGCAGCTCGGCCGGCAGCTCGACCTCGCCACGGTAGCCGGCCAGCGCCAGGCGGGCGTCGCCCAAGGTGCCGCTGATCCAGATGTCGTCGCCGGCGCGGGCGGCGTCGCGCCGCAGCGCCTGGCCGGGCGCCAGCTCGCCGAACACGGTGATGCAGATGGTCAGCGGGCCCTTGGTGGTGTCGCCGCCGATCAGCTCGCAGTCGAAGGCGTCGGCCAGCGCGAACAGGCCTTGCGAGAAGCCGGCCAGCCAGTCGCGCTCGGCGGCCGGCAGCGCCAGCGCCAGCGTGAAGCCGACCGGCCGCGCGCCCATCGCCGCCAGGTCCGACAGGTTCACCGCCAGGCTCTTGTGGCCCAGTTGCACCGGGTCGGCGCCGGCGAAGAAGTGGCGGCCCTCGACCAGCATGTCCGACGAGATCGCCGTCTGCCGGCCGGGCGTGGGGGTGAGCAGGGCGCAGTCGTCGCCGATGCCCAGGGTGGCGCGGGCCGGGTGGCGCGGGCGCACGAAGTATTGCTTGATGAGGTCGAATTCGGAGAGCATGGCGCCATTGTACCGAAACGGCGCCGGCCGGCGCGCGCCGTCCCGGCCCGGGCTAGGTGTTGCCGATGGTCAGGTGGGCCGGCACCGCCTCGGCCGACAGGAACAGCCAGTCGTGGTTGGCCAGCCGCACCGCCACCCCCTCGACGTTGAAGCGGCCCAGCAGGTCGGGGGTGAAGAACAGCTGCGGCCCGGCCTCGTAGCCGGCGCCGGTGAGCACCACGAACATCTTGCACAGGCCGGCCTCGATGGCCAGCGCCTCGGCCGACAGCCGCGCCAGGCGGCCGCGGCCGGTCTGCATCAGGCCGCCGAGCGAACGGCTGTAGACGAAGGCCAGCTCCTTGCCGTCCTGCTGCCATTGGCGCAGCTGGCGCCAGGCCGGGCCGTCGGCGCCGGCGATGGCCGGCGGCTGCGCCGAGGGCCGGGCCGGCGGGGTGGCCGGCGCGCCGGCGGGCGGATTGATCAGAGCCGTCATGACACTCTCCACAGCAAGGGGGATGTGGACGAGCATACAACAAAGCCGGGCCCGGCAGGAGGGGTCGGCTTATTGATGTCTACAATCGCTATTCCAGCAACAATAGACAAAAATGATCAATTTGGGAAACCGATCATATTTGCCGATTCGATAGCCATTTACCGCTCATCATTCGGTAAAACCCCGGTTTTTCGCCGTCCACGCCTCATTTCGTCACAGGACTTGGTAAAAATACCTAGCTAATTGAAAGAATTGGTCTGATAAAATCGTAAGCTTTCCGATCGTACAAACAGGAAGGCAGCACATGGATTCGTCATCTGATCAAAAAGAGGAACTTCGTCAACAATTGCGCCTTGCCGCATTGGAATACCACGAGTGCCCTAGACCAGGCAAGATCAGCGTCACGCCGACCAAGCAACTGACCAACCAGCGCGATCTGGCGCTGGCCTATTCGCCCGGCGTGGCGGCGCCCTGCGAGGAGATCGTCATCGATCCGGCCAACGCCTACAAGTACACCGCGCGCGGCAACCTGGTGGCGGTCATCACCAACGGCACCGCCGTGCTCGGCCTGGGCAACATCGGCCCGCTGGCGGCCAAGCCGGTGATGGAGGGCAAGGGCGTGCTGTTCAAGAAGTTCGCCGGCATCGACGTGTTCGACATCGAGATCAACGAGATGGACCCGGACAAGCTGTGCGACATCATCGCCTCGCTCGAGCCGACCTTCGGCGGCGTCAACCTGGAAGACATCAAGGCGCCCGAGTGCTTCTACATCGAGCGCCAGCTGCGCGACCGCATGAAGATCCCGGTCTTCCACGACGACCAGCACGGCACCGCCATCATCGTCGGCGCCGCCATCCTGAACGGCATCAAGGTCGTCAACAAGGACATCAAGCACTGCAAACTGGTGGTGTCGGGCGCCGGCGCGGCCGCGCTGGCCTGCCTCGACCTGATCGTCGACCTCGGCTTCCCGCTGGAGAACATCTTCGTCACCGACCTGGCCGGCGTGGTCTACAAGGGCCGCGTCGAGCTGATGGATCCCGACAAGGAACGCTTCGCCCGCGAGACCGAGGCGCGCACCCTGGCCGAGGTGATCCCCGGCGCCGACATCTTCCTCGGCGTTTCCGCCGGCGGCGTGCTGAAACAGGACATGGTCATGAAGATGGCGCCCAATCCGCTGATCCTGGCGCTGGCCAACCCCAGCCCGGAGATCCTGCCGGAGGACGTCAAGGCGGTGCGCGGCGACGCCGTCATCTGCACCGGCCGCTCGGACTATCCGAACCAGGTCAACAACGTGCTGTGCTTCCCCTACATCTTCCGTGGCGCGCTCGACTGCGGCGCCACCACCATCACCCGCGAGATGGAGATCGCGGTGGTGCACGCCATCGCCGAGCTGGCCCACGCCGAGCAGTCCGACATCGTCGCCACCACCTACGGCATCAGCAACCTGTCGTTCGGCCCCGAGTACCTGATCCCGATGCCGTTCGACCCGCGCCTGCTGATCAAGATCGCGCCGGCGGTGGCCAAGGCGGCCTTCGAGTCGGGCGTGGCGACGCGGCCGATCAAGGACCTGCAGGCCTACGCCGACAGCCTGCAGCAGTTCGTCTACCGCAGCGGCACCTTCATGAAGCCGCTGTTCCAGGTCGCCAAGAGCACCGCCGCCGAACTCAAGCGCATCGTCTACGCCGAGGGCGAGGAGGAGCGCGTGCTGCGCGCCGTGCAGGTGGTGGTCGACGAGAAGCTGGCACGGCCGATCCTGGTCGGCCGCCCGGCCGTGCTGGCCACACGCATCGAGAAGTTCGGCCTGCGCCTCAAGCAGGGCGTCGACTTCGACGTCATCAACCCGGACTTCGACGAGCGCTACCGCGACTACTGGCACGCCTACTACGCGATGACCGCGCGCAAGGGCGTCACCCAGGAGTACGCCAAGCTGGAAATGCGCCGGCGCCACTCGCTGATCGGCGCCATGATGATCCACAAGGGCGACGCCGACGGTATGATCTGCGGCACCTTCGGCACCACCCAGTTGCACCTGCACTACATCGACCAGGTGCTGGGCAAGCGCGCCGGCGCCAAGGTCTACGCCGCGATGAACGTGCTGATCCTGCCGGAGCGCCAACTGGTGATGGTCGACACCCACGTCAACGAGAACCCGGACGCCGAGCAGCTCGCCGAGATCACCATCATGGCCGCCGAGGAGATGAAGCGCTTCGGCCTGTCGCCGCGCGCCGCCCTGCTGTCGCACTCCAACTTCGGCTCGTCCAACAGCGCCTCGGCGCAGAAGATGCGCGCCGCGCTGGCGTTGATCCGCCAGCAGGCGCCGGAGCTGGAGGTGGACGGCGAGATGCACGGCGACACCGCGCTCGACTCCAAGCTGCGCAACTCCATCATGCCCGGCTCGGACCTGCAGCACGACGCCAACCTGCTGGTGATGCCCAACATCGACGCCGCCAACATCGCCTACAACCTGGTCAAGACGGCGGCCGGCAACGGCATCGCGGTCGGCCCGATCCTGCTCGGCTGCGCCAAGCCGGTGCACATCCTGACGCCGTCGGCGACGGTGCGCCGCATCGTCAACATGACCGCGCTGTGCGTGGTCGACGCGGTGGCCCAGCGCAAGGCCTAAGCGGCCGCGCCCGCCGCGCCCGCCGCGCCAGCGCGGCGGCGCCAAGGCCAGCACCCGTCCGGGTGCTGGCTTTTTTTTTTTGCGCCGGCACCGGCGCGGGGCGCCATATTGATGCATGTCAAACAATATTGCATCGACGCTGAAAATTACCCTGTAACAAGATGTAATTGTTGTAATAGCCACAGCGCGGCCAAAGTGGCCGCAAGCCGCTCTGTTACAATATCGGGTTAATTGAAGGCCGGTCCGCCGCCTTTCGGCCACTCCAGGAATTGAATGTGAACACCATGCAAAAAACTAAAAAAGCACTCATCACGGGCATCACCGGTCAAGACGGCGCGTATCTGGCGCAACTGTTGTTGGAAAAAGGCTACGAAGTCACCGGCACCTACCGCCGCACCAGCTCGGTCAACTTCTGGCGCATCGAGGAACTCGGCATCGAGGCCCATCCGCGCCTCAATCTGGTCGAGTACGACCTGACCGACCTCAGTTCGAGCATCCGTTTGCTGCAGTCGGCCGCCTTCGACGAGGTCTACAACCTGGCCGCGCAAAGCTTCGTCGGCGTCTCCTTCGAGCAGCCGATCACCACCGCCGAGATCACCGGCCTGGGCCCGGTCAACCTGCTCGAGGCGATCCGCATCGTCAACCCGAAGATCCGCTTCTACCAGGCCTCGACCTCGGAAATGTTCGGCAAGGTGCAGGCCATCCCGCAGGTCGAGGACACGCCGTTCTACCCGCGCAGCCCGTACGGCGTGGCCAAGCTGTACGCCCACTGGATGACCGTCAACTACCGCGAGTCCTACGGCATCTTCGCCACCTCCGGCATCCTGTTCAACCACGAGTCGCCGCTGCGCGGCCGCGAGTTCGTCACCCGCAAGATCACCGACTCGGTCGCCAAGATCAAGCTGGGCAAGCTCGACGTGCTTGAACTGGGCAACCTCGACGCCAAGCGCGACTGGGGCTACGCCAAGGAGTACGTCGAGGGCATGTGGCGCATCCTGCAGGCCGCGCAGCCCGACACCTACGTGCTGGCCACCAACCGCACCGAGACCGTGCGCGACTTCGTCAGCATGGCCTTCAAGGCGATCGACGTGGCCATCGAGTGGAGCGGCGCGGCCGACCACGAGATCGGCACCTGCGCCCGCAGCGGCAAGGTGCTGGTGCGCGTCAGCCCGAAATTCTACCGTCCGTCCGAGGTCGAGCTGTTGATCGGCGATCCGGCCAAGGCGCTGGCCGAGCTGGGCTGGGCGCCCAAGACCACGCTCGAGGAGCTGTGCCTGATGATGGTCGAGGCCGACCTGCGCCGCAACGCCGCCGGCTTCTCCTTCTAAGGTGGACGCCGTGGCCAGCCCGACCCAGCTGCAGTTCCTCTCGCCGCAGCGCGAGGGCGCCGGCAAGCGCGCCCTGGTCACCGGCCTGGCCGGTTTCACCGGCCGTTACATGGCGGCCGAGCTGGCCGCCGCCGGCTACCGCGTGTTCGGCACCACCACGCCGGGCCACGCGGCCGACGCCGACTGCTACGCCGTCGACCTGTGCGACCGCGCCGGCGTCGCCGCCATGGTGGCCGAGGTGCGGCCGGACGTGGTGGCCCACCTGGCCGGCATCGCCTTCGTCGGCCACGCCGACGTCGAGCAAATCTACCGCGTCAACGTGGTCGGCACGCGCAACCTGCTCGAGGCGCTGGCGGCCCAGCCGCACAAGCCGTCGGCGGTGCTGCTGGCGTCGAGCGCCAACATCTACGGCAACACCGAGGTCGAAGTCATCGGCGAGGACGTGCGCGCCGCGCCGGCCAACGACTACGCCGTCAGCAAGCTGGCGATGGAGTACATGGCCGGCCTGTGGCGCGACAAGCTGCCGCTGGTCGTCACCCGGCCGTTCAACTACACCGGCGTCGGCCAGCACGACAACTTCCTGCTGCCGAAGATCGTCGGCCACTTCCGCCGCGGCGAGACCGACATCGAGCTGGGCAACCTGAACGTGGCGCGCGACTTCTCCGACGTGCGCATGGTGGCGGCCAGCTACCGCCGCCTGCTGGCCGCCGCGCCGGCCGGCCGGACCTTCAACATCTGCTCCGGCCAGGCCTATTCGCTGGGCCAGGCGCTAGCCATGATGGCCGACATCGCCGGCTACCGTATCAAGGTCCACGTCAACCCGGCCTTCGTGCGCGCCAACGAGGTGGCCCGCCTGGTCGGCGACAAGCGCCGCCTGGAGGCCGCCGTCGGCGCCATCGCCGCGCCGCCGCTGGCCGACACGCTGCGCTGGATGTACCTGGCGTGAGCGCGCCGCGCGTCGCGCTGTCCACCACCACCGCCGAACCGGGCCTGACCGGCGGCCGCCTCGACGGCATCGGCGTCTACAGCCGGGCGCTGCTGGGCGCGCTGCCGCAGGCCGGCTGGCAGGTGCGGCCGTTCTCCTTCGCGCCGCCGGGCGGCGCCGCCGCGCTCAGCGTCGGCCGGGCGCTGCCGCGCTCCTTCGCCGGCGCCACGCTGCGCGACCTGCTGCTGCCGTCGGCGCTGGCGCCGCTGCGCCTGCCGGCCGACCCGGCCGACGGCCGCGTGCCCGAGTTGTTCCACGCCACCGACTACCGCATCGTGCGCATCGACCGGCCGGTGGTGGCGACGCTGCACGACGCCCTGCCGATCGCCCATCCGGAATGGTGCAACCCGCGCCTGCGCCGCCTGAAGAACTGGCTGCAGGGCCGGGCGGCGCGCCGGGCCGACCACGTCATCGCCGTCTCGCAGTACGCCGTGGCCGAGCTGGTCGAGTGCTTCGGCGTCGACCAGCGCCGCATCAGCGTGGTGCCCAACGGCGTCGGCGACGAGTGGTTCGAGGCGCCGGCCGCCGCCGCCGTGGCCGCCACGCTGGCCCGGTACGGCCTGCGGCCGGGCTATTTCCTGTTCGTCGGCACGCTGCAGCCGCGCAAGAACGTCGAGCGCCTGCTCGAGGCCTACCTGGCGCTGCCGCCGGTGCTGCGCGCGGCGCGCCAGCTGGTGGTGGTCGGCGCGCCCGGCTGGCGCAGCGCCGAGCTGACCCGGCGCCTGGCTGCGGCGCGCCAGAACGGCGAGAACGTGGTCTGGCTCAGCGCCCTGACCGAGCACGAGCAGCTGCGCCACCTGTACGCCGGCAGCGGCGTGTTCGTCTTCCCCTCGCTGTACGAGGGTTTCGGCATCCCGGTGGTCGAGGCCTTCGCCGCCGGCGTGCCGGTGGTCAGCTCGAACGCCACCTCGCTGCCGGAGGTGTGCCGCGGCGCGGCGCTGGAGGTCGAGCCGAGCTCGGTGGCCGAGCTGGCCGCCGCCATGGCCGCCATGGCGCGCGACGAGGCGCTGCGCGCGCGCCACGTCGCCGCCGGCCGCCGCCGCGCGCTCGAATTGACCTGGGCCGAGACGGCCCGCCGCACCAGCGCCGTGTATCATTCCGTCCTTTCATCCTGACCGCGCCCGCCGCGATCCGCCAGCCCCTTGCCCCCTACCATGCGCGTCCTCCACTTCTACAAGACCTACTACCCCGACTCCTGGGGCGGCATCGAGCAGGTCATCCGCCAGATGTGCGTCGGCACCGGCCGCCTCGGCGTGCGCAACGAGGTGCTCACGCTGACCCGCGACAAGGACCCGTCCGACCTCGAGTTCGAGGGCCACATGGTGCACCGCATGCCGCTCGACTTCGAGATCGCCTCGACCGGCTTCTCCTTCGCCGCCATCCGCAAGCTGGCGCGCCTGGCGCGCCAGGCCGACGTGATCCACTACCACTTCCCGTGGCCGTTCATGGACCTGGCCCACTTCATGGCGCGCATCGACAAGCCCAGCGTGGTGACCTACCACTCCGACATCGTGCGGCAGAAGAACCTGCTGCGCGTCTACACGCCGCTCAAGCAGCGTTTCCTGCGCAGCGTCGACCTGATCGTGGCGACCTCGCCCAACTACCTGGCCTCGTCGCCGGTGCTGGCGCGCTACACCGACAAGGTCCGCACCATCACCTACGGCCTCGACAAGAGCATCTACCCGGAGCCGGGCCAGGCGGTGCGCGACAAGTGGCGCGCCCAGTGCGGCGGGCGCTTCTTCCTGTTCATCGGCGTGCTGCGCTACTACAAGGGCCTGCACATCCTGCTCGACGCCGTCGCCGCGCTGGACTACCCGGTGGTGATCGTCGGCGCCGGCCCGATCGAGCGCGAGCTCAAGGCCCACGCCGAGCGGCTCGGCCTGCACCACGTGATGTTCGTCGGCGCGCTCGAGGAGGTCGACAAGATCGCCCTGCTGCAGCTGTGCTACGCCATGGTCTTCCCGTCGCACCTGCGCTCGGAGGCCTTCGGCATCTCGCTGCTCGAGGGCGCGATGTTCGGCAAGCCGATGATCTCCAGCGAGATCGGCACCGGCACCACCTACATCAACATCGACAACGACACCGGCCTGGTGGTGCCGCCGGACGACCCGGCGGCGCTGGGCGCGGCCATGCGCACCCTGTGGGAGCAGCCGGCGCTGGCCGCCGCCATGGGCGAGCGCGCCGAGGCGCGCTACTGGGAGCTGTTCACCGCCGAGAAGATGGCCGAGAACTATGCCGGGCTGTACCGCGAACTGGCGGCGCGCCCGGCCAAGCGCTGAGGTCATCGGCGCAAGGTTTGATTTTGCGCAAACCGCGATCTTGATATGACGCTAACATTGCGTCGAACTCCCGGCCCCGGTTGTGGTCACAGCAACGCCAACAACAATGTTATCGGCGGCCCACTGTGTGACGCAACGACATGGCCGGACGCGGGAGTTCACCCCCGTCCGCCGCCCGCCGTCATCCGTTGTCCGCGATCCGCCCGCCGCAAGCGGCACTCCGCGACGCCATCCCCGTCCTCGCCATCCCGCCTTACAGCCAGCCCTGGTCGCGCGCCATGCGCGCCGCCTCGGTGCGGTTGGCCGCGCCCAGCTTGCTGATCGCCTCCGACAGGTAGTTGCGCACCGTGCCCTCGGACAGGCAGGCGATGCGGGCGATCTCCAGCGAGCCGGCGCCGTCGGCGGCCAGCTGCAGCACCTGGCGCTCGCGCGCCGTGAGCGGATCGCGCTGGCCCCAGGACTGCACCGCCAGCTCGGGATCGACCACCTGGCCGCCGCCGTGCACCGTGCGGATGGCCCGCGCCAGCGCCTCGGCCGGCGCGTCCTTGAGCAGGTAGCCGGCCACGCCGGCGTCGAGGGCGCGGCGCAGGTAGCCGGCGCGGCCGAAGGTGGTGACGATGATGACGCGGGCGCGCCGGTTCTGCGCGCGGATCTGCTGGGCCAGCTCGAGCCCGCCCATGCCGGGCATCTCGATGTCGGACAGGACGATGTCCGGCGCCAGTTCGGCGATCTGGCGCAGCGCCTCGGCGCCGTCGCCGGCCAGGCCGGCGATGACGAAGTCCGGCTCCAGCGCCAGCAGGGCGGCCAGGGCGCCGCGCACCAGCGCCTGGTCCTCGGCGATCAGGATGCGGATCGGTCGGGCCGCGATCGGTCGGGCCTCGCTAGGCCGGGCCTCGCCAGGCCGGGCCGCGCTCGGTTCGGCCGCGCGCGGCGGCGCCTGGTTCGGCGTGGCGCCGCTCATGGCAGCGCCGCCGTGGCGGGCAGCGAGAGGCTGAGCCGCAGGCCGGGGCCGGCCGCCAGCGCCATGGCGCCGCCGTGCGCCTCGACGCGCTCGCGCATGCCGCGCAGGCCGTTGCCCGGCACGACCGGCGCGGCCGCCGCGCCGTTGTCGCTGATGTCGCAGTGCACCCGGCCGTCCGCCTGGCGCAGCGCGATGTGGCAGGTGCTGGCGCCGGCGTGGCGCACGATGTTGGTGACCGCCTCGCGCAGCGCCAGCGACAGCACGTTCTCCACCGCCGCCGGCAGCGCCAGCGGCTCGATCCGCGTTTGCAGCGCCACGCCGGCCGTCTGCAGCGCCTTGTCGGCCTGGGCCAGCTCGAAGGGCAGGCCGGCGCTGCGGTAGCCGACGATGGCCTGGCGCACCTGGCGCAACGCGTCGCGCGCGCTGTCCTCGACCTCGCGCATCTCCGCCTCGGCGCGTTGCGGTTCGCTCGCCACCAGGCGCCGCGCCAGCTCGCTCTTCAGGGCGATCAGCGACAGGGTGTGGCCGAGCACGTCGTGCATGTCGCGCGCGATGCGCTCGCGCTCGGCGATCTTCGACAGGTGCTCGACCTCCTCCTGCTTGCGCAGCAAACGGCCGGCGGCGCGCCGGCTCTCGTGGAAGTGGATCAGCGGGCCGGCGATGAACACCGGCAGGACCAGCACCTGCAACAGGAAGGTCTGCCGCGGCTGCAGCAGCCAGGCGGTCAGCGCGCCCAGCAGCACGTTGGCGGCGACCAGCAGGAAACCCTGGCGCGGCCGTTCGAAGCCGGCGCCGGCGCAGGCGCTGTAGATGAAGAACACCGCCGCGCCGGGGTTGTGCGGCGCCGACAACATGCCCAGCGCGGTGATCATCAGCGCGTTGCGCCACAGGGCGGCGCCGTCCAGCCAGTAGCCGCGGAAGTACAGCAGTAGGAACAGCGGTAGCGTGGCGGCGGCCAGGGCTAGCTGGAAGGCGCTGTGCGGCCGCAGGAAATAGGGGACCACGTAGATGCCCAGGTAGACCAGCCAGAGGTAGGGCGTGCGGCCGGTTTCCGGCGTGGAGGGCAGCAGTGTCAAGCGCATGCGGGCTTTCGAGGTGGCGACGGCGGCGCGCGGGCCGTCTTGTTTGGATGGCAATGGGGGGCATTGTAGCGGCGCCGGCGCCGCCGCGCCAATCGGTTCAGCGCAGGCCGGCCAGCAAGCGCTTGGCCCAGCCGTGCTGCGGCGCGGCGTCGAGCACCTGCTGGACGTTGGCGCGCGCCTCGTCGCGCCGGCCGTCCGCCTTCAGGGCGACGGCGCGCCACAGCAGGGCGTCGTTCAGGCCCCAGTTGGCGGCCGAGGCCTCGGCCCGTGGCAGGTGGGCGATGACGCTGTCGAAGTCGGCCAGGGCCAGGGCGCGGTCGCCGCCGAACAGGGCCGGCGTGTACAGCCGCGAGATGCCGGCGAACAGGCGCACGCGCGGCTGCTCGGGCGCCAGCCGCAGCGCCTCGGCGATGGCCTGGTTGGCCTTGACGCCGAGCAGCGGCCCCTTGAGCGGGCTGCGCGAGATCTGCAGGCCGTAGACGCCGGCCAGCATGGCCAGCGCCTCGGCCTGCTGCGGCTCGGCGCGGCCGGCCAGGCCTTCGAGGCGCAGGCGGGCGCGCTCGAGGGCGGCGCCGATCGCCGCGTCGTTGCGCTTGGCGTCGGCCAGGCCGGCGTTGGCCAGGCGGTAGTCGGCGTAGGCGGCGGCCAGCTCGGCCTCGGCGCCGTCGCCGGCCAGCGCGTTCAACTCGCCGCTGACGGCGCCCAGGGTGGCGACGTCGGCCTGCCAGCTGGCCGCCTCGATGCGCTGGTAGTCGGGCAGGTAGTCGTGCGCGGCGGCGGCGCGGGCCGGGCCGGCGAGGGCCAGGGTCAGGCCGAAAGCCAGGCCGAGGGCGCGGGCGAGCAGGGTGGGGCGGGTGGTGTGCGACATGGGTGGCTCCAAGTGGGGTGTGTGCTGGATGCACTGGTGCCATTGTCGACGCCGGCGCCGCTTCCCGGTAGTGATGCGGATCAGCGCCGGCGGGTGACTTTTGTCATGCCGGGCCGGCCGGCGCCGGCGCCGCCTCCAGCGCGGCGGCGATGCGCGCCAGCTCGCGGTGCAGCTGGGCCGGCGCCACCGGCTTGTGCAGCAGCGGCACGCCGCTGTTGCGCGCCTCGCGCAGGCGCACCGGCGCGGTGTCGCCGGTGATCAGCAGGGCCGGCAGCGCGCGCCCGGCCTGCTGGCGCAGCGCGGCGATCGCCTCGGCGCCGGTGTGCTGGCCGCGCAGCCGGTAGTCGCTGACGATCAGCTCGGGGCGCAGCTCCGGCGCCAGCGCCAGCGCCTGCTCGACGCCGTCGGCGGCGGCGCAGTCGCAGCCCCATTCCCGCAGCAGGGCCTGCATGCTGGCGCGGACGATGGCGTCGTCGTCGATCAGCAGCACGCGCATCGCCAGCGGGCGCAGCTGCTGCGGCGCCGCCTCGTCCGCCTCGGCCGGCGCCGCCCGCAGGGCCAGCGGCAGGGTCAGGCGGAACACGCTGCCGCGCCCCGGCCGCGAGGCCAGCGCCAGCGGCGCCTCGAGGATGCGCGCCAGGCCGCGGGCGATCGACAGGCCCAGGCCGAGGCCCTTCTGGCGGTCGCGCTCGGGGTTGCCGAGCTGGTGGAACTCCTGGAAGATCTCCTGCTGCTGGCCGGCGGCGATGCCGATGCCGGTGTCCCACACCTCGACCACGGCGGCGCCGGCGTGGCGGCGGCAACCGACCAGGATGCCGCCGCGCTCGGTGTAGCGCACCGCGTTCGACACCAGGTTGCGCAGCACCAGCTCGACCAACGCCGGGTCCGACTGCAGCACCAGCTCGCTGTCGCGGGTGCGGTAGATCAGGCCCTTGGCGTCGGCCTGCGGCGCCAGCTCGCTCTCGATCTTGGCCAGCAACGGCTGCAGGCGGAACGGCGCCGGGTGCGCCTCGACCACGCCGGCCTCGATGCGCGAGAAGTCGAGCAGCGTGTGCAGCATGCTGGCCGAGGCCTCGGAGGCCGAGCGGGCGCTGGCCAGCACCTCGTGCTGGGCCGGCGTCAGCGGCGAGCGCGCCAGCACCTCGAGGAACAGGCCCTGGGCGTGGATCGGTTGGCGCAGGTCGTGGCTGGCGGCGGCGAGGAACTTCGACTTGGCCAGGTTGGCCTGCTCGGCCGCGCGCAGCGCCCGCTGCGCCTTGTCGCTCTCGACGCGCAGCTGGTCGATCAGCTCGATGTTGTCGAAGCGCAGCTGGATCGCCGCGCGCGCCGCCCGCGAGCTGTTGCGGCCCTGGCTGAGCAAACTCATCAGGTAGACCAGCACCGCCATGCCCAGCGCCTGGAAGGCCAGGTCGCCCAGCGACCACACCTTGGCCGCCAAGGCGCCCAACTCGAACACGCAGAACACGGCGAACACCGGCAGCACCGGCGAGAGCAGCGACATGGAGTTGCCGACGATGCCGGCCAGCACCGCCACCACCAGGATGCTGTTGGCCGCCGACGCCGGGTCCAGCCCGGCGAAGGCCAGCGCGCCCCAGGCGGCGCCGTCGACGGCGTTGAGCACGATCAGCCGGCGCGTCAGCCGGTCGGCGTGCTCCGGCAGGATGGGCGCGCGCAGCAGGCGCCGCGCGTCCCAGCTGGCGAACACCTTCGAGCCGATCACGGCGCCGCACCACAGGCGCAGCGCGACGGCGTTGTCCGGCGTGGCCAGCGTGTAGACCAGCAGCAGGGCGACGACAATGGCCGGCAGCAGCGAGCTGCCCATGTTGCCCATCAACAGGCGCGCCTGCTCGGCGCGGATCAGCCGCTCGGTGTCGGCGGCGGCCGCCGGTCCGGCCGGGCTAGCCAACCAGCCCCCGGCTGCGCGCGGCGAAGGCGGCCTCGGAACGGCTGACCACGCCCAGCAGCGCCAGCAGCGCCTGGACGTGGCCGCGCACGGTGTTCTCCGACAGGTTCAGGCGCCGCGCGATCAGCTTGTTCGACAGGCCCTGGCAGATCAGCGCCAGCACCTCGCACTGGCGCGGCGTCAGGCGCAGCTGCTCGCCGCGCTCGCCGGCGCCGGGCGGCAGGGGCGCGCCGGCCTCGCCGCGCAGCACCGCGCTGATGGCGGCCAGGATGGCGCCGGCCGGCTCGGCCTTGGAGACGAAGCGGGCGGCGCCGCGCGCCAGCGCGTCGTGGGCGGTCCCGCTGGCGGCGTCGGCCGACAGCACGATGATGGCGCAGTCGGGCCAGCGGCGGCGGATCAGCGCCATGCCGTCCAGGCCGTTTACGCCGGGCAGCTGGATGTCGAGCAGCACCAGCTGCGGCGCGGCGGAGTCGCGCGCGCCGGCCAGCGCCTCGTCGAGCGAGGCCGCCTCGCGCACGTCGAGTCCGCCGAGCGCCTCGGCCAGCATCAGGCGCAGGCCGGCGCGGAACAGCGAGTGGTCGTCGATCAGAATGATGGTCTGGTTCATGTCAAGCATTTCACTATGGCGCGGCGGCGTCGGCAAGGGGTGGGGGGGCAATTCAGTCCAAATGGACTATTTCCGAATGTCTAGTGTCAATTTATTATCACTATTATTCGGCGAGCAAGTATCAAGTCGGCCGGCCCGATGCCATTCTGAGATCTTTTTTACTTTTAGGGAAACAAATAATGAAATCCAGCGTACTCGCACTTGTTCTGAGCACCGTTTTCGCCTCGTCGGCGATGGCAAAAGACTACACCGTCGAACTGCACCAGTCGAAGAGCAATCCCCATCAGTGGACCGGCAGCTTCAACCTGAGCCAGCCGACGCCGATGGAGGGCAACTACTTCTCCGACACCTACACCTTCAGCCCGGTGCTGGACGGCGAGTTCAAGGTCAACGGCGGCGTCATCAACTTCTACGGCTTCGATTCCGAACAGATCCAGTTCAGCAGCGTGTCGCTGAACCACAAGGCACTCAAGCTGAGCAACGAGGACGGCGAGAGCAAGGCGCGGCTGGGCAACATCTCGCTGAGCGGCCCGCTGACGCTGCAGGTCTCCGGCTTCGCCGGCAGCTCGGCCAGCTACTCGGGCAACTTCAACATCACCACCGCCGTGCCGGAACCGGAAACCTACGGCATGCTGCTGGCCGGCCTGGGCCTGGTGGGCGCCGTCGCCCGCCGCCGCAAGGCCAAGTAAGCGCCAGGTAGGGACCAAGTCAGCGCCAAGTCATCGGCAGCAAGGGGAAGGGCCGCGGCGCGTCAGCGCCGCGGCCCTTCGTCGTTGCGGCCGGCGCCGCGGCGCGCCGGCCGGCAAAAGTTGAACACCGCGCCGCGTCGGCCGGCTACACTCACGGCGGTACGCCCCGATTCCATCCACCGGCCCGAAGGGATTTTGCATGACCTCTAGCACGCTGCGCAACGCCGCCACCCTGTCCTTGCTGCTGGCCGCCAGCGCCGCTAGTGCCGCCGGCGCCGCGCCGGCCGCCGACACGGTCTACCGCAACGGCTACGTCTACACCGTCGACGCGCACGACAGCGTGCGCCAAGCGCTGGCGGTGCGTGGCGGACGCATCGTCTACGTCGGCGACGACGCCGGCGCCGCCGCCCACATCGGCAAGCGCAGCAAGGTGGTCGACCTGGGCGGGCGCATGCTGATGCCCGGCCTGGTCGACGGCCACATGCATCCGCAATCGGGCGGCGCGCGTCTGCTCAACTGCAATCTGAACTACGCCGCGCTGACGGTGGCGCAGTTCCAGGCGCGTATCCAGGCCTGCCTCGACCGGGACAAGGGCGCCGACGCCAAGCGCTGGCTGGTGGTGGTCAACTGGTTCCAGCAGGGCATGCAGCCGGACGGCGTGGCCACCAGCGCCGCCACGCTCGACGCCTTGAACACCGCGCGCCCGGTGGTGGTGCGCTCGTCCTTCGGCCACTCGGCGCTGGTCAACCGCCGCGCGCTGGAGCTGGCCGGCATCGGCCGCGACACGCCCGACCCGGTGGCCGGCAAGATCGTGCGCGACGCCGGCGGCGAGGCCAGCGGCCTGCTGGAGGACGCCGCCCAGGAGCTGGTGATGCAGCACCTGCCGCCGCTGACCCCGGCCGAGAACCTGGCCGCCTCGCGCGCCGCGCTGGCCGCCATGCGCCGCCAGGGCGTGACCAGCTTCCTCGACGCCTACACCGACCCGGAAACCATGACCGCCTTCCGCCAGCTGCAGCGGCGCGGCGAGCTGAGCGCGCGCGGCCACTTCGCCGTGCTGATCGCGCCGGAGCAGGGCGCCGCGCCGGCCAAGGCGGTGGCCGCGCTGCTGGCGCAGGCGCGCCGCTACGACCAGGGGCCGACCCGCGTCGCGCCGTCGATGCAGGTGCGCCACGCCAAGTTGTTCATGGACGGCGTGATCGCCGCGCCGGCGCTGAGCGGCACCATGCTGGCGCCCTACTACGTCGACAAGGGCACGCCGCAGCAGCCGCACTGGGTGCCGGGCGACAGCACCGGACCGGCCGCCTACTTCGCGCCGGCCGCGCTGCGCGGCGTGCTGGGCGAGCTGGCCCGGGCGCGCATCGACCCGCACATCCACGTCGACGGCGACGGCGCCGTGCGCCAGGCGCTCGACGCCATCGCCGCGCTGCGCGCCACGCCGGAGGGCCGCGCCGCGCGGCCGGCGCTGGCGCACGACGAGATCGTCGACCCGGCCGACCTGGCCCGCTTCGCCGCGCTCGACACCACCGCCGTGCTGTCCTTCCAGTGGGCCAAGCCGGCGCCGGACACGGTGGGCGCGCTGCAACCGTACATGGGGCCGCAGCGCTACGCCCTGGTCGAGCCGCAGGCGCTGCTGCTCGACGCCGGCGCCCGTGTCGCCTTCGGCAGCGACTGGCCGGTCGACGCGCTCGACCAGTGGTTCGCGCTGAAGGTCGGCGTGACGCGCACGGCGGCGCCGGACGCCGGCGCCGAGTTCGCCGGCCGGCTCGGCGCCCAGCCCGGCCTGCCGCGCGCCGCCGCGCTGCGCGCCATCACGATCAACGCCGCCTACACGCTGCGCCAGGAGGCGCAAACCGGCTCGCTGGAGGTGGGCAAGCTGGCCGACCTGATCGTCCTCGACCGCAACTTCTTCACCATCCCGGCCGAGGACATCGCCAACATCAAGGTCTTGCAAACCGTGGTGGGCGGCAAGGAAGTCTACCGTGACGAGGCGCTGCACTGAAGGCAACACGACAACACAGCAGGCTGCGTTGGTGTGAGCCGTATATACTCGAAATACGGCTCATAAATTGATGTGAATTGACTATGGCTACCTCTCCTGGCAATGCCTATGTGTGGCAACTGCCGACCTGGCCCGCCTGGACCTATGACACTCAGGCCTTGGCCGACGCCTTGGCGCGGGCGCGGCTGCAACAGGGGCGGGTGCTCGGCAAGGCGCAGGCGGTCGGCTTGGCCGCCGACGCATTCGCCCAGGTGGTCAACGACATCTGGGTGGGGGAGGTTGTCGCGACCGCCGCGATTGAGGGGCAGCAGCTCGATGTCGAGCAGGTGCGTTCGTCGGTCATGCGCATGCTGGGCATCGCGAGTGCCGGCCAGTCGTCGCGGCATATTGATGGATTGGTCGACGTGATGCAGGACGCCTTGCACAATTATACCGTTGCGTTGGACGCGGATCGCTTGTGCCGCTGGCAGTCGGCGCTTTTCCCTGGTGGTACTTCCGGTATCCAGCATATCGAGGTGGGGAAATTTCGCAGCTTTAGCGATGCGATGCAGATCGTCAGTGGCCGTCCCGGACATGAGCAGGTGCATTACCTCGCCCCGGACTCTCGCCGCGTGCCGGCCGAGATGGCGCGCTTCCTGGCATGGTTCAATGCGTCTGGCGGCGAGGACGGCATTGTGCGCGCGGCCATCGCGCATCTGTGGTTCGAGGCGATACATCCCTTCGAGGACGGCAACGGCCGGATCGGCCGCGCGATCATGGATATGGCGATTGCGCAGGACGCGCGCTCGGGGACCAGGATCTACTGCATGTCGCACCAACTGGAGCAGAATCGCAAGGCCTACTATGCGGCGCTGAATGCGGCGCAGCGGGGCGACGGCGATGTGACGGCATGGGTGCGGTGGTTCGCCGACCAGTTTTCCGAGGCCTGCGTCAAGTCCGAGGCGGTGATCGACCGGGCGCTGGAGAAGGCGCGTTTTTGGGCCGCGCACGCGGCGCATCGTTTCAATGAGCGGCAATGCAAAGCGCTGCGCAAGCTGCTCGACGCCGGCGACGGCGGCTTCCTCGGCGGTTTGACGGCGGAGAAGTATTGCAAGATCACGGGCACGTCGAAGGCGAGCGCGACACGGGACTTGGGCGACTTGCTGGGCAACGGCGCGCTGATCTCGCGCGGCATAGGCAAGGCGACAAAGTATTACGTCAATGTGCCCGGCTGGCGGCAGGAGTGATCGTAGGCATACGTGCTGCGTACGGTAGGCGGAGTTTGCTGGCGCCGAGCGGCCAAACGGCGGGGGCGTTTGCGGCAGCGCGCCACAAAACAAAACGGCCCTCATCGCTGAGGGCCGTCTGTCGGTGTTTGGTGGTGCCCGAGGCCGGACTTGAACCGGCACGCCTTGCGGCGGCGGATTTTGAGTCCGCTACGTCTACCAATTCCATCACTCGGGCAACGCGACTGGCATTATCACTGATTTAGCCGCATCCGGCAACCCTGGTTCGGAATTTTTATATTTGTGCAAACATTCCAGGCCCGGGCGAAGCGGGTATCATCTCTGCTCCCCCCCCCGCAACGGCCGGCAGGTCCGGCGTTCCCGCATGAACAACAGCAAGATCCGCGAGATCATCCTCGGCAAGCCGCTCGACCCGATGAAGAGCGAAACCCGCCACTCGATGGCGCTGGTGGCCTTTCTGGCCTGGGTCGGCCTCGGCGCGGACGGCCTGTCCTCCTCGTCCTACGGCCCGGAGGAGACCTTCAAGGCGCTCGGCGCCCACACCCACCTCGGCCTGTACATGGCCATCGCCACCGCCGTCACGGTGTTCATCATCGCGCTGGCCTACAACCAGGTGATCGAGCTGTTCCCCACCGGCGGCGGCGGCTACCGCGTCGCCACGCGCCTGGTCGGCCCCTACATGGGCCTGATCTCCGGCTGCGCCCTGATCCTCGACTACGTGCTCACCATCGCCATCTCGATCGCCTCCGGCGTCGACGCGCTGGCCTCCTTCCTGCCGCTCGGCTTCCAGCCCTACAAGCTGTGGGCCGAGGCCTTCTTCATCGGCCTGCTGATCGTGATGAACCTGCGCGGCCTGAAGGAGGCGATCCAGATCCTGCTGCCGATCTTCCTCGGCTTCGTCGCCACCCATTTGGTGTTGATCGTTTACGGCATTGTCGCCCACGCCTCGCACCTGCCCGAGCTGGTGCCAACCACGCTGGCCGAGACCGGCCAGCTGGCCACGCAGATCGGCTGGACCGGCGTGGCCGGCATGCTGCTGCTGGCCTATTCGCAGGGCGGCGGCACCTACACCGGGCTGGAGGCGGTGTCGAACAACGTCAACCTGCTGGCCGAGCCGCGCGTGCGCACCGGCAAGGTGACGATGCTGTACATGGCGCTGTCGCTGGCCTTCACGGCCGGCGGCATCATCCTGCTGTACCTGCTGTGGGACGCCAAGCCGGTGGCCGGCGAGACCCTCAACGCCTCGACCTTCAAGACCATCATCGCCAGCATGGGCCTGGGCGGGCCGCTGCTCAACCAGGTGCTGCTGGTGGTGGTGCTGGCCTTCGAGGCCGGCCTGCTGTTCGTCGCCGCCAACACCGGCTTCCTCGGCGGCCCGTCGGTGCTGTCGAACATGGCGGCGGACTCCTGGGTGCCGCACAAGTTCCGCTACCTGTCGACCCGGCTGGTGACGCAGAACGGCATCCTGGTGATGGGCCTGGCCGCACTGGCCATCCTGTTCTGGACCGGCGGCAGCGTGACCCTGCTGGTGGTGCTGTATTCGATCTCGGTGTTCCTGACCTTCGCCATCTCGCTGTTCGGCCTGTGCCTGTACTGGGCGCGCAACCGCCGCCGTGGCACGCACTGGCTGCGCCGGCTGATGCTGTCGGCGGCCGGTTTCGTCATCTGCGCCGGCATCCTGGCGATATTGCTGGTCGAGCGCTTCGCCGGCGGCGGCTGGGCCACCATCGTCATCATCGCCGCCATCGCCGGCCTGTGCATCGTCGTGCGCAAGCACTACCAGCAGACCAAGCAGGCCATCCACTCGGTCGACGAGGTGTTCGCCAGCCAGCCCTTCGGCCCCAACCCGGAGCCGGTCGAGCCGCAGCCGGACGACCAGACCGCCGTGTTCATCGTCGGCACCTCGCGCGGCGGCGGGCTGCACGCGCTGCTGTGGGTGCAGCGCATGTTCCCCGGCCACTTCAAGAATTTTTTGTTCGTCAACGCGCGCACCGTCGATTCGCACGCCTACGGCGGCGAGGGCGCGCTCGAACAGATGCGCAGCGAGGCGGCCGAGACGCTGGAGTATTTCGTCGACTTCTGCCACAGCCACCACATGGCCTCGGCGTCCTACCTGGGCTTCGGCACCGACGCGGTCGACGAGGTGACCCGCTTGTGCGAGCAGATCAGCGAGGAGTTCCCGCACGCGATCTTCTTCACCAGCAAACTGATCTTCTCGACCGACAACTGGATGACGCGCATCCTGCACAACCAGGCGGCGCTGGCGGTGCAGCGCCGCCTGCATCTGGAGGGCTTGCAGATGGTGATCCTGCCGATGAAGGTGTGAGCCGCGCCCAGCGGCGCGGCGTCGCTTAGAAGGCGTAGCTGAGGTTGGCCGAGACGGCGTTGCTCTTCACGCCGTAGACCTGGGAGCTTTTGCCCAAATGCTCGAACTCCAGGCCGAGGCCGACGTTGGGCAGCACTTGGTACTGCAGGCCGAGCGCGGCGTAGACGCCGGTGCGGTTTTCGCTGCCGTGGGTGGCGTGGTGCTCCGCGTTGATGCTGATGTTGGCGTCGTAGCGATAGTGGTTGCGCGCCAGGCCAAGCTTGCCGTAGGCCGACAGTTGCGCGCCGAGGGCGACGCGGGCCTTGGCGGCGGCATACAGGGAGCTGCCCCGGTTTGAGACGTATTGGTGCGCTTTGCTGCCGGGCACCACGGTGTCGCTCTGGTGGGCGGCCGTGCGGAAGTTGACGTAGCCCAGTTCGACGCCCCAGTTCTGGTCGAAGGTATAGCCGGCGAACAGCTTGGCGTCGGCCTTGCGGCCGTCGCTGCCTTGGTCGAAGCCCGGCCCGTCGAACTTGAACGGCACGGCGGCGACGCCGACGCCGACATAGTAGTTTTCGGCATGGGCGTTGGACAGGCACAGCAGCGCCGCGCCGGCGCAGCCGGCGATGAAGGTTTTTTTCATGTTGCATCTCGCGAAGGCAAATGGATCGGTGTTCGCAATTGCTGGGAATTGCGAAGTCGAATGATAACATTTATCTATTCGCAATAGTTTTCCTTGGTGCAATAAAACCGAACGACCAAGCAGAAACAACAGGGGCGGCCATGCGGCCGCCCCTGTTGTTTCTGCTCAGTGGGCCGCGCTCAGTCGGCGCGGCGGTACAGGCGGAAGCGTTCCTCGCGGTCGGACGGCCGGCGGCCCTCCCACAGCAGTTGCCATTGCTTGCCACGGTGCTGCGCCGCGATCTCGCGGTCGTCGCGCAGGCGCACGCTGTCCTGCAGCAGCAGCAGTTCGCAGCGGCCGCCCTCGACGCCGGTGAACGGCAGGTGGGCGTAGTAGGCGAAGGAGGCGCGCTGCGCCGGGCCGACGTTGGTTTCGATGCAGCCGGCGCCGGGCGGCAGCTTGTCGGCGATCTGGCGCGCCACGCTGGCGTAGCTCTTGCTGTAGTTCATGTCCGGCAGGAACAGCGTCATCAGCAAGATCCAGATCAGGATCAGGCCGCCGGAGGACAGCACCACGGCGCGCCACAGCACGGCCGGCTGGCGCGACAGGCGCCAGTGCACCAGGGCGATCCAGCCGCAGGTGGCGGCGGCGGCGACGATAAAGGCCAGCAGGCCCAGCTCGGGCTTGAAGCCGGGCACCAGCTTGAGCGCGTTCTTGGCGGCCTGGGCCGGCCAGCCGGTCAGCTTGGCGATCCAGAAGATCCAGATGACGGCGGCGCACAGGGTCAGCGCCATCACCGAGAACCAGTCGATGGCGTTGATGGCGCCGCGCTTCATGGTCAGCAGGCCGAAGGCGGCCATGATGGCCAGCGGCGGCAGCAGGGCCAGCAACTGGCCCTGTTCGGGATTCGGGTGGAACAGGGTGAGCAGCGCGGCCATGATGACGAAGCTGAGCGGCACCACGATGTGCAGCACGTGGCGCTGGCGGCGCCAGGCGTACACGGCCCAGCCGGCGAAGGGCCAGGCGGGCCAGAAGAACCAGGTGCCGACGCGGAAGAAGAACTTCAACGACAGCACCGTCGGCAGCGCCAGCTGGGCGCCGCCCAGCGCCAGCCAGCCGGCCAGCGGGGTTTGCTGGTAGGGCCGCAGCAGATGGGCCGGCAGCAGCCACAGCGCGGCGATGGCCACGGCGACGGCGGCGGCGGCGGCCAGGTCGCGCAGGGCGCGGCCCGGCGGCAGGCCGAGGAAGCGGGTGCACAGCAGCAGCGCCAGGCTCAGCGCGGCCGGCGTCAGCCAGCCGCGGTTCAGGCTCAGCAGGCCGAGCGCCAGGCCGACCAGGGCGGCGTTGCGCAGCGAGGCCCGCTCGACGTAGCGCACGGCGCGGTAGACCAGCAGCGCCACCAGCGACACCTGCAGCGCCTCGGCGGTGGTCTCGTGGCTGTGCAGCAGCAGGCCCAGGCTGCCCAGGTAGATCAGCACGGCGGCGTCGGCCAGGGTGCGGCCGAAGTCGCGCGGCTCGGGCTGGCCGCCGAAGGCCAGGCGCAGCGGCTGGGCGTCGGGGCGCCGGCCCAGGTTGAAGGCGGCGTACCAGACGGCGGCCACGCCGAGTAGGAACACCAGCCCGGTGGCGACGCGGGCGCCCAGAACGTCGCCCAGCAGCCAGCCGAACAGCTTGATGCCGAGCGCGCCCAGCCAGAAGGCCAGCGGCCCCTCGTCGGTGACGCTGAGGCCGGCGATGTTGGGCCACAGCCAGTCCTGCCAGCCGCCCTGGGCCATCGTCCACATCGCGCCGAAGCTGGCGGCGTCGTCGTTCTTCCACGGGTCGCGGCCGATCAGGCCGGGCAGGATGTAGAGCAGGCCGAGGGCGAACAGCGCCCAGCGGGGCAGGGCCAGGGTGGCGGCGGCGGGAAGTCGGACTGGCTTCATCGATCAGTGTGCAATAGGGAGGTAGACGGCAGTATGCAGGAAAACACGGGCGCGGACAGCGACAGACAAAAAAAGGCAGCCGAGGCTGCCTTTTTGTTCGAAGCGGCGGAAATTAGCCTGCTGCGATGGCGGTTTTCGAACCGACGGAACCGAATTTCTGACGGAACTTCTCGACGCGGCCGGCGGTGTCGACGATCTTGTGCTTGCCGGTGTAGAACGGGTGCGATTCAGCCGACACCTCGATCTTGACCAGTGGGTACTCTTTACCGTCGAGGGTGATCTTTTCGCGGGTGTTGATGGTCGAACGGGTGACGAATTTGAAATCGCACGACAGGTCGTGGAAAACAACTTCGCGGTATTCTGGATGGATATCGGTCTTCATGGGATGCCTTAGATGGGTAGGTAGCCAAACAGCACTTCGTCGGTCGTCTTGCTTCTTGACCCGATTGCCGATCACTTGCCAGGGTTTAAATTAATGCAACCGTGGATTATACAGCGCTTTGCCGGGGGCGGCAAGCTGGCCCGCCACGGCCGCCGAGCCAGGGTCAGACCCTCAGGGTCTGACCCTCGGGACAGGCCGCCGGCGGGACGATAAAAAAGGGCGGCGCCCCTGCGGACGCCGCCCCTTGTCGATGCCCGGCCGGCTTAGCCGCCGCGGCGCATCATGTCGAAGAACTCACCGTTGGTCTTGGTGGCCTTCATCTTGTCGAGGATGAACTCCATCGCCTCGATCTCGTCCATCGAGTACAGCAGCTTGCGCAGGATCCAGATCTTCTGCAACTGGTCCGGCTTGATCAGCAACTCCTCGCGGCGCGTGCCGGACTTGTTCAGGTTGATCGCCGGGTAGACCCGCTTCTCGGCCAGGCGGCGCTCCAGGTGCACCTCCATGTTGCCGGTGCCCTTGAATTCCTCGTAGATCACGTCGTCCATGCGCGAGCCGGTTTCGATCAGCGCGGTGGCGATGATGGTCAGCGAGCCGCCCTCCTCGATGTTGCGGGCGGCGCCGAAGAAGCGCTTCGGACGTTGCAGCGCGTTGGCGTCGACACCGCCGGTCAGCACCTTGCCCGAGGCCGGGATCACGGTGTTGTAGGCGCGCGCCAGGCGGGTGATCGAGTCGAGCAGGATCACCACGTCTTTTTTCATTTCAACCAGGCGCTTGGCCTTTTCCAGCACCATCTCGGCGACCTGGACGTGGCGGGTGGCCGGTTCGTCGAAGGTCGAGGCGACCACTTCGCCGCGCACCGAGCGTTGCATCTCGGTCACTTCCTCCGGGCGCTCGTCGATCAGCAGCACGATCAGGGTGACGTCGGGGTGGTTGGCGGTGATGGCGTGGGCGATGTGCTGCAGCATGACCGACTTGCCCGACTTGGGCGAGGCCACCAGCAGGCCGCGCTGGCCCTTGCCGATCGGCGAGATCAGGTCGACGATGCGGCCGGTGATGTTTTCCTGGCCGTTCATCTCGCGCTCCAGGCGCAGCGGCTCGTTCGGGTGCAGCGGCGTCAGGTTCTCGAACAGGATGCGGTGCTTCGACATCTCCGGCGATTCGCCGTTGACCTTGTCGACCTTGACCAGCGCGAAGTAGCGCTCGCCGTCCTTCGGCGTGCGCACCTCGCCCTCGATGGAGTCGCCGGTGTGCAGGTTGAAGCGGCGGATCTGCGACGGCGAGATGTAGATGTCGTCGGTCGAGGCCATGTAGCTGGCGTCGGGCGAACGCAGGAAGCCGAAGCCGTCGGGCAGCACCTCGAGGGCGCCGTCGCCGAAGATTTGTTCGCCGGATTTCGCGCGCTTTTTCAGGATCGCAAACATCAATTCCTGTTTGCGCAGACGCGCCGCGTTGTCGATATCCAGACCGATCGCCATCTCCAGCAGGGCCGAGACGTGTAAGGCCTTCAATTCAGATAGATGCATATGTGTTGAGTGTCCCGTGACGGGAAGTAAAGGTAGGGGAGGGAACTGCGTGGTGTTAATCAATATGGGCGCCGTGGCGACCCTGCCGATCGGATGGCGTCGCGGGCGCGGCGCCGTCTTAGTTTGCTGCCTGTGCTGCCGATTGTGTTCTTGTTTTTCGCTGCCGGTGCTGCCTTACATCATGGACGCGGCGTGCGCTCGGCCGGCCGCGTCCACGATCTTACTTAAATATTGCTGTCGATGAAAGAGGTCAGCTGGCCTTTCGCCATCGCGCCGACCTTCTGCGCCGCCGCCACGCCGTTCTTGAACAGGATCAAGGTCGGGATGCCGCGGATGCCGAACTTGGCCGGCACGCCCTGGTTGGCGTCGACGTCCATCTTGGCGATCAGGATCTTGCCGTCGTACTCTTTCGCCACTTCTTCCAGGATCGGGCCGATGGCCTTGCAGGGACCGCACCACTCGGCCCAGAAGTCGACCAGCACTGGGCGGTCGGACTTGAGCACGTCGGCGTCGAAGGAGGCATCGGTAATGTGTTTGATATTTTCGCTCATGTTTTCCTCAAATGAGGGTCAGTGTGGGATCAATAACGCCTGGGGATCATGCCATTCTTGTCTGCAATCGCCATCAACGTTGCCGGACTACGGGCAGCAGATGGAGGCAATGGGTGCAAATTCAATGTTCTGGAAGGGGTGGCAAGAAGGTAGGCAGGCGGGGATGGCTGAAATAATAACCCATTTTTCGGAAATGTGTGCCAGATTGTATAAATAGTTGGTTTCTATTGTGGTGTGGCTTGATATGGCCCCGGCCGGGTGGCAGATCCTGCGGCGGGAGCATGGGGGCAGCATAGGGTCAGCATAGGGTCAGACCCTAGGGTCTGACCCTGGGGCGTTGCCCGTGGCGCGCGCGTCGGCCTCAATACAGTCGTTCGAGCGCCTGGCACAGCGCCAGCCGGCTGACCGGCTTGGGCAGCGCCGCCAGCAGCTGCAACTGGTGGAACTGGGCCATCAGGCGGGCCGACTGCAGCAGCCGGGTCTCCTGGCCGGACATCAGGATCAGGCCGCCGCCGAAGCGGCGCGCGGCCAGCGCGTCGAGCAGGGCGAAGCCGTCCTCGCCGGGCATGCACAGGTCGGAGATCACCGCGTCCGGGCGCGGCCGGGTGGCGTCGTAGGCGGCCACGCCGGCGGCGCCGTCGGCGGCCAGCAGCACCGTGCCCACGCCCAGCTCGGCGAGCAGCTCGCGCAGCAGGGCGCGCTGGAAGGCGTCGTCGTCGACCACCAGCACGCACAGGCCGGGGTGCGCCGCGGCGCGCGTTGCGGGGGCGGCGTCGCTGTCGGTCTGCGCCGCGGCGGTGGGGGCGGTGGTCGATGGCATGGCTCAGTCGTCGTTGGCGAAGGTGGTGTTGGTCATCACGTGCTCGGTCACCTGCTCGAGCAGCGGCCACAGGCGCGCCAGCAGGGCGCCGCCGCGCAGCGCCTCGTCGGGGCCGGGCGGCAGCTCCTCCATCGCCTGCAGCAGCTCGGCCATGCCGAGCGCGCCGACGGTGCGCGCCGAGGCCTTGATGCGGTGGCCCAGCGCGCGCATGGCGTCGATGTCGCCGCGCGCCAGCGCCGTGTCCATCTCGGCCAGGCCGTCCTGGGTGGTCTGCAGGAACTTGAAGGCGAACTTGCGCACCTTCTGCGGGTGGTAGCCGAGCAGCTTGGCCAGGATGGTCAGGTCGATCACCGCCGGGTCGCCGCCCAGGGTGGCCTTGAAGGCGGCCGCCGGCCGCGCCGCGCCCGGCGCCGGCGCGGCCGCCGCCTCGGCGCCGGCGGCGCGCTCGGGCAGCCAGTTGGCGATGGTCTGGTACATCAGCGCCGGCTGGATCGGCTTGGAGATGAAGTCGTCCATGCCGGCGGCCAGGCAGCGCACCCGGTCCTCGCTGGTGGCGGTGGCGGTCATGGCCAGCACGCGCAGGCCGCCCAGGCGCGGCTCGGCGCGGATGCGGCGGGTCGCCTCGAGGCCGTCCATCAGCGGCATCTGCACGTCCATCAGCACGCAGTCGAAGGCGGTCTGGCGCAGCAGCTCGAGGGCCTCGACGCCGTTGTTGGCCAGGCACACCGAGGCGCCGACCTCCTCCAGCATCTCCAGCGCGATCTGCTGGTTGAAGGTGTTGTCCTCGACCAGCAGGATGCGGGCGTGGCGCAGCGCGTCCATCACGGCGGCGCTGCGCGCGCTGGCCAGCAGGGCGGCGGCGGCGTCGTTGACCTGGTGGATCAGCGCCGGCACGCTGCCGTGCGCCACGCCGAGGCGGGCGGTGAACCAGAAGGTGCTGCCCTCGCCGGGCCGGCTGGCGACGCCGACGTCGCCGCCCATCAGCTGGGCCAGCTGCTTGCAGATGGCCAGGCCCAGGCCGGTGCCGCCGTACTCGCGGGTGGTCGAGGTGTCGGCCTGCTGGAAGGACTGGAACAGCTTGTCCATCTCGGCCTCGGACAGGCCGATGCCGTGGTCGCTCACCTCGAAGCGCAGCAGGCAGCTGGCGGCGTCGCCCACCACCTGGCGCACGCGGATCTCGATGCGGCCCTTCTCGCTGAACTTGATGGCGTTGTTGGTGTAGTTGATCAGCACCTGGCCCAGGCGCAGCGGGTCGCCGCGCAGCATGGCCGGCAGGTCCGGCGCCAGCTCGAACACCAGCTCGAGTTCGCGGCTGGCCGCCTTCGGCGCGACCACCGTGGTCAGGGTCTGCATGACATGGTCGAGCGAGAAGTCGACCTGCTCGATCTCCAGCTTGCCGGCCTCGATCTTGGAGATGTCGAGGATGTCGTCGATGATGCCGAGCAGGTGCTCGCCGGCGAAGCGGATCTTCTCCAGGTAGTCGCGCTGGCGCGGGTCGAGGTCGGTCTTCAGCGCCAGGTAGGCCATGCCGATCACCCCGTTCATCGGCGTGCGGATCTCGTGGCTCATGTTGGCCAGGAACTGGCCCTTGGCCAGGCTGGCCTCCTCGGCCAGCTGCTTGGCCTGGCCCAGCTGCTCGGTGCGCTGCGCCACGCGCTCCTCCAGATGCTCGTTGAGTTCGCGCAGCGCGTGCTCGGCCTGCTTGCTGTCGGTGATGTCGATCGACATGCCGATCAAATAGGCCGGCGCGCCCTGCTCGTCGTAGACCGGCTTCTTGAACACCCGCAGGTGGCGCTGCTGGTTCAGCTGGCGGTTCCAGATCAGCTCCTCGAAGTCGATCAGCACGCGGCCGGCGAAGGCGTTGCGGTCGGTGGCGCGGTAGCGCGCCAGCGTCTCGGCGCTGTGCATGGCGCTGTCGTCGCCGTCGGCCAGCTCGGCGAAGCCGAAGCCGAACTGCTGCTCGCAGGCGCGGTTCATCAGCAGGTAGCGGCCGGCGCTGTCCTTGATGAACAGGCCGCTGGGCATCATCTGGATGATCTCCTGCAGCCGTTGCTCGCTGCGCCGCAGCGCGTCGGCGCTGCGTTTGCGCTCGCTGATGTCGGTCAGGCTGGCCACCACCAGGGTGACGCTGGCCGTCTCGTCGCAGATCGGCTCGGCGTTGACCGACAGCCAGGTCAGCGCGCCGTCGGCGCGGCGCACGCCCATCACGGCGTCGCGCACCGAGACGCCCGACACCAGCGCCAGCTGCACCGGGTGGCTGGCCGGCTCGACCGCGCTGCCGTCCTCGCGCACGCCGTCCCACAGGCGGGCGCCGGCGGCGCCGGCCAGCATGCGCACGGCCGCCGCGTTGCTCTCGAGGATGGCGCCGTCGGCGTTGAGCACCACCAGGCCGTCGCTGACGGCGTTGAAGATCGAGGCCATGCGCTGGCTCGAGTTGCGCAGCGCCACCTCGGCCAGGCGCCGCGCGGTGATGTCGGTGACCATCGCCAGGGTGCCGGCGTAGGCGCCGTTGTCGGCGTTGACCACGGTGGTCGACAGCAGGCCCCAGACCGAGGCGCCGTCCTGGCGGAAGAAGCGCACGTCGCTCTGCCCGGCCAGGCCGCTGGCGCGCCGCCGCAGGTGCTCCTGCAGCAGGGCGTGGCCCTCCTCGTCCATGAACTCGCGCATGGCGCGGCCGACCATCTGCTCCGGCTGGTAGCCGAGCATGCGCGCCATGGTCGGGTTGACGAAGCTGGTCAGGTCGTCGGCGCCGGTCATCCAGACCCCCTCGGCGGCGGTCTGGACGATCAGCCGGTAGCGCTCCGAGCTGGCGTGCAGGGCCTCCTCGGCGCGCTTGCGCTGGGTCATGTCGCGCAGCGCCATCAGGGCCAGCTCCTCGCCGGCCAGGCTCAGCGGCGACAGGTGCACCATCGCCGGGAAGCGGCTGCCGTCGGCGCGCTGCGCCGTCAGCACGCGGCCGGGCAGCTGCGGCCGGGCGAACAGCTCGCGGCCGCGGCCGTTGCTGCGCATGGCGTCGGGCACCAACTGGTCGAGCGACAGGCCGGCCAGGGCGCCGCCGGCGTAGCCCAGGCAGCGCAGCGCGGCGGCGTTGGCGTGGCGCACCCGGCCGGCCTTGTCGGCCACCAGCATGGCGCCGGGCGTGGCGTCGACGATGGCGCAGACGCGCGCCGCCTCGGCGGCGCGGCGCTCGCTGATGTCGCTCAGCGTGCCGCTGGCGCGCAGCGGCCGGCCGCCGGCGTCGCGCTCGACCACCATGCCGCGGCCGAGCACCCACTTCCAGCCGCCGTCGCGGCAGCGCATCCGGTACTCGCTGGCGAAGGCGCCGTCCGGCCGCGCCGCCGCGCCCAGGTAGCCGGCGATGTCGCGTTCGACCCGCTCGCGGTCGTCCGGGTGGACGTGCTCGATCCAGTCGTCCGGGCCGGGGGCGAAGGCGCCGGCGGCGTAGCCGAGCAGCTCGCCGTAGCGCGGCGACAGGCTCAGCCGGCGCGGCTGCACCTGCCAGTCCCACACGCCTTCGCCGGCGCCCTGCAGCGCCAGGGCGGCGGCGCGCTCGGCGCCGTCCAGGCGCGAGCGGGCCAGGCGCAGCGCGCCGGCCAGGCGGCGCTGGCGCAGCAGGCCGACGCCGCCGCCCAGCAGCAGCACGGCCAGCGCGGCGCCGGCCCAGCGCGCCAGCGCGGGCGGCTCGGCCGGCGCGTACAGGAAGCCCTGCAGCGAGAAGCCGGCCGGCAGCATGCCCAGCTCGACGTAGGTGGCGGCGATGGCGCGCCAGCGCTCCGGGTTGCTGTAGCCCAGCTCGATGAGCTCCTGCTCGAGCAGCGGCGCGGTGGCCTGGGCCTCGAACAGCAGGTGCTCGCGGCTGTGCCGGTTGGGGTAGCGGGCGCGGATCAGGTCGGCGATCTCGCCCTGGTGCGCCATGGCGTAGCGCCAGCCGCGCAGGGTCGCCGCGCGCATCGCGGCGGCGCGCGCCGGATGCTCGCGCAGCTCGCTCTCGGTGGTGTACAGGTTGTCGCCGTAGAAGTCGACGCCGGCCGCGCGCGGCGACACCAGCTCGTAGCCGACGTTGGCGTGCTGCAGCAGGAAGGGCTCCTCGGTGCTGTAGGCGGCGTAGGCGTCGACCTTGCCCTCGAGGAAGTCGTCGAGGCGGTAGCTGTGCGGCACCAGGAACAGGCTGTCGAGGCGCACGCCCTGCTTCTTCAGGTAGGCGGTGAGCTCCTCGTTGTTGTTGGCCAGCATGACGCGGCTGCCGGCCCAGGGGCGCCGCTTGCCGTCGGCGTCCAGGCGCAGCAGCAGGGCGGCGCCGGAGTGCTGGAAGATCGAGGCCAGCACCACCACCGGCTGGCCCAGGCTGCGGCTGAGCAGCAGGCTGCTGCTGCCGGTGCCGTACTGGGAATGGCCGTCGACCACCTTCTGCACCGCGTCGACGCCGGGCTGCGCCTCGTGCAGCGAGACGTCGAGGCCGGCCTCGCGGTAGTAGCCCTGGTCCTGCGCCGCGTAGTAGCCGGCGAACTGGAACTGGTGCTGCCACTGCAGCTGCACGCTGACCTTCTCGGCCGCCAGCGCGCCGCCGGGCGCCAGGCAGAACACGGCCCAGGCCACCGCGCAGGCGGCCAGGCCGCGTCCGGACGGCGGCCGGCGCAGCGCGCGAGGTGGCAAAAGACGGTGCAGCAAGAGCTTCCCTTTCAACGTCGAAGTGGTGGTCGCCGCGCCACAGCGGCGGCCGGCCGATGGCCGATCCGGGCCACTATAGCATTGAAGAATTGCCTATAGTGTTAACTTTTCGCGCGCCGCGACGGGGTCGGTTTCGGCCTGAAAGTTTCCTTGAAAAGGCCGCCTTTGCGGGGCCCGGCGTGACAAACGGAGAGATTCGGCGCGGCCGAAATATGCTAGGCCGGCGGGCGCCGGCGGCGCTGAAAGGATATTTCATCGCAAGCAAGTAAATGAAATATTCTTTCAAGCGCCGGCGCCGCCGCCGCCGCCGGCCTCAGGCGAAGCTGCCGGCGAACTGGTAGCGGTGGCCGGGGTGCCACATGGTGGCGATCGAGGCCACCTGGCCGGCCGAGCGGGTCTGCCGCTTGAGCACCAGGCAGGCCTGGCGCGTGTCGATGGCCAGCATCTCGGCGATGTCGCGCGGCGCCGCCAGCGCCTCGATGCTGTAGGTGGCGCCCTGCAACGGCGCGGCCGCCATCAGGTACTCGTTGGGGGTGATGCTGGCGAAGTCCTGCTGCATGTAGTCGGGCGCGCACAGCGGGTTGACCCAGCGGTCCTCGACCTGGATCGGCACGCCGTTCTCGTAGTGTACGATGATCGAATGGAACAGCGGCAGCGCCGGCGCCAGGTCGAATTGCTTGGCCAACAGCTCGCCGGCGCGGCCGCGTTCGAGCAGTTGCAGGCTGGAGCGGTGGGCGTGGCCGCGGGCGCGGATTTCGTCGGCGATGCTCTTGATCTCGAGCAGCGTGGCCTGGTATTTTTGCTGCGCCACGTAGGTGCCGGCGCCCTGGCGGCGCGTCAACACCTGCTCGGTGGTGAGCTCGCGCACGGCGCGGTTGACGGTCATGCGCGAGACGCCGAACTGCTTGACCAGCGCCTGTTCGGAGGGGATCACGTCGCCCTCCTTCCAAGTGCCGGCGGCGATTTGCGCCAGCAGGTAGTCCTTGATGCGTTGGAAGATCGGGGTGTGCTCTTGCGTTGTATGGTCGTCCAAACGGCTTCTCCGAAGGCGCGCCCGAGCTGGGCGGCTGCGGCCATTTTAGCATCGCCGGCGCGGCCGTCCTAGTGGCGGGACGGCCCGGGGCCGGGCCGGGCGGGGCGAATTCGAAAGCAAGCAACGGGGTGGCGGGCGCCGCGCCGCTGGCTAAGATGGCAGCATTGAACATCATCCAAGGGAGCAGCAGCATGAAGCACAGCCTGATGAAAAGCGCGACGCCGGCCGCCGACACGGCCGCCTACCGCAGCGAGGAGCAGCGCTGGGCCGCCGTGCAGGCGCGCGACGCCGCCGCCGACGGCCTGTTCTACTATTCCGTGCGCAGCACCGGCGTCTACTGCCGGCCGTCCTGCGCGGCGCGGCCGGCGCTGCGCCGCAACGTCGCCTTCCACGACAGCGGCGCCGCCGCCGAGCTGGCCGGCTTCCGCCCCTGCCTGCGCTGCAAGCCGGAGCAGCCGCCGCTGGCCGAGCGCCAGGCGGCGCTGGTGGCGCGGGCCTGCCGCCTGATCGACCAGGCCGAGCAGGCGCCCGACCTGGACAGCCTGGCCGCCGCCGTCGGCCTGAGCCGCTTCCACTTCCACCGCGTCTTCAAGCAGCACACCGGCATGACGCCGAAGGCCTGGGCGGTGGCGCAGCGCGCCCGCCGCATGCAGGACGGTTTGAACCAGGAGGCCTCCGTCACCGAGGCGATCTACGCCAGCGGCTTCAACTCCAGCGGCCGCTTCTACGCCGCCTCGCCGGCCGCGCTGGGCATGACGCCGAGCGCCTTCCGCGCCGGCGGCAGCGGCGCGGCGATCCGCTTCGCCATCGCCGCCTGCTCGCTCGGCGCGATCCTGGTGGCCAGCACCGACAAGGGCATCTGCGCCATCCTGCTGGGCGACGACCCGGATGCGCTGGCGCGCGACCTGCAGGACCGCTTCCCGCGCGCCGAGCTGCTCGGTGCCGAGGCCGACTACGAGCAGGTGGTGGCGCGCGTGGTGGGCCTGGTCGAGGCGCCCGGCATCGGCCTCGACCTGCCGCTCGACGTGCGCGGCACCGCCTTCCAGCAGCGCGTTTGGCAGGCGCTGCGCGAGATTCCGCCCGGCCGCACCGTCAGCTACACCGAGCTGGCCGCCCTGGTCGGCCTGCCCAAGGGCGCGCGCGCCGTGGCCGGCGCCTGCGCCGCCAACGCGCTGGCGGTGGCGATTCCCTGCCACCGCGTGGTGCGCAACGACGGCGCCCTGTCCGGCTACCGCTGGGGCGTCGAGCGCAAGGCCGCGCTGCTCGAACGCGAGGCCGGCAAGTGAGGCGGGTGGCGGAGCTGGATTGGCCGGCGATCGAAGCGGAGCTGGACGAATTCGGCTGCGCGCTGCTGCCCGGCCTGTTGTCGCCGGCCGAGTGCGCCCGGCTGGCGGCCAGCTACACCGAGCCCGCGCTGTTCCGCAGCCGGGTGGTGATGGAGCGGCACGGCTTTGGCAGGGGCGAGTACCAGTACTTCGCCTATCCGCTGCCGGCGCCGGTGGCGGCGCTGCGCCGCGCCTTCTACCAGCCGCTGGCCGCCATTGCCAACCGCTGGCAGGCGGCTTTGGGGCTGGCACCGCGCTTCCCGGCCGAACACGCCGATTATCTGACGCAGTGCCACGCCGCCGGCCAGCCGCGCCCCACGCCGCTGCTGCTGCAATACCGCGCCGGCGACTACAACTGCCTGCACCAGGACCTGTACGGCGACGAGGTGTTCCCCTTGCAGGTCGCCGTGCTATTGTCGCAGCCGGGCGAGGACTTCGACGGCGGCCAGTTCGTGCTGACCGAGCAGCGTCCGCGCATGCAGTCGCGCGCCGAGGTGGTGCCGCTGACGCGCGGCGACGCCGTCGTCTTCCCGGTGGCGCAGCGGCCGGTGTCGGGCGGGCGCGGCGTGTACCGCGTCAACATGCGGCACGGCGTCAGCCGGCTGCTTTCCGGCCGACGCCACACGCTGGGCCTGATCTTCCACGACGCCAGCTGAGCGCAGGAGAGGCGGGCGGGCGCCGCGCCAAGTCCCTCTGGTAAACCCTCTCTTTTTGCCACTGCTTTCCACTATTTCCTTCTTTTTTCTTCTCTTTTTTCCGGTGAATGGAAAAGCAGAAGAAAAGAGAAGGAAAAAGAGAAAAAGAGAAGTAAAAGGAGAAGGTTTACCAGAGGGGCGTGTGGCCCCTTCCAGGCAGCCCATACCCCGGCATGCAAAAACGCCGCACAGTATTGCTACCGTGCGGCGTTTTTGCGTGGCCGGTGCCCAGCGCGGCGGCTCAGACCGGCTGCGCCTCGCCCTGCACGCTCTTCTGCGTCTGGTACAGCCGCGCGTACAGGCCGCCCTTGGCCAGCAGGGCCGTGTGGCTGCCCATCTCGGCGATGCGGCCGCCGTCGAGCACGACGATGCGGTCGGCGTTCTCGATGGTCGACAGGCGGTGCGCGATGACCACCGTGGTGCGGCCGCGCATCAGCACCTCCAGCGCCGCCTGCACCAGCCGTTCCGACTCGGTGTCGAGCGCGCTGGTGGCCTCGTCGAGGATCAGGATGGGCGCGTCCTTGTACAGCGCGCGGGCGATGGCCAGGCGCTGGCGCTGGCCGCCGGACAGACGCAGGCCGTTCTCGCCGACGGCGGTCTGGTAGCCCTGCGGCTGGCGTTCGATGAACTCGTGGGCGTGGGCGGCGCGCGCCGCCGCCTCGACCCGCGCCAGCGACGGCTCCGGGTCGCCGTAGGCGATGTTGGCCGCCAGCGTGTCGTTGAACAACACTACGTCCTGGCTGACCAGGGCGATCTGCCGGCGTAGCGCGGCCAGCTGGTAGTCGCGCAGGTCGACGCCGTCGAGCAGGATGGCGCCGCTGCTGACGTCGTAGAAGCGCGGCAGCAGGCTGGCCAGGGTGGTCTTGCCGCTGCCCGAGCTGCCCACCAGCGCCACCGTTTCGCCGGCGGCGATGTCGAGCGACACCTGGTGCAGGGCGGGGCGGCTGTCGGCGTCGCCGGCCTGGTAGTGGAAGCCGACCGATTGCAGCGACAAACGGCCCTCGGTGCGCGCCGGCGCCAGCGTGCCGGTGTCGGTCTCGGTGGCGATGTCGATCAGGCCGAACACCGATTCGGCGGCGGCCAGGCCGCGCTGCAGCGGCTCGTTGACCTTGGTCAGGTTCTTGATCGGCGTCTGCATCGCCATCAGCGAGCCCATGAAGGCGACGAAGGCGCCCGGCGACAGCGCGCCGGCCTGGGCGCGCAGCAGCGCGAAGTAGATCACCGACGACAGCGTGATGCCGACCAACAGCATGATGACGCCGGAGTTGAGCGCGGCGGTGGCGGCGTGCTTGACGGCCAGCTGGCGGTTCAGCTTGACCACGCGGTCGAAGCGGCGCTGCTCGTATGGCTGGCCGCCGAAGATCTTCACCACGCGCTGGCCGCTGATGCTCTCGTCGAGCACATTGGTCAGCTCGCCCATGGCCTGCTGCGCGCTCTGGCTCAGGTGGCGCATGCGCCGGCCGGCGAAGGTGACGATGATGGCCACCAGCGGCAGCAGGCCGAGGCAGAACAGCGCCAACTGCCAGTCGATGGCGAACAACGACAGCAGGTAGCCGACCGTGGCCACCGAGTCGCGCACCAGCACGTTGAGCACGTTCAGGCCGGCCTGCGACACCTGGCTGGCGTCGTAGGCGATCTGCGACAGCGTGGTGCCGGTCGAGGAGTTGTCGTAGAACTTGTTGGGCAGGCGCAGCACGCGGGAGAACATCGACTCGCGCAGGTTGGCCTGCACCCGGCTGCTCAACCAGGCCGCGCCGTAGTCGCCGGAGAAGGTCGACAGCATGCGCACCAGCGCCAGGCCGCAGATGATGGCGGGGATGGCCCACAGCGCCGCCTTCGACGGCTCGTTCGGCAGCAGCGCGTGCAGCCAGCCCTGCACCATGCCGAGCAGGCCGCCGGCGGCGCCGCCACGGGCGCCGGCCATGCCGCCCATGGCGCTGCCGGGCGCCAGCGCGTCGACCACGTTTTGTAGTTGGCGGATCAGCAGCACGTCGGTGGCCGAGGCGATGCCCACGGCCAGCAGCGTGGCGCCGACGATCGGGCCGTAGGGGCGGAATTGCCGCAGCAGGCGGAAATAGAGTTGACGACTTTGCACGGGGGACGGGGAGTGGGCAAGGAAGGCTGCATTGTACCCGCCTTGCCCGGGGCGCAGGCGGCCCGGCTGTGTTGTGGATCTGAAACATCCAACGGAAAATTCCGCTAGAAGTTTCCATTGTGAAATCATTGAGCCGTTCGGCGGGAATACACTGGCCCCGTGATGCATCGTTCCCGTTCCACACAGGAGTCCAGATGAAACGTCTTCTTCAACGCGCCGTGCCCATGCTGGTGTTGGCCGCGCTGGCCGCGCCGGCCTCGGCCGAGCTGGTCATCATCGTCAATCCGCAGAACCCGGCCAGCCGCATGTTCCCCTCGCAGGCGGCGCAGTTCTTCCTCGGCGGCTCGGTGCTGTTCACGCCGGTCGAGCAGGCCGAGGGCACGGCCATCCGCGCCGAGTTCTGCCAGAAGGTGCTGGAGAAGTCGCCGGCCCAGGTCGAGGCGATCTGGTCGAAGATCGTCTTCACCGCCAAGGGCAAGGCGCCCAAGGAGTACAAGACCAGCGCCGAGGTGAAGAAGGCCGTCAGCGCCAACCTCAACGCCATCGGCTACATCGAAAAGGCGGCGCTCGACGACAGCGTCAAGGTGGTCGCCACCGTCCCCTGACCCGGCCCGGCCCCATTCTTCCCCCATTTGGAGACAGCTCGATGAAAAAGACAATCATGGCCTGGGCGATCGCCTCGCTGGCCGCCGGCAGCGCCGCCGCGATCGACCTGGCCGAGGACGGCTCGCTCAGGCTCACCGGCTTCTACAACCTCACCGCCGGCAAGGTGCTGAGCGGCTCGGCGCAGGGCAGCAGCGCGCCGTGGAGCTACCAGCAGTGGCAGTGCCCGTGCACCATGCAGGGCTGGGAATACACCTCGGTCTACCAAAAGAGCGAGGGCTGGCAGGTCGACCAGGAGTCGCTGGTCGGCGTGCAGATCAAGAAGGAGTTCTCGCCGACGCTGTCGGCCACGGCGCAGTTGGTGGCGCGCGCGCGCAACCCGAACCACGGCTCGCGGCCGACGCTGGACTGGGCCTACCTGACCTGGCAGCCCTCGGCCGACTCGGCCTGGACCTTCCAGGCCGGCCAGTTCCGCATTCCGTTGTACTACTACAGCGACTACCTGTACATCGGCTACGCCTACCCGTGGGTGCGGCCGGCGCCGGACGTCTACGGCTGGCCGATCTACGCCTACCAGGGCGCCAACGCCAGCTACCGCACCCAGCTCGGCGCCTCCGACTGGGCCGCCACCTTCCACGTCTGGGGCGGCGAGTACACGCAGAAGAACGACGCCTACGACACACTGATCTACTACACCACGCCGACCCACGAGTCGTGGAAGAACATCGTCGGCGGCTCGGTCACGGCCAACAACGGCGTGGTCGACGTGCGCGCCATGACCATGTGGTACAAGGCCAGCACCTGGCAGGACGCGCCCGGCGGCGGCCGCACCATGCTGGTGGACGGCCAGGGCACGCGCATCATGGGCCTGTCGGCCAATATGGACTACAAAAACTGGCTGATCAAGTCGGAGGTGGACCGCTACGAGCAGGTCGACGCCGCCAAGGGCATCAACAACATCTACAAGTACGCGCTGGTCGGCGTCGGCTACCAGTACGGCGCCTGGACGCCGATGGTCACCTTCTCGCGCTACCGCACGGTGACCGAGCCGATCGAGGGGCGCAACACGCAGTACCTGTCGCTGCGCTGGGACTTCCGCAAGAACACCGCGCTCAAGCTGCAGTACGACGTCAGCAAGGACAAGTCGCACTACAGCTATCCCTTCTTCGGCGACTCCAAACTGCTGTCGGTGTCGCTGCAAGGGATCTTCTAACCACTCAAGACGCCAGCGGCCGCAAGACCGGCCGACGGCGGCGAGCCAGGGTCAGACCCTAGGGTCTGACCCTCGATGTGCGCCGTTGGGTTCTCTTAGCATGGCTGCAGGCGGACCGCACCCTCGCTGCCTAGCGGCCCAAGCACGCCGCAGTTGGAACGGCGCGCAAAACTCGCTACACTCTGCTCCGTGTGAAGCGCCGCGCCTACCGGCGCGGCTTCCCAGCGGAGAGAGTCGATGCGCCTGAAAAAACTGCAGTGTTCCATGTCCGTCCTGGCCGCGTTGGCCACCATCGCCGCCGCCAGCGCGCCGGCGCGCGCCGCCACCGTGATCGACAACGCCAAGGGCCACACCCTGAACGCCGCCGGCAAGCTGGTCGCCTTCTCCTCGCTGGCCTTCGACGACGCCGGCAAGATCGTCGCCGTCGGCGACGCCAAGCGGGTGGCCGCCAAGGCGCCCGGCGCGCGCCACATCGACCTGGGCGGCAAGGGCCTGCTGCCCGGCCTGATCGACGCCCACGGCCACGTCTTCGGCCTGGGCCAGATCGCCGCCGGCATCGAGTTGTACAGCTCCACCTCGCTGGCCGGCGCGCTGAAAACCGTGGCCGAGTTCGGCCGCGCCCAGCCGCAACGCAGCTGGTTGATCGGCAACGGCTGGAACCAGGAGATCTGGCGGCTGGGCCGCTTCCCCACCGCCGCCGAGCTGGACGGCGCCGAGGCGGCGCGGCCGGTCTGGCTGCGCCGCGTCGACGGCCACGCCGGCTGGGCCAACAGCCGCGCCCTGCAACTGGCCGGCATCACGCGCGACACGCCCGACCCGGCCGGCGGCAAGATCGAGCGCGACGCCGCCGGCGACGCCACCGGCGTGCTGGTCGACGGCGCCATGGAGCTGGTCGACCGCGTGCTGCCGGCGCCCACCGTGGCCGAGCAGCGCGCCGCCCTCGACGGCGCCCTGGCCGGCCTGGCGCGGGTCGGCCTGACCAGCGTGCACGACGCCGGCATCGGCGCCGGCGAGGACGCGCTGTTCCGCAGCTACGCCGACCAGGGCAAGCTGAGCGCCCGCGTCTACGCCATGATCTTCGACACCGGCGCCGACTTCGACGCCCTGTCGGCCAAGGGACCGCTCAATTCCTACGCCGGCGACATGTACGCGCTGCGCGCCGTCAAGCTGGTCTCCGACGGCGCGCTGGGCAGCCGTGGCGCCGCGCTGCTGGCGCCGTACAGCGACATGCCGTCGACCAGCGGCCTGCTGTTCCACAAGGACGCCGAGATGCGGGCGCGCATGGAGAAGGCGATGAAGGCCGGCTACCAGGTCAACGTGCACGCCATCGGCGACGCCGGCAACCGCCAGATCCTCGACGGCTACCAGGCGCTGATCGCCAAGTACCACAACGGCGCGCTGCGCCACCGCGTCGAGCACGCCCAGGTGGTGGCGCTGGAGGACATCCCGCGCTTCAAGACGCTGGGCGTGATCCCGTCGATGCAGCCGACCCACGCCACCTCGGACCAGAACATGGCCGAGCAGCGCGTCGGCCCGCAGCGCATCAAGGGCGCCTACGCCTGGCGCACTTTCCTGGCGCAGGGCTCGAGGATCGCCTGCGGCTCGGACTTCCCGATCGAGTCGCCCAATCCCTTCGAGGGCATCCACGCCGCCGTCACGCGGCAGAACAACGCCGGCGTGCCGGCCGGCGGCTGGTACAAGCGGCAGGCCGTGACGCTGACCGAGGCGCTGCGCTGCTTCACCCTGGACGCGGCCTACGCGGCGCACCAGGAGAAGGTGATCGGCTCGCTGGAGCCGGGCAAGTGGGCCGACTTCATCGTCACCGAGCGGGACTTGTTCAGCGTGCCGGCCGAGCGGATCGGCAAAATCGAGGTGCTGCAAACCTGGGTGGCCGGCAAGCGGGTGTTCCAGAAGTAGGGCGGGGAGGGCGCGGCGGCTCAGTCGTCCAGTGAAAGTGCTTCCGCCGTGCGCTGCAGGATGTCCATCTGCAGCGCGCGGGAGCGCAAAGCGGCGATGCGGTCTAGCAGCCCGATCTTGCTGTCGGCCTTCATGCGGTCGGCGTCGGCCATCCGTCCGACGAGTGCTTCCAGTTCATCGATATTGCTCACCTTGTGAAACTGCTTTTCCTTGTCGAGGAAGACCAGCGAGTTCTTCTTGCGGCTGAGTAGCTCGATGACATTACTCAGTGTGCCGGTGCTTTTTGCATCCCAAATCATTAGGCCGACATCCGCCGCTTCGGCCATTTCGATATCCTTGGCGGTGAAGTAGGCGCGGCTGCCCTTGGGGTGGTAGGAGGTGACGCCATGCACTGGCCAGCCGCCGATATTGTTGCGTGGCTTGCCGCCCGCGCAGTAGACGGTGGTATTGCGCGCGCCGTTCTCGTGAAGGAATTTCTGTATGGCCGTGTCCACCCCATCGGCGTCGCCAACCAGCACCGCGTAATCGCCAACAACGATGTTCATCATCCGTGTCTGCGCCTTGGCGTGCAGGTGTTTGATGTTGATCGATCCGGCGATAAATACGGTAGTCATTTCGGTCGTTTCCAGGTGAACGCGGCCACATATACCTTGGCGATTTTCTCACATGCGCGCAGCGCCTCGCAGGCTGCATTCAACGATGCGCCCGTGTCGTGCAAGTCGTCCAGCAGCAGAGCATTCCACCGGCCCTCGCCACGAAATGTGTGCCCCAGAGTGATTTTACCCTTCAACGCGGCATCCTTGTCTTCACGTGTATGCATATCTTTGAGCTTTGCGCCGGTGCGTTGCCTCAGGAGGAAATTCTCGAACATGGGTACGTCAAGGAGCATCGCCAAGTGCGCTGCCACTTCTGTGACCGGTTGGCGTTGGCGATATTGACTCGGCGGCATCGGAACCACCATGCCAATGTCGGGCAGGTGAGGGCAAATGTCTTCATGAACAGCCTGGGCAAGAAGTTTCGCCTGGTCCCAGTGTTCCTCATATTTCAATTGGTACAAGGCTTCGCCCGCCGGTGTGCGCGTGTTGTCGAAGCGCGCATGGCCATACTCATCGTCGCCAATGTAGACGCTCTTCAGCATGTGTTTGTCCAGCGCGAAGCCCAGGTCCCAATCGCCGTGGAGCCGCTTGACGTGCGTTTGCATGGCCTCCTCCGTTATCGCAATCGGTATTTTCCCGTTGGGATAGGATCGCCCGGAAGGCCGGAGAGGCATGTTATCTTTTGTCAACTAAGAAACAAAAAACCGGTTGACTTGGTTGTATAGACAACCTATCCTTCAAGGATGCGCGGGCCGGCGCATGGACCTTCGCGTCCGCGCGCCGGCCCGCCCCACCAACCTGAGGAGCCACCATGACCACCCCTTCGAGCAGCCTGGACAACGATCCGCGTTTTGACGCCAGCCGCGACATCCGCGCCCCGCGCGGCCCCGAACTGAGCTGCAAGAACTGGGGCGCCGAGGCGGCCTACCGCATGATCCAGAACAACCTGGACAAGGAGGTGGCGGAAAATCCCAAGCACCTGGTGGTGTACGGCGGCATCGGCCGCGCCGCCCGCAACTGGGCCTGCTACGACCAGATCCTCGCCTCGCTGCGCGAGCTGGAGGACGACCAGACATTGCTGATCCAGTCGGGCAAGCCGGTCGGCGTGTTCCAGACCCACGCCGACGCGCCGCGCGTGCTGATCGCCAACTCCAACCTGGTGCCGAAGTGGGCCAACTGGGAGCACTTCAACGAACTCGACCGCAAGGGCCTGTTCATGTACGGCCAGATGACGGCCGGCAGCTGGATCTACATCGGCACCCAGGGCATCGTCCAGGGCACCTACGAGACCTTCGCCGAGGCCGGCCGCCAGCACTTCGGCGGCGACCTCAAGGGCCGCTGGGTGCTCACCGCCGGCCTGGGCGGCATGGGCGGCGCGCAGCCGCTGGCCGCCACCATGGCCGGCGCCGTGTCGCTGACCATCGAGTGCCAGCAGAGCAGCATCGACTTCCGCCTGCGCACCCGCTACCTCGACAAGCAGGCCGCCAGCATCGACGAGGCCATCGAGCTGATCAAGCTGCACAAGGCGGCCGGCGACGCCATCTCCATCGGCCTGCTGGGCAACGCCGCCGAGGTGCTGCCGGAGCTGGTCCGGCGCGCCAAGGCCGGCGGCGTGGTGCCCGACATGGTCACCGACCAGACCTCGGCGCACGACCTGATCAACGGCTACCTGCCGCTCGGCTGGAGCGTGGCCGAGTGGAAGGCGGCGCAGCAGGACAGCGCCCGCCACGCCGCCCTGACCGCCGCCGCCACCGAGTCCTGCGCCGTGCACGTGCGGGCCATGCTGGAGTTCCAGGCGCTGGGCGCCAAGGTGGTCGACTACGGCAACAACATCCGCCAGGTCGCCTTCGACCACGGCGTCGCCAAGGCCTTCGACTTCCCCGGCTTCGTGCCGGCCTACATCCGGCCCCAGTTCTGCGAGGGCCGCGGCCCGTTCCGCTGGGTGGCGCTGTCGGGCGATCCGGAGGACATCTACAAGACCGACGCCAAGATCAAGGAGCTGTTCCCGCACCATAAGCAGGTGCACCACTGGCTCGACATGGCGCGCGAGCGCATCGCCTTCCAGGGCCTGCCGGCGCGCATTTGCTGGCTGGGACTGGGCGAGCGCCACATCGCCGGCCTGGCCTTCAACGAGATGGTGCGCAGCGGCGAGCTGAAGGCGCCCATCGTCATCGGCCGCGACCACCTGGACACCGGCTCGGTGGCCAGCCCCAACCGCGAAACCGAGAGCATGAAGGACGGCACCGACGCCGTCTCCGACTGGCCGCTGCTGAACGCGCTGCTCAACACCGCCGGCGGCGCCACCTGGGTCTCGCTGCACCACGGCGGCGGCGTCGGCATGGGATACTCGCAGCACTCCGGCGTGGTGATCGTCGCCGACGGCACCGACGCTGCGGCCAAGCGCCTTGCCCGCGTGCTGGTCAACGACAGCGGCTCGGGCGTGATGCGCCACGCCGACGCCGGCTACGAGACGGCGGTGGCGTGCGCCAAGCGCAACCACCTGAACCTCCCCATGATCAAGTAAATCCACACGAAAGCGAATTCAATGACACAAGCCACCAACACCCTGACCCTCCTGCCGGGCAAGATGACCCTGTCCGACCTGCGCGCCGTGTGGACCAGCGCCGGCAAGCTGGCCCTGTCCGCCGAGGCCTATCCGGTGATCGCCGCCTCGGCCGCCGCCGTGCAGGCCATCGTCGCCAAGGGCGACGCCGCCTACGGCATCAACACCGGCTTCGGCCTGCTGGCCAAGACCCGCATCCCGGACGAGAAGCTGGAACAACTGCAGCGCAACCTGATCCTGTCGCACTCGGTGGGCACCGGCGCGCTGGTGTCGGACGCCGTGGTGCGCCTGATCCTGCTGATGAAGATCGGCTCGCTGGCGCGCGGCTTCTCCGGCGTGCGTCCGCTGATCGTCGACACCCTGATCGCGCTGTACAACGCCGGCATCATGCCGGCCATCCCGGCCAAGGGCTCGGTGGGCGCCTCGGGCGACCTGGCGCCGCTGTCGCACATGACCCTGGCCATGCTGGGCGTGGGCGAGGTGCGTGTCAATGGTCAGCTGCTGCAGGCGGCCGACGCGCTCAAGGCCGCCGGCATCGCGCCGGTGGTGCTGGCCGCCAAGGAGGGCCTGGCGCTGATCAACGGCACCCAGGTGTCGACCGCGCTGGCGCTGCACGGCCTGTTCATGGCCGAGCGCCTGCTGGAGGCCGGCATGGTCACCGGCGCGCTGTCGATCGACGCCGCCAAGGGCAGCGACTCGCCGTTCGACGCCCGCGTCCACGAGGTGCGCGGCCAGCCCGGCCAGATCGCCGCCGCCGCCATCTACCGCCAGCTGGTCAGCGGCAGCGCGATCCGCGCCTCGCACCTGGTCGGCGACGAGCGCGTGCAGGACCCGTACTGCCTGCGCTGCCAGCCGCAGGTGATGGGGGCCTGCATGGACCTGATCGCCAACGCCGCGCGCACCCTGCTGATCGAGGCCAACGCCGTCACCGACAATCCTTTGATCTTCCCGGACGCCGCCGGCGGCCTGGCGCAGATCGTCTCGGGCGGCAACTTCCACGCCGAGCCGGTGGCCTTCGCCGCCGACACGCTGGCGCTGGCCATCGCCGAAATCGGCAGCATCTCCGAGCGCCGCATCGCCCTGCTGATCGACGCCACCCTGTCGGGCCTGCCGCCCTTCCTGGTGCGCGACCCCGGCGTCAACTCCGGCTTCATGATCGCCCACGTCACCGCCGCCGCGCTGGCCTCGGAGAACAAGTCGCTGGCCCACCCGGCCAGCGTCGACTCGATCCCCACCTCGGCCAACCAGGAGGACCATGTCAGCATGGCCACCTTCGCGGCGCGCCGGCTCGACGATATGGCGCACAATACGGCTGTCATCGTCGGTATCGAGTTGCTGGCCGCCGCCCAGGGCATCGACTTCCACCGTCCGCTGAAGACCTCGCCGCAACTGGAGTATGTGCACGCCCAGCTGCGCAAGGACGTGCCCTTCTTCGACGCCGACCGCTTCTTCGCGCCGGACATCGAGGCGGCCAAGCAGATGGTGTTGAAGGGCGAGCTGAGCGCCTCGTGCAAGAGTTTGTTCACGCCGCTGCACCCGTAAGCAGCGGCCCGGATTGAGGGAACGATCAGATGGACTTCAAATTCAAAGCAGGCAGTATTCCCTTGTTGGTGTCGATGCCCCACGTCGGCACCGACATCCCCGACGAGCTCGCCGCGCGCATGACGCCGGCCGCCGCCGAGAAGGCCGACACCGACTGGCACCTGGCCCAGTTGTACGGCTTCCTCGAGCAGATGGGCGCGTCGACCCTGGCGGCGCGCTGGTCGCGCTATGTGATCGACCTGAACCGGCCGCCGGAGAACACCAACCTCTACCCGGGCCAGGACACCACCGGCCTGTGCCCGGTCGACACCTTCCACCGCCAGCCGCTGTACGCCGGCGGCTACCAGCCCGACCAGCAGGAGGCGCTGCGCCGCCTGCCGCTGTACTGGGAGCCCTACCACCGCCAGTTGCGCGCCGAGTTGGAGCGCATGCTGGCGCTGCACGGCACGGTGGTGCTGTGGGACGCCCATTCGATCGCCTCGCGGGTGCCGCGCTTCTTCGAGGGCAAGCTGCCCGACCTGAACTTCGGCACCGCCGACGGCAGCAGCTGCGACTACGGCCTGCGCGCCGCCGTCGTCGAGTCGGCGCTGGCGCAGCAGCGCTACACGGTGGCGGTCAACGGCCGCTTCAAGGGCGGCCACATCACCCGCCACTACGGCCAACCCAAGTCGGGCGTGCACGCCATCCAGCTGGAGATGTGCCAGTCCACCTACATGGACGAGAGCGCGCCGTTCGGCTACCGCGCCGACCTGGCGCAGCAGGTCCAGCCGCTGCTGGCGACCATGACGCGCGCCGCCGCCGACTGGGCGCGCCGATGAGCCGCCTGTTCGCCCGCCACGCCCTGCTGCCCGAGGGCTGGCGCCACGACGTGCTGCTTGAATGGGACGCCGGCGGCGACCTGGCCGGCGTGACCGTCGGCGCGGCCCAGCCGGCCGGCGTGGAGACGGCGCAGTACGCGCTGCCCGGCATGGTCAACCTGCATTCGCACAGCTTCCAGCGGGCGCTGGGCGGGCGCACCGAAAAGGCCGGCGACGGCCCGGACAGCTTCTGGACCTGGCGCGATTTGATGTACCGCTTCGCCCGCAACATCACGCCCGAGCACATCGAGGCGATCGCCGCCCAGCTGTTTTCCGAATGCCTGCGCCACGGCTACACGGCCGTTTGCGAGTTCCACTATGTCCAGCGCGCGCCGGACGGCGCCATGTATCCGCGTCCGGCCGAGACGGCCGAACGGGTCGTCGCGGCGGCGCGCCTGGCCGGCATCGGCCTCACCATGCTGCCGGTTTTATATAGCTATTCGGGCTTCGGCGAGAGCGCGCTCAAGCCGGAGCAGCAGCGCTTCCGCACCAATCCGGACGACGTGCTGCGCATCGTCGAGGCGCTCGAGCCGCTGCGCGACAAGCAGACCGAGGTCGGCGTGGCGCCGCACTCGCTGCGCGCCGCCTCGGTGGCGCAGATCAACGAGGTGCTGCTGGCGCTGCCGGACGAGCGGCCGGTGCACATCCACATCGCCGAGCAGAAGCAGGAGGTGGCGCAATCGGTCGACTGGAGCGGGCGCCGGCCGGTGCAGTGGCTGCTCGACCAGGTCGACGTCGATGAGCGCTGGTGCCTGATCCACGCCACCCACCTGATGCGCGACGAGGTCGACAACATCGCCGCCAGCGGCGCCGTGGCCGGGCTGTGCCCGACCACCGAGGCCAACCTGGGCGACGGCCTGTTCCCGCTGGAGGACTTCCTCGCCGCCGGCGGCCGCTTCGGCATCGGCAGCGACAGCCACATCTCGCAGAGCGCCGTCGAGGAGCTGCGCTGGCTGGAGTACGGCCAGCGCCTGCAGCACCTGCGCCGCAACATCGCCGTCTCGGCCGAACAGCGCAACGTCGGCGACTTCCTCTGGCAGGGCGCCCTGCAGGGCGGCGCGCAGGCCTCCGGCCGGCCGCTGGGCGCGCTGGCGGTGGGCAAGCGCGCCGACCTGATCGTGCTCGACGACGCCCATCCGAATTTGTTCGGGCTGGCGCTCGACGAGGTGCTCGGCAGCTTCATCTTCAGCGGCAACGACAACCTGGTCAAGGACGTCATGGTCGGCGGCCAGTGGGCGGTGCGCGACGGCCGCCACGTGGCGCAGCAGGCCATCGCCGCGCGCTTCAAGCAAACCCTGGCCGAACTGAGGGAGTTCCGATGACCCAATTGATCCAATACGCCAGCCTGCGTCCGGCGCCGTGGAAGAACGGCGGCGGCAGCACCACCGAGATCATGGTCTTCCCGCCCGGCGCCGGCTTCGACGGCTTCGACTGGCGCGTCAGCCTGGCGACCATCGCGCAGAGCGGACCGTTCTCGGTCTTTCCCGGCATCGACCGCACGCTGGCGCTGGTCGACGGCGACGGCGTGCTGCTCGACTTCGGCGGCGAGCGCGTCGTGCTCGGCGCCGACGAGCCGGTGGTCTGCTTCGCCGGCGAGGACGCGGTGCACGCCACCGTGGCCGGCGGCCCGACCACCGACTTCAACGTGATGACGCGGCGCGGCCGCTGCCGCCACAAGCTGGAGCGGCAGGAGGTGCGCGGCCAGCAGGCGCTGGCGCGGCGCAGCGGCACCACGCTGCTGTTCCTGGCCGACGGCGAGGGCCTGACCCTGCGCAGCGAGCAGGAGTGCCTCGCCCTGGTGCGCTTCGACGCCGTGCTGCTGAGCGGCGAGCGGGAGTGGCGCATGGAGGCGGCGCAGGCCAGCGTGTTCGTCGTCGACCTCGTCGCCGCCTGAGGTGGCGTCGGCAAGACCCAGCGGCGCAAGTCTAGGGTCAGACCCTCAGGGTCTGACCCTGGCTCTTTGCCGTTGGGTGGTCTTGGCGCAGCCTGGCAAGACAGCCGCCCCCAAAATCAACCCACGGCGGCTCGCAACGGCCGCCACCAGCGCAAGGCAAGCACTATGACTGCAGCATGGGACGTCCTGTTCACCAATGTCCACCTGGCGACGATGGCCACGGCCGACGGCTACGGCGAGATCCCTGACGGCGCCATCGCCGTCAAGGACGGCCGCATCGCCTGGCTGGGCGCGCGCGCGGCGCTGCCGCCGCACACGGCCGCGCGCACGCACGACGGCGCCGGCTGCTGGCTGACGCCCGGCCTGATCGACTGCCACAGCCACATCGTCCACGCCGGCAACCGCAGCGACGAGTTCGAGGCGCGCCTGAACGGCGCCAGCTACGAGGACATCGCCCGCGCCGGCGGCGGCATCATGTCGACCGTGCGCGCCACCCGCGCCGCCTCGGAGGAGGAGCTGCTGGCGCAAAGCCTGCCGCGCGTGGCCAGCCTGCTGGCCGAGGGCGTGACCACCATCGAGGTCAAGTCCGGCTACGGCCTGACCCTGGAGTCCGAGGCGAAGATGCTGCGCGTGGCGCGCCGCCTCGGCCAGGTGCTGCCGGTGGCGGTGGCCACCACCTTCCTCGGCGCCCACGCGCTGCCGCCGGAGTTCGCCGGCCGCGCCGACGACTACGTCGACGCGGTCTGCGAGATGATCGCGCCGCTGGCCGCCGAGGGCCTGGTCGACGCCGTCGACGCCTTCTGCGAGCGCATCGGCTTCTCCAACGCGCAGACCGAGCGCGTGTTCGCGGCGGCGCGGCGCCACGGCCTGCCGGTCAAGCTGCACGCCGAGCAGTTGTCCGACCAGCGCGGCGCCGAGCTGGCGGCGCGCTACGGCGGCCTGTCGGCCGACCACCTGGAACATTTGAGCGAGGCCGGCGTGGCCGCCATGGCCGCCGCCGGCACGGTGGCGGTGCTGCTGCCGGGCGCCTACTACTTCCTGCGCGACAGCACGCCGCCGCCGGTGGCGGCGCTGCGCGCGGCCGGCGTGGCGATGGCGGTGGCGACCGACTGCAACCCGGGCACCTCGCCGATGACTTCGCTGCTGCTGGCGATGAACATGGTCTGCACGCTGTGGCGCCTGACGCCGCGCGAGGCGTTGGCCGGCTGCACCGTCCACGCCGCCCGCGCGCTCGGCCTGCAGGGCGAGATCGGCAGCCTGGCGCCGGGCAAGCGGGCCGACTTCGCGCTCTGGCGCATCGCCCGCCCGGCCGACCTGGCCTACGCCATCGGCTTCAATCCCTGCCAGGTGGTGGTCAACGGCGGCGTGGCGCGCGCGCCGCAGCTGGCGAATTAGAGGCGGCCCTCGAAAAAGCCGCCCAAGGCGCGGGCGTTCGGGTACATTATTACGGTTGTTTTCTTTGTAAAACGCTCTCGTACCCGGATCGCCATGCCCGCCTTGCCGTCGTCTGTCCCCCGCCTGTCGCTGCACCTCGCCGTCCTGCTGACCCTGAGCGCTTGCGCCGTGGCGCAGGAACCGACACCGACCCCGCCGACCCCGCCGACCCCGCCGACCCCGGTGGCGCCGGCCGCGCCGGCGCCCGCGCCGGCGGCGGGTCCGGCCACGCCGGCGCAGCAGGCGGCCATCCTGGCGGCGGCCGTCGCCGCCGCCGGCGCGCCCAAGCCCTTCGCCGAGGTGAGCCGGGGCGCCGCGCATATACCCGGCTTCCTCGGCCTGTACCAGAAGGACGAGAAGGTATGGCTCGAGCTGCGCCCCGAGCACTTCGACCGACCGATGTTCATGTCGCTCAACATGCCGAGCGGGATAGGCGAGCGCGGCATCTACGGCAGCCAGATGGGCGAGAGCCACGTGGTCTACTTCCACCGCATCGGCAACCTGGTGCAGCTGATCGCCAAGAACACCGACTACGCCGCGCGCGGCGGCACGCCGCAGGCGCTGACGGTGGCGCAGGCCTACTCGGACAGCCTGCTGGCCAACGCGCCGGTGGCCAGCGCGGCCCACCCGCAAAGCCACGCCGTCCTGATCGAGGCCAACGCGCTGCTGTTCGGCGACATCGCCGGCTATGCCACCCGGCTCGAATACGCCTACCGCATCCCCTTCGTGCCGGACGCGCGCAACAGCAGCTTCGTCGCCATCCGCGCCGACGCGGCGATAACCGGCCTGAGCGTCAATGCCCACTACGCGGTGCCCAAGCTGCCGGTGCTGCCGCTGGGGCCGGCGGCGCTGACCATGCCCGGCGCGCCGACCACCTTGCCCGACCCGCGCAGCATGTTCCTCGGCTTCTACTACAGCTTCATGCCGCTGCCGGCCGAGCCGATGCACCCGCGTCCGGCCGACGACCGCATCGGCCACTTCGTCAGCACCAGCTACGACTTCTCCGACGACGTCAAGCCGACCCTGGCCACGCACGTGGTCGACCGCTGGCGGCTGGAGAAGCGCGAGCCGGCGCTGGCGCTGTCCGAGCCCAAGCAGCCGATCGTCTACTGGCTCGACAAGAACATCCCCGAGAAGTACCGCGCCGCCGTGCGCGACGGCGTGCTGGCCTGGAACGCCGCCTTCGAGCGGATCGGCTTCAAGAACGCCATCGAGGTGCGCCAGCAGGGCGAGCAGGACCGCTTCGACACCATGGACGCGCGCCACGCCTCGATCCGCTGGTACGTCGGCAGCGACGTCGGCTTCGCCATCGGGCCGCACCAGGTCGACCCGCGCAGCGGCGAGATCCTCGACGCCGACATCGCCATGTCCGACGTCTTCGCCCGCCGCGTGCGCCGCATGGTGGCCGAGGACGGCCCGGCGCTGTCGGCGGCCCCGCCCGGCGGCCGGCGCGAGGCGCAGTGCGCCTACCTGCAGGAGTCCGAGCAGGAGCTGGGCTTCGCCATGGGCCTGCTGGAGGCGCGCGGCGAGATGGCGATGGACGGCCCGCAGGCCGAGGCGGTGGCGCAGGCCTACGTGCGCTCGGTGATCATGCACGAGGTCGGCCACACGCTGGGCCTGCGCCACAACTTCCGCTCGTCGACCATCTACAGCATGCAGCAGCTGCAGGACCCGGCCTTCACCAAGGTGCACGGCCTGAGCGGCTCGGTGATGGACTACACGCCGTTCAACCTGGCGCTCAAGGGCGAGCAGCAGGGCGAGTACGTCAGCTCGGCGCTCGGCCCCTACGACTACTGGGCCATCGAGTACGCCTACAAACCGATCGAGCCGGCGCAGGAGAAGGACGAGCTGGCGCGCATCGCCGGCCGCTCCAACGAGCCGCAGCTGGCCTACGGCACCGACCAGGAGTCGGGCGGCTACAACTCCGACCCCGACGTCAACGTGTTCGACCTGGGCAGCGATCCGCTGGCCTACTACCAGAAGCGGCTGAGCATGTCGCGCGAGCTGTGGGACCGCGTGCAGGCGCGCCAGCCCAAGCCGGGCGAGAGCTACGCCGCGCTGCGGCGCAGCTTCGACTTCGGCTTCGCCCAGTTCTCGCGCACCATGCCGGTGGTGGTCAAGTACGTCGGCGGCGTGACCTACCTGCGCGACCACGCCGGCACCGGCCGCGCCACTTTCACGCCGGTGCCGCTGCCGCGCCAGCGCGCCGCGCTGGCCATGCTGACCAACAGCCTGTTCAAGGCCGACAGCTTCAAGTTCGCGCCGGCCCTGGTCAGCCGCCTGGGCGCCGACCAGTTCGAGGGGCGCGGCCGGCCCGACGTGTCGGTCGGCGCGCGCGTGCTGACGCTGCAAAAAGCGGTGCTCGACCAGCTGCTGTCGGACCAGGTGGCGGCCCGTCTGCTCGACTCGCAGGAGAAGCTGGCCGACGCGGCGCAGGGCCTGAGCCTGGGCGAACTGTACGCCTCGGTGCAGGCGGCGGTGTGGAGCGAGCTGAAGGAGGGCAAGGAGATCTCCACCATGCGCCGCAACCTGCAACGCGAGCATCTGAAGCGGCTGACGGCGATCCTGCTGCGGCCCTCGCTGGAGACGCCGGCCGACGCCCGCAGCCTGCAGCGCGAGAACGCCATCGAGCTGCAGCGCGAGCTGCGCGCCGCGCTGGCCCGTGCCGGCAGCCGCGAGACCCGCGCCCACCTGTCGGAGAGCATCGAGACGCTGGGCCAGGCCTTGAAGGCGGCCATGCTGCGCGCCGGCGCCTGAGGCGCGGCGCCGTCCGTCGGCGCTTGCTTGCGCACGTTGGCGCCGCCCGTCGGCGCGGCGATGTCGACGGTGGTAAGCTGACGGATTGTTCACCTCAACCGGAGAGTGCGTGCGCACCACAGCCGTTGTTTCTCCCTTTGCCGTCTTATCGCGCCGGCCGCCGGCCTTGACCCGGTCGTTCGGCCCGGGCCGCTACGCCCGGCTGGCGCAGGCCGCCTTGCTGGCGCTGCTCTGCCTGGCGTTGGATGCCGCCGTGGCCGCGCCGGCGGCGGTGTCCGCAGCAGCCGCGCCGGCCGCCGAGCGCCCGGCCGGCACGCTGCACATCGGCTCCAAGCGCTTCACCGAGTCCTACATCCTCGGCGAGCTGTTGACGCAGACGGCGGCGCCCCACGCGCGCAGCGAGCATCTGCCCGGACTGGGCAACACCGCCATCGTGCTGGCGGCCCTGCGCGCCGGCAAAATCGACGTCTACCCCGAATACCTCGGCACCATCGACCTGGAGATCCTCAAGCACAAGGACGCCACCCCGCTCGAGCAGATCCGCCGCGAGCTGGCGCCGTTCGGCCTGGGCGTGGCGGTGCCGCTGGGCTTCAACAACAGCTACGCGCTGGCCATGCGCGCCGACGCCGACGTGCGCACGCTGAGCGAACTGGCGGCGCGGCCGACGCTGCGCTTCGGCCTGTCGCACGAGTTCATCGGCCGCGCCGACGGCTGGCCCGGCCTGGTGCGGCGCTACGGCCTGCACCAGCACCCGTCCGGCCTCGACCACGGCATCGCCTACGAGGCGCTGGCGCGGCGCCAGGTCGACGTGATCGACATCTATTCGACCGACGCCAAGATCCGCCAATACGGCCTGCGCGTGCTGGACGACGACCGCCGGCACTTCCCGCGCTACGACGCCGTGCTGCTGTACCGGCTCGACGCGGCGACCCGCTTCCCGGCCGCCTGGCAGGCCCTGCGGCAACTGGAGGGGCGCATCAGCGCGGCCGACATGATCGGCATGAACGCCGCCGCCGAGATCGACGGCCAAAGCTTCGCCGCCGTCGCCCGCGCCTGGCTGGCGGCGCACCCGCCGGCCCGGCCCGGCCAAGGCGCGCCGCCGGCGGCCGAGCCCGTGTCGGGGTCAGGCACCGACACGAGCCCAGCCGTGGCCAAGTCCGGGAAGGGCGCCGGCGGCGGCACCGCTGTGCCCGCGTCGGGGTCAGGCACCGACACGAGCCCAGCCGTTGCATCGTCCGCGAAGGGCGCCGCCGGAGGCGCTGCCGCCACCGTGTCGGGGTCAGGCACCGACACGAGCTCTACCGTGGCCACGTCCGGGGCCGGCGCTGCCGCGCCGCGCGCCGGCCTGCTGGAGAAATTGTTCGATCGGGATTTGTGGCCGCTGACGCGCCAGCATCTGACCCTGGTCGCGCTGGCGGTGCTGCTGGCCTGCGCCGTCGGCGTGCCGCTGGGCGTGCTGGCGGCGTACCGGCCGCGACTGCGCCAGGCGGTGCTGGCGCTGGTCGGCGTGCTGCAGACGGTGCCCTCGCTGGCCCTGCTGGCCCTGTTGATACCGCTGCTGGGGATGATCGGCACGGCGCCGGCGCTGCTCGCGCTGTTCGTCTACGCGCTGCTGCCCATCGTGCGCAACACCTGCACCGGCCTGCTGCAGGTGCCGTCCGGCCTGCGCCTGGCGGCGATGGCGCTGGGCCTGCGCCCGCGCGACCGCCTGCTGCGCATCGAGCTGCCGCTGGCGCTGCCGGTGATCTTGGCCGGCGTCAAGACCGCCGCCGTGATGAGCGTGGGCACCGCCACCATCGCCGCCTTCATCGGCGCCGGCGGCTACGGCGAGCGCATCACCATCGGCCTGGCGCTGAACGACAACGACATGCTGCTGGCCGGCGCCATTCCGGCGGCCGTGCTGGCGCTGCTGACCCAGGGCGTGTTCGAACTGGCCGAGCGCCTGCTGGGCCGCGCGCCGTCCGCCCTGGCCTAGCGCCGACACCGCCCGCTCCGCTCACAGCGAATGCAGCTTGGTGCGCACCTCGATGACTTCGCGGTGCAGGATGCGTTCGGCGTGGAAATCGTTCTCGCGCTGGGCGGCGATGGCCTGTAGGTCGCGCGTGTAGCGGTCCAGCCGCGAGCGCAGATAGGCCTTGTAGACGATGGTGGCAAGTGGCGACAGCTTGGTCATGATGGCTCTCCCGGACGTTTTGGCTTCGTCCATTCTGCGAGGGCGCCGGTGCTTCATTTTGCGCTGAATCAATGGACGTTCCGAAAGCGGAGTTGTCGGGATTCATCGGCGGAGTGGCGCGCCGCACCTTTGTGCCAGCGCAAAGCGCCCGCCGCGCCAGATGTCATCCTGTTCTTTTGGTCCGCGCCGACGGCGCTTTGCAAAGGAGGGTAATCGCATGCTGGCAATCGCACTACTATCGGGGGCCGTCTTGGCGGCATGGGGATGGCGGCGGCGCGCTCGGCGCGCGGCGGAGTGCGCCGGTCCGCCGGAGCAGGTAGGCATGCATGGCGGCCTGGTGGCGCGGCGCCACTAGCGCGCCGCGCGCCCGAATGTAAGCAGCTGTCAGCGGGCGTAAGAAAATGTAAGGAGGCGGGTTTTTCAGCGACGGCGGCGCTATAGTGGGGCCGTTGATTCATCTCCCCTCCCACTGACAAGGGCTTACACCCACGAGGCGCCCGGCGCCCGTGGGGTTTTTTTTGTCCGCAGGTCGTGCCTAAGCGGCGCCTCAGGCGCGCGACAGCTGCGCCAGCGCGTCGCCGGTGACGCGGCAGATACGCCAATCCGGCAACAGTTCGGCGCCCACGCCCTGGTAGAAGCTGATGGCGTTGGCGTTCCAATCCAGCACCGACCATTCGAAGCGGCCGCAGTCGCGCTGCAAAGCCAGTTGCGCCAGCGCGGCCAGCATCTGCTTGCCGTAGCCCTTGCCCCGGCTGTCCTGCTTCACGTACAGATCCTCCAGATACAAGCCCTTGCGGCAAAGGAAGGTGGAGTAGTTGTGGAAAAACAGGGCGAAGGTGCGCACCGCGCCGTCGGCCTCGCCGACCAGGGCCTCGCAGGCCGGATGGGCGCCGAACAGGCTGTCGCGCAGCATCGCCTCGTTGCCCTCCATCATGTGCTCGAGTTTTTCGAATACGGCCAGTTCGTGGATCATGCCGAAGATGGCGGCCACGTCGTCCGGCTGGGCCGGGCGGATAGTCAGTTGCGATGCTGTCATGGGTCTACGCTGCGCTTTCAAGGTTGAGTTCGGCGGCCGCCGTCGGAGGGTCGGGCCGCAAGGCCCAGGCCACGCTGGACAGGCACAATACCATGCCGGCCAGCTCGACCAGACCGGGCCGGTAGTGTTCCAAGCGCATCGACAGCAGCACCGAGATCACCGGCGTGACGACGACGATGTAGACGGCCTTGTGCGCGCCGATGCGGTGGATTAAGGTGAAATAGGCGGCGAAGGCGATCACCGAGCCGAACACGGCCAGATACAGCAGGCCGCCCCAGTAGCGCGCCGAGTTCGGCAGCACGAAGGGCTGGCCCGTCAGCAGCGCCCAGGCGGCCACCATCAGCGCGCCCCACAGCATGGCCCAGGCCATGGTCAGCAGCACGTTGGCCGATTGCTCGCGCACCTTGACCACCAGCACGTTGCCGACCGAGCTGGCGAAGGTGGCCAGCAGCGCCAGACCCAGTCCCAGCAGGAAGTGGCCGCCGCCGTTGCCCAGCTCGCGCCAGGCCGACTCGAGCGCGCGCAGGAACAGCAGCACCACGCCGCACATCGCCAGCGCGGCGGCGCACCAGGTGCGCCAGGTCAGCGCGGTGCCGAAGGCCAGCCGGCTGCAGATCGGGTTCCAGAACACCATCAGCGCGAACAGCACGCCGACCATGCCGGAGACCAGGTATTGCTCGGAGCTGTAGGTGCAGATATAGCTGAGCGCGAAGGTGGCGCCGCCCTGCAGCAGCAGCCAGCGCTGTACGCGCCAGGGCAGCAACAGGCGGTCGCCGCGCAGGCGGCACCAGGCGAACAACACGGCGGCGGCCAGGCCGAAGCGGTAGGCCACCGAGACGGCGGGCGCGACCTCGCCCAGTTGCAAGGTGATGGCGAAAAAGGTCGAGCCCCAGATCAGGCAGGCGGTGAGGAAGAGGAGGGGAGATGACATCGCGCAAGTATACGGGAATACGCGAGATCGCGGGAGATCGCCGACTTTCGCGGTGCTAGCCCGGCGCTCGCCGTGGAAGTTTCTCGCAGACATCCGTATTGGCGTGCGCGCAACACCCGCCATTGACGCCGCGCAGGGGCGCGGGCGATCGCCGGAAAATTATTTAAATAATAAGTATTATGGGAAAACCAATGAATCTAAACGTGGAGCAAATACGATGTCTATCCAACTACGAATCCGGGTCGCCACCTTGTTGGCCCATGTGGTCATGAGCACGGCGCTGGTGGTGTTGCTGGCCGACGGAGCGGCGGCGTCGCTGCAGCCGGCCTTCCCGATCGCCGTGCACAATTGAGCCGGCGCGCGGCGCCGGCCCGATGCCGGGGCCTAGTGGGTGACGCGGGTCTTGCGGCCGTCCGACAGCAGGCGCACCCGCTCGCCGGCGCGGAAGGGTTCGTCGGCGTCCTGCACGATGGCGCGCAGGTCGCCGTTGTCGAGGCGCACGGTGATCTCGACGCCCTTGCCCTTGCTGATGTCCGATTCGACCTTGTTGCCGATCATGCCGCCGGCCACCGCGCCGACGATGCCGGTGGCGATCGAACCCCGCCCGCCACCCACCGCCGCGCCGGCCAGGCCGCCCAGCGCGGCGCCGCTCAGCGTGCCGGTGCCGGAATTGCCCTTGTCGATGGTCACCTCGCGCACCGATTCGACCGTGGCCATGCGCACGGTTTGTTCGTTCTGCGCCTGGCGCGCCGAGTAGACGCTGCCGGAATTGGGCGCGACGACGCAGCCGCTCAGGGTGGCGGCGATGGCGGTGATGAGGGTGAGGCTGAGCAGGGGTTTCATGCGGGACTCCAAAAGTTGAGGGGGAAGGGCGGTTGGCCCCGCTGTGCATGGCTTGCCAGCGGCGACTATTCCCAGCATAAAGTAATTTCGATTTGGCAAAACCGCAAAGTGGTAAGCATCTGTTACCGCGCCACAGGCTCAGTAGGCCAGGCGCAGGCGGCGGTACAGGAAGCTGAGCACGAACAGCGGGCCGATCAGCAAAAAGCGCAGGTCCTCGAGGAAGGACGGCTTCTTGCCCTCGATCTTGTGGCCGATGAACTGGCCGATCCAAGCCAGCACGAAGATGGTTAGCGACAGCGGCAGCACGGTGGCCGGCGGCAGCGCCGCCAGCAAGCCCAGCATCAGCGCCGACATCAGCAGCATGCCCAGCGCGAACGGTCGCGACAGGCGCGCGTAGTAAGCCAGCGCGGCCAGCACCACGGCCAGCGCCAGCAGCGCGTGCACGCTCCACAGCAGACCCAGCAGGGTGAACACGATCACCGGCACGCAGACGAAATGGATGATCTCGTTGGTCGGGTTCAGGTGGCTTTCGCGGTACTTGGCCAGCAGGGTGTCGATGGTGCGGGGGGCGGACATGGCGGTGGTCTCCGGCGGGATGGTTGGCGTGGGCGGACGCGGCTTGCCGATTCTACACCGGAACTTTCGGCGCGGGCGGCGCCAACGGGGCCGTTCAATCCCGCAGCAATCTATGTGACGAAATATGTGACGAAACCGGCGCGCAGGCGGGCGCGGGCAGGACGCCGCAGCCGATCCGCATGTTAGTCTTTTTGACATGGGATGTGGCGGTTTCTCGGCCACTTTTGCGCGGCGACTGGACAGGGTGGGACAGATGACAATGACGGCAATCAACGTGAATCGGCGGCGCGCCCTTGCGCAAGGCCGGCGCGCAGGCGCGCGCGGTGCTGATCGCCGCCGCCGCGCAGCAATGGCGGGTCGCGCCGCGGCAGTGCGACACCGAGGCCGGCTTCGTGCTGCACCCGTCGACCCGGCGGCGCCACCTTCGCCCGCAAGAGCCAGACGGCGGAACAGCTGGACGCCGAGTACGCGGCCGCGCTGGCCGGGGCGGTGCAACCCGCCGAGGCGGTGTACACCGTGCCCTTCCTGCACCACGCCACGATGGAGCCGATGAACGGCACCGCCCACGTGGTCGACGGGCGCGCCGAACTGTGGTTGCCGACGCAGAGCCAGGCCAGCACCCGCGCCCGCGTCGTCAAGGAACTGGGCTTGGCGGAGGAGCAGGTCACGCTGCACACCACGCTGGCCGGCGTGCCGGTGGGCTATTGGCGCTCGGTGGCCGCCTCGCAGAACTGCTTCGCCTACGAGGGTTTCATCGACGAGCTGGCCGCGCGCGCCAGGCTCGACCCGCTGGTCTACCGGCGCCGCCTGCTGGCGGGCCAGCCGCGCCACCTGCGCGTGCGCAGCCTGGCGCTGGCGCGGGAGGGCTACACGCTGCGGTAGAATGACGCCCATCCCCGCACAACCGCCGGCGCCCCGGCGCGCCCGACACCATGGCCACACCCACCGCATCCCCCGCCACCGCCACGGCCGAGCCGGCGCCGCGCAAACGCTGTTTCGACCCGGTCGTCGACCAGCGCACGCGCCTGCTGGTGCTGGGCAGCCTGCCGGGCGACCAGTCGCTGCTGCGCAACGAATACTACGGCAACCGGCAAAACCGCTTTTGGATGTTGATGTCTGAAGTGACCGGGCTTGATTTGGTGCCGATGGACTACCCGTCGCGTCTGCAAGCACTGCTGGCGAACGGTGTCGGTCTATGGGATGTGATCGCTGAGGCGGCGCGAGAGGGTAGCCTTGACAGTCGGATACGTGGCCGCGCCGACAACAATTTGCTCGGGCTGATTGCAGAACTACCAAACCTGAAGACGATCGCATTCAATGGTGGCACTGCGGCGCGGCTTGGCATGAAGGCGCTGGGCCAGCATGCGCAGCGTTATCGCATCGTGCCGTTGCCGTCGAGCAGCCCCGCCCACACCATTCCGTATGCCGAGAAACTGGAGTGCTGGGCCGCCCTGCGCCCGGCGCCGGCCGAAGTCGACGCGGCGCCAGGACCGTTTCGCGGCGCCCTAGGCGGCGGCCACGGCGGCGATCTCGGCGCGCGCGGCGCCGGCTAGCGCCGCCAGGTCGATGCCCATGGCGCGCAGCGCGCGCGGCGCCACGCCCTGTTGCGCCGCGCCCACGGCGATGACGTGGGCGCCCAACAGCGGCTCGGCGGCGCTGGCCCTGGGCCAATCGGCCAGCTGGCGCATCAGGCTTTGCACCGAGGGCTTGGCCTGGTACGGCCCCGGCTTGGGCGCCACGGCCGTGTCGGCCTGGCACAGCGCGTCCAACTGCGGCGAGGCCAGTCCGATGCCCCGCAGGGCGTCGCGATACTGCTGCGCGATGGCGTCGCGGAAGCGCTCCGGGTCGGCGCCGACGCGGGCGAAGGCCTGGCGCGCCGTGCCGTCGGGCAGCTCCAGCGCCGCCAGGATGAAGTGCTCCAGGCCGGCCTCGCTCTGGCCGTCGGCGTTGGCGTGTCGTTCGGCACCCTGGCACAGGGTCTTGATGGTACGCATGTCACGGAAACGTTGTCTCAGTCGGCTCAGCATGGCAACTCCTAGTCGGTGCGGGGTGGTGTGGGGCGGATGGCGGCGAGGCGCTTGTGCGCCGCCTGCTTGGACACGCCCAGCACCTCGGCCACGTCGGCCCAGGACCAGCCCTGGGCGATGGCGCGGGCGACGGCAAGGCGTTCGAGCTTGTCGGCCGCCCGGCGCAAGGCCAGCACGGCGGCCAGCGCCTCGGCGGGGTCGTCGGGGGAGGGGAGGGAGTCGAGTTCAAGCATGCGTCAATATTAGTTGACGCCGCCCGCCGTGTCAACCTATGTTGACGGCGATGCCGGCCGGCCGCCGCGCCGGAGCATGCCGGCCGCCCGGGCCGGCGCCACGAGGTGGACGCCGGCGCCGCTCACGGCCCGACCGGCAGGAACACCAGGGTGGCGTCGTCGACCAGGCCGATCAACATCAGGCCGTCGCCGGACACGGCCAGCTGGCGCGGCAGCAGGCGGCGCTGCGGCGGGGCCAGGCGGAACTGTTTGGCCGGCGCGCCGGCGGCGTCGTACTGCCAGACGTCGGTCGGGCTGCCGCCGATGGCGCCGGCGCAGTAGACGCGGCCGTCGCTGCCGACCTCGACGTTGTTGGGACGGGCCTGGAAGGCCGGCAGGTAGCTGAGCACGCTCAGGTCGAGCGGGTTGATCGCGACGCACTGGGCCGGCGTGCTGCTGGCCGTGTACAGGCGGGCGCCGTCGCGGCTGATGGCCAGGTCCTGGCCGTCGCTGTTGCCGCTGCGCAGGCCGCCGTACAGGCGGGCGATCAGCAGGTTGTTGGGCGAGGCGTCGGTGTAGTCGATGCCGTAGGACAGCAGCGTGTTGGTGCTGGCGCCCTCGTCCTGCAGGTAGAGCCGCTTGCCGTCGGCGGAGGCGCTCAGGTCGCCGGCCGGCAGCGCGATGCTGATCATGCGCACGGCGGTGATGGCGGTCATGGTGACGGTGCCGTCGTGTTGCAGTAGCATCTCGACGCCGTTTGGCCGGATCAGCTGCAGGCGCGAGGCGGCGCTGGCCGGGGTCGGCGTGGCGAAGCTGGTGACCTTGCCCAGCGTGGCCAGGTTGAACTGCTGGACGTTGCGGTTGAGCAGGTCGTAGACGAACAGGCTGGAACCGTTGGCGCTGACCGCCATCTGCCCCAGCGCGGTCGACTGGACGGCGATCGAGCCGGTCTTCTGCGCCGTGTAGACGTTGTAGATGTCGATCGCCGAGCTGCCGTTGTGCACGTACACCAGCGGCCGCACCGGGTCGGCCAGCAACTGGCTGTAGAACTGGTTGACGCTGCGGCTGGCGGCCGGCGCGGCGGCGCCCTTCCACAGCGCCACGGTGACGCTCTCGGGGGCGGCGACGTCGGCGTCGGCCGGCGTCAGCTTGACGGTGGCCAGGTTGATCGAGTTGGCCGCCAGGGCGGCCGGGTTGGCCGTCAGCGTCAGGTTGGCGCCGCTGACGGCGACGCCCAGCCAGGGCTGGTCGGAGACGGCGTTCCAGGCGGCGCCGTTGGCGTAGTTGTCGCTGACGGTCAGGGTGCGCGTCAGGCGCGACCATTCCGGCGTCGAGACCAGCGCCACACCGGTGTCGGACGGCAGCAGCTTGCGCTGGTCGCGCTTGACGCTGAGCACCAGCGGCGCCAGCAGGGTGTCGCCGTTGACCTTGGCGCTGAGGTTGATGGTGGCCGTTTGCGTGCCCAGCGGCAGCGCGGCGGTCTGCGCGGTGAAGGTCAGCGTGACCGGGTCGGCGCCGACGGCGCCACTGACGGCGTTGGCGCCGACCCATGCCGGCAGCGCCGAGGCGCTCCAGGGGAAGGTGTTGGCGCCGGTGTTGCTGTTCATCGCCAGCGACTGCGGGCTGAAGTCGCGGCCGTAGGGGCCGCCCAGGGTCAGGCTGGCCACGCTCAGCTTCAGGCTGGGCTTGAGCAGGGTCAGCTCGACCGGCACGGCGCGCGCCGTGCCGGGCGCCGTCAGCACCAGCTGGCCGGTGTATTTGCCGCTGGCCATGGTGTCGCTGCTGCCGACCGTCAGCGTGGTCTGGCCCGGCAGCAGGCCGGCGCTCGGCGTCACGCGCAGCCAGGCGCTGTCGCTGGCGGCGTTCCAGCGCGTGCCGGCGCCGCCGTCGAGGTCGAATTTGACGGCCTTCGGGGCGATCGTGGCGCCGTTGACGGCGCTGAAGAAGATGCCGCTGCTGTCGACGTGGAAGGCGCTCGGCAGCACCGTCAGCGAGGCCGCCAGCACCACCTTCTGGCCGTCGCTGGCGCTCAGCGTCAGCAGGGCGTCGTACCTGCCCTGGGCCAGGCCGGCCGGGTCGAACACCAGGCCGAGCGGGCCGCTGCCGCTGCCGCCGGCCTTGGCCGGCTTGAGCCAGGCGGCGCTGGCGCTGGCGCTCCAGCTGCGCCCGTCGGCCTGGATGGTCACGTAGATCGGCGCCGGCGGCAGGTCGCCGACCGGTACGCTGGCCGCCAGCGCGGCGTTGGGCGTGGCGCTGAACGGCGCCAGCTCGGCCGGCGCCACCTGGAAGGTGTACGGCAGCGCCATCGGCGAGCCGGGATACTGGGCGGCGCAGGCGCTGTCGCGGCACAGCTTGACGGTGAAGCTGCCGCTGTGGCCGCCGACGGCCAGCGTCGGCGCGGTGTGCAGCACGGCCAGGTAGTCGGTGGACGAACGCTGTTGCAGCTGGGCGTCGGGTAGGATGGCGCCGCTGGTGTCGATGATGAAGGCGAACACCTTGCCGTCGAAGTCGGCCGGCCGGTTGACGCTGGCGGCGACGCTGACGGTGCTCGACACGCCGGCCGTCAGCGCGGCGCTGACGCTGGCCGGGCTGAAGCTCAACGCCGCGCCGGCCGCCGGGGCGGGCGGGGTCGGCGCGCCGCCGCCGCCGCCGCCGCCGCCGCAGGCGGATAGCAATGTGATCAATAGGAGGGCGGGCCATTGTTTCAACATTGCGAGTTCCTTATAGGGGGCGGTGGTTCGGGGCTTGTAAAACACGTAACTAATTTCGCTATTGCAATATTATAGCAACAATACCCGCTCCGCCCGGCCGCGCCGCGCCCGCGCCGGCGGCCCGTCAAGGCCGCCCGCGCGGCCTGGCCCCGTAGGCCTTGATGCGGTCGAGCTTGGCGGTGTACAGGTCGTGGTCGCCGCGCGTCGTGCTGTTCTCCATGGCCAGCCGCATGTGGCGGTCGGCCTCGCCCAGCCGGCCCAGCTGGAAGCAGGCCAGCGCCATCCAGAAATGGAACTCGTGGTAGTCGGGCGAGCGCGCCAGCTCGCGGCCGAACAGTTCGCGCGCCCTGGCGTAGTCGCCCTGTTGCATGGCCAGTCGGCCCTGGTTGAAGAAGTGGAAGGGCGGATAGGGTTCCAGCTGCGCCAGGCGGGCCTCCAGCGGCGCCGCCTCGGCGGCGCGGTCCAGCTGGCGCAGCGACTGCGCCAGGTTGGACAGGTAGACGGTGTTGTCGGGCGCCCGCCGGTGGGCGTGGCGCAGCGCCTGCTCGGCCTCGGCGTGGCGGCCGGCGTGCTGGTAGACCACGCCCAGCGTGTTGTAGGCGTTGAGGAAGGCCGGGTCCCGCTCGAGCGCCCGGCGGACCCACCAGTAGGCGTCGTCGGTGCGCCCCTGCGCCAGCGACTCGGCGGCGCGGTTGTTCATGAACATGGCGACGATGGTGCGTTCCTCGAGCTGCTGGGCCTGCTGGCGGGCGCCGTCGGCCGGCGGCATGAAGTCGATGGTGAAGTAGTGCTGGTGGTCGTAGCCGATCTGGGTGTTGCCGCGCGGCTTGCCCAGCGTCAGGTTGACGTGGCCGCTGGCGATGTACAGCCGGCCGCTGCGGCTCCACGCCTCGTCCACCGGGATGCTCTGGTAGGTCACCGACAGGTCCATCTCGCGCGCCAGCGCGGCCGTCATGACCACCAGCGAGAGGCAGTTGCCGGCGCGCGCGGCGAAGGTCTGGGCGGCGTCGCGGGTCAGCGCCGAGTCGTACTCGAGCTTGAGCTTGTCCTTCTGGTAGAGGGCGTCGAACAGCGCCTGCTGCAGGCCCTTGCCGCGCCGCTGTTGCGCGATGTCGCGGGCGTAGCGCCGCATTTCCGGCGTCAGCGCGAAGATCTGCTCGGCGCCGATGGCCGGGTCGGCGGCGCCGAACAGGGCGTCGTGGAACAGCTCGCGCGGCGGCGCCGGCGGCGGCGCGCTGGCGCAGCCGGCCAGCAACATGGCGCACAACGCGGCGCCGAGCACTCCGGCACGAAGTTTCATGGCAAGCCTCCTTGCGGCGCTGGGGCGGACGCCGTGCCGCCGCGCCGGGCGGGGCCGGCGTCGAAACAGTATCCCCCGGTCGGCCCGGCGCTGTCAAACCGTGCTTGCGCCGCCACCGGCGGCGGTCGTCAGGACAGCGCGCGCAGCTCCTGCGGCCGGCCCTGGGCGTCGAAGCCGGGCGTGACCGACAGCTGGCTGACGCCGATGCTGGCCAGGGCGTCGGCGGCGTCGTCGACGGCGCCCTCCAGGTCGGCGCCCAGCTCGAGCGGCAGCTCGCCCTCGGCCAGCGCGGCGCCGTCCGCGCCCAGCAGCAGCACGCGCAGCGCGACGCGGTCGTCCAGCCCGGCCGGGCCGAGCACGGCGCGGCACTGCGCCGGCGCGGCGCCGGCCGCCTGCAGCGCCTGGTTGAGCGCGGCCAGCAGGCGCAGCGTGGCGTGCTCGGCCAGGCCCTGCTCCTTGGCGCCGAAGAACAGGTCCTGGTAGAGGAAGTTGAAGTCGAGCGCCTGCTGCTGGCCCATGCAGCGCTGCAGCAGCGGCGCCGCCAGCGCGGTCCACTGCTGGTAGCGCTGGGCGCGGGCGGCGAAGTGGGTGTCGGCCGCGTCCTCGTCGGCCGGCACCTGGTAGAACGGCTCGTCGGCCCGCTTCAGGGCGAAGCCGAGCAGGAAGCGCAGCTCGACGGCGCGGTCGGCCGGGCCGAAGGCGCTCGGGCTCCAGCCGCTCAGGCTGCGCTCGAGCGCCGGCGCCGGCAGCAGCTTCTTCTCGCTCATGGTGGCGGCCGCCTCGCGCACCATGGCGTTCAGCTCGCCGTAGGTGATGCGGTCGAACTCCTCGGCGTCGTAGGCGTGGCGCATCAGCACCACCTTGGCCTTGGGCGCCTCCAGGCCGGCGCTGGTGAAGCTGGCCACCAGCGCCTCGAAGGCGTCGGCGTCCTGGAAGTCGCGCGCCATGTCGAGCCCGCCGTCGCTGTGCACGAACAGCGGGATGGCGAAGGCGTTGACCTCCAGCGTGGGCGCGCCGTCGCGGCGCAGCAGCACGGTGGCGGCGGCCTCCTCGATGGTCTCGCGCAGCAGGCGGTAGGCGCCGATGTCCTCGTCGCGCGCCAGCTCGACGGCGCCGTACAGGGCCTCGTCCTTGTGCTGGTTGACCAGCTTGCGCACCAGCTTGTGGAATTCCTGCTCGTGCTCGCGCAGCTGGGCGTCGAGCGCCTCGCCGTCCTCGCGTTCGGCCAGCTCCAGCGCCAGTTGGCACAGGGCGTGGGCCTGTTGTTCGTTCTTTTCCTCGGGCGAGTCGGCGCTCTTGCGCGGCGCCGGGCGTTTATTCTTTGGCATGCTTGCTTTCGGTGGGGCGGGGCGGGCGGCGCCGCCGCTCAGTGTTCGTTGTGGAAGGTCTCGTGCAGCTCGTCGAGCAGGTCCTCGGTCTCGTCGGGCGACAGGGCCAGGTGGCGGCAGGCCAGCTCGCCGCCCTTGTCCCACTCCAGCGCCACGCTGTTGCTGTGGTAGCGCTGGATGCCCTTCTCGGCCAGCACCGACAGCGCCACCAGCGAGCGCACCGCGTCGTCGGTGGCCGGGTCGTCGAGCACGCGGTAGTCGTGGTGCAGCAGGATGGCCCAGGAGACGTCGGGCGACAGCCCCCAGTTGCGCGCCAGCAGGCAGCCGATGGCGGCGTGGTTGGTGTTGTGGCGCTCGTCCTCGACGCTGGTGAAGCAGCGCCGCGGATCGTTGCTGGCCGCCGCGAAGGTGTCGACATAGTCGGGGAAGCGGTTCATCAGCAGCGGCACGCCGATGTCGCAGAACAGGCCGAAGGTGTGGGCGATGTCGGGCGGGGCGATGCGCAGCTTGCGCGAGGTGAACACCAGGGCCTGGGCGCGGCGCGCCGAGACCTCCCAGAAATGGTTCAGCTGGGCCTCGTCGCCCTCGATCGCCTGGCGCGCCAGCAGGCCGGTGAGCAGGGCGGCGCACTGGTTGATGCCGAGGAAGTTGATGCCCTGTTCGACCGACTTGGCCTTGCGCGCGGCGCCGAAGAAGGGCGAGTTGGCCAGCTTGAGCAGGGCGCCGGACATGCCGACGTCGTTGCCGATGATGCGGGCGATCTGGCGCGGCGACGGGTCGGCCTGGGCCAGCTCGCGCTGCAGGTCGACCAGCAGGCTGGGCCGGGGAGGAATGCGGATCGAGCGCAGCAGGGCGTCTTCCACCGCATTTTCAACTGGCAAAGCTGGGGCTGCTACTGTCGTCATGGTGTCCGGGATGATCTCGATGGGCGGCCGCGCGCGGCGGCCCGGGCAAAACAGCACTATAACTTACCCGGCAGTCGAGTGCGCTGGATGTTGATGGAGATTATCGCCGTTGCGGCCGGCCGGCGCCGGCCGACTGGCGCGCGGACGCAACAAAAACGGCGCCGGCGGGGGCGCCGGCGCCCGCCGGGGCGGGGGGGGGGCGCGAATCGGCGGCGCGCACGCCGGGGCCGACGGGGACGCCGAGCCCCGGCAGCCCCCGCCCCCGGGGTCAGCCCCGGGGTCAGGCCCCGGGGTCAGGGCCCCGGGGTCAGGGCCCCGGGGTCAGTGCCGACATTCGGACACGATCTCAACCATTGTTCAAGCCCGCGAGGCTCTCTAATGCTGAGTCTGTGTCCGAATGTCGGCACTGACCCCGCCCATGCTGACCCCGCCCATGCGCCTATGCGCCGGCCAAGCCGCGCCGGGGGCGCTGGCGCCGGCCGGCTCAGGCCTGCTGGCGCCGGCCGGCCAGGCCCGGCCGCGGCGGCGCCGGCGCCCGCATCGGGCTGGCGCCGGCGCGCCGTTCGGCCGCCGCCTTGGCCTCCCTGGCCGCCTGGGCCCGGGCTTGGGCCGCCGCCGGCGCGCCGGCCGCCGTCGCCGGCTCGAGCTGGAACACCGCCACCGCGCCGCTCAGCTGGGCCGACTGCTCCTGCAGGCTGCCGGCGGCGGCGGCGGCCTGCTCGACCAGCGCGGCGTTCTGCTGGGTGACGTCGTCGATGCGCGCCACCGCCGAGTTGACCGCCGCGATGCCCTCGGCCTGCTCGGCGCTGGCGGCGCTGATGCGGCCGATGATGTCGTTGACCTGCTGCACCGAGGCGACGATCTCGCCCATCCGCTCGCCGGCCTGGTGCACCGAGGCGCTGCCGCTGTCGATGGTGCTGACCGAGGCGGCGATCAGGCCTTTGATCTCCTTGGCGGCGGCGGCCGAGCGCTGCGCCAGGGTGCGCACCTCGGAGGCGACCACGGCGAAGCCGCGGCCCTGCTCGCCGGCGCGCGCCGCCTCGACGGCGGCGTTCAAGGCCAGGATGTTGGTCTGGAAGGAGATGCCGTCGATCACCCCGATGATCTCGACGATCTTGCGCGAGCTGGCGCGGATCGAGTCCATCGTCAGCACCGCCTGGTCGACCGCCTGGCCGCCGCGGCCGGCCAGCTCGGAGGCGCTGGCGGCCAGCTGGCAGGCCTGGCGGGCGTGGCCGGCGTTGTCGCGCACCGCCGCCGTCAGGTGGTCCATCGCGCTGGCGGTCTGCTGCAGCGAGCCGGCCTGCAGCTCGGTGCGGCTCGACAGGTCGAGGTTGCCGCTGGCGATCTCGTGGGCCGCCGTGTCGATCGACTGCACCGCCTGCTGCACGCTGCACAGGGTGGCGTTGAGCTTGCCGATCGCCAGGTCCAGGCTGCGCGAGGTGTCGGCGATCTCGTCGCGGCCGGCGGCGCGCCGGCCCGGCGTCAGGCGGCCGTCGGCCAGGCTGAGCACGTTCTCGGCGATGGCGCGGATGTCGGCCAGCATGGCGCCGCGCACCCGCATGGTCAGCGCCATCGACAGCAGCACCGACAGCAGCACGGCGCCGGCCATGCTCAGGCCGAGGGCGTGGAACTCGGCCTTGGCCTCGGCGTGGGCGCGTTCGCTGAGCAGCTTCTCGAGCGCCTGCAGGCGCGCCAGCTCCTCGTTGAGGACGACGAACTGCTTCTCCGCCTTGGTCATCGAGTTGGTGGCGATCGACTGGTCCATCGCCGCCATCTCGATGGTGTCGAGCACCGCCTTGTGGTAGGCCGCCAGCGCGACGGCGGCCGCCTCGACGATCTTGCGCTCGGCCGGCTCGGCCACTTTGGCCAGGCCGGCCAGCTGGGCCTCGATGTCGGCGTGGCGCGCCTTGATCTGGCGCACCAGCGCGTCGACCCGGGGCTGGGCGAAGGCACCGTTGACCCAGGCCAGCAGTTGGTAGATGTTGGCGTGGGCGTGCTTGGCCTCGCCGCCGACGTCGGCCGCCGTCTTCAGGCGCGCCGCGCGCACCTGCACCAAGTTCTCCAGCGAGGCGTTCTGCCGCACCATGCCGTAGTAGGCGCAGCCGGCGGTGAGCACCAGCAGCAGCAGCACCAGGCCGGGCGCCAGCAATAGTTTGGGGCCGATCCGTAATTGTTTGAGCATGGTCACTCCCGCCGGGACGTCGATGTTGCGATGGAGGGTGGGCGGCGGCGCCGCCCCCCTTTGCGGCTATTTCTTGTAGATGCCGGCCTCGAGCACGACGTCGCCGACCCGCAGGATGTAGGTGGTCTTCGGCTCGATCTTGCCGCTGGTCGGGTTCTTGTACATGTAGTCGACCCAGCCCTTGCCCTTGCGCTGGGCCAGCTCGATGATCTCGCGGCGGTAGCGCTTGCCGCTGGCGTCGGGCACGTCGGTCAGGTCCTTGCCGATGATCGAGGGGTTGATCGGGTGGGCCAGCACGATGCCGCTGTGGACGTCGCGCATGTCGACATACAGCTCGCCCTGCAGGTAGTCGGGGTCCTTGGCGTTGATCTTCTTGATCATCTCGTCCTTGCCGTGCTCCTTGATGAAGGCGGCGCCGCGCTCGGCCATGGCGATGGCGTTCTTCTCGGTCGGCTCCAGCACGGCCGCCGCCGGGCCCAGGGTCAGGCACAGCAGGGTGCCGGTCAACAAGCGTTTCATCTCGATTTCCTTTGGTGGGGTGGAGGATGGGCGCGGGAAAGTTGCCCATGCGCATGACGTACTCTACCCCGCCGGGCGAAGCGGGGATTGCGCTAGCGCAAGCGGGCGCCCGGCTGGCGCGCCGGCGTGGCGCGCCAGCCTCGGTTTGCACGGCGCACGTGTTCCGCTCCGCAACTTTTTCGCTGTCTGTTGATATGCGGCAATCCGTCGCGCCGCTCCGGTTCTAGCATGAAAGTCCCGCCGCTTTTACCCCGATTGGAGAACCGCGATGCAAGCCGCCCCCGCCGCCGACAAATTCAAGCCCTACATCCGCCAGACCATCGCGCAGTCGCGCCAGTGGGACAGCATTCCGCCCGAGTTGCAGGAGGCGGTGCAGGTGGTCTCCCACGTGCTGCCGTTCCGCACCAACGCCTACGTGATGGACCAGCTGATCGACTGGGGGCGGGTGCCCGACGACCCGATCTTCCGCCTCACCTTCCCGCACCGCGACATGCTGCCGGCCCACGAGTACGCCCAGCTGCGCGAGCTGGTGCTGGGGCCGGGCCCGGCCGACCAGGCCCGCCTGCAGCAGCTGGTGCGGCAGATCCGCCTGCGCATGAACCCGCACCCGGCCGGCCAGATGAGCCACAACGTGCCGCGCGTCAACGACGCGCCGCTGCGCGGCCTGCAGCACAAGTACAAGGAGACCGTGCTGTTCTTCCCCAGCGCCGGCCAGACCTGCCACGCCTACTGCACCTTCTGTTTCCGCTGGCCGCAGTTCGTCGGCATGGACGACATGAAGTTCGACGCCAAGGAGTCGCACGAGCTGGCCGCCTACCTGCGCGGCAAGCCCGACGTCACCGACGTGCTGCTCACCGGCGGCGACCCCTTGATCATGAACACCCGCCAGCTGGCCGCCTACATCGAGCCGCTGCTGGCGCCCGAGCTGGGCCACATCCAGAACATCCGCATCGGCACCAAGTCGGTGGCCTACTGGCCGCAGCGCTTCGTCAGCGACCGCGACGCCGACGACCTGCTGCGCCTGTTCGAGAAGGTCGTCGCGGCCGGCAAGAACATGGCCATCATGGGCCACTACAACCACGCCGTCGAACTGCGCGGCGCGCTGGCCCAGCAGGCCGTCAAGCGCATCGTCGCCACCGGCGCCACACTGCGCATGCAGGGCCCCTTGATCCGCCACATCAACGAGGACCCGGCCAGCTGGGCCGAGCTGTGGCGCACCGGCGTGCGCCTCGGCGCCATCCCCTACTACATGTTCGTCGAGCGCGACACCGGCCCGCGCGAGTACTTCGGCCTGCCGCTGGCGCGCGCCCACGAGATCTTCCAGGCCGCCTACCAGATGGTGTCGGGCCTGGCGCGCACCGTGCGCGGCCCGTCGATGAGCGCCTTCCCCGGCAAGGTGGTGATCGACGGCATCGCCACGGTGGGCGGCGAGAAGGTCTTCGCCCTGCAGTTCCTGCAGGCCCGCAACGCCGACTGGGTGCGCAAGCCCTTCTACGCCAAGTTCGACCCGCTGGCCACCTGGATGGACGAGCTGCGCCCGGCCTTCGGCAAGGACAAGTTCTTCTTCGAGAGCGAGGCCGGCTGGCACGACGAGCTGGCCGGCCAGGCGCCGCCGCGCAAGGTGATCCCGCTGACCCCGGCGCTGCAGGCGCACGGCGAGGCGGCCGCCGGCCCGGGCCCCGGCCACAGCAACGCGGCCTAGCCATGGACGCCCCCGCGCGCGCGCCCCGGCCGATGTCGGGGGCGGCCCTGTTCGGCCTACTGTTCCTGCCCTACGCCCTGGGCCACTTCCTGTCCTGCATGATGCGCACCGTCAACGCCATCCTGGTGCCCCAGCTGACGGCCGAGCTGGCGCTGACGCCGGCCCAACTGGGCCTGCTCAGCAGCGTCTTCTACTTCGCCTTCGCGCTGGCCCAGCTGCCGGTCGGCGTCGCCCTCGATCGCTGGGGGCCGCGCCGGGTGCAGCCGCCGATGCTGCTGCTGGCGGCGCTCGGCGCGCTGGCCTTCGCCCACGGCGGCGGCTACGCCGAGCTGCTGTGCGCGCGCGGCCTGATCGGCCTGGGCCTGGGCGGCTGCTTCATGTCCGCCGTCAAGGCCATCTCGACCTGGATCGCGCCGGCCCGCCTGCCCACCGTGCACGGTTGCCTGATCGCCGTCGGCGGCCTGGGCGCCGCCGCCGCCACCGTGCCGGTGCGCCTGGCGCTGCGCCACACCGACTGGCACGGCCTGTTCGTCGTGCTGGCCGGCGCCGCCGCCGCGCTGGCGCTGCTGATCCATGTCGCCACGCCGGCCGCGCCGGCGCCGCCGCCGCGGCGCCGCGCGCCCGGCCTGCGCGGCCTGGGCCAGGTCTACCGCCACCCGGCCTTCCGCGACACCGCCGCCCTGATGCTGGTGCCGCACATGGTGTTCTTCGGCGTCCAGGGCCTGTGGATCGGCCGCTGGCTGAGCGAGGCGGCGCGCTGCAGCGAGGCCGAGACGGCCCAGCTGCTGTACTACGGCATGGCCGCCATCGTCGTCGGCGCCGTGCTGGTCGGCCTGCTCACCGAGTGGGCCGGGCGGCGCGGCGTGGCCCCGCTCGACGTCGCCGCCGCCGGCGTCGCCCTGTTCCTGCTGGTGCAACTGGGGCTGGCCTGCAACTACGCGCCGCTGCAGCGCCCGCTGGCCGTGCTGTTCACCCTGGTCGGCACCGTCACCGGCATCGAATACACCATCATCGCCCAGCGCATGCCGGCCGGCCTGACCGGCCGCGCCGCCACCTGCCTGAACCTGCTGATCTTCCTCGGCGCCTTCGCCGTCCAGGCCGGCTTCGGCCTGGTGCTGGACTGGTGGCCGGCCGGCGCCGGCCAGGGCCATCCGGCCGCCGCCTACCAGCTCGCCTTCGGCCTGCTGCTGGCGTTGCAACTGCCCGGCCTGCTGCGCTTCCTGGCGCTGCGCCGTGGCGGGGGCGCCGCTTCCGGTAGAATGGCTTGTCGGCCGCCGCGCGCCGCCCTCTGAGCCCGCCGCCGCCGGCGCGGCGGGGCGGGCGCCGGCGGCCCCGTCCCCCCCCCCCTTCGACCAGCCGCCATGACCGACCCGCTCTCCGCCTTCACCGCCCTGCCGCCCGACTGGCGGGCCTGGGTGCGCGACAACCTGGCGCGCGCCTGCCTGCCTGCCGACATGGTCGACAGCATGGTGCGCTCCGGCCAGTACAGCGCTGAGGCGGCGCGCGCCGCCATCGCCCAGGCGCCCGGCTGCCCGGCCGGCGCCTTCGCCGCCGCGCCGGCGCAGCCCTACATCGACACCGGCGCCGCCGCCCCGGACGGCCCGGGCGGGCGCGCCGTCGAGCTGTTGTTCGCGCTGCGCGACCCCGCCGTGGTGTTGCTCGGCGGCGTGCTCGACGACGCCGAGTGCGCCGCCCTGCGGCAGCACTGCGACGGCCGCTACAGCCGCTCCACCGTCACCGCCGAGGACGACGGCGCCAGCGCCGTGCACCAGGGCCGCACCAGCGACATGGCCTTCATCGCGCGCGGCGACTGCGCCGTGGCCGACCGCGTCGAGCGCCGCCTGGCCGCGCTGGCGCACTGGCCGGTCGAGCGCGGCGAACCGTTCCAGCTGCAGCGCTACGGCATCGGCAACGAGTACCGCGCCCACTTCGACTGGCTCAACCCGGACGCCGCCGGCCACCGCGCCCATTTGGCGCGCGGCGGCCAGCGCCTGGCCACCTTCATCCTCTACCTGAGCGAGGTCGAGCAGGGCGGCGCCACCGTCTTCCCCAAGCTGGGCCTGGAGGTCTTCCCGCGCAAGGGCAGCGCGCTGTTCTTCCTCAACACCGACGCCGCCGGCCGGCCCGACCCGCGCACCCTGCACGCCGGCGCGCCGGTGCTGGCCGGCTGCAAGGTGATCGCCAACAAGTGGCTGCGCGCCGGCGACTACTAGCGGCCGGCCGGCCCGCCGCCGGCGAGGCCATCGGTTAGAATGGCGCACCCCCCGCAATCGTCACCAAGGATACGTATGAGACTCGTTCGCTATGGCCGTCCCGGCAAAGAAAAACCAGGCCTGATCGATGATGAAGGCAAGCTGCGCGACCTGTCCGGTGTGCTCGCCGACATCGACGCCGCCACGCTGTCCGACAAGGCGCTGCGCAAGCTGGCCAAGGTCGCCACCGCCAGCCTGCCGCTGGTGCGCGGCACGCCGCGCTTCGGCGTGCCGGTGGCCGGCATCGGCAAGTTCATCGGCATCGGCCTGAACTACGCCGACCACGCCGCCGAGGCCGGCCTCGAGGCGCCCAAGGAGCCGATCGTGTTCATGAAGGCGATCAGCTGCCTGAACGGCCCGGACGACGCCATCGTGCTGCCCAAGGGTTCGAAGAAGACCGACTGGGAGGTCGAACTGGGCGTGGTGATCGGCACCCGCGCGCAGTACGTCAGCGAGGCGGACGCGCTGAATTATGTCGCCGGCTACTGCGTCGTCAACGACCTGTCCGAGCGCTCCTTCCAGCTCGAGCGCGGCCCGCAGTGGGACAAGGGCAAGGGCTGCGACACCTTCGGCCCGGTCGGCCCCTGGCTGGTCACCCGCGACGAGGTGCCCGACGTGCAGCGCCTCGACCTGTACCTGGAAGTGAACGGCAAGCGCATGCAGACCGGCAGCACCGAGACCATGATCTTCACGGTGGCGCAGATCGTCAGCTACCTGTCGCAGTTCATGACCCTGGAGCCGGGCGACGTCATCGCCACCGGCACGCCGCCCGGCGTGGGCGCCGGCCGCAAGCCGCAGCGCTTCCTGAAGAAGGGCGACACCCTGCGCGCCGGCATCGCCGGCCTGGGCGAGCAGCAGCAGGACGTGCTCGCCTGGCAGGCCAAATAAGGCCGCGCCGGCCGCCGGCCGGCTAGCCAGCATTAACTAGCAGCAACGACAACGGACCCGCGCGGGTCCGTTTTTCTACCCCGCAGCCCGATACGCCACGGGGTCTGACCCCGCAAGGGGTCAGACCCCTTCGCCCCCGGGTTAAGGCCGGCGCCCCGGCGATCCACGGGGACACCGTTGGCCGGCCGCGCCGCCTCAACCCGGCTCGGCCAGCGCCGCGTCCAGCGCCTCGCCCAGCCGGCCGACGATCTCGCCCAGCTCGGCCTGGCTGACGATGAACGGCGGCGCCAGCAGGATGTGGTCGCCGCGCTCGCCGTCGACCGTGCCGCCCATCGGGTAGACCATCAAGCCGCGCGCCATGGCCTGCCGCTTGATGCGCGCGTGCAGCTGCAGCGCCGGCGCGAACGGCGCCTTGCCGGCGCGCTCGCGCACCAGCTCCAGGCCCAGCAGCAGGCCGCGGCCGCGGATGTCGCCGACGTGGGGGTGCGCGCCGAAGGCCTCGTCCAGCAGCGCGCGCAGCTGCGCGCCACGGCGCGCCGCCTGCGCCACCAGGGCGTCGCGGCGCAGCACCCGCTGCACCGCCAGCGCCGCCGCCGCCGCCACCGGGTGGCTGCCGTAGGTGTGGCCGTGCTGGAAGGCGCCGCTGCCCTCGCGCAGCGTGGCCACCAGCGGCGCGCGCGCCAGCAGCGCGCCGATCGGCTGGTAGCCGCCGCCCAGCCCCTTGCCCAGCGCCACCAGGTCGGCCACCACGCCGTCCTGCTCGAGCGCGTGCAGGGTGCCGGTGCGGCCCATGCCGCACATCACCTCGTCGGCGATGAACAGGATGTCGTGCTTGTCGCACAGCGCCCGCACGCCCTTGAAGTAGCCGGCCGTCGGCGGGATCGCGCCGCCGGTGGCGCCGACCACCGGCTCGGCGCAAAAGCCGATCACCCGGCGCGGCCCGGCGGCGATGATGCAGGCCTCCAGCTCGGCCAGCAGGCCGGCCGTGTAGTCGGCCTCGCTCTGGCCGGGCGCCTGTTCGCGCCAGGCGTAGCAGGGCGCCACCCGCGCCACGTCGATCAGCAGCGGGGCGAAGTGGCGCCGGCGCTGCGCGTTGCCGCCCAGCGCCAGCGCGCCCAGCGTGTTGCCGTGGTAGCTCTGCCGCCGGGCGATGAAGATGCCGCGTTGCGCCTCGCCGCGCTCGACGTAGTACTGGCGCGCCAGCTTGAGCGCCGCCTCGATCGCCTCCGAGCCGCCGGAGGTCAGGTAGACGTGGTCGAGGTCGCCCGGCGCCTCGGCCGCCAACAGCGCCGCCAGCTGCTCGGCCGCCTCGGTGGTGAAAAAGCCGCTGTGGGCGTAGGCGGCGCGCTCGATCTGCGCGTGCATCGCCGCCAGCACGTCGGGATGGCCATGGCCCAGCGAGGAGACGGCGGCGCCGCCGCTGGCGTCCAGGTAGCGGCGGCCCTGGTTGTCGTCGATGTAGACGCCGCTGGCGCCGACGGCGACCGGCGGCCGCTGGCCAAGATGGCGATGGATCAGATGGCTCATGGTGTCCTTGCGGGAAAAAAGTGACGGGGTGTCCGCAAACGATAAGCGCGGCGCGCTTGTGCTCTGTTGATTTTCCCCCGACTATGGGCAAATAGTTTCCCCACCAAAAGGATGTCCATGATGCAGGATAGACTAGGCCCGATTCCCTTCGCCCAGATGAGCGCGCTGCAACAACTGGCCGCCCAGGCCGTCATCGACGGCCCGCGCGGCGCCCTTTACGGCCCCTTCGTGCCGCTGATCCGCAGCCCCGAGCTGATGGAGAGCGCGCAGAAGATGGGCGCCTATTTGCGCTACCGCAGCGCCATCGGCCTGCGCCTGAGCGAGCTGGCCATCCTGGTCACGGCGCGGCAGTGGAGCCAGCAGGTCGAATGGGCCATCCACGCCCCCATCGCCGCCGAGCAGGGCATCGCCGCCGACGTCATCGACGCCATCGCGGCGCGCCGGCGGCCCGCCATCATGGGCGCCGACGAGGCGCTGGTGCACGACTTCTGCGTCGAGCTGCACGAAAGCAAGCGGGTCGGCGACGCCACCTACGCGGCGGCGCTGGCGCGCTTCGGCGAGCACGGCGTGATGGACTTGATCGGCATCAACGGCTACTACACCCTGCTGGCGATGGTGATGAACGTGGCCCAGACGGCGGTGCCGGCCTCGCCCGCCGCGCCGCTGCCGGAGTAGGACGCCGCGGCGCTAGATGCAAAAATCCCCGGACCGGCCGGGGATTTTTCGAGGTCGATGCCGGCCTTGGCCGGCGCGGTGCCGCCTACAGCAGCACGCGCTTGAGCCAGGCGCCGATGTGCGCCACTTCCTCCTGGCACACCGAGTGCTGCATCGGGTACTCGTGCCATTCGACCTGGTAGCCGAGCTGCTTGAGCAGGTCGCGCGACTGTTCGGCGCGTTCCACTGGAATCACCGGGTCCATGCGGCCGTGCACCATGAAGATCGGCGTGGCCAGGCTGGCCGCCGTGTGCTCCTTGATGGCCAAGTCGGCGATCGGCACGTAGCCGGACAGGCACATCATGCCGGCCAGTTTTTCCGTTTGGCGCAGGCCGGTCTGCAAGGTCATTGCGCAGCCCTGTGAGAAGCCGGCCAGGATGATGCGGTCGAGCGGAATGCCGCGCGCCACTTCGCGCGCGATCAGCGCCTCGACCTTGACCTGCGAGGCGCGCAGGCCGGCCTCGTCCTCGTGCCGACCCAGGTCGTTGGCGACGATGTCGTACCACGAGCGCATCACGTAGCCGCCGTTGATGGTGACGGGCATGGTGTCGGCGTTGGGGAAGACGAAGCGGATGGCCGGCAGGCCGCGCAGGTCCAGTTCGCGCACCATCGGCACGAAGTCGTTGGCGTCGGCGCCCAGGCCGTGCATCCAGATGATGGCGGCGGCCGGGTTCGGCGCCGATTCGATGTCGATGGTTTGCAGCAAAGTGCTCATTCGTTTCCTAGCGATTCAGGCGGCGGGCGGACGCAGCGCCGACTTGGGCCGGAACGTCTTGCTCACCGCTGGGTTGGTTTCCATGTAGGGGCCGCCGATCAGGTCGACGCAATACGGCACGGCGGCGAAGATGCCGCCCACGACCAGCTTGCCGTCGGCGTCGCGCAGGCCCTCGAGGGTTTCCTTGATGGCCTTCGGCTGGCCGGGCAGGTTCATGATCAGGGCGGCGTGGTCGGCCGTCTCGCGGATCACCGCCAGCTGGCGCGACAGGATCGCGGTCGGCACGAAGTGCAGGCTGATTTGTCGCATCTGCTCGCCGAAGCCGGGCATCTCCTTGGTGCCGACGGCCAGCGTGGCCTCCGGCGTGACGTCGCGCCGCGCCGGGCCGGTGCCGCCGGTGGTCAACACCAGGTGGCAGCGCGCCGTGTCGACCAGCTCGACCAGCGTCGCCTCGATCTGCGCGCGCTCGTCGGGGATCAGCCGCGTCTCGATGCGGAACGGCGTGCTCAGCGCGGCCGCCAGCCAGTCCTGCAGGGCCGGGATGCCCTGGTCCTGGTAGACGCCGCCGCTGGCGCGGTCCGACACCGACACCAGGCCGATCACCAGTTCCGCCTCGCCGGCGCCGTTGCCGGCGCCGTGACTCGGGCTGTTACCCGGGCTGTTACTCGTCATCTTCTTCGTCGTCCAGCTCGGCGGCGGCGTCGGCCGCCTTCGCCTTGGTCTTCTTCGCCTCGATCTGCTTGAGGATCTGGAAGATCTCGCGGTAGGCCTTCGGCGGCTTGCTCTCGGCCTGCTCTTTGCGGGCGTTGCGGATCAGGGTGCGCAGGTGTTGCGCGTCCAGCTCCGGGTTTTCCGCCAACAGGGTGGTCAGCACCTTGTCGTCGGTCAGCAGCTTCTCGCGGCGCCGCTCCAGCGCGTGCATGGCGTTGGTGTCGGCCTTGGACAAACCCTTCCAGCTGTCGATCGCCTGTTGGATCGCCGCCACTTCGGCCTCGTCCAAGGTGCGCATCTTCTTGCCGACGTATTGCAGCTGGCGGCGGCGGCCTTCGTGGTTGGTGATCAGCTGGCACTCGAGGATGGCGTCGCGCACGTCCTCCGGCATCGGCACCCGCTTGACGCGGTCGCGCGGCTCGGCGATCAGCGCCGCGCCCAGTTCCTGCAGGGCGTTGACCTGGCGCTTCATTTCGGATTTTGACGGGCGTTCGTATTCCTGCTCGAACTCGGATGATTGGAAGCCGCAAGCGCCCCGGTTTGGATTTGGCATATTATTAACTCCAGGTTTAGCGCGAGGCCGCCCCTGTAAACTGTAAACGACTGCTATGATACCTGTTTTAGCGGCCATCCGAAGAAAACAGCCCATGAACGACTCCGTATTTACCCACAGCCAGGACCAATTGAAACAACTCGCCCGCGACGTCATGACGTTCGCCCGGGAGAAGGGCGGCACCGATTGCGCCGTCGAAATCAGCGAGGGCAGCGGGCTGTCGGTGTCTGTGCGCAAGAGCAAGATCGAGACCATCGAGCAGAACAAGGACAAGGGCATGGGCGTGACGGTCTTCATCGGCCAAAAGCGCGGCAACGCCAGCACCTCCGACTTCTCGCCGGCGGCGCTGCGCGCCACCGTCGAGGCGGCCTACAACATCGCCTGCTTCACCGCCGACGACGACTGCGCCGGCCTGGCCGACGCCGACATGCTGGAAATGGCGCCGCAGGACCTCAAACTGTTTTACCCGTGGACCATCTCCACCGAGGAGGCGGTCGCCCTGGCCCAGCGCGCCGAGGCGGCCGCCTTCGCCGTCGACCCGCGCATCAGCAACAGCGAGGGCGCCGGCGTCCACGTGCAGCAGTCGCACTTCGTCGCCGCCAACTCGCGCGGCTTCATCGGCGGCTACCCGTATTCGCGCCACACCCTGTCGGTCGCGCCGATCGCCGGCAAGGGCGCCAAGATGCAGCGCGACGACTGGTACACCTCGGTGCGCGACCCGGCCAAGATGAGCTCGGCCGAAGCCGTCGGCCGCTACGCCGCCGAGCGCGCCCTGGCGCGCCTGAACGCGCGCAAGCTCGACACCCGCACCTGCCCGGTGCTGTTCGAGGCGCCGCTGGCGGCCGGCCTGCTGGGCGCCTTCGTCCAGGCCACCTCGGGCGGCGCGCTGTACCGCAAGTCGAGCTTCCTGCTCGACTCGCTGGGCACGTCCGTGTTCCCCTCGCACATCCAGGTCAAGGAAGACCCGCACGTGGTCGGCGCGGTCGGCTCGGCGCCGTTCGACGAGGAGGGCGTGCGCACCGTCAAGCGCGACGTGGTCAAGGACGGCGTGGTGCAGGGCTATTTCCTGTCGACCTATTCGGCGCGCAAGCTGGGCATGCAAACCACCGGCAACGCCGGCGGCTCGCACAACCTGTCGCTCACCTCCAGCCTGACCGAGCCGTCGGACGACTTCGTCGCCATGCTCAAGAAGATGGGCACCGGCCTGCTGGTCACCGAGCTGATGGGCCAGGGCACCAACTACGTCACCGGCGACTACTCGCGCGGCGCCTCCGGCTTCTGGGTCGAGAACGGCATCATCCAATACCCGGTCGAGGAGATCACCATCGCCGGCAACATGAAGGACATGCTGGCGCAGATCGTCGCCGTCGGCGCCGACGTGCTGGTGCGCGGCACCAAGCAGACCGGCTCGATCCTGCTCGAAAACATGGTGGTGGCCGGCGGCTAGACCGCCACGGGGCGCGCCGCCGCGCCCCGACTGTTGTTTGTCCATGCCCGATGGCCGCCCCGCGCGGCCATTGTCGTTTGCGCCGCCATATTTTCGTTGCGCGCATCAGGGACTGCTCATACACTGTGGCCAGCATGTAGCAATGCTGTAACGTTTTCGTAACGTCAAAAAACACTAGGAGACTTTAGGTATGGAACGTCGTTCCTTTCTGAAAAAAGCAGCAGTCGGCGCCGGCGCCGGCGCCATCGCAGCACCCGCCCTGGCGGCCGACGCATTGCCGACCATTAACTGGCGGCTGGCCTCGAGCTTCCCCAAGTCGCTCGACACCATCTTCGGCGCCGCCGACACCTTCACCAAGCGCGTCGCCGCGCTGACCGGCGGCAAGTTCAACATCCGCAGCTTCGCCGCCGGCGAGATCGTGCCGGGCCTGCAGGTGATGGACGCGGTCCAGGCCGGCACCGTCGAGATGGGCCACAGCGCCTCGTACTACTACTTCGGCAAGGACGCCACCTTCGCCTTCGACTGCGCCGTGCCCTTCGGCCTGACCTCGCGCCAGCACACCGCCTGGTACGACCAGGGCGGCGGACGCGAGCTGACGCGCGAGTTCTTCAAGGGCTACGGCATCATCAACTTCCTCGGCGGCAACTCGGGCACCCAGATGGGCGGCTGGTTCCGCAAGGAGATCAAGTCGGTGGCTGATTTGAAGGGCACCAAGATGCGCGTCGGCGGCTTCGCCGGCCGCGTGCTCGAGCGCCTCGGCCTGGTGCCACAACAGCTGGCCGGCGGCGACATCTACCCGGCGCTGGAGAAGGGCACCATCGACGCCGCCGAATGGGTCGGCCCCTACGACGACGAGAAGCTGGGCTTCTTCAAGGTCGCGCCCTACTACTACGCGCCGGGCTGGTGGGAGGCGGGCGCCTCGTTCTCCTTCTACGTCGGCATCAAGGAGTGGGAAAAGCTGCCCAAGGAATACCAGGCGGCGCTGGAGGTGGCCACCTACGAGGCCCACGTGGTGATGCAGGCCGAGTACGACGCGCGCAACCCGGCCGCGCTGGCCCGTCTGCTGAAGAACGGCGTCAAGCTGCGCAACTTCCCCAAGGACACGATGGACGCCTGCTACAAGGCCGCCAACGACGTCATGAACGAGGAAGCGGCGAAGAACGCCAAGTTCAAGAAAATCTACGAGCCGTGGAAGCGTTTCCGCCAGGACCAGAACCAGTGGGCCTCGGTGGCCGAGGCGACCATGCAGAACTACCTGATCAGCGCCGGACGCGGCGGCAAGTAAGCCGTCCCGCCCCGCAGCCAGCGAACCCGCCTCCCGGCGGGTTTTTTTTACCCCCACCCCGGGACGCGGAAGCCGGGGTCTGACCCCATGCGGGGTCAGACCCCTCTGCTTGCGGGGTAAGGCCAGCGTCCCGCGAACAACGTGAAACCTATTCCCGGCGCGCCGGCCCTCAGGGCAGCTCGCCCTCCCACTTGGCGCGCAGGCGCTCGAGCGCGCCGTCGGCGCGCAGCTGGACGATGGCCGCGCGCAGGCGCTCGGCCAGCTCGGGCGCCAGCTGGCGCGAGGCCATCATGTGCAGGCCCTCGCTGAGGATGGGCGGCGACAGCAGCTTGATCCGGTTGTCCATGCCGGCCCGGCTGATCTCCCACTGGATGCCGGGCGCGCGGTGCAGGTAGAAGCGGCCGCGTCCGGCCAGCAGCTTGTTGAAGTTGGTGGCCGAGTCGTTGCCGCCGTCGTCGACGCGCAGGCCGCCGATGCGCTTGAGGCGCTGGGCGATGCCGAAGCCGTGCATGACCAGCACGGTGCCCCGCGCGCCGAGCCGGCGCACGTCGTCCCAGTCCTTGACGCGCACCTGGTCGTCGGCGCGCACGGCCAGGTAGAAGTTGGCCGGGAACAGCGCCGGCTCGATGAAGTGGAAGCGCGCCTCGCGCTCGGGCGTGCGCAGCAGCGCGCAGGCGACGTCCAGCGTGCCCGCCGCCAGCCCGGCCTCGACCCGGGGGACCGGCAACCAGTGCTGGGTGCCGACGAAGCGCAGCTCCGGATCGAGCCGCTCGATGGCCTGCAGGATGTCGATGCACAGGCCGACCACCTGCGCGCCGGCGGGGCCGTGGCGGGCGACGAATTTCGGCGCCGTGGCGTCCTGCGCGGCGGTGCGCAGCTCGACCGCGCCGGCGCCGCCGGCCCACAGCAGCAGGGCCAGCGCGGCGGCGGCGCGCCGGCCGGTGCTGCGGCGGCGCAAGGGGGCGGATGACACGTGCATGGGCGGATCTTTCCGGGGAAGGTGGCCGCGGGTGGCCAGCGTGCCGGACCATTGTACTGCGGAACACTACGTAGTTGCCGTAAATGCCACGAGATTGCGTTGAGGAATTGCCACACCGGCCCGGCGCCGCCGCGCCGGCTTGGCGGCCGGTTCCGCCATCGCGCGCAGCAGTGCGCCGAAGGCGCGCGCCGCCGGCGTCGGCTCGGCGGCGCGCCAGACCAGCGCGAAATCGGCCGCCGGCAGCGGCGGCAGGCCGTATTCGCCGTCGACCAGGCGCATGCCCGGCTTCAGGTCGCCCGGCAACTGCACCGTCACGCCCAGCCCCGCCAGCACCGCCGTGCGGATGCCCTCCGGGCTGGGCGAGGTGAAGGCGATGTGGCTGGCCAACGCCGTGGCGGCCAGCGCCGTGTCGGCCACGCGGCGGTTGACGCAGGGCTTGGGCGCCAACACCAGCGGCAGCGAGGCGCCCGGCGCCGGCGCGAAGCCGGCGGCGGCGGTCCAGACGAAGCGGGTGCGGCGCAGCACGTCGACGGCCGGCGCGCTGTCGGGCTCGGCCAGGACGACGGCCAGGTCCAGTTCGCCCGCCTCGGTCATCGCCCGCAGGTCCAGGTAGGTGCCGACCTGCACGTCGAGCCGCACGGCGGGGCAGTCGCGCGAGAACTGGCCCAGCAGGGCCGGCAGGCGCTCGCCCATGAAGGTCTCCGGCACGCCGAAGCGCAGCACGCCGGCCAGCGCCGACGGCTGGAAGCGGCGCGCCAGCGCGTCGAGCGCGTCGAGCGCCTGGCGGGCGTGGCGCAGGAACTCGTGGCCGTCCTCGGTCAGCGCCAGGCTGCGCGTACTACGCAGCAGCAAGGGCCGGCCGGCCTGCTCCTCCAGCCGGCGGATCTGGTGGCTGACGGCCGACTGGGTCAGGTGCAGCCGCCGCGCCGCGCGGGTGAAGCCGCCGGCCTCGGTCACGGCGACGAAGGCGCGCAGGAGGGAGGGATCGAAGTCCATGCTGTCCGATATATGAAGGGAATTACTGAATGATACAAAATTTATTCATTTCCGTCATCGGAGCTGTTTCCCCATACTGCCAGCCTGGGGCCGCGCCGCGCCGCCCGGCCCCGCCCGCCAACACCACATGGAAGGAATGACGATGAGCCCACCCCGCTCCAACAAAAACAAGTTCGCCCTGGCGGCGATCTGCCTGGCCTCGCTGATGTTCGGCCTGGAGATCTCCAGCGTGCCGGTGGCGTTGCCCGCCCTGGAGCGGCTGCTGCACGCCGATTTCCAGGACCTGCAATGGATCATGAACGCCTACACGCTGGCCTGCACCGCCGTGCTGATGGCGACCGGCGCGCTGGCCGACCGCTACGGCCGCAAGCGCCTGTTCGTCGGCAGCACCGCCACCTTCGGCCTGGCCTCGCTGCTGTGCGGGCTGGCCGACGGCGCCGCCGTGCTGATCGCCGCCCGCGCGCTGCAAGGCGTGGCCGGCGGCGCCATGCTGATCTGCGCGCTGGCCATCCTGTCGCAGCAGTTCCAGGACGGCCGCGAGCGCGGCCAAGCCTTCGCCGCCTGGGGCGTGGTGTTCGGCGTCGGCCTCGGTTTCGGCCCCATCATCGGCGGCGCGATCGTCGCGCTGTGCGGCTGGCAGTGGGTGTTCCTGGTCCACCTGCCGCTCGCCGTGTTGACCCTGGCGCTGCTGTTCGCCGGTGTCGAGGAGTCGCGCGACCCGCACGCCGCGCGGCTCGACGTGGCGGGCATCGCCACGCTGTCGCTGGCCGTGTTGGGGCTGACCTACGGCATCACGCGGGGCGCGGCGCCGGCCAGCGGCGGCCTGGGCGCCGTCGCGCTGGCCAGCGCCGCCAGCTTGGCCGCCTTCGTCGTCGTCGAGCGGCGCCGCGCGCATCCGATGATGGATTTTTCGGTCTTCCGCATCCGCGCCTTCTGCGGCGCGCTGCTCGGCTCGATGGGCATGAACTTCAGCTACTGGCCGTTCATGATCTATCTGCCGATCTACTTTCAAAGCGTGCTGGGCTATGGCAGCGTGGCGGCCGGCCTCTCGCTGCTGGCCTACACCCTGCCGACGCTGCTGCTGCCGCCGCTGGGCGAGCGCCTGGCGCGGCGCTACTCGGCCGGCGTGGTGATCCCGGCGGGACTGTTCACCATCGGCCTGGGCTTCCTGTTGATGCGCCATGGCGCCGGCCTGGCCTCGGCCAGCTGGCTGAGCCTGCTGCCAGGCGCGCTGCTGGCCGGCGCCGGCCTGGGCATCACCAACACCCCGGTGAGCAACACCACCACCGGCTCGGTGCCCGGCAACCGCGCCGGCATGGCCTCCGGCATCGACATGAGCGCGCGCATGATCTCGCTGGCCGTCAACATCGCCTTGATGGGATTGATCCTGTTGGCCGGCATCACCGCGTATGTGCAGCGCAGCCTGCCGGGCGCGCTCGACGCCGCCACCTTGCGCGCGCTGGCCGAGCGGATCGCCGGCGGCGATCTGGCGGCCGTCGGCGCGGGTCTGCCGGCCGCCGTCGCCGGGCAGGTCGGCGGCGTCGCGCGCGGCGCCCTGGCGCAAGGATTCGCATGGGTGATGTTGTATGGCGGCCTGGGCGCGTGGCTGCTCGCCGGCCTCAGCTGGCTGACCTTCGCGCCGCGCGCCCGGCCGGGTGGCGCCGTGGCGGCGCCGCCGAGCCGCTAGTGGCTGCGGTGCGGGCTGCCGCGCCGCCCCAGCGCCACGTGCAGCGCGATCAGCAGACCCATCGCCAGGCCGACGATCCAGTGCGTCGCCGACCAGAGCGGCCGGTCGGCCTCGCCGGTGAGGTAGTACAGGCCGTAGCCGCTGACGGTCAGCAGCGACAGCGTGAGCAGCATGCCCCAGCCGGTGGCCAGGTTGCGGCCGGCCTTCAGGGCGCGGCGGATGTGCGCGTTCATCAGGCTGCCGACGAAGAACAGCATCACCATCGCGGCGCCGCCGTGCAGCTTCATCGCCCACGGTTCGAGCGGGTGGATGGTTTCGCCGAACTGGCCGACCGGGCGCATGAAGTAGCGCGCCAGCAGCCAGCCGGCGCCGCTGGCCAGCAGCGCGAAACAGCCGAGATAGATGCAGCGCCTGTGCCAGCGTTCCAGGCGCAGATTGATGTGGTGGCGGGAGTGGTGGGAAGGATGCATCGCTCAGATTATAAGCGCTGTGGCCTGGAAGGCCCGCAGCGCCGGGTGCGCCACGTCGCCGCTGGCCAGCACCACCTTGGTCAGCGCGTCGGCCACGGCGCAGCTGGCGGCGCGCACCGAAACGCTGGGGCCGTGGCCGCGACCGGCCTTGTCGCCGGCGCGGCGACCGGCGGCCGCGCCGCCGTCAAGGTCGTCGCCGCCGACGGCGCCAGTGCCCGCCATGCCGGCCGGGCTGCCGTCGCGCCCGTCGACCAGCGCGCAGACCAGTTGGCCGTTGTGCGCGCGGGCCGAGAAGTAGCCGGCCGAGGTGGCCAGCGCCTCGTCGCGCAGCGCCAGCGTGGCGCCGACCCGGCCCGGGTCGCGCGGCGAGCGCAGCCGCACCGGCCAGGCGTCCGGCCCGATGGCGCGCAAGTCGCCGCCGGCGTTGACGCAAGCGCTGGCCACGCCGGCGCGTTGCAGGGCCGCCAGCGCCAAATCGACCGCGTAGCCCTTGGCGATGCCACCCAGATCGACCCAGCCCGGCGCCGCCTTGCGCACCGTGCCGCCGGCCTGGCAGCGCAGCACCGTCAGGCCGGGCCGGTAGCTCGGCGCCTCGTGCTGCGGCGCCGGCAGGCAGCCCCAGGCCACCAGGCGCGGCGCGCAGGCGATGTTGAAGATGTGGTCGGATTGGTCGGCGACGCGCTGCGCCAGTTGCAGCACCTGCCAGGTGTGGGGATGGACCGCCAGCACCTCGCTGGCCCAGGCGCGGTTGAGCCGCGCCACGTCGCTGTCGGCGGCGTGGAAGCTCATCAGCCGGTGCACCAGCGCCACCTCGGCGAAGGCCTGCGAGATGGCCTGCTGCACCGCCTCGTCCGGCAGCGCGTCGGCCACCGAGATCTCGACCAGGGTGCCCAGCCAGGGCTGGGCGCGGCGCATCATTTTTTCAGCACCGCCTGGGCGATGGCGGCGATGCGCCGCACGCCGTCGGTCAGGTGGCTGCAGGACAGGGTGGCGCCGCTGATGTTGGCGATACCCTCGCCGATGGCGATGCCGCCCTGCGCCGTCTTGCCGACGAACTGGCGGCGCCAGGCCGGCGTGCGGATCTCGCCGCCGTGGCTCTCGCGGTAGCTCAGCACCTCGACCTGGCGCACGCTGGCGTCCGGGTTGACGCCGACGGCGTAGGAGATCAGCTCGAACTTGCCGACCACGTCGTCGAGCACCATCCAGCCGAGCAGGGCGTCGCCCTTGTAGGCGCCGAACACGCGCCAGTTGACCGAACGCGCCGCCAGCCCGGCCAGCTTCTCCACCTGCTGCATCTGTGCCGTGTTGAGCGCCACGTTCTGCTCGCGGAAGGCGCCGGCCTCGGGGAACATCAGCTTTTGCGCCTGCTCGGCGCTCAGGTACTGGGTGGCGAACACCGGCGCGCAGGCGGCGCCGGCGGCCAGCGGAATCCACTGCAGATAGCGCATGGCGGCCCCCGCCTAGTAGGAGAAACCGACGCCCAGGTTCAGGCGGTCGCGCGTCTTGTCCTCGCGGAATTTCTGGTAGTCCGCCTTCAGCACCACGCCCTCGCCGACGCGCAGGTTGGCGCCCACGGTGGCGACCTTCTCGTCGGCGGCCGGCGCCACGCCCAGGCCCTGCGGCGCGGCGGCGTAGCTCTTCGCGGTGTTGAACTGCTCATAGCGCACGAAGGGGCTGAGCGTGTAGTCGCCCGCCTTGAGCAGCTGGTAGGCGGCTTGGGCGTACCAGCCGGCGAAGCTGCGCGGCACCGGGTTCGGGTTGCCGACGAAGGTGGCGTTGAGCTCTTCGGTGTTGCTGATCTGGCCGCGCGCGTACAGCGCCGACAGGTCCCAGTGGCCCGGCGTGTAGCGGGTGTGCAGGTCGACCACGGTGACGCGGGCGTCCTGCGCGGCGAAGCCCTCGGTCTTGTGGCCGGCCTTGCCGGTGAAGACGGAGCCGCCCACCAGCAGCCCCGGCACGCCGCGCCAGTTCAGCGCGCCGTGCACGCTCATGTGGCGCGACTTGGCCAGCTGGCCTTCCTGGTGGATGCTGCCCAGCGGCGACTCGCGGCCGTCGGTGCCGGCGGCGTCCCATTTGGTCAGGTCGAAGCCGGTGGTGATGCCGGCGTCCCAGCTCAGGCCGGCGGCGGTGTCGCCGGACAGGCCGAGGCCGGCCTCGCGCCAAGTCGACGGGATGATCGCCGTCTCGACGAAGTTGCGCTCGACGCCATAGAATGCGGTCGGCTCGTGGCTGGTGTTGATCAGGCCGGACGGGATCAGGAACAGGCCGGCCTTGCCGCGCAGGCCGTTGCCGAACTCGCGCTCGACGTAGACCTGCTCGATCGCGCTCTCGCCGGCGTCGTCGGCCGACACCACCGCGTGCTCCCACTCGAACTCGGAGACCAGCTTGGTCTTCTCGTCGAAGCGGTGGGTGATGCCGAAGACGACGCGGCGCACGTCGGTCTGCGCCGCGCTGGCGTTCTTGCTCGGACGGTTGTAGTTGATCTCGCCGTAGCCGGTCAGCACGGTGCGCGGTGCCGAAGCGGACGCCTGCGCGGCGGCGGCGCCGGCGCTCTGCACGGCGCTGGCGGCGGCCGCCGCGGCGACGGCAGGCGCTGCCGCCGCCATCTCCTGCTGGCGCTGCTCGACGGCGGCGGTCTTCTTCACGCTGGCCTTCAGTTCGCTTTTCAGCTGTTCCAGCTCGGCGGCCATCTTCTCGATGCGTTGCAGCAGTTCGGCCTCGCCGGCGCTGGCCGCCAGCGGTGCGCTCAGGAAGGCGGCTGCGAGTGCCGTGGCGATCAGTTTCTTGTTCATGGTCGGTTCTCTTGAAAGTTGTAGGGTGTTAGGGGGCGCGGTAGCCGTCGGTCAGCGTGCCGAGGAACTGCACGACATCGTCGATCTCGGCCGGCGACAGGGCCGGCGCCATGCCGGGCTGGCGGTTGTACGGCACTTCGCTGATGTTGACGTTGCGGCGGTACTGCGCCGGCAGGTCGTTGAACTTGTCCACCTTGCCGTCGGCGCCGAGCGGATACCACTCCTCCGGATTGGTGTCGCGCCGCACGTAGAAGGCCACCACGTCCTTCAGCTTGTCGAAGGCGCCGTTGTGGAAGAAGGTGTGGCGCGTCGCCACGTTGCGCAGCGTCGGCACCTTGAAGGCGCCGCACAGGTCGGCGCGGGCGGCCAGGTCGCTGCGGTCCGGGCCGCACAGGCCCAGGTCGAAGTAGGCCGGGTCGGCGGTCGCCTTCAGGCGCGCATTGCGCGGCACGCCCAGGTTGTCGTAGGTGAAGTCGGTGAACAGCGGCGGCGCGCCGTCGGCGCCGCGCATGCTGGCGTGGCAGCCGATGCAGTTGCCCTTGCTGGTGTCGTTGAACAGGGCCAGGCCGCGCAGCTCGGCGTCGGCCAGCTTCACCTTGCCGGCGAGGAACTGGTCGTACTTCGAGTCGAAGGGATGGAAGGCCGGGTCCTCCTTCTGGTACTGCTGCAGCGCGAAGGTGATGCGGCTGAAGGCCTGCTCCGGCTGCTCGAAGATGGCGGCGCCGAACTGCTGGCGGAACTGCTCGGCGTAGCCGGTCTTGCGCAGGCTGGCGACCACCGCCTCCTTGCTGGCGTTGGCCATCTCGTGCGGCGCCAGGAAGGGGCGCTCGGCCTGCTCGGCCAGCGACTGGGCGCGGCCGTCGCGGTCGATGCCGCCGGTCGGCGTGCCTTCCTTGTCGAAGAAGAAGGCCGGCGTCTGGTTCAGGTAGCGCAGCGAGGGCGAGGCGCGGAAGCCTTGGGTGTCGCCGTTCGGCCCGCCCAGCTCGGCCGACAAGTTGCCGACCGGGCCGTGGGCCTGGTCCGCGCTGTGGCAGCTGGCGCAGGACTGCTTGCCGGAGGCCGACAGCGAGACGTCCTTGAAGATCTTCTCGCCCAGCTGGGCCGCCTGGCTCAGGCCGGTGTCGGCCGGCGCCGGGACCGGAGCCGGGGTGGCGGAGCCGCCGCCACCGCTACAGGCGGCCAGGGCCAGGGTCAAGACGGCTGCGGCGAGCCGGGCCAGCGCGGGGCCGGTGGAGTGTTTGTTGTTGTACATTGCCTGTGAGAATGGAAAGGTTTAATCGCGAATGAGAATGATTATAGTTTACGATTGCAATAATGGCAATGATCCGGGGCGGATTGTTGCGTATTTTCCGGTAAATGCGGGAAGTTGAAGTCGAATTGACGTGGGCCGTGGCACAAACGACCACGCCCAGGGCCGCCGCCTGCCGTGCCGGCCGCTGCTGCGGGATGGCGTTCCGGCGCCGGCTCTGGCAAGATGCGCCCTCACTTCATCGACGAAAGGCCGCGATCCCCATGCGCAAACAACTCACCGCATTACTTGTCGCCGGCGCTTTGACGCTGTTGGTGTTGTTCTTGATGTCGTCCGTCGGCAACGCGATCGCCCGCCAGTTCTTGGCGCTGGAGTCCGCATCGCAGACGCGGATCAAGCTGGCCTGCGGCGTGTTGCTGCTGTTGGTCAACGGCGTGCTGGCCGTCGTGGTGGTGCGCCGCAAGCTGCGCGCGCGGCGCGGCTGAGCAAGGAGGCTGGCTGGCGAGCGTCGCGCTTGAATAGTCTCCATTTCATTTAAAATCAACAGCATAGCCTCGATGATTTAATGAGTGTCTGCAAGAAGTTGATGATATAGAATTTGTCTCTTTGCTTGAGATAATCCCATACAGATAAGCAAGAGCAGGTGGGACTTGACGCCTAGGCCAGTTCTTGAGCCAGCCATGTCAGATTTGTGCGCGTGCCAGCGGGGTGTTCTTCGAATGGGCAAGCATTTCCTTTATTGCTGCGGACACAAAAAATAGGAACTGAATGTAATGCTACGATACTTGCACTTGAAAAACGTTGGACTTGCGCCGGACATACACGTGGACTGGGCCGAACGCATCAATCTAATTGCCGGCGACAACGGGCTGGGTAAGAGTTTCCTACTTGACGTAGCTTGGTGGGCATTGACCCGCACTTGGGCCGGCCCAGTTGCATTTCCCTCTTCCTCCAACAAGAAAGCCAGCATCGAATTTGTGGTGCAGGGTAAAGCGAAAACAGCGGCACCTGTGGTCTCGACGTTCCGACGTTCAGATGAGTCGTGGCCGCTTGGCCAAGCTCGCCCAACCATGCCGGGAATCGTCATCTACATCCGTATAGATGGCGGCTTCTCGGTTTGGGATCCCGCCCGTAACTATTGGCGTACTGACCCAGGCCGACCTGCTGCCTACCATTTCGCTGCTGCGGACGTTTGGAATGGATTGGATGTGAACGGACAGCGTGTTTGCGAGGGCCTAGAGCGCGACTGGGTGAATTGGCAGGAGGGGCGAAAGCCTCAATTCGAAGCGCTGGAAGGCGTTTTACGGGTGATTTCGCCGCTAAATGAGCCACTTCGAGTGGGACCTCCGCAACGTCTTTTTGTTGGCGAGGGACGCGATCGTCCAACGTTGTTAGTCGGATCGCAATCGGTGCCTGTTGCTCTCGCATCAGCGGGAGTGCGTCGAATGTTGGCGTTGGCGTATTTCTTGGTTTGGGCGTGGCATGAGCATCGGACGGCGGCCAAGCTCTTGAATAAGCCGCCGGAAGAGCGCGTGGTCATACTGTTCGACGAGCCGGAGACCCACCTACATCCGCGCTGGCAACGCACGGTACTTCCCAGCGTTTTTGCGGCAATAGATGTGTTGCGCGGCAAACGTGGAAAGGCGCCGCAAATGCTCATTGCCACACATTCGCCCTTGGTGACCGCGTCGTTGGAACCCATGTTTAATAGGGACACGGATGATTTGATACATCTGTCACTTCAAAGTGGCCGTGTGGTGGTGGAGCAAGGGGGCTGGGCAACGCAAGGGGATGCGACCAACTGGCTAGTTTCTGAGACGTTTGGGCTTGAGCAAGCTCGCTCCGTGGAGGCGGAACAGGCAATAGAAGCTGCCGAAGCTTTCATGCGGGGGGATAGCCCTGCAACCAAGAGTTTGCAAACGAAGAAGGCGATACATGCAGAGTTGTCGAGACTGTTGCCTGCCGGAGATGTGTTCTGGCCGCGTTGGTTGGTCCATGCCAAAATCATTCCGGGCTTGGATGGGGGGGGCGCATGATACCGGTGGCAACGCCGGATGAACCCGATGATTTCGACGACAGCGTCCGATTGCCTGGCAATGCTTGGTTGGCGGTGAATCCTGGCGCCAAGCGTCCCAGCGCATTTTGGAACAGTCATACGGCAGCTTTGTCGAAAGCATTTTCCGGTCTTTGTGGTTACGCCGCGATGTTAGACCCGACCGGCGGGACGGTGGATCACTACTTGAGCTACAAGAACCACCCAGACAAGGCCTATGATTGGGAGAATTACAGGTTTGCTTCGGGCACGCTCAATTCGTCGAAAAAGAACGCCGACGATACTGTGTTAGACCCATATGAGGTCGGCGCAGGATGGTTTGAGGTAATTCTGCCATCATTGCAAATGAAGATCACCGACATAGTGCCAGCGGCCCATCGCGCCAAGGCACAGCACACGCTGAAGCGCTTGAAGCTCCGCGATGGCGAACGGATAATTCGCTGGCGACAATCCTGGTACGACATGTACCTGGCCGGAGAGTTGCCACTTTCCGGTCTGCGGCGAGTGGCCCCCTTGATTGCGGACGCGGTAGAAAAAAAACTGGCCGAGGAAGCGAATTAATTCGTCTCGCTACGTGGATACTTTCGCAAGCTTTGTGTGGCCGGTATTTGTTTGGCGGGGCGAGGAGGCAGTGCCCCCTCGCCGCCGCTGCGGCGTTTAGGCCAGCAGCGAACGCAGCACCGGCTGCAGTATCGACTTGCCCAGCTCGACGCTGCGCGGGCCGCTCCAGCCCGCTTCCGGGTCCGGGTCGTTGGCGTTGTCCTTGAACGGCATCTCCAAGGTCAGCGACAGGCAGCCGAAGGCGTGGGTGATGTGCGGCGAGCCCATGGTCAGGGTTTCCGGCGTGAACGGCGTGACGCCGTAGCCGTGCGCGTCCTGGAAGTCCGGGCTGGCCACCTTGAAGTCGTCGACGAAGCGCTGCTGCTCGGCCGCCTGCGCGGCGCTGAAGGTTTCCAACGACTCGCTGCCGGCCACGAACACATACGGCAAACCCTCGTCGCCGTGGATGTCGAGGAACAGGTCGCAGCCGATCTCGTGCATTTTTTGCTTGACGAGGAACACCTCCGGGCTGCGCTCCATGGTCGGCGTCATCCACTCGCGGTTCAGGTTGGCGCCGGCCGCGTTGGTGCGCAGGTTGCCGCGCACCGAGCCGTCCGGGTTCATGTTCGGCACCACGTAGAACACCGCCTCGTTCAGGCACTGGCGGCCGAACGGGTTGGCCGGGTCGAGCAGGGCCTCGACCATGCCTTCGACGAACCACTCGGCCATCGTCTCGCCCGGGTGCTGGCGCGCGATGACCCACACCTTCTTCTCGCTGTCCGGATCGCCGATCACCAACATGTTCAGGTCGCGGCCCTCGACGGTGCTGCCCAGGTCGACCAGCGTGACCAGCGGCGACAGCTGAGCGCTGTCGAGCAAGGCCAGGTGGCGTTCCCACGAGTAGGGCTCGAAGTAGGCGTAGTAGACGCTGTCGAATTCCGGCGTGTGGGCTATCGTCATCACCTTGCCGTCGTAGCTGGTTGGCACGCGGAACCAGGTTTCGCGGTCGTAGCTGGCCACGGCCTGGTAGTCGATCCAGCCGTCCGGGTAGGCGGAGGAACCGGCGTTGAGGAAGCGCAGGTTCAGCGGGGTCGCCTGGGCGCCCTGCACGCGGAAGTAGAACCACTGGACGATGTCGGCGTGCGAGTCCTTGCGGATGTTGAGCTCGATGGCGGACGGGTCTTCCGCGCGCAGCACGTCGATGGCGCCGGCGTCGAATTGGTGGCTGATTTTGATGGACATTGCTTGATTCCTGTTGAATTCAATGTAAATAGTATGGTTTGCGCTCGTGGCGCATGCCGCCATGATACTACTTCGGCAAGCCCGTCAGCGGGCCATGCGGCCATTGCAAGCTTGTCTGTCTACCTCTACACTGGGGCGGCGGCGGCGACCGACCCGGCCCGGCCAGCGTTTTTCAAACGAATAATTCTTTGGAGACTTACTAATGGAACGTCGTTCCTTCCTGAAAAAAACCGCCGTCGGCGCATCGGCCGCCGCGCTGGCCGCCCCGGCCCTGGCGCAGGTCCACCCCGCCATTAGCTGGCGCCTGGCCTCGAGCTTTCCCAAGACCCTGGACACCATCTTTGGCGCCTGCGACAAGTTCGTCAAGCGCGTCTCCGAGCTGACCGGCGGCAAGTTCGTCATCCGTCCCTTCGCCGCCGGCGAGATCGTCCCCGGCCTGCAGGTGCTCGACGCCGTCCAGGCCGGCACGGTGGAGATGGGCCACACGCCGTCCTACTACTACTTCGGCAAGAACCCCACCTTCGCCTTCGACTGCGCGGTGCCCTTCGGCCTGACCTCGCGCCAGCAGACCGCCTGGATGGACCAGGGCGGCGGCCGTGAGTTGACCCGCGAGTTCTTCAAGGGTTACGGCATCGTCAACTTCCTGGCCGGTAACACGGGCACGCAGATGGGCGGCTGGTATCGCAAGGAGATCAAGTCGGTCGCCGACATGAAGGGTTTGAAGATGCGCGTCGCCGGTTTCGCCGGCCGCGTGATGGAACGCATGGGCGTGGTGCCGCAGCAGATTCCCGCCGGCGACGTCTATGCCGCGCTGGAGAAAGGCACCATCGACGCGGCCGAGTGGGTCGGCCCCTACGACGACGAAAAGCTGGGCCTGGCCAAGGTGGCGCCGCACTATTACTCGCCCGGTTGGTGGGAGGCGGGGCCGCAACTGTCGTTTTATATCAACATCAAGGAGTGGGAAAAGCTGCCCAAGGCATACCAGGCGGCCATCGAGGCGGCCAGCTACGAGTGCCACGTGGTGATGCAGGCCGAGTACGACGCCAAGAACCCGGCCGCGCTGGCGCGCCTGATGAAGAACGGCGTCAAGCTGCACAACTTCTCCAAGGATATTCTGGACGAGGCCTACAAGATGTCGACCATCGTCATGGAGGAGGAGGCCGCCAAGAACGCCAAGTTCAAGAAGATCTACGAGCCGTGGAAACGCTTCCGCCACGACCAGAACCAGTGGGCCTCGGTGGCCGAGGCGACCATGCAGAACTACCTGATCAGCATCGGCCGCAAGTAGGCGCCGGCACGGCCCAAGCCGCCCGCCGGAACGCGACAAAAGTCAAGTTCCCGGGCGGTTTGAAAGTCGCGCACAATTGAACTTTCCCTAACATTGTCGCCTTGGTTTTGCTAAGTTGGTAGTGGCTGCGCAATCCCGCGCGGCGCCACTCACCAGGAGATTGCAATGGATCACAAGGGCGATAACCATATCAAAGAGCTGGAGAAAAAAATCTCCGCGCTCAGCGACGCGCTGGCCCATCTGGGCAAGGGCACCAGCATGCAGGAACTACTGAAAATCATCCGCTTCCCCGGCTACACCACGCCGGCCGAGTTCATCTTCAACGTCGCCATCCTCGACTCGATGCAGACCCAGGTGGTGCTGTTGGAAAAACTGGGCAACGACCTGCTGGCCGGCGCCAAGCAGGTGGTGCAAAAATAGTTCGTAGAAGGTCTGGCGCGGCGGCAAGCATGCCGCGCCACGCAAGGCCACGCTAGGCTAGTGCAGGCCGCCGAAGCGCTGGTAGAACGAGGCGTCCGCCTCGGCCGCCAGCTCGTCCTCGCGGTGCAACGTGGCCATGATGTATTGCTCGGCCGGCGCGTAGCTCAGCTGGTAGATGGCGCGCGCCAGCTCGTAGGCCTGGGCGCCCGGCCATGGCTCGGGCAGCAGCTCGACCGGCAGTTGCGGATCGTGCAGCTGGACCCGGCGGTAGGCGTGGACCAGCAGGCTGCGGATGATGAAGGCCTGCTGTGGTTCCAGTGCCGGCGCGCCCTGCAACAGCGCCAGCAGCGGCTGGAACTGCGCCGTGAACCCCTCGTAGCCGGCCACCACGGCGGACAAGTCCCAACCGTCCTCGACCAGCTCGCGCAGCGGCCGGCCGCCGGCCCCGGGCAGGGCGCTTGCCTGGCAGACGAACAGCTTGTCCTTGACGCCCGTGCGCGTCAGCAATTGCTCCAACACCTGGGCGTCCGCCGCCGGATGGCTGAACACGCCGGGCGCGACCACGCTATACCCCTCCCACAACAACTCCTTGCGCAGCGCCGCCCGCTCGGCCGCGCCGATGTTGCCGGCGCCGCTGAGCACCAGGGTCCAAGTGCCGTCCCAGTGCAGGGTCAGCGGCGCATAGATGCGCCGGTAGGCGCGGCTGAAGCGGGCCATCGCCTCCGGCGTGATCGAATAGGAGCTGCGCCGGCCGTCGCGCTGGGCGCCCAGCCAGCCCTCCTGCGCCAGGCGGAACACCGAGGTGCGCAGCAGGCGGTCGTTGACGCCGAACGGTTCGAGCAGGTTGATCAGGCTGCCCAGCCAGACCAGGCCGCCGTGCGGCACGATGGCGTCGCCGAAGATGGTCACCACCAGCGATTTCGAGCGCGGCGGGTCGTTGGCGAGGAAGTGGGCGATCCAGTCGTTGCAGGTCATATTTTCATTTTGGCAAAAAACGCGGCGGTTCTCAACCTTGGGTAAAAAAACAGGAGTTTACTTTGCCGCGGCATGGGCGCAGCATAAATTTTCATTTTTCAGGCAATAAACGGCGCGTAAACGCGGTCGAAGCGCCCGCCCGGCGATGAAAAAACGACGTCAAACACTGTATTTGAGGCCAAATAAGATACAGAATCGCAATCTGACACACAAATTTCGTAGTCAAAGCGAATTATGTATCGTATTATTGACCCATCGCACTTGGAGACAAACATGTACGCACAGATGGTGGAAACCGGCCTCAAAAACGTTCGTTCCCTCGATGACATGGGCGCCGAAGAACGCGCCTTCCAGGCGCGCATCGACGCCGGTGTCAAGATCGAGGCCAAGGACTGGATGCCCGAGGCATACCGCAAGACCTTGATCCGGCAGATCTCGCAGCACGCCCACTCGGAGATCGTCGGCCAGCTGCCCGAGGGCAACTGGGTGACCCGCGCACCTACGCTCAAACGCAAGTCCATCCTGCTGGCCAAGATCCAGGACGAGGCCGGCCACGGCCTGTATCTGTACAGCGCCGCCGAAACGCTGGGCGTGTCGCGCGATGACCTGCTCGCCGCGCTGCACTCGGGCAAGGCCAAGTATTCAAGCATCTTCAACTACCCCACGCTGAGCTGGGCCGACATGGGCGCCATCGGCTGGCTGGTCGACGGCTCGGCCATCATCAACCAGATCCCGCTGTGCCGCTGCTCCTACGGCCCGTATTCGCGCGCCATGATCCGCGTCTGCAAGGAGGAATCCTTCCACGCCCGCCAGGGCTACGACATCATGATGTCGCTGGCCAAGGGCACGCCGGAACAGAAGGCCATGGCGCAGGACGCGCTGAACCGCTGGTGGTGGCCGTCGCTGATGATGTTCGGCCCGTCCGACGCCGAGTCGGTCAACAGCGCGCAGTCGGCGCAGTGGCGCATCAAGCTGTTCTCCAACGACGAGCTGCGCCAGCGCATGGTCGACCAGACCGTGCCGCAGGCCGAGTACCTGGGCCTGACCGTGCCCGACCCCGACCTGAAGTTCAACGCCGAGACCGGCCACTACGAGTTCGGCGCGATCGACTGGTCCGAGTTCCAGAACGTCTTGAAGGGCAACGGCCCCTGCAACCGCGAGCGCCTGCGCACCCGCGTCAAGGCCTACGACGACGGCGAGTGGTTCCGCGACGCGCTGGTCGCCTACGCCGACAAACAAGCCGCGCGCAAAGCCGCCTAGGGACGTTCGAGGGTCAGCGATTCGAGGGTCAGACCCTAGGGTCTGACCCTGGCACGTTGCCCATGGCTGGCAGCATACAAAAAAACACTGAGGAGATCGAGATGAGCAAAGAATGGCCGTTGTGGGAAGTCTTCATCCGCAGCCAGCACGGGCTGGCGCATAAACACGTGGGCAGCCTGCACGCCTCCGACGCCGAAATGGCCGTCAACAACGCGCGCGACGTCTATACCCGCCGCAACGAGGGCGTCAGTATCTGGGTGGTGCGCGCCGCCGACATCGTCGCCAGCAGCCCGGCCGACAAGGGCGCGCTGTTCGAGCCGTCCAACAGCAAAGTCTACCGCCATCCGACCTTCTTCCCGATGCCGGAAGAAGTCAAAAACCTGTAAGCGCGGAGAGCCAAATCGTGGATGACAAAGTCAATTACCTGCTGCGCCTGGGCGACAACGCCCTGATCCTCAGCCAGCAGCTGTCGCAGTGGTGCGGCAAGGGCCCGGCGCTGGAGGAGGACATGGCGCTGACCAACGTCTCGCTCGACCTGCTGGGCCAGACCCGCCTGTGGTACGAATACGCCGGCGAACTCGAAGGCGCCGGCCGCGACGAGGACAAGATCGCCTTCCACCGCGACGCGCACGAGTTCAAGAACTGCCTGCTGCTGGAGCAACCGAACGGCAACTACGCCGACACGATGACGCGCCAGTTCTTCTTCGACACCTGGCACTACTTCCTGGTCCGCGGCCTGTGCGGCGCGGCCGACCAGCGCATCGCCGACATCGCCGAAAAATCGCTGAAGGAGGTCACCTACCACCTGCGCCGCAGCGGCGACTTGATCGTCCGCCTGGGCGACGGCAGCGCCGTCAGCCACGCCAAGACCCAGGCCGCCGTCGACGACCTGTGGATGTACAGCGGCGAGGTGTTCGCCTACGACGCGGTCGACCAGGCGATGGTCGACGCCGGCATCGCCCCGCCGGCCGACGAACTGCGCGCCCACTGGTTGGAGCACGTCGGCGAGATCTTCGCCGAGGCCACGCTGGCCATGCCGGCGCCGGACGCCTGGATGCAAAAGGGCGGCAAGCAAGGTGTGCACAGCGAGCACCTGGGCTACATCCTGGCCGAGATGCAGTTCCTGCAGCGCGCCTATCCGGGTGCGGAGTGGTAGATGGACGCCCCGCATAGCAGCGTCACCCCTGAACAAATCTGGGCCTGGCTGGGCGAGGTGTCCGATCCCGAGATCCCGGTCATCTCCGTGGTCGACCTGGGCATCGTGCGCGCCGTCGAGGTGCTCAACGACGAGGAATGCGTGGTCACCATCACGCCGACCTACTCGGGCTGCCCGGCCATGCAGGTCATCGCCGACGCCGTCACCGGCGCCCTGCGCGGCCACGGCCTGAAGCACGTGCGGCTGGTCAACCAGCTGTCGCCGGCCTGGACCACCGACTGGATGAGCGAGGCCGGCAGGATCAAGCTGAAGGACTACGGCATCGCCCCGCCGGCCCAGCAGGTGGTCGACATCAGCGGCCTGACCGCCGGCGTCAAGCGCCACTCGCTGCCGCCCAAGCCCAGCGTGGCCTGTCCGCGCTGCGGCTCGCCGCACACCGAGTTGGCCAGCCAGTTCGGCTCCACCCCCTGCAAGGCGTTGTACAAGTGCCTCGACTGCCGCGAGCCCTTCGACTATTTCAAGTGCCACTAAAACCATGAGCAAATTCTATCCGCTGTCCGTCTCGCAGGTGCGCAACGAAACCCGCGACACCATCGCCGTCACCTTCGCCGTGCCGCCCGAGCTGCGCGACAGCTTCGCCTTCCAGCAGGGCCAGCACCTGACGCTGCGCACCCACATCAACGCCGAGGACGTGCGCCGCTCCTACTCGATCTGCTCGTCGGTGCAGGAGGGCGCGCTGCGCGTCGCCATCAAGCGCACCCAGGGCGGCCTGTTCTCCACCTGGGCCAACGACACGCTCAAAGCCGGCATCGTGCTCGACGTGATGCCGCCGATGGGCCACTTCAACACGCCGCTGGACGCCGCCAACCGCAAGCACTACCTGGCCTTCGCCGCCGGCAGCGGCATCACACCCATCCTGTCGATCATCAAGACCACCCTGCTGGCCGAGCCGCACAGCCAGTTCACCCTGTTCTACGGCAACCGCGCCTCGTCGACGGTGATCTTCAAGGAGGAGCTGACCGATTTGAAGGACAGCTTCATGCAGCGCCTCAACCTGGTCTACGTGATGAGCCGCGAGCAGCAGGACATCGACCTGTTCAACGGCCGCATCACCAAGGACAAGTGCGCCCAGTTCCTGCAGCACTGGATCGACATCAAGGACATGGACGTGGCCTTCATCTGCGGCCCGGAGGACATGATGCTGGGCGTCTCCGAGGCGCTGCAGGAGGCCGGCATGGCGAAGGCGAACATCAAGATCGAGCTGTTCGCCGCCAGCATCCCCAAGCACCAGCACAAGCCGCGCGCGCTCGACGTCGCCGGCCACCAGGAGACCGAGGTCACCGTGATCATGGACGGCAACCACACCACCTTCACCATGGACAAGGACAAGGAGTCGCTGCTCGACGCCGGTCTGCGCGCCGGCATCGACATGCGCTACTCCTGCAAGGGCGGCGTGTGCTCGACCTGCCGCTGCAAGCTGGTCGACGGCAAGGTCGACATGGACGTCAACTACGCGCTGGAGGACTACGAGATCGCCCGTGGCTTCGTGCTCAGCTGCCAAAGCTTCCCCGTCACCGACAAGGTGGTGGTCGACTTCGACCAAGCCGAGTAAGGCATATGACGCCAGCGGCGCAAGCCGGGGTTAACCCAGCGGCGCAAACCCGGGGTCAGACCCTGTATTGGCGCCGCCGACTTCGACCACGCGGCGCATCGAGGGTCTGACCCCAGCTTGACGCCGCCGGGTTTTGCCGGATTGAGCAGCACCTTGGATAGCCCCAGAAAACCACAACATAGACGAGACGCCATGAACTACGACACCATCCTCTTCGAGATCGCCGACGGCATCGCCAAGCTGACCCTGAACCGTCCCGACAAACTGAACAGCTTCACCCAGCAGATGCACGAGGAAGTGCGCGACGCCATGCGCCAGGTGAACGCCGACAAGTCGGTGCGCGTGTTCGTGCTGGGCGGCGCCGGCCGTGGCTTTTGCGCCGGCCAGGACCTGTCCGACCGCGCCGTCGAACCCGGCTCCAAGGGCGTCGACCTGGGCGACTCGGTGGAACAGAACTACGCCCCGCTGGTGCTGGCCCTGCGCGCCCTGCCGATGCCGGTGATCTGCGCCGTCAACGGCGTGGCCGCCGGCGCCGGCGCCAACCTGGCGCTGGCCTGCGACATCGTGCTGGCGGCCAAGTCGGCCAGCTTCGTCGAGGTGTTCTGCAAGCTCGGCCTGATCCCCGACACCGGCGGCACCTATTTCCTGCCACGCCTGGTCGGCAGCGCGCGCGCCATGGGCATGGCCATGCTGGGCGAAAAACTCACGGCCGAAAAGGCCGAGGCCTGGGGCCTGATCTGGAAATGCGTGCCCGACGAGGAGCTGGCGGCCGAGACCGACAAGCTGGCGCGCCACTTCGCCAGCGCGCCCACCAAGGGCCTGGCCTTCACCAAGCAGGCGCTGCACGCCAGCGCGCAGAACACCCTGCAGCAGCAGCTCACGCTGGAATGCGGCATGATGAGCGAGCTGGGCAACAGCGAGGACTACCGCGAGGGCGTGGCCGCCTTCATGGCCAAGCGCGCGCCGCAGTTCCAGGGGAAGTGAACGATGAGCGCATTGAGCACAGATAAGATCGTCGCCGTCGTCGGCAGCGGCGCCATGGGCGCCGGCATCGCCCAGGTGGCCGCCGTGGCCGGCCACACCGTCAAACTGTACGACACCCGGCCCGAGGCCGTCGCCAAGGCCCTGGCCGACATCGCCAAGGTGTTCGCCAAGCTGGTCGAGAAGGAGCGCATGAGCGCCGCCGACGCGGCCGCCGCCAACGCCCGCCTGCGCGGCGCCGCCACGCTGGCCGAACTGGCCGACGCCGCCATGGTGGTCGAGGCCATCGTCGAGAACCTCGACGTCAAGCGCGGCCTGTTCGCCGAGCTGGAGGCGGTGGTCGGCGACGACTGCATCCTGGCCACCAACACCTCGTCGATCTCGGTCACCGCCATCGCCGCCAAGCTGCGCCTGCCGCAGCGCCTGGTCGGCATGCACTTCTTCAATCCGGTGCCCTTGATGGCGCTGGTCGAGGTGGTCAGCGGCCTGGCCAGCGACGCCGCCGTCGCCGCCAGCGTGTTCGACACCGCCGCCGCCTGGGGCAAGAGCCCGGTGCACGCCAAGTCCACCCCCGGCTTCATCGTCAACCGCGTGGCGCGGCCGTTCTACGCCGAGGGCCTGCGCCTGCTGAACGAGCAGGCCGCCGACGCCGCCACCATCGACGCCGTGCTGCGCGAGGCAGGCGGCTTCCGCATGGGGCCGTTCGAGCTGATGGACCTGATCGGCCACGACGTCAACTACTCGGTGACGCAGTCGGTATTCAACGCCTACTACGGCGACCCGCGCTTCACGCCGTCGGTGCTGCAGCTGGAGATGGTCAACGCCGGCTTCCTCGGCCGCAAATCGGGACGCGGCTTCTACCAGTACGGCGAGGGCGCCGTGGCGCCGCAGGCGCAAGCCGAGGCGCCGCAGCCACGGCCCGAATTCGTCAGCTACACCTTCGACAGCGGCGCCCGCAGCGCCGTCTGCGACGCGCTGGCGGCCCGCCTCAAGCAGGCCGGCATCGAGGTCAGCGCGCGCAAACCGGCCGAGGGCCACGGCTCGCCGGACCTGGCGCCGGCCTTCCACTGCAACGGCGCCGCCGTCTACCTGAGCGACGGCCGCAGCGCCACCGCCCGGGCGCGCGACAACCAGCATCCGGACACCGTGCTGTTCGACCTGGCGTTGGACTACGCCAAGGCCAGCCGCATCGCCGTGGCCTGCTCCGACCAGTGCGACCCGGCCGCCTACCGGGCCGTGGTCGGCCTGTTCCAGGCCGCCGGCTTCGTCGTCACCCGCCTGGACGACGTGCCCGGCCTGGCCGTGATGCGCACCGTCGCCATGCTGGCCAACGAGGCGGCCGACGCCGTCAACCAGGGCGTTTGCAGCGCCCAAGCGGCCGACACCGCCATGCAGAAGGGCGTCAACTACCCGCGCGGCCCGCTGGCCTGGGCCGACGCCGTCGGCATCAACCAGATCGTCACGGTGCTGCACAACCTGGCTTCGGCCTACGGCGAGGACCGCTACCGTGTCGCGCCGCTGCTGCGCCGCAAACAAGCGGCGGGAGGGAGCTTCCATGCATAAGGACGCCCACCCGGCGCTGGACGCCGCCGCAGCGCAAACGCAAACGCAAACCCTGGCCCTGGCGCTGGCCAAGCAGGCCGGCGCCGCCATGTTCGCGCGCGACCGCGCCAGCCAGGCGCTGGGCATGACATTGGATGAAATACGCCCCGGCTATGCGCGCATGAGCATGCCGGTGCGAGAGGACATGCTGAACGGGCACCAGACCTGCCACGGCGGCTTTATCTTCGCGTTGGCGGACAGCGCCTTCGCGTTCGCGTGCAACAGCCACAACCAAAACACGGTTGGCGCCGGCTGCACGATCGACTACCTGGCCCCCGGCCGGCAGCACGACACGCTGTGCGCGGAAGCGCAGGAGCAGGCGCTGGCCGGCAAGAGCGGCATCTACGACATCCGGGTCAGCAACCAGGACGGCCGCCTCATCGCGCTGTTCCGCGGCAAATCGCACCGCGTCAACGGCGAGGTGGTGCCGACCACCGCGCCGGCCTGACCGCGCGGCCGCGCGCCCCGACCCGAACCAGTATCAGTACCAGCATAAAAAATCAAGGAGACACCGATGGTCCAACGTACCCCCGCTCCAGCCGACCTGGAGCCGATCGAGCGCGCCAGCAAGGACGAGCTGCAAGCGCTGCAACTGCAACGGATGAAATGGTCGCTGCAGCACGCCTACGACAACGTGCCGCACTACCGCGCCGCCTTCGACGCGGCCGGCGTCCACCCCGACGACCTGAAGACGCTGGCCGACCTGGCCAAGTTCCCCTTCACCGGCAAGAAGGAGCTGCGCGAGAACTACCCCTTCGGCATGTTCGCCGTGCCGCGCGAGCGCATCGCCCGCATCCACGCCTCCAGCGGCACCACCGGCAAGCCGACCGTGGTCGGCTACACCCTGAAGGATATCGACACCTGGGCCAACGTGGTGGCCCGCTCGATCCGCGCTGCCGGCGGCCGCGCCGGCGACATGGTGCACATCGCCTACGGCTACGGCCTGTTCACCGGCGGCATGGGCGCCCACTACGGCGCCGAGCGCCTGGGTTGCACCGTGGTGCCGATGTCGGGCGGCCAGACCGAGAAGCAGGTGCAGCTGATCTGCGACTTCAAGCCGGACATCATCATGGTCACGCCCTCGTACATGTTGAACATCATCGAGGAGTTCCAGCGCCAGGGCATCGACCCGGCGGACAGCTCGCTCAAGGTCGGCATCTTCGGCGCCGAGCCGTGGACCGGCGCCATGCGCGGCGAGATCGAAAGCCGCGCCGGCATCGACGCGGTCGACATCTACGGCCTGTCCGAGGTGATGGGCCCCGGCGTGGCCAGCGAGTGCATCGAGAGCAAGGACGGCCCGGTCATCTGGGAGGACCATTTCTACCCCGAGATCATCGACCCAGAGACCGGCGAGGTGCTGCCCGACGGCGCCGAGGGCGAGCTGGTGTTCACCTCGCTGACCAAGGAGGCGCTGCCGATCATCCGCTACCGCACGCGCGACCTGACGCGGCTGCTGCCGCCCACCTCGCGCTCGATGCGCCGCATCGACAAGATCACCGGCCGTTCCGACGACATGCTGATCATCCGTGGCGTCAACGTCTTCCCCAGCCAGATCGAGGAGCTGATCCTGAAGATGCCCAAGCTGGCGCCGCACTACCAGCTGGTGGTCTCGCGCGAGGGCCACCTCGACAAGCTCGACGTGATCGGCGAACTGCGCGCCGACATCTCCGGCCGCCTGACCGACTTCGAGACCGACGCCCTGGCGCGCGAGCTCGAACACCATATCAAGACCCACGTCGGCGTCACCACCAAGGTGCGCCTGCTGGCGGCCAACAGCATCGAACGCACGCAGACCGGCAAGGCCAAGCGCGTGGTCGACAAGCGACCAAGAACCCCGAACTAAGGAGCTGATGTGAACGACGCATTTATCTGTGACGCGGTACGCACCCCCTTCGGCCGCTACGGCGGCGCGCTGGCCACCGTGCGCGCCGACGACCTGGCGGCGCTGCCGATCGCCGCGCTCATCGCGCGCAACCCCGGCGTCGACTGGACGACCGTCGACGACGTCTTCTACGGCTGCGCCAACCAGGCCGGCGAGGACAACCGCAACGTCGGCCGCATGGCCGCGCTGCTGGCCGGCCTGCCGGTCGAGGTGCCGGCCAACACCGTCAACCGCCTGTGCGGCTCCAGCCTGGACGCGGTCGGCATGGCCGCGCGCGCCATCAAGGCGGGCGAGGCGCAGCTGGTCATCGCCGGCGGCGTCGAGAGCATGAGCCGCGCCCCCTTCGTCATGGGCAAGGCCGACAGCGCCTACTCGCGCGCCGCCAAGATCGAGGACACCACCATCGGCTGGCGCTTCGTCAACCCGATGATGAAGGCCAAGTACGGCATCGACAGCATGCCCGAGACGGCCGAGAACGTGGCCGAGCAGTTCGCCGTCAGCCGCGCCGACCAGGACGCCTTCGCCGTGCGCAGCCAGCAGCGCTGGGCCGCCGCCCATGCCGCCGGCGTGTTCGCCCAGGAGATCGTGCCGGTGGTGCTGGCGCAGAAGAAGGGCGAGCCGAAGATCGTCGACACCGACGAGCATCCGCGTCCCGACACCACCATCGAGATGCTGGCCAAGCTGAAGGGCGTGGTGCGGCCGGACGGCAGCGTCACCGCCGGCAACGCCTCCGGCGTCAACGACGGCGCCTGCGCCATCCTGCTGGCCTCGGCCGCCGCCGCCGAGCGCTTCGGCCTGAAGAGGCGCGCCCGCGTGCTGGGCATGGCCACCGCCGGTCTGGCGCCGCGCATCATGGGCTTCGGCCCGTCGCCGGCCAGCAAGAAGGTGCTGGCGCTGACCGGCCTGACCATCGAACAGATGGACGTGATCGAACTCAACGAGGCCTTCGCCGCGCAGGGCCTGGCGGTGACGCGCGACCTCGGCCTGGCCGACGACGCGCCGCAGGTCAACCCGAACGGCGGCGCCATCGCCATCGGCCATCCGCTGGGCGCCTCCGGCGCGCGGCTGGTGCTGGCCGCGCTCAACCAGTTGGAGCGCACCGGCGGACGCTACGGCCTGTGCACCATGTGCATCGGCGTCGGCCAGGGCATCGCGCTGATCATCGAGCGGGTGGCGTAGCATCGAACCCAAACCCGCAATGCGGCCGAAAGGGGTCAGACCCCGCATGGGGTCTGACCCCGGCATCCGGGTTTGGGGGTAACGCTCAATCGAAGAGGGCAGGGCAGGCATCAAGAAGCATCCATAAAAATGACATCAATCTGGGAGACAAGCATGCTGTCGAAAATCGTCAAGAAGTCCGTCATCGCCGCCGCGCTCGCGCTGCTGGCGCAATCCGCCTTCGCCGTCGAGAACATCAAGATCGGTTCGGTCTTGTCCGTCTCCGGCCCGGCCGCCTTTTTGGGCGACCCGGAGCTGAAAACGCTGCAGATGTACATCGAGAAGATCAACGCCGAGGGCGGCGTGCTGGGCCGCAAGCTCGAACTGGTGCACTACGACGACGGCAGCGACGCCGCCAAGGCCAACGGCTTCACCAAGCGCCTGATCGAGTCCGACAAGGTCGACGTGCTGATCGGCGGCACCACCACCGGCGCGACCATGGCGATGGCGCCGCTGGTCGACAAGGCCGGCCTGCCCTTCATCTCGCTGGCCGGCGCGGTGGTGATCATCGACCCGGTGAAAAAATGGGTGTTCAAGACCCCGCACACCGACCGCATGGCCGCCGAGAAGGTCTTCGAGGACATGAAGAAGCGCGGCATCAGCAAGGTCGGCATGCTGTCCGAGACCAGCGGCTTCGGCTCGTCCGGCCGCAAGGAATCGCAGACGGTGGCGGCCAAGTACGGCATCACCCTGGTGGCCGACGAGACCTACGGACCGAAGGACACCGACATCACCGCCCAGCTGACCCGCATCAAGGGCGCCGCCGGCGTGCAGGCGGTGTTCGTCTTCGGCCTGGGCCAGGGCCCGGCGGTGGTGACCAAGAACTACGGCCAGTTGGGCATGACCGCGCTGCCGATGTACCAGTCGCACGGCGTCGCCTCGGACGAGTACATCAAGCTGTCCGGCAAGGCGGCCGAGGGCGTGCGCCTGCCGACGCCGGCGCTGCTGGTCGGCGCCATGCTGCCGGCGGCCGACGTGCAGAAGAACATCGTGGTCGGCTACGACAAGGCCTACAAGGAGCGCTACAAGATCGACCCGTCGACCTTCGGCGGCTACGCGCTGGACGCGCTGAACCTGTCGGTCGACGCCATCAAGCGCGCCGGTTCCACCGACAAGGAGAAGGTGCGCACCGCGCTGGAAACCACCAAGGGATTCGTCGGCACCACCGGCGTGTTCAATATGTCGCCGACCAACCATATGGGGCTCGACCTGTCGGCCTTCCGCATGGTCGAAGTCAAAAACGGCGACTGGCAGTTGCTCAAGTAACTAGCGCGGCGCGCCGCAGGCTGCCGCAAGAGCAGCCGGCGCGCCCCGGGTCGACCGACCCGCGCACCTCAGAACCAAGACGGAGACACCAATGCTTGCCCAATTTTTGCAGTTCCTCTTTTCCGGCATGACGGTCGGCGCGGCCTACGCGCTGGCCGCGCTCGGCTTCACCATCATCTACAACACCAGCGGCGTGATCAACTTCGCCCAGGGCGAGTTCATCATGCTCGGCGGGATGCTGGCCGCCATCATGGCCTCGGCCGGCGTGCCGCTGCCGCTGGCCATCGTGGTCGCCGTCGTGCTCACCGGCCTGGTCGGCCTGCTGATGGAAAAACTGGTCATCGAGCCGGCGCAGAACGCCCAGGTGGTCACGCTGATCATCATCACCATCGGCGCCTCGCTGGTGGTGCGCGGCCTGGTGCAGATCTGGCTCGGCAAGGCGACCCATTCGCTGCCGGCCTTCTCGGGCGACACGCCGATCGTCATCTTCGGCGCCAGCCTGCTGCCGCAAAGCCTGTGGGTGCTCGGCGTCACCCTGGCCATCGTCGGCGCGCTCGGCTGGTTCTTCGGCCGCACCCTGCTCGGCAAGGCCATGCTGGCCACCTCGCACAACAAGCTGGCGGCGCGCCTGGTCGGCATCAACACGCGCCGCGTGCTGCTGTTCTCCTTCGGCCTGGCGGCCCTGCTGGGCGCCGTCGGCGGCATCCTGGTGGCGCCGATCACCTACACCTCCTACGACGCCGGCATCATGCTGGGTTTGAAGGGCTTCGTCGCCGCCGTGCTGGGCGGCCTTGGCGGCGGCCTGGGCGCGGTGGCCGGCGGCCTGATCCTCGGCATCGCCGAGGCCATGACGGCCGGTTACATCTCGTCGGCCTACAAGGACGCCGTGCCCTTCGTGCTGATCCTGCTGATCCTGTTCTTCCTGCCGCGCGGCCTGTTCGGCGCCAAAGTATCGGAGCGTGTATGAAGATGCTGTTCGACCGCAATCGCGGCCTGCTGCTGTTGGCGCTGGTGCTGGCGGCGCTGCCGCTGGTGCTGCCCAACGCCTTCTACTACGACGTGGCGATCCGCATCGCCCTCAACGCCGTGGTGGTCATCGGCCTCAATCTGCTGATGGGCTACACCGGCCAGATCAGCCTGGGCCACGCCGGCTTCTACGGCCTGGGCGCCTACGCCTCGGCCGTGCTGACCACCCACTACAACTGGCCGCCGCTGGCCGCGCTGGCGGCGGGCGCCGTCGCCACCGGCCTGCTGGCGCTGCTGCTGGCGCGTCCCGTGCTCAAGCTGAAGGGCCACACCCTGGCCATGGCCACGCTGGGGCTGGGCATCATCATCTCCATCGTCATCAACAACGAGACGCAGTGGACCGGCGGCCCGGACGGCATCGCCGTTCCCGCCTTCACGCTGCTGGGCTTGGAGATCGGCGGCGAGAAGTCCTGGTACGCCGTCTGCGCCGCCCTGCTGCTGCTGTTCACCTGGTTCGCGCTGAACCTGATCGACTCGCCGGCCGGCCGCGCGCTGCAGGCCATCCACGGCTCCGAGGTCGCCTCGCGCGTCGCCGGCATCGACACCACCCGCTTCAAGGTCAAGGTGTTCGTGCTGTCGGCCGTGGTGGCCAGCATCGCCGGCAGCATCAGCGCCCACTACATCGGCTTCATCACGCCCAACCTGGCCGGCTTCTTCCACTCGATCGAGCTGGTGACCATGGTGGTGGTGGGCGGCATGGCCTCGGTGTTCGGCTCCATCGTCGGCGCCGCGCTGCTGACCATCCTGCCGCAACTGCTGTCGAGCTTCGAGGGCTGGGAGACGGTGGTGTTCGGCGTGATCTTGATGGCCACCATGATCTTCATGCCGCGCGGCCTGGTGCCCAGCCTGGCGCAGCGCCGCCACAAGCACAAGGCGGCCGAACCGGGGCACGCCGCAGTGGACAAGGTCGCGGCCAAGGCCGTGGCCAAGGTCGCAACCAGCGCCAAACAGGGGAGCTGACATGCTGACCATACAAAACCTGAGCAAGAGCTTCGGCGGCGTGCACGCCGTGCAGGACGTCAGCTTCTCCATCAAGGAGGGCGCTATCCACTCGGTGATCGGGCCGAACGGCGCCGGCAAGACCACGCTGTTCAACCTGATCACAGGCGTCTATACGCCCAGCGCCGGCCAGGTCATCCTGCGCGGCGAGAACGTCGCCGGCCTGTCGCCGGACGCGCTGGCGCGCCGTGGCATGAGCCGCACCTTCCAGAATCTGCAGGTGTGCATGAACATGACGGCGCTCGACAACGTGATGGTCGGCGCCCACCTGCGGCTGAACCAGAGCCTGTTCGCCGCCATGCTGCGCCTGCCCTCGCTGCGCCGCGCCGATGTGGCCTGCCGCGACGAGGCGGCGCAGTTGATGGACTTCGTCGGCGTCGGCCGCTATATCGACGCCGAGGCCAGCCAGATGCCCTACGGCGCCCTGAAGCGCTTGGAGATCGCCCGCGCCCTGGCGGCGCGGCCCAAGGTGCTGCTGCTGGACGAACCGGCCGCCGGCCTGAACCACACCGAGACCGGCGAGATCGAAGCGCTGATCCGCAAGGTGGCGCAGTCCGGCGTGACGGTGGTGCTGGTCGAGCACGACATGAAACTGGTGATGAATTTGTCCGACCATATCCTGGTGCTGGACTACGGCAAAAAACTGGCCGAAGGGAGCGCCGCCGAAGTGCGCGCCAACCCGGACGTGGTGGCGGCCTATTTGGGAGTGGCGGCATGAAGATGGACGTGAACCCGATTATCCGGCCGCTGTTGGCCATCGAAGGACTGACCAGCCACTACGGCCGCATCCAGGCGCTGCACGGCATCGACCTGCAGATCGGCCAGGGCCAGCTGGTCGCCCTGGTCGGCGCCAACGGCGCCGGCAAGACCACGCTGCTGCGCGCCATCTCCGGCGTGCAGCCGATCAGCGGCGGCGGCATCCGCTTCGGCGGCGAAGAGATCGCCCGCGTCAGCGCCGACCGCCGCGTGCGCGCCGGCATCTGCCAGGTGCCCGAGGGGCGCCAGGTGTTCGGCCCCATGTCGGTCGAGGACAACCTGCGCCTGGGCGCCTTCACCCGGCCCAAGGAGGACCTGGCCGGCGACATGGAACGCATGTACCAGTTGTTCCCCATCCTCAAGGAGAAGCGCCTGCTGTTGGCCGGCACCCTGTCCGGCGGCCAGCAGCAGATGCTGGCGATGGCGCGCGCGCTGATGGGCCGGCCCAAGCTGCTGCTGCTCGACGAGCCGAGCATGGGCCTGGCTCCCTTGCTGATCGCCGAGATTTTCCGTATCGTCAAAAGCCTGCGCGACCAGGGCATCACCATTTTCCTGGTCGAGCAGAACGCCCGCGCCGCGCTGTCGATCGCCGACGTCGGCTACGTCATCGAGACCGGCGCCATCACGCTGTCCGGCCCCGGCCCCGAGCTGCTGGACAACGAACAAGTGCAGAGCGCCTACCTGGGCATGTGAGCGAAAACGAGGAAACGAGCATGGTAAAAGTTTATGAGATCAACGGCGTCACGCCGGTCGTCCACCCCAGCGCCTACGTGCACCCGAGCGCGGTGCTGATCGGCGACGTCATCGTCGGCCCGCGCTGCTACATCGGCCCGCTGGCGGCGCTGCGCGGCGACTTCGGCCGCCTCATCATGGAGGAGGGCTCGAACCTGCAGGACACCTGCGTCATGCACGGCTTCCCCGGCTGCGACACGGTGGTCGAGGTGGACGGCCACATCGGCCACGGCGCCGTGCTGCACGGCTGCCGCATCGGCCGCAACGCCCTGGTTGGCATGAACGCGGTGGTGATGGACAACGCCGTCGTCGGCGCCGACAGCATCGTCGCCGCGATGAGCTTCGTCAAGGCCGGCATGGTCATCCCGCCGCGCAGCATGGCGGTCGGCTCGCCGGCCCGCGTGCTGCGCGCGCTGAGCGACGACGAGATCAAATGGAAGAGCGCCGGCACCGGCCAGTACCAGGAGCTGGCGATCCGCTCGATGCAAACCATGCGCCTGGTCGAGGCCCTGAGCGAAGTGGAGTCGGACCGCAAGCGCATCGACTGGGACAGCGCGCTGCCGCTGCACCTGCACAAAAACGCGTCCGCCTGACGCTCCCCCACCCGGGGTCAGTGCCGACATTCGGACACGAGCTCAAGCGGAACGTTCTTCGGGCAGGCAGAATTTGTCCGATTGTCGGCACTGACCCCGATTGCTGGGGTCGCTTGCCGGAACGGACGCGCTAACCTTTAACGCAATTTACATACACATTTGGAGAACATCAGATGGCTACAGTAGCAACCCTACAAAGCTGGATCGGCGGCCGCTGGCTCGGCGCCGAGGCGTCCATGCCGCTGCACAGCGCGCTGAACAACTCGCTGATCTACCACACCCACGCCGAGAAGATCGACTTCGACGAGGCCGTCACCTATGCCCGCAAGACCGGCGTGCCCGGCCTGATGGCGCTCGACTTCCAGCAGCGCGCCGCGCGCCTGAAGGCGCTGGCGCTGTACCTGGCCAGCCGCAAGGAGGAGCTGTACGCCATCTCGCACCTGAGCGGCGCCACCCGCGCCGACAGCTGGGTCGACATCGAGGGCGGCACCGGCACCCTGTTCGCCTACGCCAGCATGGGCAGCCGCGAGCTGCCCTCGTCGAACGTGCTGCACGAGGGCCCGGCCATCGCGCTGGGTAAGAACGGCGGCTTCTCCGGCACCCACATCCTGGTGCCGCGCGGCGGCCTGGCGGTGCACATCAACGCCTTCAACTTCCCCATCTGGGGCCTGCTGGAGAAGTTCGCCCCCAGCTTCCTGGCCGCCATGCCCTGCATCGGCAAGCCGGCCACCGCCACCAGCTACCTGACCGAGGCGGTGGTGCGCATGATGCACGAATCCGGTCTGCTGCCCGAGGGCAGCCTGCAACTGGTGATCGGCTCCACCGGCGACCTGCTCGACCGCCTGAACGGTGCCGACGTGGTCACCTTCACCGGCTCGGCCGACACCGCCGCCAAGCTGCGCACCAACCGCAACCTGATCGCCAACTCGGTGCCCTTCACGGCCGAGGCGGACTCGCTCAACTGCGCCATTTTGGCGCCGGACGTGTCGCCCGACGACGTCGAGTTCGAGCTGTTCATCAAGGAGGTGGCGCGCGAGATGACCGGCAAGTCCGGCCAGAAGTGCACGGCGATCCGCCGCATCATCGTGCCGCAGCAGCATGTCGACGCGGTCGGCACGCGCCTGCGCGAGCGCCTGGCCAAGGTCAGCGTGGGCGACCCCTCGGTCGAGGGCGTGCGCATGGGCGCGCTGGCCTCCAAGGACCAGCAGCGCGACGTGGCCGAACGGGTGGCCATTCTATCGCGCGGCAACGAGGTGCTGTTCGGCGCGGCCGACGGCTTCAAGCCGCTCGGCGAAGGCGTGGCCGACGGCTGCTTCTTTTCGCCGACGCTGCTGCTGTGCCGCGACGGCATGCGCAACGACGCGGTGCACGACGTCGAGGCCTTCGGCCCGGTCAGCACCATCATCAGCTACGGCGACATGGACGAGGCGCTGGCACTGGCGGCGCGCGGCAAGGGCAGCCTGGTCAGCACCTTGGTGACCAAGGACCCGTTGATCGCCGCGCGCGCCGTGCCGATCGCCGCCGCCTCGCACGGCCGCGTGCTGATCCTCGAGCGCGAGGCCTCGGTCGACTCGACCGGCCACGGCTCGCCGCTGCCGCAGCTCAAGCACGGCGGCCCGGGCCGCGCCGGCGGCGGCGAGGAGCTGGGCGGCATCCGCGCGGTGCGCCACTTCCTGCAGCGCGCCGCCATCCAGGGCTCGCCGACCATGCTGGCCGCCGTCACCGGCGAGTACGTGCGCGGCGCCGCCGTGCAGGAAAGCCCGCTGCACCCGTTCCGCAAGTACTTCGAGGAGCTCAAGATGGGCGACTCGCTGCTGACCCACCGCCGCACCGTGACCGAGGCCGACATCGTCAACTTCGGCGGCGTCTCCGGCGACTACTTCTACATGCACTTCGACGACATCGCCGCCAAGGATACCCAGTTCGGCAAGCGCATCGCGCACGGCTACTTCGTGCTGTCGGCGGCGGCCGGGCTGTTCGTCTCGCCGGCGCCGGGTCCGGTGCTGGCCAACTACGGGCTGGACAACCTGCGCTTCATCACGCCGGTGGCGATCGGCGACACCATCCGCGCCCGCCTGACCTGCAAGCGCAAGGTCGACCGCAACCGCGTCGACGACAAGGGCGTCGGCCAGGGCGTGGTGGCGTGGGACGTGCAGGTGACCAACCAGAACGACGAGCTGGTGGCCAGCTACGACATCCTGACCCTGGTGATGAAGCGCGGCTGATGCCGCCGCGCGGGGCGTGCTAAGCTAGCCGCGCGCCGGCACAAAGGCCTACCCCAAGTGCGAAGGGGGCTGACCCCGTACGGGGTCAGACCCCGCTGCATGCGCCTTGGGGTAGCGGCGGGCGTTCAAGGCGCGTTTCCCCCTCCTCTGGAAAGACTATAGTTGAACGAGCAACCCAAACAAACCGCGCTGCTGACCGGCGCCGCCATTTCGCTGTTCGGCGCCGTCATCCACTGGATCTCGCCGCTGCTCGGCCCCGACTGGTACGCCTGGCTGCGCGCGCCCAAGTTCGTGGTGGAGTCCGCCCGCGCCGGCACCTGGCTGGCGCCGACCTGCGCCGCGCTTATCGGCGGCCTGATGTTCATCTGCGCGCTGTACGCCTGGTCCGGTATGGGCCGGATGGCGCGCCTGCCGCTGCCACGGACTGCGTTGGTGGTGATCGCCGCGGTCGGCCTGCTGCGCGGCTTGGCGCTGCTGCCCTACGCCTGGAACGTGCCACAACTGCTGGACACCTTCGACGTGGTCGGCTCGCTGGTCTGGTTTGTCGCCGGGCTGGGTTTCGCCGTCGGCGCCCGGCAGAACTGGGCTGGGCCGGCGCGCCCGGCGCGCCAAGCTACCTAAGCGCCGACCGCACTTGGCGCGCTAGCCGTGCTGGCTCGCCGTCAGGCGTTCCGGCGCGGCGGCCGCCACCTTGCGCCGCCCGGCGGGCAGGCCGGCCAGGCTGGTCGGCGCGGCCAGGGGCTGCGCCGCATGCTCGTCCAAACGGAAATTGCTGACCGCGCGCAGCAGCTCGACCGCCTGGTCCTGCATGCTCTGCGCCGCCGCCGCCGACTGCTCCACCAGGGCCGCGTTGCGCTGCGTCATATCGTCCATCTCGGTGATCGCCGAGTTGACCTCGTCGATGCCGGCGCTCTGCTTCTGGCTGGCCAGCGTGATGTCGCCCATGATGTCGGTGACGCGCTTGACCGATTCGACGATATGGCCCATGGTCTGGCCGGCGTCGTCGGCCAGCCGGCTGCCGGTTTCCACCTTCTCCACCGAATCGGCGATCAGCCCCTTGATCTCGCGCGCCGCCGTGGCCGAGCGCTGCGCCAGGTTGCGCACCTCGGTGGCGACCACGGCGAAGCCGCGTCCCTGTTCGCCGGCGCGGGCCGCCTCCACCGCCGCGTTGAGCGCCAAAATATTCGTCTGGAAGGCGATCGAGTCGATCACCCCGATGATGTCGACGATGCGGTTCGAGCTCTCCTTGATCGAGGCCATGGTGTGCACCACCTGGCTGACCACCTGGCCGCCCTTGAGCGCCACGTCGGAGGCCGACAGCACCAGCTGGTTGGCCTGGCGCGCGTGGTCGGCGTTCTCGCGCACGGTGTTGGTCAGGTCCTGCATCGAGGCGGCGGTCTGCTCCAGCGAGCTGGCCTGCGATTCGGTGCGCGCCGACAGGTCGGCGTTGCCTTGGGCGATGTCGCGCGCCTCGGCGGTGATGGTGCTGCCGGCGACGCGGATGTCGCCCAGCAGGGCGCGCCAGTTGGCCACCAGCGTGGCCAGCGCGGCCGACAGCTTGCCGATCTCGTCGTCGTTGCGCACCTCGATGCGGGTGGTCAGGTCGCCCGAGGCGAGCTGCTCGGCCGCCGCGCAGGCCGCGCCGATCGGCGTGACCACGGCGCGCGCCAACCATAGCGAAATGGCCGACAGCACCGCCACGCCGGCCAGCATGGTGAACAGGCTGGCCCACATGGCGCGGCCGTTGGCGCTCTTGGTGTCGAGCAGCGACTCGTTGGTGTGGGCGTCGAGCCGGGCCAGCACGCCGGCCAGCAGGGCGCGCAGCTGCTTGTAGCTGTCGCCGGCGCCCTGCATGGCGGCGACGCCGGTGTTCGGGTCCATCGACGCCAGGTCGAGCGCCTGCGCCACGCCGCTGCGGTACTTCTCCAGCAGCGGCGGCACCTGGCGCGCCAGTTCGGCCGCCTCCGGGTTGGACTGCAGGCGCTGCACCTCCTTGTTGACCTGGGCGACCTCCTGGTTGACCTTCTCGCCGAAGGCCTTCATGTCCTGCTCCGACAGGCTGGCGGCGATGGCCATCTTGGCGTACACCTCGGCGTGCAACTGGCCGATGGCGATGGTTTGCTGGCTGGCGGCGCGGAAGGCGGCGAAGGTGTTCTCCTTGAGGTCGTGCATGCGCGCCTCGTTCTGCCGCATGGAGAAGAAGGAGAGCAGCCCCATCAACAGCAGGCAGCCGAAGGCCGCCGCCGGGACGATGAGGATCTTGTGGGCTATTTTCATATGGGGACCGTGAGTTGGAGGGACCGCCGGTCTGTCCGCGGCCGGGATGCGCGCCGCTCGGCGCGCCGCCGGCGCTTACAGGTAGATGCCGCCGCAGACCACGGTTTCGTTGAGCCGCTCGCAGTACATCTGCTTCGGTTCGATCTTCTTGGTTTCCGGATTGGTGAACTTGTAGTCCTGCCAGAACTGCGGCTTGGCCTTGCCCATATCGACGCGCTCCTTGACGAAGGCCTTGCCGTCGATGTCCTTCAGCTCGATCAGGTTCTTGCCGACCATCTTGGGGTTGGCGCCGTGGGCGGCGACTGTGCCGTCGAGCTTGTACACCACCAGGTACAGGTCGCGGTCGATGAACTTGGCGTCCTTGCCGGTGATGGCGGCGTAGCCGGCCTGGTCGCCGCTGGCCTTGATGAAGGCCACGCCCTTCTTGACCATGGCTTCGGCGTCGGTGCGGGTGGCGCCGCCGTCCGCCGCGAAGGCGGCGGGCAGCAGCAGGGCGGAGGAGAGGGCGGTCAGGGCGATGCTGCGGCCGGCGAGGGAAAACATCTTGTGCATGATGAGGTCTCTTTCAAATTGGCAGGGACACCCGGGCTTGGACGGAGCATGCATACCCGTTGGGTGTGTCGGCCATGCGCGCGGCCGACACCTTGGATACTAGCGCGTTGTGCCCTCCCGTGCTAGTACGCAAGGGCAATTTCATCCCGGCGCGCGGCTTTTTGCAACGGCGCGGCGGGCCGCCGCGCCGCTTGCGATTTGATACGGAGAAGCCGGCCGCAGCAGGCGGTGCCGAATTTACTTGCGCAGGCCGAAGGGATCGTCGATGCTGTGGGCCGGCTCGGTGAACCACCGTGGGCCGCTCTCGGTCATGTAGAAGTGGTCCTCGTGGCGCACGCCGAACTCGCCGGGGATGCAGATCATCGGCTCGTTGGAGAAGCACATGCCGGGCGCCAGCGGCGTCGTGTCGCCGCCGACCAGGTAGGGCCACTCGTGGATGTCGAGGCCGATGCCGTGGCCGGTGCGGTGCGGCAGGCCGGGCAGCTTGTAGCCGGGGCCGAAGCCGTCGGCCTCGAGCGAGCGGCGGGCGGCGCGGTCGACCTCCTCGCAGGGCACGCCCAGCTGGGCCGCCGCGAAGGCCGCCGCCTGCGCCGCCTTCTCGCTGTTCCACACGCTGCGCTGGCGTTCGCTCGGCGTGCCGAAGACGTAGGTGCGGGTGATGTCGGAGATGTAGTTGTGCAGCTTGCAGCCGGTGTCGATCAACACCGTGTCGCCAGGCTTGAGCGTCTGCACGTAGCTGACGCCGTGCGGGTAGGCGGTGGCCTCGCCGAACAGCACGATGACGAAGTAGGAGCCCGGCGCGCCGACCTTGCGGTGGGCGCGGGCGATGAACTCCTCCACCTCGGTGGTGCTGATCCCCTCGCGCAGCATGGACGCGGTGGCGACGTGGACGGCCAGCGTCATGTCCTTGGCGCGCTGCATCAGCGCGATCTCGGCGGCCGATTTGCGCGTGCGGCAGTGCGCCGTCACGCTGCGCGCGTTCTCCAGCGCGTAGCCGGCCGCAAGCGGGCGGATGCCGTCGTAGATGAAGAAGGCGGCGCTCTCGCAGATGCCGACGCGCGGCGGCCGCGCCGCGTCCGGCGCCACGCCCATGCGGCCCAGCACATCGACGAACAACTGGTAGGGGCTCTCGTGCTCGTGCCAGCAGTTGACCGCGCCCTCGACCAGCATGAAGTCCTTCAGCGTGCTTTCCTCGAAGGCCGGGGCGATGTATTCCACCGCGCCGCTGGCCGGCAGGATGGCGCCGACCATGCGCTCGCTCGGATACCAGCGCGTGCCGGTGAAGTACAGCAGGTTGGAGCCGGCGTTCAGGTAGATCGCCGCGATGCCCTGGTCGCGCATGAAGGCCTGGGCCTTCTCGATGCGTTGCAGGTGTTCCGCCTTGCCGATGGCGACCGCGCCGGCGGTCATCTCGGACAGGGTGGCCAATGCTTGTTCGATGCTGCCGCCGCCTATGCTCATATTGTCTCCTGATGGTTTGCGTGGCGGCGCGGCTCCACGTCCGCGCCGCCGCCGATGATATCAGTTTTGTCGTACCGCCACGGCGGCCGGCGCGCCGCCCAGGGTGATCTTTTCGCCGTCCTTGGCCGGCGTGAACAGCTCGGCCGGGTAGGTGAACAGCCAATCGGCATAGCGTGCCTTGCGGCGCAGGGCGGCGTCGTCCGGGTCGAAGTTGTCCTGCTTGAGCGGGATCTTCTCCGACAGCGAATGCACGCCGACGATGCGGCCCTGCTGCAGCACCAGACCCCATTCGGCCTTGCCGCTGATCGGGTCGGCGTACAGGCGGCGCAGGTGGCGCCGTGGGTTGGCAAAGCGCGGGTCCTTGAGCAGGTCCTCCAGCCGCAGCGGGTATTGGTTCTGGCCGTTGATGGCGCCGTTGCCGCCGGCGTTGTGGTAGCGCTCGATGGCGGCGCGGAACTCGTGGCCGATGAAGATCAGCTCGCGCTCCTTGTCGCGCCGCGCCGCCGTGGCGAACAGGCCGGAGGTGACCACCAGGCCGACGCCCATGAAGGCCAGCAGCAGCAGCGTCCACAGGTAGGCGAAGCCGCGCGCGGGCGGGGTGCTCATAGCTGGCCGAAGGGCACGCCCTCGCGCGTGCGGCCCTTGGCGCCGCTGCGGATGTCGGCCACGCCGGGTTTGTCGGCGTCCTGCGAGGGCAGCAGCTGCCAGGTGGCGGCCGATTCCGTCACCGGGTCCAGCGGCACGCTGCGGAAGTAGCGCTGCGTCACCAGGTCGGCCAGCGCGGCCGGGTACTCGCCCTTGTCGGCGTAGTATTTGTCGATACCGCTGCGCAGCACCTGCAGGTTCTCGCGCAGCGCCACCTCCTTGGACTTTTCCACCGAGCCGAAGTAGCGCGGCAGCGCGATGGTCAGCAGCAGCGAAATGATGGCCAGCACCACCAGCAGCTCGATCAGCGTGAAGCCGCCGCGCTTGTGAGTTGGATTCACCATGCATTCACCATAGCCGCAGCGGCACGCCGTTCAGGCCCACCTTGGGCGAGCGCGAGGCGACGTCGAACACGTCGTCGCCCTCGCTGGGATTGTCGGGCGGCGAGTTGTAGCTGCGCAGCGCCCAGCCGGCCGCCGCGCCGTCGCTGTCGGCGCTGGTGGCGTTATTGCTGGCGAAGGGGTCGCGCGGCAGGCGGCGCAGGAAGTAGATGTTTTGCTTGCGCGGGCTGCGCTCGTCCGGCACGCCGCGCACCAGGTCGTCGAGCTTCTTGGGAAAGCCGGAGTCGCCGATGGCCAGCTTGATGCGGCCGGCGTCGGCGGCCCGCTTGTAGGCGTCGATCGCCTCGCGCAGCTCGATCAGCGCGTCGCGCAGTTGGTGCTCCTTGGCGCGCTGCAGCGCCACCTGGGTCATCGGCACGGCCACCATCGCCAGCGTGCCCATGATGGCCAGGGTGATCATCAGCTCGATGAAGGTGAAGCCGGAGGCGCGCCGGCGCGGGCTAGGGCTGGCCATGGTCACTGGCCCTTCTTCGGCGTGTTGTTGGGCGTGGCGCCAGGCTTGGCCCGGCTGGTGGTCGGCGGCGGCTCGGCCGCCTGCGCGGGGGCGGGGGCGGGCGGCGCGACGGGCGCGCCGTCGGCGTCGCCGCCGGTCATGGCGTTGCCACCGCCGGTCATCGGCGATCCACCGCTTTCCTGCGGCGCCTCGGGCAGGGCCGGCGCGGCGGGGCCGACGCCGGCCAGCAGCGGACCGCGCCCGCCGATGTCGCTCTCGGTGCCGGAGTTGAACTCGGCGGCGCTCAGCTCGGGGCGGCGGATGGCGCGCAGCACGCGCGGCGTGATCGACAGCACGATCTCGCTGCGCAGGCTGTCGTCCTTGTGGCTGCCGAACAGGCGGTCCAGCACCGGCAGCTCGCCCACGCCGGGCACGCGGTTGCCGGAGGCGCGGTCCTCGTCGCTGATCAGGCCGGCCAGCACCTGGGTCTCGCCGTCCTTCAGGCGCAGCGTGGTGGTGGCGCTGCGCGTGCCGATCTGGTAGGCCTGGGTGCCGGATTTGCTGGTCACCACCTTGATCACGTTGCTGACCTCCAGGTTGATTTTGATGGCCACCTCGTCGTCCAGGTAGACGTTCGGTTCGACGTCGAGCTTGAGACCGACGTCGACGTAGTTGACGCTGTCCGAGCTGACGCCGTTGTTGGTGGTGACGGTGATGACCGGCACCCGGTCGCCGATCAGCACCTTGGCCTTGTCCTTGTTGCGTACGCGGATGCGCGGATTGGCCAACAGTTTGCTGTCGCTGTCGGTCAGGCCGGCCTTCAGCACCACCGGCCCCAGGCCCAGCTTGATGTTTTTGCCGTTGATGTGGCGCAGGTCGTTCACGTACAGGCCGTTCTGCGAATTGGCGGCGCCGCCCAGGCTCAGGGTGGCGCTGTCCGGCCACTCGATGCCGACCTCCTGGATGCGCGAGCGCTTCACCTCCAGCACCTCGACCTCCAGCATCACCTCCGGGTCGGCCAGGTCCTGCACGGCGATGATGCGCTCGGCCATGCGGATCATCGCCGGCGTGTCGCGCATGATGATGATACCGGTGCGTTCGTCCGTCACCAGGTCGCGCGCCTTGAGCAGGGTCTTCAACGAGAAGGCCACGGTCTTGACGTCGCCGTTGGTGAGGAAGAAGCTGCGCACCAGCAGCTGCTGGTAGTCCTTCACCTTTTGCGGCGTGTTGGGGTAGATGGTGACCGAGCGTTCGCCGGTGACGGTTTGTTCCAGCTGGTTGGCGCCCAACAGCATGCCGATGGCATCCTCGATGCTGGTGTCGCGCACCGAGATGGTGGCGCGGATGTTGGGATCGACCTCGCGGTCGAAGACGAAGTTCAGGCCCGACACCTTGCTGATGAAGTCGAACACGGCGCGCAGCGGCGCGTCGCGGAACTCCAGCGTGACCGGCTTGCGGTAGGCCGCCGCGAGCCGGCCGCCGGCCGGGCGCAGCCGACCCATGGCGTCGTTCAGCCGCGTCTTCAGGCGCAGCGCGTCGCGCTGGTTGGGGCGTTCCAGCAACACCGGCCGCAGCAGCTCCTGCGCCTGGCCGAGGTTGACCTCGCCGCCCCGCCCGAGCAGGGCCTCGGCGGCGGCCAGCGCCTGTTGGTGGCGGCGGTCCTGCGCCAGCGCCTCCAGCCCCTGGCGCGCCACCGTGTTGTTGGCGTCGATGGCCAGCGCCTGCTTGTAGGCCTGCTCGGCGGCGGCCAGGTCGCCCTTCATGCGCAGCGCGTCGGCGCGCGTGTTCATCGCGTGGACCAGGCGCAGCTTGCGGTTCAGCAGAACGATGCGGAACTCGGCGTTGTGCGGATCGTCGCGCGCCGCCTGCTCCAGCTTGGCCAGACCCGGCTCGACCTGGCCTGCGTCGAGCAGGGCGTTGCCCTCCTTGAAGGTCTGGCTGCCGGCGCAGGCCGTGAGTAGCAACGCAAGGAGCAGTGCTGGCAGCAGCGTTGGCAGGCCGGTGGTGGTGTTGTTCAATTCGTGTCCCCTACGACCAGTGATTGCTTTTGATTGAGTGGCAAATAGATGAAGTGCAGGGCGTCGGCGCCGACGCTGTCGAGCACATAGCTGTCGTCGATCTTGTCGCCGGCGTGGGCGACAATGTTGCGGCCGTCCAGTTGCAGGAAGAAGGCGGCCTTGCCCTCGTCGACGAAGCGGCCCATGAACAGAAAGGGCAGCGGCGGCGCGCCGGCCGGCCCGGCCGGCTTGGGCGGCGCCGCCGCTGGCGAGGACTCCTGTTGCGCCGGCATGGGCTTCCTCGGCGCCTCCGGCTGCCAGCTTTGTTTGGCGAAGACGTTGCCAAGCTCGTCGTCGTCGCCGTCGTGACCATCGCCGTTGTGCCGGCGCGGCTGGATGCGCAGGGCGTTGGCGGCGTCGGCCTGGGCCGCCGGAATCAGCGGCGTGGCCGGCAGCACCGGCGCGGCGGCCGGCGCGACGGCGGGGCGCTCGCGCGTGCTGGCGCCGGCCGGGCCGACCACGCCGCCGTCCTGGTCGGGCGCGAAGTAGGCGGCCAGCAGGGTGGCGCCGGCGGCGGCGATCAGCAGCTTTCTCATGGCCGCCCGCCGCGCTGGCGCACCAGCAGCTGGAACTGAATGCGCGCCTCGACCTCGCCGGCCTCGATCTGCTCGCGGCGCAATGCCACCGAGTCCAGCGTCAAGGTCGGCAACGCCTGCAGCGCGGCCAGGATGAAGGCCTGCACCTTGGCGTAGTCGGCCTTGATCGGCAGCGTGATCTGGTAGCGGGTGAAGCCGCCGCGCGGTTCGGCCTGCGCCTTGTAGTCGGCCTTGGCCAGGGTGACGCCGTTGGCCAGGGCCACTTCGACCAGCGCCTTCAACTGGTCGGGGATCATGTCGTGCGCCGGCAGATAGGCTTGGAAGGCGGCCACGGCGCCGGCGTCGCTGGCGACCAGCGATGCCGGCGCGGCCGGCTGGGCGGCGGCGCGCGCGGCCTGCTCCAGTTGCCGCGCCAGCGTCAGTTTGTGCTGCTCCAGAGCGGCGCCGTGCCATAGCGCCAGCGCCGCCAACACCAGCGCGGCGGCACCGGCCAGCGCCCCAGCGCCAAGTTGGCGCGCCATGCGTTTGGCCTGCCACAGCAGGCGCGGCACCAGGTTGGCGGGCAGGCGCAGGGATGGCGCCGGGCGCGGGTTCATTGCCGCCATTGGGCCTCCAGTTGGAATCGATAGGCGTGCTCCGCCGTCGTCGCGCTCATCTCGTGCTTGACCAGATAGACCGACTTGAACAGCGGCTGCTGGTTGAGGAAGGCCAGGTAGTTGATCATGTCCTGCGCCGTCTCCGCCTCGGCGCCTATCTTCAAGGCGCCGGCCGGGCTATCCGCCATGCCCTTGGCGACGCTGGCGCCGGCCTCGGTCTGCTCCAGCTCGGGTTGGCCGTTCAGGTCCAGCGACAGCAGGGCGACGCGGATGTCGCGCGGCGCTTGCAGCGTTTTGATCAGGCGCGCCACCGGCAGGTTGAGCTGGCGCACCGCCTCGGCGATGGCTTTCAGTTGCAGGTCCAGCTCGCGTTGGCGCGCCGGGTCGAGCACGGCGCGGGCGACCGGGCGCGGTTGTGCCTGCGCCAGTTGCGCTTCCAACCGCCGCACGTCCTGCCACTGGGCCAGCCAATTGGCGCCGGCCGGCAGCAGCGCGGCCAGGCCCAGCGCCAGCAGCGCCAGGCGCCAGCCGCGCGTGGCCGCGCCGCCGGGCCGGTGGACGAAGTTGAGCCGGCTGTCGCCGCGCCGCCCGGCGGCGGCGCCCAATTTGTTCAGTTCGCTCAAGTCGCTCATGCCGCCTCCATCAGCGCGCCCGACGCCGAGCTTGGCGCGCCGTAGGGGCCGGCCACCAGCTTGAATTGCGGCGCCAGCAGCTCCTGCGGGCGGGCGGCGCCGCTCATGTCGACCACCAGGATCTCGGCGATGCCGGCCAGCTCGGGCGCGCGCAGCGTCCAGCGCTGCCAGGCCTGCGCCAGTTCGGCGTGCCAGCCGGCGCCGCAGGGCTGCGTTTGGATCGCCGCGATGCCGCCGCGCGCCAGCGCGGCCAGCGTCATGCGGCCCGCTTCGACCACGGCGAAGGCCTGCGGTTTGGCCGGCGCCAGCGCGCGCCAGACGGCGCCCAGCAGCGGTTCGACCACGCGGCAGCGCCGGCCCTGTTCCTCGGCCAATTGGCGCAGGCCTTGCAGCAGCGCCGCGTCGATGCCGCAGACCAGGCGCGGTTGGCCGTAGGGGGCGTCGTCGGCGCACAGGCTCCAGCCGCGCGCGGCGTCGCCGTACACGGCGGCCAATTGGTTTTGTAGGAAGCGCGCCGCGCCCGGCTCGGCCAGCAGGGCCTCGCTCCACGGCGCCAGCGTCATCTGGCACCAGCGTCCGGCCAGGCTGATCTCCAGCGGCGCGCGCGCAGTGGCGCCGGCGGGTTTGTCTGCGCTGGCACTCTGCGCCAAGCCGAGCAAATACTCGCGCAGCGCGTCGAGCGCGTTCTGCCAGTGGCCGTCCGGCCTGGCGTAGGCCAGGCGCTGCGCGCCGGCCGGGTCGGGCCGGCGGCCCCGGCGCGGCAGCGCCAGCAGCTGTTGCGGGCCCAGGTGCAGGCACAGGGTGGCCGGCGCGAGGTGTTCAACATGCTCAATAAGTGACACGGTTCAGCTCCGTCAAGGTGGTTTCGCCCAGCCGCACCAGGTCCAGCGCGGCCTCGCGCGCCAGGCGGAAGCCCATGCCGGCGGCCTCCTCCTTCATGCGGCTGAGCGGGGCGCGGGTGCAGATCATCTCGCGCATGGCGTCGTTCAGGACCAGCACCTCGGCCACCGCCTTGCGGCCCTTGTAGCCGGTGCCCCGGCAGTGGCCGCAGCCGGCGCCGGCCATGAAGCGCCAGCCGGCCACCTGCGGCGCCGTCAGGCCGCTGTCGCGCAGCTCCTGCGCGTTGGGCGCGGTGTCGACGGCGCAGTGCTCGCAGTTGAGCCGCAGCAGGCGCTGCGCGACGATGCCGTTGAGCGCCGCCGCGAAACTGTACGGGTCCACCCCCATGTGCAGGAAGCGGCCGACCACGTCGAACACGTTGTTGGCGTGCACGGTGGTAAACACCAGGTGGCCGGTCAGCGAGGCCTGCACGGCGATCTGCGCCGTCTCGTCGTCGCGGATCTCGCCGATCATGATCTTGTCCGGGTCGTGCCGCAGGATCGAGCGCAGGCCGCGCGCGAAGGTCAGCCCCTTCTTCTCGTTGACGGGGATCTGCAGCACGCGCGGCAGGCGGTATTCGACCGGGTCCTCGATGGTGACGATCTTGTCGCGGCCGGTGTTGATCTCGGTGATGGCGGCGTACAGCGTGGTGGTCTTGCCCGAGCCGGTCGGCCCGGTCACCAGCAGCATGCCGTGCGGCTTGGCGGCCAGCCGGCGGATCTGCGCGATGGCGTCGGCGTTCAGGCCCAGGCTCTCCAGCCGCAGCGCGGCGGCCGCCTCGGTCAGGGCGCGCCGGTCGAGCAGACGCAGCACGGCGTCCTCGCCGAAGATGTTGGGCATGATGGAGACGCGGAAGTCGATCTCGCTGCCCTTGACGCGCACCTTGAAGCGGCCGTCCTGCGGCACGCGGCGCTCGGCGATGTCGAGGTCGGCCAGCACCTTGATGCGCGAGATGACCTGCTCGGCCATTTGCAGGCCCTGCACCTGGCCGGCCTGCACCAGCACGCCGTCGACGCGGTACTTGATGACCAGGCTGGCGACGTCGCATTCGAGGTGGATGTCGGAGGCCTGGAACTTGAGCGCGTCGTAGATGGTCGAGTTGACCAGCTTGACCACCGGGCTGCTGTCCTCGCTGATGCGGATCAGCGAGATGTCCTCGACGTTCTGCTCGGCGTTGGCGCCCGCCGCGCCGTCGTCGTCGGCCATGTCCTGCATGGCCTGCTGCACGCTCTCCAGCTGCGCCAGGTAGGCGGCCAGGTCGTCGGCGTGGGCCAGCGCCACGCTAAAGGTGGCGCCGGCGGCGCCGGCGGCGTAGTCGGCCCATTGCAGCAGGTCGTCGGCGAAGGGGTCGGCGACCACCAGCACCGGGGCGCCGGCCTGCGGGCAGTGCAGCAGCACGCAGTCGCGCTGGGCGCAGTCGGTGTAGGGCAGCAGCTCGAAGGCCGGACGGGCCGCCTGCAGCCGCGCCATGTTCCAGGCCGGGTAGCAGAACAGCGCGGCCAACTGGCGGGTGAACTCCTCCGGCGTCAGGCCGGCCAGCTCCTGCAAAATGGTCAGCTGCGGCCGGCCCTGCGCCTGGGCGGCGGCGCGCGCCGCGTGCAGCAGCTCGGCGCCGAGCACGGCCGGTTCGCGCGCGTTCACGACAGGCTCCCGGCCAGCTCGAAGATCGGCATGTACATCAGCACCACCACGCCGCCGATCACCACGCCGATCAAGGTCATCAGCAACGGCTCGAGCAGGCGCGAGGCCCAGTCGACCCAGCGGGCGAACTCCTCGTCGTGGAACTTGGCCGAGCGCTCCAGCATGTCGCCCAGCCGGCCGGTGTTCTCGCCGACCCGGAGCAGCGACTGCGCCACCGGCGTGGCCAGGCCGTTCTGCTCCAGCGCGGCGGAGAAGGGCAGGCCCTGCTCGACGGCGCGGCGGGCGCGCAGCAGCTGCTCGCGCTGCTGCGGCAGCAGCATGGCGCCGCTCATGGCCAGCGCCTTCGACAGCGGAATGCCGGCGTGCAGCAGCAGGCTGAGGGCGCGGTACAGCCGCGCCAGGCGGAACTCGGCGGCCTTGGCCGCCAGCAGCGGCAGGCGCAGCACGGCCAGCACCAGGCGGGCGCGCAGCGCGGCGTTGCCCAGGCCGAGCACCAGCGCGGCGACCGTGCCGCCCAGCGCGGCCAGGCACAGCCAGGGGTGCGCCGCCAGCGACTGGCCGAAGGCCAGCAGCATCTGCGACAGCCAGGGGATCTCGCGGCCCGAGCTTTCGTAGACCACGCTGAACTTGGGCACCACGTAGCCGAGCAGGAACAGGGTGACCAGGGTGCCGACGGCCAGCAGCATGGTCGGGTAGATCGCCGCCGACACCAGCTTCTTGCGGATCGCGTCGAACTGCAGCTGGTAGGCGACGAAGCGGGCCAGCGCCTCGGGCAGGTTGCCGGAGCGTTCGGCGGCGTGCACGGTGGCGACGTAGAGGTCGGGGAACACGGCCGGGAAGCCGGCCAGCGTGTCGGAGAAGCTCTGGCCCTGCTGCAGCGCCAGGCGGATCGCCGCCAAGGTGGCGCGGGCGCCGGCGCGACCCTCCTTGTTGTGCAGCGTGGCCATGGCCTCGCCCAGGTTCAGGCCGGCCTCGAGCAGGGCCAGCAGCTCCTGGCTGAACTGCAGCAGCGGCAAGGGCTGGCGGCCGCGCGCGGCGGCGGCGGCGCCGGCCAAGCCGCCAGCGGTGCCGGCGCCGGTGCCGATGCCAGCGCCGGCCGGCGCGCCGGCGATGGACAGCACGCGCCAGCCGTTGCGCGCGGCCTGGCGGATCGCCTCGGCCTCGCTGGCGGCGTCGAGCGCCACGCTGCGCGCGCCGGCGCCGCCCTGTACCTGCAGATGGAAGCGCATCGCGGCCTCAGGCGCGCCACCCCGCGCGCGTTGGGGTGGCGGGGCGGGCGGCGGGCTGGGACGAAATCTGTGTACGCATCGGTCGATCGCAATCGGAAAAAATGCAGAACAGTCGGGTAGGCTGAGCTACCTTAGACCGCTGGTGTAAAAAAATCAACGTTGTTCGAAGTCCTGTTGTAAAACGGCCCCGCCGGCGCGGCGGGGCCGTTTGGCTACCGGCTTACTGGGTCAGCAGGCTGACCTTGTCGACCACGAAGGAGGTTTGCAGCGAGGCGTCCTCGGTCATGGCGAAGGACAGCCGCACGGTCTGGCCCTTGTAGGCCAACAGGTCGAAGCTGCGCATTTGATAGCCGCTGGCCGCGTTCTTGTTGGAGTAGGTGGCCAGCGTGCCGAGCACGGCGCCGCTGCTGCTCTTCACGGTGACGACCAGCTTGTCGTAGACCACCGCCTCGGTTTCGGCCGTGTCGATGTGCAGCGCGAAGCTCAGCGTGGCCGAGGTGGCCGCCGCCGGGATCGCCACGCTCTGCGTCAGCGTCTCGGTGGCGCTGTTGCCGTTGCCGCCCAGCCAGGCGAACTTCGTGCCCTCGTAGGCCGTCTGGCCGGCGTAGCTGCCGATCACGCCGGTGCTGCCGCCCCAGCCGGTGGCGCCCGACTCGAAGCCGCCGTTGGCCACCCGCTCGGTGCTGCCGCCGCCGCCGGTCACGGTCAGCGTGGCGCCGCTCGAGGTGGCGCTGCTGGCCGGCGAGGCCGAGTCGGTGACGGTGGCGCTGAACACCGCGCCGCTGTCGGCCGTCTGCGCCGTCAGCGTGTAGGTCGGCGCGGTGGCGCCGCTGATCACGGCGCCGTTGCGCAGCCACTTGTAGCTGTAGGGCGCGGTGCCGCCGCTGGCGCCGACGGTGAACGAGGCGGATCCGCCCGGCGCCACCGTGACGCTGCTCGGCTGGGTCGAGATCGACACGCCGCCCGGCACGCCGGACTCGTCGACGTCGGCGCCGACGTTGATCGCCGCGTAGGCGCGCTTGACGGCGGTGGCCTCCTTGCTGCCCACGCCGTACAGCTCCTCGGCCGCCTGCAGCACCTTGTTGCGCGCGTCGGCGTAGTTGGTCAGCTGGGTGAACTTGGTGGTGTTGGCCTTGAACCAGATGCGGAAGGCCTTGTCGTTGCCGATGCCGGTCATCGCCGCCGGACTCTTGTTCAGGTAGGAGCTGTAGTAGTCGCTGCTCGAACTGGCGTTGGAACCCTGCGACAGGAAGTAGAACATGCGGTTGTTCGGGCCGCTGCTGTAGTGGACGTTCAGGTTGCCGATCGAGCTGCTCCAGGCGTTCGGGCTCTTGCCGTCCTTGCTCGGCTTGTACATCCAGCGCAGCGGCTGGCCGGTCTTGCTGATCTCCACGCCCATCATCCAGTCGTTGCCGCCGGGGATGGTGGTGCCGGTGCCGCCGGCGCGCGCGTAGGCCTCGACCATGTCGCCGCCGATGTCCGAGCTCGACTCGTTCAGGCCGCCCGACTCGCCGGAGTACTCCAGGTTGGAGGTGGCGTCGGTGACGCCGTGCGACATCTCGTGGCCGATCACGTCGAGCGAGCCCAGGCTCTTGAAGCTGCTGCCGTCGCCGATGTACATGCATTTGCAGCCGGGGTCGAAGAAGGCGTTGTCGTAGTCGTTGTCGACGTGGGCGGCGATGTAGGTCGAGGTGTTGGCGCCGTCCAGGCTCTGCCAGCCCAGCACGTTCTTCAGCGCGTCGTAGGTGTTCATCAGGCCCCACATGGCGTTGACGGCGGCGGTCTGGCCGTTGGCGTTGGTGGTGCTGCCGCCGCTGATGTACTGCTGGCCGTCGCCCCAGACGTTGCTGCTGTTGGTGTAGACGCTGCCCGGGTTGGGGTTCGATTCCGGGCTGTGGTTGGCGTTGGTGATGGCCATCGCGCCGAACTTGCCGCCCACGCCGCGGCTGGCGTCCTTCATCGAATAGGTGCTGCCCGACAGCGTGGTGTTGATCGGCACGGCGCCGTTGTACTGGCTGTTGCCGGTGCCGACCACGGTTTGCAGCGCCTCCCACTGCTTGAGCACGGCGCCGGTCTTGGCGTTCAGGATGGTGTCGCGGTAGACCAGCTTGCGCTTGTCGGCCATGCGCGTCTTGACCAGGTAGGCCAGCTCGTAGTGGTCGAGCACCTGCTCCAGGTCCATCGCGTTGAGGGCCGCCTCGGCCTTGTTCTCGGCGCCGGCCGCGCGCACCGTCTTCATCACCGGATAGATCATCAGCTCGGCCTGCGGCTCCCAGCGGTGCAGGCCGCGCGGCGCCACCGCCTTGACCACCTTGTCGATCGCCTCGGCGGCGCCGAAGGCCGGCGCCAGGTCGGCCAGCGGCGCGGCCGCCGTGCCGCGCGCGCCGTCCTTGGCGGACAGGCCGGCGCGGCGGTCGGCCACCGACTCGCTGACGATCTCGCCGGCGTCGTTGGTGACGATCACCGACTCCGAGCCGTAGATGCGCAGGCCGTTGTAGGTGTGCTGGGCGCGCGTGATGCGCGTGCCGACCACGCCCGGGTGCTGCGCCGCGATGGCGAAGCCGTGGGCGGCGTCGAGGCCGAGGGCGCCGCCGCGCGCCTTGAGTCGGGCCACCAGGCCGGCGTTCTCTTGTGGAGAGGCCTGGCCGGCCGGCGCCGCCATCAGCTGGCCGTTGGCCTGGGCTGGGTTGTGGGCCATCAGCGGCAGCGCGGCGATGGAAGCGGCGATTAGGGTCATACGTAAATTCATCTCTTCTCCGTGTGGTGTGGGTATGTTGGATGGGCGACCCGGCCTGTGCGTGCGCGGCCGGCCCGGCGCCTTCCGCCGCCGCTTCGCGGGTAGCGGGCGGCGGCGCGACGGCATGAAAACGGCGGGCAGGGGCGACACTATTCCCATCGCCGGTGGCAAGTCAAAAAACTTCGGAAATTGGTCGGACGGGGTGTGGAATGTTAAAAATTGGACATTCTTGCCGGCATGGGGGAGGATGGGGGCGGCCGCCGGCACGCGCCACGGGCCCGCTTCGGTGCCCTTCGCCGCCTATCTAGCGCGAAACGGCCGGCAAGGCGCGCACGATAGGCCGGAAATGTGTTAAATCCGCCACGGAATAGAATTAACACTCTAAATTCGTCAACAATGCGACACAATGGCCGGGTCTTCGGCAAATGACAGTTGCGAAATTTTAATATTGCGATTTACACTAGCCAATACCGGCCGGAATACTGTTCCGCCGGCCCATAAAAAGCGCAGGGCACAACCCGCAAAAAACACAGCGCATTCGGGAACCACAGGAAGGAAAACATGACTCCATTCACAGCACTGGCGCCTCGCCACCGCATGTCCGCCGCCGCCTCGCACACGGCCTTGCCGCCACCGCCATAGCCGCCGCTCCCGGCGCACAGCGTCGCCGCGCGCGGAGTGGACAGCGTTCCGCCGCCTGGCATCCGCCGTCATTTTGATTGTCGCTCCAGGAAATTGCTCGCCGACGCGGCGCGTGATGCGGGCTAGTCACGCCCGGTTGGGGCAAGGGGAGAAACCATGCTGTCGATATCCACCAAAGTCGAGCGGATCGTGCTCGAGTCGTCCTTCCTCACCGAGGGGCTGGGAAGGGGCCTGATCAACTTGTCCGAGCTGGCGCGCCAGTTGCAGCCGCAGCTCGAGACCGACCTGTGGAAGCCGGTCGGCCAGGCCGCCGTGGTGATGGCGCTGCGCCGCGTCGCCGAGCGGCTGCCGCCGCAGCGCGGCAGCGAGATCGTGCTGCCGCAGAAGACCGGCGAGCTGACCACCCGCACCGAGCTCACCGAGTTCACCTACCGCTATTCCGAGAACACCTACGAGTGCCACCGCCAGCTGTTGGCGCTGGCCGAGCCGCACCGCGGCGCCTTCGTCACGGTCACGCGCGGCGTCAAGGAGGTGATGGTGGTGTGTAGCAAATCGCTGACCGGGGTGGTCGAGCACGTGTTCGCCGGCGAGCGCGAGATGGCGCGGCTGGAGAACCTGAACGCGGTGACCCTGCATTTGAATCCTGAGACCTGCCGCACGCCGGGCATCTACCACGCCATCCTCAAGCAGCTGGCCTGGGACAAGATCAACCTGATCAACATGATCTGCACCTACACCGAGCTGACCATCCTGCTCGAGAAGAACCAGACCGGGGCGGCCTTCTCGGTGTTGTCGCGCATCGTCGCCAGCTGAGCGCCGGCGGCGGTAGTGGAGAAACGGCGGGGTCAGTGCCGACATTCGGACACGGCCTGAGCAGTGCGCCACGTTCGATTTTGTCCACGCATGAGAACCTGCCGACAGCCCCGTCGTGTTGTTGAGTCCGTGTCCGAATGTCGGCACTGACCCCGGCTTGCGGCTTGGCCGACTCCGGCTTGGGGAGGGCGGGACCAGCGGCCGGCGGCGGTTGCCCTCCTCCGCCGGCCGCGCCCTTACTTCTTGTCCGTGTCGGTCGAGAAGTTCAGCGCCGGCGCCTCGTCGTCCTTCTTCTCCTCGTCGGCCGGCGTGCCGTAGTCGGCCGGTGCCTCGATCTTCAGCTCGATCTGCTCCTTCATGTCGACCTTCTTCTCCACCGACACCAGGTGCGGGAAGGCGATGATCAGGGTGACCATGATGATCTGGATCAGCACGAAGGGGATCGCGCCCCAGTAGATGTCCGAGGTCTTGACCTCCTTCGGCGCCACCGAGCGCAGGTAGAACAGGGCGAAGCCGAACGGCGGGTGCATGAAGGAGGTCTGCATGTTCACGCCGAGCAGCACGCCGAACCAGATCAGGTCGATGCCCAGCTTCTCGGCCACCGGGCCCACCAGCGGCACCAGGATGAAGGCCAACTCGAAGAAGTCGAGGAAGAAGGCCAGCAGGAAGAACATGATGTTGACGACGATGAGGAAGCCGGTGGTGCCGCCCGGCAGCGACGACAGCAGGTGCTCGACCCACAGGTCGCCGTTGACGCCGCGGAACACCAGCGAGAACACGGTCGAGCCGATCAGGATGAAGATGACGAAGCAGGACAGCCGGGTGGTCGAGTTCATCGCCTGCTTCATCAGGCTCCACGACAGGCGGCCGTTGGCCATGGCCAGGATGATGGCGCCCATCGCGCCCATGCCGCCGCCCTCGGTGGGGGTGGCCAGGCCGATGAAGATGGTGCCCAGCACCAGGAAGATCAGGGCCAGCGGCGGGATCATGACGAACACCACGCGCTCGGCCATGCGCGACAGCAGGCCGATCTTCAGGTGGCGGTTGGCCAGCGCGAAGACGAAGGAGCCGACGATGCCGACGCCGGCCGAGAAGATGCCCAGCTCGTCGGCCGCCAGCAGCGGATGGCTGGCGCCGTACACCTTGGCGAAGGCGAACGAGGCGGCCACCGCGCCGACCACCAGGAACAGCAGCGAGACGGCGCCGCTGTTGCCGTTGGCCTCGCGCAGGTTGCGCGCCTCCAGCGGCAGCGCCGGCACGTGCGACGGCTTGAAGATCGACACCGCCAACACGTAGCCGGCGTACATCGCGGTCAGCAGCAGGCCCGGCACGAAGGCGGCCTTGTACATGTCGCCGACCGAGCGGCCGAGCTGGTCGGCCATGACGATCAGCACCAGCGACGGCGGGATGATCTGCGCCAGCGTGCCGGAGGCGGCGATGACGCCGGAGGCCAGCTTCTTGTCATAGCCGTAGCGCAGCATCACCGGCAGCGAGATCAAGCCCATCGAGATGACCGAGGCGGCCACCACGCCGGTGGTCGCCGCCAGCAGCGCGCCGACGAAGATCACCGCGTAGGCGACGCCGCCGCGCACCGGCCCGAACAACTGGCCGATGGTGTCGAGCAGGTCCTCGGCCATGCCGGAGCGCTCGAGGATCAGGCCCATGAAGGTGAAGAAGGGGATGGCCAACAGGGTGTCGTTGGCCATGATGCCGAAGATGCGGTTGGGCAGGGCCTGCAGCAGCTCCGGTTTGAGCAGGCCCAGCTCGATGCCGACCAGGCCGAAGAACAGGCCGTTGGCGGCCAGGGAAAACGCCACCGGGAAGCCCGATAGCAGGAAGACCACCAGGGCGCCGAACATGATCGGCGCCAGATTCGCTGTTAAGAATAATTCCATGTCTCGTTCGCTCTCTTCTTGTCGTGTTTTGAGATTACAGCTTGTTGGCCGCCTTGATCGCCTCGATCTCTTCCTCGGGCGTGGCGACGTGCTTGGCGAACTCGTGGCCGTCGATTTTGCCGGCCAGGAAGGCGATGCGCTTGATGATCTCGGAGACGCCCTGCAGCAGCATGAGGAGGAAGCCCAGCGGCACCAGCAGCTTGGCCGGCCAGACGATCAGGCCGCCGGCGTTGCTCGACATCTCGGCGCTCTGGATCGACAGCAGGGCGAAGGGCACGCCGTAGTAGACGATCAGCAGCGAAATGGGCATGAGGAAGAGCAGGAAGCCGAACAGGTCGATCCAGACCTGGGTGCGCTTGGAGAAGCGGCCGGCGATGACGTCGATGCGCACGTGCTCGTCGCGCTTGAGCGTGTGGCTCGAGGCCAGCATGAACATGGCGGCGAACAGATACCACTGGATCTCCAGCCAGGCGTTGGAGCTGGCGTTGAAGGTGTAGCGTATCAGGGCGTTGACGGTGCAGATGACGACGGCGGCCAGCAGGGCCCAACCGACGACGGCGGCGATTTTCTCGTTGAGCGTGTCGATCGCCCGCGAAACTGACATAAACATGGGTGTCTCCTCTATCCTCTGTTGCAGACGATGCCGGACGCTGCTTTGGCGCCCGGCTTTTCGGGAAATGCTAAGTGTGTCGCTAGTGTGTCGCAAATGTGGCGCTCGGTTTGCCGCGCCGGGCCGGCGGGCTAGCCGGCCAGCTGGGCGCGCACGCGGGCGATGGCGGCGCGCACCTGGCGCGGCGCGGTGCCGCCGACGTGGTCGCGCGCGGCCACCGAGCCCTCCAGCGTCAACACCTCGAAGACGTCGGCCCCGGTCAGCGGCGAGAACGCTTGCAGCTGCTCGAGCGACAGGTCGGCCAGGTCGCAGCCGGCGTCGACACAGGCGCGCACGGCGCGGGCCACCGCCTCGTGGGCGTCGCGGAAGGGCAGGCCCTTCTTGACCAGGTAGTCGGCCAGGTCGGTGGCGGTGGCGTAGCCCTGCAGGGCGGCGGCGCGCATCGCCTCGGGCTTGACGCTGATGCCGCCGGCCATGTCGGCGAAGATGCGCAGCGTGTCGACCAGGGTGTCGACGGTGTCGAACAGCGGCTCCTTGTCCTCCTGGTTGTCCTTGTTGTAGGCCAGCGGCTGGCCCTTCATCAGGGTCAGCAGGCCCATCAGGTGGCCGTAGACGCGGCCGGTCTTGCCGCGCGCCAGTTCCGGCACGTCGGGGTTCTTCTTTTGCGGCATGATCGACGAGCCGGTGCAGAAGCGGTCGGCGATGTCGATGAAGCCGACGCGCGGGCTCATCCAGATCACCAGCTCCTCCGACATGCGCGAGATGTGGGTCATCACCAGCGCGGCGGCGGCGCAGAACTCGATGGCGAAGTCGCGGTCGGAGACGGCGTCGAGCGAGTTGTGGCAGACGTCGTCGAAGCCCAGCGTCTTGGCCACGCGCAGGCGGTCGATCGGGAAGGTGGTGCCGGCCAGCGCGGCGGCGCCCAGCGGCAGGCGGTTGACGCGCTTGCGGCAGTCGGCCATGCGCTCGGCGTCGCGGCCGAACATTTCGACGTAGGCCAGCATGTGGTGGCCGAAGGTGATCGGCTGGGCCACCTGCATGTGGGTGAAGCCGGGCATGATGGTGTCGGCGTGCTGTTCGGCCAGGTCGGTCAGGGCGCCGCGCAGCGCCGCCAGCAGCACGCCGATGTCGTCGATGGCCGAGCGCACGTAGAGGCGGATGTCGGTGGCCACCTGGTCGTTGCGCGAGCGGCCGGTGTGCAGGCGCTTGCCGGCGTCGCCGACCAGCTCGGTCAGGCGCTTCTCGATGTTCAGGTGCACGTCCTCCAGGTCGAGCAGCCATTCGAACTTGCCGGCCTCGATCTCCTGGCCGATCTGCGTCATGCCGCGCACGATCTCGGCGTGGTCGGCGGCGCTGATGATGCCCTGCGCGGCCAGCATTTCGGCGTGCGCCAGCGAGCCCTGGATGTCGGCCTTGGCCAGGCGGTTGTCGAAGAAGACGGAGGCGGTGTAGCGTTTGACGAGGTCCGAGACGGGTTCGGAGAAGCGGGCCGACCAGGCCTCGCCTTTTTTGGAGAGTTGTGCTGTCATGGTATTGGAGTTAGGGGCTGCGGTTTTGCTGCGGTTTTGTCTGGGACGATTATAAACAAGGTTGGCTGGGCGCAGGACATTTAGGCCGCCGCGCGGTGACAGCGGCTTGAAAATCGGCGATTATTGTGGTTTCTGTCATTCAACTTTGTCAAAAAGGCTAGACGAGCATGAGCCAATTCGAGATCAGCAGCGAGCCGGCCCGGCTCGACATGGCCGTGGTGCACGGCTATTTGAGCGAGCAGTCGACCTGGGCCGGCGGCATGCCGCGCGCGCTGCTCGAGCGCGCCGTCGCCAACTCGCTGTGCTTCGGCGGCTATTTGGACGGGCGGCAGATCGCCTTCGCCCGCGTGGTCAGCGACCGCGCCACCTTCGCCAACCTGGTCGACGTGTTCGTGCTGCCCGAGTATCGCGGGCGCGGCTACAGCAAGGCCTTGATGGCGGCGGTGCTGGCGCATCCGGAGCTGCAGGGCCTGCGCCGCTTCATGCTGGCCACCGCCGACGCGCACGGCCTGTACGCCCAGTTCGGCTTCACCGCGCCGCTGCGCCCGGCCAGCCTGATGGAGCGCTACTTCCCCGACATCTACCAGCCGGCGAAGTAGTCGGTCCGTAACCCCGGGGTCAGTGCCGACATTCGGACACAAGCTGAACAGTATGGCGGCGTTAAACCGACTGTAGGGCTCAGTCCGTGTCCGAATGTCGGCACTGACCCCGCCGCTGGTTGTTACTGCCAGTTCATCAGGCAGGGCGGAATCAGCAGCAGCAGGGCCATCACGGCGTAGATCAGCTGCAGCGGCACCATCCACTTGGCCCAGGTGATCCAGGGCACGCGCGCCAGCGCCAGCACGCCGACGGTGATGCCGGAGGTGGGCAGCATCGGCGTGTTGAACTCGCCCATCTGGAAGGCCAGCACGGCGGTCTGGCGGGTCACCCCGACCAGGTCGGCCAGCGGCGCCATGATCGGCATGGTCAGCGCGGCCTGGCCGGTGCCGGAGTGGATGAAGAAGTTGATCACCGACTGGATCAGGTACATCTTCTGCGCCGCGAAGATCGGGCTGGACGACTGCACCAGCGGCATCAGCGCGTGCAGCATGGTGTCGATGATGTGGGCGTCGCGCGCCAGGATCATGGTGCCGCGCGCCAGCGCGATGACCAGCGCGGTGCCGACCAGGTCGCGCGCGCCCTGCATGAAGGCGTCGACCAGCTCGTCCGAGTCGAGCCGGCCGACCAGGCCGACGACGATGGCCATGGTCAGGAACAGCGCGGCGATCTGCTCGATGTACCAGTCGTACATGATGACGCCGCAGACCATTGTGCCCAGTGTGGCGACGAAGATCCACAGCACCAGGCTGTGGGTGCGCGTCATGCCGTGGAACTCGCCCAGGCCGTCGGGCGCCTCGCGCCGCTTGTCGCAGTCGAGCGCCCAGGTCGGGCTCTTCTCCGGCGTGCGCTTGACCCGCGCCGCGTACCACATCAAAAACAGCGCGGTGACGGCGGTGGCGATGGCCCACACCAGCACGCGGTAGGCCATGCCGGAGAACACCGGCAGGCCGGCGATGCCCTGGGCGATGCCGACGTTGAAGGGGTTCAAAAAGGCGGCGCCGAAGCCGACCTGCGAGCCGAGGAAGGGGATGGAGACGCCGACGATGGTGTCGTAGCCCAGCGCCAGCGCCAGCGGCACGAAGATCAGGATGAAGGGGATGGCCTCCTCGTTCATGCCGAAGGTGGCGCCGCCGATCGAGAACAGGGTGATGAACACCGGGATCAGCGCGGCGCGCACGAACTTGGAAGTGCTGTGGGCCTTGGCGATGGCCTTGATCATCGAGTCGATCGCCTCGGTCTTTTGCAGCACGGCGAAGGCGCCGCCGACGATCAGCACGAAGCCGATGATCAGGCCGGCGTCGACGAAGCCCTTGATCGGCGCCATCATCAGCGCGGCCAAGCCCTGCGGCGCGCTGGCGACCAGGTGGAAGGAGTCCGGGTCGATCATCTGCTTGCCGTTGACCAGGTGGGTCTCGTACTTGCCGCCCGGGACCAGCCAGGTGGCCAGCGCGATCAGCGCCAATATGCCGAACAGCAGGACGAAGGTGTGCGGGAGTTTGAATTTTTTCATGGGGCTTCTGGTTATTGGCTCAGCAGTTTGCCGGCGCGGAAGGCGGTGGCGCCGGCGATTTTACCCACGTTCATGCCGCGCAGCACGTGGCGGTGGCCGCTGCGGGCGAAGAACACGCCCGGCACTGTGCAGCGCAGGGTGGTGGTGGCGCCCGTGACCGGGTCGATCAGGTCGCCGAAGGCGTCGCCGGCCTGCAAGCGCTCGCCCATGTCGCGGGTGTAGACCAGCACGCCGGCGTGCGGCGCCAGGATCGGTTCGACGCCCTCCAGCGGCGTCGGCTGGCACAGCGGCGCCGGTAGTTCGGCCGGCAGGCTCGACGCGTCGGCCGCCAGCACGCCGCTGTGCGCCAGGAAGGCCAGCAGCGCCTCGGCGTCGCGCTCGGCCAGGGCGTAGCCGACCTCCATTTCGCCGCGCAGTTCGACGGTGGTCGACAGGCAGGCCGGCGGGATCGGGTGGCGCCCCTCGAAGTGGGCGTCGAGGTCCCACCACAGGCGGCTGCAGGCCTCGTCGAAGGGTTCCTCGCCGGCCGCCAGGGCCAGCAGCACGGCGTGCGCGCCCATCAGTGCCGACAGCGGCGCCACCGCCGCCGCCAGCGGCGTGCCGGCGTAGATGTGCAGCACCGCCTCGTTGTCGCAGTGCAGATCGAGCACGATGTCGGCGTCGATGGCCATGCCGAGCAAAATCTTCTTCAGCGCCTCGGCGTCGGTGTTGGGCTGCCAGCGTGCCACCGAGGCCAGCGCGTGGGCGCGGATGGTGGCCACGTTGTGGGCCGCGTCGTCGTTCAGCAGGCCGGCCAGCGACAGCTTCAACTCGTCGGCGACGTGCTTGTAGGCGCGGTTGAAGTTGGTGCCGGTGGTCAGGTCGAAGCGGCCGAAGGGGGCGCCGTGGATGGCCTGGGCCAGGCCGATCGGGTTGGCCGCCGGCACCAGCACCACCTCGCCGAGGATCTGGCCGGCCGCCTCCAGCTCGAGCAGGCGGCGGCGCAGGAACTGCGCCACCAGCATGCCGGGCACCTCGTCGGCGTGCAGGGCGGCCTGGATATAGACCTTCTTGCCGGCGCCGGGCGTGCCGAAGTGGAAGCTGCTCAACTGGTAGGCGGCGTTGGCGTGCGGGGCGGAGATGGCGTGGGTTTGCGTGCGCATGGGGGGCGTGCCCCGTTGTGGGGCGTGGTTGTCGTTGTGTGGAAGATTATGTAGCAATATTTTCATCAAGTAAATCGATGAAAAAAAATATGCAAAAAATGGTTGAGTTTATTTTTTGATATGCGTAGAGTGGCCTCAACAGTTCCATTTTTGCCAGCCATTTTACCGCCCCCGCATGCCGCCCGGAGAGTCCATGACGCCAGCCAGATCCGCCCCACCGTCCTCGCCCGACGTCGCCTTCGCGCAGTCGGTGCTGGGCCAGGCGCTGCTGCGGGCGCTGGGTGGCGGCTCGGTGTCGCACAAGCGCATCGCCGACTACCTGCTACGCAACCAGATGCGCGTGACGGCGCTGGGCATCGGCGAACTGGCCGAATCGTGCCAGGTGTCGAGCGCCACCATCAGCCGCTTCGCGCGCGACATCGGCTACAAAAACTACGCCGCCATGCGCGCCGCTGTGGCGGGAACGCTACAGGCGGTGCTGCAGCCGGTCGACAAGCTGCGCAACTCGATCGAGCGCCGCAATGGTGCGCCGTCGCCGGTCAGCGAGAGCCTGGAGTACGCGGCGGCCAACATCGCCGCCACCGGCGCGGCCCTGTCGCTGGCCGAGCTGGACGCCGTGGTGCGCAAGCTGAAGGCCGCCAAGACCGTCTACGTGATGGGCTTCGGCCTGTCGTCCCACCTGGCCGGCATGCTGGCGCAGCATTTGCACTCCTTCTGCCCGCACGTGGTGGAGGTGGTCGGCATCGGCGGCTCCGAGGTGGCGGCCGGCCACCTGGTGCACATCACCGGGCGCGACGTGCTGGTGGCCATCTCGCTGCCGCGCTACACGCTCGACTGCATCCGCCTGGCCAACTTCGTGCGCGACCGCGGCGCCTGCCTGGTCGCGCTGACCGATTCGCCGGCCTCGCCGCTGGCCGAACTGGCCGACCACACGCTGTACGCGCAGAGCACCCACCCGGTGCTGCCGAGCAGCGCCAGCACGGCGCTGGCGATCATCGAGGCGCTGGCGGTGGCGTTGATGGTGTCGAACGCCGACAATGTCGACAAGGCCAGCCGATTGACCGAGGCCATCGCCGCCTACCTGTACGGCAGCGATCCTGCCCAGCTGGCGGCGCATGGCGCGCAAAGAAAAACGGGGCCGCGCAAGCCGGCTCCGCAAGCAGTGGCAGTCGTGAAAAAAAGCCGCCGGGCCGACCGCAAGGTCGGACCCGGCCAATAAAAAAACCGTGTTGGCACCAACACACACTGGGGAGCGTTTGAATGGCATACCAAGAACACCAAGAACCGCAAGAACAACAGCATCGTCCATTGCCACGGCAACTGCCGCTGGCGCGCGCGCTGCGCCTGGCGCTGGGCCTGACGGCCGCCGCCGGCGCGCTGGCCCAGCCGGCCTGGGCGCAGTCCGAGGTGGCGGAAAAGATCCAGCGCATCGAGATCACCGGCTCGGCCATCAAGCGGCTTGAGACGGAGACGGCGCTGCCGGTGCAGGTGATCACCCGCGCCGACATCGACAAGGCCGGCGTGACCACCGCCGCCGAGCTGATGGCGCGCCTGGCCGCCAACGTCGGCGGCCTGAGCGACGGCGCCAGCATCAACGTCGGCGGCGACCAGCGCGGCTTCAACAGCGCCAACCTGCGCGGCATCGGCACCTCGTCCACGCTGGTGCTGCTGAACGGCCGGCGCATGGCCAACTTCGCCTCGCCCGGCGACGACGCCGGCGTCGACCTCAACAACATCCCGGCCGCCGCGCTGCAGCGCGTCGAGGTGCTGCTCGACGGCGCCTCCTCGCTGTACGGCACCGACGCCATCGGCGGCGTCATCAACTTCATCACCCGCAAGGACTTCCAGGGCGTCGAGCTGAACGCCTCGGCCATGAACACCCGCGAGGGCGGCGCCGGCAAGCGCACCGCCAGCGTCAGCGCCGGCCACGGCAATATCGACAGCGACGGCTACAACGTCTTCGCCGTGCTCGACGTGCAGAACACCGAGCGCCTCAGCACCTCGCAGCGCAAGTTCGTCGGCGAGCTGCAGGTGCCGCGGCGGCTCGGCCACCTGCTGTCGAGCTACACCGGCCCGGCCAACATCCGCCTGAGCGGCGCCCAGCGCGACTACCTGCAGGAGAACAACTTCCTGTTGAACGGCAAGCCGATCACCAACCGCATGATCAACCTGTCGATTCCCGGCTGCGCCGCGCCGGCCAATCTGTACCTGCCGGCCGGCACCGGCGGCGTCGACGCCTGCACCTACGACTACATGGGCGACACCGAGCTGTATCCCAAGTCGGAGAAGCAGAACCTGCTCAGCCGTGGCGTCGTCAAGCTCGGCGCCGACCACCAGCTCTACGCCGAAGTGGCGCTGAGCCGGGCGCGCACCTGGTACGTCGGCTCGGCGGCGCGGGTCAACGCCAGCATCGACTACCGCAAGGTGCCGGCGCTGGCCAACAGCGGCCTGATCAACGTCGACGACGACGACCCCGAGCAACTCGAGCTGCGCATCCGCCTCAACGAGGCCGGCCGCCGCACCAGCGAACTGACCAGCAGCAGCAGCCGCGTCGTGGTCGGCCTCAACGGCGTGCTGGGCGGCTGGGACTACGACGTCGGCCTGAACCACAGCGTCAGCACCATTTCCGACAAGGACACCCACGGCTACCTGCTGTACGACAAGCTCAAGGAGGGCATCGCCGACGGCCGCATCAACCCCTTCGGCCCGTCCGGCGCGGCCGGCGTGGCGCTGCTCGACAGCATCCAGGTCAACGACGACGTGCGCCACGCCCGTGGCACCATGGACGCGCTCGACTTCAAGGCCTCGCGCGCGCTGCTGGCCATGGGCGGCGGCGACCTGGCGCTGGCGCTGGGCGGCGAGGTGCGCCGCGAGCGCACCGACTTCACGCCGTCGGCCCTGCTCATGAGCAACAACATCAACAACGACGACGCCCCCGAGGGCGGCCGCGCCACCAGCGACTCGCGCCGGGTGGCCGGCGTGTTCGGCGAACTGCTGCTGCCGTTCTCCAAGCAATGGCAGGCGCAACTGTCGTCGCGCTACGACCACTACCAGGTGGTCGGCGGCGCCTTCAGCCCCAAGCTGGGCCTGACCTACACGCCGAGCAACACGCTGCTGCTGCGCGCCTCGGCCGGCAAGGGCTTCCGCGCGCCGTCCATGTCCGACCTGTTCCGCCCCACCGTCTACAGCCAGACGGCGACCCTGCCCGACCCGGTCAAGTGCGCCGCCGAGGGCAACAACTACGCCGACTGCGCCGACAACTGGGCGACCCGGCGCTACAGCAACGTCGAACTCAAGCCCGAGCACAGCCGGCAATTGTCGCTGGGCGCGGTGTTCGAGCCGAGCAAGCTGTGGAGCGCCAGCCTGGACTACTGGAACATCAAGCGCAGCGACCTGATCAGCGAGATCGGCGACGACGTCATCCTCGGCAACCTGGCCAAGTACGGCAGCCTGGTGCACCGCGACGAGGACGGCGCCATCGACTACATCGAGCTGCGCAAGGAGAACCGCGGCGCCCAGCTGGCCAGCGGCCTCGACCTGGCGCTTGACCTGCACGGCCTGCGCAGCGCCTGGGGCACCTTCGGCGCCCGCCTGAACGGCACCTACGTGTTGCAGTCCAAGTTGCAGACCAACCCGGGCGACGCCTACATCAGCAACTTGAACGCCTTCGTCACCGACGGCGTGGTGCAGCGCTGGCGCCACAGCATCAGCCTGGACTGGGACCAGGGGCCGCTGTCGCTGAGCCTGCTCAACAGCTATTCGAGCGGCTACACCGACCAGAACTCGGCGATCAACATCGACGACGGCAGCGTGGTGGCGCCGAACAAGGTCAAGGCCTACTCATTGTGGGATTTGACCGGATCCTACGCCGTCAGCAAGCAGTTCAAACTGCGCGCCGGCGTGCAGAATTTGTTCGACACCAGCCCGCCGTACTCGAACCAGGCCTACCATTTCCTGTCGGGCTACGATCCGAGCTACACCGATCCGCGCGGCCGCCGCTATTATTTGGCGGCCAGCTACGCCTTCAAGTAAGCCTTAAGGATGGGCGGGTAGTCTGAGCGGGGGAAACCCCACCCCGCTGTGCGCCACGGTCGGGGTCTGACCCCATGCGGGGTCAGACCCCTGGTTTGCGGGGGAGAAGCCGGCCCCCCGGCAAGCCGTAAGAAACTTTTGTTCGTAGGAGAATGAGTATGAAACCAGTTGCATCATCGATCCGGCGCCTGTGCGTCGCCTTCCTGGCCTGCATTGCCGTCGTCGGCGTGCAGGCCGCCAACGCCTCGCCGGCCGCCTCGCGCGCCGCCGTGCCGGCGCCGCAGGGCACGCTGGTGATCATCGGCGGCGGCCTGCGCGCCGACAACGCCGAGGTCTGGCAGCGCATCGTCAAGCTGTCCGGCGGCAAGGGCGCGCGCATCGCCGTGTTCGGCGCCGCCTCGATCAACCCGGAGAAGTCGGCGCAGGGCGTGATCGCCAAGCTGACCCAGTACGGCGCCGACGCCTTCTTCGTGCCGATCGGCGTCAAGCTGGCCGGCAGCGACTACCGCCAGGCGGCCGAGAACCCGACCATCGTCGCCGACATCCGCTCGGCCAGCGGCATCTACTTCGCCGGCGGCGACCAGTCGCGCATCACCCAGGCGCTGGTGCGCGAGGACGGCAACCGCACCGCCGCGCTCGAGGCGGTGTGGGCGGTGTACCGTGGCGGCGGCGTGATCGCCGGCTCCAGCGCCGGCGCCGCCATCATGAGCACCACCATGTTCTACGACGCCAAGCCGGTGCTCGACATGCTCAAGCTGGGCGTCACCGACGGCCGCGAGATCGCCCCCGGCCTCGGCTTCATCGGCGGCGACGTCTTCGTCGACCAGCACCTGCTGGTGCGCGGCCGCTTCGCCCGCATGATCCCGGTGATGCTCAAGAAGGGCTACCAGATCGGCCTGGGCATCGACGAGAACAGCGCCATGGTGGTCAGCGCCAACCGCGACGTCGAGATCATCGGCTACAGCGGCGCGCTGCTGATCGACCTGTCGCGCGCCATCACCGACCGTGGCGTCAAGGGCTTCAACATCAGCAACGCGGCGATCAGCTACCTGGACCGGGGCGACAAGTTCAACCTGGTCTCGCGCACCTTCTACCCCTCGCCGGACAAGGCCGACAACAAGCTCGACCCGAACCAGCCCGACATGCGCGAGCCGGTGTTCACCAACGACATCCTGGGCAACAACGCCGTGCTCGACCTGATGGGCAATTTGATCGACAACGCCCAGCAGGAGGCCATCGGCATCGCCTTCGGCAACCCGCGCGACCCGTATCCCGACCTCGGCTTCGAGTTCCGCTTCAGCAAAACCGTCAACAGCGTCGGCTATAGCTCGACCGAGGCCGAGGCCTACTCGGTGCTCAAGCTGCGCCTGGACATCCGCCCCATCCAGCTGCAGCAACCGCTGTACCGCTACAAATAAGCCGCAGTGGGTGCCGCCGAAGCCGGCGGCACCCACCCAGGGTCAGACCCTAAGGGTCTGACCCTCGACTTTCGCCCCAGCGCACCTCAGTGCAAGAACACGTCGTAACTGAGCTTAACGATCAAGATCACCAACAACAGCAAAAACAGCACGCGCACGAAGCCGGCGCCGTGCCGCATCGCCACCCAGGCGCCGGTCAACGCGCCGAGCACATTGCACACCGCCATAGGTGCTGCCACCATGTACAACACCTTCCCGGCCGGAATGAAAAACGCCAACGCCGCGATATTCGTCGACAGATTGACCAGCTTCGAGCAAGCCGAGGCCAAGATAAAGTCGAAGCCGAAGAAGCGGATGAACAGGAAGATCAAAAAACTCCCCGCGCCCGGCCCGAACAGCCCGTCGTAAAAGCCGATGGCGCCGCCGATGGCCACCGCCAGCAGGCGCTCGCGGCGGCCGATCACGCGCGCCGTCTGCATCTGGCCGAAGTCCTTCTTGATGAAGGTGTAGATGGCGATCAGCACGATCAACACCAACACCACCGGCCGCGCCACCTGCTGCGGCACATAGGACACGGCGGCGGCGCCGAGGAAGGCCATGGCGAAGGCGGCCACGGCGGCCGGCAGCACCAGCAGCCAGGGCACGCTGACCCGGCCGACATAGGAGCGTGCGGCGAACGCCGTGCCGCAGGCCGAGGCCACCTTGTTGGTGCCCAGCAGGGCCGCCGAGGCGGTGCTCGGCAGCAGGTTGAACAAGGCCGGAATTTGGATCAGGCCGCCGCCGCCGACGGCAGCGTCGATCAGGCCGGCGAAAAAGGCGAACAGGCAGAGCAGGGTGATGGTGGTGGTCATGGGCGGCTCGCGCGGGTCGACGGGGAGGTGGTCATGGTGGTGGGTATCCGGTGGCAGGCCGGCGGCGCCGGCGGAGAACTGCTGCGGCCGATTATAGGTAGCGGGGAACAGAGTGGTTGCAACCGGCCATTGCGGAAAACGCAATCTACCCCTTGCGTTTCTTGCCAATCGATAGGACACTTTGCTTTTTTACCAAGCACCGGAGCCGCCGCCGCATGTCGCTCAAACTGATGTGGGAAATCCGCGCCTTTTGCACCGTGGTCGACAAGGGCAGCTTCATCCACGCCGCCCGCCAGCTGGGCTGCTCGCCCAGCGCCATGACGCGGGCCGTGCAGCACCTGGAGGAGGAGATCGGCACCGAGCTGATCCTGCGGGCGCAGAAGCAGCTAACCCTGACCCCGGCCGGCGAGTGCTACCACCTGTTCGCCCAGCGCCTGCTGGCCACCCAGGCCGAGGCGCTCGACCAGCTGGCCGAGCTGGGCGCCGCGCCGCAGGGCTGGGTGCGCATCTCGGCGCCGGAGATCCTGGCGCTGGGCTTCCTGCCGAAGACGGTGGCGCGCTTCTCCAGCCAGTATCCCGAGGTGATGGTCGACATCCGCTTCTCCGACAAGAGCCTGGACCCGGTCGAGGACCAGCTCGATTTTTCGATCCGCGGCGCCTTCCCGCAGTCCAGCGAGTTGATCGGCTACCGGCTGTGGGACTACCGCCGCCATTTGTACGCCGCGCCGGCTTACCTGGCGCGCATGGGCGGCGGCACGCCGCAGGAGCCGGAGCAGCTGGAGGCGCACGACATGGTGGTGCACACCGCGCCGCGCATCCTGCGCGACTGGTACTTCGTCTCCAGCGCGCGCACGCTGCGCTACACGGCGCGGCCGCGCCACCGCTTCAGCTCCGGCATCGCCACCTTCCAGGCCGCGCTGGAGGGCGCCGGCATCGCCCGCCTGGCCGGCTGGCTGGCCGAGCCGGAGGTGGCCGCCGGCCGGCTGGTGCGGGTCTGCCCGGCCTACCGGCTGGCCTCGTCCAAATGGCAGGACCCGAGCATGCACGCGGTGTCCGCCTCGCCCCGGCTGGGCAAGGGCGCGCGGCTGTTCCTCGAGGCGGTGCGCGAGGACGCGCAGGCCATCGCCGGGCTGCACGAGGCGGCGCGCGAGCCGCGCGAGCCAGGTTAACGACGCGATGAGAAAACCAGTGGTGGCATCGCGCGGTATCGGCCTGCTCGTCGTGGCGGCCTTGCATTTGCTGACCATCTACCTCGTCACCCGGCCGCGCACGCAGATCGCGCAGGTGCTCGCCGCGCGCAGCACCAACATCGTCTTCCTGGCGCCACCCGCGCCACGCCGCGCCGCCGCGCCGGTGTCGGTGCCGCCGGTGCCGACTTCGGCCAGCGCGCGCGAGCGGCGTACCGTCGCCCTGTCACCGGCGCGCGAGCCGGCGCAGCGCCAGCCGCAGCCGATAACGATGGTGGCGCCGGTGGCCGAGGCGCCTGCGGTGACGAACACCCCTGCCGAGCCGGATTGGACGCAGCCGGCCGCCAAGCTGGGCGCGGACAGCCTGGTCGAGCGCGCCAAGAAGAGCGTCGGCGCCATCGACCGCGACCTGCGCGCCAAGAGCCTGAACATGACCGACCGCAAGCCGATGGCCGAGCAGACCGCACTGGCCAGCAATATCGCCAGCGCCTTCAAGCGGCAGGCCACAACGGTCGAAGAAGTCCTGATGGACGACGGCAGCCGCATGAGCAAGGTGCACACGCCGAGCGGCACCTACTGCGCCTACAAGGAATCGAACGCCGTCACCGGCGGCCGCGACCCGTTCAAGGACGGCGTGCGCACCAAGGTCACCAGCTGCCCGCGCTAAAACGGCTACTGCGAGAAACCGGGGTCAGTGCCGACATTCGGACACGACCTGAACCGTATGTCTGGCACCATCCCTTCCAAGTGAGGAGCCTGAAAAAAACGTTTCGTTATTCTGTTGAGTCCGTGTCCGAATGTCGGCACTGACCCTGCCGTTGCTACATGTCGTCGTCGCCGTACTCCTGCGGCTTCACGCCATGCTCGGAAACGAGGCGCGGATACTCGGTTGAGGCCAGCGCGTCCTTTTGCTTACCTTGTTTGCTGATCTGGAAGCACCATGACGCCCCGAAATCGTAAAGGTAGTACAGCTTCTTGTTCTTGGGCGTCGGGAAGACTGCGGACAAAGGCATCGCCATCACATGCGTGTCGTCGTCCCCGCTCCACTCACCGTCCGGCGTGAGAAAAGTCTTCCTACCTCGATTGTTGTTGGCGAGGTAGAACTCGTCGAGGTGATAGCCCCCCTCGAAGTCTATCGTGTCGAGAATGTAGCTTGCCAATTCTCCCAGCGCCAATTCGACCGGGGCCTCCATCACAAAATGATAGGGGGCATAAAGATACCTGCCGCCGACGCACTCGATGGTCAATTTGAAAATCGCACTCATTGCTCTTGCTCTCCACTCGGAAAATGTTGTGTTGTCGACGGCCGCTCGCGTCAGACGATTGATGCTTGAGTTCATCCTGTCATTGTTGTTCGCTAAAGTCCGAACCGACGCAATGCGGCAGATTACAATACGTTTCATTTTTCCGCCACGTCCGCCTACAAGGAAGCGCCATGCCCGTCCCTTCGTTCCGCCCCTCCCATTCCCTGCGTCGGCTGGCCGGCGCGCTGGCGCTGAGCGCGTCGCTGGCGCCGGCGCTGGCCGCGGCCGCCCAGCCGGCCACCGTGCGGCTCGACTATCTACACAGCGGCAACGCCAAGAGCGAGCAGTACGCCGTCGACCGCGTCGTCATCGAGCCGCTGCCGTGGCCGGGCGACATGGCGCGCACCGTCGACCAGAGCAACCGGGGCATGAACCTGGTCGAGGTGACGGACGCGGCCAGCGGCAAGCTGCTGTACTCGCGCGGTTTCTCCACCATCTTCGGCGAGTGGAGCAGCACCGACGAGGCGCAGCGCGGCAATCGCGGCTTCCAGGAGTCGGTGCGCTTCCCCAAGCCGGAGCGCCCGGTCAAGGTGCGCATCCTCAAGCGCGACGCGCAGAACGCCTTCGTCGAGGCGTGGAGCACGCTGGTCGACACCGACGCGCTCGACGTGGTGCGCAAGCAGGGGCCGGCGCCGGCCAAGCCGATTCCCATCCGCGTCAGCGGCGCCTCGCCGGACAAGGTCGACCTGCTGATCGTCGGCGACGGCTACACCAAGGCCGAGATGGCCAAGTTCGAGGCCAGCGCGCGCCGCTTGGCCGAGCACCTGTTCAAGGTGTCGCCGTTCCGCGAGCGGGCGCGCGACTTCAACGTGTGGGCGCTGGCGCTGCCGACCCAGGAGTCGGGCGTGTCGCGGCCGTCGACCGGCGTGCACCACGCCTCGCCGCTGGGCACCCGCTACGACATCTTCGGCAGCGAGCGCTATGTGCTCACCACCGACAACCGCGCCCTGCGCGAGCTGGCGCAGTACGCGCCGTATGAGTTTATCGAGATCCTGGTCAACAACGACACCTACGGCGGTGGCGGCATCTTCGGCCAGTTCAGCACGGCGGCGGCCAACAACGACTGGGCCAACTACCTGTTCGTTCACGAGTTCGGCCACCACTTCGCCGGCCTGGCCGACGAGTACTACACCTCGCCGGTGGCTTACCAGACCGGCGGCGCGCGCATCGAACCGTGGGAGCCCAACGCCACCGCGCTGCAGGACCCGGCGCATCTGAAGTGGAGCAAGTTCGTCAAGGCCGGCACGGCGCTGCCGACCGCGTGGCCGAAGGCGGAATACGAGACCCACTCGCGCGAGTACCAGAAGCAGCGCGCCGCGCTGCGCGCCGCCAACCGTCCCGAGGCGGAGATGAACGCGCTGTTCCGCAAGGACCTGGCCTACACCGAGCAGTTGTTCTCGACGGCGCCCGAGCGGCGCAAGGTCGGCGCCTTCGAGGGCGCCAACTACGAGGCCACAGGCTACTACCGGCCGGCCATGCAGTGCCTGATGTTCGACCGCAGCGACGCCTTCTGCCCGGTGTGCCAGGACGGCATTGGCACCATCATCGACCTGTACGCCGGGCCGGCGAAGTAGGCGCGGCGCGGCGGCGCGGCGCAGTAGAGTACAAGGAGGGCCGGGATTTCCCCGGCCTTTATTATTTTGGTCTTGGGTTCGCTAGCGAACAGAGCGTATCTCTGCATGGGCCTATTCTGGCCTTGTGCTGTGGCGTTCCTTCACCACGGGGCGCAGCGCGAGGCGGTGGATTCAAACCGCCCGCAATTGATCACTCCCGATTTCACATCGAACCCAAAGGACACACCATGAACAAATTACTCGCTACTCTGATCGGCACTCTGTTTGCCACCGCCGTGATGGCCCAAACCCCGGCGCCGCAAACGCCGGCCGTGGTGAAAGCCGAAGCCAGCGCCAACAAGGCCAACGCCAAGGCGGTCGCCTCCGAAATGAAGGTCGACGCCAAGGCCGACGAGAAGGCCAACAAGGCTGTCGCCAAAGCCGACGAGAAAGCCTCCGACGCGGTCCATGACGCCAAAAAAACCAAAGCCAAGGCCCACGCCAAGGTGGTTCTGGCCGACCCTGAGGACAAGATGACGGAAGCGGCCAAGGCCGAGCACACCAACGCCAAAGCCAACGAAAAGGCCAACAAGAAGATCGTCAAGGCTGACGCCAAAGCGATCAAGGCCACCGTCGACGCCACCGCCGACAAGGTAGAAGCGGCCAACAAAACCGAAGCCACCAAGGCCAAGGGCGCTGCCGAAGTCAAGGAAGCCGCAGCCAAGCACTAAGCTGCCGCCAGATCCGGCGGGCGCCGCAAGGCGCCCGTTCGGAGCATGAAAAAGACCGGCCCGCCACCACTGGCGCGCCGGTCTTTTTCATTGTGGGCTTGCCGCGTCCGGCGATCAGCGCGCGAGGCTCGGCACCTAAAGGGCAAGCTCCGCCTTCGTGTCGACACCCGCCGGCGGCTGTATGCTGAGATTCCGCTGGAGTTCCTCCAGCAGCCAGCGCCCCGCCGGGCCAAGCGCACGGTCTCGCTGGTGGGCGGCGTAGATAGTGAGTCCATCACGTGGCGTTGGATCGTCTTGAATCTGAATCTCCTTCAGCAGCCCGGCCCTTAGCGGCTCCATCACGAGATGCTCGGGCATCCGACACCAGCCGAATCCGGCAAGCAGAAAATCGAGCCGCCGCCCCAGGTCGACGAAGCGCCACAGTCGCGCGCTCGACAGCCCGTAGTTCGCGCTGTTGGGATCGATCGGGTCGGACAACACAAGCTGCACGTATGGCGCCAGATCGTTCGCGCTGGCCGGCCCGGCGAGCGACGCCAGCGGATGCGTGGGTGCCACCACCGGCCGCATGCCAACCCGCAGCAGAGGGTGGGCGACGATGTCCTCGGGCACGGCGGGCAGGAGCAAACAGATGGCCAGCGCGGCCGAGCCGCTGCGTAGGCGCCGCAGCGAGCCTCCCAGGCCTTCGGTCGAAAAACTCACCGGAAGATCCGGAAATTTATCGCTGAGCGCGCGCAGGCTTTCGATCAAAGGCATGGTCGGGACCAGGGGATCGATGGCGAGCACCAGTTCCGGCTCCAGTCCCGCCCGGGTGTTCGCCGCCACCGCCTCGAAGCGCGCCGCGCTCGCCAGTACCTGGCGCGCCTGCTCGACCAGCACGCGCCCGGTGTCGGTCAACTGCGGTCGGTGGCCGCGCCGGTCGAACAGCTCAACGCCCTGGATCGCCTCCAGCGTGGCGACGGTTTGGCTGATCGCCGATTGCACCCGTTTGAGTATGCGACCGGCGGCCGAAAAACTGCCGGCGTCGGCGATCGTGACGAGGACGCGCAGTTGGTCAAGGGTAAGGCTGCCGATCATATTCAACCTCAATATATCACAAAATAAGATCGAGAATATCATCATTTAATCACTTACGGTGGAGTTCCTGAATGCTTACACTGCCTTCACGCAAGCAATTCTGTCCACTCGCGCCAGCCAAGCCGACTTCCGGCTTTCGCTTCGGCGGGCCATTTTCCCAGGAGCCTTTTCATGACCAAACTTCTCGTTGTTGAAACCAGTCCACGCGGCGACGCCTCCGTCTCGCGCCAAATGACCCGCCATTTTGTCGAACAATGGCGGGCCGGCCATCCGGGCGGCGAAGTGGTCGTCCGCGATCTCGCGGAAACCGAGCTGCCGTTTGTCACCGCCGCCTGGCTGCAGGCCTATTTCACGCCCGGTCCGCAACTCACGGTGGAAATGAAGGAACGTTTGAGCCTATCCGACGAGTTGGTCGCGGAACTGCTCACCGCCGACCACCTCGTCATCGCCACGCCGGTCTACAACTACAATGTGCCGGCCGCGCTGAAGGCGTGGATCGACCACATCGTCCGCAAGGGCTTGACGCTGGGCTTCGACGGAAAGGGTCTTGTCACCGGCAAGAAGGCGACCGTGCTGCTCGCCTCCGGTGGCGTCTACACCGAAGGATCGCCTATACGCGACCGCGACATCGCGACTGGGTATTTGCGCCTCATCCTGAACGTGATCGGCATCGACGATGTGACGGTCGTCGCCGGTGGCGGCGCCAAGGCCGTCGACCTGCGCGAGCAGACGATGGACGCCTTCCTGGCCAAGCTGCAGCCCGCCATCGAGCAGGCCGCCGCGAGCGACTACTCCCTGGTGGAATGAAGCGCGGCGGCGGATGCGCCGCCAAGCTCCCGCAACTATGAAAAAAGACCGGCGCGCCAGTGATGGCGGGCCGGTTTTTTTTATGCTGGCCGTGCTGCGGCCGGGCGCGATCAGACGATCGCGGTCAGCTTCTCCGGCTTGATCTTCGAGGCCAGCGCCTTGCCCTTGCGGGCGCGCTTGCCGATGTGGACCGCCAACGTGGAGGCCGACAGGCTCAGGTCCTGCGGCTTGGCGCCGCGACCCATGCCCGAGACGATCACGCCCTTCTGGCTGATGGCGCGGGCGGCCACCAAGGTTTCCTTGTCCTCCAGCTCCATCAGGATCACGCCACGGCCGCCGTTGGTCAGCACCTTCATCTCGTCGAGGCCGAACACCAGCAGGCGGGCCTGCTCGGAGACCACCGCGACGGCGCTGGCCTTGTCTTCCACCACGCTCGGCGGCAGCGGCACGGCGCCCTCGTCGAGCGTGATGAAGGACTTGCCGCCCTTGAGCCGGCTGACCATGTCGCAGGCCTTGGCGATGAAGCCGTAGCCCGCGCTGGAGGCCAGCAGCAGTTGCGTGTCGGCCGGGCCGGCGTAGAAGTGCAGGATGCGCGCGCCGCCGGTCAAATCGACCAGCGTGGTGATCGGCACGCCGTCGCCGCGCGCGTTGGGCAGGGCGGCCACCGGCACGGAATACACCTTGCCGTTGCTGCCGAAGCCGAGCAGGGTGTCGACCGTGCGGCACTCGAAGGCGCCGTACAGCGAGTCGCCCGCCTTGAAGGTGAACAGGGCGGCGTCGTGGCCGATGCCGGTGCGGGCGCGGATCCAGCCTTTTTCGGAGATGATGACGGTGACCGGTTCGTCCACCACCTTCTGCTCCGCCACGGCCTTCTGCGCCTCTTCGATCAGGGTGCGGCGCGGGTCGCCGAAGGTCTTGGTGTCGGCTTCGATCTCGCGGATGATGGCGCGCTTCATCGAACCCGGGTTCTCCAGCAGGTCTTGCAGCGACTGGCGTTCCTTGCGCAGATCGGCCAGCTCCTGCTGGATCTTGATGGCTTCCAAACGCGCCAGTTGGCGCAGGCGGATCTCAAGAATATCCTCGGCCTGGCGGTCGGACAGCTTGAAGCGCGCCATCAGCGCGGCCTTCGGCTCGTCCGAGTTGCGGATGATCTGGATCACCTCGTCGATATTCAACAGGATGGTCTCGCGGCCCTCCAGAATATGGATGCGGTCGTCGACCTTGCCCAGCTTGTAGCGGGTGCGCCGGGTCACCGTCTCGAAGCGGAAGTCGATCCACTCCTGCAGGATGTCGCCCAGGCCCTTTTGGCGCGGCCGGCCGTCGCCGCCGATCATCACCAGGTTGATCGAGGCGGACGATTCGAGCGAGGTGTGCGCCAGCAGCATCAGCATGAACTCGGTCTGGTCCTGGTTCTTCGACTTCGGCTCGAACACCAGGCGCACCGGGGCGGCGCGGCCGGACTCGTCGCGGATGGTGTCGAGCGAGTTGAGGATCAGCGATTTCAGGGCCACCTGCTCGGGCGACAGCGCCTTCTTGCCCAGCTTGATCTTCGGATTGGTCAGCTCCTCGATCTCCTCGAGCACCTTCTGCGACGAGGTGCCCGGCGGCAGTTCGGTGACCACCGCCTGCCATTGGCCACGGGCCAGCTCTTCGATTTTCCAGCGCGCCCGCACCTTCATGCTGCCACGGCCGTTGGCGTACATGTCGGCGATCTGCGCCGGCGGGGTGATGATCTGGCCGCCGCCGGGGAAGTCGGGGCCGGGCACCATCGCCATCAGCTCGGCGTGGCTCATCTTCGGATTGCGGATCAGCGCCACCGCCGCCTGTGCCACCTCGACCAGGTTGTGCGAGGGGATCTCGGTGGCCAGGCCGACGGCGATGCCGGAGGCGCCGTTCAGCAGCACCATCGGCAGACGCGCCGGCAGCAGGCACGGCTCCTCGGAGGAGCCGTCGTAGTTGGCCTGGAAGTCGACCGTGCCGAGGTTGATCTCGTCCATCAGCAGACGGGCGATCGGAGTTAGGCGCGCCTCGGTGTAACGCATCGCCGCCGCGCCGTCGCCGTCGCGCGAGCCGAAGTTGCCCTGGCCGTCGATCAGCGGATAGCGCAGCGAGAAGTCCTGCGCCATGCGCACCAGCGCGTCGTAGACCGACTGGTCGCCGTGCGGGTGCAGTTTGCCCAGCACGTCGCCGACCACCGTCGCCGATTTGCGCGGCTTGGCGCTGGCGGTCAGGCCCAGTTCGTTCATCGAGAACAGGATGCGGCGCTGCACCGGCTTCTGGCCGTCGCAGACGTCGGGCAGGGCGCGGCCCTTGACCACCGAGATGGCGTAGTCGAGGTAGGCGCGTTCGGCGAAGGTCGAAAGGGTCAGCGTTTCGCCGCCGTCGCCGCCGTTGGGGCCGCCCGGCAGGCCGGAGTCGTCCGGGTCGGGCAGCTGTTCTTCAAAGAGGTTTGCTTGTGTCATGGTGTATTCGGTGTGCGGATTCTAGTGTGCGATGGCGGCTTAGATGTCGGCCTCGGCCTCGTTGCCGTGTTCCTCGATCCAGGCGCGGCGGGCGGCGGCTTCGCCTTTCCCCATCAGCATGTTGAAGCGGGCGGCCGACTCGGTGTGGGCGAACTCGCCCAGCGACACCGGCAGCAGGCGGCGGGTGTCCGGGTTCATGGTGGTTTCCCACAGCTGCTCGGCGTTCATCTCGCCCAGGCCCTTGAAGCGGGAGATCGACCAGGCGCCGTCCTTGACGCCGTCCTTGCGCAGCTTGTCCTCGATCGCCACCAGCTCGCCCGAGTCGAGCGCGTACAGCTTCTGGATCGGCTTCTTGCCGCGCGCCGGCGCGTCGACGCGGAACAGCGGCGGCCGGGCGATGCAGATGTGGCCGTGCGCGATCAGCGCCGGGAAGTGCTTGAAGAACAGCGTCAACAGCAGCACCTGGATGTGCGAGCCGTCCACGTCCGCATCCGACAGGATGCAGATCTTGCCGTAGCGCAGACCGGACAGGTCGGGCGAGTCGGCGAAGCTGTGCGGGTCGACGCCGATGGCCACGGAGATGTCGTGGATCTCGTTGTTGGCGAACAGGCGGTCGCGGTCGGTCTCCCAGGAGTTCAGCACCTTGCCGCGCAGCGGCAGGATGGCCTGGAACTCCTTGTCGCGGCCCATCTTGGCCGAGCCGCCGGCCGAGTCGCCCTCGACCAGGAACAGTTCGTTGCGCTGGATGTCGGACGATTCGCAGTCGGTCAGCTTGCCGGGCAAAACGGCGACGCCGGAGGACTTCTTCTTCTCGACCTTTTGCAGCGAGCGCAGGCGCGACTGCGCCTGCTTGATGACCAGTTCGGCCAGCTTCTTGCCGTATTCGACGTGCTGGTTCAGCCACAGCTCGAGCGGCGGCTTGGCCACGCTCGACACCAGGCGCACCGCGTCGCGCGAGTTCAGGCGCTCCTTGATCTGGCCCTGGAACTGCGGATCGAGCACCTTGGCCGACAGCACGAAGGAGACGCGTGCGAACACGTCCTCGGGCAGCAGCTTGACGCCCTTGGGCAGCAGCGAGTGCATCTCGACGAAGCTCTTGACGGCGCCGTACAGGCCGTCGCGCAGGCCGGACTCGTGGGTGCCGCCGTTGGAGGTGGGGATCAGGTTGACGTAGGACTCGCGCACCACGCCGCCGTCCTCGGTCCAGGCCACCACCCAGGCCGCGCCCTCGCCCTCGGCGAAGCCCTCGGTCTCGGCGCTGGCGTAGCCGGCGCCCTCGAACAGCGGGATCAGCGTCTCGCCGCTCGAGCCCTGCGCCAGCGCCTCGGTCAGGTAGCCGCGCAGGCCCTCGTTGTACTGCCAGGTCTGCACGTCGCCGGTCTTGGCGTTGGTCAGCGTGACGGTCACGCCGGGCAGCAGCACGGCCTTCGAGCGCAGCAGGCGCTGCAGCTCGGTCTGCGAGATGACGGGCGAATCGAAGTATTTCGGGTCGGGCCAGGCGGTGACGCGGGTGCCGGACTTCTTGCCGTCGCGCGGGGCGGGGCGCGAGGTCAGCGGCTCGATCACGTCGCCGGCGGAGAAGGCCATCTGGTGCAGGCCGTTGCCGTCGTTCTCCTTGCGCCAGACGGTGATCTCCAGGCGCGTCGACAGCGCGTTGGTGACCGACACGCCGACGCCGTGCAGGCCGCCGGAGAAGGCGTAGGCGCCGCCGGAGCCCTTGTCGAACTTGCCGCCGGCGTGCAGCCGGGTGAACACGATTTCCACGGTCGGCACGCCTTCTTCCGGGTGGATGCCGACCGGGATGCCGCGGCCGTCGTCCTCCACGGTGATGGAGCCGTCGACGTTCTGGGTCACCGCGATGTTCTTGCAATGGCCGCCAAGCGCCTCGTCGGAGGCGTTATCGATCACTTCCTGGATGATGTGCAGCGGATTTTCGGTGCGGGTATACATGCCCGGACGTTGCTTGACTGGCTCGAGGCCCTTCAAGACGCGGATGGATGATTCGCTGTAGTCGGATGCTGGTTTTTTAGTGGCCATACGTGATCAAGCTGGGTAAAAGCGATACTTGGTTTATGCGGACGCCTGCGCATTCTATCCTCAACAGGGCGGATCGGCGGCAATCCCTTGGCGGGAAACGGGCAGATTTCATGGTGAAACTGCAAATGCTTGCGGGATTTTCCCCACAAACTGCCGGTCGCGACGGGAATTGTACTGTATGCGCGTACAGTTGTGTGCGCTTGATCGCCGCCGCCGGCGTCGCACCGGCGTCGCACCGGCGCCGCAGCGGCGCCGTCCGTGGCGCGATTTATACGCCGCGTTTACACCCCGCCAGCGTCTTTTTAGACTGTTTTTACGGCCGGATCGGTAAGCTTCTTCATATCGAATTGATCGAAACAGGAGGTGGGCGATGCACGCATTCTTCTACACGCAGCCGGCGCAGCGCCGTTCGTTTTGGGCCAAGGAACACGCCGGGCAGGCCGCCAAGGCGCCGCAGCCGGTGTGCCTGATGCAGCTGACCGTCGACGCCGGCGCCGTCACCGCCCTGCGCCAAACCGTCACCCGCCTGTGCGGCGACGCCCTGCAGTTCATGCGTATCGAGGCCTGCGAGCACGGCACCCGCATGAAGGTGTGGTTGTGCATCGGCCGCTCGCTGGTGGGCCAGGTGATGGAGGCGGTGATGCGCCTGCTGCCCGGCGCCGAGTTCGGCCGCTTCTCCACGCCGGGCAGCCGGCGCGTGGCGGGGCAGGGACTGCAATGATCATTGCCATCGCCAACCAGAACGGCGGCAGCGGCAAGACCGTGGTCGCCAACAACCTGGCGCTGCTGCGTGCGCGCAGCGGCCGCAAGGTGATGTTGATCGACACCGACCCGAAGAAGACCTCCAGCACCTGGAGCGGCGAACGGGCCGCCGCCGGCCTGCAACCCAAGCTGGCGGCGCGCGCCATCAGCGGACGCGGCCTGGCGACCGAGCTGGAGGCGCTGCGCCTGCACTACAACGATATTTTGATCGACACCGAGGGCCGCGACACGCCCGAGAGCCGCGCCGCGCTGATCGCCGCGCGCCTGGTGGTGGTGCCGGTGTCGGCCGACCAGGTCGACCTGGCCAGCCAGTACAAGCTGATCGCCCGGCTCAATTCGGCGCGCATGTTCAACCCCGGCCTGCGCGTGCTGTTCGTCACCGTCGGCGGCGAGCACGACCCGAACGAGGAGGAGACGGCGGCGATCCGCGCCTACGTCGCCCGCGTCATGTCGGCCAGCCTGGCCAGCACCGTCATCCACGCCCACCAGACGGCGCACCAGGCCTGTGGCCGTGGCCGCTGCGTCTGCGACGCGGCCGATTGCCACGTGCGCGCCGCCGCCGAGATGAACGCGCTGTACAAGGAAGTCTTCATCCCCTAGTCGTTTCGACCCGTTTTCCAGGCCGCCGGTTCGCGCCGGCGGCCATGTTTTTTCACCCACCAAAAGAAAGACCGCATCATGAAGAAATTGATACTCGCCACAGCTGTGATGGCAGCATTCGCCGGCAGCTACGCCCATGCCGAGGACATCAAGCCGGACAACGAAGTCAGCTTCAACGCCAGCGTCGTGTCGGACTACCGCTTCCGCGGCATCTCGCAGACCCGCGTCAAGCCGGCCGTGCAGGGCGGCGTCGACTACGTCAACAACCCGACCGGCCTGTACGTGGGCGCATGGGCGTCGAACATCAAATGGACCAAGGACGCCGGCGGCAGCGGCCAGATCGAGGTCGACCTGTACGCCGGCAAGCGCGGCCAGATCACCAGCGAGGTGTCCTACGACGTCGGCGTGCTGACCTATGTGTACCCGTCGAACGGCCTGGCCACCAGCGCCAACACCACCGAGGTCTACGGCCAGGTCGGCTACGGCCCGGCCTATCTGAAGTACTCGCACTCGCTGACCAACCTGTTCGGCTACGCCGACAGCAAGAACAGCGGCTACGTCGACCTGGGCGCCAACATCGACGCCGGCAACGGTTTCACCGTCAACCTGCACGCCGGCCACCAGAAGGTCAAGGGCAGCGACCTGGCCAACTACACCGACTGGAAAATCGGCGCCACCAAGGACTTCGGCGTGGTCAGCGGCGCGCTGGCCGTGATCGGCACCAACGCCCGCGAAGTAGCCTACAGCTCGCCGGTCAACGGCAAGTTCCTCGGCAAGACCGCGCTGGTTCTGACCATCAGCAAGACCTTCTAAGCCGCCAGCGGCCGCAAGGAAGAACGGGAGCAGGGGCGATGCCCTTGCTCCCGTTTTTTTGTTGGTCCGTTTTTGGCGTGCGCGGATCTTCGATGCGCCACCCCGCAATGCGGCCGAAAGGGGTCGGACCCCGTACGGGGTCCGACCCCAGCATCCGGGGTACGGGGTCAACGCTCAATCGACGGTTGACAGCGCCGGCTGGAACACCTGCCGGTACAGATGGCGCAGCTCGGTCGCGCCGAGCGATTTCTCGCGCTTGTGCTCGGCCAGCTCCGGCGCGCCGTGGCGGCTGCGGTAGGCGCCGCCGGCGCCCAGCACCAGGGTGTCGACCAGCCGCGCCGAGGCGATCTGCGCGACGAACACCAGCACGCAGCCGACCTCGTGCGGCGTCAGCGCCTGCGCCGTGTGGCCCACCGCCACCAGCACCTGGGCCTGCGGATTGGCCCCCTGCGCGTGCTGGATGCGGCCCAGCAGGGCGCCGTGGTCCTGCCGTTCCAGCTCGTCCGGTTGAATCAGCACGACGATGACGCCGGCGGCGGCCAGTGTCGCCTCGCTGTATTTGTGGTCGGCCATGTCGATCACCACGTCGTCATAGGGCTGGCGCAGGTCGACCTGCGCCGGGCCGTGCTGGCGCGACAGCAGCAGCACCTTGCTGCCGGCCGAGGCGCGCAGCTGGGCCAGTTGCTGGGCCAGGTCGGACGCTTGATGGCCGTCCGTGCCGGTCAGGGCGACGATCACATGGCCCCCACGGTGGCCACCTGCGGCAGGCGGAAAGACTCGGGCGGATAGCTGGGCAGCGCCATCAGCGCGTCGACGGCGCAGGCCAGGCCGGCGCGGCTGGCCGCGCTGGCCGGCGTGAGCGGCTGGCGCAGCTCGTCGCGCAGCAGACCCTGGCGCGCCAGCGCCGCCTTCAAGGGCGCCGGGTTCGGTTCGGCGTAGAGCAGATGGATCAGCGGCTGCAGGCGGCGGAACAGGGCGCGCGCGGCGTCGAGGCGCCCGGCGCGCACCAGGTCGTACAACTGCACGTACAGGTCGGGGCGGATGTGCGCCGCCGCCGAGATGGCGCCGTGGCCGCCGGCGCACAGGGCGCCGAACAGCAGGGCGTCGTCGCCGCACAGCACGGCCAGCGGGGTCTGCTCGACCAGGTCGCTTATCTGTTGCAAGTTGCCGCCGGCCTCCTTGATGGCGGCGAACTGGGGCCGCTCGGCCAGCTGGCGCGCGGTGGCCGGCGCCAGGTTGGCGCCGCTGCGGGCCGGCACGTTGTCGAGCACGATGCGCTGCCCGGTGGCGTCGGCGATCACCTCGAAGTGGCGGCGCAGGCCGTCCTGCGAGGGCCGCACATAGCACGGCGTGGAGACCAGGTAGCCGGCCAGCTCGAGCTCGTCGAACTGCAGCGCCTTGCTGGCTGCGGCGTAGGTGTCGGCGCCGCTGATGCCCATCATGACGGGGCAGCGCTTGCCGGCCGTCTCCAGCACGGCGGCCAGCGCCGAGCCTTGCTCGGCCAGGTCGAGCTGGGCCGCCTCGCCGGTGCTGCCACAGACCACCAGGCCGTGCACGCCTTGCTTGATGATGCGGTCGGCCAGCAACTGCAGGCGGTTCAGGTCGACTTCGCCGTCACGCAGCGGCGTGACCAGCGGCACCCAGATGCCACGCAGCGGCGCGCTGCGATGGGAAAAACGCGGACTTGACATACCGACTCTCTGCTGTTGGGGTATGGAAAGGGTAGTCCTTCCCCCGTAAAAAGAGTCTAAATAGTCGCGCCGCGATGGTAAACAAGGCGTAAACGCCGTCCGCCGCGGCGTTTCAATACATCTCGGCAATGGCGCCGTGGCGGCGCGCCCGCGGGTGTTGTTTTTTACATCTTGTTTACACCCCTCCGACAAGTCTTTACAAAACTTTTAGACGCTTCTGGCTAAGCTTTCAACTATCAAAACAAGACCTGTGAGGGTGGAAAAAATGGACATCGTGTTTATCGGTGCAATCGTCGTCTTTACGGCAATCTGCTGGGCTTTCGCCATTGGCTGCGCCAAGCTGGGGGATCAGGAATGAACACCTTTTATCTGATTGGAGCGCTGGCCTCGGCCGGCTTGCTGGTGTATCTGGTAGTGGCCTTGCTGAAAGCGGAGGAACTGTAATGACTATGCAATCGTTTATGCTGCTGGCGGCATTCCTGGTGGTGCTGCTGGCGCTGTCCTACCCGCTCGGCATTTTGCTGGCCCGCGTCGGCGACGGCACGGCCGTGCCCGGCATGGGCTGGCTCGCCAAGCTCGAGAAGCTGCTCTACCGCCTGGCCGGCGTCTCGCCCGAACAGGGCATGGGCTGGAAATCCTACGCCGTCGCGCTGCTGCTGTTCAACGGCATCGGCGCTCTGGCCGTTTACGCCGTGCAGCGCCTGCAGGCCTGGCTGCCGCTCAATCCTCAGGGCATGGCCAACATCAGTCCCGACTCGTCGTTCAACACGGCGGTCAGCTTTGTCACCAATACCAACTGGCAGGGCTACGGCGGTGAAACGACCATGAGCTATCTGAGCCAGATGCTGGTGCTGGCCGGACAAAACTTCTTCTCGGCGGCGACCGGCATGGCCGTCGCCTACGCGCTGATCCGTGGCTTCTCGTCGCGCTCGGCCAAGTCGATCGGCAACTTCTGGGTCGACATGACCCGCTCGACCCTGTACATCCTGCTGCCGCTGTCGCTGATCTTCGCCGTGTTCCTGATCGGCCAGGGCGCGATCCAGAACTTCTCGGCATATAAAGATGTGACCTTGCTCGACCCGGTCACCTATAGCCAGCCGAAAGTCGGCGCCGACGGCCAGCCGCTGAAGGACGCCGCCGGCCAGGTCGTCACCGAAACGGTGACCGCCAGCACCCAGACCATCGCCATGGGCCCGGTCGCCTCGCAGGAGGCGATCAAGCTGCTCGGCACCAACGGCGGCGGCTTCTTCAACGTCAATTCGGCCCACCCGTTCGAGAATCCGACGGCGCTGGCCAACTTCTTCCAGATGATCGCCATCTTCATCATCCCGGCCGGCCTGTGCTTCGCCTTCGGCCGCATGGTCGGCGACAAGCGCCAGGGTTGGGCCGTGCTGGCGGCGATGACGGTGCTGTTCGTCGTCGCCACGGTGGCGGCGCAGAGCGCCGAGCAGCAAACCCTGCCCGCGCTGCAGGCGATGGGCGTCGACCAGAGCGCGACGGCGCTGCAATCGGGCGGCAACATGGAAGGCAAGGAGACCCGCTTCGGCATCAGCGCCTCCGGCCTGTTCGCGGCGGTGACCACGGCCGCCTCCTGCGGCGCGGTCAACTCCATGCACGACTCCTACACGCCGCTGGGCGGCGCCGTGCCGATGCTGCTGATGCAACTCGGCGAGGTGGTCTTCGGCGGCGTCGGCTCGGGCCTGTACGGCATGCTGGTCTTCGCCATCATGACGGTGTTCATCGCCGGCCTGATGATCGGCCGCACGCCGGAATACCTGGGCAAGAAGATCCAGGCGCATGAAATGAAGATGACCTCGATCGCCATCCTGGTCACCCCCACCCTGGTGCTGGCCGGCACCGCCATCGCCGTCATGCTGGACGCCGGCAAGGCCGGCATCCTCAATCCGGGCGCGCACGGCTTCTCCGAGGTGCTGTACGCCTTCAGTTCGGCCGCCAACAACAACGGCAGCGCCTTCGCCGGCCTGTCCGCCAACACGCCGTTCTACAACACCATGCTGGCCATCGCCATGTGGTTCGGCCGCTTCGCCGTGATCGTGCCGGTGCTGGCGATCGCCGGTTCGCTGGCCGGCAAAAAGCGCCTGGAGGCCAACTCCGGCACCATGCCGACGCACGGGCCGATGTTCGTCGGCCTGCTGATCGGCGTGGTCGCGCTGGTCGGCGTGCTGAACTATGTGCCGGCCGTCGCGCTCGGTCCGGTGGTCGAACACCTCCAGGTGTTCGCCAAGTAAAACCCTTTGACGGGGCGGAGTGCGCCGAGCGCCTCCGCCGCCGATAAACCCAGGAGTACAAGATGCCAAACGCCCAACCATCTCAGAAAGAGATGACGATTTTTACCAACCCGCCCGCCAAGTCGCTCAAGCTGTTCGACTCGGTGCTGCTGGTCCCGGCGATCATTGAATCGTTCAAGAAACTCGACCCGCGCACCCAGTTGCGCAGCCCGGTGATGTTCGTCGTCTACGTCGGCAGCATCATCACCACGCTGCTGTACTTCCAGGCGCTGTTCGGCCAGGGCGAGGCCAACCCCGGCTTCATCCTCGCCACCAGCATCTGGCTGTGGTTCACCGTGTTGTTCGCCAACTTCGCCGAGGCGCTGGCCGAGGGCCGCAGCAAGGCCCAGGCGGCCTCGCTGCGCAGCCTGAAGCAGAGCGTGATGGCCAAGAAGCTGGCCAGCCCGCGCCACGGCACCACCTGGCTGCCGGCCACCGCCACCGACCTGCGCAAAGGCCACTTCATCCTGGTCGAGGCCGGTGACGTGATCCCCATCGACGGCGAGGTCATCGAAGGCGTCGCCTCGGTCGACGAGAGCGCCATCACCGGCGAGTCCGCGCCGGTGATCCGCGAGTCCGGCGGCGACTTCTCCTCCGTCACCGGCGGCACCCGCGTGCTGTCGGACTGGCTGGTGGTGAAGGTCACCGCCAACCCGGGCGAGACCTTCCTCGACCGCATGATCTCGATGGTCGAAGGCGCCAAGCGCCAGAAGACGCCGAACGAGATCGCCCTGACCATCCTGCTGGTGGCGCTGACCATCGTGTTCCTGATCGTCACCGTGACCCTGCTGCCGTTCTCGCTGTTCTCGGTCGAGGCGGCCAAGGCCGGCACGCCGATCTCCATCACCGTGCTGATCGCGTTGCTGGTCTGCCTGATCCCGACCACCATCGGCGGCCTGCTGTCGGCCATCGGCGTGGCCGGCATGAGCCGCATGATGCAGGCCAACGTGATCGCCACCTCCGGCCGCGCCGTCGAGGCGGCCGGCGACGTCGACGTGCTGCTGCTGGACAAGACCGGCACCATCACCCTGGGCAACCGCCAGGCCGCCGCCTTTTTCGCCGCCCCCGGCGTGACCGAGCAGCAGCTGGCCGACGTGGCCCAGTTGGCCTCGCTGGCCGACGAGACGCCGGAAGGCCGCAGCATCGTGGTGCTGGCCAAGCAGCGCTTCAACATCCGCGAACGCGAGATGGCCGGCCTGAACGCCGTCTTCGTGCCGTTCTCGGCCAACACCCGCATGAGCGGCGTCGACATCGGCGCACGCCATGTCCGCAAGGGCGCCGCCGACTCGGTGAAGAAGTATGTCGAGGCGCTGGGCCAGCCGTATCCGGCCGAGGTGGGGCGCGCCGTGGACGACGTGTCGCGCCGCGGCAGCACGCCGCTGGTGGTGGTCGACGACGGCCGCGTCATGGGCGTGGTCGAGCTGAAGGACATCGTCAAGGGCGGCATCAAGGAGCGCTTCGCCGAGCTGCGCCGCATGGGGATTAAAACCGTGATGATCACCGGCGACAACAAGCTGACCGCCGCCGCCATCGCCGCCGAGGCCGGCGTCGACGACTTCCTGGCCGAGGCCACGCCTGAGGACAAGCTCAAGCTGATCCGCAGCTACCAGGCCGAAGGCCGCCTGGTGGCGATGACCGGCGACGGCACCAACGACGCGCCGGCGCTGGCCCAGGCCGACGTCGCCGTGGCGATGAACTCGGGCACCCAGGCCGCCAAGGAGGCCGGCAACATGGTCGACCTGGACTCGAACCCGACCAAGCTGCTCGAGATCGTCGAGATCGGCAAGCAGATGCTGATGACGCGCGGCTCGCTGACCACCTTCTCGATCTCGAACGACATCGCCAAGTACTTCGCCATCATCCCGGCGGCGTTTGTCGGCACCTATCCGAGCCTGAAGGCGCTCGACGTGATGCATTTGTCGAGCCCGAACTCGGCGATCATGTCGGCGGTGATCTTCAACGCCCTGATCATCGTGTTCCTGATCCCGCTGGCCTTGAAGGGCGTGCAGTACCGCGCCATCGGCGCGGCCGCCCTGTTGCGCCGCAATATCTGGATCTACGGCGTCGGCGGCATCGTCCTGCCCTTCGTCGGCATCAAGCTGATCGACATGCTGTTGTCGGCGCTGAACCTTATTTAAACCAGGAGTGAACATGTCTTCCACCATCCGTCCCGCCGTCGTCCTGTTCGGCGCGCTGACCCTGATCTGCGGCGTCATCTATCCCTTCGCCGTGACCGGCATCGGCGCCGTCGCCTTCCCCGAGCAGGCCGGCGGCAGCATCGTCGAGGTCGGCGGCAAGCCGGTCGGCTCCGCGCTGATCGGCCAGTCCTTCTCGTCGCCGAAGTACTTCTGGGGCCGTCCGTCGGCCACCGGCCCGATGCCCAACAACGCCGCCGGCTCGAGCGGCTCGAACCTCGGTCCGAGCAATCCGGCATTGACCGACGCCGTCAAGGGCCGCATCGAGGCGCTGCGCGCCGCCGACCCGGCCAACACGGCGCCGATCCCGGTCGACCTGGTGACGGCCTCGGGCAGCGGCTTGGACCCGGACATCAGCGTCGCCGCCGCGCAGTACCAGGCGGGGCGCGTCGCCGCCGCCCGCCAGCTCGACCCGGCCAAGGTGCGCGCCCTGATCGAGGCCAAGCAAAGCGGCCAGGTGCTCGGCTTCTTCGGCGAGCCGCGCGTCAACGTGCTGGCGCTGAACCTGGCGCTGGACGCCGAAACCGGCCGCACGCGCTAATTGGGACGCGGTATGATCGCGCTTGCGGCAATTGGCGCGCATGCCGCTAAGTGAGGGCCTGCCTTACCCCACAGGCAAAGGGGTCTGACCCCATGCGGGGTCAGACCCCGGGCGGATCGGGGTGCGGGGTAGAAACGAAGCTGCCAAGGGCTGCTATGACCTCATTGGCGCTCGACGCCCTTTTGTACTGAACGAAACCGAACCATGACCCATGTTCCCTTCCGATAAGCAGCGCCCCGATCCGGACACCCTGCTGGCCCAGGTGCAGGCGCAGGAGCGCCGCGCCGTGCGCGGCAAGCTGCGCATCTACTTCGGCGCCTCGGCCGGCGTCGGCAAGACCTACGCCATGCTGGCGGCGGCGCGCAAGCTGCAGGCCGACGGCCAGGCGGTGCTGGTCGGCGTGGTCGAGACGCACGGCCGCAGCGAGACGGCGGCCATGCTGGCCGGGCTCGAGGTGCTGCCGCCCAAGCTGGTCGAGTACCGCGGCAAGAGCATCGCCGAGTTCGACATCGACGCGGCGCTGGAGCGCCGCCCGCCGCTGATCCTGATGGACGAGCTGGCCCACACCAACGCGCCCGGCTCGCGCCACCCCAAGCGCTGGCAGGACGTCGACGAACTGCTCGACGCCGGCATCGACGTGCTCAGCACCGTCAACGTTCAGCACCTGGAGAGCCTCAACGACGTGGTCGGCGGCATCACCGGCATCCGCGTCGGCGAGACCGTGCCCGACACCGTGTTCGACGACGCCGACGAGGTGGTGCTGGTCGACATTCCGGCCGACGAACTGCTGGCCCGACTGAAGGGCGGCAAGGTCTACCAGGCGCAGCAGGCCGAACGGGCCTCGAAAAACTTCTTCCGCAAGGGCAACCTGATCGCCCTGCGCGAACTGGCCCTGCGCCGCACCGCCGACCGGGTCGAGGACGACGTGCGCGCCTACCGCGTCGAGCAGTCGATCAACGGCATCTGGAAGACCGGCGCGGCGCTGCTGGCCTGCGTCGGCCCGCGCCCCGGCGGCGAGCACACGGTGCGCAGCGCGGCGCGCCTGGCCGGCCAGCTGGGCACCGAGTGGCACGCCATCTACGTCGAAACACCGACCCTGCAGCGGCTGCCGGCGGCGCAGCGCGAGCAGATCCTCAACACCCTGAAGCTGGCGCGCGACCTGGGCGCCACCACCGCCGTGGTGTCCGGCGCCGACATCGCCGCCGCCGCCGTCGAGTACGCGCGCGGCAACAACCTGTCGAAAATCGTCATGGCGCGCGGCCACCCCACCTGGCCCTGGCGCACGCCGCACATCAAGAGCATCGCCCGCCAGGCGCCCGACATCGACCTGATCGAGATCGGCGAGGCCAGCACCGAGCCGGCGCCGGCCAAGCCGGCCGCCGCCGAGGAGCCCGACGGCGAGATCGACAACAGCGGCCGCGCCAAGCGCCGCCTGCTCGGCTACGGCGGCGCGGCGGCGGCCAGCCTGGCCACCGCGCTGGCCGCCACGCCGCTGCTGGCCTACCTCGACCTGGCCAACATCGCCATGCTGTTCCTGCTGGTGGTGGTGCTGGTGGCGGTGCGCTTCGGCCGCGGCCCGTCGGTGCTGGCCACCTGTGTCTGCGTGGCCTGCTTCGACTTCTTCTTCGTGCCGCCGCGCTTCACCTTCGCCGTCTCCGACTTCCAGTACGTGATCACCTTCGTGGTGATGCTGGCGGTGGGCCTGATCACCGGCCACCTGACGGCCGGCCTGCGCTTCCAGGCGCGCGTCGCCTCTCACCGCGAGGCCCGTTCGCGCGCGCTGTACGAGTTCGCCCGCGAGCTGTCCGGCGCGCTGCAGACCGAGCAGATCTTCGAGACCACCCAGGGCTTCATCCAGCGCGCCTTCCGCGCCCGCTCGGTGCTGCTGCTGCCCGACGACGACGGCCGCCTGCTGCCGCCGCCGACCGTGCCGGGCGGCGCCAAGGCGCAGCTGTCGGTGCTCGACAGCGGTATCGCGCAGTGGTCCTTCGACCGCGCCGAGGTGGCCGGCCTGGGCACCGACACGCTGCCGGCCAGCCGCATCTTCTACCTGCCGCTGGTGGCGCCGATGCGCACCCGGGGCGTGCTGGCGATCGAACCGGAGCAGCGCCGCTGGATACTGATCCCGGAACAGCGCCAGCAGCTCGACACCTTCGCCGCCCTGGCCGCCATCGCGCTCGAGCGGGTGCACTACATCGAGGTGGCGCAGAACGCGCTGGTCAACATGGAGTCCGAGCGGCTGCGCAACTCGCTGCTGGCGGCGCTGTCGCACGATTTGCGCACGCCGCTGACGTCGCTGGTCGGCCTGTCCGAGTCGTTGGCCGGCTCGAAGCCGGCTCTGTCCGAGGCCCAGCTCGACGTGGCCGCCGCGCTGCACGACGAGGCGCTGCGCATGAGCGCGCTGGTGTCCAACCTGCTCGACATGGCGCGCATCCAGAGCGGCGAGATCAAGTTCAACCTGCAGTGGCACGCGCTGGAGGAGGTGGTCGGCAGCGCGCTGCGCGCCAGCGGTTCGCAGCTCAAGGGCCACCAGGTCGGCACCGAGCTGCCGGCCGGGCTGCCGCTGGTGCGCTTCGACGCCGTGCTGATCGAGCGGGTGCTGTGCAACCTGCTGGAGAACGCCGCCAAGTACACGCCGGCCGGTTCGCGCATCGTCGTCACGGCGGCGCTGCACGGCGTCTGGCTCAACGTGATGGTTTATGATGACGGCCCCGGCCTGCCGCACGGCCGCGAGGAGGCCATCTTCGAAAAATTCACCCGTGGCGAGCGCGAGTCGGCCAAGCCGGGCGTCGGCCTTGGGCTGGCGATCTGCCGCGCCATCGTCGAGGCGCACGGCGGCAGCATCCAGGCGGCCGAGTCGCCGGCCGGCGGCGCCGCCTTCGTCTTCACACTGCCGCTGGGCACGCCGCCGGCCATGCCGGATCTGGACGCCGAACGTATAGGAAACAACGATGAATGAAACCATGCCCACCGCCCTGCTGGTGGAGGACGAACCGCAGATCCGCCGCTTCGTGCGCAGCGCCTTGGAGGAGGAGGGCTGGCAGATCTTCGAGGCCGCCAACCTGCAGCGCGGCCTGATCGACGCCGGCACCCGCAAGCCCGACCTGGTGGTGCTCGACCTCGGCCTGCCCGACGGCGACGGCATCGACTTCATCGCCGACCTGCGCAAGTGGTCGGCGGTGCCGGTGATCGTGCTGTCGGCCCGCGTCAACGAGGCCGACAAGATCCGCGCGCTGGACGCCGGCGCCGACGACTATCTGACCAAGCCCTTCGGCGTCGGCGAGCTGCTGGCGCGGGTGCGCGCCACCCTGCGGCGGCAGCGCCAGCCGGCGGCCGACCAGGCCGGCCTGGTGCAGTTCGGCGCGGTGGCGGTGGATTTGCAGAACCGCCGCGTCACGCGCAACGGCGAGAGCGTGCACCTGACGCCGACCGAGTACCGCCTGCTGGCCGTGTTGGTGGCCAACGCCGGCCGGGTGATGACCAATCCGCAGCTGCTGCGCGCCGTGTGGGGACCGTCGCAGGGCGAAAACGGCCACTACCTGCGCATCTACATGGGGCATCTGCGGCACAAGCTGGAGGACGACCCGACCCAGCCGCGCTACCTGCTGACCGAGACGGCGGTCGGCTACCGCCTGCAACTGCCGGCCTGAGGCGGCAGATGCGCCTGGCTGTCGCGCAATTGCACAGCCCTGTCGTCGGGCGCATCCCGGTTTGCGCCAAGTCAACGGACTGAACCGCGAGCGTCCCACCGTGGCGGTTCTCCCGAAACACGGAACTTCCATTGCTCAGATGGAAGTAATACGCTCGCCCTTTGTTACCCCAAAGTGGCCTTTTTTGAACCACGTCCGAACCACTTTCCTGGCGACGGAGTCGCGGGCAAAGCCCGCCTGTCCGTCCGGCGGATGTCAATCCAACCTGAGCACTTCCGGGTTGCCGGGGCTGGCGGATTCATGAAACAGATCGCCCAGATACTGCACCAGCTCGTCCTCCTCGATAAAGTCTGGAATGATGAAGCTGGCGGGCCGCCGCTTGCCATCGGCTCCCGGATAATATGAGCGCCAGCCCTCGGCAGTGTGCACCACCTGCACCAGACGCCCAAACACGTTGAATTTAATAGCCGGCACTTTTATCGTCCTCCTTGACCCCAATGGGCCATTGTATTAAAAATCTATGATGCCCCTTGACAAAGCAACCGCAACAATATGCGAGCGGCCATGCGCGTTGAATTTCACCGCCAGATTTTTCAAATGGAATTTGACCGTTCTTTCGCTGATCATCAGAATTTGTCCTATCTCCCAATTCGTCTTGCCATACTTCACCCATTTGAGAACGTCTTTCTCGCGGAAGCTGACCTCCGGCCGTGGCGAATTCTCAACGCCGGCGGCTTTATAAAAAATCTCGTGCAGATGAGGGACAATATATTTCAGTATCGTCAAATGTCGCGGATCTTTCTCGATCTCCGCGCCGCAAAATGAAAAAAGACTGGCGCGCGTCTTATTGACATCGCGTATGCCGGCCGTGATGCCGGATACCAAACCGAACCGCCTCGCCTCCTCCAAAAAACTACGATGGGTACACGAAGTCGCCGCGGCGAATGTATCCGACCATTTTTGCAACGCGAATGTGGAAAAATGTTTCTGGACAACCGGATCCACCTCCGCGTAGCCGCAGCGTTCATAGATATCGATCCACTCGGCAGGGTAGTTTATATTGACGACATGGGTTTTGTGAACATCGCCATCGCTGCCCATTTCCGCGACGACCGCGGCGATACCGTCGACCGGCAATAGTGATCCAATCCGGCTGGCCAAATTGTTCGTTACTTCGCCGGGGGGCAGAACGACACAATCGTTCACGAAACTCAAAACATCCGCTAGATCCTTATGCGACACCAAATTTGGATTCATCATCGCTCCGCTCCTGTATACCGCGCTAGGAATGCCGTTTCATCGAAAAAAAAGCGCATGTCTATCAGGCTTTCATTATAATAGTAGCCGCCAGCCAAGATGTGCTGGCATCGTATTGTCTGGATATTATGTCATGGAACCGCTTTAATTTTCAAAAGATCAATACCACAATGGATCTGCGCCGCCGGCGCGGTCGATAGCATGAGACTAGTTGTCCGCCCGGGCCGCAGGATGCCCGGGAGGGCCGCTTCGGCCCCGCCGGCGGCGGCAGATCAGAGACCGGACATGCATTCCACGGCAAAACCCTCTTGCGACTGGATCGTCGCCAGATCGTCCGCGTCCTCTCTGGAAACATCGCACAACCAGTCCACGTAGCGCCGCTTGGCCGCGCCGCTGGTTTGACTGTCCAACAGATCCCAGTTCAGCGACACGGCAAGGCACATGGGCCCTCCTCGAACCACGGCACGCGCGGGGGCGATCGCTTCGACCGGGAAACCCCGCGCCTGCATCAGCCGAAACATGGCCAGTTCCACAACGAAGTACAGTTGCCGGATCTGGTTCGCCCTGGACCAGGCATACATCCCCTTGAATATGACGTCCAAAACAAACTTGTTGCTGGCCTGGTCCCGCTCGAGCGGGACCACCGTGGCCAGGCGTGTGACTTCGGCGGTATCCTGGCCTTTGCGGACGCGATACCCGGGCGGCAATACCGGAAGAAATTCCTTCTCCATCATGTACGGCGCGTCATGAGAAATGAAACGCATGGTCGCCGCCAGCTTGCCGTCCTTCCGGAACGCTCCGATATGCACCGCGCCCTGGTCGTAGGCGTCGATCTCGAGGCCGGTGATGGACGCCGGCACCCAGCATAGATGCTCGCAATACACTTTGTGCCGCAACGTGTAGACCGCCACCTTGTCATCCTCGCTGGTCACGGTTCGCACCAACAGACCCTTCTCTTCAAAACCAATGGACTTCAGCATCATGTGTATTCACCTGTCGTAGTTTGGGGGGGATGGGCATTCAAACGCGCCCTTGCGACTTTTGTCACCTGTCCGGCTGGACAGTCGACGGCATGGTGCGCCGCCGAACAATTCACATCGCGGCCGACCCGCCACGCGCCACGCGCCACGCAAGGGCGGCCGGCGCCGACCTGTCCTTTCGGGCAGTAATGCCTGGTTTCCATGCATGTTACGCTTCCATAATAATAAGATAATAAAATCAGAAATTCTGACATTGGCGCGAACCATGCGTGTGAATAAAGGAGATGAGGATGTACGGCGAAGTAGATACTGGCACGCCCCTTGCACTGCGGACCGCGGAACAAACCCTCGGTCTTATTCAACTTATTTCGGCGACGGACGATGTTGTCGAGTTAAAGACCCGCTTCCACGACTATCAGGCCTACTGCGTCGCCAATGACGTGCCGCTGCTTCGCCCCATTATTTCCCATCTGGAATCGACCCTCTCCTCGGCCATCGAGGCGGCCAAAACAAAAATCGATCGTGAACTGGCGCTATATTCTCTGGGCGAAGTGGACCGGCAAACCGTCGAGTGTGAACAGATGGCGAGGTTGATGCTGCAAACCAAAAGCTATGTTGTTCAGAGTTTCGAATGGTGCGCGCCGTCCTACGACCAGTCCCTGGCAAATCAATTCTTCGATCTGCGCGGGCAAAAAAACACCACCGTCAATTACGAGCGCTATGAGTCGAAAGAGGTGGAGGCGATCGAGCGGCAATTGGCGGATATTCTATCCTATAGCACGGAGAAAACAGCCGTGCTGCTCACCTCGTCGGGCATGTCCGCCTATGCGGTGGTCGAGGCATTTATCACGCGCGAATTGCTGAAGGATTACCTTGATACCGTCCTGGTGTCGCCGTATATATATTTTGAAGCATCGGGACAATTAACCACGTTGAATTCGCTGAACGTGGTTTTCGCAACGAGCTACGAGACAGAACAAATGCTCGACAGCGCGGAAACCCTTCAGCCCAAGGTGATTTTTCTTGATCCGTTGTCGAATACGCCTGAGCAGAGGTTAATCGACCTCGATGCGTTCTTTGAAAAGCTGGGCGGACGCATCATCGACAGGGTCACTGTCGTCATCGATGGAACCATGTCGCCGGGCTGTTACAAGGACAAGTGGCGCACCCATAGCGGCAATGTCGACATCATCTACTACGAGAGCTGCTCGAAGTATCTGCAGTTGGGTTTTGATAACACGATGAGCGGTTATGTGCTGGCGCCCGTCGAGTGGAAGAAAAAAATGGCGGAAATCCGCAGGAACACCGGGGCGATTCTGGCCCGGGACTGCGCCAACACCTTCCCGCGCTATTCGGCGGCCACGTTGTGGAAAAGGATGGACGTCATCCAGAGGAACGCGATGGCCGTCGTCGACTATTTCGACAAACTGCCGGCGATCCATAAGCTGATCGAGGTGCATTATCCGGGACACCATACGCATCCGGATTTCAACGTCGGAAAGCAATACAGGACACTGGGCGGATGCGTGTCGTTCAAATTTCATTCCGGAAACGGTTATGACAAGCTGAATCGCTTCATCAGCGAACTGATCGGCGTATGCAAGGCCAACAATGTCCAGCTGATCAAGGGCGTGTCGTTCGGCCATACGATTCCACGCATTTCCGCGTCGTCGGCGATGGCCGGTTTCGACAAGCCGTATATCCGCCTGTTTGTGGGCGCCCTGGAGTCCGACTCGATTCTCGAGTTGTGCAAGGCGATTGAATACTCTCTGCTGGAAGGCAAGTATCTGGGGTCGGGGAATGTCGATGAACCCGCATAGTTCGACGCGGCCGCGGGCGAAGGCGGACGAAGCCGGCACGTTCGTCCTACTGCCGCCGCCCAACGTCACGGGCGACCTCCACCTCGGCCACGGCTTCAGCTTCACCTTGCTGGATACCTATGTTCGATTCCTGCGCAAGCGCGGCGAAACCGTGCGTTTCCATCCGGGAACCGAGCACGCCGGGTCGCGCGCGGAGATCGCCTACGCGCGTCTGGGCGCGGGGCGGGACAAGCCGGATTTCCTGACATGGCAGGACAAAACGCGGCAATCGATTATCGGCCAGATCAAACTGATGGGGGTGGACGCCGATTGGGGCGACGAATACAACTCGATGGACGATCGGCGGGTGGAATTCATTCGTGGCGCGTTCGTAAAGCTGAGCAACGACGGCTTCATCTATCCATCGACGGAGATGGTCAACTGGTGCCCGTGCTGCGACTCCTCGCTGCCCGATATCGACGTCAAATTTTCCTGCAAGGCCGGCACGCGGTATCTGCTGTCCTTGTCCGATAGCAAGCCGGGGTTCACCATCGCGACCTTCGGCCTGGAACGCCTGCTGGGCGCCACGGCGCTGGCGGTCTCGCCGCGCCACCGATTTGCCGATGAGCTCGACGGCACCCGTGTCCGCTTGCTCGGGCGCGAGATCGCGGTCACAAAGGCCGGCCCCGGGGATTTCGCCGATCCGTCCGTGCTGATCGCCATCAACCCGCAGGTCAATCCCGCCGACTTCCGCGCCGCCGGTTCGAGCGCCGGCGCGAACCTCTATGACAGGGACGGAAACATCGGCGCGGCCCATCGGGATTTTCGCGCGGACAATCTGGCAGCGAGCCGCAACGCGCTCGAAGCCAGGCTGGTGGAGGACGGCTGGAGCGTCGAAAAAGAGGCCGTCGACCACCACACGCCGCATTGCGCCGTCTGCAATGCCGAGGTGCATCCGATGATTTCCGAGCAGTGGTATTTCGATATCGCCAAGGGACTGGAGCGCACCCGCAGAAACCCGGAATTCCACTCCAAACTGTGGAAAAAAGGGTTTGAGCTGTGGATGGAAAAACTGCGGCGGCCGCTGGAGAATGCATTCCATGAATCGATGAACACCAGTCACTACGGGGGATACTCCAGCAACCGCGACTTCCTCGTTTCGAGCCAATCCGGCTGGGGCCAGCCATTGCCCGTGCTGCGCTGCCTGGAGTGCGGCACGGTGAGCGTCGCGGCACACGAACCCGATCAATGCCGCGCCTGCGGCGCGCGGCGGTTCGAGGCGTCCGGCGAGGTGATATCCATCTTTTTCAGTTGCTGCCTGATGGGAGCGTCGACCAATCCTTCGTCGCTGAGGAGGAACGCGGTCGATTTCACCATCTGCGGCCATGACATCTACCACTACTGGGGCTCGTTGAAAAACATACTGGCCTGCGCCTTGGGCTATGAAGCGGGTTTTGGCGGCTTGATGGTGCATGGCTTGTTGGTCGACCAATCCGGCGAGAAGATGACCAAGTCGAAAGGCAACGTGGTCGGCCTCGCCGGACTGGTGGACCGGTACGGCGTCGACACACTGCGCACCGTGGTGTATGACTGCGTCTACAACAACCACGACAGGCCATTCATAAAATTCGATCCCGCCGATTTCAGCCCCGCCCACAGCTATATCGCCGAACTCAAAGCCAGGCTGCTGGAGCACGAGATCGACGAACACGCCGACGAACACGCCGACGAAAGCGCCGACAACGTCATCACGGATTCGGCCGTGCAATACCTGCGCACTGAAATCGACGCGTTGATGGAGGGGTACAAGATCGGACACGCCTACAAGAAATTGTTGTCGGTGATCGACCAGCGCAAGATTGTATTCAAGACGCACTCCGCAAAAATCGGCTTCTTGAAATTGCTCTATCCATTCCACCCGAGCTTTTGCGGCGAATCGGGCAGCGGGGAAAATCAATGAACGCAAGAATCGACCAGGACATGCTGTCGGCCCGCGTCAAAGCGATCATTGCCGGGGTGTTGCAAATGGACGTGCAAGACCTTGTCGCCGAAAAAAGCCTGAAAGACCAGGGCCTCGATTCACTGTGCCTGCTGTTTTTGATCGATGAGCTGGAAGCCGAATTCGAGATAAGGCTGATCGGCGAGGAACTGGAGGTCGAGCATTTCAAATCGGCCAATTCGATCACATCCCTACTGAACGACAACTACCAGGTGAGCGGAAACTGACATGGAAGATTCGTATGTGAACATCAAGCTGAGCATCGATGAAAAACGGGCTCTTGCAGCAAAGCGACCCGCGATCGTCGTTGTCCGATTCGTCTTCCTGGCCGCGATCTATGCCTGCCTCGCCTACGCCGGCTTGCGCGTGGATTCGCTATGGCTTTGGATCCCCATCTGGATCGTGCTGGGCGCGATCCTGGGTGGGCTGAACCTCATCGCCCATGAATGCGTCCATTCCTCGTTCTCGAACTCGGCGAGAATCAACCGCGTCGTCGGTTCCGTCCTCATGGCGTCGAACTTTTTGAACTTCACACTCCATCGGGGCTACCACCTCAAGCACCATGCGCACACCACGCAGGAGGGCGACACCCAGAACGAGATCGGCTTGTACGGCTATCGCACGTTGTCGCAGTATCTGAAGGATTTGCTGTCCTGGTCCAGCATATTCAATTCCTTCTTTTACAACGAATGGAAATACAGCGTTCTGGCCTTCCTGGGCAAAAAAAGCGCCTTCTTCAACACCAAGGATGCCGATCTGGGCAAGGTGCGGACCGACTTCTTCGTCATGGTCGCATGGTGCGCCGCCCTCGGCTATCTCGCGTACAGCAATTTCTGGCCTGTGCTCTACACATTCCTGGTGCCCATCGTATTTTTCTTCCCGTTCATCCTGTACGTCATCAGCCTGCCGGAGCACTACAAGGTCAATAGCGGCGACAACGCGATCCAGAACACGCGGACCGTCAAGTCGAACTGGCTGGCACGCATGATATTTTGGAATATCAACTACCACACCGTCCATCACGCGTTTCCATATATTCCTTTCTACAACCTGCCGAAAGCCCACAAGCTGCTGGAGAACGACTTGCTGTTTTATGAGCCGAGCTACATCGGTTTTCATCTGAAGGTGTTCCGGGACCTCAAGCAAACAGGGCGAACCGAAAGGGAAGCGGCGTGAACAAAGCGATGGAACGTTTCATCCAAAGTCTTTCGGACAGCGAGACAGTGCCGGCCGACTTTCATTTCGTCAGTCCGGAAGAGGTCGGCGGCAACGCCGGAAAGTACGCGCAGATCATCGCCGCCATCGTCAACGAGTGCTATGGCTCGGAGTATCCGGCGCCCACCCGCGACAGCAGCTACCTGGTGAGCGCCTTGAACGGCAAGTCGCAGCTCAGCGCCGTCTGGTCGCTGAATCCGCAAACCCGCGATGCGGACCAGTACGGCACCCTTTCGCTGTACGACGCGGGTTTCCCCTTCGGGCCGAACATCGGCGAGCTTGGGAAAAGCGGCTCGCCCAGCGACGGCGGCGCGAAGTATGGCTTCGCGCTCTTTGAACGGCACTGGAGGGAGAGCCATGCCAGGGGCTTGAAGTACCGTAGTTTCTTTTGTACTTCGAGGAACTGTGGCAGCCGGCCGGCCAAGGAGGGGCGGGTGCGCGCCGGCGCGGCGGTGCGATATCTGGTTGCGCGGGTGATGCGGATGACGCAATGGGGCTACGCGCCCTGGTACCTGATGCCCGACACCGGCTCGGGCTCCTACGAGCTGCTCGATTTCTTCGTCCGCTTGCCGGACGACGTGGATCGCCATCCGTCCATCGCCTCCACCACGGTCCATGTCGCCAGCGCCGCGGCGGCCAGGTTCGTCGAGGGCGTCTTCACCAGCAACTGGGGCTTCTCTCCGCGGCTTGCCGAGCGCCGCGACGCGGCGCCGGCGCCGCCGGTCGGATGGAGCTTGCTTGAAGAGGACTATCAGCAGCAAAAAAATCCGGTCAAGCTGCTGGTCGGCCCGGGCAAGGAAACATTCGAGGCGGCCTTTGACAGGCTGGAAAACCTGGCCGGCAGCACCGCCGTGGTCGTCCTGCCCCTCACGGAAGCCTATCTGGCCGCCCAGGCGACAGTGGAAGGCCGTGGCTACACCTTGTGCGCCGTGTATCCCCCCACGCGTCTGGACGCTCCGGTTCAAGGCATGTGGTGTCGTCTGAATTCGTCGAACCCGATCATCCCGCCCAAGCACCAGGGAAATCCGGATGGCGCCTGCAGCCCGTGGCTGTCCGGCTACATCGACGAGTTGCTGGCCGCGTTGGTCGAGCATAGACGTGCATGAGGCCGGACCCGCGCGCCCATCCCCCCGAATCACAGGAATAGACTAATGCGGAATGTTTACTTCGGAATGTTCAACCACCAGCTTGGCGAAGCCTTTCCGGTGGAAGGCTTGGCCCAGCTGTCCGGGCGGGACGAATTGCGCGCCGGCATAGCAAAATGCGGCTTCCGCCACTATCGCCGCGCCGCGAAGTCGCCCGCGCAGCTGGCCCGGTCCTGCGTCGAACAACTGTTCGACAAGCATCCGTCGCTGGCGAATCAAATCGACACCATTGTTTACGCCAGCCTGACCTTGCGCGACAGCGAGTTTTACAACGAGCAACTGGGGGATTGCCTGGTGGGCCTGGGTTTGGAGCAGGTCAACATGGTGGGTCTGTTCTCCTCGGAGTGCGGCAACCTGGGCAGCGCGTTGCTGGTCGCGCAGAGCCTGATCCGCAGCGGCAAGGCCGGCACCATCCTGGTGATCTCGGCCGACGTCTGTCTTGACGAGAACAAACGCATCATCGATGAAAACGTCGTGGTGAGCGACGGCGCCAGCTGTTTCATCGTGAACTCCGATCCCGGCAACGATTTCCAGCTGGTGGACACGCTGCAACGGAGCAATCACCGGCTGCGCCTGGAGACCTCGGGCACCTATTTGCCGCGCTACCTGAAGCTGTCCACGGACGGGATGAAGGACTGCGTTGAAAACCTGCTGGCCGGCCATGCCACCAGCCGCGGGCAAATCAGTGCCTTCGTGACGGGCAATTATTCCATGCCCGTGCTGGCGATGTTCAGCTATGTCGCCGGCCTGAAGAGCGCGCTGCATTTCAAGGGCGACGTCGCCGGCACCGCCCATGCCTACGCCTGCGACATCGCGATCAACCTGCAGCGCCTGCTGACCGAGTCGCCCCCCGCCCCGGGCGACAAGCTGCTGTGCCTGGCGACCGGATCGAGCACCTGGTTCGCATCGTTGCTGGTGAAGACATGAGGTATTTTCCGGCCGCTGGCGCCGCCACACGCCGCCGTTCAAAACGGCCGGCGCACATCGAAGCTTTAGCAGAGGACAATTCGAATGACTTCCACCGTCAATGAGCTCCATGGCATGGCCGGGACCCTGGAACAATTGTTGCTGGACCGCGAAACGGGATGCGACGGGAACACCGCCTACCGCTTTATCATGCGCGCCGACGGCGAGCCCGTCGAATGGAGCTACGCCACCCTGGTGGCGCGCGCGAAGACCATCGCGGCGGCGCTCCAGCGCCGCAACTTGGCGCGGGAACGGGTGCTGATCCTGTGCTCCATCGGCGAGGACTATGTCTCCACGCTGTTCGGATGCCTGCTGTCCGGCGCCATCGCCGTGCCCTGCACGCCGATCAAAGCCTCGCGCAACCAAAGCAAGATCCTCCAGATCATACAGAACTGCGGCCCCGGACTGATTGTGTGCGACCAGCCGTCCGCGCCGAAAATGCGCACGCTGCTCGATTCATTCGGACTGTATGAGATCGAAGTCGTCGATCCGGTGCAATTGTCGGACGAGGACAACGTTTGGCGGCGCGCGAACATCGCGGCGGACGACATCGCGTTCCTGCAATACACGTCGGGCTCCACCAGCGCCCCCAAGGGCGTGATCGTCACGCACGCCAACATTCTCGCCAACCTGGCGGCGATCACCGGCAAATTCGGCCTGACACGCGCATCCCGCGGACTGGTCTGGTTGCCGCCCTATCACGACATGGGTTTGGTCGGCGGCATCCTCAACCCGCTGTTCGTCGGCTATCCGGTCACCTTGCTGGCCCCGCTCCTTTTCATACAGAAACCGCTGCGCTGGCTGGAACTGGTCAGCCGCTACCGCATCACCGCCAGCGGCGGCCCGAACTTCGGCTATCAAGCCTGCGTCGACCGGATACAGGACGCCGATTGCGCCGACCTGGACCTGCGCTGCTGGCAACTGGCCTTCAACGGCGCCGAAAGGGTCAACGCCGCAACCCTGGAGCGGTTCACGGCCAAGTTCGCCCGCTGCGGGTTTGACGGACGCGCGCACTATCCCACCTACGGCATGGCGGAGGCCACGCTGATGATCAGCGGCGGCGTGCAAGGCGAGGCTTTCCGGGTCGAGCGGCACATCGCCGGCGGCGGGGAGGGCTGGTCGCGCGACGTGGTGTGCTGCGGTTCCGTGATCGACGGGCACGCCTTGCTGGTGGTCGACGCCGACAGCGGAGTGGCGCTCGGCGAGGGCGGCGTCGGCGAAATATGGTTCTCCGGGCCGAGCGTCGCGCGCGGCTATTGGAACGCCGACAACGCCGCGTTCGAAGGCGCCCTGGCCGATCGCCCGGGGCGCTTCCTGCGCACGGGCGATCTGGGCGTGCTGATCGACGGCGAGGTGTATCTGCTGGGCCGGGCCAAGGAAATGGTGGTGCTGCGCGGAGCGAACTATTTCCCGACCGATCTGGAAAACGCGATCCGCGTGTCGCACCCGGCCTTGAATCCCGACGGCATCGTGGTCTTTTCCTGCGCCGCGGAGCTCACCGAAAGGCTGGTGGTGGTGGCGGAGTTGAAGCGCAACGCCAAGGAGGTCGTCGACAGCGAGGTCCGGACGCGGATCGTCGCCGCCATGGTCGAGGAATACGACATCGCCCCGGACGAGGTGGTCCTGCTCGACCAGGGCGCGATGCAACGGACCTCCAGCGGAAAACTCATGCGCACGGCGATGAAAAAAAGTTACCTGGAAAAGCGGCCCGCCAACACCTGAGCCGGCCGCCGTCGTTTCGACCACAACGTTCTATAAGTTCAATTGACAAGATGAGACACTATATCGGTATTGCCTGCACCGGCCACGAGAACGCCCTGGCCATCGTCGACTCGTCCGGCGAGATCCTGTTCGCCGAGGCGACCGAGCGCTTCCTGCAAAACAAGCGGGCCGTCAACACGCCGGCCGACGACCCGCTGCGCATCCGCGACCTGATGGAAAAGTACTGCGCCTCGAGCGAAGAGATCGTCGTCGCCAAAACCTGGAGCCAACTCTCCGCCGCCAAGATGCAGGCCGACGCGGCGCGGATCTTCAAGGCGGTCGCCGGCGCCGATCCGGTGGCCGACCGCGACTGGATCAACCGGGTCGTGTTCCACGCCGGCCTGTGGGACAAGCTGATCGGGCCGAACCGCCAACTGGCCGGCAACGGCGTGGAGCGGTATTGCAATATGCAAGGAAAGAAATTCATTTCCCGCGCCTACGACCATCATCTGACCCACGCCGCCTACGCCTGCTTCACCTCGCCGTTCGAGCGGGCGGTCTGCGCGGTGTTCGACGGCTACGGCGAGGGCGTGCACAGCAGCTTCTTCCGCTACGCCGACGGCCGGCTCGCGCTGATCGAGCACGAGGCCTCGCCGAACAACTTGTTCGGCTCGCTGTCCAGCCTCGGCCTCTACTACGGCTATACCATCTGCTCCCTGTTCGGCTTCGACATCGTCAACGGCGAGGAATGGAAAGTGATGGGCCTGGCGCCCTACGGGAAACTGGACGGGGAGCTGTATGCGATTCTGCAGCGCCACATCCATGTCGACGGCTTGAACCTGGTCGTCGGCGAACACGCCGCCGCCTCCTACCGGCAACTGCGCGCCTACGCCCGCCGGCCCGGCCAGACCTATCAGGACATGGCCGACATCGCCCACACGGCGCAACATCATTTCAACGAGTTGATGTTCGGGGTGTTGCGCCACCTTCACGGGCTGGGCATATCGGACAACCTGGTCCTCGCCGGCGGCTGCGCGCTGAACTCCACCACGAACGGACTGGTCGAGGCGGCCACCGACTTCCGGCACCTGCATGTCCCGCCCGCGCCCTCCGACGACGGCAACGCCGTCGGCGCGGCGCTGCTGGCCTTGCAGGAGGATGGCGGCGGCGTGCCGGCGCGGCGTTTCCACAGCCCCTATCTCGGCTCGGCCATCGAGAAAAAGGAACTCGACCTGTTCCGCAAGAACGCCGCTCGGCTCGGCCGCGTCGAGATCGCGCCGGAAAACATCTGCCGCTACGTCGCCGCCGAGCTGGCCAAGGGCAAGGTGGTGGCCTGGGTCCAGGGCCGGGCGGAATTCGGTCCGCGCGCGCTGGGCAACAGGTCCATCCTGGCCGATCCGCGCAATGCCGCGATGAAGGGCAAGATCAACGCCATCGTCAAGTTCCGGGAAAGCTTCCGTCCGTTCGCGCCCTCCGTGCTCGATGAATTCGGCGAGCGCTACTTCGAGAACTATTCCAGCACCCCGTATATGGAAAGGACGCTGACCATACGCGCCTCGCGCCGCGCGGAAATCGCCGCGGTCTGCCATGCCGACAACACCGGCCGTCTGCAGTCGGTGCGGCGCGAGTGGAATCCCCGCTTCTACGATCTGATCAGCGCCTTCAACGAGATCACCGGCACGCCGATGCTGCTCAACACCAGCTTGAACGTGATGGGCAAGCCGATCGTCCACAGCGCGGCCGACGCGATCAGCGTTTTCCTGTCGTCCGGCCTGGACCTGCTGGTGATCGACGACGAGGTGTTCCAAAAAGACGAAGAGGTATCGGCGTGATACCGGCGGCCGCCCCGGCGCCAGCGGGCGCCCGAGCGCCCGCGTACTCCGCGCACGGCGTCGACGCCATCGCCGGCGCGCGGGCGGCGGACATGCGGCGGGTGTGTGAAACACTTGCCGAAGAACCCGTCACGGAGTACCGCCTGTTTCTCGCCCAGGGTGTCGCGGCGTTTCTCGACCAGCGCGGCGGCGGGACGGACAGCGGCCTCGACGGGGCGGCCGAGGCCGCCGCGCGCGCCCTGTCGGCGTGCGTGCGGGGCGCGCGCCACAACGAGCCGCTGCTGATCCATCTGCAACTGATGGCCTGCGTTTGCGAGCGGCTGTTGGTCCGCGTGGCCGACGTCAGAAATTTCTCCCGGCCCATGATGCATCCGCTGTTCTCCCTGGTGGAGAATTTCGACCATCTATCGATCTCGGCGACGCTGAAAGCGTTCATCCTGGCCGAGAAGCCGACGTTCAAGCATACGCGGACGCTCGATTCCTACCTGTCCGACCTGTGCATGGAGGATGAATCCTACCTGGCCGCGAGCATTCCCTTGGCCTTGTCGGCGCTGGCCGTGGAGCGGCTGCCGGAGATTTTCGGCTTCACCTACGCGCTGTGGCGCGCCATGGCCCGGGTCGCCCGCGACACGCCCGAGGGCGAATACTATGGACGGCAGTACCGCCGCTTGTCCGCCGCGCTCGAATGCATGGAGCGGCAGGGCGGCGGCGCGGCGGCGCTGTCGCGCGCCTTGGAACGGGGCGCGCGCACCCTCGCGTTCTGCCTCGGCCTGCTGGAGGAGGCCAGCCGTGGGAACGCGGCGCGCTCGGCGCGGCGGGCGGCGCAGATCATGCGGGAAAAAAGCCAGTTCGCCCTTATCCACCACGAGAAGGTCATGCTGGGCGGGCGGCGCCTGGTGGAGCTGTTCACCGACGCCACGGCGTCGGGCGCCGCCATTCTCGACGCGCTGGAGGCGTCCGATTGGATAGACCCGGACGCCGTCGACGAGAGCAGGTTCTTCAAGCGGCTGCTCGGTGTCGGCGGAAAGATGCACGGTGTGTTCAGCCAGGTTGAAATCGACGCGCTGAAAAATTATTTCAGGTCGAAGCGCCACGCCCGGCAGGACACGCCGCATTCCACGGCGCCGTCCGAATTGCTCCAGTTCCTGAGCCGCCACGCGCGGGCGGTGCTCGAGGCGCCGCCCGGCGCCGGCGGGCCGCCCGTCGACCACCGCGCGGCGTACTATTCGACGATCAACGCGGAGTGGCGGCCCGCCGGCATCGCCGACGCGCAACATGTCGTCCACGCCGTCTTCGCCGAGTTCGACAAGTGCCGCCCGGCCCTGGAGAGGGATGTGGAGATGCGGGCGTTTCCCTATTCGAGCGAGGCGTTTGAACGGCGCGTCGAGGAGATCTATTATTCCCAGTCCAGGCAGACCAAGTCCTTGAACCTGGCCGTGGACGACGACGCCCTGGCCGCGATCCATCTCGCTTTCGCCCCGTTCGCCATGGTCGACGGATGCTGGCTCAAGAATATCAGCGCCGCCAACCGGGGCGACCGCGCCGGCGAATTGCTGTTCTCGATATTCGCCGACGAGATCGGCAACGGGATCGACGCGGCGAACCACGCCAACATCTATCAGCGGCTGATGGGCGATTTCGGCTTGGCGCTGCCGCCGCCGTGCCACGCCGGCTTCGCCGCCGACCAGCGGATTCCGCACCAGGCGTTCAAGGTGCCCGCCTTCCTGGTCGCCATCAACCTGCGCCACACCGAATATTTCCACGAAATACTGGGGCTGAACCTGGCCATCGAAATGTCCGGTCTGGACGGCTTTTACGAGGCGATGATCGACAACCTGGAGCGCAGAAAAATGCGCGCCGATTTTTGGCGGGTGCACGTGTCGGCGGACAACTTCTCCACCGGGCACGCCAGGCAAAGCGTGCATCTGATCCAGCACCACATGGGCAGGATCGAACGCTATGCCGGGCGCGAGGAGTCGGTGCTGGTCTGGAACAGGATCTGGCGCGGTTTCTTGACGATGATCTATCTATTCCGGATTGAACTGGCCGTCCTGCTGTCTCAAAAGAAAATCAACCAAACCGTGGCTTAAGCGATGGCGATCATAGAAAAATATTCCTCACCTCTTCTCCACGATTCCGATTTCGACTTCGGCGGAAGGCGGCTCCGGTACTCGCTTGAATCCCGCCAGCAAGACCGGGCCGACGCGCCGGCCGTGGTCTGCGTCCACGGCATCACGCGCACCCGGCACGATTTCCGCTTCCTGGCGTCGCGCTTGGAACGCGGGTTCGCCACCTACGCGCCGGATTTGATGGGGCATGGCGAGAGCGAGTGGCTGGGCGAAGGGCTGGTTTACCGCAAGGAGATGTTTCTCGCCCAGCTGTCCCACTTGCTTGGGCGGATAGGGCAAAAAAGGCTGGGCTATGTCGGCACCTCCTATGGCGGCCTGTTGGGCATACTCCTCGCGGCCGAGCCCGACCGCCGGATCTCGTGCCTGGTCCTCAACGACACGGGGCCGGGGCTGGATCCGGCGCTGTTTGAAAAAATGGCGAAAATGATCAGCTACTACCCGGTCTTCGGCTCCATGACATCGGCCGGGGTGTGGGTGCGGGCGGCGATGAAGCAGAGCGGCGGCGCGTCCGACGAGATGTTCGACCATTTGCTGCGGCATGGCGTCCGGCAAATCGGCCCGGACAAGTTCAGCCTGGCCTACGATCCGGCGCTCCCCAAGCTCTACACGGAACAAGGGCAGCGGCCGGCCGATATCTGGGATGTATGGGAGAAAGTGAAGTGTCCGGTATTGGTGGTGCACGGCAGGCACTCCCAGGTGCTCACCACGTCCATGCTCGAACGCATGAAGGCGACCATGCCCGGCATGGAAGTTTTCGAAGTGCCCGACGCCGGGCATTTCCCCCACCTGATGAGCGTCGACCAAACCCGGTATGTCGAAGACTGGCTGGCCGCGCATTTACAAGCACAACATTAATATTTCAGAAGGAGATAACCCATGGGTAATTTAGTCGCGGAACACGCAGTACTCGACGAGCAAGCGATCGCGCGGTGGCTGGTCGGCCACCTGTCCGGCAAATTGGACCTGGCGCCGGAGCGGGTCGACCCGGCCATGACGTTCGCCGAGCAGGGCGTCGATTCGATGATGGCCATCGTGATGTCCGGCGACCTGGCGGAATGGTCGGGCCGCAATATCGATCCAACCGTCCTCTACGAGTACCCGACGATCGCCGCGCTGGCGAAATACGTCTCCACGCTGGGTGGCGCCGGCAAGCAACCATAACGACACATGGAAAAGATGGATACATTTAAACAGCTGCACCAGGCGCGCCTGCGCAGGTACGACTATGTGCTGGGCCGGCTCTTCGTGGCGTTGCCGGTCATCGGCCTGATCGCGGCGGTCGCGCTGCTGTTCGCCGATTGGCGGATCGGCTGGCTGGAGATACTGATGTGCCTGGGGATGTATTTGTTCACGATGATGGGGATCGAAGTGGGTTTTCACCGCTGCTTCGCGCACCGGGCCTTTCGCGCCACCCCCGGCCTCGAATGGGTTCTCGCCGTGGCCGGTTCGATGGGGGGGCACGGCCCGTTGATCTGGTGGGTGACCACCCATCGGCGGCACCACCGCTTTGTCGACACGGCGGACGATCCGCATACCCCGAACAGGAACCTGGACGGGCTCTGGAAAAACTTGCAGTCGTTCCTGTATGGCTACGTGGGCTGGACCATCGATACCGACGTCAAGCTCAAGGAGGGGTGGCAGCAATTCGGCACGGACCTGTACAAGAACCGCATCTTGTTCAAGGTGCATTCCAATTTCGCCATGATCGCGCTGGCCGGCATCCTGATCCCGGCCGTGGTTGGCGCGCTGGTTCGGCAGTCCGTGGAGGGCGCGCTGATGGGCTTGTTGTGGGGCGGACTGGTCCCTGTTTGCATCACGCAGCATCTGTTTTGGATGATCAACGCTTTCGGGCATCGCGTCGGCAGCCGGCCCTTCAGCAACAAGCTGGTCGGCCGCAGCACGAATTGCTGGTGGCTGGCGTTGCCGACCTTCGGACAGGGATGGCACAACAACCATCATGCCGACCCGGCCGCCGCCAGCACGCAAAAAACGTGGTGGCAGCTGGACCCGGGCGCGTGGCTCATCCGCCTGTTCGTCCTGTGCGGCTGGGCCGCCAAGCCAAACTGGCGTTGACCCGGCGCGCCCTTCCGGCGCCGCGGGAGCGGTGCCGCGTTATCGCCCCACGGCCTCGTTCAGCGCGGCCAAGCGCCGCACATAGTCGCCGATGACGGCATCCACGATGGCGTCGTAGTACACCGACGTGTTGTAGGCGACAACAAGGGAGAAGTCGCCGCCGGCGGCGGGTGGCGTGACGGTCACCGCGAGTTCGTGCTTGACGCTGCCGTAGTGGACCTGTTCCACGGCCTCCGCGTTCAAGCCCGCGAATGGCAGTTCATCCCGCGCCGGCGCGCGGTGGAAACTGAAGCAGACCTGCACCGGCGGCGTGCCGACCCGGCGGCCGTGCAGATCCGCGACGGCCATGATGGCGGGCAACGGAACGGCTTCGTGCGCCAGCGCCTGTTGAAGGGAGCCGGCGTATTTCGCCATCCTCGTGCGCCATGGCTCGCCCTCGTCGCGCCGCAGGCGAACCGGCAAAAGATTGGCGATCATTCCGACGGTGTCGTGGAATTCGCTTTGCGCACGATTGGCGACTTCCGTGCCGATCAGGAAATCGCTTGTGCCGCTCAGTTCCCCCACCAGCTCGCTGAAAACGGAGAACATCAGCTGGAACGGCGTCACGCGCAAGCGCTCCGCGGCGGCCCCGATCAGCGCCCAGTTGGAATACGGCAGGGAAAGACGGCGTTGCTTGCCGCCGAAGGTCTTTTTCGCGCTTCTGTGCTTGGCGCCGCGCAGCTCCAACAACGCGCCGGCTCCCCGCAGATAGTCGCGCCAAAAATTGATCGATTTTTTGCACGCGTGCGAGTTCAACCAATGCCGTTCGTGCGCGCAAAATTTTCTGAACTGCGAGCAGTCGGGCGGGGATGGCCGGTGCTTGGCCGAGGTCCGGATAGTGTAAAAGTGCGCCAGTTCCCGCTTGAGTATTTTCGACGACCACTCGTCATGGAGAAAACGGTGCTCGACCTGGCGCAACACATGCTCGGTATCGCCGATTTCGGTCAAGCTCCAGCAAATCAGCGGCAACTTTTCCGGATCGAATTGAACCGGCATGCCGCCCGCCGCCGGCGCCGGCGTCGCCCCCGGCCGGGCGCCGGCATCGACCTTGTCAACATGCAGTATCGCGGTCCACGGGGGATGGATGGTTTGTACCGCGCCGCCGTTGGCGTCGACGCGATAGGTGGTGCGTAGCGCCTCGTGCCGGGCGACCAGATCGGACAGGGCGGCCTCCAAGGCCACCACGTCCAGCCGGCCTTTCAGCACCAGCGCGCTGTGCGCCTGGTCCGCCGTATCGGCGGGATCGTAATTGTGCTCGTGGATGAGGACTTCCAGATTCGACGGGGCGGGGACGATGCTCGCGGGATGAAGGATGCATTCCAAACCGCCGGCCGGGCCGGGTATCGGGCTTCTTTCGGTGAATGCGATATGTTCGCCAATCTTTGCGGCCGCCCTGCCGGCCGCATGTCCGGACCAATGTTTGTTGCGCCGAGATCCGATATTCTCTTCAGGGTCCAAGGCAAAGCCTCCTTCTTGTGGGTGACGCTTCGTCCATCGTCCATCGCTCGTCGCGATATCTTAGGCGCCGTCCGGCGCGAAGCCTGCTGTCCATCCGGACAGTTATCAACGGCGCGCGGCTGGATTATGTTTTCCACTTGCCGCCGCAAGCGCTTGTTCGCTGGCGGCCCGCATCCGAAAAACCCTGGGTGCCCCGCCGCCCGTGCCGCCCCGGCTATGTGGCGGGGTATCGAATCCTTACTTGAAAACAGAGGAAAATTCATGCTCCTACACGCGGTGAACCGAATGGCGGTCGCAATCGCCCTGGCCTCGTTGGCAACCGGCGCTCTGGCCGACGACAACGCGAGCCGGGAAAAGGGCGGCGGACCGCTCAGGCACGCGCTGATGCCCGACTATCCCGATGTGGTTGGCGAATATGTGCAAATCCCCGGCGCCCGCCAGGCCGATGACATCCACGTCATCGCAACGCCCGAGGAATTCAACACCGCGACCTTCCTGCGCGTGCGCTCCGCGCTCGATGGCGTCAAGCCAAGAAAGGCCAACGCGGTCATTCTGGCGATGCCGGGATTCTCCAGCACGCCAGGGAACTGGATGTATTTGGCGTCGCAACTCGTCCACAAGGCGAACCGGAAAAAAAACGCCTGCAAGGACGGCGATAAAATCGTCGATTGCCGGCTCGAAGTGTGGATCGTCCAGCGCCGCGGCGCCCACCTCGCCGATACGCTGGGCGCGCGCCGGGCGATCGTGCAAGACGAGCCGTTGGCGGCGGTCGCCTACTATTTCGGCGAATCGATCATGGGCAGCGACGGCCGGACCGCCCTGGATGGACGTGGCAAGTTTCCCGTCGTCGGGCCCAAGCTGCTGACGGGCCGTCCCGACGCCACCTGGCGTCCGCTTGAGCAAGGCGACCTGGGCTTTATCGCGGATTGGGGCGTGGAAACCTTTGCAGGCGACGTGGACCGCATGCTGGCCTTGATCGGCCAGGAAGCCGACACCAAGAACGTGTTTCTGGCGGGGCACTCGCAGGGGGGCAGCTTCACCAGTGTCTATGCCGGCCGCCTGCGGCCCGACCGCACCCGCGGCTACCAGCATCTGGCGGGCATTGTGATGTTGGACGACGCCGGCGCCTACGGCACCCCCGGCTTGCCGTCGGAGGCGCAGAGGACGGCGCATCAGGCGGCCATTGACGCGTTGCGGGACGGCAGCCGCCCGGTCTACACCGACGCCACCGGCCTCAACCTGGCCTCCGGCCCCGCCGCCGGGGCGCGCGAGTTGGCCAGCACGCGTTACTACGCGAGGGAAAATCCCCGCGCCGAGTCCTTGTTCGCCCCCCGCCAGACGGGCATGATCACGGCGTCGGCCGGCTTTCCGGGAACCACCGCGGCCAGCGCGAACGCCTTCCTGGGCCACATCCGCCTGTCGCATCTGGCACGCGCGGGCATGAATTTCGATACCAGCCCCACCAGCGCGGCGTCGCTGCCCTTGCAGGTCAACCTGCAGGAGCCCCTGGTCATAGCCGTGGGCGAGAGCCTTGGTTTGCTCAACTTCGAACCCGTGCCCGCCACGGAGCATCACTGCGACAGCACTTCGCCGCCGGACCGCTGCGTCCCGCTGCTCTCGCAAATCGACGAGGAGAAAATCTATGGATGGACGGAGGCGGGCGGCGGCTCCGTCATCCCGCCGGCGCAGAAGGTCGGCGTCGGCAAGGCCGCGCAGTTTATGAAAGGGTATGCCTGGACCAGCAATCGCACCAACATCCGGCCAGTCACCTATCGCTTCCCGGTCAGCGGCACCGTGTCGATCGACGCGCGTGAAATTGTCACCAGCAACTGGTATCCGTCGGAGCGCTATGAGCTCGAGATGAAGCTGGTCAGCGCCGGGCCGACTTTCACGTTCGATTACAAAGGGGTCAATCTGGACATCGATAAGAGCCTGATCGACATTCCCTTGTACTACGCGAACCAACGGCCGGTGTCGTCGACCGTCCCTTCGGTCTTCCCCTTGGTGACGGACTATACCAATATTGGCGCCACGGGCACGGTCCAGTCGCCGGCCGCGGCGGCCAAGTCCCCTATATCGGCGAGCATCAACACCCGATATTACAAGCACACCGACTTCGTCGCCGCCGACGACTCCCTGGGTGAACGAGCCTTTGCGCCTGCCCCGGGCATGCCTGGAAGCAGCCTGGTCGCTAACACCCTGGTCGACTGGGTTCTGGCGCGGACAGGCGGCAAAGCCGCACGCGTGCCCACCCCGCGCGAACTCGGGGTGGCCCTCAGCCGTTGACGTCAAAGGCCGCGCGCCGGGGCGGCCGCCCGCGCCGGCGCCGCGCCGCAGCCGTCAATGGCGCCGCGCCAGCAGGTCGGCGCGGCGGGTCAGGTCGCGCAGCACCATGCGGTACAGCTCGTCGCCGAGCACGCCGTCCTCGTTGCTGGCGTCGATGTTCGGATTGTCGTTGACCTCGATCACCACCGGCCCCCTGGCGCTCATCTTCATGTCGACACCGTACAGGCTGTCGCCGATCAGGCGCGCGGCGCGCACGGCGTGGTCGAGGATATCGGCCGGCACCGCCTCGAGCGGCACGGCGCGGCTCAGGCCGAACTCCGCCTTGCCGTCCATGCCGCGCTTGGCGACCTGCCAGTGGCCCTTGGACATGTAGTACTGGCTGGCGAAGATGGCCTCGCCGTTGAGCACGCCGATGCGCCAGTCGAAGTCGGTGTACAGGTACTCCTGCACCAGGATCAGCGACGATTGCGCCAGCAGCTCGCGCGCGGTGCGCTCGAACTCGGCGCGGTCGGCCACCTTCGACACGCCGCGCGAGAAGGCGCCGTCGGGCACCTTCATCACCATCGGATAGCCGATCTCCCGCTCCAGCCATTGCGTGTCGCCCAGCTGGCCGGCCTGCAGCACGTAGGTGCGCGGGGTGGGGATGCCGTTCAGGCGCAGCAGGTCGGCCAGGAAGATCTTGTTGGTGCAGCGCAGGATGGAGGCGGCGTCGTCGATCACCGCCAGGCCCTCGCTCTCGGCCTGCTTGGCGAACAGATAGGTGTGGTGGTTGATGGCCGTGGTCTCGCGGATCAGCAGCGCGTCGTGGCGGGCCAGGCCGGCGAAGTCCTTCTTCTCGATCAGCGCGACGTGGATGTCGAGCTCGCGGCCGACGCGGATGAAGTTGTCGAGCGCGGCGCGGTTGCTGGGCGGCAGCGCCTCGTCCGGGTCGTGCAGGATGGCGACGTGGTGGCGCGCGCCGCGCCGCGCGCTGGCGGGCAGCGCCGGCGCGTCCGGCTGGAAGGCCTGCAGGGCGGCGCCGAACAGGGCGTGGCGGTGCGGCTCCAACGCCGCCACGTTGAGCACGCGCAGCGCGCGGATGTGCCAGTCGCCGCCGTGTTCGCCGCCGCGCTCGAACTCGGCGCGCATGGCCGGCGCCGGGAAGGTGGCGAAGATGCGCCGCGCCAGAGCGTCCAGCGGGGCGAAGTCGGCGCTGCCGAAATGGATATCCATGGCGAACTCGGACGGCATGGGGCGGCAGTCGGGGCCGCCCAGGGCGCGGTTCAAGGCATGGTCGAGGTCGTCGATCTCGTGGCTGTAGGCGGCCTTGCGCGACAGGTCGTTGATGGTCTTCACCGAGGGGTAGACGCGGTGTCCGCGGGCCTCGGCCAGCAGCGAGCAGTAGTAGCCGAGCGACAGGTATTTGTAGCTGCGGCACAGGTTGACGATGGTGGTGCCCGGCGCCAGTGTCGGCGCGGCGGCGTCGAGGAAGTCGGCGGCGGTCATGCAGGTGGCGCCCGGCGCCAGCGCCTGACCGTCCTGCGCGCTTTCGACCAGCAGCAGGCGGCGGCTGCCGGCGCGCGGGCGCGGCATGGGGGGCGGGTTGGCGGGCGGTTCGTCGTCGCCTTTGCTGGGTTGTTGGACCGCTTGGAGCGGCGCGGGTGCGGCGGATAGTTTGGTGGTAGTCATGAGTGGACCGGTGGATGCGCTCGCGCGCGAACGCCCTGTTAGCGGCACGGGCGGCCTGGGTTGAAGCGTCGGTGTGGTTCGTCGTTGTGTTTCGTTACTGTACCGGGACGGCTGTAAAAACCGTGCAAAGAAAGCGCCCGGTTTCATAAAAATTGAGTAAGCGCGGCCGTGGCGGGCGGCGCGGCGCGCCCGCCGCGCAGGCGGCGCTAGCGCGCGCCCGCCAGCGGCTTCTCGAGCCGGTGGGCGTGCATGCCGTCCTCGTAGTAGTCGGCGTACTGGCCGAAGATGCGGTAGTCGCGGCTGTGGAACAGGCCCAGCGAGGCCTGGTTGTCGTGGCGGATTTCCAGCCGCAGGCGGTCGCAGCCACGCTCCCGCGCGGCCAGTTCGGCGCGCCGCAGCAGCGCCGCCGCCACGCCCCGGCCGAGGAAGTCGGGATGGGTGGCGATGGTGTACAGCCGCGCCACCGAGCTGTTGGCGCGGAACAGCAGCATGAGGTAGCCGCGCGGCGCGCCGACGCGGGCGTCGAGCAGGGTCAGCGTGTTGCCGTGGCCGAGCAGGTGGCGGAAGCTGCGGCGGCTGATGCGGTCGCCGGCGAAGCTGGCGTTCTCGATGCTCAGCAGGGCGGTGATGTCCTGGGCGGTGGCGATGTGGATCAAGTCGGTTCTCGTTCGATGGTGTCAGTGCGGCGCCGGCAGTTGCAGGTCGAGCGCCAGGTTCAGCGCCAGCAGGCTGACGCGCGGCTCGCCGACCCGGCCGGCCGGTTGCGGCGCGACGCTGGCCGCCAGCAGGCTGGCCACGGCGGTCGGGCTGGCGCGCCGCGTCGCCGCCACGCGCGCCACTTGTTCGTGCGCGGCGCTCAGCTCGAGGCCGGCGGCGTGGCCGGGCGGCGGCGCGCCGTTGCGGCCGGCCTGGAAGTACAGCTGGGCGAGGCGCGTCGTCGGCGGCGGCGGCGGCAGTTCGCGCTGGCTGCGCTGGCGCGCCGGCGCCGGCGCGTCGGCCCGCGTCAGCTGGGCCACGGCGCTGGCTGCCCACAGCGCGGCGGCCAGGCACAACAGGCACAACAGGCGCTGGCCGGTGCGCCGCGCCAGCGACGGCGGCGCGCGGCGCTTTGGCGGCACCGTGGTGCCGCTGTCGCAACGATGTGTCTTCATGTCACGCCCCCCGTGTTGGCTGTCAGTGGGAGAAAGCTTAGCGGGATGCGGCTAAATATTTTGTAAAGAGTTGCGCGTCGGGCGTATCGGATGCGTAAAAACGCCGCCCGGCCGGCGCGCCCGCTCAGGCCACGCGCATCAGCAGCAAGCCCTTCAGATAATCGCCTTCGGGGAAGCTGGTCATCAAGGGATGGTCCATGCCGGCGTGCATGCGGCGCAGGATGCGGGCGTTGACCTTGGCGTCGGTGGCGGCGCCGGCGATGATCTTCTGGAACAGCTCGGCGCTGATCGCGCCCGAGCAGGAGTAGGTGAACAGCAGGCCGTTCTCGCGCAGCAGCTGCAGCGCCAGCAGGTTGACGTCCTTGTAGGCGCGCGCCGCGCGCTCGACCTGCTGCGCGGAGGAGGCGAACTTGGGCGGGTCGAGTACGATCAGGTCGAAGCTGCGGCCCTGTTGGCGCATCTGGCGCAGCAGGCCGAACACGTCGGCGTCGCACCAATGCGCCCTGGCGGGATCGAAGCCGTTCAGGTCGAAATTGCGTTTCGCCAGGGCCAGCGCGTCGCCGGCCGAGTCGACCGAGGTGACGCCGGCGGCGCCGCCGCGCATGGCCGCCAGGGTGAAGCCGCCGGTGTAGCAGAAGCAGTTGAGCACCTCGCGTCCCTTGGCGTGCTGCATCACCAGTTGGCGGTTGTCGCGCTGGTCGATGTAGAAGCCGGTCTTGTGGCCGGTGCGCACGTTGACCGCGTAGCGCACGCCGTGCTCCTCGATGTGGATGTGTTCGGGTGGCGCCGCGCCGGCCAGCACGCCGGTGGCCTTCGCCAGGCCCTCGCGTTCGCGCACCGAGGCGTCGGAACGCTCGTAGACGTTGGCGCAGCCGGTCTGCGCCACCAGGGCCTGCACGATCTCGCCCTTCCAGCTGTCGACCCCGGCCGACTGGAACTGGCAGACGAGGTGGCCGTCGCGGCCGCCATACCAGTCGACCACCAGTCCGGGGAAGCCGTCGGCCTCGCCGAACACCAGGCGCACCGCGTCGGTGCCGTGCACGTTGGCGGCGCGGTAGGCCAGGGCCTTGCCGATCTGTTTGCCGATGAAGGCCGGGTCGACCGCTTCGTCGTCGAAGGTCCACATGCGGGCGCAGATTTTCGAACTCGGATTGTAGGCCGCGCGGGCCAGCAGCTCGCCGCTGGCCGAGCGCACCAGCGCGGTGGCGCCGGGCGGGGGGGCGGCGCCCGCCTGGCCGTCGACGCGAGCGATCGAGGCGGGGAAGATCCAGGGGTGGCGCCGCAGCAGGCTTTTTTCCTTGCCTGGCTTGAGAGTGAGAGTGAGCATGTGGGATGGACGGGAGGGTTGCTGGCGCTTGCGCTGGGCGCCATGGATCAATGGGATGGCTGTGGCGGCTGCGCCGGCACCGGCGGGGCACGGCCCGGGCCCCCTGGCGGAAATATACCGGCGAAGGCATAAACGCCGCGTAAATTGCCGGGCTTATCCCGTCAAGATTGTGTAAATCCGCGCCCCGCCTCGACGTTTCTTCGCGCATCTATATACCGCCCATACGACTTCGGCCGGATCTTTTAGAAAATTTTTACAGTCGAACTGTTAACCTTTTCAGTACATAAACACTTAGTCGGAAGGTCGTCATGCGCTTTCCCCTGCTGCCGACACGGCGTCGGCGCGCGGCCGTCCGGCCCTGTCCGCTGTGCATCGTCCACCTGGACATCGCGGCCGAATCGCTCACCACCCTGCGGCAGATCGTCTTCCGTGTCGCCGGCGACGCGCTGCGCTTCGTCCGTGCCGAGGCCTATCAGCACAACAGCAGAATGCGCGTCGCGCTGTGCCTGACGGAGGCGGCGGCGGGCGCCGTCGTCGACGCCGTCGGGCGGTTTTTACCGGACGCCAGGCTGTGCCGGCTGGCGCCAATCACACTGACTCAAACGGAGGGAAAGACAGCATGATCATCGCCATCGTCAATCAAGCGGGCGCCCGTCGCAGGGGGCTTGTCGCCAACAAGCTGGCGGTGCTGCGCACCCGCAGCGGCCGCAAGGTGCCGCTGGCCGACGCGTTCGACTGCGGCCAGGGGCGCTGCGCCTGCGCCGCCGCCCGGGCTATTTGACTAGGTGCAGCGCAGGGGCGCCGCCGCGCCAGTCGCCGCGCAGCAGGCCGTACAACTGCGTGTCGTGCTTCTTGCCGTCGACGATCCAACGTTCGCGCAGACAGCCCTCGTGGCGGAAGCCCAGTCTTTCCAGGGCCGCCACGGAGCCGGTGTTGCCACGGTTGACGTCGGCCTCGATGCGGTTGAGGCCGAGCTCGCCGAAGGCGTGCTCCAGCAGCGCGCGCATCGCCTCCGACAGATAGCCTTGGCGCCAGTAGGGTTTGGCCAGCAGGTAGCCGAGGCTGGCGCAGCCGTGCTGCGGCACGAAGGCGTAGAGGGCGCAGCTGCCGATCAGTGCGCCGCTGGCGCTGTGCTCGATCGCGCAGTGCAGGGCGGCGCCGCTGGCGTAGTCCGCCCCGGCCTCGGCGATGGCCGCCTCGGCCTGGTCGAGCGTGGTCCATGGCGCGTGGTTCCAGTAGCGCATGACCTCGGGGTCGGCGTACAGCTCAAGCAAGGCCTTGGCGTCGCGGTCCTCCAGCAGGCGCAGCCTGATGCGCTTGGCGGTGAGATTGAAGGTGGAATGCATAGGCGGGGGCGGGCGAAAGGGATGGGTTGGTGCTGCGTTCGGCGTGCGCCGACGGCGCACTGCCGATGACGGCCGGCGGCGGCGGTATGTTAGTCGCGCCTTCGGCGAGCAGCAGGGAGATCACGGTGTACCAAAGCAGGACCACGGCGGCGATCATGGCCGTCCAAAACACGGCGTAGCCGTTCAGGCCGTGCCTGTCCTGGCCCGCCGCGTTGTCGTGGCGGACGCGGCGAACCCGGCCGCGGTTGTGTCGATGGTAGCGTTCCTGGTTCATTTGCAGCATGGCGTTGGGCTCCAAGGTCGGGAAGGAAGACAGCGATGACGCCGCCGCCCGGTGCGGCCGGATCGTGGCGGCGTGGACATGCGCTTTGTGCGTCACTTGGAATGTTAGCGGTCTGGACGTAAAAACGTCATAAACAGTGCGTCCGTTCTTGTATACGCCGCGTAAATATTGTTCGCGCTTGAGTCGCTGCGGGTGCCATCAATGCTGGCGGCCGGTTTGCTGGAGGTGGTTTTTATGCCGTGTATGCGCGCCGGGCACAACTCTTTACACCAATTTTAGACGCGCCTGGCTAAGCTGATCGATACCGAAATCAAACAGGGGCGAGGGCGTATGAGTGGACATTCTTCTTTCGAGCACGGCGCCGCCAAGGTGTGGCGCGAACCGGACCGCTGCGCGCGGCTGGCGCGGGCGCGGCGCGCCAGCCGTGGCATCGCCTATCTGGTGGTGACCATGGTGGCGGCCGGTATGTCGCTGCATGTGCTGCTGGCTTGGTGGGGCGCGGGGCGCTGATTGAGCGTTGACCCCGCACCGCAGGGTCAGACCCGAGGGTCTGACCCTTTTGCCGTGTAGCGGACTAGGGCGTCGACGGCCTACTTGCTCAGCGTGCGCATGGCCTGTTCCAGCCCGCTGATGGTCAGCCCGTACATGCGGTTGTTCATCAACTGGCGGATGATGGCGACCGACTGGCGGTACTGCCACAGCTGCTCCGGCTCCGGGTTGAGCCAGACGAACTTGGGGAAGGCGGCGGTGAAGCGCGCCAGCCAGGCGGCGCCGGCCTCCTCGTTGTTGTACTCGACCGAGCCGCCCGGCTGCAAAATCTCATACGGGCTCATGGTGGCGTCGCCGACGAAGATCAGCTTGGTGTCCGGCGGGTACTTGCGCAGGATGTCCCAGGTCGGAAACCGCTCCGAGTTGCGCCGCCGGTTGTTCTTCCACATGTAGTCGTAGACGCAGTTGTGGAAGTAGAAGAACTCCATGTTCTTGAACTCCGTCTTCGACGCCGAGAACAGCTCCTCGGTGCGCTCGATGTGGTCGTCCATGGTGCCGCCGACGTCGAACAGCATCAACACCTTGACCTTGTTGCGCCGCTCCGGCCGCATCTTGATGTCGAGGAAGCCGGCGTTGTTGGCCGTGGCGCGGATGGTCGCGTCGAGCGCCAACTCGTCCTCGGCGCCCTCGCGGGCGAACTTGCGCAGGCGCCGCAGCGCCACCTTGATGTTGCGCGTGCCCAGCTCGCGCTCGGTGTCGTAGTCCTTGTAGGCGCGCGCCTCCCACACCTTGACCGCCGTGCGGTTGCCGCCCTTGCCGCCGATGCGCACGCCTTCGGGGTTGGTGCCGCCGTTGCCGAAGGGCGAGGTGCCGCCGGTGCCTATCCACTTGCTGCCGCCCTCGTGGCGCTCCTTCTGCTCCTTGAGCAGCTCGGCCAGGCGGTCCATCAGCTTGTCGTAGCCGAACTTCTCCAGCTGCGCCTTCTGCTCCTCGCTCAGCTCGCGCTGCATGCGCTTGACCAGCCAGTCGAGCGGGATCGCGCCGTTGTTGTCGAAGGCGGCGTTGATGCCCTTGAAGTACTGGGCGAAGGCGCGGTCGAACTTGTCGTAGTGGGCCTCGTCCTTGACCATGGTCAGCCGCGACAAATAGTAGAAGTCGTCCATCGACGGCGCGATGACGTTCTTCTGCATCGCCTCGAGCAGGGTCAGGAACTCCTTGATCGACACCGGGATCTTGGCGTCCTTCAGGGTGAAGAAAAAATCGATCAGCATGGCGTCAGCGGTTGGTGCGCGACATGTAGACCAGGCGCTCGAACAGGTGTACGTCCTGCTCGTTCTTGAGCAGCGCGCCGTGCAGCGGCGGCACCACGGCCTTGCTGTCCTGGCTGCGCAGCGCCTCGGCCGGGATGTCCTCGGCCAGCAGCAGCTTGAGCCAGTCGAGGAACTCGGAGGTCGACGGCTTCTTCTTCAGGCCGGCCACGTCGCGCACCTCGTAGAAGGTCTGCAGCGCGGTGGCCAGCAGCTCCTTCTTCAGGTTCGGATAGTGCACCGCGACGATCTGCTCCATCGTGTCCTTGTCGGGGAATTTGATGTAGTGGAAGAAGCAGCGGCGCAGGAAGGCGTCGGGCAGCTCCTTCTCGTTGTTGGAGGTGATGATGACCAGCGGGCGGTGCTTGGCGACCACCATCTCGCGCGTCTCGTAGACGTAGAACTCCATGCGGTCCAGTTCGCGCAGCAGGTCGTTGGGGAACTCGATGTCGGCCTTGTCGATCTCGTCGATCAGCAGCACCACCGGCTCGGGCGCGGTGAAGGCCTGCCACAGCACGCCCTTGACGATGTAGTTGTGGATGTCGCGCACGCGCTCGTCGCCCAGCTGGGAGTCGCGCAAACGCGACACCGCGTCGTACTCGTACAGGCCCTGCTGCGCCTTGGTGGTCGACTTGATGTGCCACTGCATCAGCGGCATGTTCAGCGCCGCCGCCACCTCCTCGGCCAGCATGGTCTTGCCGGTGCCCGGTTCGCCCTTGATGAGCAGCGGCCGTTGTAGCGTCAAAGCCGCATTCACGGCCAGTTTTAAGTCGTTGGTGGCGACGTAGTTGTCGGAGCCTTGGAAGCGTTGGGCCTGGGCCGGTTGTGCGTGCATTGGGACGGTCTCGCAGAGTGTTGAAGTAGCGCCGAGTATATGCCAGAACCGGCCCGGCGCGCAGTCCGGCGGCCGTGCGGTGGCGGCCAGAATCCATGTGGACTCTAAGAATGTTATTGAGTTAGAATCGGACTCTGATAGTACAACAAGCATGTTTTTGCGATTTTTGATAGGGCATACATCAATTATTTCGCAATTGCGGTCTCCGATTCCCCATTGATTAGCTTGCCACCACCATGAAAAAAATCTACGCACTTCTCGTGCTCGCCGGCGTCGCCAATGCCGCCTCCGCGGCAGACATCGTTGGGGACGCCAAGGCCGCCCCGGCAAAGATTGAAATGTGCATCGGCTGCCACGGCATTCCGGGCTACAAGGCGACCTTCCCCGAAGTGTTCCAGGTGCCGATGATTGGTGGCCAGTCGGCCAAGTACATCGAGAAGGCCTTGAAGGCCTACCAAAAAGGCGACCGCAAGCATCCGTCGATGAAGGGCATCGCCGCCAGCCTGTCCGACCAGGACATGGCCGACATCGCCGCCTACTATTCGCAGCAGCCTGCCCAACACACCGCGGCGAAATGAAGGAGACCACGATGAAAAAACTGATGACCGCACTGTTCCTGTCCGCCGTGTCGCTGTCCGCCATGGCCGGCGGCAGTATCGAAAAAGGCAAGCAACTGGCCGACAAGTACACCTGCTTCACCTGCCACGGCAAGGACTTCAACACGCCGATCTCGCCCGACTATCCGAAGCTGGCCGGCCAGCACAAGGACTACCTGGAGCACGCGCTGACCGCCTACAAGCGCGGCGACGGCGCCAACGGCCGCAACGACGGCACCATGACGCTGCAGGTCAAGGCGCTGAGCCAGCAGGACATCAAGGACCTGGCGGCCTATCTGCACAGCCTGCCGACCACGCTGGTGACCCACCGCTGACGCGCGACACGGTCGCTTGTGAACAAAAAGCCACGCTAGCGTGGCTTTTTTTCGTCTGCGTTTTCGCGTCGCGGCCTAGCCGCGCGCGCGCCGCCGCACCGCCTCGACATAGCTCTCGGTGTCCGGCGGCAGGCCGGCGCGCTGCGAGGTCCAGATCATCTGGCCCAGGCACTCCATCACCTCGTGATGGGCGGCGTGCTCGGAGTCGAGCCGGCGCGCCAGCTCCTGGCAGGCGGCGCGGATGCCGCGCGGCTGGTCGATCGACAACTGCTCGCTGATCGACAGGTGCATAGCCAGGTGCAGGAAGGGGTTGGCCTGGCCGCCCTCGACCGAGTAGTCGCGCGCCAGCGCCGCCTCGACGTCGCGCAGCGCCTCGTCGTATTCGGGGTGTTGGACGATCCAGTCGGCCGCCATGGCCTCGATCGGGCTGAGGATTTCCTTGGCGTGGTGCTTGCGGTGGGCGTCGCAGAAGAAGCGGCGCACGTCGTCGGAGGAGGGTGTGAACATGGTCGTGTGCTGGTGAGGAAAAGGCAGGCGCCATTGTACCCCCTGGAGAAAATGTGTAGGCTGACAGGGTGTTTCCGTTCCCCAACCAACCTTTGCTGGAGCCGACATGCTCAACGACACCGCCCTCGACACCCTGTTCTACGCCGCCCGCACGCACAACGGCTGGCAGCCGCGCGAGGTCAGCGACGCCCAACTGGAGCATCTGTTCGACCTGCTCAAGTGGGCGCCGACGGCGGCCAACTCATCGCCGGCGCGGCTGGTCTTCGTCAAGGGCGCCGAGGCCAAGGCCAGGCTGCTGCCGTGCATGGCGCCGGGCAACCAGGCCAAGGTCGAGCAGGCGCCGGTGACGGTGATCGTCGGCATGGACATGGAGTTCTACGAAAAGCTGCCGCAGCTGTCGCCGGCCGTCGACGCCCGCAGCTGGTTCGTCGGCAACGCCAAGGCGATCGCCGACACCGCCTTGCGCAACTCCTCGCTGCAGGGCGCCTACCTGATCATGGCGGCGCGCGCCATCGGCCTGGACTGCGGGCCGATGTCCGGCTTCGACGCCGACAAGCTCGACGCCGCCTTCTTCGCCGGCACGCCGGTGCGCGCCAACTTCGTCTGCAGCCTGGGCTACGGCGAGCCGGCCAAGGTGCGCCCGCGCGCGCCCCGGCTGAGCTTCGCCGAGGCCTGCCGCATCGTCTAAGCCCGCAACCTCGTAACCCCGGGGTCAGTGCCGACATTCGGACACGGCCTCAACCGTAGTGCCGGTTCCACGGGGATAGGAAGAGGCGGGGAGGCGCGAACCTCATCCGCTAATTGTTGAGCTCGTGTCCGAATGTCGGCACTGACCCCGGTTGTGCGGTGCAAAAGAAAAGGGCCGGATCTGGCGATCCGGCCCTTGTTCATTCCGTTGCCGCTGGCTCAGCCGCCGCTCTTGGCCGGCAGCGCCAGTTGCGGCTCGGCTTCGGCGGCGCACTCTGCCGTCGCCGGCTGGGCCTCGGCCTCGGCGGCCGGCTTGGGGCCGTGCGGCTGGCGCAGGTAGCGCGCCGTGTGGCGGTGGTGGCCGCTGCCGTGCGCCGGCCAGGTCAGGAAGCGCGACAGCTCCTGCAGCGCGCGCTGGTACACCTCGCGCTTGAACTCGATGACCACGTCGAGCGGCACCCAGTAGTCGTGCCAGCGCCAAGCGTCGAACTCGGGATGGTCGGTCAGCCGCAGGTTGACGTCGTTGTCGCGCGCACACATGCGCAACAGGAACCAAATCTGCTTCTGGCCGCGGTAGTGGCCGCGGATCTCGCGCTTGATGAAGTGGTCGGGCACCTCATAGCGCAGCCAGTCGCGCGTGCGGCCGACGATTTTGACGTGCTCCTGTCGTAGTCCGATCTCCTCCTCCAGCTCGCGGTACATCGCCTGCTCCGGCGTTTCCCCGTATTTGATGCCGCCCTGCGGAAATTGCCATGAGTGCTCGCGCACCCGCTTGCCCCACCACACCTCGTTTTGGGCGTTGAGCAGGATGATGCCGACGTTGGGCCGAAACCCTTCACGGTCGAGCATATTGCACCTCAAACTTTCTGCGACAGCGCGTCCCTCTTATATTTTTGCCCACAAATCCGCGCGCCGGCTGGGTTTTCGGGGTACGAAAACGGCCGGAACGCCATCAATTGATCGCATTTGTATAAAGTATGGACGCATCAGCCAGCTAATCCTTTAAAATTAGGTTGATTATAACCCTCTCTTTTTAAAAAGAATTCACCGTTATGCGCGCCTCCCGATTTTTTATTTCCACGCTTAAAGAAGCGCCGTCCGACGCCGAAATCGTCAGCCACCAGTTGATGATGCGCGCCGGCATGATCAAACGCCTCGGTTCCGGCATCTACACCTATATGCCGATGGGCCTGCGGGTGATCCGCAAGGTCGAGGCCATCGTGCGCGAGGAGATGAACCGCGCCGCCGGCATCGAGCTGCTGATGCCGCTGGTGCAGCCGGCCGAACTGTGGCAGGAGACCGGCCGCTGGGACAAGATGGGCGCCGAACTGCTGCGCCTGAAGGACCGCCATGGCCGCGAATTCGCCTTCCAGCCGACCTCCGAGGAGGTCATCACCGACGTGGTGCGCAGCGAGATCAAGTCCTACCGCCAGCTGCCGCTGAACTTCTACCACATCCAAACCAAGTTCCGCGACGAGCGCCGTCCGCGCTTCGGCCTGATGCGCGGCCGCGAGTTCACCATGAAGGACGCCTACTCCTTCGACCGCGACGCGGCCGGCATGCAGGCCTCCTACCAGGTGATGTTCGACGCCTACACGCGCATCTTCAACCGCTTCGGCCTGCAGTTCCGCGCCGTGGCGGCCGACAACGGCGCCATCGGCGGCTCCGGCTCGCACGAGTTCCACGTCATCGCCAGCACCGGCGAGGACGCGCTGGTCTACTGCCCCGACTCCGACTACGCCGCCAACATGGAGGCGGCCGAGGCGGTCGCCCCGGCCGCGCCGCGCGCCGCCGCCGGCGCCGCCCTGGTCAAGACCGCCACGCCGGACGCCACCAAGTGCGAGCAGGTGGCCGCCCAGCTGGGCCTGCCGTTGAGCCGGACCGTCAAGACGCTGGCGCTGACCGTCGACCTTGAGGCCGACGGCAAGACCACCCAGCAGCACTTCATGCTGCTGCTGCGCGGCGACCACGAGCTCAACGAGATCAAGGCCGGCAAGGTCGCCGGCCTGGCCAACCACCGCTTCTCCACCGAGGCGGAGATCCTCGACGTGTACGGCTGCGTGCCGGGCTACCTGGGCCCGATCGGCACCAAGGCGGCGGTCACCGTGGTGGCCGACCGCAGCGTCGCCAACATGGCCGACTTCGTCTGCGGCGCCAACGACGCCGGCTTCCACTACACCGGCGCCAACTGGGGCCGCGACGTGGCCGAGCCGGCCCTGGTGGCCGACCTGCGCAACGTCGTCGAGGGCGACGCCTCGCCGGACGGCAAGGGCGTGCTGGCCATCGAGCGCGGCATCGAGGTGGGCCACGTGTTCCAGCTCGGCACCGCCTACTCGGAGAGCATGAAGGCCACCTTCCTCGACGAGAACGGCAAACCGGCGCCGCTGCAGATGGGCTGCTACGGCATCGGCATCACCCGCATCCTGGGCGCGGCGATCGAGCAGAACTTCGACGACAAGGGCATCATCTGGCCGACCGCGCTGGCGCCGTTCGAGCTGGTGCTGTGCCCGATGGGGATGGACCGCAGCGAGATGGTCAAACAGGCCACCGAGCAGTTGTACGCCGACGCGCAGGCGGCCGGCATCGACGTCATCGTCGACGACCGCGGCCAGCGTCCGGGCGCCATGTTCGCCGACTGGGAGCTGATCGGCGTGCCGCACCGCGTCGTCATCGGCGAGCGCGGCCTGAAGGAAGGCAACCTGGAATACCAGGGCCGCCGCGATACCGAGGCCAGCGCCGTGCCGCTGGCCGAGATCATCGCCTTCGTCCAGGGCAAGATGCAGAAGTGATGCCGCGCGCGGTCCCCGCCGTCCGCGCGCCGGCGCCGCCGGCGCCTTGCTTGGCGCTGTTGGCGCTGGCGCTGGCCGGCGTCCTGCTGTGCGCGCCGGCGCGGGCCGGCAACCAGAAGGAGGAGGCGCTGGCCGACGCGGTGCGGCTGGCGCTGGCCAATTCGATCCGCGACAGCCGGCCGCCACGGCCGGCCTTCGCCAACGCGGCCGAGCGGCTGCGCTACCAGGACTGGCTGGCGCAGATGTCGCAGCGGCTGCGGCGCAAGCTGCCGGACCAGCAGGTGCGCGAGGAGTTCCTCGCCACCGCCTGGTACGAGGCCAAGCGCGCCGGCCTCGATCCGGCCATGGTGCTCGGCCTGATCCAGGTCGAGTCGGCCTACCGCAAGTACGCCGTCTCGATGGTCGGCGCGCGCGGCTACATGCAGGTGATGCCGTTCTGGACCAACGTGATCGGCGACCGCGACCGGCGCGCCCTGTTCGACATGCAAACCAACCTGCGCTACGGCTGCGCCATCCTGCGCATGTACATCGACATGGAGGCGGGCAACCTGTTCCTCGCCCTGGGCCGCTACAACGGCAGCCGGGGCCGGCCGGAGTACCCCAACGCCGTGCTGGCGGCCTGGAACAACTGGAAGCCCGCGGCGCCGCTGTAGGCGCGCCCGCCACGGCGTCGCGCCGCCACAAACCTTCAAACGAAAAAAATGCCCCCGTCGCGACGCGAGCGGGGGCACTTCGGCGCGGCCGTCGGGCCGCTGCGCTTATTTCAGATGGTCGGAAATGAGCTTGGTCATTTCGAACATGGACACTTGGGCTTTGCCGCCGAATACTGCTTTGAGCTTGTCGTCGGCATTGATCATGCGGCGGTTGGCCGGATCTTGCAGGTCGAGCTTTTTGATGTAGTCCCAGACCTTCTTGGTCACTTCGGTACGCGGCAGCGGCGTGGCGCCGACGACGGCGGCCAACACGGCGGAAGGCGTCATCTCTTTCATGAAAGCGGCGTTCGGCTTGCGCGGCGTTGCAGGAGCGGCTTTCTTGGCTGCGGCTGGTTTGGCGGGTGCTGCTTTTTTCACGGCTGCGGGTTTGGCGGCCGCGGCCTTTTTAGCTGGTTCTGCTGCTGGGGTTTTTTTGGCTGTTGCCATCTTCGAGCCTCCTTAACGAACACATGGAAAATTGCGCAATTGATCGCACGGCTAATATTGGTGGGGATTTACCGTGGATGCAAGTGTTTTTCGTTATTTTTCCCGCAAACGCCACGTAAATGGGGGCCGCGGCGCGCCCGTGCACCGCGAAAGGGCGTGGACACTGGCTTTTGCACGAAAAAACACCGCCGCGCAGGGGCTGCGGGGCGGTGTCGTCGGTCTTGTCGCCGTACTAATATAGAGGGCGAACAGCGGGCGCAAGGCGCCTAGCGCATGCCCGGCATCATGCCCTTCATCGAGCGCATCATCTTCATCATGCCGCCGCCGGAGAGCTTTTTCATCATGGTCTGCATCTGCTCGAACTGGGTCAGCATGCGGTTGACCTCCTGCACCTGGACGCCGGCGCCGGCGGCGATGCGGCGCTTGCGGGTGGCCTTGATCAGCTCCGGCTTGGCGCGCTCCTGCGGCGTCATCGAATCGATGATGCCGACCATGCGGCGCACCTGCTTGTCGGCCTGGTCCATGTTGGCGCCGCCGGCGGCCTGCTGGAACTGGGCCGGCAGCTTGTCGACCAGGCTGGCCATGCCGCCCATCTTCTTCATCTGGCCCAGCTGGGCCTTGAAGTCGTTCATGTCGAACTTGCCGCCGACCTTGATCTTCTGCGCCAGCTCGGCGGCCGCCTTGGTGTCGACGCCTTTGCGCGCCTCCTCGACCAGGGCCATGATGTCGCCCATGCCGAGGATGCGGTTGGCCATGCGCTGCGGATCGAAGGCCTCCAGGCCGTCGAGTTTTTCCGACACGCCGGCGAACTTGATCGGCTTGCCGGTGATGTGGCGCACCGACAGGGCGGCGCCGCCGCGGGCGTCGCCGTCGAGCTTGGTGAGCACGATGCCGGTCAGCGGCAGCGCGTCGTTGAAGGCCTTGGCGGTGTTGATGGCGTCCTGGCCGAGCATGGCGTCGACCACGAACAGGGTCTCGATCGGCTTGACGGCGGCGTGCACGGCGGCGATCTCGCGCATCATCTCCTCGTCGATGCCGAGGCGGCCGGCGGTGTCGATGATCAGCACGTCGTGGTAGTGCTTCTTGGCCCAGTCCAGCGCGGCCAGGGCGATGTCGACCGGCTTGTCGGCGGCGGTGGAGGGGAAGAAGTCGGCGCCGACCTGGGCGGTCACCGATTGCAGCTGGGCGATCGCGGCGGGACGGTAGACGTCGGCCGAGACGGTCAGCACCTTCTTCTTCTTTTCCTCCTTCAGGTACTTGGCCAGCTTGCCGACGGTGGTGGTCTTGCCGACGCCCTGCAGGCCGGCCATCAGGATGATCGCCGGCGGCTGCTGGGCGAAGCTGAGCTGGGAGGCCTCGGGGCCGAGGTCGGCGCCCATGATGGCGGCCAGCTCGCGCTGCACCACGCCGACCAGGGCCTGGCCCGGCGTCAGCGAGGAGATCACCTCCTCGCCCATGGATTTTTCCTTGACCTTGGCGATGAACTCGCGCACGGCCGGCAGGGCGACGTCGGCCTCGAGCAGGGCCAGGCGCACTTCGCGCAGCATCTCTGCGGTGTTGGCCTCGGTCAGGCGCGCCTCGCCGCGCATGGTCTTGACGACCTTGGCGAGGCGTTGGGTAAGATTATCTAGCATGGGGAAACCTGCAATCTGTCTGGGTGGGTGCCGGCGGCGGGCCGGACGATGGCCGCCATTTTACCCCATCGGGCAGGGGCCGGCGGCGCCAGTCCTGTTATCATTTCGCCTTTGGCCGTTGCGGTTTCCCGGGAGTGCGCATGAGAAGAGTGTGGCGTTGGCGCTGCTTGCTGTGGTGCGCCGCCCTGGGCGGCGCGCTGGCCGGCGGCGCCGCGCCGGCGGCCACCGTGCGCATGGGCTTCGGCGACAACCTGCCGCCCTACATCCTGGTCGAACAGGACGGCGGCATCGAGGTCGAGGTGGTGCGCGAGGCGCTGGCGCTGCGCGGCCACACGCTGCGCGCCGAGTACCTGCCGATGGGGCGCCTGCCGGTCGCCTACCGCAGCGGCCGGGTCGACGCCATCATGATGGACGTCGGCGAGGACATGGCCGGGCGCGGCCACTACGCCGAGCCGCCGGTGCTGTACGACAACGTGTTCTACACCCTGCGCGCGCGCAAGCTGCACATCGAGCGGCCCGAGCAGCTGCGCGGGCGCAGCATCATGGCCTTCGTCGGCGCCGCCAAGCGCTACCCGGAATGGCTGGGCGCGCTGAGCCGCTCGCCCGACTACGTCGAGCGCAACAACCAGGCGGCCCAGCCGCTGCTGCTGGCGCTGGGCCGCTACGACGTGGTGCTGAGCGACCGCACCATCTTCCAATACTATGTGTGGCAGCGGCGCGAGCGCGACCCGGCCTTCGTCATGCCGGCCGTCGACGAGCACGCCTTCACCCGCGCCGACCCGCGCGACTACCGGCCGGTGTTCCGCGACGCGCAACTGCGCGACGACTTCAACGCCGGCCTGGCGCAACTGCGCAAGAGCGGGCGCTACCGCGCCATCTACGGCAAGTACCGGGGCGAGTAGGGCGCGGCGGCGCCGACGCGGCGCCGGCCACGGCCACGGTTAGGGCAGCACCAGGCGCACGATGGCGGCGCCGCTGGCCACGGCGAAGCTGCCGGGGCCGGTGGCGACGATCGAGCTCGGGTGGTCGAGCTGGCCGGGCAGCGCGCCGAGGATGGTGCCGTGCTGGTCCAGCACGCCGGCCACCACGCTGCGCGCGCCGGCCGGCGTGGTGCGGTAGACCACGCCGTGCTTGGCGTCGGCCGTGTAGACGTTGCCGTCCGCCGCCGCGTTGAGGCCGGCCGGCAGGGCGGCGATGGTGCTCACCGCCGCCTTGGCGTCGATCTTGCGGAAGCCGTCGCCGTCGCGCAGGAACAGGTTGCCGTCGGCGTCGATGCCGGCCAGCGCGGGATGGTTGAAGCGGGCCGCCGCGCCGACGCCGTCGCGCTGCCGCGGTTCGCTGGCGGCCGCCTCGGGCACGCCGGCCAGCAGCACCAGGCGCTGGCCGTCGAGCACCTGGTAGACCGCGCCGCCCAGCCAGCGCTGCTGGCCGATGCCGGCCGGCTGCAGCGAGACGTAGACCTTGCCGTCGCGGCTGACGGCGATGCCGCTGGGCGCGCCGGCGTCGGACTTGGCCAGCGTGCTGACGGTGCCGTCCGGCGCGGTTTTGCGCAGCACCAGCGAGGAGGGCGCGAAGATGGCCTGCACCACGCCGCCGGTGCCTTCGATCGAATACACGTTGCCGGCGCCGTCGGCGCCCAGCATGCCGGGCGCGAAGTAGCGCGCCGCCGCGCCCCGGCCGTCGACGCCGTAGCCCTCGTTGTCGTCGGCCAGGCCGGCCAGCGGCGCCAGCGCGCCGTCGCTGCCGACGCGGTGCAGCATGCCGTTGCTGGCGATCAGCATCGTGCCGTCGGCCGCCAGGCGCAGCGGCTTGGCGCCGATATCGCGCTGGAACGGGTAGCCGGCGCGGCTGTGCTCGCTGAACAGGGTGGTGATCCGGCCGCCGCTGATCTGACGCAGCTTGTATTCGCTGCCGCCGAAGCCGCGCCCGCCGTCGGCCAGCAGGATGTCGCCGTTGCTGCGCACGGCCAGGCCGAGCACCCGCCCCACGCCGACCTCGGCCAACGTGCCGTCGCGGCCGTCGGACATCGGGTCGCGGCGCGCCAGCACGCTGAGCTTGCCGTCCGGCGTGACCCGGCTGATGCTGGCGTCTCTGATGGCATACACGTCGCCGTTCGGCGCCAGCGCGATGTCGTCGCGCAGATAGTCGTTGCCGCCGCCGTAGGCGCTGCCTTGGACCAGCGCGACCCGGCCGTCGGCCGCCATGCGGGCCAGCGCGCCGGGCGCGGCGATGTAGACCACGCCGCCGCTGGCGGCGGCGATGCGGCCGGCGCCGGCCAAGTCGCGCTCCAGCGTGGCCAGCGTGCGGATGGCGCCGTCGGCGCCCAGCAGGCGGACGTGGACGCCCTGGGCACCGCCATCGAGCAGGTAGACCTTGCCGTCGGGCGCCACGCTGACGCTGCGCACGCCCTCGACGCGGGCGTGGGCGCGGTCGCCGTCGACGTGGCCGGGGGCCGCGTTGGTCAGCGTGGTCACCACACCGTCCTTGTCGACCTTGCGCACGGCGCCGGTCTGGCCATAGGCGGCGTCGGCCACGTAGAAGCCGCCGGCGGCGTCGCCGGCGAAATCGACGATATCGGCGAAGCGGGCGTCGGCACCCTTGCCGTCGAGCAGGAAACGGCCGCCGGTGTTGCCGGCGATGGCGCTCAGACCGGCCGGTGCGGCGACCGTGGCCGGTGCGGCGACCGTGGCCGCCGCGCCGCCGCCGCCGCCGCCCCCGCCGCAGGCCGCCACGCCGAGCGCCAACGCCAGGGCGCAGGCGCGGCGGGCCAGTTGTGGAAGGGAGGGTTTGGTTTGCTTCGTCATCATCTACCTTTGTTTCGTGCGTTCGCGCGCGTGTTGAATCAGTCAATATTGACTGTTGTGAATTTTTAAAAACTTGCCATTATGCACTTTTTCAACATGGATAAATACACACAATGTCACGCCGGCGCGGCGCGGGCGGACCGGCGATAGGCAAGCGCGCCCGGGCTTGGTATGATCGGTGCACCTTTGCAACACCCACTTGGAGAGAGCGCGGATGAAACTCGTATCGATAGGCAAGACCCTGACCCTGGCAGCGTTGTCGACTGCGTTGTTGGCCGCCGGCGCGGCGCGGGCGCAGGACGTGGTGCGCCTCGGCAACCTGAAGTTCGCCCACTACGGCGCCGTCGCCTACATCAAGGAGATCGCCCCCAAGTGCGGCATCAAGGTCGAGGAGCACATCTTCGCCAAGGGGCTCGACGTGATGCAGGCGATCATCGCCGGCGAGCTCGACGTCGGCACCACCGCCTCCGAGGCGGCCATCTCCGGCCGCGCCGGCGGCGCGCCGATCTTCATCGTGGCCGGCTTCGCCAAGGGGGGCGCGCGGCTGGTCGGCCGCGCCGACCTCAAGCTCAAGAGCATCAAGGACCTGAAGGGCAAGCGGGTCGGCGTGACGCGCGGCGGCATCCAGGAGGTGCTGTTGCTGGCCGAGTTGCAGCAGAACGGCCTGACGGTGTCGGACCAGCCGGGCAAGGACGTGCAACTGGTGTTCCTCGCCTACGCCGATTTGAACCAGGCGCTGCTGGGCAAGAACATCGACGCCATGATGCAGTCCGAGCCGCAATCGTCGCAGGCCATCAACAAGGGCTTCGGCAACGAGATCGTCAAGCCTTACGACACGCCGATCGGCGAGCCGGTGCGCACCATGGTGATGACCGAGAAGTTCTACAAGGACAAGCGGCCGGTGGCCGAGAAGTTCATGCGCTGCTTCGTCGAGGCGACCAAGACCTTCATCGACAACAAGGCGATCGCCGAGAAGTACGTGCGCGAGACGGTGTTCAAGGGCCAGCTCACCAAGGACGACTTCGACGACGCCATCGGCAACTCGCCGTACTCCTACGACATCAGCCCCGAGCACATCCAGACCACCACCGACGTGATGGTCAAGACCGGCGTCGGCAAGATGAGCAAGCCGCCAGTGGCCAAGGACTGGGTCAAGACCGACCTGCTCGACGCCGCCAAGAAGAGTCTGAACGTCAAGTAGGTGGCCAAGCGGCGCTACATACATATATAAGTAGCACTAATAAGAAGGGCGGCGCCGTAAGCGCCGCTTATCACTCGCTAATCACAGGCCGCCGCGCGGCGGCAGGGGAGTCTGCATGGCAAATTCGAAGTGGCGCGAGGTCGGCGTCGGCCTGGTCGTCCCGGTCGTGGTGGTGGCCCTGTGGCAGGCGGCGGCGATGGCCGGCCTGGTCAATCCGCAGGTGCTGCCGTCGCCGCTGGCGGTGCTGGAGAAGTGGATCGCCTACCTGCTGCCGATGCAACCCTATGATCCGGCGGCCGGCTCCTGGCTGCTGTGGGCCGTCTCCGGCGAGCTGATCACCGACTCCATCGGCAGCCTGTACCGCGTGGTGCTCGGCTTCGTCATCGGCGCCGGCCTGGCCCTGCCGCTCGGCCTGGCGATGGGCGCCCAGCCGCGCGTCTATGCCTGGCTCAACCCGCTGGTGCAACTGCTGCGGCCGATCCCGCCGATCGCCTACATCCCCCTGTCTATCCTCTGGTTCGGCCTGGGCAACCCGCCGGCCGTGTTCCTGATCGCCCTGGGCGCCTTCTTCCCGGTGCTGATGAACACCATCGCCGGGGTGCGCCAGGTCGACGGCATCTACCTGCGCGCCGCGCGCAACCTGGGCGCCTCCGGCTCGACCATGTTCCTGCGGGTGATCCTGCCGGCCGCCGTGCCGTACATCCTGTCGGGCGTGCGCATCGGCATCGGCACCGCCTTCATCGTCGTCATCGTCTCGGAGATGATCGCCGTCAACAACGGCCTGGGCTTCCGCATCCTCGAGGCGCGCGAATACTTTTGGTCGGACAAGATCATCGCCGGCATGATCAGCATCGGCCTGATCGGCCTGGCCATCGACGTCGCCATGAACAAACTCAACAACCACTTGCTGCGCTGGCACCGCGGCCTGGAGAACCAATGAGCGCAGCCCACATCACCATCGCCGGCGTCAACAAGGTCTTCAAGACCGACAGCCGCGAGGTCGTCGCCCTCAAGGACATCAACCTCGACATTCCGCAGGGCCAGTTCGTCTGCCTGCTCGGCCCCTCGGGCTGCGGCAAGTCGACCCTGCTCAACGCGGTGGCCGGCTTCGCGCCGCCCTCGTCCGGCCAGATCCGCGCCGACGGCAAGCTGGTCACCGGCCCCGGCCCCGAGCGCGGCATGGTGTTCCAGGAATACGCGCTGTTCCCCTGGATGACGGTGGAGAAGAACATCGCCTTCGGCCTGGAGATCAAGGGCCTGGCGCCGGCGCAGATCGACGCCAAGGTCGACCAGCTGCTGCAGATGCTGTCGCTGGGCGACTTCAAGACGCGCTTCCCCAAGGACCTGTCGGGCGGCATGCGCCAGCGCGTCGCCATCGCCCGCGTGCTGGCGCTCGACTCGCCGATCATGCTGATGGACGAACCGTTCGGCGCGCTCGACGCGCTGACCCGGCGCAACCTGCAGGACGAGCTGCTGCGCATCTGGTCCGAGTTAAAGAAGACGATCATCTTCGTGACCCACTCGATCGAGGAGGCGATCTACCTGGCCGACCGCATCGTCGTCATGACCTACCGCCCCGGCACCGTCAAGCGCGACATCCTGGTCGACCTGCCGCGCCTGCGCGACCCGGCCTCGGCCGAGTTCAACGCCCTCAAGCGCGAGCTGGGCCAGTTGGTGATGGAGGAGCAGCAGCGCCACCACAACGACGAGATCCGCGTCGCCGCCATCGACTAGGCGGCTTGGGATTGAGCGTTGACCCCGCACCCCGGACGCCGGGGTCAGACTCCCCGCCTTGGCGCCATGCGGGGTCTGACCCCTGCCAGCCGCATTGCGGGGTGGCGGCCGGCACGGCGCGAAAAGCGCGGCGGAGCGCACACGCCCGCCCTTGTGGTGTAAACTTCGCCTATGCAGACCATCCTCCTCATCGCAGCCGCCGCGCTGTACCTCGTTTGTGCCCTGTTGCCCGCGCGCCAGGGCGCCCTGATCACCGCCGTCACCGGCCTGGCCTGGCTGGTGCACGGCGTCGCCCTGTGGTTCGACGTGCTGGCGCCCGGCACCCTGCGCATCGGCTTCGCCACCATGCTGTCGTCGGCGCTGTGGGTCTCGGTCTGCGCCTACTGGGTGGAGAACCGCAACTTCAGCCTGGACGGCCTGCGCCGCCTGGTCATGCCCAGCGCCGCCCTGTCGGTGGCGCTGCAGGCGCTGTTCCCCGGCGTGTTGGTGACGCTGGAGGGCAAGTCCGGCATGTTCGGCTGGCACATCGCCATCGCCATCATGGCCTACAGCAGCCTGACCATCGCCGCCTTCCACGCCGTGCTGATGGCGCTGCAGGAGTCGCGCCTGCACACCCGCACCGAGGGCGGCGGCTTCCTGGCCGGCGCGTTGGACCAGCTGCCGGCCCTGCTGACGATGGAGAAATTGCTGTTCCGCCTGATCGGCTTCGGCTTCGTGCTGCTCAGCCTGACCGTCCTGTCGGGCATCGTGTTTTCGGAACAATTGTTCGGCCAGGCCCTGAAATGGGACCACAAGTCGGTCTTCACCATGCTGTCCTGGCTGCTGTTCGCGGCCCTGTTGGCCGGCCGCCGCTTCCGTGGCTGGCGCGGCAAGACCGCGCTCAGCTTCACCCTGGCCGGTTTCGCCACCCTGCTGCTGGCCTACGTCGGCAGCCGGTTCGTGTTTGAAGTGGTCTTGCATCGGGGATTGGCATGACGCGCATCTTGTTCTGGCTGGGCCTGGTTTTCCTGGTCATGTTCGCCATCCGTACCAAATTGCAGGGCGGCCGTCCGCCGCAGCCGCGCCGCCAGGCGCCGCCGCCGGACGCGGAGCGGGGCGGCGCGGCGCGCGGCCGCCGCGCCGCCGCCGAGATCGAAACCATGCTGTGCTGCGCCCACTGCGGCATCTACTACCCGGCCTCGGAGACGGTGCAGGCCAAGGGCCTGGACTACTGCAGCGCCGCGCACGCCCGCCTGCCGGCTCCCTGACGGTGGTCGCGCGCCTGCAGGCCTTGTCGGCAGCAACGCGCGAGACCTTCTGGCGCTCCCTGCAAACGCTCAACGGCACGCGGGTGGCAATCGCCTTGGTGCTGCTGGTCTACCTCAGCGTCGACCAGGCCGGCCACGGCGCGCGCGGCGGCGCCGACCCGCTGTACGGCCGCGTCTGCGTCGCCTACCTGCTGCTGGCGCTCGGCTTCGCCCTGACCACGCTGTATGTGCGGCGCCGCTTCCTGCTGCAGTTGATGGCGCAGATCGTCTGCGACCTGGCGCTGATCTCGCTGCTCTACCTGGCCGCCGGCGGCGCCCGCAGCGGCCTGGCCATCCTCTACCTGTTCCCCCTGGCCGGCGTGGCGATCCTGGCGCCGCTGCTGCTGGCGCTGTTCTGCGCCGCCCTGGTCACCCTGTTCGTGCTGGGCGAGAGCATCTACCGCACCCTGCTGCTCGACGGCGAGACGGCGCTGCTGCAGGCCGGCCTGTACTGCGCCGCCTTCTTCGCCGCCGTGCTGGTGGTCAACCGCATGGCGGCCCGCCTGATCGGCCAGGAGGCGCTGGCGCTGCAACGCGGCGTCGAGATCGACGTGCAGCAGGCCGTCAACCGCCTGGTGATGGCCACGGTGGGCGACGGCATCCTGGTCATCGGGCCGGACGGCGAGGTCTTGGCCGGCAACCCGGCGGCCCAGCAGATGCTCGGCCTGGCCGCGCTCGAGGGGCTCGACGGCACCGCCCGGCCGCGCCTGGCCGACGCGGCGGCGCTGCAGCCGCTGGCCCAGGCCTACGCCCGCTGGCGCGCCGCGCCGGCGCAGGACAGCGCCTTCGTCACCATCAAGCCCTACCACGACAACGCGCTGCAGGGCGTGACGGCGGCCTGGCGCGCGCGGCGCGACCTGCTGGCCCACCTCAAGCTGCGCTTCGCGGCGGTCGACACCAGCGGCCTGGACACCGAACGCAGCGTGATCTTCCTGCAGGACGTCGGCGGCATCGAGAACCGCGCCCAGGAGCTCAAGCTGGCCTCGATGGGCCGGCTCACCGCCAGCATCGCCCACGAGGTGCGCAACCCGCTGTCGGCCATCGGCCACGCCACCGCGCTGCTGGCCGAGGACCTGGCCGGCGCCGGCCAGCAGCGCCTGCTGCAGATCGTCGGCGACAACGTGGCCCGCGTCAACCGCATGGTCGAGGACATCCTGCAACTGTCGCGCAAGGTGCAGCCGCACGGCGAGCCGCTGGCGCTGGCCGCCTTCCTGGCCGAGCTCAAGGCCGAGTTCGACGCCGGCCACGGCCTGGCGGCCGAACTGCTGCGGCTCGACGTGGCCGCCGGCGCGGCGGTGCGCTTCGACCCGCTGCACCTGCGCGAGGTGGTGCTCAACCTGCTCAACAACGCGGTGCGCTACGCCAGCGGCGGCCCGGCCAGCATCCGCCTGTATCTGATTAGCGACAACGGCCGCCGCCTCGAATTGCACGTGCAGGACGACGGCCCGGGCATCACGCCCGAGGTGAGGGCGCATTTGTTCGAACCGTTCTACACCACCTCGAGCAAGGGCACCGGACTGGGCTTGTATCTGGCGCGCGAACTGTGCTTGAATAACGAAGCGATGCTCGACTACGAGTACCGCTTCGACGCCGACGGCGAGACCGCCGGCGCCGTCGGGGCCGAGGCCGGCGCCGACGGCCGCCGTTCCAGCGGCCGCTTCGTCGTCACCTTCGCCCGGCCGGCCGCGGCGGCCGTGCCGGTCGCCTGAGCGCGCCACAGTAAAGGAAGTGCCATGACCGCTGTCCGCGCCTGTCCCCGCGTCCTGGTCGTCGACGACGAGGCGGACCTGCGCGAGCTGCTCGAGATCACCCTGGTGCGCATGGGCCTCGACGTCGACAGCGCCGCCACCCTGGCGCAGGCGCGCGCCCTGCTGCCCGAGCACGACTACGCGCTGGTGCTGACCGACATGCGCCTGCCCGACGGCCTCGGCCTGGAGCTGGTGCGCGAGGTGGTGGCCGCCTACAAGAACACCCCGATCGCCGTCGTCACCGCCTTCGGCAGCGCCGACAACGCCGTCGTCGCGCTCAAGGCCGGCGCCTTCGACTACGTCTCCAAGCCGGTGGCGCTGGACCAGCTGCGCCTGATGGTGCAGTCGGCGCTGCGCCTGAACGCGCCGGCCGCCGAGGCGCCGGCGCCGCCGGCCGCCAGTCGGCTGAAGGGCGACTCGGCGGTGATCCAGGCGCTGCGCGCGCAGATCGCCCGGCTGGCCCGCTCGATGGCGCCGATCGCCATCCACGGCGAGTCCGGCAGCGGCAAGGAGCTGGCCGCGCGCGAGATCCACGCGCAAAGCTCGCGCGCCGGCAAGCCCTTCGTCGCCGTCAACTGCGGCGCCATCCCCGAGGCGCTGATGGAGGCCGAGTTCTTCGGCTACCGCAAGGGTGCCTTCACCGGCGCCGCCGAGGAGCGCGACGGCTTCTTCCAGGCCGCCAACGGCGGCACCCTGCTGCTCGACGAGGTGGCCGACCTGCCGCTGGCGATGCAGGTCAAGCTGCTGCGCGCCATCCAGGAGCGGCGCGTGCGCAAGCTCGGCGCCACCGCCGAGGAGCCGGTCGACGTGCGCATCATCAGCGCCACCCACCAGGACCTGGCGCAGTGCGTCGAGAGCGGGCGCTTCCGCCAGGACCTGTTCTACCGCCTCAACGTCATCGAGCTGCAACTGCCGCCGCTGCGCGAGCGGCTCGACGACCTGGGGCCGCTGACCGACGCCATCCTGGCCCGCCTGGGCAGCTTCGCCCAGCGCGTGGTGCTGGCGCCGCAGGTGCTCGAGGCGCTGCGCGGCTACGCCTTCCCCGGCAACGTGCGCGAGCTGGAGAACATCCTCGAGCGCGCGCTGGCCTTCTCCGACGACGGCGTCATCGAGGTGGCCGACTTGGCGCTGAAGGCCGCGCGGCCGGCCGAGGGCGGCGCCGGCGCCACCGCCGGCGCCACCGCCGGCGCGCCGCCCGCCGGGACAGCCTCGGCGCCGGCCGCCGGCCCCGCCGCCGCCCAGGCAGCCCAGCCAGCCCAATCCGCCCAGCTGGGCGCGTCGTCGTGCGCCGCCGAACCGGCCGCGCCGCCGCTGCTTGCGCTGGAGGCGCTGCCGGCCAGCCTGCCCGACTACCTGCACCAGATCGAGCGCGACATCATCGTGCGCGCGCTGGCGCAGACCCAGTACAACCGCACCCAGGCGGCCCAGCTGCTCGGCATCAGCTTCCGCCAGCTGCGCTACCAGATGCAAAAGCTGGGCATCCAGGAGCCGGAGACCTGAGCCATTCAATGAACCTTCCGACGCCCAATCCAACGCCCAATCCAACGCCCAATTCGATGAACACTTCGACCAGCAATCCGCCACCGTCCGCGCCGCTGCTGCTCGGCGCCGACGGCTGGTGCGCCGGCGCGCGCCGCTACGATTCGCCCCATTTCGACGCCCGTCCGGACGGCGCCGGCATCAGCCTGCTGGTGGTGCACAACATCAGTTTGCCGGCCGGGCGCTTCGGCGGGCCGCACGTGTCCGACTTGTTGACCGGCCGCTTAGACTATAATGCCGATCCCTCCCTGGCCGGCCTGCGCGGGTTGCGGGTGTCCAGCCACTTCTTCATCCGGCGCGACGGCCGCCTCGTGCAATATGTTTCTTGCAACGACAAGGCGTGGCACGCCGGCGTCTCGATGTTCCACGGCCGCGAGCGCTGCAACGAGTTTTCCATCGGCGTCGAGCTGGAGGGGACGGACGATCTGCCCTTCGAGCCGGCCCAGTACGCCACCCTGGCGGCGCTGACCCTGGCACTACAGGAGCGCTATCCGCTGCGCGACGTGCAGGGCCACGAACACATCGCGCCGGGCCGCAAAACCGACCCGGGGCCGTGTTTTAGTTGGGAAAAATACATTGTTTCATGGATGCATCTGCTTAAGGAAAAGGCAAGCGGGGCCGATGCGTTAGTATGTGCTAACCGGGAGCTGCGCTTCCCGGTTGGCCTGCCGGAAAGTCAATAGGAATATTCCCGCTTTGAACAAAATTTCCGCTTGTCTTGGGCATTTTTGAACACTACAATCAGTGTATCGATTCACGCAATTCACTAAATGTAGTGGTCAAACATGTCAAAGGTTCACCGAACGCTCAGCTGTCCGCCACTAGCCCACCGAACCGATTTCTAATCCTTTTTGTCGCTGTCACCCCAGCCCGCAGCTAGGCTGGGCGCTTCATTTTGGCCTTTTTTACACAACAACTAGCCGCGCAGTACGACTGCACGCTGTTATCCCGGGGAGCTTAAATGCAATCTACACAAGACACTTCCATCCATCCAGCGCCGGTATCGCCAGCGTCTGCGAGCGCGGCAAGCGGCCACACCACGGCGGCGAGCCTGCTCGGCGATTACCGCATCCTGCGCCGCAACGGCGCCGTCGTCGCTTTCGAGCCGTCGAAGATCGCCATCGCCATGACCAAGGCCTTCCTCGCCGTCACCGGCGGCCAGGGCGCCGCCTCGGCCCGCGTGCGCGAGTTGGTGGAACAGCTGACCGCCGGCGTGGTCGCGGCGTTGGTGCGCCGCCAGCCGGGCGGCGGCACCTTCCACATCGAGGATGTGCAGGACCAGGTGGAATTGTCCTTGATGCGCTCGGGTGAGCACGACGTCGCGCGCGCCTACGTGTTGTACCGCGCCAAGCACATGGAAGAGCGCCGCGCGCAGAAGGAGGCGCTGGGCGCCGCCGCGCAGATCGACGCGCCGCAGATCCACGTCATCGAAAACGGCCAACGCCGCGTGCTCGACATGCAACTGGTGCGCGACCTGATCGCCGCCGCCTGCGTCGGTCTGGAGAAACACGTCGACGCCGACGCCATCCTGGCCGAGACCGTCAAGAACCTGTACGACGGCGTGCCCGTCGAAGAGCTGCACAAGTCCGCCATCCTGGCCGCCCGCGCGCTGATGGAGAAGGACCCGGCCTACTCGCAGGTGACCGCCCGCATTCTGCTGCACACCATCCGCAAGGAAGTGTTCGGCAAAGAGGTGCCGCAGGCCGCCGCCGCCGCCGCCTACGTCGAATACTTCGGCAGCTACATCGCCAACGGCATCAAGGAAGAGCTGCTCGACGCCAAACTGGCCGAGTTCGACCTGGCCCGCCTGGCCAAGGCCCTGGTCGCCGACCGCGACCTGCAGTTCGGCTACATCGGCCTGCAGACCCTGTACGACCGCTACTTCCTGCACGTGCGCGACATCCGCATCGAAATGCCGCAGGCCTTCTACATGCGCGTGGCGATGGGCCTGGCCCTCAACGAGAGCGACCGCGAGGCGCGCGCCATCGAGTTCTACCACCTGCTGTCGTCGTTCGACTTCATGAGCTCGACCCCGACCCTGTTCAACTCCGGCACCCTGCGCTCGCAGCTGTCGTCGTGCTACCTGACCACCGTCTCGGACGACCTGGAAGGCATCTACGACGCCATCAAGGAAAACGCGCTGCTGGCCAAGTTCGCCGGCGGCCTGGGCAACGACTGGACCCCGGTGCGCGCGCTGGGCGCCCACATCAAGGGCACCAACGGCAAATCGCAGGGCGTGGTGCCCTTCCTGAAAGTGGTCAACGACACCGCCGTCGCGGTCAACCAGGGCGGCAAGCGCAAGGGCGCCGTCTGCGCCTACCTGGAAACCTGGCACATGGACATCGAGGAGTTCCTCGACCTGCGCAAGAACACCGGCGACGACCGCCGCCGCACCCACGACATGAACACGGCCAACTGGATTCCCGACCTGTTCATGAAGCGCGTGATGGAAAAGGCCGACTGGACCCTGTTCTCGCCTAGCGACGCGCCGGACCTGCACGACCTGGTCGGCAAGGCCTTCGAGAAGGCCTACCTGGGCTACGAAGCCAAGGCCGCCGCCGGCGAGATCCGCGTCAGCAAGAAGATCGCCGCGCTCGACCTGTGGCGCAAGATGCTGTCGATGCTGTTCGAGACCGGCCACCCGTGGATCACCTTCAAGGACCCGTGCAACATCCGCTCGCCGCAGTCGCACGTCGGCATGGTGCACAGCTCCAACCTGTGCACCGAGATCACCCTCAACACCGGTCCGGACGAGATCGCCGTCTGCAACCTGGGCTCGGTCAACCTGCCGGCCCACATGAAGGAAGGCAAGCTCGACCACGTCAAGCTGCAAAAGACCGTCCGCACCGCCATGCGCATGCTCGACAACGTGATCGACATCAACTACTACGCCGTCGACAAGGCGCGCAACTCGAACATGCGCCACCGTCCGGTCGGCATGGGCGTGATGGGCTTCCAGGACTGCCTGCACATGATGCGCGTGCCGTTCTCGTCGGACACGGCGGTGGCCTTCGCCGACACCTCGATGGAAGCGGTGTGCTACTACGCCTACCTGTCCTCGACCGAGCTGGCCGAGGAACGCGGCCACTACGCCTCGTACAAGGGCTCGCTGTGGGACCGCGGCATCCTGCCGCAGGACTCGGTCAAGCTGCTGGCCGAAGAACGCGGCGGCTACCTGGAGGTCGACGGCTCGTCGGCGATGGACTGGACCCCGGTGCGCGACCGCATCAAGCAGTTCGGCATGCGCAACTCGAACTGCGTGGCGATCGCCCCGACGGCGACCATCTCGAACATCATCGGCGTGTCGGCCTGCATCGAGCCGACCTTCCAGAACCTGTACGTCAAGTCCAACCTGTCGGGCGAGTTCACCGAAATCAACGCCTACCTGGTGCGCGACCTGAAGGCGCGCGACCTGTGGGACGAGGTGATGATCTCCGACCTGAAGTACTTCGACGGTTCGCTGGCCAAGATCGACCGCATCCCGCAAGACCTGCGCGACATCTACGCCACCGCCTTCGAAGTGTCGCCAAGCTGGCTGGTGGAGGCCGCCTCGCGCCGCCAGAAGTGGATCGACCAGGCCCAGTCGCTGAACATCTACATGGCCGGCGCCTCCGGTAAGAAACTCGACGAGACCTACAAGCTGGCCTGGCTGCGCGGTCTGAAGACCACCTACTACCTGCGCACCATCGCCGCCACCCACATGGAGAAGTCGACCTCCAAGACCGGCGCGTTGAACGCCGTGTCGGTCGACGGCGGCATGTCGGCCAGCGCGCTGGCGACCCAGGCGGCCGGTGTGGCCGCCGCCGCCGCGGCCCAGGCCGAAGCCGACGGCGCCGCCTGCTACCTGCGTCCGGGCGACGACGGTTTCGAGGAATGCGAAGCCTGCCAGTAATGAAGTAAATCGGCAGTAAAGCGCCGCCGCCCGGCCCCGGCCGGCGGCGCTAAAATATACACCTAGAACCGACCCGGCCCCGCCGGGCGCTTCTTTTTACAGAACACGCCGGCGCCCCGCCGGCCATAGGAAGGAACACCACCATGTTGTCTTGGGATGATGAAGCCACGTCGGCCGCCGCGCCGCGTCCAGCCAACCAAACGCCGCTCGGCACCGCCGAGCCGACCACCGGCCTCGGCATCGCCGGCGAGGCCAACGCCGAACAAGTCGCGCTGCGCGTCAACGCCGACGACAAGCGCATCATCAACGGCAAGACCGACGTCAACCAACTGGTGCCCTTCAAGTACAAATGGGCCTGGGACAAATACCTGGCCGGCTGCGCCAACCACTGGATGCCGCAAGAGGTCAACATGCAGCGCGACATCGAGCTGTGGAAGAACCCGAACGGCCTGACCGACGACGAGCGCCGCCTGGTCAAGCGCAACCTGGGCTTCTTCGTCACCGCCGACTCGCTGGCCGCCAACAACATCGTGCTGGGCACCTACCGCCACATCACGGCGCCGGAATGCCGCCAGTACCTGCTGCGCCAGGCCTTCGAGGAGGCCATCCACACCCACGCCTACCAGTACATCGTCGAATCGCTGGGCCTGGACGAGGGCGAGATCTTCAACGCCTACAACGAGGTCAAGTCGATCCGCGACAAGGACGAGTTCCTGATCCCCTTCATCAACACCCTGACCGACCCGGCCTTCGCCACCGGCACGGTGGAAAACGACCAGAAGCTGCTGAAGTCGCTGATCGTCTTCGCCTGCCTGATGGAAGGCCTGTTCTTCTACGTCGGCTTCACCCAGATCCTGGCGCTGGGCCGGCAGAACAAGATGATGGGCGCCGCCGAGCAGTACCAGTACATCCTGCGCGACGAGTCGATGCATTGCAATTTCGGCATCGACCTGATCAACACGATCAAGATGGAGAACCCGCTGCTGTGGACGCCGGCCTTCCGCGAGGAGATCAAGGTGCTGTTCCTCAAGGCCGTCGACCTGGAATACGCCTACGCCGAAGACACCATGCCGCGTGGCGTGCTGGGTCTGAACGCGCCGATGTTCAAGGGCTACCTGCGCTTCATCGCCAACCGCCGCGCCCAACAGATCGGCCTGGAGACCTTGTTCGACCAGGAAGAGAACCCGTTCCCGTGGATGAGCGAGATGATCGACCTGAAGAAGGAGCGCAACTTCTTTGAGACCCGCGTCACCGAATACCAGACCGGCGGCGCGCTGAACTGGGACTAAGCATCGGCCAGCGCCGCCGCGCGCGGCGGCCGGCCACACTGCCAACCCGGCGCCTCGGCGCCGGGTTTTTTTTATGCCCGCGCGGCGCGCCGACACGTCGAAGAAAACCGGCGGCAGACATCGAGGGTCAGACCCTCAGGGTCTGACCCTGGCTCTTCGGCCTTGGATTTTGCCCGCGTCACCGGCGCCTTGATTGCGGCGCTTTTTCCGCGCGCGCGCCGCCGCGCGCCAGTGTTCATGCGCCGTCCGCGCGCACCGCTGCGGCAATCCGCTTGCCAATACCTTCCCCGTGTCTCATAATCGCGACGAATTTGAAAACAGAGCAGAGTAGAGAAGGACGTGGCGTGTGCCGCGTCGGACGGCGCGCCGCGATCGGCGCGGCGGCCCGCGCCGAAGCGGGCGCGATCGCATACACCCAGGCGGCAATTGGTGCGCTTTGACGCGGCGGTTTTTTTCGCCGCGCCCGGCGGCGCCAAAAACCGCGCCGATGGCGCGGCGACCCAGCGTCGCGGCGGCGGCTGCGACGACGACGCAGCGCGCCGGGCGCCGCGGCCGGCGGACGTATGCTGCAAAAAAGCGTTGAATAGTTGCCGTGCTGGTTGCGTACAAGTAAGGTTTTCGTGTACTTTACGAGATTGTAATAGTGTGTTTGTGAAAGCGGCGTAACACGAACCGCGCAGCACGCTGGAAGATCGAAAAAATGGGAACGAGATTCGCACAGATATGCACAAGTCCACACCGTTTTTTTTCGGCCGCCTTGCCTGATTGAGTTCAGGCCGGGCGGTTTTTTCTTTGAAAATTAAAACGGTGCAGTGACAACGACGTCGGTGACGGTGCTGAGCGCACGCCCGAAAAACCGCGAGACGTCGCGACAAGATTCAGACAAGGCCGCCAGTCCGCAACAGGGCGGCGGCCCAAGTCGATGGCTGAAGCGCTGCAATACGTGAGCAATTGCAGCAGTTCAGCTGGTGCCGAATTCATTAGCGCAAACCCTTGGTTTGCGCCGATGAATAATTCGCCTGGCCCAATCCTGGGCTGGACGGGTTTTAATCTTGTGCGTGATTTTTTCCCATCCCAGATGAAGGAGAGACAAAAATGGCTACAGCCGCTAAGAAATCCGAAGTAAAGAAACCAGCCGCCAAGGCCGCCCCTGCCGCTAAAAAGCCGGTAGTCGCAGCCAAGGCCGCTGCCAAGCCAGCCGCGAAAGCCGCAGCAAAACCAGCCGCAAAACCAGCAGTGAAAGTAGCAGTCAAAGCAGCCGCCAAGCCAGCCGCAAAAGCAGCGGTGAAAGCCGTCGCCAAGCCGGCGGCAAAAGCCAAGCCGGCAGCGAAAGTCGCCGCCAAGCCAGCGGTGAAAGCCGCTGCGAAGCCGGCCGTCAAAGCCAAGGCAGCAGCCAAACCGGTGGCCAAAAAAGCCGCCGCAGCCAAGCCAGCCGTCAAGGCCAAGGCAGCAGCCAAGCCAGCAGTGAAAGCCAAGGCAGCGGCCAAGCCGGTCGCCAAAAAAGCCGCAGCCAAGCCAGTCGCCAAAAAAGCGGCAGCCAAACCTGCAGTGAAAGCCAAAGCCGCCGCCAAGCCGGTCGCCAAGGCCAAGGTCGCCGCCAAGCCGGTCGCGAAAAAAGCCGCCGCCAAACCAGCAGCCAAAGCCAAAGCCGCCGCCAAGCCGGTCGCCAAAGCCAAGGTCGCCGCCAAGCCGGTCGCCAAGAAAGCCGCCGCCAAGCCAGCAGCCAAAGTGAAAGCCGCCGCCAAGCCGGTCGCCAAAGCCAAGGTCGCCGCCAAGCCGGTTGCCAAGAAAGCCGTCGCCAAACCAGCCGCCAAGGTCGCAGCGAAACCGGTAGCCAAAGCCGCCGCCAAGCCAGCAGCCAAAGCCGCCGCCAAACCGGCAGCGAAAAAACCGGTCGTCAAAGCTGTCGCCAAGGCGGGCGCCAAGGCAGCAGCTAAACCAGCCGTCAAAGTTGCAGCAGCCAAGCCGGCTGCAAAGGCTGCGGCTAAGCCAGCGGCAAAAAAGCCGGTAGCTAAGGCCGCCGCCAAGCCAGCCGCTACTCCAGCAGCCAAGCCAGCAGCAGCCAAGCCAGCAGCCGTAGCCAAGCCAGTAGCAGCGGCCAAGCCGGCAGCAGCCAAGCCGGTCGCCAAGAAAGCCGCCGCCAAACCGGTGGCCGCTCCGGCGCCAGTGGTAGCAGCACCAGCTGCAGCAGCCGCACCTGCGGCAGCGGCACCGGTCGCAGCAGCCAAGCCAGCAGTGAAAAAAGCCGCCGCGCCGAAGAAGGCCGCAGTCGCCAAACCGGCACCCGCAGTCGCCGCAACGCCAGCCGCGAAGACCGTGCTGGCGCCGGCCGCCGCTTGGCCTTTCCCAACCAGCACGCGCCCATCCTAAGCAAATACTTAGGTGCCTGCTGAGGCAAGCTGCCGCTGTGTGAGACAATCACACAGCGGCTTTTTTTTGGAGGGACCTCGTGCTTAGTATTGTTATGTTGATTGTCGATGCCATCGCCACCCTGTTGGGCGGGGCATTGCTGTTGCGCTTCTGGATGCAGGCTATCCGCGTTAGGCCGCCGTCGTCGGTCGCCCAATTCACTTTCCAATTGTCGGACTGGCTGGTGCGCCCGTTGCGCCGCGTCGTGCCGGGCGTCGGCGGCTACGACTGGGCCAGCCTGATCGGCGCCTTCCTTATCGTGCTGCTGGCCACCTCGGTGTTGTTCGTCGCCGGTTGGACCGTGCACGCCGTGCTGATGCAGGCGCTGCAGCGCTTCCTGCAGTGGATACTCTACGGCTTCATGGCGCTGCTGGTGGTCGAGGCCATCTTCAGCTGGGTCAACCCGCACGCGCCGCTGGCGCCGTTCGTGCGCGCGCTCAACGAGCCGCTGCTCAGCCCGCTGCGCCGCGTCGTGCCGCTGGTCGGCAATCTGGACCTGTCGTTGCTGGTGGCCTTGATCCTGTTGCAGATCGCCCAGTTGGTGCTGGGGATGCTGTTTAGCGGTCTATGAAGCCAGCTTGGTGCTCAGCGCTGCCGGGCGGAGTCCGCCTGGCGGTGCAAATTCAGGCCAACGCCAAGAAGACCGAGGTGATCGGCGTGTTGGAAGACGCGCTGAAGATCAAGCTGCACGCGCAGCCGATCGAAGGCAAGGCCAACGAGGCGTTGATCCGCTTCCTGGCCGATGCCCTGTCCGTGCCGAAGAGCGCGATCGCGCTGACGCACGGACAAACGAACAAACGCAAGCTGCTGGAGCTGTCCAGCAGCAAACTGACGCCGGAGAGCGTGGCGAAACTGCTGCTGGGCGAGCCATAAGCGAGCCGGCAGCGTCCATTTTGTTGATAACCTGGAGGTGGCATGATGAAACGATCGATCCTATTTTGTGGCGTGGCCTTGTTGGTGCTGAGCGGCTGCGCCAGCCAGCCGACTTACGAGTGGGGCAAGTACGAGCAGTCGCTGTTCGGCCCGGACGCGGCGCCCGCCGCGCCGGCGCCGGCGCGCTAAGGCCCGCCGCCACCGCGTCCGCCTTCGCGGCGCAACGCGAAAGCCCCGACCGCATCGCTGCGGCCGGGGCTTTTTTACTTGCGGGACTCGGCGGCGCCAGGCAAACCCGGGTAGGGCGGGGTCAGACTCCCCGCCTTGGCGCCGTACGGGGTCTGACCCCATTGACGTCCCGGGGTGCTGCTGGCGTCCACGGCGACGCGCGCTGTTAGTAGCGGTAGCCGAAGGCCGCCTCGAAGCGGTCGGCGATCTGCGCCGTGCTCAGCTTGTGGTTCTGGCCGCCCTTGTGGGCGATCTTGATCGAGCCCAGCAGGCTGGCCAGGCGGCCGGTGGTTTCCCAGCTCCAGTCGTTGGTGATGCCGAACAGCAGGCCGGCGCGGTAGGCGTCGCCGCAGCCGGTCGGGTCCAGCTCGGCTTCGGCCTTGACGGCCGGGATCTCGATGCGCTGGCCCTTGGTGTAGATCTCCGAACCGTTCTCGCCGCGCGTGACGATCAGCGCCTCGAGGCGCTCGGCGATCTGCGGCAGGGTCAGGCCGGTGCGGTCCATCAGCAGCTCGATCTCGTAGTCGTTGGCGGTGAGGTAGGTGGCCTTGTTGATGAAGTCGATCAACTGCTCGCCGCTGAACATCGGCAGCTGCTGGCCCGGATCGAACATGAAGGGGATGTTCAGCTCGGCCAGGTCGGCGGCGTGCTGGAGCATGCCCAGGTGGCCGTCCGGCGAGATGATGGCGACGCGCGCGGCGCCGGCCTTGGCGATCGGGTTCTCGTGGGCGAACGACATGGCGCCCGGGTGGAAGGCGTTGATCTGGTTGTTGTCGGCGTCGGCGGTGACGAAGCACTGCGCGGTGTAGCTGTCGTCCTTGAGCAGGATGTTGGCGGTCGCGATGTTGAGCTTGTTCAGGCGCTCCAGGTAGGGGCCGCCGTCGAGGCCGATCACGCCGACGATGCGCGGCTCGCCGCCCAGCAGCGCCAGGTTGTAGGCGATGTTGCCGGCGCAGCCGCCGTATTCGGTGCGCATGGTCGGCACCAGGAAGGAGACGTTGACCTTGTGCAGCTGATCGGCCAGCAGGGTGTCACCGAAGCGGCCGGGGAATTGCATGATGGTGTCGATGGCGAGCGATCCGCAGATCAGGGAGGTCTTGTTCATGATAGTTTTTTAGGGGTAGAAGACGGCGATATGATAGCCGGACGCCTTGACGTGGGCTAATTCGAAGTACAGTTTGACAGATTGTTCGCTACGCGGCGAGAAGCCTTTGTCGACTTCGGCCTGGCTGGCCAGATATTCGCGCGGCGTGAAGACGCGGCGCAACACCGGCTTGTCGTTGGCGTCGTTCAGGGTCAGCTCGATGTGCGGCCAGCTTTGGCCGACCCGGCCCTGGTTGCGCAGCTGGGTGGCGAAGGAGAAGGTGGTCTCGCTCACCGTCAGCAGCTCGCCCGGCTCGATGCTCAGCTCGTCGATCTGCGACGGCAGCTCGACCTTGCAGCCGGCCCGCGCGCAGATCGCCAGCAGCGCCGGCTTGAGCGCCGGCAGGTACGCGGCCAGCGGGTTGCGGAAGGTGGCCACCGTCTGCGCCGCCAGCGCCGCCAGCAGCAGCACGGAGCCGAGCGCCATGACGATGCGCGCGGCCTTGCCGACGCGCTGGTTCCTGCGGTCGCGTTTGACGAAGCCGGGTTCCTCGTCGCCGGCGTCGGCCGGCTCGTCGCCCGCCGCTGCCGGTGTGGCGGGCGGCTGGTGTGCGACGGCGTCGTCGGCCGGCTCGACGGCCGGCTCGCCCAGCACGGGCTCCTGGCGCGCCGATGGCGCGGCGGCCGGCTCGGCTTGCAGCGCGAGCGGGTCCGCCGCCGCCGTCGACCATGGCTCCACCTCGGGCCAGGGCGCGGACTCGCGTTCGGGCAATGGTTCGTGTTCGAGTTCGGTTTCCTCCGGCTCGGGCCAAGACGTGGCGTCGCGCGCGGGAGAGGACTCGGACTCGGTGTTCGGCCCGGCCCTGGACGCGACCTCGTGCTCGGGCGAAGGCGCGCGCTCCGGCGCGGGCGCGGATGGTGGCTCGGCCCATGGCGCGGACGCGCGTTCAGGCAGGGGCGCGCGCTGGGGTGCGGAGTCGGCCGGCGGTGATGGTTCGGCCTCGGCCAAGGGCGCTGCCGCCTTGCGCCAGACGGCGGCCTTCGCCGGCGCTGCGACTTCGGCAGGCGCCGCCGGCGCTTCCGCCTCGATTTCCAGGTCCAGCTCTAGCGCCTGCTCGAACGCGGTTGGCGCCGGCGCCGGCGCCAGGTCGGCCACCGTCATCGGCGCGCGCGGCGGCGCATCCGGTACGATATCCGGCGCCTGGACGGCCTCGGCGTCGATTTCCCGCAGCGGGGTGGTCGGCGCGTCGTCGGCGCCGTCGTGGCCGCCCAGATCGAGCGCATACGGCTGTTCGGTCGGCGGCGGCAGCACCTCGGCGGCGCGGGTGTCGAGCGCGGCCATGGCGGCGTCGAACGGCGCCGGGGCGTAGCTGGTCGGCGCGGCCGTCAAAGCGGATGCGGCAGAAGGTACTGGAGCGGGGGCGGGACTGGCAGCCGAGGCTGGGCTTGGCGTGGGGGAGGGCGGCGGCGTTTCCGCCGCGCCCCTGGCGGGCGGCTCGATCAGCGCCGCGTTGCCGTCAAAGACTTGGTTGCAGGCGCCGCAGCGCACTATGCCCCCACGTAATTTCAACTGGTCGAGGGCGACCCGAAATATCGTGTTGCAGTGGGGGCATTTGGTGGCGAGCGCCATCGCGGTGGTTACGCGCCTTCGCGTGCTGGCGGCACCACATCGCTGCCGAGGCGGCCATGCAGGGCGACCCAGCCTTCGAGCTCGGCCCACACGCCCAGCTTGATGAACGGCGCGTAGGCGGCGGCCACTTCCTCGGCCTGGCGTGCCAGCACGCCCGACAGGATCAGCGCGCCGCCGGGGGCGACGCGGCCGGACAACATCGGCGCCATCACCTTAAGCGGGCTCGACAGGATGTTGGCGACGACGATGTCGAACTTCTGCTCGGCGTGCTTGGTGGTGGCGAAGGTGTCCGGCAGGTAGTAGTCGACGGCGCACTTGTTGCGTTCGGCGTTGTCATGCGCCGACTCGATCGCCTGCGGATCGATGTCGACGCCGACCACCTCGGCCGCGCCGAGCTTCTTGGCCACCATCGCCAGGATGCCGGAGCCGCAGCCGTAGTCGAGCACCGTCTTGGCCGGCGCCGGATGGGCTTCCAGCCACTCCATGCACAGGCGGGTGGTCGGATGGCTGCCGGTGCCGAAGGCCAGGCCGGGGTCGAGCTCGAGGATCAGCGCGGACGGGTCCGGCGCCTCGTGCCAGCTCGGCACCACCCAGATGTTCTTGCCGATGTGGATGGGGGCGAACTGCGACTGGGTCAAACGCACCCAGTCCTGCTCCTCGACCTTGCGCAGGGTGTACTTGGGCAGCACCGCCAGCTTGATCCGGGCGGCGGCGGCGGCGACGATGGCGGCCTGGTCGGCCGCCTCGTCGGTCAACGCGACGACGCGGCTGTGTTCCCAGGCCGCTTCCTTCGGTTCCATGCCCGGCTCGCCGAACAGCGGTTGCTCGGCGTCGGTGCCCTCGTCGGCGTCCTCGACGGAAACCGACAGGGCGCCGGTTTCCATCAGCGCGTCGGACAATGCCTCGGCGTGTTCGCGGGCAATTTCAATAACGATTTCGGTCCAGCTCATGATGCCGCCTTCAGGTCGGGTTTGTTGCTCAAGCTCAGCTTGTGCAGATCCGGCATATCGGCCAGTTTCTGTTCCAGGTAATGGATGTTGGTGCCGCCCTCGATGAAGCGGGCGTCGATCATCAGCTCGCGGTGCAGCGGGATGTTGGTCTGGATGCCCTCGACCACCATTTCCGACAGCGCGATCTGCATGCGCTTGATGGCCTGCTCGCGCGTGGCGCCGTAGGCGATGACCTTGCCGATCATCGAATCGTAGTGCGGCGGCACGTAGTAGCCGGCGTAGGCGTGCGAGTCGACGCGGATGCCGGGGCCGCCCGGCGTGTGCCAGGAGGCGATGCGGCCCGGGGAAGGCGTGAACTTGAACGGGTCCTCGGCGTTGATGCGGCACTCGATGGCGTGGCCGGCCAGCATCACGTCGCGCTGGCGGAAGCGCAGCTTCTCGCCGGCGGCGATGCGGATCTGCTCCTGCACGATGTCGATGCCGGTGATCATTTCGGTGACCGGGTGCTCGACCTGGACGCGGGTGTTCATCTCGATGAAGTAGAACTCGCCGTTTTCATACAGGAACTCGAAGGTGCCGGCGCCACGGTAGCCGATCTTGCGGCAGGCCTCGGCGCAGCGGTCGCCGATCTTTTCGATCAGCTTGCGCGGGATGCCCGGCGCCGGCGCCTCCTCGATGACCTTCTGGTGGCGGCGCTGCATCGAGCAGTCGCGTTCGCCCAGCCAGACGGCGTTCTTGTGCTCGTCGGCGAGGATCTGGATCTCCACGTGGCGCGGATTCTCCAGATACTTCTCCATGTAGACCTCGGGGTTGCCGAAGGCCGAACCGGCCTCGGTCTTGGTCATCGCCACGGCGTTGATCAGGGCCGCCTCGGTGTGGACCACGCGCATGCCGCGTCCGCCGCCGCCGCCGGCCGCCTTGATGATGACCGGGTAGCCGACCTTGCGGGCGATCTGCACGATGGCCTTCGGATCGTCGGGCAGCGCGCCCTCGGAGCCGGGCACGCAGGGCACGCCGGCCTTGATCATGGTTTGCTTGGCCGAGACCTTGTCGCCCATCAGGCGGATCGATTCGGAGCGGGGGCCGATGAAGACGAAGCCGGATTTTTCCACCCGTTCGGCGAAGTCGGCGTTCTCCGACAGGAAGCCGTAGCCGGGGTGGATGGCTTCGGCGTCGGTCACTTCGGCCGCGCTGATGATGGCCGGCATGTTCAGATAGCTCAGCGAGGACTGCGCCGGGCCGATGCACACCGATTCGTCGGCCAACTTCACGTACTTGGCGTCTTTATCCGCTTCCGAGTGGACCACGACCGTCTTGATGCCCATTTCGCGGCAGGCGCGTTGGATACGGAGGGCAATTTCGCCACGGTTGGCAATGAGGATTTTTTCAAACATGATAGGTTCGCGTATGTCTGTGAGCGCCGGCAAGCCGGCAAAACATCTGGAGGGAGAATGCGGTACGAAGTCCGGGACACCGGCCGGCGGGAGCCTGGCCGGTGCGCGCGGCGGACTTAGCCTATCACAAACAGGGGTTGACCGAATTCGACGGGTTGGCCGTTTTCGACCAGAATCTGGGTCACGACGCCGGCTTTGTCGGAGTCGATTTCATTCAACAGCTTCATCGCTTCGATGATGCACAGGGTGTCGCCTTCCTTGACGGTGCTGCCGATTTCCACGAAGGCCGGCGAGCCGGGGGCCGACGAGCGGTAGAAGGTGCCGACCATCGGCGATTTGACCACGTAGCCGGTCGGTTCGACCACGGCGGCGACGACGGCGGCGGCCGGTGCGGCGGCCATCGGCGCGCCCTGCTGGTAATGCTGCTGCATGCCCTGCGGCTGCATCATCACAACTTGGTTTTGCGGCATGGCGGAGGACTTGACGATGCGTACCTTGCTTTCGCCCTCGGTCACTTCGAGTTCGGCGATGTCCGATTCGGCGACCAAGTCAATCAAGGTCTTGAGCTTGCGTAGATCCATCTGAAACCCCTTGGAATTATCTTGTTTTGTGAGTGAGTGCGGTGCCGCCTTATGGGCGTCGCCGCGCTAGAATGCGCGCAGATCGCGTAGATTAACGGTTTTTAAGCGCAAAGTCGATGGCAAAGCGATATCCCTCGATACCCAGGCCGCAGATCGTCCCTTGCGCGATCGCGCTGAGAAAAGAATGGTGGCGAAACGCCTCGCGCGAATAAATATTCGAAATATGCACCTCGACAAACGGGATGGCGACACCGGCCAAGGCATCGCGTAGGGCCACGCTGGTGTGGGTGAGCCCGCCCGGATTGATGACGATGGCGTCGACGCCCTCCGCCTTGGCGGTGTGGATGCGGTCGATCAAGGCGCCTTCGTGGTTGCTCTGAAAACAAGACAACTGCGCCCCGGCCGCCGTGGCTTGGGCCTGGGCAGCGTGTTCAACATCGGCCAAAGTGCTTGCGCCGTACACCTCGGGCTCGCGCGTCCCCAGCAAATTCAGGTTGGGGCCGTTGAGCAGTAGGAGGTTTTTTGCCATGTAGTCGAGACCGTTTTCCGCGAAAGTTCCGCATTTTGCCGCCAACCGCCGGCCTTGGCAAGACAAAAATATCTTGCAAAACTATTTACAGTGTTGCCAAGTCCGCACGCAGCTGGTCAAACTTCAGGCGCCCTAGATAAGTCTTCTTGACTTGTCCATCGGCGCCGATCAATACCGTGTATGGCAATCCGCCGGCGCTGTTGCCGAATTGGCGGGACAGGTCGGTGCCGCCCATGCCGGCCACGTAGACGGGGTAGGCGATCTTGAATTTGCCGGCGAATTCGGCGATGTTCGCCGGAGAATCGATGCCGATGCCGATGATTTGCACGTTCTTGCCGACCCCTTCGGCCTGCAGCGCGGACAGTTCCGGCATTTCCTGCACGCAGGGGCCGCACCACGGCGCCCAGAAGTTGACCAGCAGGGCCTTGCCCTTGAACTGGGCCAGCGCCTGGGTGGTGCCGGCGGCGTCGGGCAGCGACTGCTTATATAGTGCGTCGACCGGACCGGTGACGCCGGGCGCGACGGTGGTGGTGAGCGGCCCCGCCGCCTCCTTGCGGTGGGTGCCCACATAGGCGCCCATGGCGCCGAACATCAGGGCGATGACGGTGTAGGCAATCAGGTTCTTTTTGGTCATGATGGCAGGTCGGTGGTGGAATATTCGGTGTCGCCGGCGCCGTCGCCCGGGCTGCTATTAACTAGCAGGGCGCGCAGGCCGGCGATGTCGGTGCGGATGGTCTTGCCGTCGGCGCGCGCCTTGAGGGCGCCGCGCAGGTCGTCGAGTTCGTACAGGGCGGCGTGCACGCCCTCCTTGTGCCACAGGAAGCTGACCGTCTCGACCGGGTCGTGGCGGGCGCCCTTGAAGTGGGGCGTCTCGCTGATGTCGATGTTGACGTTGCGGTTGAGCAGGAAGATCTCGACCTCCTTGGCGCTGTCGGCGAACAACTGCAGGTGGATGTCGTCGTGCGGCCCGGCGGTGCCGTTGAGCACGGCGCCGGTCAGGAAGGGGTTGAACTGGGCCAGCGATTCCATCACCTGCAGCGCCATGGTGCGCAGGCGGAACAGGCGGGCCGGCTGGCTGTCGGCCTTGAACAGGGCGTGGTAGAGGCGCAGCTCGACCTCGATCTGGGCGTTGTCGGGCAGCACGTTGGCGGGCGCCTGGGCCTCGCCGAGGATCTGCCGCGCCGCCTTGCGTTTGGCGCTGCCGTAGTCGGCGCCGTCCTGGGCGATCAGGCGCGCGGCGGCGGCGGCGATCTCGGCGCGCAACAGCTGGGCATCATCGGGTGGCTTGGGCATCATGGACGAGATCATACTCTCAACCGGTAAAAGTCACTGCGTCAGGTAAAATCCCATACTTGACCATTCGCCTAACGCAACTCACAACATGCATATTCATATACTCGGCATCTGCGGCACCTTCATGGGCGGCCTTGCCGTACTGGCGAAAGAGGCCGGCCACCGTGTCACCGGCTGCGACGCCAACGTTTATCCGCCGATGAGCACCCAGCTGGAAGCCCAGGGCATCGAATTGATCCAGGGCTTCGGTCCCGAGCAGATCGAACTCAATCCCGACCTTTATGTGATTGGCAATGTTGTCTCGCGCGGCAATCCGCTGGTCGAGGCCATCCTCAACCGCAGCCTGCCCTATGTGTCCGGGCCGCAGTGGATGGGCGAACATATATTACGCGACAAATGGGTGCTGGCCGTCGCCGGCACCCACGGCAAGACCACCACCTCGGCCATGCTGGCCTGGATCCTGGAGGACGCCGGCTACGCGCCGGGCTTCCTGATCGGCGGCGTGCCGATGAACTTCGGCATTTCGGCGCGCCTGTCCGGCCACGCCGACGGCAAGAGCGCCGAGACGGCCTTCTTCGTCATCGAGGCCGACGAGTACGACACCGCCTTCTTCGACAAGCGCAGCAAGTTCGTCCACTACCACGCCAAGACGGCGGTGCTGAACAACCTGGAATACGACCACGCCGACATCTTCCCCGACCTGGCCGCCATCGAGACCCAGTTCCACCACCTGGTGCGCACCGTGCCCGGCATCGGCCGGCTGGTGGTCAACGCCGACGAGGAATCGCTGCGGCGCGTCGTCGCGCGCGGCTGCTGGAGCGAGCACGAGGGCTTCGGCCACGGCGCCGGCGCCGACTGGACCCTCAACGAGCACGCCGACGGCAGCTTCGACGTGGTGTTCCGCGGCGAGACGGCGGGCCGCGTCGAGTGGCAGTTGACCGGCAAGCACAACCGCGCCAACGCGCTGGCCGCCATCGCGGCGGCGCGCCACGTCGGCGTGCCGATCGCCCAGGCGGCGCAGTCGCTGGCCCGCTTCGAGAACGTCAAGCGGCGCATGGAGGTGCGCGGCGTGGTCAAGGACGTCACCGTGTTCGACGACTTCGCCCACCATCCGACCGCCATCGCCACCACCGTCGGCGGCCTGCGCCAGAAGGTCGGCGCGGCGACGCGCATCCTGGCCGTGCTCGAGCCGCGCTCGAACACCATGAAGCTGGGCGCCATGAAGGACGCGCTGCCGGGCAGCCTGGCCGAGGCCGACCTGGTGTTCGGCTTCGGCAGCCGCGAGGCGCTGGGCTGGAGCCTGGCCGACGCGCTGGCGCCGCTGGGCGCCAAGGCCTCGGCCTACGAGCAGATCGACGCGCTGGTGGCGGCCATCGCCGGCGCCGCCCGCCCGGGCGACCAGATCGTGGTGATGAGCAACGGCGGCTTCGGCGGCGTGCACCAGAAGATCCTCGAGGCGCTGGCGCGATGATCCTGTACCTGCACGGTTTCCGTTCCTCGCCCAGCTCGATGAAGGCGCGTCTGGTCGGCGAGCGCATGGCCGAGCTGGGCCTGGCCGCCGACTTCGTCTGCCCGCAACTGCCGGCCTCGCCGGCGGCGGCGATGGCGCTGGCGCTCAACCTAATAGATGGCGTGCCGGCCGAGCGGCTGTGCGTGGTCGGCTCCTCGCTGGGCGGCTACTACGCCACCTGGCTGGCCGAGCGCGTCGGCTGCCGCGCCGTGGTGCTGAACCCGGCGGTGACGCCGCTGCGCAACCTGGACCAGCATGTCGGCGTCACCACCCAGTTCCACTCGGACGAACCGTTCGAGTTCAAACAGGAATATATCGCCGAGCTGGACGCGCTGGCGGTGGCAAAAATCAGCCGGCCCGAGCGCTATTTCCTGATCGCCGCCAGCGGCGACGAAGTGCTGGACTATCGCGACATGCTGGCGCACTATGCGGGCGCGCGCCAGCACGTGATCGAAGGCAGCGACCACGCCATCGGCGAGTTCGCCGAGCACGTCGCGCCGGTGCTGGCCTTCTGCGGCGTCGGGGCGGGGCGGTGACGGGGCCGGCACGGCCATCGTCGCTGCGCCAGGCACGTTGGATAGAACATGTGGGCGGCGTCAACGCGCCGGCCGCGCTGCGCCACTGGCTCACCACCGGCGCCTCGCTGACGGCCAAATTGAAGGCGCACAGCCTGGCCTTCCGCGTGCAGCGCCTGCGCCAGCGCAGCGGCCGCTGCCTGAGCGACGAGGCGGCGGCGATCGGTTTGCCACGCGCCGGCCGGGTTTGGGAACGCGAAGTGCTGCTGCGGTGTGATAATACGCCGGTGGTGTACGCCCACACGGCGGTGCCGGTGGCGGCCACGGCCAGCGACTGGCCGCTGTTCAGCGCGCTGGGCGAACGCTCGCTCGGTTCGACGCTGTTCGGCGACCCGCAGGTGCGGCGCGGCGAATTGGAGTTCGCCCGCCTGCGCGGCGGCCACCCATTGCACGAGCGGGCCCGGCTGGCGCTGGGCGGCTTGAACGGAGCGGGCGGACCGCTGCCGCCCGAACAGATACTGTATGCCCGGCGCTGTTTGTATCGGCGCCACCAAGGATTGCTGCTGGTTACCGAGGTCTTCCTGCCTAGCGTGCTGGACCTGGTATTGCAGAACAACACAACAATAATGATGAATCGAAGCTAGCAATGAACCTATTTTTTGAAGAATCCGGCGATTTCAAGGTCGGCACCGTGCTCTCCCAAGCGGGCGAGGCCTATCAGGTGGAGATGGCCAGCGGCAAGCGCACCAAGGTCAAGGTCAAGGACGTGCTGTTGCAGTACGAGAAGCCGGCGCCGGCCGAGCTGCACGAGCAGGCCAAGAAAGTGGCCGCCGAGATCGACCTGGACTTCCTGTGGGAAGTGGCCGGCGAGGAGGAGTTCGGCTTCGCCGAGCTGGGCGTCGAGTACTTCGGCCACGCCCCGCTGCCCTACGAGGCGGCCGGCCTGATCCTGAGCCTGCACACGGCGCCGATCTACTTCTATAAAAAAGGCCGGGGCCGCTACAAGGCGGCGCCGGAGCAATCGCTGCGCGCGGCCCAGGCCGGCATCGAGAAGAAGAAGCAGCAGGCGCTGGTCCAGGCCGAGTATGTCGAGCAGCTGAAGGCCAACCAGTTGCCGGAATCGATGCAGAACATCGTGCTGCAACTGCTGTTCAAGCCGGACAAGAACTCCATCGAGTACAAGGCGATGGAGGCGGCCTGCAACGAGCTGCACAGCAATCCGCAGCGGCTGATGCTGGCCACCGGCGGCATCGCCTCGCCGAAGGACCTGCACATGTCGAAGTTCCTGTTCGAGAACTTCCCCCGTGGCGCCGGCTTCCCCGACGTGCCCGTGCCGCAGGCGCCGAGCAAGCTGCCGCTGGCCGAGGTGCAGGCCTTCTCGATCGACGACGTGACCACCACCGAGATCGACGACGCCTTCTCGATCACCCACCTGGCCGACGGCAAGGTCAAGGTCGGCATCCACATCGCCGCGCCGGCGCTGGGCATCAAGCCCGACGACGTGGTCGACAAGATGGCGCGCGGCCGCATGTCCACCGTCTACATGCCGGGCGACAAGATCACCATGCTGCCCGATTCCATCGTCAACGCCTTCACCCTGGCCGAGGGCAAGACCTGCCCGGCGCTGTCGCTGTACGCCACCCTGGACCCGGCCGACTGGAGCGTGGTCAAGACCGAGACGCGCGCCGAGATGGTGCCGATCGCCAACAACCTGCGCCACAACGACCTCGACGAGCTGGTCAACGAGGAAACCCTGGCCAGCGGCGTGGGCGAATACGCCCACAAGGCCGAGCTGGCGCTGCTGTGGCAATGGGCCCAGCAGCTCGAGCAGGGCCGCATGGCCAAGCGCGAGGGCTTCGGCCTGAAGCCGGAACAGAACAACCGCGTCGACTTCAACTTCTACGTCGAGGACGACGTGGTCACCGTCAGCCGCCGCAAGCGCGGCGCGCCGCTCGACAAGATCGTCGCCGAGCTGATGATCTTCGCCAACAGCACCTGGGGCAAGCTGATGCACGAGCACGGCGTGCCGGGCATCTACCGCGCCCAGGGCGGCGGCAGCGGCGGCTGGGCCGCCAAAATGCAGGTGCGCATGGTCACCCACGCCGCGCCGCACCAGGGCCTGGGCGTCGACCAGTACGCCTGGAGCACCTCGCCGCTGCGCCGCTACACCGACCTGGTCAACCAGTGGCAGATTTTGGCCTGCGCCGAGCACGGCGTGACGGCGCCGCTGGTGGCGCCGTTCAAGCCGAAGGACGCCAACCTGTTCGCCATCGTCTCGGCCTTCGACGCCGCCTACGCCGCCTACGGCGACTTCCAGTCGAACATGGAGCGCTACTGGTGCCTGCGCTGGCTGGGCCAGGAGAACGCGCGCCAGGTCGAGGCGGTGGTGCTGAAGGATGAAGTGTTGCGCCTGGTGGACATTCCGCTGATCATCAAGCTGCCGGGCATGCCGCAGGTGGCGCGCGGCGCCCAGGTCAAGCTCGACATCCTGCGCTGGGACGAGGTCGACCTGTCGATCGAGGCGCGCCTGCTGGAGATTCCGCTGGCCGCCACGGTGGCCGCCGACGCCGAGTTGGACTACGAGGACGAGGAAGGTGGCGACGGCACGCCGCAAGCCGGGGCCGACGCGGCCATGGTGGAGGGCGCCGCCGACATCGAGCTCGAAGTAGTCGAGGCGGATGGCGAGGCCGGCGCCACGCCGCCGGCTGGCTAACTCCGGCGAACCGAGGGTCAGACCCTAGGGTCTGACTCTGGCTTGCCGCGCCAACAAGCAAAACTTCCCGCCGCACACAAAAATATCGCAGCCGTCCGGTGCCATGACGTAGAATCAGGCCATCTTTCGTTCCAACCATCCGCCCGGCACCGCGTGAAGTCCTTCCAAGAAAACCGCTTCCTCTACACCGCCATCGGCATTTCCCTGCTGGTCCATGGGGCCTTGCTGGCGGTGCATTTCGTCGCGCCGACGGCGTTCCGCCTGCAACCGGCCGACCCCGGCCTCGAAGTCATCCTGGTCAACGCCAAGCACAACAAGGCGCCCTTGAAGGCCGACGCGCTGGCCCAGGCCAACCTGGACGGCGGCGGCACGGTCGACAAGGGCCGCAGCAAGTCGCCGCTGCCGGACATGCGCAAGGTCGAGACCGGCGACAGCGTGAAGGCGGTCAAGCGCCGCATCAGCGAGCTGGAGCAAAAGCAGAGCGAGCTGCTGACCCAGGCCAGGCCCAACCCCTTCGCCGCCGCGCCGGTGACGGAGAAGAACAAGCCCGACCCGGCCCCCAGCGGCGCCGACCTGCTGGAAACCAGCAAGGCCATCGCCCGCATGAGCGCCGAGATCAGCGAGACCATCGAGGACCAGAACAAGCGGCCCAAGAAGACCTTCGTCACGCCGAGCACGCGCGGGGTCGGCTACGCGATCTACTACAAGACGATGCAAAAGCGCATCGAGGACGTCGGCACGCTGAACTTCCCGCAGCAGAACGGCCGCAAGCTGTACGGACAGCTGGTGATCTCGATCCCGGTGTTCCAGGACGGCACCATCTACCAGCGCGACGGCGGCGCCAAGATCGACCGCAGCTCGGGCAACGCCGCGCTCGACGCGGCGGCGCTGAACATCGTGCGCCGCTCGGCGCCGTTCGGCAAGTTCCCGCCCAACATGCTGTCGAACGAAAAAGACGACCTGTGGGTCATCATCACCACCTTCAAATTCACCCGCGAAGACCGGCTGCAAGCCGACATGAACGGTGGAGGACACTAAACAATGGACCAGATGGACCGCTACTGCGTGTTTGGCAACCCGATTGCCCATAGTAAATCACCCGACATCCACGCCGCCTTCGCGGCCCAGACCGGCCAGCAACTGCTGTACGAGAAACGGCTGGCGCCGCTCGACGGCTTCTTCACCGCCGTGCGCGGCTTCATGGCCGAGGGCGGCAAGGGCGCCAACGTCACCGTGCCCTTCAAGCTGGAGGCCTGCAAGGTGGCGCAGGCGCTGACCATGCGGGCGCAGGCGGCCGGCGCGGTCAACACGCTGCACTTCACGGCCGACGGCATCATCGGCGACAACACCGACGGCGCCGGCCTGGTGGCCGACATCGTCGACAACGCCGGCACGGCCATCGCCGGCAAGCGCGTGCTGTTGCTGGGCGCCGGCGGCGCGGCGCGCGGCGTCGTGCTGCCGATCCTGGAACACTGCCCGGCCAAGCTGCTGATCGCCAACCGCACCGTGGCCACGGCCGAGGCGCTGGTGCAGCAGTTCGCCGCGCTGGGCGGCGCCGGCGTGGTGTCGGCCTGCGGCTTCGCCGACATCGAGGGCGAATTCGACATCGTCATCAACGCCACCTCGGCCAGCCTGAGCGCCGAGCTGCCGCCGATTCCGGCCGGCGTGTTCGGCCCCGCCACCTTGGCGCTGGACATGATGTATGGCAAGGAGCCGACCGTCTTCATGCAGTTCGCCGCCGCCCACGGCGCGCGCACGCGCGACGGTCTGGGCATGCTGGTGCAGCAGGCCGCCGAGGCCTTCGCCGTCTGGCGCGGCGTGCGGCCGGACACGGCCGCCGTGCTGGCGCAGCTGCGGGCCGCCCTGTGAGCCGGGCTGCCGCGCGCGGCGGCTGGTTGAAGTGGATTTTCATCATCCCCGTGCTGCTGGTGCTGTTTGTGCAGCTGTATTACTTCCTGCATATCTGCTGGTGGGTCGAGCACAATCCGGCCATGAGCAGCTTCATGCGCGAGCAGCAGAGCGCGTTGCAGCAGAAGAATCCGAACGCCAACATCCAGCAGATGTGGGTGCCCTACGCGCGCATCTCCAACAATCTGAAGCGGGCCATCATCGCCTCGGAGGACGCCAACTTCTCCGAGCACGAGGGGGTGGACTGGGAGGCGCTGCAAAAGGCGTATGAAAAGAATAACAAGAAGCACAAGGTGGTGTCGGGCGGCTCGACCATCACTCAGCAGCTGGCCAAGAATTTGTTCCTGTCCGGTTCGCGCAGCTATCTGCGCAAGGGCCAGGAGCTGGCCATCACCTATATGCTCGAGACGATGATGGACAAAGAGCGTATCTTTGAGATCTATCTGAACGTGGTCGAGTTCGGCACCGGCGTGTTCGGCGCCGAGGCGGCGGCGCGGCACTACTACGGCGTCAGCGCGGCCAAGCTGGGCGCGGCGCAGGCCGCCAAGCTGGCGGTGATGCTGCCCAATCCACGCTTCTTCGACAAGCACCGCGACTCCGGCTACCTGGCGCGGCGCACCGGGGTGATCCTGCGCCGCATGGGTTCGGCCGAATTGCCTTGATAAACTAGGTGGCGCCAAGGAGGGTGCGATGGAGCGGCAGCGCGGTATCGGTCTGATCCAGGTGGCGATCGTGATGGCGGCGCTGGCGGCCGTCGCCATGGCGGCGCTGATGTCGATGCGCCAGGAGCGCAACCTGTTCGCCGACGCGCTGGCGCGGCTGCGCGGCCAGACGGTGGAACACCAGCAGCAACAGCAGCGGACGGCGGGGCAGGGCGGCCCTGGCGCTGCGGCCAACAGCAACGGCGCCCGCGCCGCTGCCGAGCCGGCCGCCGCAGCGGCGCCGGCCGGCGTGCTGCGCAAGTGCCTGATCGACGGCAAGACCGTGCTGTCGGACGTCGATTGCACGGCGGCCAATCCGAGCAGCCGCGTGGTCAAGCCGCTGGACACGCGCGGCATCGAGCCACCCCGGGCGCCCAAGGCCGAGCCGGCCGAGGCGGGGCCGCCGACGATGCAGGACAAGATGATCGAAAAGGCAACGCGCTGAGCGCGCCGGCGCGCATGGCCGTGTAAAAAATAGCACGCCGGGGTGGTCGGCAAAAGGGCTTTGCGGGTACACTTGCGCTGTTTCGAATTTGGCGCACCTGAACGGGGCCGCGCCCGCCATGCCGCGTCACCCCCGCCCGCCCGCACCCTGCCGCGCGGGGTCGCCGCCCATACCAACCGTCGGCTGAGAGTGCCCATGATTAATGTTTTTGTCCTGCAAAATGGCCGGCTCAACCAGGTTCCCATCGACTCGCGCGAAGACCTGGAAAACGTGGAGCCGGTCTGGGTCGACCTGACCGATCCGAACGACGACGAGCGGGCCTGGGTCAAGACGATTTATGGCGTGACCCTGCCGGGCGAGGACGAAGTCAAGGACATCGAGGCCTCGGCCCGCTACTACGAGGCGGAGAACGGCGACCTGCACCTGCGCACCGACTTCCTGCTGGAGGAGGACGACGGCCCGTCGCGCGTCGTCACCGTGGCCTTCATCCTGGCGCGCAAGATGCTGTTCTCGGTGCACACCGACGACCTGCCGGTGTTCCGCCTGGTGCGCATGCGCGCCCGCTCGCGGCCCGGCTCGATCGCCGACTACATGGACGTGCTGCTCGACCTGTACGCCACCGACGCCGAGTACTCGGCCGACGCCCTCGAGGGCATCTACCAGAACCTGGAGGAGGTCTCCGGCCGCGTGCTGCAGGAGGAGTTCACCGACCAGGACGCGGCCGCCGCGCTGAACGCCATCGCCCACGAGGAGGACTTGAACGGCCGCATCCGCCGCAACATGATGGACACCCGCCGCGCCGTCAGCTTTTTGATGCGCGGCCGCCTGCTCAACGCGGAGCAGTTCGAGGAGGCGCGGCAGATTCTGCGCGACATCGAATCGCTGGACGGCCACACCTCCTTCCTGTTCGACAAGATCAACTTCCTGATGGACGCCACCGTCGGCTTCATCAACATCAACCAGAACAAGATCATCAAGATCTTCTCGGTGGCCAGCGTGGCCTTCCTGCCGCCGACCTTGATCGCCTCGATCTACGGCATGAACTTCCACGGCTGGTTCCCCGAACTCGATTGGACGCTCGGCTACCCCTTCGCGCTGGCGCTGATGCTCACCAGCGCCATCGCGCCGTTCTGGTACTTCCGCCGGCGCGGCTGGCTCAAGTAGGCGGCTGCGGCCGGTGATGGAAGGCGGTGCGGAGGATGTCGGCCAGAACCATGATGCGCTCCCGAGGGGGTTCATGGTGTAGGCCGCTGTGCTGGCGGGGCGGTTCCGGCGCCTTGCGCGCGGTTTGATCTGGCTCAGTGCGGCTTACAGGGCGCGCGGGCTGAACTCCAGCGACAGGGTGCTGTAGTAGGGTGCCGCCTGCCATTGCTGGTGCAGGGCGACGGCGCGGTCGAACAAGGCGCTCTTGACGTCGAGCTGGCCGAAGTCGAAGGGCTTGCGCTCGCGCGCCGTGCAGGCGCTGGCGGCGCCGGCCAGGAAGGCGTCGAGGTCGAAGACCCCGGCCCACAACTGGGTCTGCAATCCCTCGACGATGGCCTCGGCTTGCACCGCCTCTTGGGCGACGTGGGGGTTGCCCTTGTCGTGCACCTCGTCCATCACCGCCTGCACCTCGGCGCCGCGCGCCAGCAGGCTGAGAAAGCCGAAGCGCAGCGGCAGCGCCGACTCGACCACGTAGTGCACCAGGTCGTGCGGCAGGATGCCTTGGCGCGGCATCAGGGTGTCGCCGCAGCTGCCGTTGTTGCGCACGAAGCGCAGCACGTCGTACTTGTCCGTCTTGGAGCGTTTTTCCGCTATCAGTTTCATGCCGGTGTCGCTATCAAATCAAGAGTCTGATTATGCCGCGTTTGCACTGCTTAAATATTCACCAACATTCACACATTGATAAATATTTCAAATTTTAGCAAAAAATGAAATATTCTTTCAAGCGGGCGGGGCGGGAGCGGGCCGCCGCCGATGCGGCGGCGGCCTGTCCGGGGGGAGCGGCGGCGCGCGCGGCGCCGCCGTGTCGGCGCTGCCCTTAGGCGGCCAGCTTCTTGAAGACGCGGCGCGCCGCCTCGATGGTGGCGTCGATCACGGCGTCGTCGTGCTGGGCCGAGACGAAGCCGGCCTCGTAGGCGGCCGGCGCGAAGTAGACGCCCTCGTCGAGCATGTGGTGGAAGAAGACGTTGAAGCGCTCGCGGTCGCCGGCCATCATTTCGGCGTAGTTGTTGGGCGGCGTGGCGCTGAAGTACAGGCCGAACATGCCGCCGATGGCGTCGGCGCAGAACACCACGCCGGCCTCCTTGGCGGCGGCGGTCAGGCCGTCGGCCAGGCGGCGCGCGCTGGCGCCCAGGCGCTCGTAGAAGCCGTCCTCCTGGATCAGCTTGAGGGTGGTCATGCCGGCCGCCACCGCCACCGGGTTGCCCGACAGGGTGCCGGCCTGGTAGACGGCGCCCAGCGGCGCCATGTGGCTCATCAGCTTGGCGCTGCCGCCGAAGGCCGCCACCGGCAGGCCGCCGCCGATCACCTTGCCCAGCGCCGTCAGGTCGGGCACGATGCCGTAGACCTGCTGGGCGCCGCCGAGGGCGACGCGGAAGCCGCACATCACCTCGTCGAAGATCAGGATGGCGCCGTGCGCCGTGCACAGGCGGCGCATGGCCTGCAGGAACTCGGGGCTGGCCTTGATCAGGTTCATATTGCCGGCCACCGGCTCGACGATGACGCAGGCGATCTCGCCGCCCATGTTGGCGAAGGCGTCCTCGAGCTGCTGCACGTTGTTGTAGTCGAGCACCAGGGTGTGCTTGACGAAGTCCTCCGGCACGCCGGCCGAGGTGGGGTTGCCGAAGGTGAGCAGGCCGCTGCCGGCCTTGACCAGCAGCGAGTCGGCGTGGCCGTGGTAGCAGCCCTCGAACTTGACGATCTTGTCGCGGCCGGTGGCGCCGCGCGCCAGGCGCAGCGCGCTCATGGTCGCCTCGGTGCCCGACGAAACCAGGCGCACCTGCTCGATCGACGGCACCAGGCGGCAGATCTCCTCGGCCATCAGCACCTCGCCCTCGGTCGGCGCGCCGAACGACAGGCCACGGGTGGCCGCCTCCTGCACCGCCTTGACCACCTGCGGGTGGGCGTGGCCGACGATGGCCGGGCCCCAGGAGCCGATGTAGTCGATGTAGCGCTTGTCGTCGGCGTCCCAGAAGTAGGGGCCGTCGGCGCGGGTGATGAAGCGCGGCGTGCCGCCCACCGAGCGGAAGGCGCGCACCGGCGAGTTGACGCCGCCGGGGGTGGTTTTTTGGGCGCGGGCGAACAGCGTGTCGTTGTTGGAGATCGTGGTCATGGTCGGTTCTTCACAAGGTTGTAGGGGGGACTGCGGCGCCGGCGGGCCGGGCGGGCTAGCCGCCGGGCGGCGGCCCGGCGCCGCGACGGTGGATCGGTCGGGCCGCGTTCGGCCGCGCCAGGTTCGGTCGCGCCACGTCGGGCCGGCGGCGCCCGGCTACGCTCATTGGCTGCCGGCGGCCGGCGCGGCGGCGCCGGCGTTGAGCATGAAGAAGCGGTTCGGCACCAGCTTGCCCATGCCGTAGCGCTGGGCGTTGGCCAGCGCGCCGACGGTGTATTCCTGCGCCGCCAGCACCGCCTCGATGGCGTCGGCGCCGCGCGCCATGTTGGCGGTGATCGCCGCCGACAGCGTTCCGCCGGCGCCGATGAAGGGGCCGGGCAGGTGCTGCCAGGTGTCGTGGCTGATCATGCCGTCGGCGCCGAACAGGGTGTTGGCCAGGGTGGCCGCCTGGGCCGCCTCGCCGCCCACGCCGGCCGGGGTGCCGGTCACCAGCACGAACTCGCAGCCCAGCGCCAGCAGGTGCTCGACGTCCGACTCCATGGTCTCGTCGGCGCTTTCGCGCCAGGTCTCGGCCAGGCGGCCCAGCTCGACCTGCGACAGCATCAGCAGGGTGGCCTGGGGGATCAGCAGCTGGCGCAGCGCCGTCAGCAGCTCCTCGTGCTCGCCGTCGTCGGGCTGCTCGGGCATGCGCGAGCTGAACGGGTCGAGGATCAGCGGCGCGTCCGGGTAGTCGGAGAGGATCTCGGCGATCGCCGAGACGTGCTCGACGTTGTCCAGCGCGCCGACCTTGAAGGCGGCCACCGGCATGTCCTCGAGCAGCACGCGGGCCTGGTCGCTGACCCAGTCGGGGTCGATCCGCTGCTGGTCCTCGATGCGCGCGCTGTCGCCGATCAGCAGGGCGGTGGTCACCGAGATGCCGTTGCAGGAGTGGGCGGCGAACACCGCCAGGTCGGCCTGGACGCCGATGGCGCCGACCGGATCGGCGACGCCGAAGCTGAATATGAGAGGAGAAGTTTGGTTTTGCACGGCGGGTAGATTAAGATACCTAATTCAGCATTTTACTAGATAGAAGGATGGGCGAACGTGAGTAGCAACGAAACAACGCAGCAGTTCCAGACCTGGATGTGCCTGATCTGCGGCTGGGTCTACGACGAGGCGGCCGGTTTGCCCGACGAGGGCATCGCCCCGGGCACCCGTTGGGCCGACGTGCCGATGAACTGGGCCTGCCCGGAATGCGGCGCCCGCAAGGACGATTTCGAGATGGTGGCGTTCTAATATCCGCCCGGCCGGGCCGTCGCCGGCGCGCGGCGGCACCGCGCTATGCTATCGTGTAGCCTCATCCCAGTGAACCGACTATGACGACGACGCCGCAATCGACAGGTTTGAAAATCATGGTGATCGACGACAGCAGCACGATCCGTCGCTCTGCCGAGATCTTCCTGAGCCAGGCCGGCTATCAGGTGGTGCTGGCCGAGGACGGCTTCGACGCGCTGGCCAAGATCAACGACCACCACCCGGCGCTGGTGTTCTGCGATATTTTGATGCCGCGCCTGGACGGCTACCAGACCTGCGCGCTGATCAAGAAGAGCGCGCGCTTCCACGCCACGCCGGTGTTGATGTTGTCGTCCAAGGACGGCCTGTTCGACCGCGCCCGTGGCGCCATGGTCGGCTCGGCCGCCTACCTGACCAAGCCCTTCAGCAAGGACAGCCTGCTGGCGGCGGTGCGCGAGCACACCGCCGGCGCGGCCGTCCCGCCCCCCCATGCATAAGAAAGCCGCAGGCACCCCATGCCCATCCACCGCATCCTGATCGTCGACGACTCGGCGACCGAACGCTACTACCTGACCGACATCCTCGAGCGCAACGGCTACTCCGTCAGCAGCGCCGAAACGGGCGAGGCGGCGCTGCTGAAGATCCGCGCCGACAAGCCCGAGCTGATCCTGATGGACGTGGTCATGCCCGGCCCGAACGGCTTCCAGGTGACCCGCGCCATCGCGCGCGACACGACGCTGCAGGACGTGCCGGTGATCATCTGCTCGAGCAAGAGCCAGGAGACCGACCGCATCTGGGGCCTGCGCCAGGGCGCCAAGGACTATCTGGTCAAGCCGGTCGACGCGGCGGCGCTGCTGGCCTGCATCGCCGCGCTCGACCTGGCGGAGCTCAAGCGCAGCGCCGCCCCCGGCGAGTCCAGCTAGGCGATGGGCGCCAGCGGCCGCGATCCCGTGACGGCGCCCGACGGCGCCGAGCGGCGCAGCCGTCTGCGCCAGTACCAGGTGCAACTGCTCGAACGGGTGCAGGCGGCCGCCAGCGGCCCGGCGGCCGGCGGCCGCGAGCTCGGCGTGCAGCTGGGCGGGCGCCGCTTCCTGCTCGACCTGACGCAGATCGGCGAGATCGCGCCGCCGCAGGCGCTGACCACGGTGCCGCTGGCGCAACCCTGGTATCTGGGCCTGGCCAAGCTGCGCGGCGCGCTGTGCGGCGTGGTCGACCTGGCCCGCTACCTTGAACTCGGCGGCGTGGCCGGCGGGCCGCAGGCGCGCCTGGTCAGCTTCGCGCCCGGCCTGGGCTGCCCCTGCGCGCTGCTGGTCGAGCAGGTGCTGGGCCTGCGCCGGCTCGACCAGCTCGAGCCGGCCGCCGCGCCGGCCACGGCGGCGCCGGCCGCGCCCTGGTGCGAACAGCATTTCCGCGAGCGCGACGGCGCCCACTGGACCCGGCTCGACCTGGCGCTGTTGCTGCGCGAGCCACGCTTTTTGCAAGTCGGTTTGTAGTCGGCCTGGCCGCACGAATGGGAGACGGTGGAATGGGATTCATGAAGGGTTTGTTCTCGCGCGACCGGGCCGGCCCCGGCCCCGGCCCCGACTCGGCCTTCGCCGACGCCGGCGACTCGCAGTTCCTCGGCGCCGCCGCGCCGCCGGCCGCCGCGGCCGCCGGCGCGGCCGAGGCCGACGCGCCGCTGCGCCTGCGCGACGTCATCCGCCGCCGTGGCGCCGCCGCCGCGCCGGCCGACGCCGGCCCCGGCCTGAAGCTGCCGCTGATCGGCCACCTGCCGCCGCAGCGCCAGCTGAGCATCCTGTCGAGCACGCTGGCCGTCAGCCTCGGCCTGTCGGTGCTGTTCGTCGCGCTCAACACGGTGCGCAGCGCCGGCCGCTCGACCCAGACCCAGGTGGCCAGCGACGCGCTGATGCACTCGCAGCGCATCGGCAAGGCCGCGCCCAACGCCGTGCAGGGCAACGCCGAGGCCTTCCGCCAGCTGGAGGAGAGCCGCAAGGAGCTCAACGACGACTTCCGCCTGATGGCCGGCGGCGGCAACTACCAGGGGCGCGGCATCGCCGCGCCGCGCGCCGCCCTGGCGCCGGTGGTGGCGGCGGCGCGCCAGCAGTGGAACAACTCGGACCAGGCGGCCGCCACCATCCTGCTGCTGAAGGCCGACCTGGGCGGCTTCGACCACGCGCTGCGCGAGATCAACGCCGCCTCGCCGCGCCTGCTGGCGATGTGCGAGGAGATCTCGGCGCTGAAGCTGGCGCGCGGCGGCAGCGGCCACGAGCTGGCGGCGATCGGCCGGCTGACCATGCTGACCCAGCGCATGAGCCGCAGCGCCGGCGAGTTCCTCACCTCCGGCGGCATCAGCTCGGAGACCGCCTTCCAGCTGGGGCGCGACACCACGGTGTTCCGCGCCACCATCGACGGCTTCCTCAACGGCAGCGCCGCGCTGCAGCTGCCGGCCAGCCGCGACGGCGAGCTGCGCGGCCGCTTCGAGGCCCTCGAGGGCGCCTTCGAACACTACCAGAAGCAGGTCGGCGCCATCCTCGACAACCTCGACAAGTTCAGCGCCGCGAAGAACGCCGAGCAGCTCATCTTCGGCCAGAACGAGACGCTGCGCCAGCACCTGGCCACCCTGCAGCAGGCCTACCGCGCCGACCAGGACTCGCTCGACCTGACCTTCTGGCTGATGGTGGCCGGCGGCCTGCTGACGCTGACGGCGGCGGCCGCCATCGGCCGCGTGCTGCTGCAGGACTCGCACAACCGCGCCCGCGGCGCCGAGCGGCGCCGCCGCGAGGCCGAGGCGATGCGCCAGCAGTCGCAGCGCCAGGAGGCCGAGGCCAAGGCGATGAACGACCAGAACCAGGCGGCCATCCTGCGCCTGATGAACGAGCTGCAGGAGGTGGCCGACGGCGACCTGACGGTGCAGGCCACGGTGTCGGAGGACATCACCGGCGCCATCGCCGACTCGGTCAACTACACGGTCGAGGAGCTGCGCGGCCTGGTCGGCCGCGTCACCAGCACCGCCGAGCAGGTCACCGAGGCCTCCGGCCGGGCGCAGGGCATCGCCAGCGACCTGCTGCTGGCCTCGCAGCGGCAGTCGCGCGAGATCGAGGACGCCAGCGCCACCGTGGTCAAGATGGCCGGCGAGATCACCGACGTGTCGCGCTCGGCCAGCGAGTCGGCCGACGTGGCGCGCCAGTCGGTGGCGGCGGCGCGGCAGGGCTCGACGGCGGTGGAGAACGCCATCAAGGGCATGCACGAGATCCGCGAGCAGATCCAGGAGACCTCGAAGCGCATCAAGCGGCTGGGCGAGTCGTCGCAGGAGATCGGCGAGATCACCGAGCTGATCTCCGACATCACCGAGCAGACCAACGTGCTGGCGCTGAACGCGGCGATCCAGGCCGCCGCGGCCGGCGAGGCCGGGCGCGGCTTCTCGGTGGTGGCCGAGGAGGTGCAGCGCCTGGCCGAGCGCTCGGCGGCGGCGGCCAAGCAGATCGGCGCGCTGGTGCGCACCATCCAGACCGACACCCACGACGCGGTGGCGGCGATGGAGCGCTCGACCCAGGGCGTGGTCGAGGGCGCGCGCCTGTCCGACGCGGCCGGCGCCGCCCTCAACGACATCAGCCAGGTGTCGAACCGGCTGGCCGAGCTGATCTCCGGGATCTCCTTCGCCACCGGGTTGCAGGCCACCTCGGCCAACGGCGTGGCGCGCAACATCCAGCACATCCTGACGGTGACCGAGCAGACCCAGGGCGGCACCCAGCAGACCGCGCAGTCGATCCAGCTGCTGTCGCAGCTGGCGCAGGAATTGAAAAACTCGGTGTCGCGCTTCCGCATCGCGGCCTGAGCGGCACCACCCACGCGCGGGCGGCCGGCAACCGCCCGCGCGCATCCATTGAAAGGCCGAGCAAGCATGAAGACTGATGTTCCGAACCCAGCGCAGGCGCAATTCGACACCGGACCCCTGTCCTGGGTGATGGTGGAGATCCGCGAGGCGCTGGCGCGCTCGCGCACCGCGCTGTTCGAGGCGGGCGGGCGGGCGGAGGAAGACCAGGCGACCCAGCTGCAGCACGCCAAGTCGCACCTGCACCAGGCCCACGGCGCGCTGCAGATGGTCGACGTCGACGGCGCCGCCCTGCTGACGGCGGCGGCCGAGCACGCGCTCGGGCGCTTCAAGGACGGCAGCCTCAAATGCAGCGCCGACCACGTCCACGTCGTCGCCCAGTTGTACCAGGCGCTGGTCGAATACGTCGAGGAGCTGCTCGACGGCGCGGCGCCGCAGCCGGCGCGCCTGTTCCCCTACTACCGCGCGGCGCTGGAGATGCTCGGCGCCGAGCGCATCCATCCGGCCGACCTGTTCTTCCCCGACCTGTCGGCGGCCGCCTCGGCGGCCCTGGCGCCGGCCGCCGCCGCCGGCGTGGCCGCCGGCGTGGCCGACTACGCGGCCTGGCGCCAGCGCTTCGAGAAGGCGCTGCTGCCCTACCTGAAAAGCACCGACGCGGCGCAGCAGCGCGAGCACGCCGCCGCGCTGCGCGACGCCGTGGCCCTGGTGGCCGGCGCCCAGCGCGAACCGGCCGCGCGCGCCTTCTGGCTGGCGCAGCAGGGCTTCGCCGAGCTGGTGGCGGCCGGCCGCGTGGCCGGCGGCCTGTACGTCAAGCAGCTGTTCGGCCTGATCAATCTGCAGATCCGCCGCCTCAGCCAGGGCAGCGCCGCCCAGCCCGAGGGCATGCTGCGCGACGCGCTGTTCTTCGTCGCCGCCGCCGACCCCGCCACCGAGGACGATTCCGCCACCGCCACCGCCACCGCCGCCGCGCCGGTGGCGCGCCAGCTGCGCCGCGCCTTCGCGCTCGACGGCCTGCTGCCGGCCGACTACGAGGCGCGCCGCTACGGCCAGATCGACCAGCAGGCGCTGGCCGGCGCCCGCGCCGGCATGGCGCAGGCCAAGGCCAGCTGGGACGGCCAGGCCGAGGCGCCGGTCGACCCGGCGCAGGGCGCCGCCTTCGACGCCGCCCTGCGCCAGAGCGCGCAGCACTGCGACACGCTGGGGCTGGCCGCGCTGAGCACGCTGCTGCGCCAGCTGGCCGACGTCGCCGCCCGCGCCGTCAGCGCCGGCCGCGGCGAGGAGCTGGCGCTGGAGATGGCCACCGCGCTGCTGTTCGCCGAACACGGCCTGGAGCAGATCCGCCACCTGCCCGACGACTTCAGCGCCCACGCCGACACCATCGGCGCGCGCCTGCTGGCGCTGGTGGCCGGCGAGACGCCGCCGCAGCCGGCCCAGTGGCAGGGCGGCCTGGCCCAGCGCATGCGCCAGGACGACACGGTGGCCGCCTTGTCGGCCGAAATGAAAAACGGCCTGCGCCAGGTCGAAAAGGTGCTCGACGAATACCACGTCGACGCCGCCACGCGGCCGGCGCTGGGCGCGCTCGATCCGACCCTGCACCAGCTGCACGGCGCCCTGGCCATGCTCGACCAGGACGAGGCCATGCGCGCCGTGCTGCAGCTGAGGGAGGCGGTGCGCCAGCTGGCCGAGGGGCGGGGCGAGGCGGCGCAGCAGGCCCGCGCGCTCGACGAGATCGCGCAGAACGTCGGCGCGCTCGGCTTCTTTGTCGACATGCTGGCGCAGAACGCCGCCGGCGCGCGCGAGCGCTTCGCCTTCGACGCCGAGCGCGGCACCTTCCGCTCGCTGCCGTTCAAGAAGATCGCGGCGGCCGGCGCCGTGCCGCTGCTCGACGAGGCCATGCCGGCGGCGCCGCCGCCGGCCGGACCGCAGGTCGCCCCGCCGGCGCCCGCCAGCGACGCCGCCGTCGAGGCCGAGCTGCTCGACATCTTCATCAACGAGGCGCGCGAGGTGCTGTTGTTCGTCGACCGCACGCTGGCGCAGCCGCGCCAACTGGCCGGCGGCGTCGACAACCTGAGCATGCTGCGCCGTTCCTTCCACACGCTCAAGGGCAGCGGCCGCATGGTCGGCCTGGGCCACTTCGCCGACGCCGCCGCCGGCGTCGAGCGGGTGATGAACGTCTGGCTGGCCGAGGCCTGGCCGGCCAACGACGCCTTGTTCGCGCTGCTCGAGCACGCCGCGCAGGAGCTGGGCCGGTGGGTGGCCGAGCTGGCCGCCAGCGGCCGCTCGGCGCGCGACGGCGCCGCGCTGGTCGCCGCCGCCGCCGTGGTGCAGCAGGGCGGCGCCTTCGCCATGGCGCCGGCCGAAACGCGGGTCGACGAGCAGCTCGAGGCGCTCGCGCCGCCGCCGGACGACACGCCGGCCGAACCGGCTGCGCCAGCAGAATTTGCCGAAGCTGCCGCCACGGTCGCCGCGCCCGACACAGCGGGGCAGATCGCCGGAACTGGATCGTCCGCGCAGACCATCGAGCCCGAGCCGCCGGAGCCGCTTGTTGAGGCCGCAGTCCCGGCGCCCGCGCCGAGCGCCGCGCCGGCCGGCAATGTGATCGAGTTCCCGGGCATCGGCGCGCCGCGCCCGGCCCGCGACGACAATCTGAAGCACATCGGCGAGCTCGACATCCCTCTGCCGCTGTTCAACATCTACCTGGCCGAAACGGACGAGCTGGTGCGTCTGCTGGCGCGCGACTTCGGCGAATGGCGCCACGAGCCGCGCCGTCCCGTCAGCGGCGAGGCGCTGCAGGCGGCGCACACGCTGGCCGGCACCTCCGCCACGGTCGGCTTCATGGCGCTGCGCGAGCTGGCCCACGCGCTGGAGATGACGTTGGAGGCCTTGCTGCCACCGGCGCCGCATCTGGACCCGGCGCAGCACGATCTGCTCGACTTCACCATCGAGCGGATACGCCAGATGCTGCAAAGCTTCGCCCAGGGCGACATGCCCGCCGCGCAACCGGAGCTGGTCGCCGCGCTGCTGGCCCTGCGCGCCCAACTGGCGGCGACCGCGCCGGCGGCCAGCGACGACATCGAGGCCCGCCTGGACAGCTTGCTGGCCGAGACGATGGAAAGCATCACGGCGCCGCCGGTCCAGCCGGCCGCTCCCGCAGCCGACGAGGTCGACGCGACGCCGCTGGACGCGCTGTTCCGCCAGTGCTTCAACAGCATTAGCGGCACGATTCCGCTGGAGGAGCCGGCGCCGGTGGTGCAAAAACCGAAGCCCGTCAGCACCGCCGACGACATCGACGACCTGTTCAACTCCGCCTTCGACGACGCCTTCGACGAGCCGGCGCTGACCCAGATCGCCGCGCCAAGCGTGCCGGACGCCGAGCCAGCGCCGGTGGCGCAGTCGGAATCCGAAGTGGAAGCGGCAGCGGAGCCCGAAGCCGAAGCCGAACCAACACCCGAGCCCGAGTCCGAGCCGGAACCCGAACCCGAACCCGAACCGCTGGCCGAGCTGGAGGCCCCGGCCGAAGTCGTCACCGCGCCGCCGCTGCAAACCGAGACCGCGTTGTCCTTCGCCGCCACCATCCTGCCGCTGGCGGCCGCGTCGGAGTTGCTGGCCGCCGCGCCGGCGCTGTTCCACGACGAGATCGACGCCGACCTGCTGCCGGTGTTCCTGGAGGAGGGCGCCGACCTGCTGCCGCAAGTGGGCCAGCTGCTGCGCGCCTGGCACGCCGCCCCGGCCGACGCCGCCCCGGCCCAGTCGCTGTTGCGCATCCTGCACACGCTCAAGGGCAGCGCGCGCATGGCCGGCGCGATGCGCCTCGGCCAGCACGCCCACGAGATCGAAACCCACATCGAGAACATGGTCCACGCCGGCAGCGCCACGCCGCAGGCCTTCGACGAGCTGCTGGCCCACTACGACCACGCCATGCTGCTGTTCGAGCAGTTGCAGCAGGCGCCGGCGGACGCCGCGCCAAGCCCGGCCGACGGCGCCGACGGCGGCCGCGCCACGGCGGCCACGGTGGGCGACCCGGCCGAGCCGGCGGCCGCCCAGCTCCACGCGCCGGACGAGGCGCCGGCCGCCAAGACGGCGCTGGTGCGGGTGCGCGCCGACATCCTCGACCGCCTGGTCAACCAGGCCGGCGAGGTGTCGATCTCGCGCTCGCGGCTGGAGAACGAGGTCGCGGCGCTGCGCGGCTCGTTGTTCGACTTCTCCGACAACCTGGCCCGCCTGCGCCGCCAGTTGCGCGAGGTGGAGATGCAGGCCGAATCGCAGATCGCCTCGCGCATGGCGGTGTCGAGCGAGCGCGAGTTCGACCCGCTCGAATTCGACCGCTTCACCCGCCTGCAGGAACTGACCCGCATGATGGCCGAGAGCGTCAACGACGTCGCCTCCTTCCACGAGAGCCTGAGCCGCAGCGTCGACAGCGCCGGCGAGGACCTGGTGCGGCAGGCGCGCCTGACGCGCGACCTGCAGCGCGACCTGATGCGGGTGCGCATGGTGCCCTTCGCCAGCATCGCCGAGCGGCTGTTCCGCGTCGCCCGGCAGAGCGCCAAGGAGGTCGACAAGCGCGTCAACCTGGACATTCGCGGCGGCGCCGTCGAGATCGACCGCAGTGTGCTCGAACGCATGGCCGCGCCCTTCGAGCACCTGCTGCGCAATGCCATCGCCCACGGCGTCGAGACGCGCGCCGCGCGCGCCGCCGCCGGCAAGAACGAAACGGGCGAGCTGCTGGTGCAGGTCAGCCAGCAGGGCAACGAGGTGGTGATCGACTTCTCCGACGACGGCGGCGGCCTGGACCTGGCGCGCATCCGCGCCAAGGCGGCCAGCCTCGGCCTGTTGGCCGCCGGCGAGGAGATCGGCGACGTGCAGGCCGCCAACCTGATCTTCGCGCCGGGCTTCTCCACCGCCGAGGCGCTCACCGAGCTGTCCGGCCGTGGCGTCGGCATGGACGTGGTGCAGTCCGAGGCGCAGGCGCTGGGCGGCCGCGTCGACCTGTTTTCCGATCCGGGCAAGGGCGCCCGCTTCACCATCCACTTGCCGCTGACCCTGGCGGTGGCCCAGGTGGTGCTGCTGGGCGCCGGCGGCAAGACCTACGCGCTGCCGTCGGTGCTGGTCGAGCAGGTGCTGCAGCTGAAGGAGGCGGCGCTGGCCGAGGCCTGGCGGCAGGGCCACATCGCCAGCCACGGCCAGCACGCTGCGCTGCACTACCTGCCGGTGCTGCTGGGCGAGGGGCGGGCGCGCCCGGCCGGCCAGCGCTCCAGTCCCGTGCTGCTGCTCAAGAGCGGCAGCGAGCGGCTGGCGCTGCAGGTCGACGAGGTGCTCGGCAACCGCGAGGTGGTGATCAAGAACGTCGGGCCGCAGCTGGCGCGCATGGTCGGCATCGCCGGCGCCACCGTGCTCGGCTCGGGCGACATCGTGTTGATCCTCAACCCGGTGGCGCTGGCCCAGCATTTGGCCCAGCATCCCGAGCTGCAGGCGCAGTACGCGGCGGCGGCCGTCGACAGTCCGGCGCTGCCGCCGGCGCAGGGCAAGACCATCATGGTGGTCGACGATTCGCTGACGGTGCGCCGGGTCACCCAGCGCCTGCTCGAGCGCGAGGGCTACCAGGTGCTGCTGGCCAAGGACGGCGTCGACGCGCTCGAACAGCTGCAGGGCCGGGTGCCCGACCTGATGCTGGTCGATATCGAGATGCCGCGCATGGACGGCTTCGACCTGACCCGCAACGTGCGCGGCGACGAGCGCACGGCGGCCGTGCCGATCATCATGATCACCTCGCGCAGCGCCGACAAGCACCGCAACGTCGCGCTGGCGCTGGGCGTCAACGCCTACTTCGGCAAACCCTTCCAGGAGCCGGTGCTGCTCGGCACCATCGCCAGCCTGCTCGGCTAGCCCGGCTTGGAATCGACAAGGGGGCCGCCGGCCCCCTTGTTTTGTCGCACCGCTAGCCCGGCTTCTTCACCACCGCGTAGCGCTCCAGCGTGCGCTTGCGCGCCTCGTCGTGCATGACGATGGGCTGCGGGTAGTCACGCCCGAGCACGATGTTCCTTTGCTCGAGCAGCATGCGCGGCACCAGCCAGGGCGCGTGGATCTCCTTGTCGCCCAGCGCCGCCAGCTGCGGCAGGTAGCGGCGGATGAAGCGGCCGGCGCCGTCGAACTTCTCCGACTGGGTGGTCGGGTTGAAGATGCGGAAGTAGGGCTGGGCGTCGCAGCCGGACGAGGAGGCCCACTGCCAGCCGCCGTTGTTGGAGGCCAGCTCGAAGTCGTTCAGGTGCAGGGCGAAATAGGCTTCGCCGCGGCGCCAGTCTATGCCCAGGTCCTTGATCAGGAAGCAGGCGGTGACCATGCGCAGGCGGTTGTGCATATAGCCGGTCTGGTTCAGCTGGGCCATGGCGGCGTCGACCAGCGGGTAGCCGGTGCGGCCCTCGCACCAGGCGGCGAAGGCGGCGTCGGCCTCGCCGCCGGCCTCCCATTCGATGGCGTCGTAGGCCGGCTTGAAGGCGCTGGCCACCACGTGCGGATGGTGGAACAGGATCATGGCGTAGAACTCGCGCCAGACCAGCTCGTTGAGCCAGACCTGGGCGCCGTCGCCGCCGGCGCCGCGCGCCATCAGGTCGAGCACGGTGCGCACCAGGTGGCGGATCGACAGCGTGCCGAAGCGCAGGTGCATGGACAGGTAGGACGGCCCCTTGACGGCGGGGAAGTCGCGCGCCACGCCATAGTTGGCGAGGCGCGGCAGGAACTGCTCGAACAGGCCGGCGGCGCCGGACATGCCGGTCGGAATCGCCAGTTGCCCCAGGTTGCTGGGCTCGAAGCCGAGCTCGGCCAGCGGGGGCAGGACGCTGCGGCCGGGCGCCAGGGCCGCCTTCAGGGGCTCGATGTTGTATGGAATTAACACCGTCGGGTCGGCCAGCAGCTTTTTCAGCCAGGCGTTCTTGTACGGCGTGTAGACCGAGAACACGCCGCCGGTCTGCGACAGCACCTCGGCGCGCTCGAACACCACCTGGTCCTTGTGGCTGGACCAGTGCCGCCCGGCCGCTTGCAGCGCGGCGGCGACGGCGCCGTCGCGGGCTATCGCCTGCGGCTCGTAGTCGTGGTTGGCGAAGACGGCGTCGGCGCCCAGCTCGGCGGCCAGGCGCGGGATGGCCTCGGCGGCGTCGGCGTGGCGCACGATCAGATGGCCGCCCAGCTGCTCCAGTTCGGCGGCCAGCTCGGCCAGGCTGGCATGGATGAAGTCGACGCGGCGGTCGGCGCGCGGCAGGCCGGCCAGGATCGCGCTGTCGTAGACGAAGACGCAGTACACGCTCTTGCTTTGGCGCAGGGCGTGGTGCAGGGCGGCGTGGTCGAAGGCGCGCAGGTCGCGCCGGAACCACACCAGCGAGGTGTTGAAGGCCATGTCGGGGGTGTCCATCTCGTGTTGGAGGTCAAGGTCGGGGCGGGTTTTACCGCCTACCATCGGGCTGGAAGGCCGTCCGACAGGCGCTGCGGGTGGTGGTGGCGTCAATTCAGTGTAAACTATCGAAATTACCATAGCGCTCCGCCGAGCGTATCCTACAGCAAACGGCGGACTTGCCGCACCAGAACAGCAGCCCTGCAGAGAGAGCAACGTGTATGAAGAAAAGCAAAATCGACCAGTCTCTGGCTGTGCCCGGCCTGCCGCCGGAGCCGATTGACCCGCTGGCGTCGCTGCACGTGGCGAAGCCGCCGGCCTTGAACCTGGCTAATCATTTCCTGATTGCAATGCCATCGATGCAGGACCCGATCTTCGGCGGCACCGTCGTCTACGTCTGCGAACACAACGACAACGGCGTGCTCGGCGTGGTCATCAACAAGCCCACCGACATGACCATGCAGGTCTTGTTCGAGCGCATCGACCTGCCGCTGCAGGCCGGCCTGGACAGCGCCGTCGTCGACGAGCCCATCATGTTCGGCGGCCCGGTGCAGGACGACCGCGGCTTCGTGCTGCACACCCCCGGCGCGCAATACTCGTCGTCGCTGACGGTGACCGACCAGGTCGCCTTCACCACCTCGATCGACGTGCTCGAGGCGGTCGCCGCCGGCACCGGCCCGACCCGCCTGCTGGTGTCGATCGGCTACGCCGGCTGGAGCCCGGGCCAGCTGGAGGACGAGATCAGCCGCAACGGCTGGCTCACCGTCGCCGCCGACCCGCGCGTCGTCTTCGACCTGCCGATCGAGGAGCGCTACACGGCCGCCATCAAGCTGCTCGGCTTCGACCCGCTGATGCTGACCACCGAGGTCGGCCATGCTTGAGCTTGCCAACCGCGCCAACGCCGCCGCCCCCGCCGCCAACACCCCGGCGGGGTGCGCGCGGTGAGTCTGGAAACGGTATTCGGCTTCGATTTCGGCGTCAAACGCATCGGCGTGGCGATGGGCAACACCATGATTTGCCAGGCCCAGCCGCTCAAGGTGATCGCCGCCATCGACAACGCCGCCCGCTTCAGCGCCATCGCCGCGCTGATCGCCGAGTGGGCGCCGGCGCGCCTGATCGTCGGCCTGCCGACCCACCCGGACGGCGCCGAGCACGAGATGACGGCGCGCTGCCGCCGCTTCGCCAACCAGCTCCACGGCCGCTTCAACCTGCCGGTCGAGCTGGTCGACGAGCGCTACTCGTCGGCGGTGATCTCGGCCAAGCGCGGCGAGGTGATCGACGACCGCGCCGCCGCCATCATCCTGCAACAATACTTCGACTCGCAGGGCTGAGGGCCGCCCAGCGAGCACAGCGAGACAAGAACCACCATTCCCGAATTGACCACCCCCTGAGAGCGCCACCACCCATGTCCAACTCAAGCCCCACCACCGCGCTCGACGCCGAGGCGCTGTACGCCACGCTGCTGGCGCAATTGAAGACCGGCCTGGCCGGCGCCAGCGACGTCGCCATCGTCGGCATCCACTCCGGCGGCGCCTGGCTGGCCGAGCGGCTCGCCGCCGACCTCGGCCTGACCGCCCGCTTCGGCGTCATCGACGTCTCCTTCTACCGCGACGACTTCGCCGAGAAGGGCCTGCACGCCGACATCAAGCCGACCCAGATCGGCTTCGACGTCAACGCCGCCACCCTGGTGCTGGTCGACGACGTGCTCTACACCGGCCGCACCACCCGCGCCGCCATCAACGAGCTGTTCGACTACGGCCGCCCGGCGCGCATCATGCTGGCCGCCCTGGTCGACCGTGGCGGCCGCCAGCTGCCGGTGGCCGCCGACTTCGTCGCCGCCACCGTCGCCGTGGCCGAGGGCCAGGCGCTGGTGCTCGGCCGCGCCGCAGACGGAACATTCACGCTAACCATAGACGACGACCATGCTTAATCCGCAACTGAATAAACACGGCGAACTCCAGCACCTGTTGACCATCGAGGGCCTGCCCAAGGCCATCGTCAACCACATCCTGGACACCGCCTCCTCCTTCGTCGGCATCTCCGACCGCGACGTCAAGAAGGTGCCGCTGATGCGCGGCAAGAGCGTCTTCAACCTGTTCTTCGAGAACTCGACGCGCACCCGAACCACCTTCGAGATCGCCTCCAAGCGCCTGTCGGCCGACGTCATCAACCTGAACATCCAGGCCTCCTCGGCCAGCAAGGGCGAGTCGCTGCTCGACACCATCGACAACCTGTCGGCCATGCACGCCGACATGTTCGTGGTGCGCCACGCCCAGTCCGGCGCGCCTTACCTGATCGCCAAGCATTTGATCGACACCAAGCAGCCGCACGTCCACGTGGTCAACGCCGGCGACGGCCGCCACGCCCACCCGACCCAGGGTCTGCTGGACATGTACACCATCCGCCACTACAAGAAGGACTTCACCAATTTGACGGTGGCGATCGTCGGCGACATCCTGCACAGCCGGGTGGCGCGTTCCGACATCCACGCCCTGACCACGCTGGGCGTGCCGGAAGTGCGGGCGATCGGTCCGCACACCCTGCTGCCGGGCGGCCTCGAGCAGATGGGCGTGCGCACCTTCACCAACATGGACGAGGGTCTGAAGGGCGTCGACGTGATCATCATGCTGCGCCTGCAGAACGAGCGCATGAGCGGCGCGCTGCTGCCGTCGGCGCAGGAATACTTCAAGAGCTACGGCCTGACGCCGGAGCGGCTGGCGCTGGCCAAGCCGGACGCCATCGTCATGCACCCGGGCCCGATGAACCGTGGCGTCGAGATCGACTCGGCGGTGGCGGACGGCCCGCAGGCAGTGATCCTGCCGCAGGTCACCTTCGGCATCGCGGTGCGGATGGCGGTAATGAGCATTTTGGCAGGAAACCAAGGATGAAACTACATATCAAGAACGGCCACCTGGTCGACCCGGCCAACGCCATCGACGCCCCCCACGACCTGTTCATCGCCGACGGCAAGATCGTCGCGGTGGGCGCCGCGCCGGCCGGCTTCACGGCCGAGCGCACCATCGACGCCGCCGGCCTGGTGGTCGCGCCCGGCTTCGTCGACCTGTCGGCGCGGCTGCGCGAACCGGGCTACGAATACAAGGCCACGCTCGAGTCCGAGCTGCAGGCGGCCATGCAGGGCGGCGTCACCAGCCTGGTCTGCCCGCCCGACACCGACCCGGTGCTCGACGAGCCCGGCCTGGTGGAGATGCTCAAGCACCGCGCCAAGACGCTCAACCTGGCCAACGTCCACCCGCTGGGCGCGCTGACCGTCGGCCTGAAGGGCCAGGCGCTGACCGAGATGGCCGAGCTGACCGAGGCCGGCTGCATCGGCTTCGCCCAGGCCGAGGAGCCGATCGAGGACACCACCGTGCTGCTGCGCGCCATGCAGTACGCCAAGACCTTCGAATACACCGTCTGGCTGCGCCCGCAGGACGCCCACATCGGCCGTGGCGGCATCGCCCACGCCGGCCCGCTGGCCTCGCGCCTGGGCCTGTCGGGCGTGCCGGTGATGTCCGAGACCATCGCCCTGCACACCATCTTCGAGCTGATGCGCTCGACCGGCGCGCGGGTCCACCTGTGCCGCATGTCCTCGGCCGCCGGCCTCGAACTGGTGCGCGCCGCCAAGCGCGAGGGCCTGCCGGTCACCTGCGACGTCGGCGCCCACCACATCCACCTGACCGACGCCGACATCGGCTTCTTCGACTCGAACGCCCGCGTCACGCCGCCGTTCCGCAGCCAGCGCGACCGCGACGCGATCCGCGCCGGCCTGCTCGACGGCACCGTCGACGCGCTGTGCTCGGACCACACCCCGGTCGACGACGACGAGAAGCTGCTGCCCTTCGGCGAGGCCTCGCCCGGCGCCACCGGCCTCGAGCTGCTACTGTCGCTGGCGCTGAAGTGGGCCGACGACTACGCCGCCGGCCAGCCCGACGGCGGCGTGCGGCCGCTGGCCCGCGCCGTCGGCAAGATCAGCGCCGATCCGGCCCGCGTCGCCGGCCTGGCCAGCGGCACGCTGTCGGTCGGCGCGGTGGCCGACGTCTGCCTGTTCGACCCGGCCGCGCGCTGGACCGTGGCGGCCTCGGCCCTGGCCAGCCAGGGCAAGCACACGCCCTTCCTCGGCTACGAGCTGAGCGGGCAGGTGCGCGCCACCATCGTCGCCGGCCACGTCGCCTTCGAACGCGCAGCCGCGCGCTAAGCCTTCCCGGGCTCAACCCCGGGGCCGCCGGCCGGCGCCTTCCGCCATGGCGGAGGGCGGCGCCGGCCCGCGGCCCCGGCGCTTTTTGTGTGGTGTGATTTGAAAATTAAGCTGATGTTCCGCCTGGCGCGGGTGATGTGCCACGTCTTCGCCGGCATGGCCACCTGCGCCGTGGTGTTCCCCTGGATAGGCGCCGACAAGCGCAACGGCCACATCCGCCGCTGGTCGCGCCAGTTGATGGCGATGTGCAATGTGACGGTCGAGCAGGCGGCCAACGGCCAGGCCATCCTGCCACGGGCGATGATGGTGGCCAACCACGTCTCCTGGTTGGACATCTTCGTCATCAATTCCCTGTACCCCTGCCGCTTCGTCGCCAAGGCCGAGATCCGCGCCTGGCCGCTGCTCGGCTGGCTGGCGCAGCAGGCCGGCACCGTGTTCATCTCGCGCGGCAGCCGGCGCGACCTGCGCCACATCTTCAAGGGCCTGGTGCACAGCCTGCAGGCCGGCGAGCGGGTCGCCTTCTTCCCCGAGGGAACCACGGCGGTGCAGGGCAGCCTGCTGCCCTTCCACGCCAACCTGTTCGAGGCCGCCATCGACGCCAAGGCGCCGGTGCAGCCGCTGGCGCTGGCCTATGTCGACCCGGCCGGGCGGCCGCACGGCGCCATCGACTTCGTCGGCGAGATGAGCTTCGCCGAGAGCCTGGTGATGATCCTCGGCGGCGCCCCGGTGACGGCGCGGCTGAGCTGCCTGGCCGGCATACCCAGCGACGGCGCCCACCGCCGCGAGCTGGCCGAGGCGGCCCACGCCGCCGTCGCCGGCGCGCTCGGCATCGCCCCGGCCGCCGCGCACACGCCGCCGGTCTAGTTCTTGCCGCCCGGCTGCTGGTAGGACGGGCAGGGCACCTGCAACAGCGCGCGGTCGTGCAGGCGCACCGCCGTCAGCTGGCCGCCCCAGACGCAGCCGCTGTCGAGGCCGATCAAGTTCGGCCGCAGCAGCAGGCCCAGCGCCGACCAGTGGCCGAAGGCCACCGTGTCGTTCTCGGTCCGCCGGCCGGGCACCTCGAACCAGGGCATCAGGCCCGAGCCCTCGGGCGCCGTGCCGCTCTCCTTCATCTTGAAATCCATCACGCCGGCGGCGTCGCAAAAGCGCAGCCGCGTCATCGCGTTGACGACGACGCGCAGCCGCGCCGCGTCCTGCAGCGCCTCGTCCCAGGCGGCCGGCGCGTTGCCGTACATGCCGCCGAGGAAGCCGGCCAGGTCGGCGCCGCGCAGCCGCGCCTCGACCTCGCCGGCCAACGCCAAGGCCTGCGCCTTGCTCCACTGCGGCAGCACGCCGGCGTGCACCAGCAGGTGGCCGTCGGCCTCGATGGCCAGCGGGCGCCGGCGCAGCCAGTCGATCAACTCGTCGCGGTCGGGCGCGGCGAGGATGGCGTCCAGGGTGTCGGACGGGTGCGGCGGGCGGATGCCGTGGGCCACCGCCAGCAGGTGCAGGTCGTGGTTGCCCAGCACGCTGTCGACCCGCCCGCCGCTGGCCTCGGCCAGCGCGCGCACGTGGCGCAGGGTGGCCAGCGAGTCGGGGCCGCGGTTGATCAGGTCGCCGGCGAACAGGATGCGCGGCGCGGCCGCGCCGCCTTCCGTCGCGGCGATGCGCTCGAGCAGGGCCACGGTCTGCGCGTGGCAGCCTTGCAGGTCGCCGATCACATAGGTGCTGCGTTGCATCATGTTTTCCCAGTGTGTGAATTAAGGAATAGTCTGGTAAAAAGACCGATATTTTTTAGCGGCAATGCTCCAGTTTCACCTAAAATCATGCATACAACTGATTTAACATGCCGGACGGGATACTAAATGATTTTTGTGACAGGCGGGGCTGGTTTCATCGGTTCGAATTTCGTGCTCGACTGGCTGGCCCAGTCCGACGAGGCGGTGCTGAACTTCGATAAATTGACATACGCGGGCAATCTGAACAACCTCGCCTCGCTGAAGGGCGACGCGCGCCACCTGTTCGTGCGCGGCGACATCTGCGACAAGGACACGGTGCTGGCTCTGTTGCTGGAACATAAGCCGCGCGCCATCGTCCACTTCGCGGCGGAGAGCCACGTCGACCGCTCCATCCTCGGCCCGGGCGAGTTCATCAACACCAACATCAACGGCACCTTCAGCCTGCTCGAGGCGGCCCGCGCCTACTGGGGCGGCTTGGCCGAGGCCGACAAAACCGCCTTCCGCTTCCTGCACGTCTCCACCGACGAGGTGTACGGCACGCTGGGGCCGGACGACGCGCCGTTCAGCGAGACCACCGCGTTCGCGCCGAACAGCCCGTACTCGGCCTCGAAGGCGGCCTCCGACCACCTGGTGCGCTCCTACCACCACACCTACGGCCTGCCGACGGTGACGACGAACTGCTCGAACAACTACGGCCCCTACCACTTCCCGGAAAAACTGATCCCGCTGATCATCGCCAACGCCCAGGCCGGCAAACCGCTGCCCATCTACGGCGACGGCCAGCAGGTGCGCGACTGGCTGTATGTGAGCGACCACTGCGCGGCGATCCGCCGGGTGCTGGCGGAGGGCCGCCTGGGCGAGACCTACAACGTGGGCGGCTGGAACGAGATGGCCAACCTCGACGTGGTGCACACCCTGTGCGACATGCTCGACCAGCTCAAGCCGCGCGCCGACGGCGCCAGCTACCGCGCCCAGATCAGCTATGTGAAGGACCGTCCCGGCCACGACCGCCGCTACGCCATCGACGCGCGCAAGCTGGAGCGCGAACTGGGCTGGAAACCGGCCGAGACCTTCCAGAGCGGCATCGCCAAGACCGTCCAGTGGTATCTGGACCACCAGGAATGGGTCGCCGACGTGCAGTCGGGCGGCTATGCCAACTGGGTCGCCGCCAACTATTTCAACCGGGAGAACCCACAATGAGCGACGCCATCCACACCCGCAAGGGCATCATCCTGGCCGGCGGTTCGGGCACCCGGCTGTATCCGGTGACGATGAGCGTGTCCAAGCAGCTGCTGCCGATCTACGACAAGCCGATGATCTACCACCCGCTGACCACGCTGATGCTGGCCGGCATGCGCGAGATCCTGATCATTTCGACGCCGCAGGACACGCCGCGCTTCCAGGACCTGCTGGGCGACGGCAGTCAGTGGGGCATCCAGCTGAGCTATGCGGTGCAGCCCTCGCCGGACGGCCTGGCGCAGGCCTTCATCATCGGCAAGGAGTTCGTCGGCGACTCGCCGTCGGCCCTGATCCTGGGCGACAACATCTACTATGGCAACGACCTCGACGCCCTGCTGCGCAGCGCCGCCGAGCGCGGCCATGGCGCCACCGTCTTCGCCTACCACGTGCAAGACCCGGAGCGCTACGGCGTGGTCGAGTTCAACGCCGAGCGCCAGGCCGTCAGCATCGAGGAGAAGCCGCTCGAGCCGAAGTCGAACTACGCCGTCACCGGCCTGTACTTCTACGACCAGCAGGTGTGCGACATCGCCGCCAGCATCCAGCCCTCGGCCCGTGGCGAGCTGGAGATCACCGACGTCAACCGGGTCTACCTGGAGCGCCAGCAATTGAACGTCGAGCTGATGGGGCGCGGCATGGCCTGGCTCGACACCGGCACCCACGACTCCTTGCTCGACGCCTCGCAGTTCATCGCCACCATCGAGAAACGCCAGGGCCTGAAGGTCGCCTGCCCGGAGGAGATCGCCTACCGCAAGGGCTATATCGACGCCGCCCAGCTGCGCAGGCTGGCCGAGCCCTTGAAGAAGAACAACTACGGCCAATACCTGCTGCAAATTCTTGAAGACAAGGTCATTCCACGATGAAGACGATTGCGACCCCGCTGGCCGGCCTGGTCCTGCTCGAGCCGCGCGTGTTCGGCGACGAACGCGGCTTCTTCTACGAGAGCTTTAACGCCCGCACTTTCGCCGAGTTGACCGGCGTGACGGCCGCCTTCGTGCAGGACAACCATTCGCGCTCGGCCAGGAACGTGCTGCGCGGCCTGCACTACCAGATCGAGCAGGCCCAGGGCAAGCTGGTGCGGGTGAGCAGCGGCGCGGTGTTCGACGTCGCCGTCGACCTGCGCAAGAGCTCGGCCACCTTCGGCCAGTGGTACGGCGTCGAGCTGTCGGCCGACAACAAGCGCCAGCTGTGGATTCCACCCGGCTTCGCCCACGGCTTCATGGTCACCAGCGAGCACGCCGAGTTCCTCTACAAGACCACCGACTACTGGGCCCCCGAGCACGAGCGCGCCGTGTTGTGGAACGACCCGGCGATCGGCATCGAGTGGCCGCTGGACGGCGCGCCGCTGCTGTCCGGCAAGGACCAGGCCGCCGTGCCGCTGGCCGAGGCCGAGGTGTTCGCATGAAAATCCTGCTGACCGGATGCAGCGGCCAGGTCGGCTACGAGCTCGAGCGCAGCCTGCAGGGCCTGGGCGAGGTGGTCGCGGTCGACCGCGCGCGCATGGACCTGGCCGACCTGGACCAGGTGCGCGCCGTCATCCGCGAGGTGCGGCCCGGCCTGATCGTCAACCCGGCCGCCTACACGGCGGTCGACCAGGCCGAGCGCGAGCCCGAGCTGGCGTTCCGCGTCAACGCCGAGGCGCCGGGCGTGATGGCCGAGGAGTGCCGGCGCTTGGGCGCGGCGCTGGTGCACTACTCGACCGACTACGTGTTCGACGGCACGCAGGCCGGCCCCCGCGTCGAGTCCGACGCCACCGGCCCGATCAACGTCTACGGCCGCAGCAAGCTGGCCGGCGAGCAGGCCATCGCGGCGGCCGGCATCCGGCATCTGATCCTGCGCACCAGCTGGGTCTACGGCATGCGCGGCAAGAACTTCCTGCTGACCATGCTGCGCCTGGCGCGCGAGCGCGACGAGCTGCGCGTGGTCGCCGACCAGCACGGCGCGCCGACCTGGAGCCGCAGCATCGCCGACAGCACGGCACTGATCCTGGCCCAGGCCCAGGCCGGCGGCGCCGACTGGTGGCAGCGCCACGGCGGCACCTACCACCTGAGCAGCCAGGGCCAGACCACCTGGTTCGAATTCACCCAGGCCATCCTGGCCGAGGCGCAGATCGACTGCCGCCTGCTGCCCATCAGCACTGCCGAGTATCCGCTGCCGGCGCCCCGCCCGCAGAACTCGGTGCTCTCGTCCGAGCGCCTGATGGGCCAGTTCTGCCGCCTGCCGCACTGGCGCGAGGCGCTGCGCCTGTGCCTGAAGTAGCGGGCAGGGGAGGCGGCGGCGCGCCCAGTTGTATCGATTGGTAAGCGTCGGCCGCGCGGCCGGCGCGGTTTGTTAGAATCCGCGCATTCAACGCCGTCAACCAGTCGCTTTGCCCGAATTGGGAATTGCCGATTGCCGAATCCGGTACAATCGCGGCTTGGCGTGCCGATAATAAAGTGTCAAGGCACGGGATAATCGCCACATCGTATGGTGTTGCCGGGGCGTCAGCGCGGCCGGCATTTTTGTACTGATAAAAATAATGTTTTCTTTTTTACTGAGCTTTGTCGCCTCCGCGCTGCTGACGCTGTTGGTCATCAAGGAGTCGCGCCTGCACGGCCCGGCGCTGGACGACGACTTCCAGGCGGTGCAGAAGGTCCATTCGCATTCGGTGGCGCGGATCGGCGGCCTGTCGATCTTTCTCTCGGTGGCGCTCGGCTGCGCCATTTCCGCCTGGCGCGTGCCGGCCATGGCCGGCCTGCTGATCCCCCTGCTCGGCTGCGCCAGCGTGGCCTTCGTCGGCGGCATCGTCGAGGACTACACCGGCCGCGTCAGCGCGACCCGGCGCCTGGTGCTGACCATGCTCGCCGCGCTGATGGGTTACTACCTGCTCGACGCCCGCGTCGACCGCATCGACTGGGCCTTCTCGGCCTGGCAGCTGCAATACATGTGGCTGACCCTGCCGCTGACGGTGCTGGCGGTGGCCGGCATCGCCAACGCCGTCAACATCATCGACGGCTTCAACGGCCTGGCCAGCGTGGTCACCATCTGCATGCTGCTCTCGCTCGGCTATGTCGCGCTGCAGGTCAATGACATGTTCGTGCTGGTGGCCGCGCTGATGGTGGCCGGCGCCACCGCCGGCTTCCTGGTGTGGAACTACCCGGTCGGCCTGATCTTCCTCGGCGACGGCGGCGCCTATTTCATCGGCTTCATGCTGGGCGAGCTGGCCCTGCTGCTGGTGATGCGCAACCCGCAGGTGTCGACCTGGTACGCCGCGCTGCTGCTGCTCTACCCGACCTTCGAAACCCTGTTTTCGGTGTATCGGCGCATGTTTGTGCGCGGCAAATCGCCGGCCATGCCCGACGGCATACATTTGCACAGCCTGATCTTCCGCCGCATCGTGCAATGGGCGGTCGGCCGCAAGGAGGCGCGCGCCTTAATGCGGCGCAATTCGCTGACCTCGCCCTATTTGTGGATGTTTTCGCTGATGGCGGTGATTCCGGCCACGGTATTCTGGCGCCACACCTGGGTGTTAATGGTGTTCTGCCTGTTGTTTATCGTCAGTTATATCTGGCTGTATGTACGCATTGTCCGTTTCAAGGCGCCGCGCTGGATGATACGACACAAGAGGAACTAGTATCCGGCGCGCTTTGTAGTATATTTATATCGTCAACGGTTTTAATGGTTTCACCACCTTTTAAAAGGAAGCAAAGATGGATCTATCCAATTTGTCGGCGGCCGATTTGCGCAATCTGCAGGAACAAATCAAACGCGAATTAAAAAAACGTGAATCGCAGGACCAGGCCAAGGCGCGCGAGCAGATATTCGCCATCGCGCAAAGCGTCGGCGTCCCGCTGAAGGACTTGATCGGTAACGGCGTGCGCGCCAAGACCGGCACGGTGGCGCCGCGCTACCGCAATCCGGCCGACGCCAGCCAGCAATGGACCGGCCGAGGCCGCCAGCCGAAGTGGGTCAAGGAATGGGTCGACGCCGGCAAAGCGATCGATTTGCTGCGCCTCTGAGCGCGTTTCCCACGCGCCGATGAGGCGGCGGGGCTTGCCTGCCGCTGGCATCGCACTTACTATATCAATGTTGTGCCCGTGAACTGCGCGGGCCGCCACTCTTTTCCCCATCCATCCAGCGGGCCAGACCCGCGCCGGCGGCGCCGCCGCGGCGCGTCTGCCGCATCACGTGAATTCAAACACCATGGTTTCCCTGTCAAAAACGATCTTTAAAGCTTACGACATCCGCGGCATCATCGACCAGACACTGGACGCCGGCGTGGCCCGGCAGATCGGTCTGGCCTTCGGCCAAGCCGCGCTGGCCAAGGGACAGACCAAGGTGGTGATCGGCCGCGACGGCCGCCTGTCCGGCCCCGAGCTGGCCGCCGCGCTGGCCCAGGGCCTGCAGGCCGCCGGCGTCGACGTGGTCGACCTGGGCGTGGTGGCCACGCCGATGGTCTACTTCGGCACCAACGTGCTCGACGCCCAGTCCGGCATCATGGTCACCGGCAGCCACAACCCGCCCAACTACAACGGCTTCAAGATGGTGCTGGCCGGCGAGGCCATCCACGGCGAGGCGATCACCTCGCTGCACCAGCGCATCGTCGAGCACGGCGGCGACGAGGCGGCCCAGCCGGGCGGCTACAGCACCCACGACATCCGCGCCGCCTACCTGCAGCGCATCATCGGCGACGTCAAGCTGGCGCGGCCGATCAAGCTCGCCGTCGACTGCGGCAACGGCGTGGCCGGCGCCTTCGCCGGCGACCTGTTCCGTGGCATGGGTTGCGAGGTCGTCGAGCTGTTCTGCGAGGTCGACGGCAACTTCCCCAACCACCATCCCGACCCGGCCCATCCGGAGAACCTGCAGGACCTGATCCGCTGCCTGGCCGAGACCGACGCCGAGATCGGCATCGCCTTCGACGGCGACGGCGACCGCCTCGGCGTGGTCACCAAGGACGGCCAGATCATCTATCCGGACCGCCAGATGATGTTGTTCGCCGCCGACGTGCTGACGCGCCATCCGGGCGAGCAGATCCTCTACGACGTCAAGTGCACGCGCCACCTGGCGCCGTGGATCAGCCAGCACGGCGGCCGTCCGCTGATGTACAAGACCGGCCACTCGCTGGTCAAGGCCAAGCTGCGCGAGACCGGCGCCCCGCTGGGCGGCGAGATGAGCGGCCACATCTTCTTCAAGGACCGCTGGTACGGCTTCGACGACGGCCTGTACGCCGGCGCCCGCCTGCTCGAGATCCTGACCCGCGAGAGCGACCCGTCGGCCCTGCTGAACGGCCTGCCGCAGTCCGACAGCACGCCCGAGCTGCACCTGGAGCTCAAGGAGGGCGAGAACGTCGCCCTGATGGACAAGCTGCGCAGCGACGCCGTGTTCCCCGGCCACGAGCAGATCATCACCATCGACGGCCTGCGCGTCGAGTACGCCGACGGCTTCGGCCTGGCGCGCTCGTCGAACACCACGCCGGTGATCGTCATGCGCTTCGAGGCCGAGACGCCGGCCGCGCTGGCGCGCATCCAGGGCCAGTTCAAGAGCGTGATCCTGGCCGCCAAGCCGGACGCGGTGCTGCCGTTCTAAGCGCCATGGTTTCCCCGGCCGCGCGCGCGGGCGGCCCCCGGCCGCTGAACATCCTGCTGGTGCGCGTCTCCTCGCTGGGCGACGTGCTGCACAACCTGCCGATGGTGGCCGACATCGCCCGCCACTGCCCCGACGCCAACATCGACTGGGTGGTGGAGGAGGGCTTTGTCAGCCTGGTGCGGCAGAACGGCCGGGTGCGCAACATCATCCCGTTCGCGCTGCGGCGCTGGCGCAAGAGCCTGGGCAAGCCCGGGACGCGCGCCGAGATGAAGGCCTTCTGGCGCCGCCTGCGCGAGCAGCAGTACGACTACGTGTTCGACACCCAGGGCCTGCTCAAGACCGGCGCCATCATGGGCATGGCGCGGGTGGTCAAGGGCGGCCGCAAGGTCGGCCTGGCCAACGGCAGCGAGGGCTCCGGCTACGAGGGCGTCTCGCGCATCTTCCACAGCGAGAGCGTGCCGACCGATCCGCGCACCCACGCGGTGGCGCGCGGCCGCCTGGTGGCCGGCGCGGCGCTCGGCTACTCGGTCGACACGCCGGCCGACTTCGGCCTGCCGGCGCTGGACGCCGGCGCGCCCCGGCCGGACTGGATGCCGGCCGAACCCTACGCCGTCTACTTCCACGGCACCGCCCGCGACGCCAAGAAGTGGCCGGCGCAGCACTGGATAGAACTGGGCCGCCAATTAGCACCTATGCCCATCCTGCTGCCCTGGGGCTCGGCCAAGGAAAAGGCCGAGGCCGAACAACTGGCCGCCGGCCTGCCCAACGCCCGCCTGCTGCCCAAGCTGAGCATGGCCGAGGCGGTGCTGCTGGCGCGCCACGCCGCGCTGGCGGTGGGCGTCGACACCGGCCTGACCCACATCGCCGCCGCCTTCACGGTGCCGACGGTGGAGATCTACGTCGACTCGCCGCGCTGGAAGACCGAGGGCAACTGGTCGCCGAAGATCATCAACCTGGGCGACCAGGGCGCGCCGCCCGGCGTGGCCGAGGTGGCCGCCGCCGCCAAGAGTCTACTGGCCTGAGCATGCGCACCTTCTATTCCGTGATGTGGTGGCTGGCCCTGCCGCTGGTGTTGGCGCGGCTGTGGCTGCGCGGCCGCAAGGAGCCGGGCTACCGCGCCCACTGGGGCGAGCGGCTGGGTTGCTATGGCCGTGCCGCCGCCGCCACCGCCAGCGCAGCCGGTTCCACCGCCAATCTTGGCGCGGCCGGCGCCGATTCCCGCCGCACCGGCGCGGCGATGCCGACGATCTGGCTGCACGCCGTGTCGGTCGGCGAAACGCGCGCCGCCGAGCCGCTGGTCGACGCCCTGCTGGCCGCCTATCCGCAACACCGCATCGTGTTGACCCATATGACGCCGACCGGCCGCGCCACCGGCGCCACGCTGTTCGCCCGCCATGGCGCGCGGCTGGTGCAGTCCTACCTGCCATACGACACGGCGACCATGGTGCGCCGCTTCCTGCGCCACTTCGCGCCGCAGATCTGCATCCTGATGGAGACCGAGGTGTGGCCCAACCTGATCGCCGAGTGCGGCCGGGGCGGCGTGCCGGTGGTGCTGGCCAACGCCCGCCTGTCCCAGCGCTCGCTGCGCAAGGCCGGCCGCTTCGGCCGCCTGCTGCTCGACGCCGCGCGCGGCATCACGCTGGTGGCGGCGCAGACCGAGGCCGACGCCGCGCGCGTGGCCACGCTGGGCGCGCCGCGCGTCGAGGTCACCGGCAGCATCAAGTTCGACGTCGTGGTGCCGGCCGCCGCGCTGGCCACCGGCGCCGCGCTGCGCGGCCACATCGGCGGCCGTCCGGTGCTGCTGTGCGCCAGCACGCGCGAGGGCGAGGAGGCGCTGATACTGGACGCCTTCCAGCAGGCCCGCGAGGCCCTGCCGGCCGACGTGCTGCTGCTGCTCGTGCCGCGCCATCCGCAGCGCTTCGACGAGGTGGAGAAGCTGGTCGCCGAGCGCGGCCTGCCGGTCGAGCGGCGCAGCAAGCTGGCGCTCGACGGCGCCGCGCTGCCGGTCCACGTGGCGGTGCTGCTGGGCGACTCGATGGGCGAGATGTTCGCCTACTACGCCGCCTGCGACTGCGCCTTCGTCGGCGGCAGCCTGCTGCCGCTGGGCGGACAGAACCTGATCGAGCCGGCGGCGCTGGGCAAGCCGGTGCTGATCGGCCCGCACACCTTCAATTTCGCCGTGGTGACGGAGGACGCGCTGGCCGCCGGCGGCGCCCTGCGCGTGGCCGACGCCGCCGAGCTGATGGCCGGGACGGCGCGCCTGCTCGGCGACGCCGCCGCCCGCGCCGACATGGGCCGGCGCGCACTGGCCTTCGCCAACCAGCACCGTGGCGCCACCGCGCGCACGCTGGCCTTGCTGCGGACGTTATTGCCGTCTGGCTAAACATACGAACGTTCCAGCCAACAGCAAGTGCTTGCTGGGCTTGCAATTGCCTTTTTTAGATCCTAAGCTGGATATCGCCTCCAAGTTTTAAAACGCCAGGCGTTTTTGGAGCGATTGGAAAAGGAGGCACACATGAACGCATTCCCTGCGCACGTTTCCCACCACGAACGTGAAGTCGCGGAGTTGCGGGCTGATCGGGAGCTGGCTGTCGAGTATCTGAGGCTTGCCGTGCAGTCGCTCGAACACACCGACGAGCGGGTGGGCGGGATGTTGGCGCTGTCGGCGCTAGCCGAAGCTTACGGCGATTTGGCCATATTGGCGGTCGATGCGGGAGTCGTGGACGCGCCGCTGTATCGCTTACTGGCGCGTTCAGGCGTGCCTCAGTTCAATACTCCTGCAGAATACGAAACTTGGTTTGGCCAGCAAATGCACAAGTTGACGTTGGACCCTGGTGCCTGCGTGAAATCGGCATGATCCTTCATTAAGCTGGTCCGCCGCCCGCCCGCTTTGCTGCTGCCGCGCTGAGTCCGTTTCCCCGGGCGGCTAGGCTGAGTCCGCTTGGGAGCGCTCCCCGGTCCCTCCGCCGCATACTATTCTATTCCTCCCGCCGAGTCCGGCGGCCGGCCTGTCGCCCGTTCTTACACACGGCGCCATGCGGTGGCCCCACGCAGGCCTGCGCCGCCGCGCCGCGACAGGCGCGCGGCCGATTGGCACCCTTTATGCTCGTCTGTGCTGTCCGCCGCCGCCGCCGTTCCGGCCCGGCGGGACGGGACCAACGATGGAGTTCAAAGGAGAAAAAAATGAAAACGCGATGGCTACGCAGTTTGTCGGCGCTGCTGCTGGGTCTGCCCTTGGCGGCGCCGCTGCAGGCGACTGAGATTCTGTTGAACGGCGGCTTTGAAACGGGCGACTTCACCGGCTGGAACGTCGGCCCCAATCCCGGGGCGGGAGGCTGCGACCAGCCTTGGACCGTCGCCGCCAGCGGTTCGGAGTGCCAGCCGCTGGGCGCGCCGGTGGGCGGCTTCGGCGCCTACACCTCGCTTGACGGCAGCGGTCCGCTGACCCGCACCATCAGCCAATCCTTCGTCCTGGCCGGGTTGTCGGCGGCGACCCTGGCCTGGTCGGAGGCGGCCCAGGTGGACAATTTCGGCAGCCTGCCGAGGGAGTTTTCGATCGACTTGCGCGACGCCGGCAATGTGTTGATCGCCAACCTGTACAACGAGGCGTTCGCCGCCGGGGCGAGTACCGGCTTCGGCTTGACCGCGCACAGCCTGGACCTGAGCGCGCTGCTGGCGGCGCATGTCGGCGAGAATCTGAACATCGCCTTCAGCACCATCGTGCCGGAGAACTTCGCCGGCCCGGCCGGTTTTCTGCTCGACGCGGTGTCGCTCGACGTCACGGCGGCGGTGCCGGAGCCGGCCAGCCTGCCCCTGCTGGCCATCGGCGCGGCGGCGGCGGCCTGCGCGGCGCGCCGCCCCCGTTCCAGCTAGCCGAACAGCACCGGCAGCTCCTGCGCGCGTTTGCGCAGCAGCTGCTTGGCCTCCTCGTATTCGGGGTAGATGGTGCCGACGGTGTCCCAGAAGCGGGCGCTGTGGTTCATCTCCAGCAGGTGCGACAGCTCGTGCGCCACCACGTAGTCGATCAGCGGCAGCGAGAAGTGCACCAGGCGCCAGTTCAGGCGGATCTTGCGGTCGACCGTGCAGGAGCCCCAGCGCGTGCCGGCCGAGGACAGCGCGAACGAGTGGTAGCGCACGCCCAGCCGGGCCGCGTACAAATCCAGGCGCTGCTCGAACAGCTGGCGCGCCTCCAGCTGCAGCCAGGCGCGCACACGCTCCTTGAGCAGCAGCTCGGTGGCGCCGGGCACCAGCACCATCGACAGCTCGCGCGTGGCCGGGTTGTAGCTGCTGCGGTTGCGCCCGCCCACCAGCAGGCGCAGCACGATCTCGCCACCCAGGTAGGGCAGGGTGGCGCCGTCGACCCATTCCACCGGCGGCTTTTCCAGCCGCGCCGCGCGGCGCTCGCGCCGCTCGTGCAGCTTGCTGAGGATCCAGGCCTGCTTGGTGCGGATGGCGTTGTCGACCTCGGCGATGCTGATGCGCTTGGGCGCGGTGACGCGCAGGCCGTCGTCGTCGATCATGAAGCCGATCGAGCGGCGCGTCGAGCGGCGCAGTGTGTATTCGAGGACGAACTGGCCGACCAGCAGTTGGCGCTTGGGCGCGGCGTCGGGCGGCGGCGGCGGCGCCACGGCGGGCGGCTTGCGCGGCACCGGTGGTGGCGATTGCGGGAAGGGCGTGGAGGTCGGCGCGGTGGCGCGCGGTGCGGCGGGAAAGGCGGAGTCGGGTTCGCGCAGCAGTTGGGCCGGCGCCGGGTGGGCCGGCAAGGCGGTGCGCTGCCACAAGTTGGGGGGTGACGGCGGGGCCGGCGTCGCCTGGGCCGGCAATGCGGCGGCCGGCGCGGCCGCGCCGGTCTGCCCGAACAGGTCGAGCTGCGAAGCGTCGTCCGGCGCCGCGGCGGCTGCCGGCCGGACTACGCTCGCGATGTCATCTAGCCAGCGTTGTAGGCGTGGGGCGAAATGACGTGCATTTCTGATTCTATCCAATTTTCCACCTGTTGCATCAAGCTGTCCGGTGTGTGCCCGGCCGAAGGAATCGGTTTGCCGATCGACACCGTGATCAGGCCGGGACGCTTAATAAACGAATTCTTGGGCCAGCATTCGCCGGAGTTGTGGGCGATCGGCACCACCACCGCGCCGGTCTCGATGGCCAAACGCGTGCCACCGCTCTTGTATTTGCCCTTTTGTCCGACCGGGATGCGGGTCCCCTCGGGGAACATGATAATCCATTGGCCGTCGGCGAGGCGACGTTTACCGTGGGTGACCACGTGTTTGAAGGCGTTTTTGCCTTGTTTGCGGTCGATCGGGATCATGCGCAGCAGCGCCATGGCCCAGCCGAAGAAGGGAATGTACAAAATCTCCTTCTTGAAGACGAACACCAGCGGGCGCGGCATGCTGGGCAGCAGGAAGATGGTCTCCCAGGCCGACTGGTGCTTCGACAGCACGACGGCCGGCGCGTCGGGGAAGTTCTCGGCGCCCTTGATCTCGTAGCGGATGCCGCAAATGACCTTGGCGCACCAGATGATGAACACGTTCCAGCGCGAGGTGACGTAGAAGCGCTGGTTGTACGGCAGCGGCGCGACCAGGAAGCAGACGCAGGCCCAGACGATGGTGGCCACCGTCATGATGGTCATGAACAGCAGGGAACGCAGGAACAGGAAGGTATGGCGCAATGCGGACTCCGGAATTATTTTTTTGGTTGGTTCAGTTGACGACGTGCAGCGCGGGCGCCGCGCCGGTCTTGAGCAGGTGGTTGACCATCGCCGCCAGGTCTGGGAAGACCATGGTGCCGGGCGGCAGGCCGCCGGTGCTGTGGGTCTTCTCGCCCTTGCCGGTCAACACCAGGTAGGGCACGCAGCCGCTGACGAAGCCGGCCTGCAGGTCGCGCAGCGAGTCGCCGACGGTGGGCACGCCCTTCAGGCTGACCTGGTAGCGCTTGGAGATCTCGGCGAACATGCCGGGCTTGGGTTTACGGCAGTCGCAGCTGTCGGCCGCCGCGTGCGGGCAGAAGAAGATGGCGTCGATGGTGGCGCCGACCTGCTGCGCCAGCAAATGCATCTTCTGGTGGATGGCGTTGAGGATGCTCATGTCGAAGTACTCGCGGGCGATGCCCGACTGGTTCGACGCCACCACCACCCGGTAGCCCGCCTGGTTCAGGCGGGCGATCGCTTCGAGCGAACCGGGAATGGCTTGCCACTCGGCGGGCGACTTGATGAAGTCCGGCGAGTCATGGTTGATCACGCCGTCGCGATCCAGAATGATCAGTTTCATGGCCGGCGCTCCCATTTATGCCGCCAGTTTGGAGATGTCGGCGACGCGGTTCATCATGCCGTGCAGCGAGGACAACAGCGCCAGGCGGTTGTTGCGCAGGGCGACATCCTCGGCCATCACCATGACGTCGTTGAAGAAGGCGTCGACGTCGTCGCGCAGCTGGGCCAGCGTTTTCAGCGTGTCGGCGAAGTCGCCGGCGGCGAAGGCGGCGTCGACCAGCGGCTGCACGCGCAGCACGGCGGCGGCCAGGTTCTTCTCGGCCGTGTCGACCAACAGCGCGGGGTTGACGCCGACGTTGCCGGAGGCGGTGAGCGCCTCCTCGTTCTTCTTCAGGATGTTGGTGATGCGCTTGTTGGCGGCGGCCAGCGAGGCGCTCTCGGGCAGCGCGGCGAAGGCCTGCACGGCCTCCAGGCGCTGCACGATGTCGTCCAGGCGGTCCGGGTTCTGCGCCACCACGGCCTCGATCTCGTTGGGCGAGAAGCCGCGCTCGCGCAGGATGCCGCGCAGGCGGTCGATCATGAAGGTGTAGATCTCGGCCGACGGGTCCTTGAAGCCGGCGACGAATTCGAACATCTGCGCGGCGGTCGACAGCAGCGCGCCGATCGAGATCGCCAGGCGCTTCTCGATCAGCATGCGCAGCACGCCGAGGGCGTGGCGGCGCAGCGCGAACGGGTCCTTGTCGCCGGTCGGCGCCAGGCCGATGGCCCAGATGCCGACCAGGGTTTCCAGTTTGTCGGCCAGCGCCACGGCGGTGCCGGTGACGGTGCTCGGCAGGCTGTCGCCGGCGAAGCGCGGCTGGTAGTGCTCGGAGGCGGCCAGCGCCACGTCCTCGTGCTCGCCGTCGTTGCGGGCGTAGTAGGTGCCCATGATGCCCTGCAGCTCGGGGAACTCGCCGACCATGTCGGTCACCAGGTCGGCCTTGGACAGCTTGGCGGCGCGGATCGCCAGCGCGGCGTCGCCGCCGATCAGGCCGGCGATGTGGCCGGCCAGCGCGGCGACGCGCTCGCCGCGCGCGGCCTGGGTGCCCAGCTTGTTGTGGTAGACGATCTTGTCGAGCAGCGGCAGGCGCGATTCCAGCGTCTTCTTCTTGTCCTGCTCGAAGAAGAACTTGGCGTCGGCCAGGCGCGGACGCACCACGCGCTCGTTGCCGCCGACGATGGCGGCCGGCGTCGCCGTCTCGATGTTGGAGACGATCAGGAAGCGCGAGCGCAGCTTGCCGGCGCTGTCGGTCAGGGCGAAGTACTTCTGGTTGGTCTGCATGGTCAGGATCAGGCATTCCTGCGGCACGGCGAGGAACTCGTCCTCGAAGCGGCACTCGTAGACCACCGGCCATTCGACCAGCGCGGTGACCTCGTCGAGCAGGGCCTCGGGCATCAGCACCTGGTCGGCGCCGGCCTTCTCCAGCAGGGCGGCGCGGATCTTCTCCTTGCGCTGCTCGATGCTGGCGATGACCTTGCCTTCGGAGGCCAGGGTGGCGGCGTAGCTGTCGGCGTCGGCGATGACGATCTTCTTGCTGCCGTCGGCCATCAGGAAGCGGTGGCCCAGGCTGGTGTTGGAGGCGGCCAGGCCGAGCAGGGTCAGCGGCAGCACGGCGGCGCCGTGCAGGGCGATCAGGCTGTGCGCCGGGCGGACGAACTGCACGGTGGTGCCGTCGGGGCGCTGGTAGCTCATCAGCTTGGGAATCGGCAGCTTGGCGGCGGACTCCTCCAGCGCGGCCTGCAGGCCGCTGTGCAGCGCGCTGCCGGCGGCGGTGTGGGTGTAGAAGAAGCTCTCGGCCTTGCCGTCGACGGCGCGTTCCAGCTCGGCCACGGTGAGTTCGGGGAAGCCCAGCGCGGCCAGTTTCTTGGCCAGCGGCGCGGTGGCGTTGCCGTTGGCGTCGAGCGCGACGCTGACCGGCAGGACTTTCTCGCGGATCGCCTTGTCGGGCGAGGTGGCGCGCACCTTGGTGATCGACACGGCCAGGCGGCGCGGCGAGGCGAACGAGGTGGCGACGCTGTCGGCCTCGAGGAAGTCGCGCGCTTTCAGGCCGTTGACGATGCCGGCGGCGAAGGCGGCGCCCAGTTTGGCCAGCGCCTTCGGCGGCAGCTCTTCGGTCAGCAGTTCGATGAGGAGGGTCTGGTTCATATTGTTCATATTCTGTGGGGCTTAGGCTGCTGCCGCTGCGGTGCCGAGCATGGGGAAGCCCAGGCGTTCGCGCGAGTCGTAGTAGGCTTGCGCGACCAGGCGCGACAAGGTGCGCACGCGGCCGATGTAGGCGGCGCGCTCGGTGACGGAGATGGCGCCACGGGCGTCGAGCATGTTGAAGCTGTGCGAGGCCTTCATGATCTGCTCGTAGGCCGGCAGGGTCAGCTGCAACTCGATCAGGCGCTTGGCCTCGGACTCGTGGTTGGCGAACTGGGCGAACAGCAGATCGGTGTTGGCGTGCTCGAAGTTATAGGTCGACTGCTCGACCTCGTTCTGGTGGAACACGTCGCCGTAGGTCAGCTTCTTGCTGATACCGTTTTCTTCCCACTCGGTCCAGACCAGGTCGTAGACGTTCTCGACGCCCTGCAGATACATGGCCAAACGCTCGATGCCGTAGGTGATCTCGCCCAGCACCGGCTTGCAATCGAGGCCGCCGACCTGCTGGAAGTAGGTGAACTGGGTCACCTCCATGCCGTTCAACCAGACTTCCCAACCCAGGCCCCAGGCGCCCAGGGTCGGGCTTTCCCAGTCGTCCTCGACGAAGCGCACGTCGTTCTGCTGCAAGTCCAGGCCTAGCGCGGCCAGCGAACCGAGGTACAGGTCGAGGATGTTTTCCGGCGCCGGCTTGAGCACCACCTGGTATTGGTAGTAGTGCTGCATGCGGTTCGGGTTCTCGCCGTAGCGGCCGTCCTTGGGGCGGCGCGACGGCTGCACGTAGGCGGCGCGCCAAGGCTCGGGTCCGATCGCGCGCAGGAAGGTGCCGGTGTGGAAGGTGCCGGCGCCGACTTCCATGTCGTAGGGCTGGAGCAGGGCGCAGCCTTGCTTGTCCCAGTAGGTTTGCAAGGTCAGAATGATTTGTTGAAATGTGAGCATCTTGTTTGGTCGGTAGGGCGCAGCGCTGCGCGAGCGGTTGCAGGTTCGCTAAAGCGGCTAATTTTAGCGGGTTTTAGCGGGCGGCTGGTGAGTTTAAGCAGAGTTTAAGCCGAGTCTAACCCGCTTGCGCCGGGTTTTTCGCCCGCGACGCGGCATTTCGCCGCGCCGCCAGCCAGGCGCCGCCCAGGGCCAGGGCGGCCAGGGCGAGGAATAGTTTATTGCCCCAAAGTATGTACGGCGTGCTGCCGGCCATGCCCTGCACCGTCGCCGCCAGGGTGCCACGGGTATCGGGCGCCAGCTCAGCCCGCACCACGCCACGGCCGTCGATGACGGCGGTGGCGCCGGTGTTGGTCGCGCGCAGCATCGGCCGGCCTGTCTCCAGCGTGCGCATCTGCGAGATCTGCAGGTGTTGTGGAATGGCGATGGTGGCGCCGAACCAGGCCAGGTTGGAGACGTTGAGCAGCAGGGTGGCCGGCAGCTGGCCGGCGGCCGGGTGGTTCAGCTGCTCGGCGATCTCCTCGCCGAACAAGTCCTCGTAGCAGATGTTGGGCAGCACGCGCTGGTCCTTGACGGCCAGCGCCGGCTGCACGGCGGCGCCACGGGTCTGGTCGCCCAGCGGGATCGACATCAGGTCGACGAACCAGCGGAAACCGAGCGGGATGAACTCGCCGAACGGCACCAGGTGGTGCTTGTCGTAGCGGTAGACGGCGGCGCCGGCGCGCGGCGCGATGCCGATCACGCTGTTGTGGTAGACGCTGGGACTGTCGGCCAGCGGGATGCCGAGCACCAGGCTGCTGCCGGTCTTCTGGGTAAACTGGGCCAGCGTCGGCAGGTAGTCGGGCGGCAGCTGCTGCGGCAGCAGTACCACCGCCGTCTCCGGCGTGGCGATCAGGTCGGCCGGGGCGGCCATGATGGCCTCCTGGTACTGGCGCAGCGTGGTCATGACGTGGGCGCCGTTGAACTTCTCGTCCTGCGGGATGTTGCCCTGTAAAAGACGGACGCTGATCGGTTTGCCCTCGGCGTGGGTCCAGTGCAGCTGGCCCAGGCCCAGGCCGGCGGCCATGATGCCGGCGACGAGGCCGGCGGCGCGCCAGCGGGTGCGGTGCGCCAGCAGCAGCAGGGCGCCGGCGCAGACGGCGGCCAGCCAGCCGAGGCCGTAGACGCCGACGATGGCGGCGTAGCCGGCCAGCGGGCCGTGGTTGTGGGCGTAGCCGGCCGACAGCCAGGGGAAGCCGGTGAACAGCCAGCCACGGATCCATTCGAACAGCGCCCACATGGCCGGCAGCAGCAGCAGGTTGGCGGCCGGCAGCGGCAGCGCCCAGCGCCGGCGCAGCCAGGCGGCGCCGCCCATCGCCAGGGCGACGTAGGCGCCCATGCCGAAGGCCAGCAGGGCGACGGCGGCGGCCGCCAGCGGCGCGGCCATGCCGCCGAAGTTGTGCAGGGAGACGTAGAGCCAGTGGGTGCCGGCGGCGGTCCAGCCGAAGCCGAAGGCCCAGCCGACCAGCGCCGCGCTTTTCGGCGTGGCGCTGCGCAGCACCTGGTAGAACAGCACGGCCAGGCCGAGGATCTGCAGCGGCCACCAGCCGAAGGGGGCGAAGGCGAACACGCAGGCGGCGCCGGCCAGCGCGGCGATGGCCATGCGGCCACGGGTGCTGCGTTGGGGCGGGGGAGGGGCGTCGGGGCGGGCGGAGCGAAAACGCATGTCAGGCGTCGTCGCCTGGCGCGGTCGGCAGTTTTTCCACCAGCAGCACGTGGATCTGGCGGGCGTCGGCGCGCAGCACCTCGAAGCGCAGGCCCTCGAAGTCGAACACGTCGCCCTTGTGCGGCATGCGCGCCAGGTGCTTGGCGACCAGGCCGCCGATGGTGTCGACGTCGTCGTCGGGCAGCGCGGTGTCGAGCTCCTCGTTGAACTGCTCGATCTCGGTCAGCGCCTTGATGCGCCAGCGCGGGCCGTGGACGCCCTCCTTGATCGAGAGGATGTTGTCCTCCTCCTCGTCGAAGTCGTACTCGTCCTCGATGTCGCCGACGATCTGCTCGAGCACGTCCTCGATGGTGATCAGGCCGGCCACGCCGCTGTACTCGTCGACCACGATGGCCATGTGGTTGTGGTTGGCGCGGAAGTCGCGCAGCAGCACGTTCAGGCGCTTCGACTCGGGGATGAAGATGGCCGGGCGCAGCATGTCGCGCACGTCGAAGGACTCCTCGGCGTAGTAGCGCAGCAGGTCCTTGGCCAAGAGGATGCCGATCACCTTGTCGCGCTCGCCCTCGATGGCGGGGAAGCGCGAGTGCGCCGTCTGCAGCACGGTCGGCATCCATTCCTCGATCGGCTTGGAGATGTCGATCACGTCCATTTGCGAGCGGGGGATCATGATGTCGCGGGCGGACAGGTCCGACACCTGGAACACGCCTTCGATCATCGACAGGGCGTCGGCGTCGATCAGGTTGCGTTCGTGGGCGTCATGCAGAACTTCGAGCAGTTCCGCGCGGTTCTCGGGCTCGGGGGAAATCAGTGCGGTCAGGCGTTCAAACAGTGACCGGTGGGGCTTGGCGTCAGTCTTGACGCCACTAGGGTGCTCTTGCATAGGAGGCGTGAGCCGTTGTTTCGAAGGGGTATAGGATACACCAAATGGACGGGGCAAACGGATTTTGTCAAAAGGACATGTCCGCCTGCGCCGCCATCGGTGGACTTAGCCGGCCGCGTCGGCGTAGGGATCGGCGATGCCCAGCGCGGCCAGGATCGCGGTCTCCAGGCCCTCCATCTCGGCGGCCTCGGCGTCGTCCATGTGGTCGTAGCCCTGGGCGTGCAGCACGCCGTGGACGATCAGGTGGGCGCTGTGCTGCTCGACCGTCTTGTGCTGCTCGGCCGCCTCGCGCTCGAGCACGTCGGTGCAGAGGATGATGTCGGCCTGGGTCGGCGCGTCGTCGGCCATCTGCTCGCCCTCGTTGTAGGCGAAGGTCAGCACGTTGGTGGCGTAGTCCTTGCCGCGGTAGTCGCGGTTCAGCGCCTGGCCCTCGGCGGCGGCGACGAAGCGGATGGTCAGCTCGGCCGGCGCCAGCAGCGCGGCCTGGACCCAGCGGCGCACCTTGGCGCGGGTGATGCTCGCCTGCAGGCGGGCGTCGGGGTATTGCACCGACAGCGAGAGTTTATTTTTTTCGGACATTTTTGACGGCGGTGGGTTTGATCAAATGGGTGATGTCGGCGTTGGCTTCCTGCGCCGCCTCGTAGGCGTCGACGATGCGCGCCACCAGCGGGTGGCGCACCACGTCCTCGCTGCCGAACTGGGTGAAGGCGATGCCGCGCACTTCGCGCAGCACGGCGATGGCGTCGACCAGGCCGCTCTTCTGGCTCTTGTGCAGGTCGATCTGGGTGACGTCGCCGGTGACCACGGCCTTGCTGCCGAAGCCGATGCGGGTCAGGAACATCTTCATTTGCTCGACGGTGGTGTTCTGCGCCTCGTCGAGGATGACGAAGGCGTGGTTCAGCGTGCGCCCGCGCATGTAGGCCAGCGGGGCCACCTCGATGATCTGCTTCTCGAACATCTTCTGCGTGCGGTCGAAGCCGAGCAGGTCGTACAGCGCGTCGTACAGCGGGCGCAGGTAGGGGTCGACCTTCTGCGCCAGGTCGCCGGGCAGGAAGCCGAGCCGTTCGCCGGCCTCGACGGCGGGACGGGTCAGGATGATGCGCTTGACGGCGTCGCGCTCGAGGGCGTCGACGGCGCAGGCCACCGCCAGGTAGGTCTTGCCGGTGCCGGCCGGGCCGACGCCGAAGCTGATGTCGTGCTCGAGGATGTGGCGCAGGTATTTGATCTGGTGCGGCGTGCGGCCGCGCAGGTCGGTGCGGCGCGTCTTGAGCACCGGGCTGGCGATGTCGGGCTCGACGAAGGCGGTCGGGGCGTGGTGCTCGCTGGCGGCCGACAGGCCGGCGCGCTGCTCGACCAGGGCCAGTTGCACCTCCTCGATCGGCACCACCTTGTTGGCGATCTGGTAGAACTGCTCGAGGATCTCGACGGCGCGCTCGGCGTTGCTGCCGCTGACGATGAACTTTTCGCCGCGGCGGAAGATGGTGACGTCGAGCGCGGCGGAGATCTGCCGCAGGTTCTCGTCGAGCGGGCCGCACAGGTGGGCCAGGCGCGTGTTATCGAGCGGCTCGGGGATGAAGTAGTGCGGCTGGACTGGGGTCTTGGTTTTCAATGGGACGTGTGCTTCTTGTGTGAGGGCGCGGCGGCGTGGCCGCGGCGCGCCGGGCGGGGCGCAGCGGCCGGGCTGGGCACTGCGGCCGCAGGGTGGTGGCGGCGCGGCGGCGCGCCGGCCGGATAGGCGTAAGTGTAACGTAAATTGCCGGGGTGGACAGCCTGTCCGGCCGCGCCGGCGCGGTTTTTTGCTTGCATTCCCGCCGCCGCGCTCTACAGTGAAGATGTAGCCCGCCGGCAATGTTCGGCGCCGCCGCCCCCCCCTCGATAGGAGCCCGCCATGTCCGTTCGTCCCGCCGCCCCCGCCGGCCCCGCCACGCCGGCCACCAATCTGCAGCAGACCGCCCAACGCCGCAGCGAGCGGCGCGTCGACGACAGCCAGCAGGCCGAGCGCAGCCAGCAGGCGCGCGCCGGCGGCAAGGCGGCCGAGTCGGCCGCCAAGCTGGGCGAGCGCGAGCAGGCCGCCAAGGCCGAGCAGCAGCGCCAGGCCGGCGCCCGCGTCGAGGCGGCGCAGCAGCAGGTCAAGGCGCAGCAGGAGCGCGCCACCCTGGGCCGGCATATCGACACCACCGCCTGAGTCCCCCGGTTTCACTTGCGCGACGCTCGCCGGCCGGCGCTCGCCGCACGTCCCGCCGTCCCCCGCCGTCCCCCGCCATCCCTCCCTTTGCACCGCCGCGTGGCGGCCGCCGCGCCCGATATTTCACAGTTGTCCGGGCGGCGGCCAGGCCGCCGGCCGCCCGGCCATCCATTTTGTAACAATTTCCTACAGGTTCTTGCGTGCGCCACCCATCGCCGCCATGTGTTGAAATGGCATCAAAGTTGTCAAGCTTTCCAGCCAATGATTGATCTTACACAATCTTCGCTGGTGCCCGCCAAGGGGGAAACTAGCAATTTTGGTATAGAATATTGTTTAAATTGCAATGCAAAAAAGGAGGGCGAGAGTGGCTGGCATCGCCGCCGGCGCGCCAGGCGCGGGCGGGGAGATAGGCAACAACCCTGGCGGGGGTCTCTAAGTCGCCCTTAAGTTCGGAACCGCACTATTTGATTCACCAACACAGACGAGGAAAATCATGGCACATCACGCGCTTGCATCCCAAGAGAGCTACAACCCCAACCATCTGCTCGACATCCTGCTCGGCAAGATGCAGTTGAAGAACGACGCCGCCCTGTCGCGCCTGCTCGAAGTGGCGCCGCCGGTGATCAGCAAGATCCGCCACCACCGCCTGCCGGTCGGCGCCTCGCTGCTGATCCGCATGCACGAGGTGACCGGCATGAGCATCCGCGACCTGCGCGACTTGATGGGCGACCGGCGCACCAAGTACCGCCTGTCCGACGCCCAGGGCCGGCCCAAGCCGGAAGACCGTGGCGACAAGAAGGAAGCCGGCGGCAACTACGCCCACCACTGAGGCGGGCCGGGCCGGCGCCCCGGCGGCGCGCGGCCGGCCTTGCTCAGGAGAGCAGGGCCATGGTGATCTCCTCGTACTGCAGCTCGGTTTCGCGGAACAGCTGGAGGTAGACGGCCTCGTCGAGGCCGAGCGCGTTCCAGGCCACCGGCGAGACGGGCGGCACCAGGCCGTCGGGCGCCTGCGCCAGGTCGAGCGCGTGGACCACGGCGTCGGCCACGTGGATGATGGCGGCGAGGAAGCCGGCGCCCGGCTTTTCCGGGTCGTGGTGGCCGCCGATGGCCAGCCGCATGGTGTCGGAGAAGTTCCAGTGCTCGGCCAGCGCCATGCCGGCCTCGACGTGGTCGATGCCCAGCACGGCCCGTTCGGCGTCGAGCATGAAGCAGTCGTGCTCGGCGCGGTAGGCCAGCGCCTGCTCGTAGCGCTCGGGGAAGCTGGCCACCAGCACCAGCCGGCCGATGTCGTGCAGCAGGCCGGCGGTGAAGGCGTAGTCCTGGTTGAAGCGCATCTGCCGCGCCAGCACCTTGGCGCAGGCGGCGGTGGCGATCGAGTGGCGCCAGAAGGCGCGGTGGTCGAAGCCGCGGCAGCGGCCCTCGGCGAAGCAGCCGGTGACGGCCGCCGCCGTGATCAGGTTGCGCGTGGTCTGGAAGCCCAGGTAGGTGATCGCCTGCTGGATGGTGGTCACCTTGATCTGCAGGCCGTACAGCGAGGAGTTGGCCAGGCGCAAGGTCTTGGCCGTCAGCGCCTGGTCGTTCGACACCTTCTTGGCCAGCACCGAGATGTCGACGTCCTCCTGGTCGATGCTGTTGAGCAGCTCCATGACCACCGCCGGCAGCGACGGCAGGTCCTCCAAGTTCTTGACGACGTCGTCGTAGCTCAGCGGCAGCGGGGCGGGGACGGCGGCGGCGCTCATGCCGGCTCCCCTGGCGCGCCGGCGCGGAAATGGCTGACGTGGCTGCGCAGCAGGGCGGTGGCCCAGTCCTGCTCCGCCTCCGGGTCGTTCTTGCGGAACAGGTGGGCGATGCGCTCGAGCCGTTGTTCGCGCTCGGCGGCCAGTTGCTCGGCCGAGACGGGCTGCAGGGCGATCGGCAGCACGGCGATGCCGTGGCGCGGCATCAGCGCGATCATCGCCTCGCTCAGCACCGTGCCCTGCGGCAGCAGCACGTGGCCCTGCACGTCGAGCAGCTCGTCCGACAAGCTCATGCCCGGCAGCACTTGCGCCAGCGGCAGCTGCTGGTAGTTGGTGGTCATACATCCTCCCTGATCGCTTTGTCCGATCTTACCATTGCCGGCCGGCCATGTCTGCCGCGCCCTGCATTGACGCTTCGCAACGTTGCGCTGCATCAGGCGGCGCGCGGTGGCAGGAGGTGGCAACTTCTTGCCAAGTCGCGGGGCTTCCCGTACATTGGGGCGTTGCCGTCGAAAACAGCTGGCGTCCCGCGCGGGCGAGGGGGGAGTGGTAGATGTTTGGAATCCAAGGTCGGCTGACACTGCTGTTCGTGTTGATCGTCACGGTGGTGCTGGGCATTTCCGGCACCTACGCCCAGTACAGCCTGGGCCACGAGCTCGAGGTCGGCAACCAGCGCCTGCGCCAGGGCGTGCTGACGCGCCTGCAGACCAGCCTGCCGTCGGCGCTGTGGGACCTGGACAAGGCCAAGGTCGACAACATCGTCGCCGCCGAGATGCTGCCGCCCGAGTTGGTGGCGATCCGCGTCTACGACACCTCGGTCGGCCTGTTCTCCGGCAAGCTGCGGCGCGACAACGGCGGCGTCGCCAGCCTCGACACCGACGCGCCGGTGCCCGGCTCGGCGGTGGTGGCCGAGCTGGCCTACCGCGACTCGGGCGCCGCCGGCGCCGCCCTGAAGCCGGTGATCGTCGGCCGCGTGGTGGTCAACTTCAGCCGCGCCCAGATCGACGCCACCCTGGCCGCCGAGGTGCGCCGCAAGGTCATCGAGGTGCTGCTGCTCGACTCGATCCTGGTGGCGGCGCTGGCGCTGAGCCTGCGCATCGTGTTCGACCCCCTGAAACAGCTGCGCGACGGCCTGTTCGACCTGGCCACCCGCGGCAGCGACGAGGTCGAGGAGCTGGCCGACAACCGGCGCGACGAGCTCGGCGAGGTGATCCGCGGCTTCAACGCCATCCAGCGCAAGATCAAGTCGATCATCGCCCGCATCCGCGAGGCCGAGGACGAGGCGCGCAAGTCGGCGCAGGCGACGGCGCGGGCGATGGACGACCTGCAGCGCACCCAGGAGTCGCTGCTGCAGGCCGAGCGGCTGGCCTCGCTGGGCGGCCTGGTGGCCGGCGTCGCCCACGAGATCAACACGCCGGTCGGCATCGCCCTGACCAGCGCCTCGGTGCTGATGGAGGCGACCGACAAGGTGCGCCAGGACGTGGCCGAGGGCAACATCAAGAAGTCCGACATCCTGCGCTACCTGGAGACGGCCGGCGAGAGCGCCCGCCTGATCATGAACAACGCCTACCGCGCCGCCCACCTGATCCACAGCTTCAAGCAGATCGCCGTCGACCAGGTCAGCGAGGCGCGCCGCCGCTTCGAGCTGCGCGACTACATCGGCGAGGTGGTCTCGAGCCTGCAGCCGAAGTTGAAGAAGACGCGGATCGCGGTGGCCATCGACTGCCCGGCCGACATCGTGCTCGACAGCTACCCCGGCGCGCTGGCCCAGGTGATCACCAACCTGACCCTGAACTGCCTCGAACACGCCTTCGAGCCCGAGGCCGAGGGTCGCATCGGCATCAACGTCAAGCGCGACGGCGACTGGATCGAGATGCAGGTGGTCGACGACGGCAAGGGCATCCCGGCCGACATGCTCGACAAGGTGTTCGACCCCTTCGTCACCACCCGGCGCGGCCAGGGCGGCACCGGCCTGGGATTGAACATCGTGTTCAACTTGATCGTCAAGCAGTTTGCCGGCAGCATCACGGTGAGCAGCACGCTCGGCCAGGGCGCCAGTTTCATGCTGCGCATGCCGCTCGTCACGCCGGTCGAGGCCGGCCATGCCGACGTCGCCACGGCGGACGCCAAGGTCACCGCCTGAGCCGGGCCGGCGCGGCCGGCGCATTAGGCCCGCTTATGCCCGGCCCCCAACGATTAGCCCCACTTATACGGGAGGATGTATGAAACTTTATTTCAGTCCGGGCGCCTGTTCGCTCTCGCCGCGCATCGTGCTGCACGAGGCCGGCCTGGCCTTCGACGCCGAGCAGGTCGACCTGCGCAGCAAGCGCACCGCCGGCGGCGCCGACTTCTACGCCATCCAGCCGCAGGGCTACGTGCCGGCGCTGCAGCTCGACGGCGGCCTGGTGCTGACCGAGGGGTCGGCCATCGTGCAATACCTGGCCGACCTGGCGCCGCACAAGCAGCTGGCGCCGCCGGCCGGCAGCCTGGGCCGCTACCAGCTGGCCGCCTGGCTGAACTTCATCGGCACCGAGCTGCACAAGAACTTCGGCCCGCTGTTCGACCCCGCCGCCGCCGCCGCCGTGAAGGACTACGCGCGCGCCAACCTGGCGCGCCGCCTGGCCCACCCCGGCGAGGCGCTGGCCGCCAGCGAGTATCTGATGGGCAAACAGTTCGGCGTCGCCGACGCCTACCTGTTCACCGTGCTCAACTGGGCCGGCAAGGTCGAGCTCGACCTCGGCCCCTGGCCGGCGCTGGCCGCCTTCCAGGCGCGCGTGGCGGCGCGTCCGGCGGTGCAGCAGGCGCTGCGCGAGGAGGGGCTGGTCCCGGCGCAGTGAGCCGGCCGCCGCCGCCGATTGCCTGAGGCCGACGCGGCGGGCTAGAATGGGGGCCGATCGACTTCCGCCCATGGCGCCGCATGAACAAAGATCTGATTAAGGGCATCCTGATATTGGCCGGCGTGCTGCTGGCCCTGTTTGTTGGCGCCGTGGCCGCGACCGACCACGGCGTCGACAAGCTCGGCTGCGTCTTCCGCGCCTTGTCGCACGGCATTGCGTTGAGCAATGTGCATGCCGTCTGCGGCTTGTAGCGGCGCGCGGCGCCCGCGCATAAAAAAATCCCGCCGACGAGGCGGGATTTTTTTTGCGGCGGCGGCGCCTAGTCGGCGAATTTCTCCGAGGCTTGGCGGCGTCCGCCCTTCAGGCCGAGCAGCGCCAGGCCGAGCAGCAGCATCAGCACGGTGACCGGTTCCGGCACCGGCGCCGCCGCCTCGTCGTAGACCGCCGGGTTGGCCGCCGGGGCGCCGGGCTCCTCTTCCGTCGAGCCGGCGAAGCCGCAGGCGTCGTTCGGCGCGGCCTGCGCGCAGCTGCTGTTGTCGAAGGTGGCGACGCGGCTTGCGGCGGGGGCGGGGGCCGCTTGGGCGGCGCCGGCCAGGGCGAGCAGCAAGGCTGCGGCCATGCGGGGGTTGGTGAGCTTGAACATATGTTTTCTTTCCGGTGTTGGGGCACTGCGCACTGCCGGCCCGATCGACCATCACGCGACTTACTTGGATGAAACGCAAACTTGTTCCACAACGTGATTAGAGCACATTCGATTCAAAATTGATATCTATATTTGCATATAGTAATTTATTTTTGCCAACATGCAACTTATTCGCCGGTGCCGGCCGGCTTCTCGGACGCGCCGTTGCGCCGCCGGTTCAGGCCAGCAGGCTGGCGGCGAAGGCCTGGCGGGCCGGCTGGCGCAGCACGTCGGCGCGCCAGACCAGCACGGTCTTGACGCGCGCCGTGCGCGCCGGCAGCGTGTGGCAGGCGATGCTGTCGGCCAGGCCGCGCTGGCGCAGCACCTCGCGTGGCATCAACGCCACACCCATGCCGGCGGCGACGCAGCCGAGGATGGCCTCGAAGGTGCCGAACTCGCAGACCCGGGCGATGCCGACGTCGGCCTCGGCGAACCAGGCCTCGAGCCGGCGGCGGTAGGCGCAGCCGGCGCGGAACACCAGCAGCGTGCGCTTGGCGACGTCCTGCGGCGTGGCCACCGGGGCGTGGCCGGCGTCGGTCAGCAGCACCAGCTCCTCGTCGAACACCTCCTGCTGGGCCAGCTCGGCGTGGCCGACCGGCGCGGCCACCAGCGCCAGGTCCAGGCGGTGCTGCAACACCGCCTGCAGCAGCTCGTCGGTGGGGCCGGTCTCGAGCTGCAGCTCGACCTGCGGATGGTCGCGGTGGAAGGCGGCCAGCAGGCGCGGCAGGCGGGCCGCCGCCGTGGTCTCCATGGCGCCGATGCGCAGCACGCCGGACGGCGTCTGCTCGCCGCGCACCGAGGCCTCGGCCTCGCCGGCCAGGGCCAGCAGGCGGCCGGCGTAGTCGAGCAGGCGCTCGCCCTCGGCCGAGATCAGCAGGCGCCGGCCGGCGCGGTGGAACAGCGCGACGCCGAGCGACTCCTCGAGCTGGGTCAGGCGCGCCGACACGTTCGACTGCACGCGGTGCAGGCGCAGCGCGGCCTGGGTCACGCTGCCTTCCTCGGCCACCGCCTTGAAGATCCTCAGCGCCGACAGGTCCATGGTTGTTCCTTCTGTAAATGTGATGGGGATCGACATTATTATTCATTTTTCAGGATGTGTGGGCGGCGCTATAGTTTCAACACTCGTCCACCGTCCAGGCCCGCGCCATGTTCCCGTCCCCGTCTCGGCTTCCGTCCTCGCCGCCGTCGCTGCCTTCGCCGGCGGTGCGCGCCGGCGCCGCACCGGCGGCGATCCTGCTGGCCAGCAGCGTCGCCTTCGTCCTGGTCCAGCTCGATGTCAGCATCGTCAACGTGGCGCTGCCGCAGATGGGACGGCAGCTGGGCGCCGGCCTGGCCGCGCTGCAGTGGGTGGTCGACGCCTACACGCTGGGCTTCGCCGCGCTGCTGCTGTCGGGGGGAGCGCTCGGCGAGCGGCTCGGCGCGCGCGCCGTCTTCCTCGCCGGCCTGCTGCTGTTCGCGCTGGCCTCGCTGGGCTGCGCGCTGGCGCCCGGGGTGGCGGCGCTGAACCTGGCGCGGCTGGCGCAGGGCGCCGGCGCGGCGCTGCTGCTGCCGAACTCGCTGGCCATCCTGCACGCCGCCTACGCCGACGACCGCGCCGGCCTGGCCTGGGCGGTGGGCTGCTGGACCGCCGCCGGCGGCGTGTCGATCGCCGCCGGGCCGCTGTTGGGCGGCCTGCTGCTGGCGCTGGCCGGCTGGCGCGCCGTCTTCTGGATCAACCTGCCGCTGTGCCTGGCCGGCTTCTGGCTGGCCTGGCGCGTGGTGCCGGCCACGCCGCCGCGCGCGCCGGGGCGCGGCTTCGATCTGGCCGGCCAGCTGCTGGCGATTGTCGCGCTGGGCGCCCTGGTGGGCGCGGTGATCGAGGCGCCGCAGCTGGGCTGGAACGCGCCGGCGGTGCTGGCCGGCCTGGCCGCCGCCGTGCTGGCCGGCGCCGCCTTCGTGCGGGTCGAGCGGCGCGCCGCCGCGCCGATGCTGCCGCTGGCCCTGTTCGCCCGGCGCGGCTTCAGCGGGCCGGTGCTGTTCGGCGCGCTGGTCAACCTCAGCTACTACGGCGTGGTGTTCGTGCTCAGCCTGTACCTGCAGGGCGTGCGCGGCATGACGCCGTGGCAGGCCGGGCTGACCTTCCTGCCGCTGACGGCCACCTTCATCGTCGCCAACCTGGCCAGCGGCGCGCTGGCCGCGCGCACCGGGCCGCGCGCGCCGATGCTGCTGGGCGCCCTGGTCGGCGGCGCCGGCTATGCGCTGCTGGCGCTGCTGGGCGTGTCGGCCGGCGCCGGCTTCCTCGACATGCTGCCCGGCCTGCTGCTGATCCCGGCCGGCATGGGGCTGGCGGTGCCGGCCATGACCGGCGCCATCCTGGCCGGTGTCGGGCCGGGCCGGGCCGGCGTCGCCTCGGCCGTGCTCAACACGGCGCGCCAGGTCGGCGGCGCCGTCGGCGTGGCGCTGTTGGGCGCGCTGGCGGCCGGCGCCACGCCGGCCGCCGCGATGGACGGCATGCGCGCCGCGTTGTACTGCGCCGGCGCGCTGCTGCTGGCCGGCGCCGCGCTGGCCTGGTGGAGCGTGCCGGCCGGCGCCGCGCGGCAGGCGCCGCTTGCGCGATAAATTTGGCGCGTGGCATACTGCGCAAGCGTTTGCGCATCCACTCCGGGATGCATGTTGCGGAAGAAGCAGAACCATGACGACACCGAATTCCACCGGCCGCCGCGCCGTTCCCGCCCGGGCCGCCGCCTTGGCCGCCGCGCTGGCCCTGCTGCTGGGCGCGGGCGGCTGCGGCCTGTTCAAGTCCGGCGGCGCCGGCGCCGCCAAGACGGCAGCCGCGCCGACCGCGCCGACCGCGCCGGCCGCTGCGGCGGCCGCCGCGGCGGCCGTGCAGCCGCAGGTGCTGCTGCTCGGCGAGGTGCACGACAATGCCCAAGGCCACCGCCAGCGCTACGAGCTGCTGCGCCGGCGCGTCGAGGCGGGCTGGCGGCCGGCCATCGCCATGGAGCAGTTCGACCGCGAGCGGCAGGACTTGCTGAGCAAGGCGCAGGCCGGCTGCCTGGACGCCGAGTGCCTGATCCGCGTGATCGGCGGGCCGCGCTGGGACTGGCAGCAATACCGGCCGCTGATCGAGCTGGCGCTGGAGTACCAACTGCCGCTGGTGGCGGTCAACCTGTCGCGCGCCGACGCCTCGCGCGTGGTGCGCGACGGCGTCGCCTCGTCCTTCAATCCGCTGGTGGTGGCCGAGTACCGCCTGGGCGAGCCGCTGCCGGCCGCCCTGCGCGCCGCGCAGCAAGAGGAGATCGTCGCCGGCCACTGCAATATGCTGCCCGAGGCGATGGTCGGCGGCATGGTCGACGCCCAGGTGGCGCGCGACATCTGGATGGCCAAACTGATCCGCGACCAGCGCCCGCGCGACGTCGTCCTGATCGCCGGCAACGGCCATGTGCGCAAGGACGTCGGCGTGCCGTATTGGCTGGACCGGGTCGAACCCAAGCTGACGCTGCGCAGCGAGGGCTTCGTCGAAGGCAAGGCCGAGGGCCGGGAGGCGGCCGGCCGCTACGACGCCAGCCATCCCTTGGCGCCGCAGAGCCGACCCGACCCGTGCGCCGGTGTCAAGCCGAAATCGTAGACCATACCGGACAGACCGTCCGATTTTCGCCGTCGACCCGCCGCGCCGCCGCGCATCCGGGCCACGGCAGCACCTCGCGGAGAACAGCATGGAAACCACCTATCAAGCCGGCGCCCCCGAACGCGCCGAGATCGACACCCTGGCCGGCGCCGTGTTGCTGGAGTTCGGCGCCAACTGGTGCGGCCACTGCCGCGCCACCCAGGCGCCGCTGGCCGAGGCCTACGCCGGCCACGGCGGCGTGCGCCACATCAAGGTGGAGGACGGCCCGGGCCGCGCGCTGGGCCGCTCCTTCCGCGTCAAGCTGTGGCCGACCTTGATCTTCCTGCGCGACGGCGTCGAGCTGGCGCGCCTGGTGCGGCCGCTCGAGGCCGCGCAGATCGACGCCGCCTTCAGCCGCATCGAAGCGGCCGCCTAAGCTCCTAGCCTCCTAGCTTCCTAGCCGGCGGCGGCGTTTGCCGCCGTCGGTGCGGGCGCGCTCGCGCGGCGCCGCCCGTGCGCATGCCGCGTCGCCCGCGCGCGCGCGCGTGCCGCGCCGGCCCGCCGCCGCGCCCATTCCTCCAGTCGCGCGGCGGCCCGCGCGGGGGGCCGGAAACGCCGCCCGCCTGGCCTGCGTAGTATTACGCAGCGCCCTTGCGGCGCTTGGCAGTTGCCGCCGGTGCCGCGTATCATGCCTCGTTTCAGCAGGACAGCGCGCCCCGTCACCGACCCCGGGCGCCCCACAAGCGTAGCGCCCGACCGCGGCGCTCGCGGCAAACCGGCCGACCACCCCTGCGCCCGTTCGCCACCGTCCCGCTGCCGCGACCGGCACCAGCCGCCGCGCCGCCGCGCCGCCGATTGGCGGCGCCGCCGCGCGCCCGCGCCGTGTCGCCCATCCGAGCCACCCGCAGTGTTCACGCACCCTCCCCAATTGGAGCGCTACCCATGTCCTTGCCTCAACCGAAGCCGCCGTCCGCGCCGGCCGCCGTCAAGACCAATTCGCCGGCCACCGTGCTGTTCGCCAGCCTGATCGGCACCACCATCGAGTTCTTCGACTTCTACATCTACGCCACCGCCGCCGTGCTGGTGTTCCCCAAGCTGTTCTTCCCGGCCGGCGACGCCGCCGCCGCCACGCTGCAATCGCTGGCCACCTTCGCCATCGCCTTCTTCGCCCGCCCGGTCGGCTCGGCCGTGTTCGGCCACTTCGGCGACCGCGTCGGCCGCAAGGCCACGCTGGTGGCGGCGCTGCTGACGATGGGCCTGTCGACGGTGGCGATCGGCCTGCTGCCGACCTACGCGGCGATCGGCACCACCGCGCCGCTGCTGCTGGCGCTGTGCCGCTTCGGCCAGGGGCTGGGTTTGGGCGGCGAGTGGGGCGGTGCCGTGCTGCTGGCCACCGAGAACGCGCCGCCCGGCAAGCGCGCCTGGTACGGCATGTTCCCGCAGCTGGGCGCGCCGATCGGCTTCTTCCTTTCAGGCGGCATCTTCCTGCTGCTCACCCAGACGCTGAGCGACGCCGAGTTCTTCAGCTTCGGCTGGCGCATCCCCTTCCTGGCCAGCGCGCTGCTGGTGCTGGTGGGCCTGTACGTGCGCCTGAGGATCACCGAGACGCCGGCCTTCCAGCAGGTGCTCGACAAGAACGAGCGCGTCAAGATCCCGGTGGTGGCGGTGTTCCGCGACCACGGCCGCGCGCTGGTGCTGGGCACCCTGATCGCCATGGCCACCTTCGTGCTGTTCTACCTGATGACGGTGTTCGCGCTCAGCTGGGGCACCACGGCGCTGGGCTTCTCGCGCAAGGACTTCCTGATTTTGCAGCTGTTCTCGGTGCTGTTCTTCGGCCTGACCATTCCACTCGCCGCCGTGCTGGCCGACCGCCACGGCCGGCGCCAGACCTTGATCGCCGTGTCGGCGGCGATCGCCCTGTTCGGCCTGGTGCTGGCGCCCATGTTCGGCTCCGGCAGCGCCTGGGAGGTGACCTTGTTCATGTCGCTGGGATTGGGTTTGATGGGCATGACCTACGGCCCGCTGGGCACCATGCTGTCCGAGCTGTTCCCGGCCGAGGTGCGCTACACCGGCGCCTCGCTGACCTTCAACCTGGCCGGTATTTTGGGCGCCTCGCTGGCGCCCTACATCGCCACTTGGCTGGCGACCAACCACGGCCTGCAGTACGTCGGCTACTACCTGACCGCCGCCGCGCTGCTCAGCCTGGCCGCGCTGGTGGCGACCGGCAAGCCGAAGGAGCATGACTGGGGTTGAGGCGGAACCGGCAAACCCCTAAGCCACCCCGGGGTCAGACCCCTCGGGGTCTGACCCCAAAACCGGCGCCGCCGGCCCAGTCCGGGCCGGCGCCGTGCGGGGTGTGCCGGCACCGCCGCGATCAGAAGCGGTAGCGCGCCGTCAGTTGCAGCGAGCGGGGCGCGCCCGGCAGGTTCAGGTTCTTGCTGCTGCCGTGGCCGGCGACGATGTACTGGCGGTCGAACAGGTTCTGCGCGTTGAGCTGCAGCTCGACCTTGCCGCTGCGGTAGTAGGCCATCGCGTCGGCGGTGACAAAGCTGGGCAGGGTCACCGTGTTGCCCGGATTGGCGAAGCGGTCGCCGACGTAGTTGACGCCGGCGCCGACGCCGTAGCCGCCGCCCAGCGCCTTGCTGAGCCACAGGTTGGCGCTGTGGCGCGGCGTCAGCGTCGGCCGTTTGCCCTGCACCAGCTGGCCGTCGTCCTTGGCCAGCGAGGCGACCATGCTGGCGTCGAGCAGGGCGTAGCCGGCCCAGGTTTTCCAGCCGTCGCCCAACTCGCCACTGAGGGTCAGCTCGATGCCGTCGGTGCGTTGGGTGCCCATCTGCACCAGCTTGTTGGTGACCGCGTCGGTCAGCTTCATGTTGGTGCGTTCGAGGCGGAACAGCGAAACGCCGGCCGTGGCCTTGCCGCCAAACAGGTCGAGCTTGGCGCCGACCTCCTTGTTCTTGGTGACCTCGGGATCGAGCTCGGCGTTGTTGGCGGCCAGCGCCGCGCTCTCCGCCGACGGCTGGAACGAGCGGCTGAACGAGGCGTAGTAGGACTGCGTCGCGCTGGGCTGGTAGACCAGGCCGGCGCGCGGACTCCAACTGCGGTCGGTGCGGCCCAGGTTGGGCTGGCCGGCGCGGTGGTCCTCGGTCCGCTGTTCGAACTGGTCGTAGCGCAGCCCGGCCAGCGCCTTCCATTGGCTCGTCAAGCTGACCAGGTCCTGCACGTAGGCGGCGGCGACCTTGAAGGTGCCGCGGTTGTCGCTGCCCGGTGCGCCGCCGGCGGTGAACGGCACCACCGGATTGACCGGGTTGAACAGCGACACGGTGGCGACGTTGGTCTGCGAGCGGTTCAGGATGTCCTTGGTCTGTTGGCCGAGTTCCAGGCCGTACAGCAGCTGGTGCGGCATGCCGGCCAGCGTGGCCTTTTGCGTCAACTCGGTCTGGTTGAAGTAGCCGTGCTCGTCGCGCTTGACGTTGCCGCGCGTGAGCGAGGCGGTCTTGGCCGCCTCGTTGACCGAGCCGACCAGGGTGTTGTTGCGGTCGAGCGAGTAGTCGTAGTGGCGGAAGGCGTTGCGCAGCGACCAGTCCTGGTTGAGGCGGTGCTCCAGCGTGAAGCCGAGCGAGTGCACCCGCGTCTCGCTGTAGTCCTTGTCCTTGGCGTTGGCGGCGCCGTAGTAGGTGCCCGGCGCCACGTCGACCACGCGGCCCTGGTAGGACGGCACGCCGAAGTCGGTCAGGCGCTTGTCGTGCAGGTACTCGGCCTGCAGCAGCAGCGTGGTGGCGGCGCCCAGCTTGAACTGCAGCGACGGCGCCAGCGCCTCGCGCTGCAGGAACTGCTGCTCGCGGTAGCTGCCCGAATCCTCCACCGCGCCGGTGACGCGCAGCGCCATGGCCTGCTCCGGCAGCTTGCGCGCCAGGTCGAACTCGGCGCGCTTTTGCGCGTTGCTGCCGGCCTGCACGCTCACCTCGCTGCGCTCGACGCCGGGCTTTTTGCTGACCCGGTTGATCAAGCCGCCCGACGAGCCGCGCCCGTACAACACCGAGGCCGGCCCCTTGACCACCTCGACCTGCTCGATGTTGGAGAGGTCGCGGAAGTACATCGAATCGTCGCGCATGCCGTCGATGAACTGGTCGGCGATGGCGGAGAAGCCACGGATGGTCACCTGGTCGCGCTGGCCGTCGCCGGTCGACAGGCCGATGCCCGGCACCGCCTTCAACACGTCCTGCATCGAGCGCGCCGCCTGGTCGCGCAGCAGCTCCTGCGGCACCACGTTGACGGTCTGCGGAATGTCGCGCAGCGGCGCCTCGGTCTTGGTCGCGCTGCTGGCGCTGGTGGTGTTGTAGCCGCTGTCCTGGCTGCCGCTGACGGTCACCACCGTCATGGTTTGCTCGGCGGCGGCGGCCGGCGTTGGGCCGGCCCCGGCCGCCTGGGCGGTGGCGTAGAGCGATTGAACGGCCAGTGCGACGAGCAGCGCGAGCGGGGTCTTGTTGAGTGCCATGAACAGTCCTAGTCAAATATGGGGATGCGCTGGCTACCACGCTGTGACACGCTTTGCTGGCTCAAATGAGAATCATTACCATTCAAATTATGGCCGGACTGTTGACGCGGCACAAGGCCGAGTCACTTGTTTATTGATATTAATTAAGGATTCGCTGGACTTGTGGTTGCGGCGCGACGGCGGCGGCAGGGGCGGGGAGGGAGGCGGCGGCCCGGCCGGATAAGGCCGGCCGCCGGCCCGGAGCGCGCTGCCGACGGGGTGGCGGAGGGCTTGCGCTCGGGCTTGGGCCGGCGGATGGCCGGCCCGGAAGGACTCGACTAGTCTAGAACAGGCGGCTCAGGTCGGGGCGGGTGGCCAGCGCCTGGTTGACGATGGCGCTGACGCGCTCGCGCTCGGCGCCCTGCAGCGGCTGGCGCGGCCGGCGCACGTTCTCGTTGCCGACGCCGGCCAGGGTCTCGACCAGCTTCAGGTTCTGCACCAGCTTGGTCGACACGTCGAGGTGCATCAGCGGCATGAACCACTGGTACAACTTGAGCGCCTCGTCCCAGCGCTTGGCCTTCATCAGCTTGTACAGCGCCACGGTCTCCTTGGGGAAGGCCACCACCAGGCCGGCCAGCAGGCCGTCGGCGCCCACCGCCAGGCCTTCGAAGGACAGGTCGTCGACGCCCATGAACAGCTGGTAGCGCTGGCCGACGGCGTTGCGCAGGTCGGTGATGCGGCGCACGTTGTCGCTCGACTCCTTGATGGCGACGATCCACTCGCAGTCGGCCAGGTCCTGGAAGTCCTCCGGCGTCAGGTCGACCTTGTAGGTGACCGGATTGTTATACACCATGATCGGCAGGCGCGCCGCGTCGGCGATGGTGCGCAGGTTCTCCTTGGCCTCGCGCGCATCGGCCGCGTACAGCACCGACGGCATCACCATCAGGCCCTGCACGCCCATCTCGTGCGCCTGGGCGGCGAAGCGGCAGGCGTTCAGCGTGCGCGTCTCGCTGACGTTGACCAGCACCGGCACGCGGCCGGCGGCGACGCGCAGCGCGGTCTGGGTGACGGCCAGCTTCTCGTCGAAGGACAGCGTGCTGGCTTCGCCGAGCGAGCCGCAGGTGAGCAGGGCGTGCACGCCGCTGTCGATCTGGAAGGCGAAGTGGCGCTCCATGGCGTCGTGGTCGAGATCCTCGTTCGGCTTGAACTTGGTGGTGACTGCGGGGAATACGCCTTCCCATTTTGCTGCGGCCATGCTGTTCTCCTGGTTGTTGTGACTGCGGTTATGAAGCGGTGATGCTGTCGATGCGCGCCGGCGAAATCGGCAGACGCACGGAGTCGGGACGCCAGCCGTACAACAGCTCGGTGGCGCCGCCGCAGATGCGGCCCTGGCAGGGGCCCATGCCGCATCTGCTGTGTAGCTTGGCGCTGCGCCAGCTGTTGTGCTGCCGCAGCTCGCCATGGCAAACGTCCTCGCAGCGGCAGACGATGGTGTCGTCGTCGGCCAGTGCGGTTAATTCGGGGCGCAGCACGAAGGCGCGCGCCAGGCGGCCGGCGAAGGCCTGCCAGCGCGCCCGTTCGGCGAAGTGCCGGCGCGCCTGCTCGGCCAGGCCGGCGGCGGCCAGGCCGGCGATGCGCCCTTCGGCCAGCGCCAGGTCGACGCCGCCGACGCCGGTGCCCTCGCCGGCGCAGTAGACGCCGGCCACGGAGCTGTGCTGCCACTGGTCGACGCGCACCGCGCCGGCTGCGCTGGCGCAGCCGAGCGCCAGCGCCAGTTCCAGATTGGGCAGCAGGCCGTAGCCGCAGGCCAGGTAGTCGCAGTCCAGCGTTTCGCTGGCGCCGCCGCGTTGCACGGTGACGCGCAGGGCCGCGCCGCCGCCATCGTTGGCGGCGGCGCGCACGAAACTGTCGCGCCAATACGGCACGCCGCGCAGGCGCCGCGTCAGCTGCCAGGCTTGGGTCAGCTTGGACGGCGTGGCCAGCAGACCGAGCGCGAAGCGCGCCAGCCGGGGCGGGGCGGCCTGTTCGACAATGGCGACGACCAGCGCGCCGCGCTCGCTCAGCGTGGCGGCCACCGCCAGCAGCAGCGGGCCGGAACCGGCCACCACCACGCGCTTGCCGGCCAGCGGATAGCCGCCCTTGGCCAGCGCCTGTAGGCCGCCGGCGCCGGTCACGCCGGGCAGGGTCCAGCCGGGGAAGGGCAGCAGGCGCTCGCGCGCGCCGGTGGCGAGTATCAGTCTTTGGTAGGCCAGCGTTGCGGCGCCGTCCGGTGTTTGCACCAGCAGCTGGCCCGGCGCCGGCGCGTACAGCACCCGCGCCTGGTGCAGGAAGCCGACCTTGGGGGTGGCGTGCAGCGCGTCCCACAGCGCGCGGGCGCGCGGGTCCGGCTGGTGTTGCGGGCCGCCGCGCCAGATCTGGCCGCCGGCCTGCGGGTTGTCGTCGACCACCAGCACCTGCGCGCCGCTGGACGCGGCGGCGTGGGCGGCGGCCAAGCCGGCCGGGCCGGCGCCGACCACCAGCAGGTCGACGGCGCGCGTCGCGCCGCGCGCCGTGGTTGGCGTTGTCGCTTGCGTTGTTTCTAGCTTTGTAGCGCCGCTCATCGCGCCTCCTGCGATTGCGCCGTCACCACCCGCATGCCGGCCGCGCACGGCGTCTGGCAGGCCAGCTGGTGCGGCAGGTCGTCGATGCAAACGCGGCACTCGTGGCACACGCCCATGCCGCACAAGGGTGCGCGCGGCATACCGCCGACCGAGCGGCGCGTCACCGGGCTGCCGCTCATGGCGATGGCGGCGGCCACGCTGGTGCCGGCGGCGACGCAGACCTCGCGGCCGTCGATGCGCAGGCTGACCTTGGCGCCAACCATGCTGGCGCCATCCATGCCGGCGTTATGCATGGCCGGCCGCCATGACAAGGGCGCTTTGCGCTTCGAAGCGCTGCGGCAGATACGGCTGGCAGGGGATCGCCGATCGCTCGCCGCAGATCTGCGCGGCCAGCAGTTGGGCCGTGGCCAGCGAGGTGGTGATGCCCAGGCCCTCGTGGCCGGTGGCCAACCACAGGCCGTGGCGCAAGGCGCTGGGGCCGATCAGCGGCAGGCCGTCCGGGCTGGCGGCGCGCAGGCCGGTCCAGCAGCGCAGCAGGTTCATCTTGCCCAGCGCCGGCGTGAAGCCGGTGGCGTGGCGCAGCATGCGCGTCATCATCGCCGGGTCGATGGCCAGGTCGCTGCTGCCGAACTGGCGCGACGAGCCGATCAAGATTTGTCCGGTCGGGCGAGGTTGCAGGTTGAAGGCCACCGAGTCGCCGCTGGCGGCGTGGGCGCTCTTGATGTAGCCCAGCTCCACCAGTTGATGGCGCACGAAACCGGGGTAGCGGTCGGTGATGGCGACGTGGCCCTTCTTCGGCTGGATCGGCAGTTGCGGCAGCAGCGCGCTGGCGCGCGTGCCGGCGGCCAGCACCACGTGCGGCGCTTGCAGGCGGCCGCCGTCGGCCAGCAGCACGCCATGGTCCTCGATGGCGGCCACTTCGGCGCAGAGCAGGGTGGCGCCACGGGCCAGCGCCTTGTCGAGCAGGATGCGGGCGCTCTTGGGCGGATACACCAGCGCGTCGCCGCCCACCAGCAGGCCGCCGGCCAGGCCGGCGCGCAGCTGCGGTTCGTGCGCATACAGCGCTGCGGCGCCGAGCAGTTCGCAGGCCAAGCCGTGGCCGGCCAGGGTCTCCGCCTTGGCGCGGGCGGCGGCCATCTCCTCCTCGTCGGCGGCGATCCAGATGGTGCCGCAGCGGCTGTACTCGTGGCGCAGCGGCGCCGCCTCGACCAGCTCGTTCCACAGCCGGATCGAATAGGCCGACAGGGCCAGCTCGGCGGCGCTGTCGTCCATCACCACCAAGTGGCCCATGCCGGCCGCCGTGGCGCCGCCGCCCACGCCGTCCTGCTCGACCAGGGTGACGCGCAGGCCGCGCATGCTCAGCGCGTCGGCGCAGGCGGCGCCGACGATGCCGGCGCCGACCACGATCACGTCCGCCGTCATGGCGCGCTCCGGTGGAAGAGACCGGTCGCGCGGACTCCCCCACGCGGCCGGCGCAAACGCAGCAGCACGGCCATCAGCGGATGCCCCAGACGAAGGGATCGCTGGTGTCGAGGATCAGCTGGCCCTGGGCGTTGACCCAGGCCTGGCCACGGATGCTGGGAATCAGTTGGCCGTCGCGGTAGCGGTAGGAGGCGCTGAAGACGCTGCCGATGACGCTCTCCTGGCGCCACAGCGCGTGCTCGGCCAGCTTGCCGTCGGCCGCCAGGCAGGCCAGCTTGGCGCTGGTGCCGGTGCCGCAGGGCGAGCGGTCGTAGGCCTTGCCGGGGCAGAGCACGAAGTTCTGGCTGTCGGCGCCGCTGCGCGAGGGGCCGAACAGTTCGATGTGGTCGATCTCGGCGCCGTCGGCGCCGGTGATGCCGGCCTGCGCCAGCGCCGCGCCGACGCGGGCGGCGAAGGCGGTCAGCGCCTCGACGTTGTCGACGCGCAGTTCGAGGCCGTGCTCGGCGACCAGGAAGAACCAGTTGCCGCCCCAGGCGACGTCGCCGACCACCGCGCCGTGGCCGGGCACGTTCACGCTGACTTGTTGTTGGCTGCGGTAGGAGGCGACGTTGTCGACGGTGACGCTGCCGTCGGCGTGCAGCTCGGCCTCGACCACGCCGACCGGCGTGTCGATGCGGTGGCGGCCGACGCCGATGCGTCCCATGTAGGCCAGCGAGGCGACCAGGCCGATGGTGCCGTGGCCGCACATGCCGAGATAGCCGACGTTGTTGAAGAAGATGACGCCGGCGACGCAGTCGGCGGCGTGCGCTTCGCACAGCAGGGCGCCGACCAGCACGTCCGAGCCGCGCGGTTCGCACACCACCGCCGAGCGGAACCGGTCGTGCTCGCGGCGCAGCGTGGCCAGGCGTTCGGCAAGGGGGCCGTTGCCCAGGTCGGGGCCGCCGGCGGTGACCAGGCGGGTCGGTTCGCCGCCGGTGTGGGAGTCGATGATGGAGATGAGTTTCATGGCTAAATCATATGCCCGCCGCGCCACGCTGTCTTGCACGCGCCCGCCATCAAAGATGACGAAATCGGCACAATCGCGGCACAATCGCGGCACAATCGCGGTGCAATTCCGGTGTGACAGAAAGGCCAAACGGTGGTTTAATCGAAGGCCACCGCAGTGGCAAACACACAGCAAGGAGTCAGATGGCCCAAGCACAGCTGCAAGAACGAGAGCAAGCCGCCGACGCCCGCGACGCGCTCGGCGCCCGCATCGTCGACGCCTTCTTCGCCGAGCACTTGTTCGACGCGCTGCCCGACGTGGTCTTTTTCGTCAAGGACGTCGAGGGCCGCTACGTGGTGGTCAACCAGGCGCTGGTCAAGCGCTGCGGCGTCAAGCAGAAGGCGGCGCTGATCAGCCGCACGCCGGCCGAGGTGTTCGCCCATCCCTTCGGCCAGACCTATCTGGCGCAGGATTTGGCGGTGCTGGCCGGCGGCGCCGACATCGACGACCAGCTGGAGTTGCACCTGTACCCGAACCGCGACCCCGGCTGGTGCCTGACGCGCAAGGTGGCGCTGCGCGACGCGGCCGGCGCCATCGTCGGCCTGAGCGGCGTGTCGCGCGACCTGGCGATGGCCGACCAAAAGAATCCGGCCTACGCCAGGGTGGCCGCCGCCGCGCGCATGATCCAGGAGCGCTTCGACCAGCCGCTGCCGTTGACCCAGCTGGCGCGCACGGCGAATATGTCGGTGGCGCAGATCGAGCGCTACTTCCTGCGCATCTTCCACCTGACGCCGCGTCAGATGATCATCAAGGCCCGCCTGGACGCCGCCTCGCGCCTGTTGATGGGGCCGGCCAGCGTGGCCGAGATCGCCCAGGCCTGCGGCTACGGCGACCACAGCGCCTTCACCCGGCAGTTCAAGGCGACGGTGGGCGTAACGCCCAGCCAGTACCGCTTGATGTTGCGGGGGTGAGACAGATTGCCTATTTTTTTATCAGTTGGACCGGCGGCCAAGGCCGTTTCGCGGCCGCCGAGCCAACTTGTCGAGCGTTGGTAGGACCAATTCCGCCGGCACGCGCGACTAGCCGGGCTAGTCCAGCTCCGGCCCGAAGCGGCTGCGCACGAAGTCGATATGCGTCTGCATGGCGGTGCGCGCCTCCTCCGGCCGGTTCGAATAGATCGATTCGGCCACGCTGCGGTGCTGTTGCAGCAGCTGCTCGGCGACGCTGGCGTCGATCTCGCGCAGGCCGTTGCCGTTCAGGGTGATGTGCTCGCGCAGCATGCTCAATATGCTGGTGTGCAGGTGCAGGAACATCGAGTTGTGCGAGGCCAGCGCGATCGCCTCGTGCAGGCGGGTGTCGGCGTTGGCCTCGGCCGGCCGGTTGTCGTCGCGCCGCGCCTGCTCCAGCTCCTGCATCAGGCCCTTGATGTTGGCGCGCTCCTCGCTGGTGGCGCGCTGCGCCGCGAAGTAGGCGGTGGCGCCCTCCAGCACGCGGCGGAACTCGAGGATGTCCTCGCGCACGCCGGGGTGGTCGGCCACCAGCTCGCCCCACGGCGTGCTGATGCCGGTGCGCAGCTGGTCGGTGACGTAGACGCCGGCGCCGGGCCGGCTGCGCAGCAAGCCGCGCGCGCCCAAGCGCTGGATCGCCTCGCGCACCGTGTTGCGCGACACCTGGTACTGCTCGGCCAGCACGCGCTCGGCCGGCAGCTTGGCGTTGGCCGGCAGCGAGCCGTCCAGCATGGCCGCCTCCAGCCGCTGTATCACCTCCGCCACCCGTCCAACCGCCTGCCTGCCGCGCATCGCCGTCCCCTCGTTTTTTTGTCCGATTGTGCGACTGGTCCAACCAATTTGTGGCCCGCCGCATACGCTGGGATTATGGACGCTATAAAAACAATACGCAAACCGCCCCCATCGAGGAGACACCATGCAGGACCGAGACTATCCCACCGCCCCCAAGCAGGTCTACCTGTTCGGCACCTGCGTGATCGACCTGTTCATGCCCGAAGCCGGGCTGGACGCCGTGCGCCTGCTCGAACGCGAGGGCCTGACGGTGCACTTCCCGCGCGGCCAGAGCTGCTGCGGCCAGCCGGCCTACAGCAGCGGCAATCCCGACGAGGCGCGCGCCGTGGCGCTGGCCCAGCTCGACCTGTTTGCCCAACCCTGGCCGGTGGTGGTGCCGTCCGGCTCCTGCGCCGGCATGATGCGCCACCACTGGCCGCAGCTGTTCGCCGACGACCCGGCCAACGCCGCCAAGGCGCAGGAGCTGGCCGGCCGCGTCTACGAACTGAGCGAATTCCTGCTGCACGTGCTGAAGGTGGACTACCGCGCCGCCGTCGGCGCGCCGGCCGAGGACGTGGTGCTGCACACCTCCTGCGGCGCGCGCCGCGAGATGGGCACCCGCACCCACGGCGTGGCGCTGGTCGACGCGCTGCCCGGCGTGCGCCGCATCGAACACGAACACGAATCGGAATGCTGCGGCTTCGGCGGCACCTTCGCGCTCAAGCACGCCGACATCTCCGGCGCCATGGTCAAGGACAAGGTGGCCGCCGCCTGCGCCACCGGCGCCGGCCGGCTGGTCTCGGCCGACTGCGGCTGTCTGCTCAACATCGGCCACGCCGCCCGCTTCCAGCAGGCGCCGCTGGAGGTCGAGCACATGGCCAGCTTCCTCTGGCGCCGCGTCAACGGCAAGGCCGCCGGGAGCGCCAAATGAGCGGCCCGGGCGCGCGCGAACAAATGCTCGGCCGCCTGCGCGCCGCCGCGCCGGCCGACGGCGGCGACGTGGCGCAGCTGCAGCAGCGCATCGACGACTACTACGCCGGCCGCCACGCCGCCCAGCCGCTCGCGCCGCTGGACCTGGTGCACTCCATGCAGGAGGCGATGAGCGCCTCGCACGCCGACGTTTGGCTGGCCAACGGCGCGGACTGGCCGCGGCTGCTGGCCGACAAGCTCGCCGCCAAGGGCGTGCGCCGCCTGCTGCTCGACCCGGCCAGCGCCGAGGGCGCCGCGCTGGCCCAGGCCCTGCCTGACTCGGTGCAGCCGCTGGCCTTCGACTGGCCGCTGGAACACTGGAAGGCCGAGTTGTTCGACAGCGTCGGCGCCGGCTTCACCGTGGCCCGCTCCGGCATCGCCGCCACCGGCACGCTGGTGCTGGCGCCGGACCGCGGCACGCCGCGCACCGTCTCGCTGGTGCCGCCGCTGCACGTCGCCCTGGTCTACGCCAGCACGCTGCACCGCGACTTGTACGCCGCCGCGCAGGCCGAGCGCTGGGGCGAGGGCATGCCGAGCAACCTGGTGCTGGCCTCCGGCCCGTCGAAGACCTCGGACATCCAGCAGACGTTGGCCTACGGCGCCCACGGCCCGCGCTGGATGTGGGTGGTGATCGTGCTCGACGGCGAACTGGCCGGCGCCGCCGCCGGCCTGTCGCTGGCCTCGCAGGGAGGCCTGCAATGAGCGCCGCCCCGCTTCACTTCGTGCCGGCGGCGGATTTCCGCAGCCGCGCCCGCGCCGCGTTGGACGACCCCAAGCTGCGCAAGAGCTTCCGTGGCGCGATGGACTTCTTGCAGGCCAAGCGCGTCGTGCAGTTCCCCGACGGCGCCGAGCTGGAACAGATGCGCGACCTGGGCGAGGCGATCCGCCAGCACGCGCTGGCCAACCTGCCCGACCTGCTGGTGCAGCTCGAGGCCAATCTGTCCGCCGCCGGCGTGCAGGTGCACTGGGCCGCCGACGCCGACCAGGCCAACGCCATCATCCTGGCCATCGCCCGCCAGGCCGACGCGCGCAAGGTCATCAAGGGCAAGTCGATGGCCAGCGAGGAGATCGAGCTGAACCACTTCCTCGAGGGGCACGGCGTGACCTGCCTGGAGTCGGACATGGGCGAGTACATCGTGCAGATGGCCGGCGAGAAGCCCTCGCACATCGTCATGCCGGCGATCCACAAGACCAAGGCCGACATCGGCGCCCTGTTCGAGCAGAACATCCCCGACACGCCCTACACCGAGGACGTCGACAGCCTGATCCAGACCGGCCGGCGCGCGCTGCGCCAGGCCTTCGTCGACGCCGACATCGGCCTGTCCGGCGTGAACTTCGCGGCGGCCGACACCGGCACGCTGTGGCTGGTCGAGAACGAGGGCAACGGCCGCCTGAGCACCACGGTGCCGGATACCCATATCGCCATCATGGGTATGGAGAAGGTGGTGGCCAAGCTGGAGCACATCGTGCCGCTGGCCAGCCTGCTGACCCGCTCGGCCACCGGCCAGGCGATCACCACCTACTTCAACCTGATCTCCGGCCCGCGCCGGGGCGACGAGCGCGACGGCCCGCGCGCCGTCCACCTGGTCCTGCTCGACAACGGCCGCAGCCAGGCCTACGCCGACGAGCAGCTGCGCTCGACCCTGCAGTGCATCCGCTGCGGCGCCTGCATGAACCACTGCCCGGTGTACGCCCGCGTCGGCGGCCACGCCTACGGCACCACCTATCCCGGCCCGATCGGCAAGATCATCTCGCCGCACCTGCTGGGATTGGCCGCCACCGCCGACCTGGCCACCGCCTCGAGCCTGTGCGGCGCCTGCGGCGAGGTGTGCCCGGTGCGCATCCCGATTCCGCAACTGCTGATCCGCCTGCGCACCGAGGCCAACCGCGATCCGGCGCAACAGGTCGACAACCCGCTGCGCGGCCAGGGCGCCCAGTTCTCGCGCGCCGACAAGCTGGTGTGGCGCTTCTGGAGCGGCGCCTTCGCCCGGCCCCAGGTGTACCGCCTGTTCCGCTGGGCCGCCACGCGCCTGCGCGCCTTCGCGCCCAAGCAGCAGCTGGGCTGGACCGCGCACCGCGCCCCGCTCAAGCCGGCCGCGCGCAGCCTGGCCGACCTGCTGCGCGAGCGCGACCAGCCCGAGTAGGCCGTCGAGTCGAAGTCGTTGCGGCGCTTTCCCTGAGCCCGAAAGCGTCGTCCACGTAGCACCCGCAAGCCGCCGCGCCGCCCGCCGGCCCGGCCGCCCGCGTCCGCAGATTTTGTTGTTTTGCCTGTCCCGTCGTACCACATAAAAATAGTTCAACAAGCATCCTTGGAGGAGTCACCATGCAAGCCTGGAGTCAAATATACACACCGCTCGGCAGCCTAGGGCTGTCGGCGTTCGTGGCCGCCGTACCCATCATCTTCTTCTTCCTCGCGCTGGCCGTTTGGCGCATCAAGGGCCACATCGCCGCCGCCGTCACGCTGACGCTGGCGCTGGTGGTGGCCATCTTCGCCTACGGCATGCCGGTGTCGCAGGCGCTGGCGGCGGCCGGCTACGGCTTCGCCTACGGCCTGTGGCCGGTGGCCTGGATCATCGTCACGGCGGTGTTCCTCTACAAGGTGGTCGACCAGACCGGCCAGCTCGACGTGATCCGCGCCTCCGTGGTGGCGATCACCGACGACCAGCGCCTGCAGATGCTGCTGATCGGCTTCGCCTTCGGCGCCTTCCTCGAGGGCGCGGCCGGCTTCGGCGCGCCGGTGGCGATCACCGCCGCGCTGCTGGTCGGGCTGGGCTTCAACCCGCTGTACGCGGCCGGCCTGTGCCTGATCGCCAACACCGCGCCGGTGGCCTTCGGCGCCATGGGCATCCCCATCATCGTCGCCGGCCAGGTGACCGGCATCGACCCGATGCTGATCGGCGCCATGGCCGGCCGCCAGCTGCCGCTGCTGTCGCTGCTGGTGCCGTTCTGGCTGGTGTTCATGATGGACGGCTTCCGCGGCATCCGCGAGGTGTGGCCCGCCGCCCTGGTGGCCGGCGCCAGCTTCGCCGTGACCCAGTACGTCACCTCCAACTTCATCGGCCCGGAACTGCCGGACATCACCTCGGCCCTGGTCTGCCTGGTCTCGCTGACCGGCTTCCTGAAAGTCTGGCAGCCGGCCAGCGCCAAGGCCGCCGCGCGCGGCAGCGTCTCGCTCGGTGGCGGCGCCGCCGCGCTGGGCGGTTTCGGTGGTGCCGGCGGCGCAGGTGGCTTTAGCGGAGGCGCCAAGCCTGACGGCCGCAAGGCCTCGCCGTTCACACTGGCGCAGACGGTGCGCGCCTGGTCGCCGTTCCTGATCCTGACCGCCGTGGTCACGGTGTGGAGCCTGCCGTGGTTCAAGGGCCTGTTCGCCGGCAAGGGCGCGCTGGCCGACACGGTGCTCAAGTTCCACGTGCCCTACCTCGACAAGCTGGTCATCAAGACCGCCCCCATCGTCGCCTCGCCGAAGGCCTACGACGCCGTGCTCAAGCTCGACTTCCTGTCGGCCGTCGGCACCGCCATCCTGCTGACGGCGCTGATCGCCGTGGTGTTGTTGAAGATGAAGCCGGCCGCCGCCGTCAAGGCCTTCGGCCAGACCATCGTCGAACTCAAGCGTCCCATCCTGTCGATCGGCCTGGTGCTGGCCTTCGCCTTCGTCGCCAACTACTCCGGCATGTCGTCGACCCTGGCGCTGGTGCTGGCCGGGACCGGCGTCGCCTTCCCGTTCTTCTCGCCCTTCCTCGGCTGGCTGGGCGTGTTCCTGACCGGTTCGGACACCTCGTCGAACGCGCTGTTCTGCTCGCTGCAAAACACCACCGCGCACCAGCTCGGCCTGTCGGACACGCTGATGGTGACGGCCAACACCACTGGCGGCGTGACCGGCAAGATGATCTCGCCGCAGTCGATCGCCGTGGCCTGCGCCGCCACCGGCCTGGTGGGCAAGGAGTCGGAGCTGTTCCGCTTCACGCTCAAGCACAGCCTGATGTTCGCCACCATCGTCGGCATCATCACCACCGTCCAGGCCTACTTCCTGACCGGGATGATTCCGCACTGAGGAGTTTGATCGCGATGAGGCTGCCGCCATGCGCGCGGCACTTTCATCCGACCGCCTCGCGTTTGCGCTGGCGGTCTTTTTCCTCGCCTGCGGCGTGCTGAGCGTTGACGTCGCCCGAGACGTATTGCGTTGGCGCGCCAGCCATGCTGGAGGCACGCGTTGGTATGGTGTGCCCGCCTTGGTTAAGGGAACAGATTTTTGAACACTCGCTTGATTTTCCGGGAGATTTGAAATCCCGCCTTGATGTTTTCTACAACTGCCAAATCCACCGGTGGCGGGCGCAAAATGAAATAGCCGCTCGCAAGGCAGGCATCAATGTGCTGCGCCGGTTCAACCCGCACGTCTTGGTAGTACACATAGCTTGGTTGCTGGATAAAGGGATGAACGTCCGGCATCAGCACGCAAGTGGGATCGTGTGGAACGTGCGAGCGAATGGAACTGATGTTTACCAGGATGCAATGGTCGCGAGCGCCATATCCGGATATGGGCATCGGGTCATTGAGGACAATAAACAGGTGTCTGGCGGGGCCAGAAGGAATCAATATGGCGTCGCCCGCCGCCGGCATTTACGCGCAAGCCTGTTTGAAGCTGCGGGAGATCGCATTGCGCTCCTCCAACAGCGCGAGACTGTCGCGCTTCCGTTCCTGCGAAAATCCCAGTGCATCGAATAGATCGTTATGGCTTATCGGGATCATCAGCGCGCCGGGATTCTTCCATTCCGAGCAATTTTCTTGCGTATAGGCCAGCAGTTCATGTTGCGACATTTGGCCAAACGTAGTCCAGGTTTTCTCAAGTGTGTCGAGATCGGAATCGCTCAGTTCCTGCAGATCGTCGACTTGTGAGCGGAGCACACCATCTTGCAATCCAATGTCGTTGCCCACTCTGAGCGCCAGCCATGAATCCCAGCCGCCGATTGTCGAGTCAAGCTCGCCATTCATGTGCCGACAGGTGATCGAGAGGGCGGGGCCGTGAGGCAGCGATACCAGGCAGTCCCCAATCAGCGGCTCGCTGTGCAATTGAAACGAGAGTCTCTCGGCGAGATAGAGCAATGCCAGCAACTGTAGCGCGGGCATTCGGCCGCCGGACTGAAGTAAAAAGTAGGCCGCCGCCTCGGATGCCTTCTTCTCGTCAAAGATATCAGTAGAGAACATTGCTCACTCCGATCCAATCCAATACAAATTTTGCTGATTTCATAGCATAGCACCATGGTATCGTATTCTGTACTGCGCAGAGTATGCAAGGAGGAGTCATGAGAACCACCGTCACAATTGACGACGAACTGTACAACAAAGCCCTTGAGGTCGCAGACCCATCCATGGACAAAGCAGACCTCTTCCGCGAAGCCATCAAGACCTTTGTGCGCGTGCGAGCCAACAAGCGCCTGGCGGCGTTGGGTGGAACGATGCCCGAGATATCAGAAGTACCTTGCCGCCGGTCCGAGCCGGTCACATGAGTGGTGTACTCGTCGGGCGGCCATGAAAAAACCGCCGACCCTTGCGGGACGGCGGCTTCTCGGTATTGGTGGTGATAGGTGGACTTGAACCACCGACCCCAGCATTATGAATGCTGTGCTCTAACCAACTGAGCTATATCACCGAAACAAAAATGGCCCGAACGGTGTAGGCTCGGACCAGTTTTGATGTGTTCTTGGTGGTGATAGGTGGACTTGAACCACCGACCCCAGCATTATGAATGCTGTGCTCTAACCAACTGAGCTATATCACCTGCAACGCCCAGCATTATCGGGCGTGGGCGAAAAGCTGTCAAGGCTGGCCCGGAGAAATTTGCGCGATTTTCCGTCCCGCCGGCGTTTTCCGCCAGCGCGGCGCCGAAAAATTGGCAAATTGGTATGCTGGGGCGTGGCCGCGCGCGACGGCCGTCTTTTACGGGAGAGAGCATGGCCACCAACATCTTCGTCAACCTGCCGGTGCGGGACCTGGGCAAGTCGATCGCCTTCTTCAGCAGCCTGGGTTATAGCTTCAAGCAACAGTTCACCGACGAGACGGCCACCTGCATGGTGGTCGCCGAGAACATCTTCGTCATGCTGCTGAGCGAGGAGAAGTTCCGCAGCTTCACGCCAAAGCCGATCTGCGACGCCCACACCAGCACCGAGGTGTTGATCTGCCTGCAGGTCGACAGCCGCGAGCAGGTCGACGCCCTGGTCGGCAAGGCGCAGGCGGCCGGCGGCGCGCTGTACAAGGCGGCGCAGGACCACGGCTTCATGTACGGCCACGGCTTCCAGGACCTCGACGGCCATATTTGGGAAATCATTTATATGGATGGCGCCGGCGCGCCGGCTTGACGCGCGCTTTGGCCGGCGGCGCACGCGGAATCGTTTGGGCTGTTAAAATTTTGGCAAGATCGAAGGTTCGAAGCCGGCCCGCTAAGTTGGCGTAACACCGGCGCCGGCCTAGCGGCCGTGCGCCGCGATCTGCGCCAGCATCGTCGCGGCCGGATCGCTTCCCAGGCAATCGATGACGCCCCGCTGCGGCATCGAGCGCAGCCAGGTCAGCTGGCGCTTGGCCAGCTGGCGCGTGGCGATGATGCCGGTCTCGCGCATGGTCTTGTAGTCGATCTCCCCGTCCAAATACTCCCACGCCTGGCGGTAGCCGACGCAGCGCATCGAGGGCAGGCCCGGATGCAGGTCGCCCCGCCGGCGCAACACCTCCACCTCGCGGATCAGATTGTCGTCGTTGCCCTCGTCGAGCATGATGTCGAAGCGGCGCGCGATGCGCTCGTGCAGCACGGCGCGGTCGGACGGCTCCAGCGCGAACGACAACAGTTCGAACGGCAGCTCGGTTTTTTCGCGCAGCGCCAACAGCTCGGACATCGGCTTGCCGCTCAGCGCGCAGATCTCCAGCGCGCGCTGGATGCGTTGGGCGTCGTTGGGCGCCAGCCGCGCCGCCGTCACCGGGTCGAGCGCGGCCAGGCGCTGGTGCATGGCGGGCCAGCCGTGCCGCGCCGCCTCGTCCTCCAGTTCGGCGCGCAGCGCCGGGTCGGCGCCGGGCAGCTCGTCGAGGCCGTCGGCCAGTCCCTTGAAGTACAACATGGTGCCGCCCACCAGCAACGGCAGCTTGCCGCGCCCGACGATGTCGTCGACCAGGCGCAGCGTGTCGTTGCGGAACTGCGCCACCGAGTAGGCGTCGAGCGGGTCGATGATGTCGATCAGGTGGTGCGGCGCGGCGGCGCGCTCGGCGCGGGTCGGCTTGGCGGTGCCGATGTCCATGCCCCGGTACACCAGCGCCGAGTCGACCGAGATGATCTCGGAGGGGATGCGCGCGGCGATGGCGAGGGCGGCGGCGGTCTTGCCGGAGGCGGTCGGCCCCATGATGGCGACGGCCAGCGGACGGTGTGCTTGAGTAGTCATGAATCGTTTCTTTATTGGCCGCGCAGGAACAGCTTGTCGAGCGCGGCGATCTCCACCTGCACCCAGGTCGGGCGGCCGTGGTTGCACTGGTCGGCGCGCTCGGTCGCCTCCATCTGGCGCAGCAGGGCGTTCATCTCCTGGGTCGACAGGATGCGGTTGGCGCGCACCGCCGTGTGGCAGGCCAGGGTGCCGAGCAGCTCGTTGCGCCGCTCGATGAGCACGCGCGAGCCGCCGAATTCGCGCACGTCGCGCAGCACGTCGCGCGCCAGGGTTTGCGCGTCGGCGTTCTTCAGCAGCACCGGCACGGCGCGCACCGCCAGCGTGGTCGGCGACAGCGCGGCGATGTCGAAGCCGAGCGCGTGCAGCGTGTCCTGGTTCTCCTGCACCGTGGCCACCTCCAGCGCGTCGGCGTAGAAGGTGATGGGGATCAGCAGCGGCTGGATCTGCATGTCGTGGCCGGCCACCTGGCCGTCGAGGGCGCTCTTCAGTTGTTCGTAGAGGATGCGCTCGTGGGCGGCGTGCATGTCCACCAGCACCAGGCCCTTGCTGTTCTGCGCCAGGATGTAGATGCCGTGCAGCTGGGCCAGGGCGAAGCCGAGCGGGAACTCCTCCTGCGCCATCGCCTCGGGCGTGGCGGTGTAGGCCGAGGCCTGCGGCAGCGTCTTGTCCAGGTCGAAGCTGCTGCTGGGGCCGAAGCCGGTGCTGGCGGCGCTGCTGCTACCGAAGCCCGCGCCGGCGGAGGTGCTGCGTTCGGCGCCGAAGCCGCCGCCGAAACCGGCGGAGCCGGTCGAACCGCCGCCCGAGCCGCCCGAGCCGCCGCCGGAGCGCGCGGCCGAGCCGGAGTCGGAGAACAACGCGCCATAGCGCTCGCTGCTCTGCGCCACGCCGCCGCCGCTGCCGCGCGCGCCGAACGGCGACGGCGAGAAGGTCGGCGTGTAGTGCGGCGAGAGCAGGGCGCCGAAGCTGGTCTGCTCCTGTTCGCGCATGGCTGGGGCGGGCGCTCCGCCCAGCCCGGCGCCGGCCGCCTGCGGCGCCGGCACGGTGCCGTTGGCGGTGGCCGAGGTTTGCGCCAGCGCGCGCTGCACGGCGTGGAAGACGAACTGGTGCACCGCGCGGCTGTCGCGGAAGCGCACCTCGATCTTGGACGGGTGGACGTTGACGTCGACCAGCACCGGGTCCAGTTCGAGCGCCAGCACGTAGGACGGGAAGCGGTCGCCGTGCAGCACGTCCTGGTAGGCCGCCTTGACGGCGTGGACCAGCAGCTTGTCGCGCACGAAGCGGCCGTTCACATAGAAGAACTGGGCGTCGGCGCGCGCCTTGGAGGCGGTCGGCAGGCCGACGTAGCCGTGCACGCGCAGCGGCCCTGCCTGCTCGTCGATGGCCAGGCGCGCCTCGGCGAAGCCGTCGCCGAGGATGTGGGCGCTGCGCTTGGCCATCTCGCTGACGTTCCAATGGTCGACGGTGCGGCCGTTGTGGCTGAGCGAGAACGACACGTCGGGCCGCGCCAGGGCGATGCGCCGCACCACCTCGGCGCAGTGGCCGAACTCGGTCTGCTCGGACTTGAGGAACTTGCGCCGCGCCGGCGTGTTGAAGTACAGGTCCTGCACGTCGACGGTGGTGCCGTGCGCGCCGGAGGAGGGCGCCACGGTGCCGTGGTGCGAGCCGACGATCTCCCAGGCGTGGACGGCGTCGGCGGTGCGCGAGGTCAGCGTGACCGAGGCCACCGAGGCGATCGAGGCCAGCGCCTCGCCACGGAAGCCCAGCGTGCCGACGTTCTCCAGGTCGTCGAGCGAGGCGATCTTCGAGGTGGCGTGGCGCGCCAGCGCCAGCGGCAGCTGCTCGGGGGCGATGCCGCGGCCGTTGTCGGTGATGGCGATGCGCTTGACGCCGCCCTCCTCGATGCGCACGGTGATCTGGGTGGCGCCCGAGTCGAGCGCGTTCTCCAGCAGCTCCTTGACCACGGCGGAGGGCCGCTCGACCACCTCGCCGGCGGCGATCTGGGAAATCAGCTGGTCGGGCAGGGCCTGGATGGGGCGGGGGGGGCGGGGGGGGGGGTCGGGCGCGTTCATGCCGCGATTATACCGGGTAGCGGGCGGCTATTTGGCGGCCTGCTCGCGCACCGGGATGGGAGCGTTGCACAGCTCGATGTAGCCGGCCGCGTACTTGTTCCACGGCCCGCCACGGTTGCGCTGCGCCTCGACGGCGGCCTGGTAGGTGGGCGAGTCGCTGCGCATCACCTCGAGCCGGCTGCGCTCGGCCTCGGGCAGCTCGGCGGCCAGGCGCAGCGATTTGATCGGTGTGCGTTGCTCCGGCTTGTCGTAGTAGCCCATCGGCGCGGCGCCGCGCGGCAGCGCCGACAGCAGCGGCATGCCGGCCACCACGCGGCCGACCACGGTGATGTTGCGGTCGAGCTGGCGCGGCGCGTGGCCGGTCACGGCGTACAGTTCGGCGCCGTTGCCGCTGTCGCTGTCGTTGTCGCGGCCGACGCCGACCATGCCGTAGCAGTGGGCCAGCCAGGTGCTGCGCATTTTCGGGTCGCGCCCTACCGGGAAGCCGTTCGAGTGGCCCACCAGCGGGGCGTAGCCGTCGTGGTCGGGCAGGCGCACGAAGTGCTTGTCGCTGGCCATCGGCACGGTGAACTCGCCGGCCACCTTGGCCTTGGCGTTCTTGAACGGCTTGGGGTTCTTCTCGTCCGGGTCGCCCCACTGGGCGACGAAGTTGTCCTGCGAGCGCAGCACGGCCAGGCCGTCGTAGTAGCGCTCCTGCACCAGCGCCTTGATGTTGGCGATGTTGTTGGGGGCGAAGTCGGGCGCCAATTCGATCACCACGCGGCCGCCCGGCAACTCCATGTACAGGGTGTTGTTCGGGTCGAGCGGGCGCCAGTCGCCCGGCTTGGAGGCCTTGACGACGTCGGCCACGGTGGCCTTGGCGGCCGGTACGGGCGCCGGGGCCGACTTGGCCTCGCTGGCGGCGTTGGCGCGGGCGGCGCCGGCCGGCGCCAGCACCAGCGCGCCCAGCGTCAGCGCCAGCATTCGCAGAGGCAACAGGGTCGGCGCCGGGGCGGCGCGTGGGCGGGTTTGGGCGGTCGAAACTTGCATCCGGGTCTCCTGGTGGGAATGGCGGCGGGGCCGGCCGCGACGCGGCGCGCGGCGGGACCATCCGTCGCCAATTGTAATCCGCAATATGGCCGAAATGGAAACTTACAATTTCCCCTGCAAATATCCCCCGCCGGCCGGCCGCCGGGCCCGCCGGTGGTGTATGATTCCGCCGCAACCTCAATGGGAAGAATATGGATTTGATGCAATTTTTGGACATGATCCTTCATGTCGACAAGACGCTCGAACTGCTGATTCAGCAATATGGCACGCTGGTGTATGCCGTGTTGTTCGCCATCATCTTTTGCGAGACCGGCCTGGTGGTGCTGTTCTTCTTCCCCGGCGACACGCTGCTGTTCATCGCCGGCGCGCTGTGCGCGGTGGGCGAGATGAACCTGGCGCTGCTGATGTTCCTGCTGGTGACGGCGGCCATCACGGGCAACACGCTGAACTATTGGATCGGCGAGAAGATCGGGCAGAGGGTGTTCACCCACGATTACCGCTGGCTCAACAAGGACGCGCTGCGCCGCACCCACGACTTCTTCGAGAAGCACGGCGGCAAGACCATCATCCTGGCCCGCTTCGTGCCGGTGGTGCGCACCTTCGCCCCCTTCGTCGCCGGCGTGTCCGACATGACCCATGCCCGCTTCCAGCTCTACAACATCACCGGCGCCCTGCTGTGGGTGGTGGCGCTGACCACGGCCGGCTACTTCTTCGGCAACATCGCCATCGTGCGCGAACACCTGACCGAGATCGTGCTGTTCGGCGTCGGCATCGCCGTCGTGCCGATGGCGCTGGGCGGCATGTGGAAGCTGTCGCGCCGCATGCTGGGCCGCTGAGCGCCCGATGGACCGTCCGGCCCGGCGCCGGACCGAACGCCTGAATCCGACGCCACGGCCCCCGCCGTGGCGTTTTCGCGCGCGCCCGGTTTTTCCCCAAAGCATATATATTCTCCAATGCAAGGCCCGCATGGCTCAAGTTTTGCCCTAGTGCATCCGTAAACCAGTATGTAATTCTCTTTTACTACCTGGATCCCCATGCGTACTCTGATCGCCCTGATAGCCTGCTGTTTCGTCATCGCGACGGCAAGCGCGAACGATCCTCCGCCCATCAAGGCGGCGCCCGCCAAGGGCATCGAACCGGTCCGTCCACAGTATCCCGGTCCCGGCAACCAGGGCGCCAAGACGGGCGGCTCGTCCTCGTCGTCGTCCGCGTCGTCCTCCTCGTCCTCGTCTTCCTCGGCGTCCAGCCCGCGCATGAGCGAGCGCGAACGCGAGGCCCAGGCCGAGGCCGAGCTGTCGGCCAAGATCGCCGCCCGGCTGGCCGTGATGCGCGCCAACCAGGCCGCCCGCGTCGCCGCCCAGGCCCGCGCCAGGAAGGCCGCCGCCGTGGTCGCCGCCACGCCGCCGCCTCAGTTCCGCAGCAACCACTGGTCCTACGAGGGCGAGACGGGGCCGGCCAACTGGGGCCGCATCAATCCGGACTGGGCCAAGTGCGGCAGCGGCAACCGCCAGTCGCCGATCGACATCCGCGACGGCATGAAGGTCGAGCTGGAGCAGATCGCCTTCGACTACAAGCCGTCCTCGTTCAGCGTGACCGACAACGGCCACACCGTGCAGGTGATGCTCAGTGGCGGCAATTTCATCACCATCCAGAACCGCATGTACGAGCTGGTGCAGTTCCACTTCCACCGGCCGTCGGAGGAGCGCATCAACGGCAAGGGTTACGAGATGGTGCTGCACCTGGTGCACAAGGACGCCGAGGGCCGCCTGGCCGTGGTGGCGCTGATGCTGGAACGGGGCCGGCCGCAGCCGACCATCCAGACGGTGTGGAACAACCTGCCGCTGGAGAAGCACGAGACCAGCACGCCGTCGATCGTGCTCGACCCGGCCGACCTGATCCCGCAGCGGCGCGACTACTTCACCTATATGGGCTCGTTGACCACGCCGCCGTGCAGCGAGGGCGTGTTGTGGTTGGTGATGAAGGAGCCGCTGCAGGCCTCGCCGGCGCAAATGGCGCTGTTCAGCCGCTTGTATCCGCTCAACGCGCGCCCCGTCCAGCCCGGCTCGGGACGGATGATCAAGGAATCGAACTAGGCACCCCCACCCGGGACGCGGAAGCCGGGGTCTGACCCCATGCGGGGTCAGACCCCTAGCGTGCGGGGTTCAAGCCGGCGTTCCGCTCGCTCGCGAGGAAGCTAGCCGCGCGGCGCGCAGACGATGCGGTGGCGGCCGCTCCACTCGGCGCCGGCGGCCAGCGCCTGCTGGTCGACCCGCGCCGGCTCGATGCAGACGAAGCGCAGATACTCGTCGTCGGCCAGGTCGGCCAGCGCCGCCGCGTCGGCCGCGCCCGGATTCCACACCACCCACTCGTTGAAGCCCTGCTGCTCCAGGCGCAGCGCGGCGTCGGCCGTGTGCAGCGTCAGCGCCGGCGGCGCCTGGTAGAGGCGGTCGTGCTTCTGCTCGAAACGCAAGGAGGCCTGCTCCTGCACGCTGGTGTTCAACTGGTGGTCGGTGTAGCGGGCGCCCTGCAGGCCGTCGATGCGGACGGCGTCCAGTTGGCCGACGTCGAAGTAGGTGTGCAGCGCGACGCCGAAGGGGAAGGCCTCGGCGCCGGTGTTGCGCACCTTGAAGTCGATCTCCAGCGTGTCGCCCTGCAGCGCGCAGCGCAGGCGCACCGCGAAGGCGTGCGGCCAGGCCTGCGCCGTGGCCGGCGCCAGGTCGTCCGGCGTCAGCGCGAACTCGGCCCAGGCCAGCGCGCCGTCAGTGCCGCTGTCGGCCAGGCGCCAGGCGCTGACGCGGGCGAAGCCGTGGCGCTGGCCGTCGCCGCGCACATTGAACTGGGGGAAGATGACCGGCACGCCGCCACGGATGGCCTTGCTGCCGTCGAGCGCCGACTGGCTGCTGCAGAACAGGCGTTCCTTGCCGTCGGCCGTTTGCCAAGACAGCAGGTGGGCGCCGAACAGCGCCACCGTGGCCTGGGCGCCGTCGGCGGCGCTAATGCGCACCGCCGGCAGGCTGCCGTATTCAACCATCGTCACTACTGCCATCGTCTGCTTCCTTTGTGGGTCGGTGTGTTGGACTGCGCTCAGGTCAGGCGGTTTTTCGACAGCGGCGGATTCTTGGCGAAGTAGCGGCGGATGCCCTTGACGATGGCGTCGGCGATCTGGTCCTGGTAGCCGTTGTCGAGCAGCTTGGCCTCCTCCTCCGGGTTGGAGATGAAGGCCGTCTCGATCAGGATGGACGGGATGTCCGGCGCCTTCAGCACGGCGAAGCCGGCCTGCTCGACCGAGCCCTTGTGCAGGCGGTTGATGCCGCCGATCTCGCCCAGCACCGCCTTGCCCAGCTTGAGGCTGTCGTTGATCTGCGCCGTGGTGGACAGGTCGAACAGCACGCTGGCGAGCTGCTTGTCGTGGCCGGAGGCGTTGACGCCGCCGATGGCGTCGGCCAGGTTTTCCTTGTTGGCCAGCCAGCGCGCGGCGCCCGAACTGGCGCCTTTTTCCGACAGCACGAACACCGACGAGCCGCGCGCGCTCGGCTCGACGAAGGCGTCGGCGTGGATCGAGACGAACAGGTCGGCCTGCACCTTGCGCGCCTTGTCGACGCGGGTGCCGAGCGGGACGAAGTAGTCGCCGTCGCGGGTCAGCATGACGCGCATGTTGGGATGCTCCTCCAGCTTGGCCTTGAGCCGCTTGGCGATCGACAGCACGATGTCCTTCTCGCGGCTGCCGTTCTTGCCGGAGGCGCCGGGGTCCTCGCCGCCGTGGCCGGGGTCGAGGGCGATGGTCAGCATGCGCACCATCTTCTGCGCCGGGCCGCCCTTGGCCTCGGCGCGGGCCTCCTGTTTGGCCTCCAGCTTGGCTTCGGCTTTCGCCTCGGCCCTGGCTTCGGCCCTCTCTTCGGCCTTGACCTCGGCCTCGGCCTTGGCCTTGGTGCCTGGCTTGCCGTCGGCCTTGCCATCAACCTTGCCGTCGCCGCGCATGATGGCGGCGATGTCCGGCTTGGTCAGCTCGCCCTTGTGCACTTCCGGAAGGTGGGCGGGGGCTTCGGCGGTTTTAGGCGGTGTCGGCTCGGCTTTGGCGGCCGGCGTCCTGGCCGTCGGCGTGTCGCTCGACCAGTCGCGTTTTTCGATCATCGCCGTCAACGGATCGACCGGCTTGACCGGATACAGGTCGAAGATCAGGCGGTGCTTGTAGTTGCCGGCCGGGGCCAGCGTGAACACCTGCGGCGTGATCTCCTCCTTCAGGTCGAACACCAGGCGCACCACGTTGGGCCGGTTCTGGCCGACGCGCACTTGTTTGATGTAGGGGTCGTTGGACTGGATCTTGGCGACCAGGCTTTTCAGCGTGGGGTTTAGCTCCAGGCCCTCGATGTCGACCACCAGCCGCTCCGGGTCCTTGACCACGAAGTGGCTGGCCTTCAGGCTGGCGTCGTTCTCCAGCGTGACGCGGGTGTAGTCGTCGGCCGGCCAGACCCGCACCGCCAGGATCTGCGCGGCGAGCGCGGGCAGCGGCGACAGCACAGACAGCAGCAGCGTGCCGCCGGCCTTGAGCACGGTGCGGCGCGTGATGGTGCGCTCGCTCACAGGTTGGGGGCGAATTTGAGGCGTTGAAGACATGAGATACCCAAGGCGGTCGACGCCTGCAATTCTACATCACGGCCCTGGCCGGCAACGGCCAGGAAAATATTCAGGTCCGGCGGCGGCAGCACCGGGTCGGCCTTTTCCGGCCACTCGACGATGCAGATGTTGTCGCCGTTGAAGTCCTCGCGGAAGCCGGCGTCGAGAAACTCCTCGGCGCTGCCCATGCGGTACAGGTCGAAGTGGATGACGCCGACGGCGCGTCCGCCGATCTGCACCTGGTAGGGCTCGGACAGCGTGTAGGTCGGGCTCTTGACGTGGCCGACGTGGCCGGCGGCGTGCAGCAGGGCGCGGGTGAGCGCGGTCTTGCCGGCGCCAAGGTCGCCGTGCAGGTGGATCGCCAGGCCGGGCGCCAGGGCGCGCGCCAGCGCGGCGCCCAGGGCGGCGGTGGCTTCTTCGTCGTGGAGGTGGGCTTTAAAATGCGGCATGGAATAGAATGTGGGTCTGAAGATCGTTCGCGGGCCGCGCCGGCCCGCCTGCCTGCATTGTAAAGCCTGTCTACGCCGATGTCCCTGTCTGAATCCAAATTAGCCGAACTTGCCGTCCGCATCAAGCAATGGGGCGTCGAGCTGGGCTTCGCCGAGCTGCGCGTCGCCGACATCGACCTGAGCGCCCAGGAGGCCGGCCTGCAGGCCTGGCTGGACGCCGGCATGCACGGTGAAATGGACTACATGGCCAGCCACGGCATGAAGCGGGCCCGTCCGGACGAGCTGGTGCCGGGCACGGTGCGGGTCATCTGCGCGCGCATGAACTACCTGCCGAAGGACGTAGCGGGGGGCGGCGCGAAAGCCGCCACCGCCACCGATGCGGCGACGGTCGGCGACTGGCGCGCGGCCGAGGCGGCGCGGCTGGCCGACCCGGGCGCGGCGGTGATCTCGGTCTACGCCCGGGGTCGCGACTACCACAAGGTGCTGCGCGCCCGTTTGCAGCAGCTGGCCGACCGCATCCGCGCCGAGTGCGGCGAGTTCGGCTACCGCGTCTTCACCGACTCGGCGCCGGTGATGGAGCTGCCGCTGGCGCAGAAGGCCGGCCTGGGCTGGCGCGGCAAGCACACCCTGCTGATCAACCGCGACGGCGGCTCGCTGTTCTTCATGGGCGAGATCCTGGTCGACATCCCGCTGCCGGTCGACGAGCCGGTGGGCGCCCACTGCGGCGGCTGCGACGCCTGCATCACGGCCTGCCCGACCCAGGCCATCCTCGGTCCGGGGCGGCTCGACGCGCGGCGCTGCATCTCCTACCTGACCATCGAGTCGAAGAGCGCCATTCCGGTCGAGCTGCGGCCGCTGATCGGCAACCGCGTCTACGGCTGCGACGACTGCCAGAGCGTCTGCCCGTGGAACAAGTTCGCCCAGCGCGCCGTGCTGCCCGACTTCGACGAGCGCCACGGCCTGGGCAGCGCCTCGATGGTCGAGTTGTTCGCCTGGAGCGAGGAGGAGTTCAACCGCAAGATGGAGGGCAGCCCGATCCGCCGCATCGGCCACGTCAGCTGGCTGCGCAACCTGGCGGTCGGCATGGGCAACGCGGCGGCGGCCGGCGTCAAGGGCGACGCGGCCATCGTCGCGGCGCTGCTGTCGCGCCGCGCGCACGAGTCGGAACTGGTGCGCGAGCATGTGGAGTGGGCGCTGGCCTGCCATGAATAGGCCTGAATGCGGCTAGGCTAAGAAAACCCTGCGGCAAAACCCAGGGACGGACCCGCCGGGTCCGTCCCTGGATTCACGCAGTTGGGTGGTGTTGGCGTTGCCGGCGTCTTCAACTGGCGCCATTGGCAACAGGCGCACTCCACCCCCTACTTCAACAAACCAGCCAGCTCGACCGCCGTCTTGACCTGCATCTTGTCGAAGATGTGGGCGCGGTGGACCTCGACGGTGCGCATGCTGATGCCCAGCTGGTCGGCCACCACCTTGTTCATTTTGCCGGCCAGGATCAGCTCGAGCACCTCGCGCTCGCGCGAGGACAGCGTGGCCAGGCGGGCGTGCACCGCCGCCAGCGCGCTGGCCTGGCGCGAGCCGGCCAGACCCTCCTGCACGCGGTCCATCAGCTGGTTGTCGTTGAAGGGCTTCTCGAAGAAGTCGAAGGCGCCGCGCTTGAGCGTGTCGACCGCCATCGGCACGTCGCCGTGGCCGGTCAGGAAGATCACCGGCAGGCGCTGCGCCAGGCCGCGCCCGGCCAGCAGGTCGAACAGGGCGACGCCGTTCATGTCCGGCATGCGCACGTCGAGCAGCACGCAGTCGCCCTCGGGGTCGAACTGGCCCTCCTTGACGTAGTCCAGGAACTGGGCGGCGCAGTCGTAGGCGCGCGCCGGGATGGCGCGCGAGGCGGCCAGCCAGGACAGCGAATCGCGCACCACCGCTTCATCGTCGACGATATGCAGCATGTTATTTGTCTCCTTCTGGCGCCGTCCGGTCCGGGGCGGCCGGCAGCGCGAATGTGAATATGGTACCGCCGTTCGGGTTGGCGCGGTGGTTCAGCGTGCCGCCGTGGAACTCGATGGCGGTGCGGCAGATGTTCAGGCCCATGCCCATGCCCTCGGCCTTGGTCGAGAAGAAGGGCGAGAACAGCCGCTCGGCCACCTCCCGCGGAATGCCGTGGCCCTGGTCGATCACCGACACCACCACCTGGCCGGCGCCGGCGTCATATTCGGCCAGCACGCTGAGCACGCGGCGCTGCGGCGGAATGTGGGCCATCGCCTCGATGGCGTTGCGCGTCAGGTTGAGCAGCACCTGCTCGATCAGCATGCGGTCGGCCAGCACCGGCGGCAGCCCGGCCGGCAGGCTGGTCTGGAAGGCGACGTAGTATTGGCGCGCCTGCAGCTCGATCAGCGCGCGGATGCCGTCGAGCAGCCCGGCGATGGCCACCGCCTGCCGCTCCGGTTCGCGCTTCTTGACGAACTCGTGCACGCTGCGGATGATCTGGCCGGCGCGCTGGGCCTGGGCGCCGGCCTGCTCCAAGGCCGGGCGCAGCATGGCGCCGTCGACCGCCGCGCCGGACTGCTCGGCCCGCGCCAGCACGTTGAGGGCGCCGGTGGTGTAGCTGGAGATGGCCGCCAGCGGCTGGTTCAGCTCGTGCGCCAGCATCGACGAGATCTCGCCCATCGTCGCCAGGCGGGCGCTGGCCTGCAGCTTTTCCTGCTGTTGGCGGTTGAGCTCCTCGATGCGCTTGCGGTCGGAGATGTCGAGGATCGAGCCCATCCAGCCGGTCTGGCGGCCGTCCTTGTCGACCAGCGGCGCCTCGAAGATCAGCACCGGCACCCGTTCGCCGTCGGCGCGCTGGAAGATGGTCTCGAACTGCGGCGTGATGGTGCCGGCCAGCACGCCGGCGAAGCGCTGCTGGTACTCGGCCATGGCCTCCGGCGCCCAGTAGGGCATGGGCGGCAGCTTGCCCACCAGCTCCTCCGGCGGGTAGCCGACGATCTGGCAGAAGGCCGGGTTGACGTAGGTGACGCGGCCCTCCAGGTCGCGCGCGCGCAGGCCGGTCACCAGCGAGTTCTCCATCGCCGTGCGGAACGACATCTGCTGGCGCAGCGCGCCCTCGGCGGCCAGCCGGCGCGAGATGTGGCCCCACAGCGCGAGCAGGCTCCACAGCAGCCCCAGCGACAGCACGATGACCGAGCCGACCAGCAGGTTGGGCAGCAGCTTGGGCGCGCTCTTGACACTGTCGGTGACCAGGGTGATGGTGGCGCCGGGCAGGTCGAGCGCGCGCTTGTGGGTGTAGACGCCGTGGCCCGGGCCGGCGGCGGCGCGCCGCGCCAGCACCTTGTCGTCGCGGTCGATCAGGGTCACCTGGTTGTCCTGGGCAAACCACCAGGGCACCATTTCCTCGAGCAGGTCGGCGGTCTGGTAGGTCGCCACCAGGCTGCCCAGGTAGGTCTCGCCGCGGTAGATCGGCTGGTGGTAGTCCATCATCACGGCGGCCGGCGCGGCGCGCGGCGCGGCCGTCTGCGCCTCCGGCTGCACGTAGCGGCCGTTGCGCGTGCGCCGCGCCTGGTCGGCGGTGGTGCGCGAGGCCTCGGACAGGGCGGCCGGGGCGCCCGGCGCCGGCTCGCCGTCGCTGGCGGCCTGGACGCGGCCCTGCGGGTCGATCCAGACGATTTTTTGCAGCTCGTGGCCGTTCTTCAGCAGGCGCGCCATGCGCTCGCGCAGGCGCTCGCCCGACAGTTGGCCGGCGGCGATCTCGCCGGCCAGGCCGCGCAGGCTGTCCTCGTCGCGGCCGAGCTGGAAGCGGATGGTCTGCTCGACCCACAGGGTGTCGGCGATCAGCTGCTCCTGCCGCTCGTTGCTCTCCATCTGGCGCGCCTGCCAGGGCAGCCAGATGAGAATCGCCAGAAAAAACAACAGTAGAACGACGGGCAGCAGCCAGCGCAGCGGGGTGCTGAACTGGAGGCGGCGGGCTAGGGTGGGGGGCATGGGCATGGGCCGGTCAGGGTAGCGGCTGGCGCTTGTGGCGGTATTGTGGTTTTCCACAGTTGCGCCGCAGAACGCATTCGGTGAATATCGGCGATAATCCGGCCGATTCGTTATTGGGCCTGGGCACAATAATAAAGTATTTATCCACCTTGGAGACACTATGAAATTGCAAGCCACCCTGGCCGCGCTGTGCGCCGCCTTCTGCCTCAACGCCTCCGCGCAAGCGCCCATCGTCATCAAGTTCAGCCACGTGGTCGCCATCGACACGCCGAAGGGCCAGGCCGCCGAGCGCTTCAAGCAGCTGGCTGAGAAGGGCACCAACGGCCGCGTCAAGGTCGAGCTGTATCCGAACAGCCAACTGTACAAGGACAAGGAAGAGCTCGAGGCGCTGCAACTGGGCGCCGTGCAGATGCTGGCGCCGTCGCTGGCCAAGTTCGGCCCGCTGGGCGTCAAGGAGTTCGAGGCCTTCGACCTGCCGTTCATCTTCCCCAGCAAGACCGCGCTGTACAACGTGACCGAGGGCGAGATCGGCAAGGGCCTGCTGAAAAAACTCGAAGGCAAGGGCATCACCGGCCTGGCCTTCTGGGACAACGGCTTCAAGGTGATGTCGGCCAACAAGCCGCTGCGCGCGCCGGCCGACTTCAAGGGCCTGAAGATGCGCATCCAGTCGTCCAAGGTGCTCGACGCGCAGATGCGCGCGCTGGGCGCCAACCCGCAGGTGCTGGCCTTCTCCGAGGTCTACCAGGCGCTGCAGACCGGCGTGGTCGACGGCACCGAGAACCCGCCGTCGAACATGTACACGCAGAAGATGCACGAGGTGCAAAAGCACGTCACGGTGTCCAACCACGGCTACCTGGGCTACGCCGTGATCGTCAACAAGAAGTTCTGGGACGGCCTGCCGCCGGACATCCGCAGCGCCCTCGACAAGGCGATGAAGGAAGCCACCACCTTCGAAAAAGCCATCGCCCAGCGCGACAACGACCTGGCCCTGGAAGCGATCAAAAAGACCGGCAAGACCGCGATCTACACCCTCAGCGTGAAGGAGCAGGCCGAATGGCGCCGCCTGCTGCTGCCGGTGCAGAAGGACATGGAAGGCCGTATCGGGAAAGACCTGATCTCGGCCATCAACAAGGAAGCGGCCAAGTAATTCTGCGCCCGCGCGGGACGGCAGCGCCGTCCCGCCTTGTTTCCCTTCTCTGAAAGACCACCATGAAATTCCTGGACCACCTGGAAGAATGGTTGATCGCGTCCCTGATGGGCGCGGCCACCATCATCGTCTTCATCGCGGTGCTGCACCGCTACCTGGCCGGCCTGCCCATCCCCGGCCTGCAAGACTACCTAATTCAAATCAACACCAGCTGGGCGCAAGAGCTGTGCATCTATATGTTCGTCTGGATGGCCAAGTTCGGCGCCGCCTACGGCGTGCGCACCGGCATCCACGTCGGCGTCGACGTGCTGATCAACCGCATGAACCCGCGCTGGCACAAGCGTTTCGTGTTCTTCGGCCTGCTCGCCGGCGCCGTCTTCACCGGCATCGTCGGCACCCTGGGCGCCAGCTTCGTGTGGGAAATCGGCCACACCGACCAGACCTCGTCCGACCTGGAAGTGCCGATGTGGATCGTCTACCTGGCCGTGCCGCTCGGCTCCTACCTGATGTGCTTCCGCTTCCTGCAGGTGGTGGTGTCCTACGCCCGCACCGGGGCGCTGCCCAAACATGACCATTCCCACGTCGAGGGACTGGAAGAAGAACTCGCGCACGACGCGCCGGGAGCCAAAGCATGAACGCCATGATCATTTTCGTCCTGCTGCTGGCGCTGATGCTGACCGGCATGCCGATCTCCATCTCGCTCGGCCTGACCGTGCTGACCTTCCTGTTCACCATGACCAGCGTGCCGATCGAATCGGTGGCGCTGAAGATCTTCACCGGCATCGAGAAGTTCGAGATCATGGCGATCCCGTTCTTCATCCTGGCCGGCAACTTCCTCACCCATGGCGGGGTGGCGCGGCGCATGATCAACTTCGCCAGCTCGATGGTCGGCCACTGGCACGGCGGCCTGGCGCTGGCCGGCGTGCTGGCCTGCGCGCTGTTCGCCGCCGTCTCGGGCTCGAGCCCGGCGACGGTGGTGGCGATCGGTTCGATCATCCTGCCGGCCATGGTCAAGCAGGGCTATCCGAAGGGCTTCGGCGCCGGCGTGATCACCACCTCGGGCGCGCTGGGCATCCTGATCCCGCCGTCGATCGTGATGGTGATGTACTCGGTCACCACCAACACCTCGGTGGGCAAGCTGTTCATGGCCGGCGTCATCCCCGGCATCATGCTGGCCTTCCTGCTCGGCCTGACCACCTGGTTCCTGGCGCGCAAGCACAACTATCCGCGCCTGCGCAAGGCCAGTTGGGGAGAGCGTTTCGCCGCCTTCAAGAAGAGCGCCTGGGGCTTGTTGCTGATCGTCATCGTCATGGGCGGCATCTACACCGGCGCCTTCACGCCGACCGAGGCCGCCGCGATGGCCGCCGTCTACGCCTTCGTCATCGCCGTGTTCGTCTACAAGGACTTGAAGATCAAACAAGTCGGCAAGGTGCTGCTGGACTCGGCGGCGATGTCGGCGATGCTGCTCTACATCATCACCAACGCCGTGCTGTTCTCCTTCCTGATGACCAGCGAAAACATCCCGCAGGCCATGGCGGAATGGATCACCGGCCAGGGCCTGGGGGTCGTCACGTTCCTTCTGGTTGTCAATATTTTGCTGCTATTGGCCGGCAACGTCATGGAACCGTCGTCGATCGTGCTGATTATGGCGCCCATCCTGTTCCCGGTGGCGATGAAGCTGGGGATCGATCCGGTGCACTTCGGCATCCTGATCGTGGTCAATATGGAGGTCGGCATGTGCCATCCGCCGGTCGGCCTGAACCTGTACGTGGCCTCCGGCATCACCAAGATGGGCATCTCCGAGTTGACCGTCGCCGTGCTGCCGTGGCTGCTGACTATGCTCGGCTTCCTGGTGTTGATCACTTACGTACCACAGATTTCGCTGTGGTTGCCAAATTTAATTTACTCTTAAACTAGGCGTGTTCCGGCGCTCAAAAAAAGCTGGGAAAAAGCCATTCAGGTACGTTATGATGGCGTCGCTGTCGGACATATAACTCATAAGGATATGTTCCCGACGAGCAAAGGACACGCAGTATTAGTTGGTGGGGAGTGTGTATAAAAACGGCTTCAAAGCCGGCCATATATCGAGGAGACACACGTTTTACAGAATGCTGTTGGCATCATCGCTGCAAGCGCACCACAAGCGCGCTACAGCCAGAGTCAAACGGCCGGAAACGTGAAGCAGGATTTCGGGGCGCACCGCAAGGTGCGCTTTTTTTCGTCCAGAGGTTCTACAATGTGTGCAGAATTGCCACAAGCGCTGTAGTTTGGATGAGACAAAAGGACAACTTGCGTGATGAAAAAACAACAGGGTAGCGAGCTTTTTTCCGCCATCGTGGAGCTGCCCTTCGGCAAGCTCGGGGTCCGCACGGCGGGCCAGCTGGTGACCGAATTGTGCTACCTGGCGCCGCACTTCGAGGCCAAGCCGGCGCAGGACGCGGTGGCCGAGCTGGCCGCCGGCCAGTTGGCGCGCTACTGCGCCGACCCGGACTTCGTCTTCGCGCTGCCGCTGGCGCGGGTCGGCAGCGAGTTCCAGCGCAAGGTGTGGGACAGCATCGCCGCGATTCCGCGCGGCAGCGTGCGCACCTACGGCGAGCTGGCGCGCCATATCGGCTCGGCGCCGCGCGCGGTGGGCCAGGCCTGCGGCGCCAACTGGTTCCCGCTGGTGGTGCCCTGCCACCGCGTGACGTCGGCCTCCGGCCTGGGCGGCTTCGCCCACAGCGACGACCAGAACGGCTTCCTGCTCGGCGTCAAGCGCTGGCTGCTGGCACACGAGGGGGCGAGCGAATACGCATGGCAACAGACAACCCTGCTCTGATCGACGAGTTCTGCGACAGCCTGTGGCTGGAGGACGGCCTGTCGAAGAACACCCTGGAGGCCTACCGGCGCGACCTGCGCCTGTTCGCCCGCTGGCTCGAGGTCAAGCGGCCCGAGCTGGCCAACCTGCACGCCGTGACCACGCCCGACATCGACGCCTACTTCGCCGCGCGCCACGAGGAGACCAAGGCCAGCTCGTCGAACCGGCGCCTGTCGGTGCTCAAGCGCTTCTACCAGCTGGCGCTGCGGCAGCGCCACATCGCCGCCGACCCCTGCCTGAACCTAGCCTCGGCCAAGCAGGCGACGCGCTTCGTCCACACGCTCAGCGAGGCGCAGGTGGAGGCGCTGCTGGCCGCGCCCGACGTGGCCACGCCGCTCGGCCTGCGCGAGCGCACCATGCTGGAGTTGATGTACGCCAGCGGCTTGCGGGTGTCCGAGCTGACCACCTTGAAGACCCTGGAGCTGAGCCTGAACGACGGCGTGCTGCGCATCACCGGCAAGGGCGCCAAGACGCGGCTGGTGCCGTTCGGCGCGCAGGCGCGCCTGTGGCTGGAGCGCTACATGAAGGAGGCGCGCGGCGTGATCCTCGACGGCCAGGTCGACGACGCCCTGTTCGTTACCCGGCGCGGCGGGGCGATGACGCGGCAGATGTTCTGGGTGTTGATTAAAAAGCACGCGCAGAAGGCCGGCATCACGGCGCCGCTGTCGCCGCACACCCTGCGCCACGCCTTCGCCACCCATCTGTTGAACCACGGCGCCGACCTGCGCGTCGTGCAGTTGCTTCTGGGACACTCCGACATCTCGACCACGCAGATCTATACCCATGTGGCGCGGGAACGACTGAAACGCCTGCACGCCGAGCACCATCCGCGTGGCTGAGCGGGGGTTTTGCTGTTCTGGATTACTTGTGTCGGTCATATCTGCGTCATAATGTGACCTAAGTAAGTCAACATCGTGAATATAGAGGTAGCAAATGGCAAAGACAAATTTCCAGTACGAGAAGCGGCAACGCGAGTTAGAGAAGAAGAAGAAGGCCGACGAAAAAGCCAAGCGCAAGGCAGAATTGAAGAACACGCCGGGCGGCGAGGGCGAAGCGGAGCCGGATGAGGCCGACGCTGACGGCGACGCCGCCGAGGGCGAGACGCCGGCGGCATAAGGCGCTGCGGCGGACGGCGAAAGGCGCTAGAGCAGCCCCGGCCCCAGCGTGGGCGGGTTTCGCCTGTCACCGCCGATGCCGAAGAGACTGGCTAAAATGCCGTTCAGTTGATGCTGGGCGGCATTTTTGCTTTTAGGGGAACCTGGTTCAGGAACCGGAACCGGGAACCGGGGTCAGGGAACCGGGGTCAGTGCCGACATTCGGACACTGACTCAGCAGTAAAGAAGCTTGGTGGCGTAGGGTCTATGGTTGAGGTCGTGTCCGAATGTCGGCACTGACCCCGGGGTTCTAGGCTGGATGCAAGCTTGATGCAGTGCATAAAAAAACCGGGCGCAGGCCCGGTTTGGTCTTTTAACGGCAAGGGCAAGGCCGCCGCATCGTCCCCGCCAGCGCGGGGACGAGTCAAGCGACCGTTGCGGCGGCTCAGGCCGCGTTGTGCTCCTTGTTGTGCTCCTGCTGCGGCGCGCCGTGGTGCTCGTCGATGCTGGCCACGCCGTGCGGCTCCGGCGCGCCCTGGAAGAAGCGCTTGGCGCGCTTGCCCAGGCTGTCCAGGTAGGTGTAGGCGACCGGCACCACCACCAGGGTCAGCAGGGTCGAGGTGAGCACGCCGCCGATCACGGCGCGGCCCATCGGCGCCTGCGTCTCGCCGCCGTCGCCCATGCCGATGGCCATCGGCAGCATGCCGAACACCATCGCCAGCGTGGTCATCAAAATCGGCCGCAGGCGCACCTGGCCGGCCTCCATGATGGCCTCGTACTGGCCCTTGCCGGCGCGCTGGCCGTGGTTGGTGAAGTCGACCAGCAAGATGGCGTTCTTGGTCACCAGGCCCATCAGCATGATGAAGCCGATCACCGAGAAGATGTTCAGCGTGCTGCCGGTCACCAGCAGCGCCAGCAGCACGCCGATCAGCGACAGCGGCAGCGACACCATGATGGCGATCGGCTGCAGGAAGCTGCCGAACTGCGAGGCCAGCACCAGGTAGATGAAGATCACCGCGATGCCCAGCGCCATCATGGCGCCCGCCATGGTCTCTTCCATCTGCTGGGCGTTGCCGGCCACGTCGAAGCGCACCCCGGCCGGCAGTTCGATCGACTCCATCGCCTTCTTGACGTCCTGGTCGACGTCGCCGCCGGGACGGCCCTCGACGCCGGCGTACACCGCGACGCGCCGTTGCAGCGCCTGGCGCTTCAACACCTGCGGGCTCGACGAGGGCACGAACTCGACCACCTGGCGCAGCGGCACCATGATCGGCCGGCCGTTGGCGTCGTTGCGGCTGGAGGCCAGCGACAGGTCGGCCAGGTCGGCGATCTTCTGCCGGCCCGACTTGGGCAGCTGCACGTTGACGTCGTAGTTCTGGCCGTCGCCGGCCAGCCAGTGGCTCACCGTGTCGCCGGCGACGAAGGGCCGCAGCGCGCTGCCGATCTGCTGCACCGACAGGCCCAGGTCGCTGGCCAGCTCGTTGTTGAGCTTGATGGTGGTCGACGGGGTGGCGCCCTCCTGGCTGTACTCCAGGTCGGCGACGCCCTTGATCTTGCGCATCTTGTCCATCAGCCGGTGGGCCACGTCGTCGAGCTTGCCCTCGTCGACGCCGAGGATGGCGATGAAGATCGGCTTCTGGCCGAACGACAGGGTGATGCCGGCGATGGTCGACATGCGCTCGCGGATCAGCTTCTCCAGCTCCTTCTGGGTGCGCCGCTTGTGCAGCTTGTGGTCGACCAGCTTGAGGTCGATGCGGGCGTGGTTGCGCACGTCGCCCGGCGGGGCGACGACGGCGATCCGGCTGTCGATCTCGGGGAAGGCCTTGAGCGCCTCCTCGACCTGCAGCACCTTGCTGTTGGTGTATTCCAGGCTGGAGCCGACCGGGGTCTTGAAGGTCAGGTTGATCCAGCCCTCGTCGGTCTCGGGGAACATCTCGCCGCCGATCATCGGCACCAGCATCAGGCTGCCGACGAACAGGCCGAGCGCCGCCGCCAGGGTGCTCTTGCGCCAGCGCAGGGCCAGCGCCAGCACCCGGCCGTACCAGACGTGCAGGCGGTCGATGCCGGTCTCGATCCAGGCCATGAAGCGGCCCAGCCACGGCAGGTACTTGAAGCGGTCCTTGACCGGATCGCGCCAGACCGAGGAGAGCATCGGGTCGAGCGTGAAGCTGACGAACAGCGAGACCAGCACGGCGACGGCGACGGTGATGCCGAACTGCAGGAAGAAGCGGCCGATGATGCCCTTCATGAAGGCCACCGGGATGAACACGGCGACGATGGCGAAGGTGGTGGCCATGACGGCCAGGCCGATCTCGTTGGTGCCGTCGTTGGCCGCCTTGAAGTGGCTCTTGCCCATGCCGAGGTGGCGCACGATGTTCTCGCGCACCACGATGGCGTCGTCGATCAGCAGGCCGATGCACAGCGACAGCGCCATCAGCGTGAGGAAGTTCAGGGTGAAGCCGAAGAACTTCATGGCGATGAAGCTGGCCATCACCGAGATCGGCAGGGTCAGGCCGGTGATGATGGTGCTGCGCCAGGAGTGCAGGAAGAAGAAGACGATCACCATGGTCAGCACGGCGCCCTCGACGATGGTGTGCTTGACGTTGTTGAGCTGGTTCTGCACGCGCTCGGACTCGTCGTCGAGCAGGCGCAGCTTGATGTCGGCCGGCAGCGACTTCTGCAGCTCGCGGGTGATGCGCTGGATGCCGGTGCCGACCTCGACGACGTTGGCGTCCTGCACCTTGGTGATCTCGATGCTGATGGCGCGCTGGCCGTTCAGGCGCGAGATCGACAGCTCCTCCTGCTCGCCGTCGACCACGCCGGCGACCTGCTCGAGGTAGACCGGGCCGTTGGCGCGGCGCGCCACGATGATCTTGTTGAAGTCGCGCGCCTGCTTCATCTTGCCCTCGACGCGCACCAGCTGCTCGGCGGCGCCGAAGCTGATGTTGCCGGCCGGCAGGTTGGTGTTGCTGGCCTGGATGGCGCGGATCACCTCGTCGACGCCGACGCCCTGCGCCGTCATGTCCTCGGGGCGCAGGCTGATCAGGATCTGCCGCGCGGTGGTGCCGTTCAGCTTGACCTGGCCGACCCCGGCCACGCTCTGGAAGCGCTTGCTGATGATCTGCTCGGTCATGGTCGACAGCTCGCGCAGGGTGTGCTCGCCGGCGGTCAGGCTGAGGGTGGCGATGGCGCGCTCGTTGTCGCCCTCGGCGCGGGCGATGTAGGGGTCCTTGGCCTCCTTGGGGAAGCGCGGGCGCACCAGCGCGACCTTGTCGCGCAGCTCCTGCATGGCCTTGTCCATATTGGTCGACAGCTCGAACTCGAGGTAGATGCCGGCCTTGCCCTCCCACGAGTTGGCGCGGATGGTCTTGATGCCGCTGACCGTGTTGACGACGTCCTCGACCGGCCGGGTGATGTCGTTCTCGACCGCCTCGGGCGAGGCGCCCGGGTAGTTGACCTCGATGGCGGCGAAGGGGAAGGTGACGCTGGGCATGCTCTCGACGCCCAGGCCCTGGTAGGAGAACAGGCCGAGCACGACCAGGGCCACCATCACCATGGTGGCGAAGACCGGATTTTGGATGCTGGTTTTAGTGATCCACATGGCCTAGTCCTTCCGCGCCAGCATGGCCGCTTGGTCCTTGGCCGGCGCCGCCGGCGCGGCCGGCAGCTTGACCTGGCTGCCCGGCTTGACGCCGTCGAGCTTGGAGACGATCACGCTGGCGCCGGGCGCCAGGCCGTCGAGCACCTCGGCGTAGCCCTCGTCCTCGTTGCGCAGGCCCAGCTTGACCGCCTGGGCGACGATCTTGCCGTGCTCCACCTTGTAGACGACCTGGCGGCCCTGCTCCTCGCGCAGCGCCTGCAGCGGCAGCAGCGGCATCACCGCCGAGCGGGCGGTGGTGATGGCGCCCTTGGCGAACATGCCGCCGCGCAGGGCGCCGTCGGCGTTGGCCACGGCGATGTAGACCAGCATGGCGCGCGAGCCGGCCTCGGTGGTCGGGTTGACGCGCGCCACCTTGCCGACGAAGTCGCGGCCCTGGAAGCCGTCGACCTTGAACTGCACCTCCTGGCCGATCTTGATGCGCGGGATCTCGGCGGCCGGCACCTGGGCCTCGAGCACCAGCTCGGACAGGTCGACGATGGTATAGACGGCCATGTCGGGCGCCACCTTCTCGCCGGCCTGGACGTGGCGCTTGCTGACGATGCCGCCGATCGGCGCGCGGATCGCCGCGTCGGCCAGCGCGATGCGCGCCAGCTCGACCTGGGCCGAGGCGGCCTTGACGCCGGCGCGCGCCAGCTCGACGCTGTTGTGCGTGCTGTCGTAGGCGTTCTGCGAGATGTAGTTCTGCTTGAGCAGGGCCTGGTTGTTGACCTCGTTCTTGCTGGCCAGCGACAGCTTGGCCTGCGCCTCGTCGAGCGCGGCCTGCTGCTGGCTCAGGCGGGCGCGCAGCTCGGCCGTGTCGAGCCGCAGCAGCAGCTGGCCGGCCGCCACGGCGGTGCCCTCCTGCGCCGTGGTGGCCTCGATCTGGCCCGACACCTTGGCCTTGACGGTGGCCTGGCTGAGCGGTTGCAGCGAGCCCGACAGCGGCAGCCTCAGCGCCAGCGCGCGCGCCTCGACGGCGGCGACGTCGCCGCCGGACAGCTCGAAGACCTCCTGCTTGGGCGTTTTCTTGGCGTCGTCGGCGGCGGCCGGCTTGGCGCGCGACTGCACGACGGTCCAGCCGCCGCCGGCCAGGGCCAGCACGACCAGGCCGATCAGCGGGGCGCGCCAGCGTTTGCCGCGCGTTGCGGTGGGGAGGGACGGGGGCAGGGTCTCAAGTTTCATATTGTTTTCTGGTCAAGGTTTGCCAAGGTCGGCAAGATCGCAACAAGGGCACGGCGCGAAAAACAGCGGGCGCGGCGCGGACGGTCAGGCTGGCGCTCAAGCTTGCGGGGTGCGCACCACGGCGGTGGTTGGTGGGAAGACACGCCTGCCCTCCCTGGAGAACCGCGGTAGTGCGCATGGTGGCACTGTATGGATTTGACAAGTGTAGCGCCAGCGCCGTGCGACAGGGCGGCAAAAGGCGGGCCTGAACTGCAGAAAAGGCGGATCAACGGCCGTTTTGGCGCGACGGGCCGCGCGCCGGCGGGACCGGCGCCGGCCCGGTGTTGGTCGCCGGTAACGACACTTGCGCCGCGATACAGGCGCTTCGGCCTTCCTTGCGCCACGTCAAGCGCGCAATCCTGTGGCGGGCAAGAATGGGCTGTCTGCCTGCAAAGGCGCAACCGCAACGCGAGCGAGGCCAAGGTGGGTGACCAGGAATGTAGCGTGGCCGCGCCGGCCCAAGGCGAGTCCGGCCGGCCGGGCCAGCAGGCGCTGGACCTGATCGCCCGCATCGTCGCGGCGATCGAACTGACCCCGCTGGTGGCGGTGCACAGCGTCGACCGCGGCGGCCGGGTGTGTTTCTGGAACCAGACCTGCGTCCAGTTGTACGGCGTGGCGGCGGAGCAGGCGCTGGGCCAGCCGCTGGCGCAGCTGCTGCAGCCGCAGCAGCGCGCCGCCGAGCACGCCGCCGCGCTGGAGCAGGTGTGGCACAGCGGCCGGCCCAGCCCGGCGCGCGACTGGCAGTTGCGCAGCGCCGCCGGACGCCTGTTGTGGGTCTACTCGAGCATGTTCCCGGTCTACCGCGGCGGCGAGCTGCAACAGGTGTTCTGCATGGACATCGACGTCACCGCGCGCCGCCGCGAGGAGGGCGCGCTGCTGTCGGTGGGCGCCAACTTCCGCCAGATGTTCGAGCAGTCCAGCGACGCCATCCTGGTCATCGAGCGCGACCGCATCGCCGAACTCAATCCGGCCGCGCTGGCGCTGTTCGACTGCGCCGACCCCGGCCGCATGCTGGGCAAGAGCCTGGCCGACTTCTCGCCGCTGCGCCAGGACGGCGGCGCGCTGTCGGCCCAGGCCGGGCTGGCCATGGCGCAGCAGGCCCACCGCCTGGGCAACTGGCGCTACGACTGGCGCTACACCAGCTGCGGCGGGCGCCAGTTTTGGGCCGAGGTGCTGCTGACCTCGATCACGCTGGACCACGAGTTCCTGTTCTACGCGGTGGTGCGCGACGTCTCCGCCCGCAAGCTGGCCGAGCAGCGCCTGTACCTGGCCGCCCAGGTGTTCGAGAACAGCCGCGACGCCATCCTGCTGGCCGACCGCGGCCCCAGCGTGATCGCCGTCAACCAGGCCTACGCCGCCGTCACCGGGCTCAGTCCGGCCGAGATGGTCGGCCAGGCCCTCGACGGCGAGCGCGTCGGCATCGAGGACGGCGAGTTGTTCCGCCAGATCTGGTGCGCGATGCAGGACCAGGGCCACTGGCAGGGCGAGATCTGGGCGCAGCGCCGCGGCGGCGCGCGCTATCCGGCCTGGCTGTCGCTGGCCGCCATCGCCGACCAGCAGGGCGTGGTGTCGAACTATATGCTGATCCTGTCGGACATCAGCGAACGCAAGCGCTCCGAGGAGACCACCCGCCACCAGGCCGAGCACGACTTCCTGACCGACCTGCCGAACCGGGTGCTGCTGCTCGACCGCCTCAGCCTGGCGCTGACGGCGGCGCGGCGCAACCACAGCATGCTGGCCATCCTGTTCCTCGACCTGGACCGTTTCAAGCACATCAACGACACCCTGGGCCACCACGTCGGCGACCTGCTGCTCAAGGAGGTGGCGGCGCGGCTGGTCAAGTGCGTGCGCGCGGTCGACACGGTGAGCCGCCAGGGCGGCGACGAGTTCGTCATCATCCTGGCCGACATCGGCGGCATCGACCAGGCCGCCCACGTCGCCGCCAGCGTGCTGCAGGCGATCACCCAGACCTACGAGCTGGAGCTGCACCGGCTCGACGTCACCACCTCGATCGGCATCAGCATCTTCCCCGACGACGGCGCCGACATCGAGACCCTGGTGAAGAACGCCGACCTGGCCATGTACCACGCCAAGGAGGGCGGGCGCAACCGCTTCCAGTTCTTCAGCGCCGAGATGAACGCCCAGATCGTCGAGCGGGTCGCCTTCGAGAACGGCCTCCGCGGCGCGCTGCGCGAGGGCCAGTTCGAGCTCGAGTTCCAGCCCGAGGTCGACATCGCCAGCGGCGCCACGCTGGGCGCCGAGGCCTTGATCCGCTGGCGCCACCCGCAACTGGGCCTGCTGCTGCCGGAGCGCTTCATCGCCGTGGCGGAGGACTGCGGCCTGATGGTCGGCATCGGCAACTGGGTGCTGCGCGAGGCCTGCCGCCAGGCGCGCCGCTGGCAGGAGCAGGGCCGGCCGCTGGTGGTGGCGGTCAACATCTCGCTGGCCCAGCTGATGCAGAACAACCTGGCGCACAGCGTGGCCGAGGCGCTCGAGGTGAGCGGCCTGGCGCCCGGCCTGCTCGAACTGGAGCTGACCGAGGCGATCATCATGCGCCAGGGCGGCGCCGCGCCGGCCAAGCTGCAGGCGCTGCGCGCGCTCGGCGTCGGCCTGACCATCGACGACTTCGGCACCGGCTACTCGCGCCTGGGCCACCTGCGCGACTACCCGGTCGACAAGCTGAAGATCGACCGCTCCTTCATGGCCGACCTGGCCGCCGAGCCGGGCGACGCCGCCGTGGTCACCGCCATCATCGGCGTGGCGCGCAGCCTGAAGCTGACCGTGGTGGCCGAGGGGGTGGAGACGGCGGAGCAGCTGGCGTTCCTGCGCCAGCACGGCTGCGACCGCTACCAGGGGCGCTACATCGCGCTGGCGGCGGCGAACGGCGCGGCGAACGGCGCCGACGCCGACGGGGCCGTCGCCGCGCAGGCCGCCGAGGGCAGGGTGCCGGCGCCGGGCGGAGCGCCAGGGTCAGACCCTAGGGTCTGACCCTCGATTCGTGCCGTCGCTGTTCTTGGGCCGGCCTCAAGCCTCGGCCCGGTCGCGCGCGCCGTACAGGCGCAGGCGCACCAGCACCTGGCCGTGGTCCGAGGTCTCCGGGCGTTGCTGCAGCAGGTGGTCGTTCAGGTAGCTGACGTCGAGCACCTCGCCGATGGCGTAGCGCGAGGCCGGGTTGAACTCCTCCGACACCAGCACGTGGTCGATGGTCATGTAGTGGCCCTCGTGGATGTTGGTGTAGCCGACGTGGCGCAAGCGGTCCTGGCGCAGCTGGATCTGGTTGCAGTCGAACATGCGGCCGCTCAGCTCGTCGCCCGGCTGGCACCAGGCGCCGGCGCCCAGCACGATGGTGGTGGTGACGGCGTCGGCGGTGTCGTTGAAGTCGCCCAGCACGATGCGCGGCCGGCGCCCGCCCCGTTCCGCCTCGCTCAATTGGCTCAGCAGCACGCGCAGCGCCACCGCCTCGGTGCCGCGGCGGATCAGCGAGCGCAGGTTGGCCTGGGCGTACAGCAGCGGGTCGTCGCCGCAGTCGCCGTTGCGGTAGTCGGGCCGCTTGGATTTCAGATGGACCACGATGACGTCGAGCACGCGCCGGTCCGGCAGCAGGATCTGGGCGTGCAGCGGGGCGCGGGCGAAGCGGTCGGCGTCGCGGCTGCCGGCCGGCATGGCGACGCCGTCGGGGAAGGCCGGGTAGGCCGCCGGCGTGGCCGCCAGCGGCAGGCGCGAGACCAGCGCCACCTGCGGCGTCAGGCGCTCGGCGCCGGCCTCGGCTTCGACGCCGGCCAGCATGGCGTCGCGGTAGCGGCTGCTGCGCGCCAGCACGTCGCGCAGCGCCGCCAGCGAAAAGATCTCCTGCAGGCCGATCACGTCGGCGTCGAGCTGGTCGAGCTGGTGGGCGGTCCAGGCGACCTTCGCCTCGTACTCCTGCGCCGTCAGCGGCGCCAGGTTGTCATACAGTTTCGCCCCGGCCGGCGCCAGGTTGCACACGTTGAAGGTGGCAAAGCGAAGTTCTTGCTGCATAATTCGATACTCCTCATTGAATCTTTAGCGTATCACGCATGGCCAAAAAAGAGCATATTTCCGAAACCCAGGCGACGCAGCTGCTGCGCAAGCACAAGATCGCCTTCTCGGAGCACCCCTATCCCTACGAGGAGCACGGCGGCACCAGCGTCTCGGCGCGCGAGCTGGGCGTGGCCGAGCACCACGTCGTCAAAACGCTGGTGATGCAGGACGAGGCGGCCAAGCCGCTGATCGTGCTGATGCACGGCGACTGCAAGGTGTCGACCAAGAACCTGGCGCGGGCGATCGGCTGCAAGTCGGTCGAGCCGTGCAAGCCGGAGGTGGCGACGCGCCACTCCGGCTACATGATAGGCGGCACCTCGCCGTTCGGCACCAAGAAGGCCATGCCGGTGTACGTCGAGCAGGGCATCCTGGCGCTGGAAACGATATATATCAATGGCGGGCGGCGCGGCTTCCTGATCGGCATCGCGCCGCGGGTGCTGCTCGACGTGCTGGCGGCCAAGCCGGTGCAGTGCGCCCTGGCCGACTGAGGGCCGACGCGCTTGCCCTGCGTCAATACCGCCGCACTTTGTTGGCGTGGAGACACGCGCATGGTGTATATTCAGCAGCCCCGGCGGAGAGCCCCGGGAACAATAATTAGAGGGAAACAATGAATACAGTACTGATGACCGTGGCCGCCTATCTGATCGGCTCGATCTCCTTTGCCGTGGTGATGAGCAAGTTGTTCGGCATCGCCGACCCGCGCACCTACGGCTCGAAGAACCCGGGCGCCACCAACGTGCTGCGCAGCGGCAACAAGGGCGCCGCCATCATGACCCTGCTGGGCGACGGCGCCAAGGGCTGGCTGGCGGTCTGGCTGGCCTACCGCTACCAGGAGCAACTGGGCGTGGGCGACATGGCCGTGGCGCTGGTGGCCATCGCCGTCTTCCTCGGCCACCTGTGGCCGGTGTTCTTCCGCTTCGTCGGCGGCAAGGGCGTGGCCACCGCGCTGGGCGTGCTGCTCGGCCTGAACCCGTGGCTGGGCCTGGCCACCCTGGTGACCTGGTTGGCGGTCGCCTTCGCCTTCCGCTACTCCTCGTTGGCCGCGCTGATCGCCGCGCTGTTCGCGCCGTTCTACTACGGCCTGCTGTTCGGCGTCGAGCCGCAGTTGTTCGCCGTCACCGCGATGAGCGTACTGTTGGCCTACCGCCACAGCCAGAATATCAGCAACCTTCTGGCCGGCAAGGAAAGCCGTATCGGCGGCAAGGGCGCCGCCGCCAAGGAAGCGAGCCCGGCCAAGGGCAGGAAGAAGTAAGCCCTTCTTCAGTTGGGTGGCATACCAGAAACCAGGCCGAGGCCTGGTTTTTTGCTATGCGGCGTCGAATTCCTCTCGGCGGAACAATGGATGCCAGTTCAGTGTAATTATTTCAATAATTGCAATTGATCCCGTCGGCGACTTGATTTCGCTTTTGCTGCCATCATATGCTTGCCATAGCGCCGCCGGGCGGCGCCCACCCATTGCGAAGGCCCACCCATGAGTACACCCATCAAGATCGACTTTGTCTCCGACGTCTCCTGCCCCTGGTGCGCCATCGGCCTGAAGTCGCTCGAGGCGGCGCTGGCCAACATCGGCGCGGCGGCCCAGCCCGAGCTGCACTTCCAGCCCTTCGAGTTGAATCCGAAGATGGGCGCCGAGGGCCAGGACATCGGCGAGCACATCGCCGAGAAGTACGGCGCCACGCCGGAACAGCAGGCGCAGTCGCGCGAAATGATACGGGCGCGCGGCGCCGAGGTCGGCTTCACCTTCGCGATGGACCAGCGCAGCCGCATCTACAACACCTTCGACGCCCACCGCCTGCTGCACTGGGCCGAGCTGGAGGGGCGCCAGAAGGAGCTCAAGCACGCGCTGCTGGAGGCCTACTTCACCCAGGGCGAAAACCCCAGCTCGCGCGAGGTGCTGGCGCGGGTGGCCGGCGCCGCCGGGTTGGACGAGGCCGCCGCCGCCGAGGTGCTGGCGTCCAACCGCTACGCCGACGAGGTGCGCGAGCGCGAGCACTTCTATATCCAACAGGGCATCAACTCGGTGCCGGCGGTGATCATCAACGACCGCCACCTGATCTCCGGCGGCCAGCCGGCCGAGGTGTTCGAACAGGCGCTGCGGCAGATTCTGGCGGCGGCCTAAACGGCCGGCCACGGCGGCGGCGGCCAAGTCTCCCGCCGCCGCGCTTTTGCGCTACACTCAGGCCACCATAGCGCGGGTACCCGCAGCGGCGATCCAGGGAGGCTCATGCCGGCAGCACAAAAAATCCACATACTCGGCGTCGCCAGACCGCCGGCCGACCAGTTCCGCGTCGCCGCGCTGCAGCGCTACAAGATCCTCGACACGCCGCCCTGCGACGACTTCAGCTTCCTCGCCGAGCTGGCCGCCAAGCTGTGCGGCGTGCCCTACGCCGCCGTCGCGCTGGTCGACGCCGAGCGGGTCTGGCTGAAGGCCGGCCACGGCCTGCCGCTGGGCAGCGTGCCGCGCCAGGACAGCTACTGCGCGCTGGCGGTGCTGGGCGAGGCCGCCACCGAGATCGCCGATTTGAGCGCGGACTACCGCACCGCCCACCTGCCGCTGACCGTCGGCGCGCCGCACATGCGCATGTACAGCGGCGTGGCGCTGACCTCGCCGGACGGCTTCCAGATCGGCTCGCTGTGCGTGATGGACAGCCGGCCCGGCGCGCTCGACGAGGAGCAGCGCCGCACGCTGGCGCGGCTGGGCCGCCAGGTGATGGCCCTGATCGAGCTGCGCGCCAACCAGCGCACGCTCGACAGCTCGCAGCGCGAGTTGGAGCAGCTGGCGCTGGGCGACGAGCTGACCGGCCTGCACAACCGCCGCTCGCTGCTGCAGCGCCTGCAGTTCGAGGTGGCGCGCGCCAAGCGCTTCCGCACGCCGCTGTCGGCGCTGATGATCGACCTGGACGACTTCAAGGGCGTCAACGACGGCTACGGCCACGCCGCCGGCGACATGGTGCTGGCCAACGTCGGCCGCCTGCTGCGCGAGAGCGTGCGGGTGATCGACATCGCCGGCCGCTACGGCGGCGAGGTGCTGTGCGTGGTGCTGCCCAACACGCCGCGCGAGGGCGCCGGCAAGCTGGCCGAGACGCTGCGCGCCAAGCTGGCGGCGCAGCTGCACACGGCCGGCGCGCGCGTGGTGGAAGTCACCGCCAGCATCGGCGTAGGCGCCTTCGACCACATGGGCATCGCCGACGCCGAGAGCCTGCTGCGCCAGGCCGACGAGGCACTGCGGCGCGCCAAGGACGGCGGCCGCAACCGCGTCGCGTCGTGAGCCCGGCACTGGAAACGAACATGCCAACAGCCCTCTGGAACGCCGCCGCCGGCGGAAGCCGCTAGCATGGCGCTGCAGGCCAGGCCGTATTTGCAGCAGGTCAGGGCGAGCTACGGCGCCGACATCGACCTGCGGCGCCACCCGTACAACGTGCCGGCCCTGCGCCAGCTCGACAGCGTCGCCTTCCACGCCGACGTGACCTTCTTCATCGGCGAGAACGGCGCCGGCAAGTCGACCCTGCTGGAGGCGATCGCGCTGGCGCTGGGCTACAGCATCGAGGGCGGCACCCGCAACGTGCGGCTCAATTCGGCCGGCGAGCAGAGCCCGCTGCACCAGTCGCTGCGCCTGTCGAAGAGCTACCAGGTGCCGAGCGACGGCTACTTCTTCCGCGCCGAGAGTTTTTCCAACGTCGCCACCCTGGCCGACCAGACCGGCTATCTGGCGGGCTACGGCGGCAAGTCCCTGCACCAGCAGTCGCACGGCGAGGCCTTCATGGCGGTGTTGCTGAACAAATTCCGCGGCCGCGGCCTGTACCTGCTCGACGAGCCGGAAGCGGCGCTGTCGCCCAGCCGGCAGCTGGCCGCGCTGACGGCGATCCACCGGCTGGTGGGCGAGCAGTCGCAGTTCATCATCGCCACCCATTCGCCGATCCTGCTGGCCTACCCGAACGCGAAGATTCTGCGCTTCGACGACGCCGGCATCAACGAGGTGGCCTACGAGGACACCGAACACTACGCGGTCACCCGCGATTTTTTGAACCACTACCCGCGCCGGCTGGAGCAGCTGCTGGCGCCGGATTGAAGCCGACCAGGAACGATGGACAACATCACCCACTCGCTGATCGGCCTGGGCGCCGGCGAATTGATCCACCGCAGCCTGGCGCCCGAGCCAGACAGCGCCGGCCAGCGCACGCGCCACCGCCTGCTGCTGACAGCCTGCGCGCTGGCCAGCAACTTCCCCGACCTCGACCTGTTCCTCACCAAGCTGCTGCCCGACCCGCTCGGTTATCTGCTGAACCACCGGGGCCACACCCACACGCTGCTGTTCGCGCTGCCGCAGGCCTTGCTGCTGCTGGCGCTGTTGTGGGGACTGTGGCCGGCGGCGCGCGCGCTCTTGCGGCGCAGCGGCGCGGCGCGGGTCGGCCTGGCGGCCAGCATCCTGCTCGGCCTCGGCCTGCACCTGCTGATGGACTTCACCAACTCCTACGGCATCCACCCCTTCTATCCCTTCGACGGGCGCTGGTTCTACGGCGACATGGTGTTCATCGTCGAGCCGTTGTTCTGGGTCGCCTTCGGCGTGCCGCTGGCCTGGCTGACGGGGGCGCGCACGGCGCGCGCGCTCGGCCTGGGCCTGCTGGCGGCGGCGCTGCTGTTCTTCACGTGGAAGGGCTATCTGGCGCCGGGCGCGCTGGCCGCCTTGCTGGCGGTCGCCGCGCTGATGGCCGCGCTGCAGCGGCGCGACGGCGCGCGCGGACGCGGCGCCCTGTTGCTGGCGCTGCTGCTCGGCGTCGTCTTCGTCGGCGCGCAGGGCGTCGGCTCGGTGCTGGGCGCGCAGCGCATCCGCGCCGCGCTGCGGCAGATCGATCCGGCTGCGCGCACGGTCGACGTGGCGATGACGGCCTTCCCCAGCCAGCCGCTGTGCTGGAACTTTGTCGCGGTGGAGCTCGACGAGGCGGCCGACCGCTACCGCATGCGGCGCGGCGTGCTCAGTTTGGCGCCGCAGTGGCTGGCGCCGCAGGCCTGCCCGCGCGGCCTGCTCGACCAGGCGCCGGCACAGCCGCTGACGGCGGCGCTGATCCAATACGGCGAGCGCCGCGCCAGCCTGTCCGCCCTGCGCGGGCTGCGGCGCGACAGCTGCTATGTGGACGCCTGGCTGCGCTTCGCCCGCGCCCCGGCGCTGGCGGACGGCGAGCTGTCGGACTACCGCTTCGCCGGCACGCCGCGCGGCAATTTTTCATCGTTGCGCATCGCCGACAGCCGGCAGGCGGCCTGTCCGCAGAACGTGCCCGGCTGGGGCTATCCGCGCGCCGACCTGCTGGCGCCGCCGGCCGCCGTGGCGCCGGCAAGGGCGCCAGTCCTTGCGAGGGCCGGGCGGCCGTCGCGTTGACGCGGCGGCGCCGCCTTGCAAGCGACGCAGCCAAGCCAACAAGACCCTCAGGCGCGCACCTAGGGTCAGACCCTGAGGGTCTGACCCTGGCTTTCTGCCGTTGGGTGGTTCTGGAGCCGCTGGCGCCTTAAGGGGGCTATGCCTTGACCGCCGCCGCCACGTCGTCGTGGTCGGTGGAGATGGCCAGCGCCAGCCACTCCGCCATCTCCGCCTCGACCGCGCGGTTCTTCTCGCGCACGCCGGCCACGGTGTCGCTGCCCAGTTGCAGGCGCAGCGGCGGGGCGGCGCTGTCGACCAGGGTCAGCACCGCCTTGGCCAGCTTTTGCGGGTCGCCCGGCTGGCGGTGGTTGACGCCGGCGGCGTGGGCGCGCATGGCGCCGACCGTCTCGGCGTAGGCATCGATGCGGTTGCGCGTGCTGACCAGCGAGGCGGCGTCGAGGAAGTCGGTGCGGAAGTAGCCCGGCTCGACCGCCGTGACGTGGATGCCCAGCGGCGCCAGCTCCATCGCCTGCGCCTCGCTCAGCGCCTCGACGGCGAACTTGCTGGCGCAGTAGATGCCCCAGCCGGCGTAGGAGCGGTAGCCGCCCACCGACGACAGGTTGACCAGGTGGCCGCTGCCCTGCCGGCGCATGAGCGGCAGCACCGCGCGGCTGACGTTGAGCAGGCCGAAGACGTTGGTGTCGAACAGCGCGCGCACCTCCTCCGAGTTGGCCTCCTCGACGGCGCCGAGCAGGCCGTAGCCGGCGTTGTTGACCAACACGTCGATGCGGCCGAAGCGCTCCAGCGCGCGCTGCGCCACGCCGATCGCCTGCGCCTCGTGGCGCACGTCCAGCTTCAGTGCCAGCAATTGCGGGTGCTGGCCCAGCGCGTCGATGACGGTTTGCGGGTCGCGCGCGGTGGCCACCACGGCATCGCCCCGGGCCAGCGCGTCGCGCGCGATCAGCGCGCCGAAGCCGCGCGAGGCGCCGGTGATGAGCCATACCTTGTTGTTGCTATTGTTGCCGTTGTTTGCGTTTGCCATGATCGTTTTCCTTTGAGAGGGGAGGGGCTGTGGAATGTACAGGGGCCAGTGTAGGGTGGGCGGAGCTGCTACACTAGCCATAGGAAAGCTGTTTTATTTTCATCTGTTGGTTGTAAATGGAAGGCCGCACCGGCATGGATAAAGCCCGCGTCATCACCCTGTTCATCGGCGTCGTCCGCGCCGGCAGCTTCAGCGCCGCCGCCGCCGAGGCGGGCCTGACGCCGCAGGCCGTTAGCAAGGCGGTGCGCCAGCTTGAGGAGAACCTGGGCGTGCGCCTGTTCGCGCGACGTCGCCGAGTTGGCCGGGGCGGGCCGCCGCTGCACCGGCTTCCGCCACCCGAACACGGGCCGGCTGATGCCGTGGGAGCTGACCATCGACGGCGCCACCGTCTACCAGGACGTGCCGGTGGTGGCCAGCTTCAACACGGTGGAGGGCGAGCTGGAGGCGGTGCGCGCCGGCGTCGGCCAGCTGATAGGCTACATGGCCGAGGCCGACCTGGCCAGCGGCGCCCTGGTGCGCCTGCTGCCGCAGCAGGCTAGCAGCGAGCACGGCCTGTTCCTGTACTATCAGCGGCGCACCCAGATGCCGCTGCGGGTGCGCCATTTCATCGACTTCATCGCCGCCGCCGGCGCGCGCCTGTTCCCCGCCTACCGGCCGCGCCGGCCGGCCCACCACCCGCAAGGAAAATGACGCCCGCCATGGACCGACTACATTTGATGACCGTCCTCGTCGCCGTCGGCGACGAGCAAAGCTTCGCCGGCGGCGCGCGCCGCCTCGGCATGTCGCCGCCGGCCGTCACGCGCGCCATCGCCGCGCTGGAGGAGCGCCTCGGCGTCAAGCTGCTCGACCGCACCACGCGCCACGTGCGCGTCACCGAGGCCGGCCGGCGCTATCTGGACGACGCCCGCCGCATCATCGCCGAGGTCGACGAGGCCGACGAGGCGGCCGCCGGCACCAACGCCGAACCGCGCGGCCACTTGGCCGTCACCGCGCCGGTCCTGTTCGGCAAGCTGTACGTCATGCCCGGCATCGTCGACTATCTGGCGCGCTATCCGGCGATGGAGGTGTCGGCGCTGCTGGTCGACCGCGTCACCAATCTGCTGGAGGAGGGGCTCGACGTCGGCGTGCGCATCGGCGAGCTGCCCGATTCGAGCATGCAGGCGATCGGCGTGGGCCGGGTGCGGCGCATGGTCTACGCCGCGCCGGCCTACCTGGAGCGGCACGGCGTGCCGCACTCGCCGGCCGAGCTGGCGCGCCACACGGTGATCCTGGCATCGAGCGTGAGCATGTCGCCGGAGTGGAAGTTCGGCCGGCAGGGCCAGACGGTGTCGGTGCGGGTCAAGCCGCGCCTGGTGGTGAGCACCAACGACGGCGCCATCGAGGCGGCCGTGCTGGGGCTGGGCATCACCCGGCTGATGTCCTACCAGGCCGCGCGCCACGTCGAGACGGGCCAGCTGGTGCCGCTGCTGCGCGACTACGAGCCGGAAGCCGTGCCGATCAGCGTGGTGCACCGCGACGGCCGGCGTGGCTCGGCCAGGCTGCGCAGTTTCATCGACCTGATCGTCGCCCGCCTGCGCGCCGACCAGGCGCTGAACGGCTAACTGGCGCCTGCGCGCTGGCGGTGCGCGCGCGATGCTGCTGTGCACAAAAACGGTGCCGAAAAATTCATCAACGTCGTCCTGCGCGCCAACACGGAGCGCAAACGTCTCGAATCGGGGCGCGATGCTCTCCGCGTTTGCTGGCACACCAATTGCTGTAGAGAGGTGGAAGGGCCGCCACCCGGCGGCCCATAGCGACCAGCACGAGGATACGATGAGCAGCGATACCCCATTTAAGCCGATCCGCCGCCAACTACTGAAAGCCGGCGCCGCCGTCGGCGCCACCGGGCTGGGCTGCCTGGTCGGAGGCGGCGCCTGGGCCGCCGGCTCGGACAAGCCGGAAAAAGAGGAGGTCAAGGTCGGCTTCATTCCGCTGACCGACTGCGCCTCCGTGGTGATGGCCTCGGTGCTCGGCTTCGACAAGAAGTACGGCATCAAGATCGTGCCGAGCAAGGAGTCTTCCTGGGCCAGCGTGCGCGACAAGCTGGTCAACGGTGAACTCGACGCGGCCCATGTGCTGTATGGCCTGGTGTATGGCGTCCACCTCGGCGTGGGCGGGCCGAAGAAGGACATGGCGGTGCTGATGAACCTGAACCACAACGGCCAGGCCATCACGTTGTCGAAGAAGATCGCCGACAAGGGCGCGGTGGACGGCACCTCGCTGGCCAAGCTGATGGCCACCGACAAGCGCGAGTACTCCTTCGCCCAGACCTTCCCGACCGGCACCCACGCCATGTGGTTGTACTACTGGCTGGCGGCGCACGGCGTCAACCCGTTCAAGGACGCCAAGATCATCACCGTGCCGCCACCGCAGATGGTGGCCAATATGCGGGTTGGGAACATGGACGGCTTCTGCGTCGGCGAACCGTGGGGCCACCGCGCCATTGTCGACGGCGTCGGCATCACCGCCGCCACCACCCAGGACATCTGGCGCGACCACCCGGAGAAGGTGCTCGGCACCAGCGCTGAGTGGGTCAAGAAGTATCCGAATACGGCGCGCGCGCTGACCGCCGCCATCCTCGACGCCGGCCGCTGGATCGACGCCTCGCTGTCGAACAAGCAGAAAATGGCCGAGACCATCGCCGACAAGTCCTACGTCAACACCTCGGTCGACGTGATCAACCAGCGCATCCTGGGACGCTACCAGAACGGCCTGGGCAAGACCTGGGACGACCCGAACTATATGAAGTTCTTCAACGACGGCAGCGTCAACTTCCCCTACCTGTCCGACGGCATGTGGTTCCTCACGCAGCAGAAGCGCTGGGGCTTGCTGAAGAGCGAGCCGGACTACCTGGCGGTGGCGACGCAGATCAACCAGATCGGCGTCTATACGGACGCCGCCGCGATGGCCAAGGTCAGCGTGCCGAAGTCGCCAATGCGTAGCACCAAGCTGATGGACGGCACGGTCTGGGATGGCAAGAACCCCAAGGCCTACGCCGACTCGTTCAAAATCAAAGCCTGAGGAGGGACCGCATATGAGCGCAGTGTTCAACAATCTGGCCGCGCCGGCGGTGGCGGCGGACGCGCCGGCAGCCGCCGTTCCGGCGGCAACGGCCGTAGCGACGGCAGCGACGGCATCGGCCGTGGCACCCGTCGCGGCGGCGCCGGCCAAGCCGCCGCGCAGCGCGCGCCTGGCCGCCAAGGGCGTGGTGCTGGCCGGCGGCAAGTCGCGTCTGCGTCCCCACGTGATGAAGTACCTGCCGCCGCTGCTCGGCCTGGCCCTGCTGGTGCTGGTGTGGCAGATCCTGGCCAGCGGGAACAACGGCATCCCGACGCCGCTGGTCACCTGGCAGGAGGCCGTGCGCCTGTTCTCCGATCCCTTCTACCGCAAGGGGCCGAACGACCAGGGCATCGGCTGGAACGTGCTGGCCTCGCTCAAACGGGTCGGCATGGGCTTCGGCCTGGCCGCCGTGATCGGCATTCCGCTCGGCTTCCTGATCGGCCGCTTCAAGTTCCTCGGCGGGATGTTCAACCCGATCATCAGCCTGTTGAAGCCGGTGTCGCCGTTGGCCTGGCTGCCGATCGGCCTGCTGGTGTTCAAGTCGGCCGACCCGGCCGCCATCTGGTCGATCTTCATCTGCTCGATCTGGCCGATGATCATCAACACCGCCGTCGGCGTGCAGCGCGTGCCGCAGGACTACATGAACGTGGCGCGCGTGCTCAACCTGTCGGAGTGGAAGATCGTCACCAAGATCCTGCTGCCGTCCGTGCTGCCCTACATGCTGACCGGCGTGCGCCTGGCCATCGGCACGGCCTGGCTGGTGATCGTCGCGGCGGAGATGCTGACCGGCGGCGTGGGCATCGGCTTCTGGGTCTGGGACGAGTGGAACAACCTGAACGTGCCGCACATCCTGATCGCCATCGTCATCATCGGTGTGGTCGGGCTGGTGCTGGAGCAGATCCTGGTCGCCGTGGCCAGATCGTTCACCTACGAAGAAGTGGAGGGCTGACATGGGCGCCAATAAATTCATCGAGATCACGCACGCCGAGATGGTCTTCAACACCAAGAAGGGCAGCTTCCACGCCCTCAGCGACGTCAACCTGACGGTGCAGAAGGGCGAGTTCATCACCCTGATCGGCCACTCCGGCTGCGGCAAGTCGACCCTGCTCAATTTGATCGCCGGGCTGACCACGGCCAGCGAGGGCGTGCTGCTGTGCGGCGGGCGCGAGATCGCCGGGCCGTCGCCGGAGCGGGCGGTGGTGTTCCAGAACCATTCGCTGCTGCCCTGGTTGACCTGCTACGAGAACGTGCATCTGGCGGTCGAGCGTGTCTTCGGCGGCAAGGAGTCGGGCGCGCAGTTGAAGGAGCGGGTGATGGCGGCGTTGGCCATGGTCGGCTTGACGGCGGCGGCGGCCAAGCGGCCGCACGAGATCTCGGGCGGCATGAAGCAGCGCGTCGGCATCGCCCGCGCGCTGTCGATGGAGCCGAAGGTGTTGTTGATGGACGAGCCCTTCGGCGCGCTCGACGCGCTCACCCGCGCGCATTTGCAGGACGAGCTGTTGCGCATCGTCGCGGCGACGCAGTCGACGGTGGTGATGGTGACGCACGACGTGGACGAGGCGGTGCTGCTGTCGGACCGCATCGTGATGATGACCAACGGGCCGGCGGCGACCATCGGCGAGATCTTGCAGGTGCGGCTGGCGCGACCGCGCGACCGGCTGGCGCTGGCGCAGGACCCGCTGTACATCGAGTACCGCACCAGCGTGCTGCACTTCCTCTACCAGCGCCAGGCGCGGCCGGCGCAGCGCGAGGCGGCGTGATTGGTGTTGTGGGTATGCTGGCGCACCCCGGGTGAGGCGGGGTCAGACCCCGTACGGGGTCTGACCCCAGTCCGCGCCGCGGGCTCAGTCGGCTGGCGGGTGTTGCGGGGTTGGACGGCTCAGACCACCTTGATCTCGTCGAGCGGCCAGCGCGGCCGCACGTTGAAGGAGTAGTCGCGCTGCGCCGCGTCGGGGTTGATTTGCAGGCGCATGGCGCCGGCGAAGGCGATCATGGCGCCGTTGTCGGTGCAGAACTCCAGCTCGGGGTAGTAGACCTTGAAGCGCTTCTTGGCGGCGGCCTCGTTGAGCGAGGCGCGCAGCTGGCTGTTGGCGCCGACGCCGCCGGCGATGACCAGCCGCTTCAGGCCGGTGTGCTTGAGCGCGTTGACGCATTTGGCGGTCAACACGTCGACGATGGCGTCGACGAAGCCGCGCGCGATGTTGGCCTTGTCCTGCTCGCAGATGTTGGCGATCACCTTCTCTTCATGGTTCTTCACCACCGTCAGCACCGCCGTCTTCAGGCCGGAGAAGCTGAAATTGAAGTCCTTCGAGTGCAGCATCGGGCGCGGCAGCTTGTAGGCCAGCGGGTCGCCGAATTCGGCCAGGCGCGAGATGGCCGGGCCGCCCGGATAGCCCAGGCCGAGCAGCTTGGCCGACTTGTCGAATGCCTCGCCGGCGGCGTCGTCGAGCGTCTCGCCGAGCAGGGTGTACTGGCCGACGCCGTCGACCCGCATCAGCTGGGTGTGGCCGCCCGAGACCAGCAGCGCGATGAAGGGGAACTCCGGCGGCTCCTTGGCCAGCAGCGGCGACAGCAAATGGCCCTCCAGGTGGTGGATGCCGAGCACCGGCTTGTCCAGCGCCAGGCCCAGGCTGCAGGCCACCGAGGAGCCCACCAGCAGCGCGCCGGCCAGGCCGGGACCTTGGGTGTAGGCGATGGCGTCGATGTCCTGGGGCGCCAGCTTGGCGTCGGCCAGCGCCTGCTGCAGCAGCGGGATGGCGCGGCGGATGTGGTCGCGCGAGGCCAGTTCGGGCACCACGCCGCCGTACTCCTCGTGCATTGCCACCTGCGAGTAGAGGGCATGGGACAGCAGGCCGTGTTGCGTGTCGTACAGCGCAAGGCCGGTTTCGTCACAGGAGGATTCGACGCCGAGAACGATCATGAAGGGTGCACATTTGAAGGAGTAATCCGCCATTGTAAAGGAAAGTGCCCGGCCCGACTCCCCGAACTGGCGCAGGTCGGCGCACTATGGCTGTGCATTTTTCTCAATGTTGAGAGAAAAACGCGGCCGGCGCGTGGCACCGTTCTTGCATCAAGGATGGATGGCTTTACGAGGGAGGTGAACGATGTCTGGACAATGGAAACTGATCTGCCGGCTCAAGGACTTGGCGCCGCTAGGCACGCGGCAGGTGCCGCGCGGCTTGGCCTGGCAGGACCTGCCGGGAGTGCTGCTGATGCGCGGCGAGGACGAGCGCGTGGTCGCGCTGCTGGAGGGCGGACCCTACCTGGACGGCACGCCGGTGCGCGCCGCGCCGCCGAGCGAGACGCCGGCCGCCGGCCGGCGGCGCTGGAACAAGGCGCTGGCGCTGGCCTGCGCGCCGCAGGGGCAGGAGGGCTATCCGCGCTCGTACACGGTGCGGCTGGAGGACGGCAGGATCTATCTGGATCTGGAGGAGCTGAACGAACCGGCCAGCCGCGCCGAGGCGGCGCTGGCCGGTTCCTTCGCGCCGCATGCGCGCGTGCCGGTGTTCGGCTAGGCCGCGCCGGCGCGGCGGGACGGCCTAGGGGCGCTGCTTGAGCTGGGCGTGGGCGTCGCGCAGCATCTTCTCGGTGGTGTCCCAGTCGATGCAGCCGTCGGTCACCGAGCAGCCGTATTTGAGCTCGCTGAGGTCCTGCGGGATCTTCTGGTTGCCGCCGACGATGTTCGATTCGATCATCACGCCGACCAGCGAGCGGTTGCCGTGGACGATCTGGTTGACCACGTCGGCCATCACCAGCGGCTGCAGCTCGGGCTTCTTGTAGCTGTTGGCGTGCGAGCAGTCGACCACCAGGTTGGCCGGCAGCTTGGCCTTGTCCAGCGCCTGCTCGGCGATGGCGATCGAGACCGAGTCGTAGTTGGGCCGGCCGTCGCCGCCGCGCAGCACGACGTGGCCGTAGGCGTTGCCGCGGGTGCGTACGACGGCGACGTTGCCGGCGCTGTTGATGCCCAGGAAGGAGTGCGGGTGGGCCGAGGACAGGATGGCGTTGATGGCGATGCTGATGTCGCCGTCGGTGCCGTTCTTGAAGCCGACCGGGGTCGACAGGCCGGACGACATCTCGCGGTGGGTCTGCGACTCCGTGGTGCGGGCGCCGATGGCGGTCCAGGCGATCAGGTCGCCCAGGTACTGCGGCGAGATCGGGTCGAGCGCCTCGGTGGCGGTGGGCAGGCCCAGCTCGCAGACGTCGAGCAGGAACTGGCGCGCCTTCTCCATGCCGGCGTCGACGCGGAAGGAGTCGTCCATGTCCGGGTCGTTGATGTAGCCCTTCCAGCCGGTGGTGGTGCGCGGCTTCTCGAAGTACACGCGCATCACCAGCAGCATGGTGTCGGCCACCTCGGCCTGCAGTTGCAGCAGGCGGCGGGCGTAGTCGAGGCCGGCGACCGGGTCGTGGATCGAGCACGGCCCGACCACCACGAACAGGCGCTTGTCCTTGCGGTCGATGATGTTGCGCAGCGCCTCGCGGCCCTTCATCACGGTGGCCGAGGCGCGCTCGGTCAACGGCAGCTTGGCGTGCAGCGCGGCCGGCGTCGGCATCGGCGCGAACGAGGTGACGTTGATGTTTTCGATGTCTGGGGAGATCATGGTTCTCTGCTTCTCTATCTACAATGATGGCGCAATGTTTGCGTCGGGGGATTCATAGTGTAGCTGAAATGCAGCATTTTGGCCTCGACAGTGGCCCGCTTGGCCGGCCCGGCGCGGCTTTTCGGCCACGCGCGTTTCCACGCGGAAAGCCTTTTGCCGGCGGGCGAAGCGCCGTCGACGCTGGGCTGGAAGGTGTGGCCGGTTTGCGTGTAAGCTGTCGGGCATGACGACACTCCACGACCCCTTCCCGGCCGCCCGCCTGATCAAAGAGATCGGCCGCGGCAAGAACGGCGCGCGCAGCATGACGCGCGACGACGCCCACGACCTGTACGCCGCCATGCTGGTCGGCCGCGTCTCCGACCTCGAGCTGGGCGGCGTGCTGCTGGCCATGCGCATCAAGGGCGAGTCGGTGGAGGAGATCGCCGGCTTCCTCGACGCCGCCGAGGCCTGCTTCGCGCCGCTGACGGCGCCGCCGGGCCCGTTCGCGCCGGTCTGCATCCCCAGCTACAACGGCGCCCGCAAGATGGCCAACCTGACGCCGCTGCTGGCCATGTTGCTGGCGCGCGAGGGCGTGCCGGTGCTGGTGCACGGCGTGGCGCGCGACGCCGGCCGGGTCGCCTCGGCCGAGGTGTTCGAGGCGCTCGGCGTGGCCGCCGCGCAGGACCACGCCGAGGCGGAGGAGGCGCTGGCGCAGGGCCACGTCGCCTTCATCACCATCGACAAGTTGGCGCCGCCCTTGGCGCACATGCTGTCGCTGCGCCGCATCCTCGGCGTGCGCAACTCGACCCACACCCTGGTCAAGATCATGCAGCCCTTCGCCGGGCCGGCGCTGCGGCTGGTCTCCTACACCCACCCGGAATACCTGGAGATGCTGGGCGAGTACTTCACCACGGCGGCGCTGCACGAGCGCGGCGACGCCTTCCTGATGCGTGGCACCGAGGGCGAGACGGTGGCCAACGCCAACAAGGCGCAGCAGATCGACTGGTTCCACGGCGGCCTGCGCAGCATGCTGGTGCCCAAGCAGACCCAGGTGGGCGCGCTGCCGGCGCTGCCGGAGGAGCGCGACGCCGCCACCACCGCCGCCTGGATAACCGCCGTGCTGCGCGGCGAGGTGCCGGTGCCGGAATCGATCGCCGAGCAGGTGGCGCAGTGCCTGCTGGTGTCGCGCACGCTGCAGTCGCGCCAGCGCGTCAGCGAGCCGCTCGAATAGCCCCCCTTTTACGGGCGCGCAGCCAGGGCGAAGGTCACGATTTCCCACTGTGACAACCATTGCTCGGTTTGCTCGCAGCGCAGCTTGATGAGCCGCTGTATCCGCGCCTGGTGCTGTGCAAGCGGGTACGCGAAGATCGGTTCGTGGTGGGCAATACGGTTGCGGAAACCCCGCAACGCCTCCATGTCGTCGTACAGCATCTTCCGGGCGGTCGACACTTTCAGCGGGAAGGGGAGGAACGGGAACACGGTATTCAAGTGTGCGTTCCAAATATGCTGGTCTTGACCTGCGGTGAACAGCTTGCACCAAAAGCCAAACTTCAATTCAGCGATAACCTTGCCGGTGGAACCAATGGGAATGCCCTTCCGGGCTAATTGCAGTTCGCCCTTGTACCACTTGGACAGCGTGCGCTCGAAACCAGCGTCCCAAGGCCAGCTGCTGCCATACTTAAGCTCGAGTGCATGTGAGATTGCATTTCTAATAACAATTTCACAAACGTGCAGAGCCGAGAAGAAGGCACCAGAAACTAGGGCGTTCCAGGCGTAGATGTCAAGCGCTGTCGCTTCAGCCCCAAAACCTGTTGCACTGAAATACGTCCCCATCCTCGCCGGAGAAAGGGTGGATGTGATGACCGTGATTTGGTGTGATGAGAGTGCCATGTAAACCTTGCTTCTGAAAAAATGGTGCATGTTCACGAAAGGGGATATAATTTTTGCTGTGAGTTCTGGGACTTGTTGGCGTGAGCCTCCCCCCAGAAACAAGAGAGTTAGAATGGCCCACTTCGGTGGGCCATTCGCATTCTGGCCTCAAATTTTTGTTGCCCCATCTCCTCCCCCCCCCTGATTGGCTGGACTGGGGCGGCGCTGGCGCTGGCTGCGGCATGGCGGCTGCAACCTTGGCTGCTGCTGCATCGCGCTCGGCCTGCCACGTGTCTTGAACGCAAATCGTCTGCATTGCGATAGGCAAGATGCGAGGAATGCTGATGTATCCGGCGTCACGTTTGCGGCTCCACACCCAGAAATCAGGCCAGCCTGGAAAATGCAGATCCATTTTCTGCTGCGCCCGTTCCGTCATCTTCATGCGAACAGCCTGTACTTGCTTTACGTTGGTCATAATTGTCTCGCTCTATTCGATGTCAGTATCATCGGTCGGAATTGGTGGGGCGGTTCTGTCGTGTCACGGCTATCGACTCAATCTCATCACCGAACGTTCAGTATCGAGGTGACGGAGATCCGTGCAATGTTCAGCGGCCAGCTCGAACCGAAGCGCATGGTCAAGATCCGCGAGCGCATGCTGGCGGCGGGTTTGCCGATGTGGGCCGTTATTGCCGTTGGCGCAAGTCATGCGTGCATGGAATGCGAGCTGGTGCCGTCGATTGCAAGCTCATTTGCAGGCAGTGTGAACATGCGCGCCCAGTCGTTTGCAATTCATTCGAGCCGAAATCGGTGTCGAATGCGAGCATGGCCGTTTTCGAACGCAAACCTTCCGAATAGCGCCTGCCCAGCGCCGGCCGGCGGCCCCGGCGGCAAAGCCGTTTACAATCACGCCTTTGAAACAGTGCAGGTGCGGGGTTGAATATGGCAAAACAGTTTGATGTGGCGGTAATCGGGGCGGGCGCGGCCGGCATGATGTGCGCGGCGGTGGTCGCGCAGCGGGGCAAACGCGTGGTGCTGATCGACCACGCCGGCAAGCTGGCCGAGAAGATCCGCATCTCCGGCGGCGGCCGTTGCAACTTCACCAATATCAACGCCGGGCCGCAGAACTTCCTGTCGCAGAACCCGCACTTCTGCAAGAGCGCGCTGTCGCGCTACACGCCGCAGGACTTCCTCGCGCTGGTGAAAAAATACCGCATCGGCTACCACGAGAAGCACAAGGGCCAGTTGTTCTGCGACGAGTCCGCCGAGCTGATCATCGAGATGCTCAAGGACGAGTGCGCCGCCGGCGACGTGCACTGGCGCATGCCGTGCAAGGTCGAGGCGGTCGAGCGGATCGACGGCGGCGGCTTCACGCTGCGCACCGACAGCGGCGACATCGAGGCCGACAGCGTGGTCATCGCCACCGGCGGCCTGTCGATCCCGAAGATAGGCGCGACCGACTTCGGCTACCGCGTCGCCAAACAGTTCGGGCTGAAGCTGGTCGAGCCGCGCCCGGCGCTGGTGCCGCTGACCTTCGACGACGCCAGCTGGGCGCCGTTCGCCGCGCTGTCGGGCATCGCGCTGGAGGTCGACGTCGAGACCGGCTCGCTGAAGGGCCGCAACCCGAGCGGCGCGCGCTTCCGCGAGGACCTGTTGTTCACCCACCGCGGCCTGTCCGGCCCGGCGATCCTGCAGATCTCCAGCTTCTGGCAGCCCGGCACGCCCATCGTCGTCAACCTGCTGCCGGAGATGGACCTGGCGCAGACCTTGATCGAGGGCAAGGGCAGCATCAAGAAGCAGCTCGGCAACGTGGTGTCGCAGTGGCTGCCGACCCGCTTGGCCGAAGGCCTGCTGCAGGCCCACGGGCTGGCGCTGGACGCCCGCCTGGCCGACCTGCCGGACGCCGCGCTGCGCAAGCTGGGCCTGGCCGTCAACCAGTGGACCATCGTGCCGAGCGGCTCGGAGGGCTACCGCAAGGCCGAGGTGACGCGCGGCGGCGTCGACACGCGCGAGCTGTCGCAGCAGACCATGATGGCCAACAAGGTGCCGGGCCTGTACTTCGTCGGCGAGAGCGTCGACGTCACCGGCTGGCTGGGCGGCTACAACTTCCAGTGGGCCTGGGCCTCGGGCGTGGCGGCGGGGCAGGCGGTCTAGGCGCTCCAAGGCGGCCCGGCAGCGCCCGGCGGGCAGCGCCGACTGTTGCGCCGGCGCCGCTTCGTTTGCCTGGTTTGCCAACGGAGTCGGCGGCGGCCCGCATTGCTGCTATAATTTCCCTTCGGAGAGCGAACCCAGTCGCCGCAAACATGCTTGGCGACGCGGATATTCCGCCTGGTCCAGCGACGTTGTTTTCACGACGAAATGCGCTTTCCAGGCCGGTTCGGCTGCCAGACCTCTTCCATTTCTGGCAAAAAGCTGCTACTATCTCTCTCTTCCTATAAATCAACGGTTTGAATTTTTACATGACCACTATTCGCCTTAAAGAAAACGAGCCGTTCGAAGTCGCAATGCGTCGCTTCAAACGCACCATCGAAAAAACCGGTCTGCTGACCGAACTGCGCGCACGCGAGTTCTACGAAAAGCCAACGGCTGAGCGCAAGCGCAAGCTGGCAGCTGCAGTCAAGCGCCACTACAAGCGCATCCGCAGCCAGCAACTGCCGAAAAAATTATTCTAAGACTGTTCATTCAGAACAGGCCCCGGTAGTACGGCGCATTGGCCGCCACGGGTTGTGTTCTGTTTCGTTTGGATGCGGTTCCGTCCAAATGAGTCGCCTGCCCGCTCCGGTTCGCCGCAGCGGGTTTTCGCATTTATAACGCATTAATATTGTGATTCATATTGTGTCATTCCAGGAGAAAACGATGGGCTTGAGAGAACAAATCACCGAAGACATGAAAGCCGCGATGCGCGCCAAGGAAACCGGCAAGCTCAACACGATCCGCCTGCTGCTCGCCGAGATCAAGCGCAAGGAAGTCGACGAGCGCATCGAAGTCAACGACACCCAGGTGGTGGCGATCGTCGAGAAAATGATCAAGCAGCGCAAGGATTCGATCACCCAGTTCGAAGCCGGCGGCCGCGCCGACCTGGCCGACATCGAAAAGGCCGAGCTGGCCGTGCTGGTGGCCTACATGCCCGCCGGCCTGTCCGACGAGGAGGTGGCCGCCGAGGTGGCCGCCGCCGTGGCCGCCTCCGGCGCCACCGGTCCGCAGGACATGGGCAAGGTGATGGCCATCGTCAAGCCGAAGCTGGCCGGCCGCGCCGACATGGGCGCCGTCTCGGCCCTGATCAAGAAGGCCCTGGCGCCGGCCTAAGGCAAGAGCGCCGGCGTCCCGAGCCCAAGCTGCGGCGGAGTCGAGGGTCAGACCCTAGGGTCTGACCCTGGTCCTTGCCCTTGTGGGTTGCTGCCGTCCCCCGCGCCACACTCTGCGCCGGATCAAGTCCGGTGCGGGGTGCGGCGGTATAGTCTGATCCATAACAAGACCGCCCAGCCAAGTGATACCACAATCCTTCATCTCCGACCTGCTGAACCGCGTCGACATCGTCGACGTCGTCGGCCGCTATGTGCAGCTGAAAAAAGGCGGCGCCAACTTCATGGGCCTGTGCCCCTTCCACAGTGAAAAATCGCCCAGCTTCACGGTCAGCCCGACCAAGCAGTTCTACCACTGCTTTGGCTGCGGCGCGCACGGCACCTCGATCGGCTTTTTGATCGAATACTCCGGCATGGGCTTCGTCGACGCCGTCAAGGATTTGGCGCAGAACGTCGGCATGGTGGTGCCCGAGCAGGACGACAAGATTCCGCCGGCCCAGCGCGCCCAGATGCAGGCGCACAGCATGGCGCTGACCGAGGCCATGACGCACGCCTGCGACTTCTACCGCGGCCAGTTGCGCGGCGCCGCCGGCGCCATCGCCTACCTGAAGAACCGCGGCCTGACCGGCGAGATCGCCGCCCGCTTCGGCCTGGGCTTCGCGCCTAGCGGTTGGGACAACCTGCGCTCGGTGTTCCCCGACTACGAGGCGGTGGTGCTGGCCGAGTCCGGCCTAGTGATCGACAAGGTCGACGAGGACGGCGGCAACCGCAAGCGCTACGACCGTTTCCGCGAACGCATCATGTTTCCGATCAAGAACACCAAGGGCCAGGTGATCGCCTTCGGCGGCAGGGTGCTGGACCACGGCGAGCCGAAGTACTTGAATTCCCCCGAAACGCCGCTATTTTCAAAGGGCTTCGAGCTGTACGGCCTGTTCGAGGCACGCCAGGCGATCCGCGACGCCGGCTACGTGCTGGTGACGGAGGGCTATATGGACGTGGTTGCGCTGGCGCAGATGGGTTTCCCGCAGGCGGTGGCGACCTTGGGCACGGCCTGCACCACCAACCACGTGCAGAAACTGTTGCGCCAAACCGACACGGTGATCTTCAGCTTCGACGGCGACAAGGCCGGCCGCCGCGCCGCCCGCCGCGCGCTGGAGGCCTGCCTGCCGCACGTGTCGGACAACAAGACGATCAAGTTCCTGTTCCTGCCGACCGAGCACGACCCGGACAGCTATGTGCGCGCCAACGGCGCCGAGGCCTTCGAACAGGAGATCCACGACGCCATGCCGCTGTCGCAGTTCCTGCTCAAGGAGGTGTGCGGCGAGCATGATTTGAACGGGCCGGAGGGCAGGGCGCGCGCCCAGTTCGACGCCAAGCCGCTGCTGCAGGCGATGACGCCGTCGTCGCTGCGCCTGCAGATCGTGCGCGGCCTGGCGCAGTTGACGCAGAGCTCGCCGTCGGAGATCGAGGTGCTGTTCGAGCTGGCCAAGCCGGTCGCCGTGGCGCGCAAGGCGCCGCCGCGCAGCGGCCGGCCGGTGCCGGTGGGGCTGGAGCTGCAGATCGTGCGCCACCTGGTGGCCCATCCGCCGCTGGCGCTGGACATCGACGAGGCGGCGCTGGCCAGCTTCGCCTATTTCGGCGCCGAGCCGGCCGAGCGGCTGGCGCAGCTGGTGGCGGCCGGCCAGTCGCTGGGCCAGCACGGCGGTTTTGCGGCTTTCGCGCAACATTTGAAGTCGCAGGGCGCCGAATACGACGAGATCATCAGCGAGATCGTCAAGGAGCCGGAGTCGGACTTCGACGCCGTGCGGCTGTGGTTGAAGGGGGCGATCCGCCAGATCAAGATGGACGCGCTGAAGCAGGAGTTGAGCCAGTTGTTCGCCGCCGGCCTGTCGTCCGACGAGATCGGCGTGCGCTACCGGGAAATCACCTCGCAGCAAGACCAATTGCTGCGCGAGGCCGAGGCCGAGCTGGCCAACCGCTAACTGGCATGGGGCAGGGGTGAAAATGGTGCCCGGCGCCACCTCCTCTCGCCCCCTGGAAATTGCAAAACAGCGTGCTATAATAAAACGCTAAGTGTTGTGTTTTTTGGCATTGTTTTTTAATTCAGAATTTGTATTTGTTTTCAGTAAGTTAGGCTCTTGATCGGCGCAGCAAGGCGGCGTCGGCGGCTGGGGCCAGCTTTGGTTTAGACGGCGCGGGACCGCTCGCCGTCGATGGCGGCAGTTCTGTCCGCCTGTAAGCCACTCATGGTTCTCGCCCCCACTCGCGCGTCAAATGCAGTAGAATTTCTGCCAAAATCGGTCCGAACGGGACCAGGTAGGGATCTGTTGCGGTCGCGGATCGTGCCCAACGAGGTGTAAGTAGTCGTAGTAATGTCGAGCGTGCGCAGTCGGCAGGTTCGAAGACGTAGGCCCCAAAAGGGCCGCAAGAAACTTTATCCTAATAAGCAAGTCGTTGTGTAATCGAAAGCGCCTGTGCCAATCAAGAAACCTGAATCCAATGTGGCTGCCAAGCCCAACAAAGTGACCAGCCAAGCCGCGAAAACCGCGGACAAGGCGGAAACGCGTGTCGCCAGCAACCCGCCGTCGGTCAGCCAGACCACCGACGCGGCCACCTTGGCTGCGATCGACACGTCGGGATACGTATTGCCGTCGGTGAAAGTGCCGGGCCGGCGCGGGCGCAAGCCGAAGGAATTCCAGCCGGAAAACGACGAAGTGGCCGCGCTCAACGCGGTCGAGCGCGCCGAGCTGAAGGCGGTCGACAAGGCCAAGGCCAAGGACCGCAAAGCCAAGGAAAAGGCCCTGCTGAAGGACGCCTTCTCGTCCGACACCGAGGCCTCCGAGGAGGAGCTCGAGCGGCGCCGGCAGAAACTCAAGACCCTGATCAAGTTCGGCAAGGAGCGCGGCTTCCTCACCTACGCCGAGATCAACGACCATCTACCCGAGAACATCGTCGATCCTGAAGCGATCGAGGGCATCATCGGCACCTTCAACGACATGGGCATCGCCGTCTACGAACACGCGCCCGACGCCGAGACGCTGCTGCTGTCGGACAACGTGGCCACCGTCACCAGCGACGACGAGGCCGAGGCCGCCGCCGAGGCGGCGCTGTCGACGGTCGACTCCGACTTCGGCCGCACCACCGACCCGGTGCGCATGTATATGCGCGAGATGGGTTCGGTCGAGCTGCTGACCCGCGAGGGCGAGATCGAGATCGCCAAGCGCATCGAGGACGGCCTGAAGGACATGATCCAGGCGATCTCCGCCTGCCCGGTGACGATCGCCGAGATCATCGCCGCTTCCGAGCGCATCCGCGCCGAAGAGATCAAGATCGACGAGATTGTCGACGGATTGGTCGACGAGAGCGAAGGCGAGCCGGCCGCCCCGGTGGCCGCCCCGGCGGCCAGCGAGGACGACGAGGAGGAGGCCGAGGAAGAGGAAGCCGAGGAAGAGGAAGAGGAAGAAGCGGCCAGCGCCTCGGGCGCCGCCGGTTTCTCGGCCGAACAACTGGAGGCGCTGCGCACCACCGCGCTGGAGAAGTTCGACGTCATCTCTCTGCAGTTCGACAAGATGCGCAAGGCCTTCGAAAAGGACGGCTACAACTCCAAGGCCTACGTCAAGGCGCAGGAGGCGATCTCGCACGAGCTGCTGGGCATCCGCTTCACCGCCAAGGTGGTCGAGAAGCTGTGCGACACCCTGCGCGGCCAGGTCGACGAGGTGCGCCACATCGAGAAGCAGATCCTCGACGTGGCCGTGAACAAGTGCGGCATGCCGCGCGCCCACTTCATCAAGGTGTTCCCTGGCAATGAAACCAATCTGGACTGGGTCGACGGCGAAGTCGACGCCGGCCACGCCTACAGCGCCATCCTGGGCCGCAACATTCCGACCGTCAAGGAGTTGCAACAGCGCCTGATCGACCTGCAGGCGCGCGTCGTGCTGCCGCTGCCGGACCTGCGCAACATCAACCGCCAGATGGCGGCCGGCGAAATGAAGGCGCGCAAGGCCAAGCGCGAGATGACCGAGGCCAACCTGCGCCTGGTGATCTCGATCGCGAAAAAATACACCAACCGCGGCTTGCAGTTCCTCGACCTGATCCAGGAGGGCAACATCGGCCTGATGAAGGCGGTCGACAAGTTCGAGTACCGCCGTGGCTACAAGTTCTCGACCTACGCCACCTGGTGGATCCGCCAGGCCATCACCCGCTCGATCGCCGACCAGGCGCGCACCATCCGCATTCCGGTGCACATGATCGAGACGATCAACAAGATGAACCGGATCTCGCGCCAGATCCTGCAGGAGACGGGCGCCGAGCCCGATCCGGCGACGCTGGCGATCAAGATGGAAATGCCGGAGGACAAGATCCGCAAGATCATGAAGATCGCCAAGGAACCGATTTCGATGGAGACGCCGATCGGCGACGACGACGATTCGCACCTGGGCGACTTCATCGAGGACAACAACACCCTGGCGCCGTCCGACGCGGCGCTGCACGCCTCGATGCGCGGCGTGGTCAAGGATGTGCTGGACTCGCTGACGCCGCGCGAGGCCAAGGTGCTGCGCATGCGCTTCGGCATCGAGATGTCGACCGACCACACCTTGGAAGAGGTCGGCAAGCAGTTCGACGTGACGCGCGAGCGGATCCGCCAGATCGAGGCGAAGGCGCTGCGCAAGCTGCGCCACCCGTCGCGCTCCGACAAGCTGAAAAGCTTCTTGGAAGGTAACTAAGACTTGACTAGAGCCCGTGCCAGCCTATATCCTCGCGAGTTCGTTTCAGTAACGAGCGCGTCGGAGGATAGGTTGGTACGGTCCCAGCGCAGCAGTACAAAACTGGGCCTCTAGCTCATGCTTGGTTAGAGCAGCGGACTCATAATCCGTTGGTGCCGTGTTCGACTCACGGGAGGCCCACCAATAAAATCAAGGGGTTAGCGTATTCGCTAACCTATGTGCAAGCCTACGCCAGCGCGAGTGCAAGCAAGCGGGTCTTGACAGTCACGGTTCATGTTCAGCCAATCAAAAAAGGAAGCTCCGAAGAGCATCCTTTCTGCAACTAAGAGTTGAGCAAGCGACGACGAATCAAAGCTTCCAAGTCGCGGCGCGTATGAGCAATCATATGAACATAGACAGTATCGTCGTGTCCGCGCTCGATGATGATACGATTCTGACCGGCCAAGAGTTGACGGTGAGTCGTCAAATGAAGGTCTTCCAGCTCTGGCACAAAGGTGCCTTTGGTTTTCCACTCTTGGATAGAATTGACCTCGGCCAAAATCTCTTGAGTCACCTTCTTAACGAAGGTAGCGGATTGGTTCACTTTGAGGTGTTCACGAATGTCTTGTAGGTCGTTCAGGGCGTATTGAGTCCAAATGATTTTCATTTGTGTAATCAGCTTTCGTTGTCTTCCGCTTCCAGAAGAGCGACAACATCATCATGATCAATTACTTTGCCTTCTTCAATCTGCTTTCTGCCGAGAGCCAAAATCCGAAGCATAGCAAGTTGGTCTTGAGTCTTTTGATAGCTAACGGGGTCTTGAACAACGGCCTGAACTCTGCCATTGACGGTAATCGCCACCGGGTCATGGGTCTCCAGCACTTGCTTGACCACATCGCTAGTGTTCGTCTTCAAGTAGCTAATGGGTTGAATGTTTGAAAAATTCATACCGCCCTCCGTCAAAGTTGGTAAGAGATGATAGCACGGCGCGACTAAATTAAGTGCTTAATTTGGTACGACGCCGTCCTCGCCTAGTTTCCGACGGAAGACTTTGGCTGCTGGGTTCCGGTCACGTTTTGTGCTTCATCCTGCCGCTAACGGCAAACATCTGCCTGCCGTCACTGCGATATTTCCCATGGATTGAAAAGGGCCACTCCCGTGGGTCTAAAATCAGCGACGTTGCGCGTGACCACCGTCATGCCGTGCACAAGGGCGGTTGCCGCGATGAGTGCATCGCGTTCGCCGCGTTTGTCGGGTATATGCAGCCGGGCGCAGCGTTGTGCCACGGCGGTATCGATAGGCAGGGTGCGTCCGGAGAACTCGGGCAATACGTGCTGCTCTAGCCACGAGCGCAACATGGCCCCCTGAGCGGCGTCCTTTCGCTCAATCGACAGCACGCCAAGCTCCAGTTCCATGATGGTGATGGCCGACACAAAGAGGTCGGCGGCATCGACACTTTCCGCCCATGCCGTCACGTTCGTATCGGCCGTACCAAGCCGCACCTTACGCAGTTCGGACACCACGTTGGTGTCGAGAACAAACATCACGAGAAGTCAGCCGGCCGAGTGTCGACGAGCACACGCGGCGCTTCAAACTCGATGTCGGCAGTACCCGGCATGGCCAGCGCATCGGCAATGTTGCGCCGCTGCTTGGTGAGCCGCTGATAGTGCTCAAAGCTCATCAGCACATGGGCCGGTCGGCCGCGATCGGTGATGAACACCGGCCCGTTGTTTGCGGCACGTTTTGCCTCGCTCGCCCCTTGGTTGAACTCGCGGCTTGATATGGTGGTAATGGTCATGGCGACACCCTTGCATGCCTAGATAATGTAGTGATGTTACTACTCCGGTCGGGCGGGTGCAAGCGTTTGGGCGCTGACCGCCGCAGAGCATGTACGGCCGGTATTTCTTGCATTCGCGTGGCGAATGCGATCCTCCTTGGCTTCCCAGCGTAAAATACGCCAACTGAAGCGGAACGTTGTTCGTTCCGTGGTTGACCCCGTCTTTTGTGGCCTTGAAAAAATGATTCTTCTAAAAGTTCCGTTCTCGGAAAAAGACCAGGCAAAGGCGCTCGGCGCACGCTGGAACGCCGACCGCAAGGCTTGGTACGTGCCCGACGGGCAAAACGCCAGCGCCTTCGAGCGTTGGCTGGACCCTTCGCAGGAGGTCGGCACGCTGGGCAAGGCGATCGGTTCCTTGAACGCCAAGTCGGCCAAGTCGGCCAAGCCGGCCAAGGTGGATAGCTATACCGGAAAGCAGATCGTCGGCGCCCACTATGTTGAGTTGAAACACGATTGCGCTCCATTCAGCGAGTGTGCCGAATGTCAGTCCGTGCTGCTGGCTTCGGGGTGGATCGCCGCGCACAATGCGGTTGGGAAAACGTTGGAAGCAATCAATCATCTGCGATAGCGAGATAGCGGCCACCATGCTGTAGTGGCCCAGCTGAGAAGACCACGCAACGTTGGTTTGCGCGGCGACAAGACAAGAGGGGGATGCGTGAGGCGAACGCATCTCCCTCTTGTCGTTTTGGGCCGGCGCCTCCCGCCGCTTTGGACATCTGCTTGATTCATCACAAACGCAGCTCCGACACCTCTCGCACCGCATTGCCGTCGACCGCGCTCACAGGCACACTGCAAATTGTTTTGCCTAATTTCTCACTCTCTTTTTCAAATAAGCAACAGCCTTCCGACTGTGCGGAGTGCGGCGTTCGCTTGCGTTTGGCGCCAACTCCACGCTTTTCTAACGAAATACATGGGAAACATGCTCATCCGTCTTGTTTCTAGTATTGCCCGTTAGACACACGTTGCCATAAGTGCTATTATCCTCCGGAAATATTGATTTATGGAAATTTTAATAAAATCTAGACAAGAGGGGTGATTGATGGCGAATTGCGGAAAATGCGGCACCGCGAACAAGGACGGCACGAAGTTCTGCAAGGCCTGCGGCAGTGTGCTTGCCGCGCAAGATGCCCTCTCGGTGGCGAATTGCCCCGACTGCGCCGGCAGCTTGCCATCCGGCGCGAAATTCTGTAAGAAATGCGGTTGTGCCGCGCCGTCGGCGCCGCTCTCGACGGTGTCACAGGAGGTTCTTCCGGCCAGCCTCCCTCCGGTCTGGCCGGCGCCGCTGGGTCCAGATCAGAATAGTGTCGTCGCAGCATCTCCGGTTGACACGGGCGCGGCGAATTGCCGTAGTTGTGGCCATCCACTAGTCGTCGGTGCGAAATTTTGCAAGAAGTGTGGAACCACTGTGAGTGTGGACGCAGCGACGAAGCCGGTAGAACTAGGCAAGCCGAGTTTGCCACCAGCGGCAGTTGCCTTCGCTGCGACCGCCTCCGATGTTGCCGCCACCGCCGAGTCGCACTATTTGCAGTCCGCACCCGCACCCGCACCCGCACCCGCACCCGCACCCGCACCCGCACCCGCACCCGCACCCGCACCCGCACCCGCACCCGCTCCCGCCCCTAAGCCTGAAATCGCACCAGAACACGTGGCGAAGACGGTATCGTCCGGTGCCCCAGCGGACAACAGGCTGAAGGTCACTGCAATCGTGCTCGCGGCGCTGGTGACGGTGGCCGGCGCAGGTGGGGGCTATCTGTGGTGGAGCGGCCAGAAGGCACCCGGCACGGTGGCCGTGCCGGATGCGCCGACCGATGCCGCCGCATCCGTCCCGGCCGATACTGGCGCGGCTGCGGCGGAAAGCTCGGCACCGGCTGTTCCGGCAGCACCCGCCAGCCCAGCACCTGTCGCCGTGCAAGAGGAAATCCCGGCCCCTGCGCCGGCCCCGGCTCCCATCCCGGCGCCCGTCGTCAAGCCGGCACCGACCGTCGCACCCAAACCGCTGGCCTTGGCCAAGCCCTTGCCGCCTGCGGCGCCGGCGCGCGTCGTGCCGAGTCTGGCCGACGGTGCCGCCGCCGACGGTTTGGCGCGCAAGGTTGGCGCCTTGCTGAGCCGGGCCGACGGTTACATCTCCGCCCGCCAGTACGACAAGGCGATCGCCACGGCGGAGACCGTTTTGCTGCTGGAGCCGCGCAACGGCGCCGCCACGGCGCTCATCGAGCGGGCCAAGACTCGGCAAATGGAAGCATTGAAATCCGGCAGTTCGATCGACTAACCCACAGGACACATTATGAACATCCAGAAAACCATCCTTGCCGTCTGCGCCGGCAGCTTGTTGCTCAGCGGTTGCGCCACCACCGGCGGCGAATCGGCCGGCGGGTCGAGCAATAGCGACACCGCCATGCGTTGCGCCGCCTTCGGCGCTGGCGGCGCGCTGCTGGGCGCCTTCCTTGGCGGCAAGAGCGGCGCCGTGAAGGGCGCCGTGGCCGGCCTGGCCGCCTGCGCCGTCGTCGAGATCGCCTCGCGCCAGACCAAGTCCTCCGCCGAGGTGGACCGCCAATACCGGGTGAGCAACCGCAACCAGTTGCCGCCCAACGCCAAAATCGATTCCTACTCCACCCTGGTGACCCCCAACGGCATCGTCAAGGCGGGCGACGCGATCAAGATCCAGTCGACCATCCGCGCCGTGTCCGGTGCGAACGAGCCGGTGCAGGAAATCCGCGAAGTGCTGATCGCCTACGCGCCGACGGGCGAGGAGTTCAAGCGCGGCGAGAAAAAAGTCAACGACAGCGCCGGCAGCGGCGAGTACGACAACAGTTTCACGCTGCGTTTGCCGCAGGGCGCGCCGCAGGGCATCTACCGCTTGAAGACCCAGGTGTTCCTCAACGGCCGTCCGATGATCGCCAAGGAAACCAATATGCAGGTGGCCGAGTTGTCCGGCGCGCGCACTCTGGCCTCGCTTGACCGCTGAGCCACTCCATTCGACCTCTTACAGGAACCATTATGACCACAGCCGCTCCATCCGGATCGAACTCCTACGCTCTACTTCGCGCCGCCGAAGCCGTCACCAATTGGCGCGCACTGGCGATGAGCGCCCTGGCCGGTCTCGCCTTTTTCCTGTTCCTGGCCCTGAGCGGCTGGCTGGCCAAGAGCAGCGTGTTGTTGGGCGGCCTGTTTTTCCTGCTCTCGCTGGTGCTCGGTCTGGTCGGCTACTCGTCCGTTGGCATCGTCCTGATGCGTCGTTCCCAGGGCCAGGACATCGGCCTGGTCGACGCCTTCCTGCAGGCGCTGTTCACCGTTCACCGCTTGTTGGGGCTGGCCGTACTGTTGTTCCTGGCCTTTGTCGGCTTGGCCCTGGCGACCTTGCTGGTGTTGGCCGTGTGTAAAATTCCCGGCCTCGGACCCTTGGTCTACAGCGTCGCCTTTCCTATCTTGACGGTGATCCTGGGGCTGACCACGGCCGGCATGTTCTACGTGGTGATGCCGCTGGCGGCGCCGGCCATTTGGTCCGGCAACACGATCTGGGAAACTGCGGCGCGCATGCTGGTGATCGTGCGCCAGCGTTTGCTGCCGGTGATTACCCAACTGGTCATCCTCTCGCTGCTGGTGCTGTTCCTGTCCGGCGTGGTGACTTTTGTGCTGATGACCGGCTATATGACGACGCTGGGCTTGTCCTCGGCGGTCGGCATCAACGCCTCCGGTAACGCGATGGGCATGGTCCAAAGCATGATGCTGGGCGGTATGGGCGGTATGGGCGGTATGGGTGGCTTGGGCGGCTTGGGCGGCTACGGCATGGACGGCGCGACCTCTTATTTCGGCGCCTTCGCTTTTGCCACCGGGCTGCTGTTCACCGTGGGCATGATCATTCCTTTCCTGACCTTCATCAACGGCACTTGCCTGATCTATTTGCAAACCATTGAAGGCCTGCACTTCGATGCTGCCGAGGAGCAGTTGCGCGGCCATGTGGACGAGGCCAAACGACGCGCGCAGGAGGCGCGCGAGCGCGCCAGTGCCAAGTTGCAGGAGGTCAAGGCGGCGCAGCGTGCGCCGCAGGAGGCCGCGCCGACCGCGCCGGCCGCGTCGGTCGCACCAGCCGCAGCGGCTACGCCGGCCGCCACCGCGCGCGCCTGCGCCAGTTGCCACGCGCCGTTGGCGGCGGACGATGTTTTCTGCGGCGAATGCGGGGCCAAGAACCCGCTGTAGTCGCCCGGCCTTGGCAGTGCGCGCCGGCGCGCCCTTGATGGGCGGCGCCGGCGCTCCGTTAACCACCTTCATTTCACACGAGTGTCTATGAGTTACGAATTCAACCCGGACAACCAGGTCTTCGAATTTCCCAATCCGTACAAGGTGGAGAATCTGGCCCTGCTGTTGTCCGGCGGCTTGATGATCCTGGTGGGCATCGTCATCATGCTCGGTATCCGCGACAACATCGCGCGCGGCCTCGACGGGCGGGCCTTGGCCGTGGTGGGCATCGCCGCCAGCCTGCTGTTTTTCGGCATCGCGCTGTTGGCGCGCGCGTTCACCCAGTTGCGCTATTTCTTCGGCCGCAACCGGCCCGACAGCCTGGCCGCCACGGTGGCGCCGGAGCAGGACGGCGACAGCCAGCGGGCGGCCTACTACAAGGAAACGCTGCGGCAGAACGCGCTGACCTTCAACGAGCCGTCCGGGCCGCTCAACGGCCTGCTGTACGCCTGGTTGCCGCATTTGATCTTCGCGCCCAGGGTGATCCAGGCGTCGGCGCAAACCCAGTTCAACAATTTCCTCGCCTTGAGCGCGACCTTTCTCAGCTTCCTGCTGTGCTGGTTGATGTTCGGAGCCGGTCCCTTGAACGGCTGGATCGGCCTGGCCTACGGCGCCTTCGCGTTCGTCCAGATCATGCGGCCGATGGTGCAGCGGGGCAACGGCGGCGGCGTCACCGAGGCCGCCAACGTCGGCATGGGCGGGCTGGTCAGCCTGATCGTGCTGGCGGTGCTGGGGCCTGTGTTGCTGGGCCTGCTGTCGCCGCATCTGCCGGCGCTGGACGGTATTTCGATCAACGGGGTGGTCTGCGGCGCGCTGCTGTGCACGCTGCTGGGATGCGCCGTTTTCGGCCTGGCGCTGAGGAGGCAGTTGCAGCCGCCGCCGCAGGCCGTCGGCGCCGCGCGCGTCACCGAGACGGTGACCATGAACGCCCATCCGAACAAGCTGGTCGAGGAGCTCGACCGCATGCTGATGGGCCGTTGGTACAGCAATATTCCGAACCGGCGCTACACGCGCCGCTCGCCGCAGATCCAAGGGCGGCAGGGCCAGTTCACGGCCGAGTTGCTGGAGGAGAGCCAGCCGCGTCCGCTACCCAACCGCATCGCCACCGGCGTCGGCCACGCCTTGTCGCAGCCGCAGTTCTTTTGGCTGACCTGCCTGACCGGGCTGGCGCTGGTGTATCTGGTCGCCGGCACCGCCGGCGCCTTCGTCGCCGCGCGCGACATCGTGGCCGCCGCGCCGGCCTCGACGACGCTGGCGTTTTCGCTCAGCCAGTTCATCATCGGCGTGTTCTGCTACCGCGCCGCGCACGTGCTGTGGGGCCGCTTCGACTTCGTCTCGGAGTTGATCTGGGTCGACATCGGCGGCAGTTTCGAGTCCGCCGACGTGCGCGTCGGCAACCAGCTGTCCGGCAACGTGCAGACCAGCAAGAGTGTCATCAATGTCGAGTCGATGACGATGCGTGTCTGGGTGTCCGAAATCGACACCGTGATCTTCGGCAAGGACGCCCAGCGTCAGTTGATCGGCATGCGCGGCCTGCCCGGCGTGGCCGATGAGCTCGCCGCGTCGTTGAAACAGTTCGGCGAAGCGCGCTCGATGGTGGTTGCGCCGAGCTCGGCGCAGGACTTCGAACGTGCGCAACAGATCGGCGTGATGGCGCAACTGGTCGGTGGCGCCAGCGCGGCGGGGCTGTTGCCGGCGGCGCCGGTGGCGGCCGCCGCGCTGGCGTCGGCGCTCGGGGCGCGGCAGTTTTGCACCGGCTGCGGCACCGGCCTGGAACCCGACGCGAGTTTTTGCGGCGAATGCGGGAAACCGACGGCGAACTGAGCGCGCCGGCGCGGCCGGCGCGGCCGGGGCCGCCCGGCTCCGCCGGCTAGCGGACCCCGCCCGCCGCGATCGCCTTGATCGCCGGCAAGTCGAGCACCTCCAGCTCGCGCGGCGCCACCCGCACCAATCCCTCCCGCTTGAACTTGGTCAACTGCCGGCTGACGCATTCGCGCGTGACGCCGAGGTAGTTGCTGAGGTCCTCGTGCGTCATGCGCAGCTGGAACTTGTCGATCGCATAGCCGCGCGCCTCGTAGACCGAGGCGGCGCGGACGATCAGCGTGGCCAGGCGCTGGCGCGCCTTCATTTTTCCCAGCAGCAGCACGACGCTCTGCATGCGGGCGATCTCCTCGCCGACCATGCGGTGGAATTGCTGGCGCAGCGCCGGCATCTTGGCCAGCAGCGCCTCCAGGTCGGCGAAGGGCAGCTCGCACACCGCGCAATCCTCCAGCGCCACCACTTCGCAGCTGTGCACGCCGCTGGCGATGGCGTCCAGCCCCAGCAGTTGTCCGCTGAAGTGGAAGCCGGTGACCTGCTCGCTGCCGTCGCGGTTGATGCGGTAGGCCTTGAATTGCCCCTCGCGCACGGCGTACAGGCTGGCGAACGGCGTGCCGGTGCGGTACAGCCGCTCGCCCTGGGCAAGCGGGAAACGGCGGCCGACGATGCGGTCGAGCTTGTCCACGTCGGCCGTGCCGAGTTCCATCGGCAGGCAGAGTCGGCGCACGGCGCAGTCGGCGCAATGGATGGCGGACGCCGTTGGTGTTGCTTCTTGCGGCATGTTTTCCCGGGTGGTTGGGCAAGAACGGGTGTTCTTGCCTAACTAACATGGGGCGGCGCGGCGGCAAGCACAATACTGGGTGGGAAAATATTTATCCCTGGAATTGCGGGGCCGATGGCCTGATGGCCTATTCCGCCGGCGTGCCGATGAATTCGTCGCGCTGTTCGGCCAGGGCCGAGAAGGCCTTGAGCTGGGGGAAATGGTCGGCTGCGACCAGCGTCGGCATCATCATCTGGATGAAGTTCCATGCCACGGCGATGGTCACTTCGGTATTGCCGAACGGCTGGCCCGGCGTCGGCAGGGGCGCGGTGGTTAGGTCGGCCTCGAGCGCGCCGCAGGCCGCCAGCAGTTGCTCGCTGACGCGCGCCAGCCAGGGCGTGTACTGCTTGTCCTCGGGACGCTTGTGTTCGTAGACGATCTGCACGGCTTTTTCGGCGGCGGCCAGCGCCAGGCCGGTCAGCCGGCAGGCGCGCAGGCGCGCCTCGGCGCCCTCCGGCTGCAACTTGGCGCCGGCCGGCGTCAAGTGGGCCAGGTAGTCGATGATCAGCGTCGAGTCCATCAGGATTTGGCCGTTGTCGAGCACCAATGTTGGCGCCTTGACCACGGGATTGATCTGTTTGAATTGCTCGTAGGTGCTGAAGACGGAGATCGACTGGTGTTCGAAGTCGAGCTTGAGCAGCTTGAGGCAGATGGCGACGCGGCGGACGTAGGGTGAGTCCAGCATTCCGATCAGTTTCATTGTTTCCCCGTTAGAATAACTATCAGTTTGATGGCGGATCGGGCCGATTCTGCGCGGCGATCTCGTCAATGGCGGTAAAAAGCGCGAGGAAACAGTGTATGCCGCGCCTGCCGATCCGAATAGCGATAATAATCGACGGATTACGTTAGGAATTCTTACATGATGCATTTGCCTCCCCTGACCGCCCTGCGTTGCTTCGAGGCGGTGGCGCGCCTGGGCGGCGTGACGCTGGCGGCGCGCGAGCTACATGTCACGCATTCGGCGGTGAGCCAGCAGATCAAGCTGCTGGAAGAGTTGATGGGGCTGGCGCTGTTCGTGCGCGAGGGGCGGGGGCTGCGGCTGACCGACGAGGGCCGCTTGTATTCGCTGGACATCCGCGCCGCGCTGCGCGGCATTGTCCAGGCGACGCAATTGGCGCAGGGGCGGCCGCAGGACAGCGAATTGGTCATCGCGACCCTGCCGTCGTTTGCCCTGCATTGGCTATTGCCCCGGCTGGATAATTTCCGTGCACTGCATCCGTATTATCGGCTGCGTTTGCAGACCAGTTTGGCGGTGCAGGATTTGCGCAGCGGCTTGGTCGATATTGGTATCCGCATGGGGCAGGGGCATTGGCCGGATATGGAAAAGGTGGCCTTGTTCGAGGACGAGTTAATCGTGGTGTGTTCGCCGCGTTTTCGCGATGGTGATATTCCAACGTCGGCCGGGGAAATCATGGCGTGTCCGTTGGTTCGCACACCGGACGCGCCATGGACGGAGTGGTGTCAGGCGGCCGGCGTAGCCGAGCCGAATAGCCGCGATGGTTTGTTCGCCAATGATTCGAATATCGTCTTGGGCGCCGTTTTATTGGGGCAAGGCGTTGCGCTGGAACGTAGGAGTTTGGTGTCGAGAGCACTGGAAAAAGGTGATTTGATCAAAATAAGCGCTATTGCTGTGTCTTACGCCTATCCATATTGGTTGGTGTGGCAACAGCAGGATATATCTAAACTCAAGCAGCAGCATTTTATCGACTGGGTAGTTGAGGAAGTTCGGCTTTATCAAGATTCGGCATCGAAAAATAGTTGAGACAATTCAGCTTTTCCTGTTCAGGGAAATAGTTCATCACCACGGCGCACCGCCTGGGCCATCCCGCAGACACTTCTCACTTGCCCAACGGTCTGGCGCTGTGCGGCCTGGGCATTGGTGTCAAGCCGAATTCTGGTTTATTCGTGCTAAGTTTTGGCATAAGTGCGAGGTGGGAAGGTGTGTTTCGTGAACGCCTACCCCGGCCCTTTGGACAAATTGGGAAGGCGGCGGCGAACAAATCCATTCCCCGGTATATTGCACAGTCGGGGGCTCTGTCGTGTCTGGCCCATTCAATCCAGAAACAATTTCTTAGCGAAGAGGTGAATAATGGAACATCGTTACTTGGGCGCGTCCGGTTTCAAGGTGCCGGTATTAAGTTTCGGCACGGGCACGTTCGGCGGCAAGGGGGAGTTTTTCGGCGCGTGGGGACATACCGATGTGGCCGAGGCGAAGCGTTTGGTGGATATTTGTCTGGATGCCGGATTAACCATGTTCGATAGCGCCGATGTCTATTCCGGTGGTGTGGCCGAATCCGTATTGGGCGAGGCGATCAAGGGACGGCGCGACAAGGTATTAATTTCGACCAAGGCGACTTTCCGCAGCGGCGACGATCCCAACGCCGTCGGTTCGTCGCGCTTTCATTTGATCCAGGCTTGCGACGCGGCATTGAAACGCTTGGGCACCGATTATATCGACCTGTTTCAGTTGCACGGTTTCGACGCCCATACGCCGGTGCAGGAGGTATTGTCGACGCTGGACGATTTGGTGCGGGCCGGTAAGATCCGCTATGTCGGCGTGTCCAATTTCTCCGGCTGGCATTTGATGAAGTCGCTGGCGACGGCCGAGCGCTATGGTTATCCGCGCTATATTTGTCATCAGGCGTATTACTCGCTGATCGGCCGCGATTATGAGTCGGAGTTGATGCCGCTGGGCTTGGACCAGGGCGTCGGCGCGATGGTGTGGAGTCCGCTCGGCTGGGGCCGCCTGACGGGCAAGATCCGCCGTGGCCAGCCGCTGCCCGAGCAGAGCCGCTTGCACAAGACGGCCGAGATGGGGCCGCCGGTGGCCGACGAGTTGTTGTTCCGCGTCGTCGATGCGCTCGACCTGGTCGCGGCCGAGACCGGCAAGACGGTGGCGCAGATCGCGCTGAACTGGTTGCTGCAGCGGCCCGGCGTGGCGACAGTGGTGGTCGGCGCGCGCGACGAGGCGCAGTTGCGGCAGAACCTGGGCGCGGTGGGGTGGCAGTTGACGGCGGCGCAGATGGCGGCGCTGGACGCGGCCAGCGCCGTCACGCCTGCCTATCCCTACTGGCACCAGCGCGGCTTCGCCGAGCTGAACCCCAGCCCGGTATAGGCGTGCCGGCGGCCGCTACATGGTGCCAAACGGCGGGATCGTGAAGCCATCGTCGTCGATCTGGTCGCCATCGCCTGCGCCGCCGGCGGCGTTGTTGGGCAGCGGGGTTTGCGCCGGGAAGGTGAATTGCAGGCGCACGCCCTGGCCGGGGCTGCTGTCGAGGCGCAACTGGCCCTTGAAGATGGCCTGCACCAGGTTGTGCACGATGGACAGGCCGAGGCCGGAGCCGCCCTGGCCCAGCTTGGTGGTGTAGAACGGTTCGAACACCTTGTGCTGCAGCTCGGCGGCGATGCCGTGGCCGTTGTCGCTGTAGACCAGTTCGACCATGTCGCCGTCGCGCCGCGCCTCGATGACGATGTGGCCGTCCGGCATGCCGTCGAAGCCGTGGGTGATCGAGTTCATGATGACGTTGTTGATGATCTGTTCCAGGTGGCCGGGGTAGCTGTCGAGCATGATGCCGTCGGGAATGTTCAGCTCGACGGTGGCCTTGGCGCGGCGGGTGATGGCGCCCAGCGCCGTCAGGCTGTCCTGCACGGTGGTGCGCAGGTCGAAGGTGCGCCGGCGCTGGCTGGTCTGGTCGACCGAGACGCGCTTGAAGCTTTCGATCAGGTCGTTGGAGCGGTGGCCGTTGCGGGCGATGATCTCGCTGGCGCCCAGACAGTCGGCCAGACCGTGCTGCAGGCCGGAGCGGGTCAGCTGGTTGCGCTCGATGGCGCCGCTCAGCTCCTTGAGCTTGTCGTGCAGGGCGGTGGCGGCCAGCACCATGTTGCCGATCGGCGTGTTGAGCTCGTGCGAGACGCCGGCCACCAGCACGCCGAGCGAGGCCAGTTTCTCCGATTCGATGATCTGCGCCATGGCCTGGCGCAACTCGCTGGTGCGCGCCTCGACCCGGCTTTCCAGCTGCTCGTTGAGTTCCTGCAAGGATTGCTCGACCCGCTTGCGCTCGGACAGGTCGATGCGGATGCAGATCATGCGCTGCGGCGCGCCGTGCTCGTCGCGGCCGACGATCATGCCGTTGTCGAGCACCCATTTCCAGCTGCCGTCGCGGCAGCGGGCGCGGTATTCCTGCTTGTAGCGCGGCGTGGCGCCGGCGAAGTAGTCGCGCATGGCCTGTTGCACCCGCTCGCGGTCGTCGGGGTGGAGCAGGGCGTCGCGGCCGCCGATGCTGGCCTCGATCTCGCCGTCGGCGTAGCCGTGCATGGCGGTGCAGCAGGCGGAGAAGACGACGTTGCCGCTGGGAATGTCCCAGTCCCACACGCCGTAGCCGGCGCCCTCGAGGGCGAACTTCCAGCGCTCCTCGCTGTCGCGCAGGGCCTGGGCGGCGGCGCGGTGCTGGCGGCGCCGCTCGGCCTCCTTGAGCTCGCGCTTGACGGCCGGCGCCAGCCGCGCCAGGTTGCCTTTCATTACGTAGTCGTGGGCGCCGGCGCGCATCAGCAGCACCGCCGTCTCCTCGCCGATGTTGTTCGAGACGACGATGAAGGGCAGGTCGAGGCCGGCCTCGCCGAGCAGGGCCAGCGCGGCGCTGGCGCTGAAGCCGGGCAGGTTGTAGTCGGAGATGACCAGGTCCCAGTGCGGCGCGGCCAGCGCCAGCCGCATGCCGGCCGCGTCGTCGACGCGGGTGGCGGCGACGTCGAAGTCGGCCTGGCGCAGGCTGCGCAGCAGCAGCTCGGCGTCGCTGTCGGAGTCCTCAACCAGCAGGATGGAAAGGGGCGTCATCATGGTCGCTCACGGCGCTTCGTTGATTACCAGCCAGTATAGCCCGAGCTGGCGGATGGTTTCATTGAATTGCAGGAAGTCGACCGGCTTGCGGATGTAGCTGTTGACGCCCAGGTCGTAGCCGGCGGCGATGTCCTGCTCCTCGCGCGAGGAGGTCAGGATCACCACCGGGGCGCGGTGGGTGCGCGGGTCGGCGCGGATGCGGCGCAACACCTCGAGGCCGTCGATCTTGGGCAGCTTGAGGTCGAGCAGCACCAGCACCGGCAGGCTGGTCGGGTCGCGGCCGGCGTGGGCGCCCTCGCCGAACAGGTAGTCGAGCGCCTCCTGGCCGTCCTGCGCCACCACCAGGGTGTTGGTGATGTTGTTGCGCTGCAGGGCGCGCTCGGTCAGCGCGATGTCGCTGGGGTTGTCTTCGATCAGCAGGATCACTTTGCCGTGCATGGCGGTTCCTTGAGGGTGAAGTAGAAGGTGGCGCCGGCGCCGGGCGCGGCGACGGCCCAAATGGCGCCGCCGTGGCGTTGCACGATGCGCTGGACGGTGGCCAGGCCGATGCCGGTGCCGGCGAACTCGCTGGCCTTGTGCAGGCGCTGGAAGACGCCGAACAGCTGTTGCGCGTGGGCCATGTCGAAGCCGGCGCCGTTGTCGCGCACGAAATAGGCAGACACGGCAGACACGGCAGACTCGGCCGGCACGGCCGGCACGGCGGGGCCGGGCGGGACGACGTCGGCGCGGCCGAAGGCGATGCGCGCCGGCGCGCGCATGGCGGAGAACTTGCAGGCGTTCTCCAGCAGGTTGTGCAGGGCCGCCTCGAGCAGGCGGGCGTCGCCCCAGGCGCGCAGGCCGGGCTGGATGTCGAATTCGAGGGCGCGCGCCGGGTTGGCCTCGGCCACCCGCGCCGCCACCGTGCGCGCCAGCGCCGACAGGTCGAGCGGCTGGCAGGCCAGGGCGGCGCGGCCCAGACGGGAGAACTCCAGCATGCCGTCGATCAACTGGCCCATGCGCTGGCTTTCGCCGCGCACCCGGGCCAGGTAGGCCAGGCCGATGGCGTCGAGCCGGTCGGCGTAGTCCTCCTGCAGCGCCAGGCTCCAGCCGTCGATGCCGCGCAGCGGGCTGCGCAGGTCGTGCGAGACCGAGTAGGAGAAGGCCTCCAGCTCGCGGTTGGCGCGCTCGAGCTCGGCGGTGCGCTCGGCCACCTGGGCCTCCATCCCCTCGTTGGCGCTGCGCAACTCGGCGCGCGCCTGCTCGGCCTGCGCCAGCAGGGCGGCCATCTGTTCGGCGGCGGCGCGGTGGGCGCTGATGTCGGTGTGGGTGCCGATCATGCGGGTGGCGCGGCCGGCGGCGTCCTGCTCGACCACCATGCCGCGCGCCTCGACCCATTTCCAGCTGCCGTCCTTGCAGCGCATGCGCTGCTCGATGGCGTAGGTCTTGGTGCTGCCGTCGAAGTTGCCGGCGAGCAGGACGAGGGCGCGCCGCAGGTCGTCCGGGTGGGCCAGCCGCTGGTAGGTTTCGAGCAGGTCGGGCAGTTCGTCGTCGCGGTAGCCCAGCATCTCCTTCCAGCGGTGCGAGTACAGCACCACGCCGCTGGCGATGTGGAAGTCCCAGACGCCGTGGCCGGCGCCCTCGAGCGCGTGCTTCCAGCGGTACTCGCTGTCCTGCAGGTCGCGGAAGGCCTGGTGCAGGCGCTCGCGCATGGCGTTGAGGGCGGCCACCATCTGGCTCAGCTCGTCGTGGGCGTTGCGCCCGCTGCCGCGCCGCTCCAGCGTCAGCGGCTGCTGCATGCGGCCGGCCGAGAGCAGGTCGGAGTAGGCGGCGATGCGCTTCAGGTGGCGTCCGACCAGCAGCTGGAACAGCACCAGGATGAACAGCGAGACCAGGAAGGTCTTGATGGTCTGCCAGATCAGGATGGCCACCACCTTGTCGCGCAGGCGCTGGCGGGCGCCGTCCAGGCTGGCCACGGCGCGCACCGTGCCGATGCGCAGCAGGCGGCCGCGGTGGGCGTAGCTGAGCGGGAAGTCGCGGCCCAGCACGCCGTCGGCGCGCGGCGCGCCGGCGCGCGCCACCACCTGGCCGTGCTCGTTGCTCACCTCGACGTACTGCAGGTCGGGCAGGCGCAGGATGCCCTGCAGCTGCAGCTCGAGGTCGCGGCCGCTGGTGATCCACAGGCTAGACGCCAGGCTGTCGGCGTAGCTGCTGTCGATCTGGCGCAGGCGCAGGCCGACCTCGTCGACGTCGCGGCGGTACTCCATGGCCAGCTGGAACACCGTCGAGACCAGCGTCACCACCGAGCTGAACACCAGGATCAGCACGGCGAAGCGGCGCCCCAGGCTGTTGCCGGCGGACTTGTGCAACCAGGTGCGGAGCGACTCCATGCGGGCGCCTACTGCGGGTAGCGGCGCAGCACGCCGTCGAAGATGCGCTGGTGGCTGCCGTCGGCCTTCATGCGGCGGATCTCGGCGGCCAGCAGCGGCACCAGGGCGGCGTGGCGGCGGTGCAGGTAGAGGAACCAGTCGCCCTCGACGAAGGCCGGCCGCAGCTGGCGCACGCCGCGCAAGCCCATGCTCTGGATGAAGTGCAGGCCCTCGAGCTTTTCGATCACGGCGACGTCGATGCGGTCCTTGTCGAGCATGGCGAACAACTGGCGGCCGGTTTCGAGCTTCTGCAGCGAGCGGCTGCCGACGATGTTGCGTTCGAGAATTTTCCAGCCGGTCAGGATGCCGACGTCGTAGGGCGCCAGGCTGGCGGCGCCGGCCACGGCGAAGTCGTGGCGGCGGCTGAAGGCGACCATCTGGTAGGCCATCACCGGCTCCGGCACGCGCAGCAGATTGGGGTAGTCGCGTTCGATGCCGGCGACGCGGGAGACGTCGCCGTCGTCGACGCCGCTGTTGGCGTTGAGCAGGCCGCGCTCGGCCGACGAGGCCTGGATTTCGACGCGCAGGCCGAGCCGGCCGAACAGCTCGGCGTAGAACAGGTCGAGCACGCCGTCGCGTTCGGGCGAGGTGACCGGCGCGAAGAAGGAGGTGTTGAGTACCAGCGCAGTTGGCGGCGGCGGCGGGATGGCGGCGGGCGCGGCGGCGGCCCGCCCGGCCAGGCAGAGCGACAGCGCGAAGCAGGTCAACAGTGTTCTCATGGCGGGCCCCGCGGGTGGTGTTCGGTGCGGTCGACAACGGTGAAAGCTTGCAACTTAGTATGACTAGTTTCCCGCCGTTTGGCTACGCGCGCGCACCCGTCGGTGCCATCTGGCAACAGCGCGCGGCCCGCTTGTAGGAAAAGTCGCGCACGTGTCAGAAAACGCTGCATTTGCGGCGCATAATGATTATGATGAGAAATAGATACATCAGTAATGCAAGTTTCTTGCTTGCTTGTCCGATCCCCCAGTGCGGAGCGTGCCATGAGTGCCTATTCTGTCGTCGGTGGCCTGCGGCTGCCACATAAATTCCTGATCCTCAGTCTGATCGCGCTGCTGCTGGCGGCGGTGCCCACCTTCTTCTATGTGCGCGAGGCGGGCAAGAGCCTGGACGCCTACCAGTCCGAGCAACAGGGTCTGGTCAGGGTGGCGGCGGTGCTGAAAACCATCCAGTTTACCCAGCAGCATCGCGGCCTGGCCGCGCTCAGCCTGGGCGGCGTGGCCGGCGGCGAGGCCAAGCGGGCCGCCAAGCAGGCCGAGGCGGACCGCGCCTACGGCGAGGTCGACGCCATCGTCAAGGCGATGGGCGACGACGGCGTGACGGCGGCCTGGACCGCCTCCCGGCGCGACTGGGACGCGCTGCGCGAGGGCGTGGTGGCGCGCCGCCTGACGGTGCCGCAGAGCTTCGCCGGCCACACGGCGCTGGTGCCGCTGTTGCTGCGGGTGAACGACCTGGTGGGCGACCACTACGGCCTGAGCCTGGACCCGGACAAGGACAGCTACCAGTTGATCCAGGCCATGTTCTACCAACTGCCCTACCTGACCGAGGAGCTGGGCAAGACGCGCGCCCAGGGCGCCGGCATGCTGGCGCGCAAGGAGGCCTCGGCCGAGGAGCGCATCGCGCTGTCGATCTACACCGGCCGCGTCGGCGACCGCCTGGACCAGACCCAGGCCGCCTTCAACAAGGCCGCCAGCGAGAACCCGCGCCTGGCCAGCAGCCTGGGCGAGGCGATGCGCGAGGCGGCCGGCCTGGCGCAGGGCCTGGTGCGCACCGCCAGCGAGCAGATCGTCAAGCCCGAGCAACTGAGCTACGCGGCCGACCAGTACGTGACCCTGGCGACCCAGGCGATCGACGCCCAGTTCAAGCTCAACGGCGCGTCCGGCGCGGTGCTCGAGGAGCTGATGGCCGAGAAGATCGGCGACTTCCACCGCACCCGCTGGCTGATGCTGGCCAGCATGCTGGGCCTGATCGCGCTGGCCGGCGCCGTCGCCGCGATGATCTCGCGCTCGGTCACCGGGCCGCTGCGGCACGCCGTGCTGGTGGCCGAGCGGGTCGCCGGCGGCGACCTGGTGGGCGACTTCGACACCGGCCCGCCCAACGAGGTCGGGCGCATGCTGCGCGCCCTGAAGGAGATGAACGACAGCCTGCGCCACATCGTCGGCGACGTGCGCGGCAGCATCGACAACATCGGCGCGGCGACGCGCGACATCGCCAGCGGCAACGCCGACGTCTCGCGCCGGCTCGAGGCGCAGGCCTCCAGCCTGGAGCAGACGGCCTCGTCGATGGAGCAGATGACCTCGACGGTCAAGCAGAACGCCGACAACGCGCGCCAGGCCAACACCCTGGTGGCCGGCGCCGCCGGCGTGGCCAGCCACGGCGGCGCGGTGGTGGCGCAGGTGGTGCGCACCATGGGCGAGATCAACGCCAGCTCGCACCGCATCGTCGACATCATCGGGGTGATCGACGGCATCGCCTTCCAGACCAACATCCTGGCCTTGAACGCGGCGGTCGAGGCGGCCCGCGCCGGCGAGCAGGGCCGTGGCTTCGCCGTGGTCGCCTCCGAGGTGCGCAACCTGGCGCAGCGCTCGGCGGCGGCGGCCAAGGAGATCAAGGAGTTGATCGCGCAGAGCGTGGAGAAGGTCGAGGCCGGCAACCGGCTGGCCGACAGCGCCGGCAAGGCGATGGAGGAGATCGTCGGCAGCGTGGCGCGCATCACCGGCATCATGGGCGAGATCGCCACCGCCTCGGCCGAGCAGGGCAGCGGCATCGAGCAGATCAACCAGGCCGTGACGCAGATGGACGACATGACGCAGCAGAACGCGGCCCTGGTCGAACAGACCGCCGCCGCCTCGGCCAGCCTGCAGGACCAGGCGCAGAGCCTGGTGGCGGCGATGAGCGTGTTCCGGCTCGACGCCAGCGAGCTCGGCGGCGCGGCCGGCGGCCGCGCGGCGCCGCAGGGCCGGGCCGGCGCGGCGGCGCCGGCGGCGCGCCCGTCGCTGGCGCTGGCCGGGCGCTAGCGCTGGCGCGGGACGCCGGTGCGGCGCCGGCGGGCGCCGGCACCGGCACCGGCACCGGCACCGGCTGCGGCAGCGGCTGCGCCAATGGTGCCGCCCGGCCGGCGCGCCTTGCCGCCCGGCCACCTCACTTGGCGGCGGCCGGCGCGGGGCGGGCCGCCTCGTCGTCGTTGAGTATCCACACGCGCTCCAGCATGCCGGCGGCGTCGACCGTGTAGTTGACCACGATGTCGCTGCCGCGCAAGGTGGCCGGCATGGCGATCATATTGTCCTGGTTGAAGATGCGGGCGCCGGCGGCCAGCCGGCGCGGCTTGCCGTCGATCAGGAGGTCGGGGAAGTAGCCTGGCGTCATCTTGCCGCGCAGCGCGTCGGGCGGGAAGGGCCGCTCGATGCCCTGGGCGGCGGCCGTTGCGGCCAGCGGCGGCGCCAGCGCCAGTGTCAGGCCCAGCGCCAGGCTGGTCGGCAGGGTCGGGGCCAGCGCCGCCAGCACGGCGGCCAGGTGGCAAGTGCGCCGCATGGTGGCGTCCTCCAGAGTGGGCATGGCGCCAGCTTACACCGCTTCGGCCCGGCCGTGGTGGCCGGTGGCGGCCTCAGCCGCCCAGCGTCGCCCGCGCCGCCCGCACCGCGAGCACACCGCGCCCATCGCCCCGGTGCACAGTCTACCGAGTGCGTGCACGTCGGGCCGCCGTTGTCGGCGGAATTGACAAGCGGACGCGGCGACGGTGGCCGGCCGCGCGCAAGCGCTTGAATTAAAGGCGATTGCGGCGCCGGGCATTCATCTTGCTCACCTTGCCGCAGGGCCTGCCGCAGCGCGGCGGGCACGGCGAACGCCGGCACGGGCCGGCACCGCACGAGGGGGCTGCGATGACACCACGACACTTGCTTCGACCATGGCGCCGACTGGCGGCGCTGTGTTGCCTCCTGGCCGGCTGGACCGGCGGCGCCACCGCCGCCGGCGTGCTGTACGACAACGGCGGGCCGGACGGCGCCGGCGCCAACAACGCCGGCATCGCCTGGCAGGCCGACGATTTCGTGCTCGGCGGCGGCGCCGTGCTCAGCGACCTGCATTTCTGGACCTTCGAGGCGGCCGGCGCCTACCGCAACAGCATCGCCTGGGCCATCGCCGCCGACGCCGGCGGCACGGTCGGCGCCCTGCTGGCCAGCGGCCAGCAGGGCGCCGTCGCGCGCAGCGCCACCGGCGCCGTCCAGGCCGGCCTGGACGGCTACCAGTACGGCCTGGACCTGAACGCGCCGCTGGCGCTGGCGGCCGGCCGCTACTGGCTGGTGCTGCACAACGGCGGCTTCGGCCAGATGGGCGACCCGAACGATTTCTACTGGGCCACGGCGGCGGCCAACGGCGGGCCGGACGGGCGCGAGTCCTACAACGGCGGCGCCAGTTGGGGCGCCAACGGCAGCGAGCACGCCTTCCAGTTGACCGGCGTCGTGCCGGAGCCGAGCCCGGCGGCGCTGCTGGGCGCCGGCCTGGCGGTGTTGCTGCTGAGGCGGCGCGTCGGCGCCCGTCGCGCCGATGACGTCGGCGGCGATGGCGGTGGTCACGGCGACGGCCGGCCGGCCGCTTGGGGGCGCTCGTGAACCCGCTGCGCGGCGGCGCCGCCGTATCGCCGTCATGCGGCCGCCGGTACGCGCTGGCGCTGCTGTGCGCCAGTGCGCTGGCCGCCGCGCCGTTGCCCGGCGCCGCCGCTGCTGCTGCTGCTGCTGCTGCCGCTGCTGCGCCGGCCGCCAGCGTCCAGCGCGACGAGGCCCACGACACCGGCGCTCCGCTGGCCGAGCTGGCGCGCGGCGCGGCGGCCCGCACGGCGCCACAACAGATGCGGGTGTTTCCGCTGCGCCTGGTGACGCCGGCCATGCGCGGCCGGCCGCAGGCGCCGGTCCGTCCCCCGTCCGCCGCCGCCGCCGCGGCTGGGGCCGAAGCCGCCACCAGCGCCACCGTTGCCGCTGACGGCGCCGCCGCCGGTGCCGCCTCCGCCTCCGCCTCCGTCTCCGCCTCCGCCACTCCCACCGTCGCCAGCACGGCCGCCGGCACCGCCGCCGCCACCGGCGCGCCGCGCGTCAACACCGGCGCCACCCTGGTCAACATCGACGGCGTCGGCGCCAACAGCGGCGCGCCGTCGGACGCCAACGGCGCCGTCGGCGCCAGCCAGTACGTGCAGTGGGTCAACACCGAGCTGGCCGTCTACGACAAGGCCGGCGCCCTGCTGCTCGGCCCCGTCGACGGCAACCTGCTGTTCGCCGGCTTCAGCGGCAGCCGGGGCGCCGACGCCTGCCGCCTGAGCAACCGGGGCGACCCGATCGCCCAGTACGACAAGCTGGCCGGCCGCTGGGTGCTGTCGCAGTTCGCCTGGCTCGACGCCGACGAGGACAGCGGCCCCTACTACCAGTGCATCGCCGTCTCCACCAGCGCCGACGCCACCGGCAGCTACCACCGCTACGTGTTCGAGAGCCGCGACGCGGCCAACGCCATCGTCTTCAACGACTACGCCAAGATGGGCATCTGGCCGGACGCCTACTACCTCACCTATGTGTTGTTCGCACCGCTCGGCGGCAGCGGCTACTTCGGCCCGCAGGTGTGCGGCTACGACCGCGCCGCCATGCTGGCCGGCGCCGCCGCGCTGGGCCGTTGCCGCGACCTGGGCGACAGCTTCGGCCCGGCGCTGCCGGCCGACCTCGACGGCACCACGCCGCCGCCGGCCGGCAGCGCCAACTATCTGCTGGCCATGGACTTCGACGGCGCCGGCCACGGCGACACCCTGTTCCTGTGGCGCTACTCGTTCGCCGCCGACAGCCTGAGCGGGCCGCAGGCGCTGGCCGTGGCGCCCTACACGATCGCCTGCCCGAGCACCTTCGGCGGCCCCTGCGTGCGCCAGCCGCCGCCCGGCGAGCGGCTCGACTCGGTCGGCGACCGCCTGATGTACCGCCTGCCCTACCGCAACTTCGGCGACCGCCAGGTGCTGCTGGCCAACCACTCGGTGCAGCAGCCGGGCGCGCCGACCGACGGCCCGCTGGGCGTGCGCTGGTACGAGCTGCGCGCCGGCCCCGGCGCCGGCGCCGGCCCGGCCGTCTACCAGCAGGGCACCCACGCGCCGGACGCGCTGAGCCGCTGGATGGCCGGCATCGCCATGGACCGCGCCGGCGACATCGCGCTCGGCTACAGCGTGGCCGGGGCGGCGCTGTTCCCCGGCGTGCGCTACAGCGGCCGGCTGCGCAGCGAGCTGCCCGGCACGCTCGAGGCCGAGGCCGCCATCGTCGCCGGCGCCGGGGTGCAGATCAACACCTTCAACCGTTGGGGCGACTACAGCGGCATGACGGTCGACCCGGTCGACGACTGCACCTTCTGGTACACCCAGCAATACATCGCCAACAGCGGCCGCTTCACCTGGCGCAGCCGCATCGCCGCCTTCCGCTTCCGCAACTGCGACTAGCGGCCGTCCCGCTTGCCCCTTACCGCCGCAGCGCATCGCGGCGGTTTTTTTTATATGTCTGTTGTTGCCGCGCAACTGTCATGCGGGCGTCATCGCCCTGTCACCGGCCTGTCACGGCCCCCTCCTACAATCCTGCAAGTTATGTATCTGCCATGCCGCCGAGGCGGCCTGCGCCCCCTTTCTCCCCAAACCCCGTAAGAAAGAAACCCATGTCACAGCGTCTCCGTTTGAAACCGATCTGCCTGCTGGTGTTGCAGGCCCTGGCCTGCTCGGCCTACGCCGCCGACGCCACCGACGGCGCCAACGCCAGCCTGGCCGGCGCCGCCGCCGCGCCCGTGCAGACCGTCGAAATCACCGGCCAGGGCCAGTCGCGCCAGGTGCAAAACATCAACCGCGCCGACCTGGTCAAGGCGCTGCCCGGCACCAGCCCGCTGAAGATCCTGGAAAAACTGCCCGGCGTGAACTTCCAGTCGGCCGACCCGTTCGGCGCCTACGAGTGGTCGACCCGCTTCAGCATCCGTGGCTTCAGCCAGGGCCAGCTGGGCTTCACCCTGGACGACATCCCGCTCGGCGACATGAGCTATGGCAACAACAACGGCCTGCACATCAGCCGCGCCGTCTCGTCCGAGAACATCGGCCGCGTCGCCGTCTCGCAGGGCGCCGGCGCGCTCGGCACCGCCTCGACCAGCAACCTGGGCGGCACCGTCCAGTTCGTCACCCTGGGGCCGGCCGACGAGCAGGGCGTCACCCTGGCGCAGACCGTCGGCAGCGACTCCACCTCGCGCACCTTCGTGCGCTACGACAGCGGCCTGCTGGGCGGCAGCACCAAATTGTTCATCAGCGGCACGCGCCAGCGCGCCGACAAGTGGAAGGGCGCCGGCGCCCAGGACCAGGACCAGTTCAACTCGCGCTTCGAGCACCAGTTCGGCGACAACACGCTGACCGGCTTCTTCAACTATTCCGACCGCAGCGAGGTCGACTACCAGGACCTGTCGCTGGAGATGGCCAGGCGGCTCGGCTACGGCTGGGACAACTACGCGCCCGACTGGCAGCGCGCCGTCGACGCCGCCAACAACAAGTTCAGCGGCGCCGTCACCAGCCAGGACGACGCCTACTACCTGGGCCGCGGCCTGCGCAAGGACAAGCTGGCCGGCCTGAGCCTGGACCTCAAGCTGAGCCCGGCCACCAGTCTGAAGACCACCCTGTACCACCACGACAACGAGGGCCAAGGCCACTGGTACACGCCGTACGCCGCCTCGTCGCCGACCATGCCGATCGCCATCCGCACCACCGAGTACTCGATCGGCCGCGACGGCTTCATCGCCGACCTGAGCTGGGACGTCGGCCAGCACACCGTCAACGCCGGCTTCTGGGGCGAGCGCAGCCTGCACACCGGCACGCGCAACCTGTACGCCGTCAGCGGCCCGGAAGACAGCAACCACTTCTTGTCGAACCCGATGAAGACCCTATTCAAGCAGGACTTCACCACCAACACCACCCAGTTCTACCTGCAGGACACGGTCAGCGCGATGGACGGCCAGCTCAAGCTCAACTTCGGCTTCAAGAGCCCGAAGGTCAGCATCGAGGCGGTCAACCGCGTCGCCTCGCGCGCCGAGGGCAAGATCACCGCCTCCAAGTCCTTCCTGCCGCAGGCCGGCCTGAGCTACAGCCTGAGCCGCGACGACGAGATCTTCGCCTCGGCCTCGCAGAACATGCGCGCCTTCCAGCCGGGCGTCAACGGCCCGTTCTCGCAGACCCAGGAGGCCTACGACCTGGGCGCCTCGCAGCTCAAGCCGGAGACCTCGACCAACGTCGACCTGGGCTACCGCTTCAAGCGCGCCGAGCTGCAGGGTTCGGTCGCCGTCTACCGCGCCGACTTCTCCGACCGCCAGATCAGCATCGCCACCTGCGCCGGCATCGCCGGCTGCCCGACCAAGCTGGTCAACGTCGGCAAGGTCGAGACGCAAGGCCTGGAGGCGATCGCCGTGTGGAAGTTCGCCCGCGAGCTGAGCTGGTTCAACTCCTTCACCTTCAACGACTCCAAGTACAAGTCCGACTACCTGGAAAAGGGCAAGACGGTGGCGGCCAGCGGCAAGCAGGTGGTCGACGCGCCGCGCACCATGTTCAACACCGAGGTGTCGTATGAGAACGCCAGCTGGTTCACCCGCCTGGGTGGCAAGTACACCGGCAAGCGCTACTACACCTACCTGAACGACGGCGCCGTGCCGTCCTACTGGATCGCCAACCTGTCGGCCGGCTACAAGTGGAAATCGGTCGGCATGCTGAAGGACCTGACGCTGCAGGTCAACGTCAGCAACCTGGCCGACAAGACCTACTTCAGCACCATCGGCTCGAACGGCTTCACCAACTCCGACCCGAGCGGCACCTTCGCCACCATGCTGACCGGCGCGCCGCGCCAGGTCTTCGTCACCCTCAACGGCAAGCTGTAAGGCCCGCCGCGACAGCGCCCGCGTCCACGCCCCGGCGTGGCGCGGCGCTGTCTTTTTTTTTCATTTGGCGGCGCCGCGCCGCCGCCCCCCATTTGCCGAGAACCCGCCGATGACCCCGACCCCGCCGCGCCGTCGCGCCCGCCATTCCACCGCCACGCCCGGCCCGCTGGCGCCGCCGCATCTCGCTCCGCTGGCGCCGCCGCGCCCGCCAACGCGCGGGTCGCCGCCGGCACCGTGGCTGTCGTCGCCGCCGTCGCCACCATGGCTGTCGCCGCAGCCGTCGCCACGCGGCTCGCCACCGCGCCGGCCGCCGCAGTGGTGGACGCCGCTGTTGGCGCTGGCCGTCCTGCTGGCGCCGGCGGCCGCGCGCGCCGCCGCCGCCACCACGCCGATCGAGCACCTGATCGTCATCGTCGGCGAGAACCGCACCTTCGACAACCTGTACGGCGTCTACCAGCCGCCCAAGGGCCAGAGCATCGCCAACCTGCTGTCGAAGGGCATCGTCAAGCGCGACGGCACGCCCGGCCCGCGCTTCCAGGACGCGGCGCAGCGGCTGGGCCGCTCGGACGGCGCCTACACGCCGACGCCGGCGCCGCTGGCCTTCTACGAGCGCCTGCCGCAGCCCTGGGCCGGCGGCGCCTTCGGCCAGCGCCAGGACGTGCCCGACGCGCGCTTCCCGGCCGACCTGCCCAACGGCCCGTTCCAGATCACCCGCCACGTCAGCTACGGCGCCCACACCGGCGACCCGACCCACCGCTTCTTCCAGATGTGGCAGCAGGTCAACGGCGGCCGCCACGACCTGTTCGTCTGGGTGGCCGACCAGACCGGCCCCGGCCCGTCCAACCCGACGCCGACCCCGCTGGCGCCGGGCCAGACGCTGCAGGGCGGCGTGGCGATGGGCTTCTACAACATGGCGGCCGGCGACGCGCCGCTGTTCCGCCAGCTGGCCGAGCGCTACGCCATCGCCGACAACTACCACCAGCCGGTGATGGGCGGCACCACCGCCAACTACTTCGCGCTGGCCACCGCCGACGTCGGCGTCTACAGCCTGCCCGGCGCGCCGCCGGCCAAGCAGATCGAGAACCCGGACGCCCAGCCCGGCAGCAACAACTGGTACACCGAAGACGGCTACCGCGGCGGCACCTACGTCAACTGCGCCGACCGCGCCCAGCCCGGCGTGGCCGGCATCCGCCGCCTGCTCGAGGCGCTGCCCTACCGCGCCTTCAACGACGGCAACTGCGCCGCCGACACCTGGTACATGGTCAACAACCTGGAGCCGGCCTTCACCCCGCTGGGCCAGCCGCTGGCGCTGGGGCCGGACAAGTTCGTCCTTCCTCCGCAGAGCATGCCGCACATCGGCGACGCCATGACGGCCGGCGGTGTCTCCTGGAAGTGGTACAGCGGCGGGCGCAACGACGGCCTCAAGGTCGACAAGGAGTACTGCGGCATGTGCGACACGCCGACCTTCTTCGGCTCGACCATGAACGGCGCCGACAAGGACAAGCTGGTCGACCTGATGCAGTTCTATGTCGACGTCAAGGCGCCGGCCAGCTTCCCGGCGGTGGCCGTCATCGCGCCCTACGACAGCATCTCCGGCCACCCCGGCTACGCCATGCAGCCCAGCTTCGACCAGTTGGTGGCCGACGTGCTCGAACGGGTGCGCGGCAACCCCGCGCTGTGGCGCAACACGGCCATCCTGGTCACCTTCGACGAGGGCGGCGGCTACTACGACTCCGGCTACGTGCAGCCGATCGACTTCTTCGGCGACGGCACCCGCGTGCCGCTGATCGCCATCTCGCCCTGGGCCAGGCCGGGCGCGGTCGACCACACCTATTACGACCACGCCTCGATCGCCAAGTTCATCGAGCGCAACTGGGGCCTGCCGCCGTTGTCGGCGCGCAGCCGCGACAACCTGCCCAACCCGCGGCACCGCGCCGACGACCCCTATGTGCCGAGCAACCGGCCGGCCATCGGCGACCTGATGAACCTGTTCGACTTCGCGCCGGCGCGGCGGGCGGCGGGCGGCGCCGGCAAGCGGGTGCGGTAAATCATGTCGATTCGACCAAGCGGGGACCTTCCCGCCGGCCCATCTGTTGCTTCGAGAATACAAAAAAGTGTTGTGGCTGGTGCCGGCCGGAGCATCGTTGCATACTAGTAAACGGAGTAGACGCGGCGAATCGGTGCCCGCTCCCGCACCGCGTCCAGCCTGCGCCACGCTGGTTCGCCGCATAAAAAGGACAACGAGACATGAGCTGGTTCTATGATTTGAAGATCGCCACCAAACTGTTGTTGTCGTTCGGCGTGGTGCTGCTGCTGTCGCTGGTGATGGGCGTGGCCGGCATCGTCTCGATGGGCCGCATCGACGCCGCCTCGAACGAGTTGGCGGACAACTGGATGCCCAGCGTGCAAGTGGTGATGACCGTGCGCGGCGACATCGGCGACCTGCGCCGCTGGGAGCTGGCCCACCTGCTCAACGACCAGCCCGACGGCATGGCCGGCTATGAGAAGCGCATGGACGAGACCCTGGCCACCCTCAAGGCCGACCGCGAGCGCTACCAGAAGCTGATCAGCAGCCCGGAGGAGAGGGGGCTGTACGAGGAGTTCGGCAGGGGCTTCGACGCCTTCATGGTTGAGCACGGCAAGCTGGTCGAGCTGTCGCGCAAGAACGACAAGGTGGCGGCGCGCGCCGCCGCCGCCGGCGCCTCGGCCAAGCACCTGGGCGAGTTGACCGCCTCGCTGAACAAGCTGGTCAAGCTCAACGTCGAGGGCGGCAACGCCGCCAGCGCCGCCGCCAGCTCCACCTACGCCAGCGCCCGCAACTTGTCGATTGGCCTGCTGGCGCTCAATATCGTGCTCGGCATGGCGCTCGCCATGTGGATCGCCGGCATCGTCTCGCGGCCGCTGCGCCAGGCCGTCCGGCTGGCGCGCGACGTCGCCGACGGCGACCTGACCGGCCGCATCGAGGTGCGCTCGCGCTGCGAGACGGGCCAGCTGATGCAGGCCCTGAAGGACATGAGCGGCAGCCTGCAAAGCCTGGTCGGCCAGGTGCGCGCCGGCACCGACACCATCACCACCGCCTCGAGCGAGATCGCCAGCGGCAACCAGGACCTGTCCTCGCGCACCGAGGAACAGGCCAGTTCGCTGGAAGAGACCGCCTCGTCGATGGAGGAGTTGACCTCGACGGTCAAGCAGAACGCCGACAACGCGCGCCAGGCCAACACCCTGGCCCGCTCGGCCTCGGGCATCGCCGTCAAGGGCGGCGATGTGGTCGGCCAGGTGGTCGGCACGATGGCCTCGATCAACGACTCCTCGCGCAAGATCGTCGACATCATCGGCGTCATCGACGGCATCGCCTTCCAGACGAATATTTTGGCGCTCAACGCCGCCGTCGAGGCGGCGCGCGCCGGCGAGCAGGGCAGGGGCTTCGCCGTGGTCGCCTCCGAGGTGCGCAACCTGGCGCAGCGCTCGGCCGCCGCCGCCAAGGACATCAAGGAGCTGATCGGCGATTCGGTGGAGAAGGTCGAACAGGGTTCGCGCCTGGTCGGCGAGGCCGGCACGACGATGGACGAGATCGTCGCCAGCATCACCCGGGTGACCGACATCATGGGCGAGATCACCGCCGCCAGCCAGGAGCAGAGCCTGGGTATCGAGCAGGTCAACACGGCGATCGTGCAGATGGACCAGGTGACGCAGCAGAACGCCGCGCTGGTCGAACAGGCCGCCGCCGCCGCCGAGGCGATGCAGGAGCAGGCGGCCCGTCTGGGCGACGTGGTCAGCGTGTTCAAGCTGGACGCCTCGGCGGCCTCCGCCGCGCGTGTGGCGGCACCGCCGGCGCGGCGCGCCGTGCCGGCCCGCGCCGCCGCGCCGGCGCCGCGCCGGCTCGCCGCCAAGCCGGCCAAGGCCGCCGCCGCGCGCGCCCAGCCCAAGCAGTCGGCCAGCGAGCCGGCCGACGGCGACGAGTGGGAAACCTTCTAATCCCGCAGGTGTTTAGAACCTGAAGCAGTGGTCGCGCTGGCTGTCGCTGCGCATCAGGGGCGTGGTGAGGACCGGATACCCCGGTCTTTGAAAGACGGCTGCTAGCCTAGGCCATGGCGCGCGCGCCAGGCGGCCAGCGCCGCGCGGTAGTTGTCCAGCTCGTCCTGGTAGAGGTCGTCGACGCAGTAGGTGCAGCCGCTGTGGCAGCAGGCGTCCGGCTCCGGCGAGGCCGGCGGCTGCGGCATCGGGTCGGCCTCGGCCTCGGCGACGGCGGGCTGGTCCTGGAGGTCGGTGTTTTGTTGTCGTGTCTGTTGCATGGTGCTCATGATACTGCTTCCTGAATGGGCTAGTCGAGCGCCGGCAGCGCCAGCAGGGCCATGTTGCGGCCCTTTTCCTTGGCCCGGTACATGGCGCGGTCGGCCTGTTGCAGCAGCCGCTCGGGCGTGTTGTCGCCGCCCGGCAGCAGCACCGCCACGCCGATGCTGATGGTCACCACGCCGAACGGCGAGCCGGCGTGCGGCAGTTGCAGCTTGACCAGCTCGGCGCAGATCGCCTCGGCCACGCCGAAGGCGTCGGCGCTGTCGGTGGCCGCCGCCAGCAGGGCGAACTCCTCGCCGCCGTAGCGCGCCACCAGGTCGGTGGTGCGGCGGCCGTGGCTGGTGATCAGCTCGGCGACGGCGCGCAGGCAGGCGTCGCCGGCCAGGTGGCCGTAATGGTCGTTGTATTTCTTGAAGTGGTCGACGTCAAGCATGGTCAGCGCCACCGTTTGGCCGGTGCGCTCGGCGCGGCGCCATTCGCGCTCCAGCGCCAGGTCGAAGCCGCGCCGGTTGGCCACGCCGGTCAGGCCGTCGGTGGTGCTGAGCGCGGCCAGCTTGCGGTTCGACGCCTCCAGCTCGCCGGTGCGCTCGGTCACCAGCTGCCTCAGCTCGCGCTGCTGGCGCGTCACGCGCTTCAGGCGCAGCAGGTGGGCGCCGAGCAGGGCGCCCACCGCCAGCAGGCCGGCCAGCAGGCGGAACCACCAACGCTGCCAGAACGGCGGCGTGATGGTGATCTGCAGCGTGGCCGGCTCGGCGTTCCACACGCCGCGGTGGTTGGCCGCCTTGACGCGGAAGGTGTAGTTGCCCGGGTTGAGGTTGGTGTAGCTGGCCACGCGGTGGGCGGCGTCGGCCGCCACCCAGTCGCGGTCGAAGCCCTGCAACTGGTACAGGTAGCGGTTCTCGCCCGGCTCGGTGTAGTGCAGCGCGGCGAACTCGATGGCGAACACCGAGGCCTGGGCCGACAGGGTCAGCCGGGTCGGCGCCGTCAGCGGCCCCTCGATGCTGGTGCCCTCGCCCAGGCCGCCGTGCTGCAGCGAGCGGTTGAACACGCTGATGTCGGTGATCGCCACCTGCGGCGCCACCGAGTCGCTGCGCACCGCCGCCGGGTCGACGGCGGTCATGCCGTGCACGCCGCCGAAGTACAACAGGCCGGCGCCGTCGGCGGCCGAGGAGCCGACGGTGAAGCCGTCGCTCAGGCCGTCGGCGGCGGTGAAGTGGCTGACCTTGCCGCTGCGCGGCTCGAGCCGGTACAGGCCGGCGATGGTGCTGCACCAGATGTTGCCGGCGGCGTCGTCGCGGATCGCCAGGATCTTCGCCGCGCGCATGGGCGCCGCGTAGGAGCGGAAGCTGACCGCGCCGTCCGCCCCGTCGAGCACCAGGTCGAGGCCCTTGCCGGTGCCGATCCAGACGCGGCCGGCGGCGTCCTGGTGCAGGCTGGAGATGTTGTCGTCGCTCAGGCCGGCGGGGTTGTCCTTGTTGTGGCGGAAGTGGCGGAACTTGCCCGTGCGCGGGTCGAGCAGGTCGAGGCCGCCGCCGTTCCACTCCGAGCCGGCCCAGACGCGGCCGGCGCGGTCCTCCAGCACCGCCGAGGTGCCGTTGACGCTGCGGCTGGCCGGGTCCGCCGGGTCGTGGTAGTAGATGCGGCGCTCGTCGCTGCGCGTGTCGTAGCGGATCAGGCTGTTGCCGGTGGCGAGCCACAGCACGTCGCCGGCGCCGGGCGCGATGAAGTTGATGAAGTCGCTGGCGGTGTTGCCGAAATGGACCACCTGGAAGGCGCTGTCGGGCGTGTCGAGCCGGTTCAGGCCGTTCGAGGTGCCGGCCCACAGCGGCCCGGCGGCGCTGCCGTCGGCGGCTATGCGCTGGTACATGCTGTAGACGATGTTGTGGCTCAGCGCGCCGGCGCGCCGCTCGTCGGCGCGGTAGTTCTTCATCACGGTGCCGCTGGCCGGGTCGTACAAGCTCATGCCGACGTTGCCGCCGAGCCAGACGCGGCCGGCCGGCGCCCGCGCCAGGCTGAGCAGCGCGTTGCTGGCCGGCATGGAGCGGCTGTCGATGCGGAACGGCACGTGGCGGGTGAAGCCGCCGCTGCTCAGGTTGGCCAGGCTGATGCCGTCGGTGAAGGAGGCGATCCACAGCATGCCGCCGCGGTCCTGCATGACGGCGCGCAGGTTGTCGCCGGCCAGGCTGTTGGGGTCGTCGGCGGCGTGGACGAACTGGTCGAACCTGCCGGCCGCCGCGTCCCAGCGCAGCAGGCCGGCCGACAGGGTGGTGCACCACAGCGTGCCGGCGTTGTCGACGTAGAAGTTGGTGACCCGGCTGTAGGGCGCGGCGACGGCTTGCCGGCCGGCCCAGTCGCCCTTGCCGTCCCAGCGCAGCACGCCGGACTCGGTGCCGATCCACAGCGCGCCCTGGCGGTCGAACTGCAGCGCGCGCACGATGTTGCCACGGGCGTCCGGCTTGGCCGCCGCGTCGACCTGGTGGTGGACGAAGCCGCTGGCGCCCGGCGCCAGGTAGTCCAGCCCGCCGGGCCAGGTGGCGGCCCAGACGCCGCCGGCGGCGTCGCGCGCCAGCGCGTTGATGTCGTTGCTGGCCAGGCTGTCGGGGCGCGCCGGGTCGTGGCCGTAGACGGCGAACTTGCCGCTGGCCGGGTCGAAGTGCTGCAGGCCGCCCCAGCTGGCGATCCACATGCCGTCGGCGCCGTCCGAGACGATGCTCTTGATGATGCGGTGGTTGTTGGGCGCCTGCGCCGGGGCGAACACGGTGAAGTCGTTGCTGGCCGGGTTGAAGCGGGCCAGGCCGTTCTGCGTGCCGGCCCAGATGCCGCCGCGGCGGTCCTCGAACAGGGCGGAGACGCGGTCGTGCGGCAGGCTGCGCGGGTCGGCCGGGTTGTTGCTGTACTTGACGGCGTGGTAGCCGTTGTAGCGGTACAGGCCGTTGGTGTGGGTGCCGACCCAGACGTAGCCCTTGCGGTCCTGCATCAGCGACAGCATCGACGGCTCGTCGTCGCCCAGCGGGCCGAGCTTTTTGAAGCGCAGCGACGGCGCCGGCGCGGCCGCCGTGGCCAGCGCGCCCGGCGGCGTGGCGGCGAGCGCGGCGGCCGGCGCCAGCAGCGCCAGCAGCAGGGCCAGCAGCGGCGCCAGCAGGGCCAGCAGCGGCGCCAGCAACGCCGGCGGCCGCGCCGTCGGCGCGTAACGGGTCAGGCAAAAACGGTTCGACTGGGGAACCGGCGGTGGCACGGGCATGGCGGGGGGTATCCGGTGGCGCAAAGGACTTGCGGGGTGGTTTCGCGGGGGAATTCTGATGTCGGGAAGGTAATTGTCAGGGACAGACCGACTATTATACATTCCAATCATGCAATAATTTCCATACAAAAAGTGCTGTTTTCGTGTGCAGTTGCGCCGATTTAGGGTATAGTTTACGGCGCTGATATTGTATCCATGTCTGCGCGCGCGATGACGGCCAGGCCGTCGTGGCGCTTCCTGTGTGGCGCCGCCGCCTGCCTTCGCCTCGCTCTCCCCCAGTGTCGGTCCACCATCGCCCCGGAGCGCGCAGGTGCCTAGCCAGGGCCGGTTCCGGCCGGGCGCGAGTCCCGGCCGCCGCACGCAGAAACTGTTGTTTATTGAAGAAAGCATGGCTGCCCGCTGGACGGAAGCCGACCAAAATCTATGTCCGAAAACCAGATCCACACCCTGCCTGGCGCCGAGTCCGCCCCCGCCGCCGTTGCGGCCATTGAACAAGTCGCCGCTGTTGAAGCCGCGCCGGTTGACACCGCGCCAGTCGAAGCGGCAATTGTTGCAGCCGCACCAGTAGCACCAGTAGCACCAGTAGCACCAGTAGCACCCGTCGCAGCAGCCGAAGCAGCCGAAGCCGTGGCCGCCGCGCCGGCCGACGTCGTCATTGTGGCCGCCGCCCCCGCCGCCGATGTCAAGTTCGCCGACTTCGGCCTGTCGCCGCTGATCCTGCGCGCGCTGACCGACCAGGGCTACGTCCACCCGACGCCGATCCAGGCCCAGGCCATCCCCGTGCTGCTGCAGGGCCGCGACGTGATGGGCGCGGCGCAGACCGGCACCGGCAAGACCGCCGGCTTCGCCCTGCCGATCATCCAGATGCTGCTGGCCCACGCCAGCGCCAGCATGTCGCCGGCGCGCCACCCGGTGCGCGCGCTGATCCTGACGCCGACCCGCGAGCTGGCCGTGCAGGTGGCCGAGAACGTCAAGGCCTACGCCCAGCACACCCCGCTGCGCTCGACCGTGGTGTTCGGCGGCATGGACATGAAGGGCCAGACCACGATATTGAAGGGCGGCGTCGAGATCGTCATCGCCACGCCGGGCCGCCTGCTCGACCATATCGAGCAGAAGAACATCTCGCTGGGCCAGGTGCAGATGCTGGTCATGGACGAGGCCGACCGCATGCTCGACATGGGCTTCCTGCCCGACCTGCAGCGCATCATCAACCTGCTGCCCAAGCAGCGCCAGAACCTGATGTTCTCGGCGACGTTCTCGCCGGAGATCAAGAAGCTGGCCAACACCTTCCTGAACAACCCGCTGACCATCGAGGTGGCGCGCAGCAACCAGACCGCCGACAAGGTCAGCCAGGTGGTCTACAAGGTCGCCGACGAGCACAAGCGCGACGTCGTCGCCCACCTGCTGCGCCAGCGCGACCTGAAGCAGGTGATCATCTTCTCCAACACCAAGATCGGCGCCTCGCGCCTGGCGCGCAGCCTGGAGCAGGAGGGCATGAAGGCCACCGCCATCCACGGCGACCGCACCCAGCAGGAACGCATGGCCGCGCTCGACGCGTTCAAAAAGGGCGAGATCGACGTGCTGGTGGCCACCGACGTGGCGGCGCGCGGCCTCGACATTTCCGACCTGCCCTGCGTGATCAACTTCGACCTGCCCTACAACGCCGAGGACTACGTCCACCGCATCGGCCGCACCGGCCGCGCCGGCGCCTCCGGCGACGCCATCTCGATCTACTCGGACAAGGACGAGCGCCTGCTGGTCGACATCGAGAAGCTGATCAAGCAAAGCATCAAGCGCGGCGAGCTGGTCGGCTTCACGCCGGGCGTCGGCCGCGGCGAGGAGCGCGGCAGCGAGCGCCGGCCACGGCGCAGCGAGGGCGGCGCGCCGGCGGCGCGCCCGTTCGAACGCTCGGCCGAGCGCAGCGGCGGCGAACGCGGCGGCGGCGAGCGCGGCAGCACGGATCGCAGCAGCACGGAACGCAGCAGCAGCACGGACCGCAGCAACCTGGAACGCAGCAGCAGTGGCTTCGAGCGCGGTGCGCGCCCGGGCGGCCCGTCGTCGCGCCGCGACAAGACCGACCCGTGGTTCCTCAAGCCCTACGAGCCGGCCAAGAGCGCCCTGCCGGCGCCCAGCGCCTCGCTGGCCAGCGCCACCAGCGTCGGCGTCAAGCCGAAGCAGAAGGTGGCGGCCCTGCTGGGCGGCCTGCCGAAGCAGTAAGCCGCTCGGCGCCGCCGATCCGGCGGACGTAAAAAAAGCAGCCCAGGCTGCTTTTTTTACGTCCATGCGCGCCGGCTAGCGCAGCACCACCTTGCGCAGGAACAGCGCCAGGTGGCGCTGGTCGCCGGGGCCGGGTTCGCCCGGCGCCTCGTGGGCCAGTTCGATTTGCAGCTGGCTGGCGCCGCGCACGGCGGCCGGCAGGGCCACGGCGGCGCCCTGTTGCAGGTCGTGCCAGCCGAGGTCGACGCCGTTGACGCTGAGCCGGCTGCGCCGGTTGCCGGCGAAATAGTAGCCGCTCAGCGTCAGCGTGGCCGGCGGCTGCGCCGCGTCGACCGCCACCTGCAGGCGCGAGTTCGGCCCGTTCGACCAGACGCCGTCCCAGCCGCTGCCGTTGCGCTCGGGGTTGCTCCAGCCGAAGGCCAGCAGCTGGGTCTGCAATTGCTGGAACTGCTCGATGGCCAGCGTGCGGCCGGCCCCGCCGCCGCTCTTGCAGCGCACCGGGCCGTTGATGTAGCGCCAGTGGCGCATGGTGTCGACGGTGTGGTTGTCGGCCGCCAGGCTGTTGCCCTCGCCGCACAGCAAAACGTCGATGTCGCCGTTGGCCAGGTTGTACAGCAGCTTGTTGGACGGCCCCTCGACGCTCAGGCCGTAGACCTGGTCGGTGCGCACGTTGCCGTCGTTGTGGCCGTTGCGCTCGGCGAAGATCTCCGGCTCCGGGTTGACCAGGCCGGGGGCGCGCTGCATCACCCAGCGGCTCAGCGGGCTCAGCTCCAGATAGTGGTAGCGGCTGGCCGAATAGGTGAACAGCGCCTGCACCAGGGCGACCGCCAGCAGCGGCGCCAGCGGCCAGCGCGGATGGTCGCGCAGGCGCCAGAGCAAGGGGAACAGGAAGGCGGCGCCGCCCCAGAAGGCGTAGCGCATGACGCCGGTGGCGCCGGAGTTCCAGTTCAGCACGGCCAGCGCCGGCACCGACAGCGCCAGCGAGAACAGCAGGCACAGGCCGAGCAGGGCGGCGTTGCGGCGCCGCTCGGCGGCCGGCCGGCCGCGCCAGCCGAACAGCAGCAGCGCCGCCCAGACGCCTGGGATGCCGATCAGCATGCCCTGGTTCAGGTCGAAGTAGAAGGAGTGCAGCCGGGTCGGGTTGACCAGGGTCGGGTCGGAGAACAGCTTGACGATGATGTTGGGCACGCCGAACTGCCACAGGTTGTACAGCGGCGGAACGGCGAACACGGCCAGGCCGAGCGCCAGCGCGGCCAGGTAGCGCGGCCGCAGCAGCGCGGCCAGGCGGGCGCGCGCGCCGCCCTCGAGCAGGCACAGGCGCAGCAGCGGGGCGAAGCCGAAGAAGAACACGATGGTCGGGTTCTGCAGCGCCGCCAGGCCGGCCAGCAGGCCGGCGCGCAGCGGCGCGCCGTCGCAGTACAGGATCAGGGCGGCCAGCAGGGCCGCCGCGCTGAGGCACTCCGGGCTGCCCCAGTCCCAGTACTGGGCACCGCCGCTGAGCATGAACAGGGCGAGCGCCAGCAGCGCCTTGGGCGTCGAGCCGAACAGGCGGAACAAGCTCATGCCGAGCACGAACAGCATGCCCAGGTTGACCAGTTGGTAGGCCTTGAACGGGTCGACGCCGAGCCCCTGCAGCAGCTTGAACGGCAGCGCCGTCAGCAGCGCGTAGCCGAAGAAGTGGACGGCGTAGACGCGGCCGTCCTTGCCACGGGTGAAGGCGGCGTACAGCTCGGGCTTGTTGGCCCGCATGTCGTCCTCGATGATCTGGTAGACGCCGACGCGGCTGGGCACCAGCTGCTTGGCCACGGCGATGTCGTCGAGGCGGATGTCGGGCGAGCCGTGGCGCACCAGGGCGATGGTCTGCAGCGAGTATTCGACGGCGTCGCCGTTGTGGGCCGGGCCCTTGCTCAGCAGCAGGGCCAGCAGCAGCGCGCCGAGCAGCAGGGCGAAGCGCCAGGCGGCGGCGCGGCGGCCGGTTGGGGTCGGGTCTAGGCTCAAAAACAACTCCACGATCTAGGGAGGGCCGCCGGGGCGGCCGTCGGGTTGCGGCGGCGCCGGCTGCAGCGCGATCTCCTGCAGGAAGAAGGCGATGCGGCGGCGGTCGGCCTGGCCGGCCGGCGGCTGGTAGGGCGCCTCGTGGTCCAGCTGCAGCGTCAGCGCCGTGGCGCCGGCCGGCAGCGGCAGCAGCGGCAGCTCGCGCAGGCGCTGCCAGCCCAGGTCGCGGCCGTTGATGCGCACGCGGGTGCGGCCGTTGCCGTCGAAGTAGTGGCCGATCACCAGCAGGCCGGCGTAGCGGCCGCCGGCCGGCAGCGCCAGCGTGACGCTCGAGCTGTCGCCGTCCGACCAGCTGCCGTTCCAGATGCCGCCGCCCGACTCCGGCCGGCTCCAGCCGGCGGCCAGCTGGACGCCGTCGGCGGCGAGGAACTCGGCCAGGCGGTAGCGCAGCGCCGGCGCGCCGGCGTCGACGCAGCGCAGCGCGCCGTCGACGTAGCGCCACAGGCCGGCGCTGTCGCGCGCCAGGTTGTCGGCGGCCAGCGCGCGGCCGGCGCCGCACAGGCTCTGCGCGGCGTCCAGGTTGGCGCGGTTGTACATGGTCTTGACGCGTTTGCCGTCCTGCTCGTAGGTGGTGATGCGCTCCGGCGTCAGCTCGACCTCGCCGTGCTGGACGCGCTCGGCGAACAGCTCCGGCTCCGGGTTGTACCAGGCCGGCGCGCGGCGCAGCACGGCCTGCGCCAGCGGGCTGAACTCGAGGCTGTCGTAGCGCCGCGCGTTGGCCGTCGCCAGCGCCTGCAGCGCCAGCAGCGCCAGCAGGGCCGGCAGCGGCCAGGCCGGGCTGGCGCGCAGCTGCCACAGCAGCACGTACAGCAGCGGCATGGCGCTCCAGAAGGCGTAGCGCATGACGCCGGCGGCGCTCGAGTTCCAGTTGTGGATGGCCAGCGTCGGCACGGCCAGCGCCAGTGTCATGGCCACGGCCAGCAGCAGCATGGCCAGGCGGCGCGCGCCGGCCAGGCCGGCGCCGGCGCCGTCGCGCCCGGTCCAGGCCAGCAGCCACAGCGCCAGCGCCGGCACGGCCACCAGCATGCCCTGGTTCAGGTCGAAGTAGAAGGAGAACAGGCGCACCGCGCTCATCAGCGAGACGTCGGTGGCCACCTTGGCGATCAGGCTGGGCAGGCCGAACTGGTAGAGGTTGAACAGCGGCGCCAGGGCGAACACGGCCAGGCCCAGCGCCAGGCCGAGCAGGCGGCGCGGCCGCAGGCCGGCGCCCAGCGCGGCGCGCCAGCCGGCGTCGGCGCGGTAGTCCTGGCACAGCTGCAGCAGCGGGGCGAAGCCGAGGAAGAACACGGCGGTCGGGTTCTGCAGCGCCGCCAGGCCGCCCAGCGCGCCGGCCAGCAGCGGCGCGCCGGCGGTGTTGAGCAGCAGGGCCGACAGCAGCAGGCTGGCCGTCATCAGCTCCGGGCTGCTCCAGTCGAGGTAGAGCCAGCCGCCGCACAGCATGAACAGGGCCAGGCCGAACAGCGCGCGCGGCGCCGAGCCGAACACCCGCAGCAGGCTCATGCCGAGCACGAAGACGCAGGCCAGGTTGAGCGCCAGATAGCACTTGAACGGGTCCTGGCCGGCCGCCTGCAGCAGCTTGAACGGCAGCGCCGCCAGCGCCGAGTAGGCGAAGAAGTGCAGCGCCTGGACCTGGCCGTGCAGGCTGCGGTAGAAGCCGCGCAGCGGCACCTGGGCGTCGTCGCGCAGGCCCTGTTCGAGGCGGTCGAGGTCGGCGTCGAAGTAGGCCGGCAGCAGCGTGCGCGCGGCGGCCAGGTCGCCGGCGCGGATCTCCGGCGTGGCGTGGTTGGCCACGGCCAGGGTCATCAGCGTGTACTCGCTGGCGTCGCCTTTGAGCTGCGGCGGGCGGCCGGCCAGCACCGCCAGCAGGAGCAGCAGCAACAGCAGGGCGAAGCGGCCCGGCGCGGCGGCGCGCGCCGGCGGCGTGAGGGGGAGGGCGGTCAAGATGGCTCCAGGCGTGGACATGGCGGCGCGGCGGTTCAGCGCGTCAGGGCGAAGGCGCCGGCGGCGATCAGCAGCAGGCCGACCACCTTGGAGACGGTCATCGGCTCCTGCAGTGCGGCGTAGCCGAGCAGCGCCACCAGCGCCATGGTGATGGCGGTCATGGCCGGGTAGGCCAGGCTGATCTGCATGCGCTGCAGCGCCAGCGAGTAGCAGACGAAGCCCAGGCCGTAGGTGGCGCAGGCGCCGCCCAGGTAGGCCAGGCGGGTCACGCTCCAGTCGCTGCCGGCCATGCCGGACAGCTTGATGAGGTAGGTGGCGGCGGCGCTGGCCAGGGCGGCCAGGGCGCACCACAGGTAGCCGATCAGGGTGGGACTCATGTGCTCTTTCAATGGAATGGTGGGTGGCGCCGGCTCACAGCGCGGCGACGGTGGCCAGCGCCAGGCAGGCGGCGATGATGGCCAGGCTGAGGCGGTCCTTGCTGACGAACAGCACCGGGTCCTCGTTGACCTCGCCGCGGTAGGCCAGGATCCACAGCCGGCCCAGCCAGAACACCAGCAGCGGCACCACGCCGAGCAGGTACTCGGGGTGGCGGTACATCGGCAGCACGTTCGCCGAGTTGATGTACAGCATGAAGATCACCACCGACAGGAAGCCGGCGTTGACCCCCATGGCGCCGATCGGCGCCTTGTCGGCGATGGTGTAGCCGCGGCCGCTGGTCTTTTCCTTGCCCTGGCGCTTCAGGTTGAACAGCTCGCTGTAGCGCTTGAGCAGGGCCAGCGACAGGAAGATGAAGAAGGAGAAGGCCAGCAGCCAGAACGAGGGCGCGATGTGGGTGGCGGCGGCGCCGCCGAGGATGCGCAGGGTGTACAGCAGGGCCAGGGTGACGATGTCGACCATCAGCAGGCGCTTCAGCACGAAGGAGTAGGACAGCGTGCTGGCGAAGTACACCAGCACCACGCCCAGCAGCAGCGGCTTGAGCACGGCGCACAGCGCCAGCGCGGCGCCGGCCAGCAGTGCGCTGGCGCCCAGCGCCAGCGCCAGCGACAGGCTGCCGGCGGCGATCGGGCGGCGGCACTTGGTTGGGTGCAGCCGGTCGTCGTGGGCGTCGAGGGCGTCGTTGAGCAGGTAGGCGCTGGAGGCGCACAGCGAGAACGCGGCGAAGGCCAGCAGCGAGTCGGCCAGCGTGGCCAGGCCGAAGGCGTGGCCGGCCAGCATCGGCAGGAACACCAGCAGGTTCTTCAGCCACTGCCGCGGCCGCATGGCCTTTAGCAGCGCCGCCGCCGGATGGCCGCGGCGCGCCCCCAGGTGCACCGTGCTGGCGCCGCCGGCCAGGCGGAACGGGCGCCGGCTGACGCTGAAGGCGTGGCGGCCGGCCTGCCACACCGGCAGGTCGACGCGGCAGTTGCCGACGTAGTCGAAGCCGGCGGCGCCATAGTGGCGCTCGAGGGCGGCGGCCTTGTTGCCCGAGGTCAGGTTGACGCCGTCCTCGGTGGCCAGCACCAGGTCGAACAGGCCGAGGTGGGCGGCGATGCGCTCGGCGAAGCCGCGCTCGCTGCCGGTGGCCAGCACGATGCGCCGGCCGCGCGCCCGCTCGACGCGGATGTGCGCCAGCAGCACCTGGTCGTAGGGCAGCGTGGCCGGGTCGATGGCGACCTCGGCGGCCAGTTTGGCCTTGAAGCCGGCCTTGCCCAGCAGCAGCCAGGCGGGCAGGCGCCAGGCCTGCCAGAACTGCTGCTTGAGGAACAGCAGCAGCGCCTCCCACAGCATGTCGGAGTAGATCAGGGTGCCGTCCAGGTCGATCACCAGGGGCGGCTCGGCGCGCGCCAGGTCGTGCGCGGCGCCAGGCGGGGAGGAGGGCTGGGGCAGTGTGCTCATTCGGTCTCGGCAGGGTTGGGGGTTGCGGTGTCGGCGGCGGCCTCGAACAGCAACGCGGTCAGCGCGGCGACGTTGTCGGTCCAGCTCAGCCAGGGCATGGCGTCGGACGGCGGATTGCCGCCGGCGGCCAGGCCGGCCAGCCAGGCGCGCAGCGCCAGCGCCAGCGCGGCGCCGTCGTGGCCGCTGAAATAGGCGGCGTGGCCGCCGGCCACCTCGCGGAACACCGGCAGGTCGCGCGCCAGCACCGGCAGGCGGTGGCGCGCCGCCTCGATCAGCGGCAGGCCGAAGCCCTCGCCCTCGCTGGGCACCAGCAGGCAGGCGCTGGCGGCGTAGACGCGCTCGAGGTACTCGTCGCTGATGCCGGCCAGCCAGTGCAGGCGGCGGCCCGCCTCGGGGTGCTGTTGCAGCCGGGCGACGACGGCCGGGATGCTGCGCCGCTGCGCCGCCGGCAGGCCGCGCCAGCCCTCGCGGCCGACGATCACCAGCTGGGCGTCGACGCCGTCGGCCCACAGCCGCTCGAAGGCCTCGAGCGCCTGCAGGTGGCCCTTGCGCGGCTCGATCGTGCCGACCATCAGGAAGGCCGGGCTGGCCGCCAGGCGCGCCAGCACCGCCTCGGCGTCGGCCGCCAGGCCGACGCTGGGCGCCGAGGCGGCCAGGTCGGCGCCGTGGTGCAGCACGGCGATGGCCGGCGCGGCCAGGCCGGCCTCGGCCAGCCAGCGGCGCAGCTCGTCGGCCACCGCCGCGCTGATGCAGACCAGGCGGTCGGCCTCGGCGCCGACGCAGGCCAGCCAGCGGGCGTGGCCGGCCGCGCTGTCGGGCGGGAAGTGCAGCGGCTGCAGCACCGGCAGCAGGTCGTGCACGAGGAAGTTGATGGCCACGCCGCGCTGGCGCCACTCGCGGTACAGGCCGGCGGCGGCCGCCGCCACCACGGCGCCGGGGAAGAAGTCGGGGCTGTAGAAGACGTCGCCGGCGCCGACCCGCACGGCGTCGTCGCTGATGCCGGCCTCGTCGACGCCGAGCAGGCGGTGGCTGTAGCGGCGGGCGTGGCGGTAGTGCCAGCGGTCGCCCTCGTCGCTCAGGTAGACCGGGCGCACCTGGTAGCGCGTGGTCGGGGTGCGCAGCAGCTCGGCGAGCTGGGCGCGCACCACGCGCTCGATGCCGGTTTGCAGGTCGTTGCGGCAGATCGCCGAGACGTCGACCAGCAGTTGCGGCGCCGGCGCGTTGCCGCCCAGCGCGCGGTACCAGTGGCCGCCCAGCACCACGCCGAGCAGCTGCTCGGCGCTCTGCGCCCAGCTCAGCCCGCGCAGGCCGGCCGAGGCCGGCGCGGCGCCGGCGGCGCGCAGCGCCAGCCAGCGCTCGACGGCGCCGGCCAGCTCGGCCGGCTCGACGCCGTCGAAGTAGTAGGCGTGCTCGCCGGCCACCTCGCGGAACACCGGGATGCCGCGGGCGATGATCGGCAGGCCGTGGCCGGCCGCCTCGATCAGCGGCAGGCCGAAGCCCTCGGCCTCGGAGGCGGCCAGCAGGGCGGCGGCGCCGGCGTACAGCTTGAGCAGCATCTCGTCGGACACGCCGGGCAGCCAGAACAGGCGGCGGCCCCGTTGCGGGTGCTGCTCGAGGCGCTTGACCAGGCCGTCGACCAGCCAGCCGGTCTTGCCCACCACCACCAGGTTGAGTTCGACGCCCTTGGCCCACAGCAGCTCGCAGGCGGCCAGCGCCTGGGCCTGGCCCTTGCGCGGCTCCAGCGTGCCGACCATCAGCAGGGTCGGCGCGGCGGCCAGCGCCGCCAGCACCTGGCCGGCGTCGGCCGGCAGGCCGCTGCTCGGCGCGCTGGCGGCGATGTCGGCGCCGAGGTGGAACCAGCCCAGCTGCAGCGGCGCGGCGCGCCGGCTCGGCCGCGTCGCCAGCCAGCCGGCCAGCTCGTCGGCCACGGCGCGCGAGATGCACACCACGCCGTCGGCGACGTGCGAGACGGTGTCGAGGTAGTCGCCGTAGTACTTTTCGGCGCCGAAGGGGAAGGCCTCCGGCCGCAGCAGCGGCAGCAGGTCGTAGACGACGAAGTCGATGCGCACGCCGCGCCGGCGCAGCGAGGCCAGCAGCGCCTCGTTCTGCGTGGTGCCGTTGGTAAACAGGTCGAGGCCGAGGAAGTGGTCGCCGGCGCGCACCTCGATCGGCGCGTCCTCCAGCCCCAGCGGCTCGACGCCGAGCATGCCCTCGGTGAAGCGGCGGGCGTAGCGGTAGCAGTGGTTGCCGCCCTCGCTGAACACCGGCTCGACGCGGTAGCCGGCCGGCGGCGCGGCGAACAGCGCCAGCACGATGCTGCGCACCACGCGCTGGATGCCGGTCTTGTGGTCGGCCTGCACCAGCGCCGAAATGTCCACCAGCAGCTGGCGCGGCGCGGCGGCCGGGCGGTTGGCGGCGATCGCCGCCGCCGCCGCCACCAGGTCGGCCTCGGCCGGGCCGCGCGGCGGCGCCAGGCGCGCCAGCGCGCCCAGCAGGGTGCGGTAGCGCGCCGCCGGGCTGTGCGCGGCGAAGTGTTCGATCGCCTCGTGGTAGAGGGCGCCGACGGCGGCCGGCGCGTGCAACGCGCGGACGTGGCCGCGGCCGGCCTCGGCCAGCGCGGCGCGCCGCGCCGGCTCGGCGTGCAGCGCGGCCAGCGCCGCCGTCAGCTCGGCGTCGCTGAATTCGTCGGCCAGCTTGAGCAGCACGGCGTCGGGCAGGTCGGCGGCGGCGCCGTGCGCGTTGATGATGGTCGGCACGCCGTGCAGCAGGCAGTCGAGCACCGAGGCCGAGGTCTCGCCGCGCGTCTGGCAGCGCAGCTGCACGGCGACGTCGCAGGCGGCCAGGTAGTGTTGGTAGTCGGCCGCCGTGACGAAGCCGGTGATGCCGATCCGGTCGGCGCGGCCGCTGTCGGCGATCTGGCGCAGCAGCGCCGCGCCGTAGGGGCCGGCGTCGTTGTCGCCGACGAAGACCAGCCGGCAGTCGTCGCGCGCCGCCAGCGGCGAGGCCAGGAAGGCGGCCAGCAGGCGCTCGTTGAGCTTGGTGGCGCCCAGCATGCCGAAGCTGCACACCAGGAAGGCGTCGTCGGCCACGCCGAGCGCGCGGCGCGCCTCGGCGCGCGTCGCCGTGCCGGCCGGCAGGCCGCGCAGCAGCGGCAGCGTGCGCCAGGCGGCGGCGCTGCCGGCGCCGTACCAGCGCTCGGCCAGCTGGCGCGAGAAGTCGGCGTGGACGATGACGCCGCTGGCCTGCTCCAACACCGGGCGGTTGCAGGGGTAGGCCCAGATGGCGGCGTTGCGGCCGCGCTCGCGCTGCTCGAACAGCGCGCTGTAGCCGTGCGAGGCGTACAACGCCTGCAGGAAGGCCTGCGGCTGGACGCCGTCGCGCTCCATGTTGTCGAGCACGCCGCTGAGGAAGAAGTCGTGCAGCACCACCACGCCGGGGTGGCGTTCGAGCAGGCCGAACATGTGCTGGTGGGCGTTGGAGTTGCCGAAATGGTAGAGCACCCGCTGGTAGGCGCCGGCGTGGCGCTCGAAGTAGGCCGGCGTGCGCAGCGGCCAGCGCGCCGCCAGCGGCGTCTCGGCCTGCGGGCTGACCAACTCGATGTCGTAGTAGGGGGCCAGCTCGGCGAGCAGCTCGGCGCTGTAGTCGGCGATGCCGGATTTTTCCGGCGGCAGCGGCGAAACGAAGGCCAGCTTGGGCCGCGCGGCGGCGGCACTGCCGGTGGCGGCTGCCGCCACGGCCACGGCGTTGGCGGCGGCCTTGCCGGCTTCGGCGCCGGCGCCGGCGCGGCGCGCCAGGGCATCCTCCAGCGCGCGCCACAGCGCGGCGGCGTTGGCCTCGGCGTCGTCGTCGGCGGCGGGCGCCAGCACCGGCACCGGCGCCAGCGCGGCGGCCAGCGCCGCCGTCTCGGCGGCGGCGCCGGCCAGCACCAGGTCGGCGCGGCCGAGCAGGGCGCGCTGGCGCTCGGCCAGCGGGCGCAGCGCGGCGGCGGCCGGCGCGCCCAGCGCCGCCGCGTCGGCCAGCGTGTAGGCGCGCAGCGCGCCGGCCGGACCGGCGCCGCAGACGCTGTCGGCCAGCGGCCGGTCGAACAGGCCGGGCACCAGCACGGCGTCGGGACGCAGCTCGGCCAGGAAGGCGTCACGGATCAGTTCGGCGGCGCCCTGGCGCCAGGCGCCGGCACCGGCCGGCAGCGCGTAGCAGAGCACCTGCGCCGCCGGCAGCAGCCCGGCGAAGGCCAGCCGCAGCGGCTCGACGCTGTCGCCGTGGCCGCCGTCGAGCGCGATGAGGACGACGTGCTGCGGGGCGGCCTGGCGCGCCAGGGCCTGGGCCAGCGCCAACACGGCGTCGGGCTGGCGCGCCGCGCCGTTCTGGCAGGACTGTAAATCGATAACGAGACGCATGATCAGTGTTCGGTGGGTTGGTGGGCGCGGCGCAGGTCGGCCAGCACCTGGCGGGCCGACAGCGGCAGTTCGCGCAATTGGTAGGGCAGGTCGGGCGCGTGCTGCACCAGGCCGCCGCCGCCCTTGGCCGCCGCCAGCGCGCGCAGCACGCGCGCCTGGGTGGCGGGGAAGCGGGCCAGCAGCGGCAGCAGCAGGCGGCGCAGCGCCTGGCGCGAGCTGAGCCAGCGGGCGGCGCGGCGCACGGCGCCACGGGCGCGCCGCCGCGCCAGACTCAACAGGCTGCCCTCGCCGCGCCGGCACAGCAGGCGCAGCGGCGCCGTCAGGCGCCACGAGCTGCTCGCCTGCATCGCCAGCAATTTCTGTTCGAGGCCGCCGGCCCAGGCGGCGCTGCGGTGCAGCTCGGCCTCGAAGTCCAGCGCGCGCTGCTCGGTCTGGTGCAACTCGGCCTGCAACTGGGCCGCCTCGTCGACCGCCAGCCGGGTCTGCCGGCGCGCGTCCTGCAGCGCGCCCTCCAGGTCGGCGGCGCGCTGCGCCGCCTGCGCCGCCTCGGCCTGCGCCTCGGCCTGCTGCTCGGCGACGCGCTGGCCGGCCGCCTCGGCCTGGCGCCAGGCCTTGTCGAGGTGGTGGCTGATGTAGTCGTCGAAGACGTTGGCCTGCACCGTCAGCTGCTCGCCCAGTTCGGCGTGCTCGTCGGCCACGTAGTAGCGGTTCAGGCCGTCGAAATAGCGGAAGGTGTAGCCGTGCCCGGCCACCAGCTGCTCCCAGCTGGCGTGGTTGCTCACCCGGCTGTTGGGCAGGGTCGCCTCGACCACCACGATCCACGGCCGGCAGACGCTCCAGTCCATGCCGCGCAGCACCTCGCCCTCGAAGCCCTCGACGTCGATCTTGAGGAAGTGCACCGGGCCGCGCACGTGCTCGCGGCAGATCGCCGCCAGCGTGCGCAGCGGCACGGTCTGCTCGACCACGGCGTAGCCCTCGGCCTGGTGCGCCGCCGCCACGGCGGCGTCGGTCGAGGCCCAGCCGTTCACGTCGGGCACGTCGAACAGGGTGATCTGGCCCTCGGCGGCGCCGGCCGCCACGGTCAGCGTCAGGTCGCGTGGCCGCTCGGCCAGGAAGGCGGCGCGGAACGAGGGCAGCGGCTCGATGTTGATGCCGTGCCAGCCGCGCTGGTAGAAGGCCTTGGTCACCGAGTGCTGCTCGGGGTCGTTGGCGCCGACGTCGATGTAGAAACCGTTCTCGACATGCTGCAGGGCGCGCCACAGCAGCACGTCTTCGCCGTTCTGGGCGTAGGAAATAAAGCTCATGTGCGTTCGATCTCGATAACGGGGTTCAGCCAGGCCGAGCCCTCGAAGTGGGGGCGGCGCATGTTCACCACGGTGAACACCAGCGCCAGGTCGCGCCACTCGTAGTTGTTGACCAGGTGGGTGGCGGTGCTGACGATGGCGGTGGCCACCGAGTAGCTGCCGGCGCCCAGGTTCATGGCGAAGCGGAAATCGTAGACCACCCGCTCGCCGGCCGCCACCGCCTCCAGCGCCAGCTCCTGCAGGTGGGTGTTGGTGCCGTACATCGGCTGGCCCAGCCGGTCCTTGATCAGGTAGCCCAGCACCATGCGCGGGATCGCCGCGTGGGCCTGCACCACCACCCGCAGCGTCACCTCGGCGCCGACGTCGACCACCTCGACGGCCAGGCCGTCGGCGTCGAGCAGGCTGATCTCGGCCACGGTGGCTTCGCCGGTGCCCGAGGTGGTCTGCACCTTGCCGTCGTCGCGCTCGGTCAGGCGCACCGTCTGGTTCTCGCGCTCGGCGATCAGGGCGTTGTAGTAGTCCATGATCTCCTCCGGCGCGCCTTCCTTGGCCAGGCGGCCGCCGTCGAGCAGGATGGCGCGGTCGCACACCGACTGGATCGCCTGCTTGTCGTGCGACACCAGCAGCAGCGTGGTGCCCTCGCGGCGAAACTGGCGGATGCGCTCGAAGCTCTTGTGCTGGAAGTAGGTGTCGCCGACCGACAGCGCCTCGTCGACGATGAGGATGTCGGGCCGGCGCGCGGTGGCCACGGCGAAGGCGACGCGCATCTGCATGCCGCTCGAATACACCCGCACCGGCTGGTCCATGTAGTCGCCGATCTCGGCAAAGGCCTCGATCTGCGGCATCAGCGCGTCGATCTCGGCCACCCCCAGGCCGAGCAGCTGGCCGGCCATGTAGACGTTCTGCCGGCCGCTGAAGTCGGGGTGGAAGCCCATGCCCAGTTCGAGCAGGGCGGCGACGCGGCCCTCCAGGTGCACCGCGCCGGTGGTTGGCTGGGTGGTGCCGGTGATCAGCTTGAGCAGGGTGCTCTTGCCGGCGCCGTTGATGCCGATCAGGCCCACCGCCTCGCCGCTGGCGACGTGGAAGTTGATGTCCTGCAGAATCCACTTGAGCTTGTGGCGCGCGCCGGCCGACGGCAGCAGCCACTCGCCCAGGCGCGACCAGCGGGTCGGATATTGTTTGTAGGCCTTGCCCAGATTGCTGACGGTGATCGCGCCCATATTACAGTTCATCCACCATTTCTCCCGCCCGCTTGCGGAACAGCTTGAGGCCGAGCAGGCACAACAGCGCGGCCAGCGCGGCGGCCGGCAGCAGCGCCGCCCAGTCCGGCATGCGGCCGCCCACCAGCAGGTTCTGGTAGGACTCGATGATCGGCATCATCGGGTTCCACGCCAGGTAGGAGCGCAGCGCCGGCGGGATGATGCTGACCGGGTAGACGATCGGCGTCAACCAGAACCAGAACTGCAGGAAGATGGTGAAGAACTGGCCGACGTCGCGGAAGAACACGTTGAGCACGCCGAGCACCATGCCCAGGCCCAGCGCCAGCGCCAGTTGCAACAGCAGCACCGGCACCAGGGCCAGTATGATCCAGCCGGGGAACTGGCCCGACAGCGCGAGGAACAGCAGGAACAGGCCGAAGATGATGGCGAAGTTGACCAGCGCGTTGAGCACGGCGATCAGCGGCAGGCAGACGCGCGGAAAGCTGACCTTCTTGAGCAGGTTGGCTTGCTCGAGGAACATGTTTTGCAGGCGCGTGGTCAGCTCGGCGAACAGGCCCCAGGTGAGCACGCCGGCGCACAGGTAGATGCTGTAGGCGAACTCCGAGCTGGCGCCCGGCAGCTTGCTGCGCATCACCTGCGAGAAGATCAGCGTGTAGACCAGGATCATGGCCAGCGGGCTGAGCACGGTCCAGGCCGCGCCCAGCATGGTGTTGCGGTATTTGGCCTGGAACTCGCGCTTGACGCTGCCGAGCACGAAGCCGCGGTAGGACCACATGGCGCCCAGCATGGCGGGCGCCCTCACGCGGCGCCCCGGCGTGGGGAAAATGACGATGGAAAGCTCATAAGCAGACGGTGCGGCGCGCAGACAGCCTGCTGGCCCCTGAAGTTAAGAGGGGTGGATTATACAGCACTGACTTGCCACAGTTGTAATAGGTTGTTACAGGGAATCACTCGCCCTGGACCAGTTTTTGCAGCGCCTCGGGATTCTTGATCACCAGGCGGTGCGGCTCCTTTTGCACGATGCCCTGCTGCACCAGCGTCAGCAGCGCCCGCGTCACCGTCTCGCGGCTGGTGTTGATCATGTTGGCGATGTCCTGGTGGGTCGGCAGGTTGTCCACCACGGTGCCGTCGGGCAGGCGCTTCTGCATCAGCACCAGGAAGGTGTAGATGCGCCGCGAAGTGTTGTTGATGCTCAGCAGGGCGCGGAACTCCGAGTCGCGCTGGATCTTCTGCGCCAAGTGCTGCAGCATCTGCTTGGCCACCGACGGCGAGTGCGAGAACAGGCGCATCGCCAGCGGCGCCGGCAAAAACGCCACCAGCACCTCGCTCATCGCCACCACGGAGGCCGAGCGGGTGGTGCCGTTGATCAGCGCGATCTCGCCGAAGAAGTCGCCCGGTGCCAGCATGCGCAGGCCGACGGCGCGGCCGTCCTCGGTCACGTCGATCACCTGCAGCTGGCCGGACAGCAGAAACAGCAGGCCGTCGCCGCTGCCGCCCTTGTGCAGCACCACCTCGCGCTTGGCGTATTGGCGGATGCGCAGTTCGGCCTTGACGGCGACGATCTCCTCGTCGGACAGGTCGGCCAGCAGGGGGATCTTGCGCAGGTGGACCTGGGCGTTGCGTTGCTGTTGTTCCTCCGGTACCGGGACGGCGGTCTCAGCCGCCGCTGTGACGGGGGCTGCGACCACGATGGAGGCTTGGGCCGCAATGGGGGCGGGCGGATCGGTTGGCTCGGTCGGCTTCATGGTCGGCTTCTCGCTCATGGCGTGGCGCGCACGGTGGTGTAGGCCAGCGCCAACAGGCCGGCGCAGGCGATGCCGGCGGCGTTGGCCGCCATGTCGCGCCAGCAGAAGCTGCGTTCCGGCACCAGTTGTTGCAGGCATTCGATCAGCCAGCTGGCCAGCAGCAGGCCGCCCAGCCAGCACAGGCCCTCGAAGCGGCTGCCGGCCAGCGGCAGTGCCAGCAGGGCCAGCGCGCCGAAGCCGCCGAAGTGCATCAACTTATCGTTCGGCAGGTTCGCCGGCAGCCAGCGGTTCGGCACCAGGCAGCCCAGCGACAGCAGCGCGGCGGCCGCGATAAACATTCCCCAACTCAATTCCATATACAACCCTGTGATAGACGGCGGCAGCGGCCGGCGCGTCCGTCCCCGTCTAGGGGCTGAACCACTGCCAGCTGATCTGCAATTGGCGGTCATTGTACTGAAAGATCGAGATACTTTCCTTATTGCGTACCTGGCGCGCCTCGATCTGCAGCGTTTGCGTGCGGCTCAGCGGGTAGCTCAGGGTGGCACGCCAGATGTCGGTGCGCTGGTCGCGCACGCTGTCGAGGAAGCCGGGCGAGTAGGCGCTGCTGCCGTTCCAGCGCTGGTGGCTGTAGGCCAGCTCGCCGGTCAGCTCGCCGACCAGACGGCGCCGCCACTGCACCCCCGCCTGCAGGCCGCGGCGGTCGCCGCCCGGCCGCGCCGCCAGCGCGCGGTCGTCCAGCAGGCCCAGGCTGGCGCTGGCGTAGTCGTCCTCGTTGCGGTAGCTGAGCTGGCCGCGCAGCTCGGCCGTGTTGGCGTTGAAGTTGTTCAGCGTCAGGTATTCGACGTGGGTCAGGCCGGCCGTCAGGTGGAACTGCAGGCTGTTGGGCAGCGGCAGCGGCGGGCCGATCCGCGCCTGCAGCTGCGACTGGCGCTGGTACAACTGGTTGCCCAGCGTGATCAGGCCCAGCGTGGCGCTGCCGCGCACGGTCCAGCGGCCGAAGCGCCACGGCGTGTCGGCGCCGACGAACAGCGAGTTCGAGTCGAACTGGCGCAGGCGGTCGTAGCGGCGCGCCTGCAACTGCACGAAGCCGCTGCTGCCGTTGGGCGTGAGGTCGCGCAGGTAGTCGGCCGAGAGCAGGCTGAACTGGTCGTGCTTGGGCTGGAAGTCGAGCGGCTGCGGCAGCTCCACCTCGACGCCGCCCTGGTTGACCAGGTAGCTGGTGGCCGCCGAGCCCTGGTTGACGTTCTGGTCGATGCCTCGACTGAAGCTGAACGAGCTCTGCGAATGCGGCTGCCAATTGTGGCAGCCGGCCGCGCGCGCCTCGGCGATCAGCTCGATGATGCCATCGGGCGGGTTGAAGCGCACCTCGATGGCGGCGAACAGGCGCTCGGCCTCGTCGGCGTGGCCCAGCGCGCACTGGATCAGCGCCAGGTCCAGCCAGGCGCCGGCGTGCAGCGGCTCCTGCTCGATGACCCGGCTCAGCGCCTCGCTGGCGTCGTTCTTGCGGCCCTCGGAGATCGACTGCAGCGCCTGTTGGTAGAGCAGTTGGCTCTCGGTGGCGCCGTCGGCCTCGGCGCTGGCGGCCGCCGCCGCCGGGGCCGCGTCGCCCGCCGGGGCGCCGCGCGCCGGCGCGCCGGCCAGCAGCGAACTTGCCAACAGCGCGGCCAACAGCGCCGCCAGGCGCGCGCTCACGCGGCCACGCACCGGCGCGCCCAGGCGCACGGGCGCGGCCGGGCGCGCGGCCGGCGCGTCGGCGGTCGGCAGCAGCAGCCGGGTCCGGCTCACGCCGCGCCCTCGGCCGCCTCGGCGCCGCGCGGTGTTGTTATTGTTGCATCCAAAGAAACCATTGTCCCCGTGTCGATAGTGTAGAGCGTGGTGGGCTTGCCCTTGCCGCGCAGCAGGCGTTCGCCCAGGTACAAGAATTGGTGGCGGGTGGCGCGCTCGACCGTTCCCGCGCCGACGATCACGTCGTAAGGGTAGTCGCGCGCCGCCTGTTCCAACCGCGACGCCGTGTTCACGCTGTCGCCCACCGCCGTGTAGATGCTGCGGAAGGCGGTGCCGAAGTCGCCGGCCATGGCCAGCCCGCTGTCGATGCCGATGCGCACGCGCAGCGGCGGCCGGCCACGGGCCTGCTGGGCCAAACTGAGCGCCTGCACGCGCCGCACAATATCACGAGCGGCGTCTAATGCCAAATCGGAATGTTGAGGATTTGGTAACGGTGCGCCCCAGAACGCCACCAGCCCGTCGCCGGTGTATTTGTCCAGCGTGCCCTGGGTCTCGATCACCGGGCCGGTCAGGCATTCGAGGAAGTCGCGCGTCAGCTTGGCCGCCTCGTCCACCGGCAGCGCCTCGACCTGGCTGGTGTAGCCCTCCATGTCGGCGATCAGCGTGGTCACGTCGAGCTGGCGCGGCGCCAGCGGGTCCTTCAGGTCGCTGCGCATCAGTTCGGCCACCACCGCCGGCGCCACGTACTGGCGCAGCGTGTCGAGCAGGTGGCGCGAGCGGTGCTGCGTCTGCTGCCACTGGAACGGCACGGCGAAGGCCAGCAGGAACAGGATCGAGGCCAGCGGCGCCGTCGGCGAGAACTCGGCGTCGTGGCCGCTGACCACCAGGCCGAGCGAGAGCCACAGCGCCGCCGCCGCGCCCAGCAGCAGCACGTTGCGCGTCGCCGACAGGCGCGGGAAGGTGTAGCCGGCCAGGCCGGCCAGCAGCAGCGTGTAGAGGCAGGCGATCCAGCGCCCCGGCCAGGGCGTGGGCGCCGTGCCGTCGCGGCGGTCGAGCAGGGTCGACAGCATGGCCGCCTGCACGCCCAGGCCGGGGCGGTTGGCCGCCAGCGGCGTGGTGACGCGGTCGGCCAGGCTCAGCGACGACGAGCCGACCAGCACCAGTCGGCCGGCCGCGCTGTTGGGCTCGATGCGGTTGGCCAGGATGTCGGCCGCGCCGACCACCGTGTAGGCGCTCCAGTCGCGCCGGTAGGAGATGCGCGCGGCGGCGCCGTCGGCCAGCGTGCCAGCCGCCAGCGGCGCGGCGCCGCCGCAGCAGTCGAGCAGGGCCAGCGCCAGCGCCGGGTAGCGCCGGCCGGCGAAGCTGCTCACCAGCGGCAGGCGGCGCAGCGCGCCGTCGGCGTCCGGAATGAAGCCGATGTTGCCGATGTGCGGGGCGCGCGCCAGCGCGGCGTGATTGGCCAGGTAGCCGGTGGCGGCGGCGGCCGGCCCGGCGCCGGCCACGGCGCCGCCCAGCACGCCCTCGCGCAGCGGTTCGGGCCGGTAGGCGCTGTAGTCCAGCGCCTGCGCCAGCACCAGCGGGCCGTTGTTGGCGAGCAACTCCAGGCGCCGGTCGCCGGCCGGGTCGTTGGCTTTTGGCAGCACGATGTCGAGCGCCACGCCGCGCGCGCTGTAGCTGGTCAGTAGCACCTCGACCAGGTCGGCGATGCGTCCGCCCGGCCAGGGCCAGGCGCCCAGTTCGGCCAGGCTGGCCTCGTCGATGTCGACCACCAGCACGCGCGGCTCGGGCGCGTCGGTGGTGTGCAGGCGGATGTAGCGGTCGCGCAGCCACTCGTCGCCGAAATAGCCGTCGCCGGCCGGCGCCCACTCCAGCGCCGCCGTCAGCAGCACGGTGAGCGCGGCCAGCAGCCAGCGCAACTGGCGGGCGGACGGGCGGGGCGGGACCGGGAATCGAATCATGGGGCGGGCGGCGGGCGGCGGCGTGGGTGGCGGCGGAATTGCAAGAGTATATCGTGTTGCCGGCGGCTGAAACCTTTTGCTACAAAGTGTAACGCTTCCTGAAGTCAAGAATGCTTGCAGTAGAATGTGATCTTCATCACGGAAACAATCCGGCCTTGCGCGTGATAATCGGGGCTGTTCAGGAGGGAAATATGATACGTCAATCGATACTGCTGGCCGGCGCCATGCTGGCGGCGCAAGCGGCCCAGGCCGCGGAGGCGGGCAAAATCATATTTGTCGCCGGCAACGCCCAGGTGCTCGACAAGCCCGCCGTGCTCGGCGCCATGGTCAACGAAGGCGAGTTGCTCAGCACCGGCGCCGACGGCTATGTCTACGTCAAGACGGTCGACAACGGCCTCTTCATCCTGCGCCCCAACACCAAGGCGCGCATCGCCAGCTACCATGTGGACGCCAAGAACCCGGCCAACACCCGCATCAAGCTCGAGCTGCTCAGCGGCGTGGCGCGCAGCCAGTCCGGCGAGGCCGTCAAGCTGGCGCGGCAAAACTTCCGCTTCAACACGCCGGTGGCCGCCATTGGCGTGCGCGGCACCGACTTCACCGTCTTCACCGACCAGGACACCTCGCGCGTGGCCGTCATTTCCGGCGGCATCACCATCAGCGGCTTCGTCGGCGGCTGCCGTCCCGAGGGCAGCGGCCCCTGCGAGGGCAACACCAGCCGCGAGCTGACCGCCGCGCAAAAAGGCCAGTTGCTGCAGGTGCAGCGCGGCCAGGCGGCGCCGCAGTTGATGCAGGGCAACAGCCTGCTGGCGCCCGACACCGTGGCGCCGCCGCGCAGCGACGAGCCGGCCGGCAAGGGCGGTAATTCTGGTGCGCCCGGCACCTCCAGTACCGAGCCCAGCTTGGATGTGAAGAAAAACCTGGCGCTGCAGAACAAGATCGGCCCGAACGCTGTCGACGAGAGCAAGACCAATCCCGGCAACACGGGCGGCACCAATCCTGTGTCGCCACCGCCGGTCGTCGACGTGCAGCCGTTGCCGCCGCCAGCCTTGCCGGTGCGCGAGATCAGCTGGGGGCGCTGGGCGACCGTGCTGGGCGAGGCGCCCACCTCGGGCATCGAAAAGGCGGGTGCCGACCGCATCGCGATGAACGAATATTTCGTCCTGTTCCGTAGCCGCGAGGGGGCGGCCTTTGTGGCGCCCGAGCGAGGCAGCCTGACCTTCGGCATGAGCGATAGCGCGGCCTATATGAAAGACGTCGGAACCCAGGAAAAATTGCCGGTGACGCTGGCGAACGGCTATTTGCAAGTCAACTTCGATACGTCCAACTTTGCCACAGGCTTCGATGTGAACACCGGTACGGGCAGTTACGCGATGGCGGGCGTTGGTAAGGTTGGCAAGGATGGCTTGTTGGGTGCGCAGAGTAAATATTTGCCAAGTGCTAACTTGAACATCTCTGGTGCCTTGACGAATATGAATAGCGCCGCCTATCTGTTCCAGGGCAGCTTGGACGAGCGTCGGTCCGTCAGTGGCATTGCCGAGTTCAAACGATAGTATTTGTCACCAATGGAGTGCCCGTTCCCGCTTTGGCGGGGCGGGCTTTTTTTTCGCCCGTTTTACCCGGAACTGGTCGCTCCGAATTCAAAAGTGTGAGTATTGGATACATTCTCCAACTGCCACGATTGAATAAATATCACTTAAAGCATTAGTGGTATGACCACGGTCTTGTGTGGGAAGCGCGGGAATGGCGTTCTTTAGCATCGCGTTGTGGGCAAACATTGATTTATCCACAGGCTTCTTACATAATGTCCGCGCGATTAATATGAATGTCGCAAAAATGCAAAAAAAATAGAGTTAATTGAGGTTGGATGTGATGACCGTCACATTCTACCCCAGCTTCCCTCTGTCATCATTCGGTACGCTTTCTTGCTACTCGCAAGTGCTGCGTCGCCGATGCACTTATTTAATTAAATACTAGGAGTTTTACATGGCTACCAATACCGAACTGTTGCAACAGCTGTACGTCGCATACTACAACCGTCCAGGCGACGTACCTGGCATGAACTACTACCTGCCACTGCTGGATGCAGGCGCGAGCATCGCTGACGTAGCCAAGAGCTTCGGCGCTGCGCAAGAATACAAAGACACCTACGCTGGCATGAAGCCTGACAACGTCATCGACAAGATCTACATGAACTTGTTCGGTCGTCATGCCGATACCACCGGTCTGAATTTCTGGGGCCAAGCCCTGGCCGCTCACCCAGAGCAAATCTCGGACATCGTTCAACAGATCACCAAAGGTGCCCTGAACCCAGACGGTACCCTGAACGCCGACGGCCAAGTCTACGCCAACAAAGTGTCCGCAGCTGATGCGTTCACCAAAGAGCTGAGCACGGTCGGCAACGAAGCCGAGCGCAATGCTTACACCGAAGGCAAGCCAGCTGTTCTGCAACTGGCCAAAGACTACATCGCTGGCGTCACCGACGCAGCTTCGCTGGCCGCCGCTGTTGCTGCCGTGCACACCACCGGCCAAGCGCTGGTTACCGCCGGTACCCCAACCACCACCGACACGCTGACCGTAGGCGTTGACATCAAAGTCGGCGGCGCGGGCAACGACATCTTCAACGCCGTGCTGGGCTCGACCGGTGGCGCTGCTACCGTCGCCACCCTGACCTCGTTCGACTCGATCGACGGCGCCGGCGGCAACGACACCCTGAACGTGTACTACACCGGCGCCCAGCTCACCACCCCGGCCGCTACCGTCAAGAACGTCGAAACCGTCAACTTCATCGTTGATAACGCGCTGACCCAAAACCTGACCTCGTGGGCCGGCGTTAAAACCGTCAACGTGAACCAAGGCGGCACCGCTGCTGCCCAGGACATCACCACCAAAGGCGCGAGCACCGTTGCTGTCACCGGCGGTTCGACCGTTGCGATCACCGACGAAGACACCGCTGCTGCCGATACCGGTTCGTCGCTGACCACCGTCAAAGTTGATGGCGCTACCGACAACGTCACCATCACCGGCGCTGGCGTGAACAACGTCACCCTGGCCAACCTGACCGGCGCAGCCAAATTGGTTACCGTTGCCGACGTTGACACCGCGCACGCTCTGAGCCTGACGCTGAACACCGTGACCGGCACCCGCACCATCGCCGACGCAGAAGCAACCACCGTTGCAATCTCGTCGACCGGCGGCGCCTCGACCGGCATCACCCTGAACGCTGCTAAAGCAACCGCAGTGACCATCGCTGCTGACGAAAAAGTGACCCTGGCCGACGTGAACATCGCCGCTGCCAAGACCATCACCGTGACCGGCGATTCGCTGGTGACCATCTCGGCTAACTCGACCGTGACCGCTCTGGAGTCGATCTCCTCCGCTGCTTCGACCGGTGGCGTCACCGTGACCGCCGCTCTGGGTACCGCTGTTGCCTTCACCGGCGGCGCCGGCAAAGACACCATCACCGTTGGCGCGACCACCAAAGCCATCACCACCGGCGCTGGCGACGACACCGTCACCATGAGCGGTGCTGTTGGCACCAATGGTTCCGTGGACGCTGGCGCCGGCACCGACACCCTGTCGATGACCGCCGCTAACGCCGCCACCAACTCGGCCAACGCCGATTTCGACGCAGGCATTTCGAACTTCGAAAAAGTGAAAATCGGTGCTGTTGCTGCCGCTGGTACTGCTTCGATCGACATGGCTGGCCTCGATGACATCAACTACGTCATCAGCGCTGGCACTACTGCCGGTTCGGCTCTTGTTCCTGCCGTTTCCGAAGTTCAGACCGTTGTCATTACCGGTGGCGCTACTGCCCAGGTAACTTTCCTGGGTACGGCTGTCGCCAGCTCCGCCAATCTGGACGACGCGGCAGCTACCGCCGGCCGCATTGTTGCTGACAAAGTCGCCATTATGAACGCTTGGAACCTCGCAAATGGCACCCGCGAGCTGTTGGACATCACCGCAGTCGGCGCGACCCTGACGCTGACCTACAAGACCACCGAAGGTGACGTCATTGTCATCCCAACCGCAACCAACAACGGCATCAACTTTGCTGAGAGTGTTCAAACCACTGCTGGCAACGCCGGTTCTGCTGCTGTTGCAGCCGGTACCCTCGCGCTGAGCAACTTCGCTGCCAACGGTACCCTGGAACTGACTGGTGCCATCACTGGTGCTTCGAGCGTTGCAGTCAAGGGTGCCACCCTGGCAACCGACGATACGCTGAACATCCGTCTGAATGGCTCGGCCAACCTGGTCAACACCGCCGCTCTGACCGTGTCGAACGTCGAAACGATCAAGATCACCACCACCGACAGCAGCTCGGACGCGGTCAGCCTGACCAACCCAGCCGCCGCCAGCACCATTCTGCTGAACGCTGCTGATGCAACCACGATCACCGTTTCGGGCAACCACGGTGTTGACTTCTCGGGCAGCACGCTGACCAAAGTCACCTCGCTGGACGCTTCGGGTGTTGTCGCCACCGGCGCCGACTCGACCGCTACCGCCGCCCAAATCGGCACCGCCGGCGCTGTTACCTTCAGCACCGCTGTGACCGACAAGGTTGTGACCATCAAGGGCGGCAACGGTGCCGACGTTCTGAGCGCTGCTTCCGTCAACGACGCAACCCTGCTGGCTAGCGGCGCTACCATCGCCACCATCGACGGCGGCGCGGGCAACGACAGCATCATCGGTACGGCTGGCAAGGATGCCCTGTCCGGCGGCGCTGGCAATGACACCATCACCGGCGGCGTTGGTGCTGACGTCCTGTCCGGCGGCGCTGGCAACGACATCTTCAAGTTCGAAACTCTGGACGGTTCCGATTCGACCCTGGCTAAAACCGACGTCATCAGCGACTTCGTGGCTAACACCTACGGCAACGGCACCGCCGGCGCTGCTGGTACTGGCGCTGTCACCTCGGACGCTACCCTGCGCACCGGCGACATCATCGACCTGAACGTCGATACCGGCACCTTCTCGAAAGTGGTTGTCAGCGTGCAAACCAACGCCGCCGACGCAACCGTGTTCCTGCAGAACACCGGCACGTCGACCACCGACACCATCGCTGTTGCTCTGGATTCCACGACCGGCAAGCTGTACATCGATCTGGACTCCAACGGTACCGCCGACACGGTCATCCAACTGACCGGCGTCACCACCATCACCGCTGCCGCATTCCTGCTGCACTAATCAGTGATCGGCTAGTCCCCCGCGCGAGTGGGGGATGACACCGCGAAGCCCGCCTCCCTGCAACGGAGGCGGGTTTTTTTTCATTTCCCGCAAAAAATTGTGACGCACATCACATTTTCCAATTGTTTTGAGCGATAATGTAGCTTCTCGCCGCTGTCGCGGTAGCCTTGCCGTCCAGCCGTTTAACATTGCACTGTGATGTATCAATGAAAAATTTCCTCAAACCTAAGAACGAGATCGAACAGGCGCTCGCCACGTTCAAAGGCACCTTCATGACCGTCGGCTGCTTCAGCGCGGTCAGCAACATGCTGATGCTGGTGCCCTCCTTGTACATGCTGCAGGTCTACGACCGTGTGCTGCCCAGCCGCAACGAGACCACGCTGTTGATGCTGACCCTGATGATGCTGGGCGCCTACCTGTTCATGAGCCTGCTCGAACTGGTGCGCAGCTTCGTGCTGGTGCGCGTCGGCGCCCGCTTCGACCTGCAGATGAACCAGCGTGTCTACACCGCCGCGTTCGAGCAGAACTTGAAGAAGGCCGGCGGCAACGCTGGCCAGGCGCTGAGCGACCTGACCAATATCCGTCAATTCCTGACCGGCAACGCGCTGTTCGCGTTCTTCGACGCGCCATGGTTCCCCGTCTACCTGATCGTCATCTTCATGTTCGAACCTTCGCTGGGCGTGTTCGCGTTGTGCGGCACGGCCGTGCTGGTGGCGCTGGCCTACATCAATGAGCGCGTCTCGCACAAGCCCTTGGCCGAGGCCAACACCATGGCCATCGCCTCGAACAACCTGGCGACCAACAATTTGCGCAACGCCGAGGTGATCGAATCGATGGGCATGTTGCCCAACCTGATGAGCCGCTGGTTGTCGCTGCATTCGCGCTTCCTGCAACTGCAGGCCGAGGCCAGCGAAAAGGCCGGCCGCGTCGCCGCCGTGACCAAGTTCGTTCAGGTCTCGCTGCAGTCGCTGGTGCTCGGCTATGGCGCGCTGCTGGCGGTGGAGGGAAAGATCACCTCCGGCATGATGATTGCCGCCTCGATCCTGGTCGGCCGCGCGCTGCAGCCGGTGCAGCAGGTCATCGGCGTGTGGAAAAGCTACAGCAACACCCGCAGCGCCTACGAGCGCCTGGTCAAACTGCTGGGCGACAACCCCGAGCGTTCCGCCGGCATGCCCCTGCCCAAGCCGGTCGGCGCCGTCGCCGTCGAAGGCGTGACGGCGGCGCCGCCGGGCGTCCAGGTGCCGGTGTTGAAGGGTGTTAATTTCGCCATCGTCGCCGGCGACGTGCTCGGCGTGATCGGCCCAAGCGGTTCGGGCAAGTCGACGCTGGCCCGTTTGCTGGTCGGCGTCTGGCCTTCCATGGTCGGCAAGGTGCGCCTGGACGGCGCCGACATCTACGCCTGGAACAAGGCCCAGCTGGGACCGCATATCGGCTACCTGCCACAGGACATCGAATTATTCGCCGGCACGGTCAGCGAGAACATCGCCCGCTTCGGCGAGATCGTGCCCGACCAAGTGGTGCAGGCGGCCAAGCGGGCCGGCGTGCACGACATGATCCTGCACATGGCCAAGGGTTACGACACCGTGCTCGGCGACGGCGGCGCCGGCCTGTCCGGCGGCCAGCGCCAGCGCCTCGGCCTGGCGCGCGCGCTGTACGGCGACCCCGCCCTGATCGTGCTCGATGAACCGAATTCGAACCTAGACGACGCCGGCGAGCAGGCCCTGGTGCTGGCGATCAACGAGCTGCGCCAGCGCGGCAAGACCATCGTGCTGATCACCCACCGCACCAACATCATCAGCGCCACTTCCAGGCTGCTGATCCTGCGCGAGGGCAGCGTGGCGGCCTACGGCCCGACCCGCGAGGTGCTCGCCGCCCTCAACGAATCGAACCAAAAAGCCTTGGCCCAGCAGCAGGCTAAGGCGGCCCCGGCCCAGCCGCCCGCCGCCGCGCCGCAGGCGCCCGCCGCCGCAGTCGCCGAGACGGCAGCCATTAAGGAACAGGAGTAACCATGCGTAACATTTTAAGCAAAGACAGCGCCCCGACCGACGTGGTGTCGCGCGATGTCACCCCGTTGACCGTCAACACCGACGCCAGCGCCTACAGCCGCCTAGGCTGGCTGATCGTCCTGCTGGGCGTGGGCGGCTTCTTCTTGTGGGCCTGTTTCGCGCCGCTCGATAAGGGCGTGCCGATGTCCGGCACGGTGACCAAGGAGGGCAGCCGCAAGGCGGTGCAGCACCAGATCGGCGGCACCATCCAAGAGATCCTGGTCAAGGACGGCGACATCGTGGCCAAGGGGCAGGTGCTGGTGCGCATGAACAGCACCCAGGCCAGCACCCAGACCGAGACCACCCGCTCGCAGTACATCACCGCGCGCACCGCCGAGGCGCGGCTGCAGGCCGAGCTGGCCGGCGCCAGCGCGCCGGCCTTCCCGCCCAGCCTGCTGCCCTACAAGGCCGACCCGCGCGTCATCGCCGGCTTCGAGCTGCAAACGCAGTTGTTCAATTCCCGTCGCGGCTCGCTCAACAGCGAACTGTCGGCCTACGACGAGAACATCGCCGGCATCAAGTCGCAACTGGCTGGCATCGAGGAATCACGCGACGCCAAAAAAGCCCAGCTCGGCTTCCTCAAGGAACAACTCGACAACTTGCGCGATCTTGCGCGCGAAGGCTACGTGGCGCGTACCCGTCTGCTCGATGCAGAGCGTAGCTACTCGCAGATCAGCGGCGCCATTGCCGAGGATATCGGCAATATCGGCCGCTACCGCCGCCAGATCATGGAGATGGGCCTGCGTCGCCAGCAGCGTGGTCAGGATTTCCAGAAAGAAGTGCGCACCAACCTGGCCGACGTGCAGCGCGAGGCCGAGAGCCTGGTCAGCCGCATCGCCGGGCAGGAGTACGAGCTGGGGAACACCGACGTGAAAGCGGGGGTCGATGGCACCATCGTTGGACTGGCCGTGTTCACGCCGGGCGGCGTGGTGGGGCCGGGCGCCAAGATGATGGAGATCGTGCCGAGCGCCGATCCGCTGGTGGTGGAAGGGCAGTTGCCGGTCAATCTGATCGACCGCGTGCACAACGGCCTGCCGGTCGATCTGATCTTCTCCGCCTTCAACACCAACCAGACGCCGCACATTTCCGGCGTGGTGATCCAGGTGTCGGCCGACCGCGCCGTCGAGGAGCGCACCGGCAACCCGTACTACAAGGTGCGCGCCAGGGTCTCGCCCGAGGGCGTGAAGATGATCGCGCAGAAGAAGCTGGATATACAGGCCGGCATGCCGGTTGAAATGTTCGTCAAGACTGGCGAGCGCACCTTGATGAGCTACCTGCTCAAGCCGGTCTTCGACCGCGCTAAATCGTCCATGTCGGAGGAGTGATGGTGGCCCGATTGTCGAAAGCACTACCGCGTCCGCTCGCCGGCGCGCTGGCCGTCGGCGCCGCACTGCTGCTGCATAGCTCAGGCGCCATGGCCTTGGGTTTGATGCAGGCCTACGAGGCGGCCTTGCAGAACGACCCCGTCTACCGCTCGGCGTATTTCGCCAACGAGGGCGGCAAGGAAAACCGTCAGCTGGGTCTATCGAACCTGCTGCCCAGCCTGTCGGCAAACTACAGCGGCAGCCAGAACCGGACCACCCGTGTCATCGGTAAGACGACCCTTCCCGAGGACTACATCAGCCGTTCGGCCGGTGTGCAACTGCGCCAGACCTTGTTCAATCTGGATGCCTGGGCACGCTTTAAGCAGGGCCAGGCGCAAAGCAAATATGCCGCCTCGCAGTTCGCCAGCCAGCAACAGGAGGTGATCGTCCGCGTGGTCAACGCCTATTTGGACGTGCTGTACAAGGACGATCTACTGAACCTGTCCCGTGCCGAGCGCGACCTGTACACTGAGCAGCGCAAGGTCAACGACAAGATGTTCGAAAAGGGCGAGGGAACTCGCACCGACATGCTGGAAACCCAGGCCCGGCTGGATGTGGCGGAGGCCCAGGTGTTGGAAAGCATAGACGGCGTCGCCAACGCACGCGAGACCTTGGCTAAGATCATCGGCAGCGACGTCGGCGACCTCGATCCCCTGGCGCCAGACTTCCGCGTCCGGCCGTCGGACGGCCAGAGCTTCGAAGATTGGAAAGCGATCGCCATGGAGCGCAATCCGGACATCAAGACCTTGACGGTCGGCACCGAGATTGCCCGCCAGGAGTTTAACAAGGCGATGGCCGGTCATGCCCCGCGCGTCGATTTTGTCGCAAACTACAGCAAGGGCTCGTCCGACTCGATCACCACGGTCAACCAGGACACCACGGTGCGCAGCATCGGCATCCAGTTGAATGTTCCACTTTACTCCGGCGGCTCGGTCAACGCGCAGGCGCGCCAGGCCATCGCCAACGAGGAAAAGGCCAAGTCCGATTTGCAGGGGCAGATCAACAAGGTGCTGGTTGAGCTGCGCAAGGACTACAACGCCTTGCTCAGCAGCGTAGCGCGCATCGGCGCGCTAGAGAAGTCGGTCGCCTCGGCGGAACTGCTGATGAAGGCCACCACCCAGAGCATCAAGGGTGGCGTGCGCATCAACCTGGACCTGCTGAACGCACGCCAGCAGTTCTACACCAGCAAGCGCGATCTGGCACAGGCGCGCTACAACTATCTGTTGACCTCGCTGCGCATGCGCGCCTCGGCCGGCTTGCTGGCCGCCGACGACGTGCGCGACACGGCGATGTACTTCCGCTAAGCGGCCGGCGGAGGGATCGACATGTTGAACGATGAGGTGGAAGTGACGGTCGACGGCGTCAGCTATAGGTTGGGCGAGCTGAGCGAGGCGGCCCGCGAGCAGGTCACCAACCTGCAGTTCGTCGACGCGCAGATGGCCGAGCTGAACGCCAAGCTGGCGGTGTTCCAGACCGCCCGCAACGCCTACCAGTCGGTGTTGCAGCAACTGGTGCCGCGCGCCCGGCAGTAGCGCGGCGCGGACGAAAAAAGGGCGGACCAGCGCGGTCCGCCCTTTTTTTCGTCCGCGCCCGGCGCACCGGGCGCCAGGCCTCAGGCCTCAGGCTGCTGCTTGCCGTGGCAGTGCGGGCAGGACACCTCATAGACGTACTCGGGCGACAACTGCTGGCGCGGCGTGACCACGGCCCGGCAGACGAAGCACTGCACCGTCTCGGTCGGCTGCAACTGCGGGTCGAGCGCGGTGCGGTAGTCGAACACGAAGCAGTCACCCGTGTAGTGGGCGCCGCCGACCTCCTCGAAGTACTTGAGGATGCCGCCCTCGAGCTGGTAGACGCTGTCGTAGCCGATGTTCTGCATGTGGATCGCCGCCTTCTCGCAGCGGATGCCGCCGGTGCAGAAGGTCACCACGGTCTTGCCGGCGAAGTCGTCCTTGTGCGCGGCGATCACCTCGGGGAACTCGGTGAACTTGGCGATGCGGTAGTCAACCGTGTTGTCGAAGGTGCCGACGTCGACCTCGAAGTCGTTGCGCGTGTCGACCATCACCACCGGCTTGCCGGCGTCGTCGACGCCGTTGTCGAGCCAGCGCTTGAGCGTCTTGGCCTCGACGAAGGGGGCGCGGCCGTCCTCCGGCTTGATCAGCGGCATGCGCATGGTGATGATCTCTTTTTTGATCTTCACCAGCATGCGCTTGTGCGACTGCTCGGCCGAGTAGCTCTCCTTGACCTCGAGGTCGGCGAAGCGGGCGTCGCTGCGCACCCAGGCCAGGTAGCGGTCGATCTGGCCGCGCGGGCCGGACAGGAACATGTTGATGCCCTCGGGCGTGAGCAAAATGGTGCCCTTGAGGCCCAGCTCGGCGCAAATGGCCTGGTACTGCGGGCGCATTTCCTCGGTGTCGTCGAAGGTGATGAACTTGTAGGCGGAGATGTTGACGTGCAGCGCGGCGGCGGCCGCCGCTGCGGCTGCGCCGGCCTGGTCGGCGGCGCTGGAGGTGTGCTCTTGCATGGTGCGTATCGGTAAAAAGCGGGACAGGCGACATTATAAGCGCTAACGCGGCGGCGGGCGCCGCCGCTGCCTGTTTATTGGGCAAATTGTGGGCGCCGCGCCGCCGCTTGGGTTTTGCGGCGTATCATGGTCGTTGGCTGCCGATGCGCCCACCATACCATTTGAACTATGTCGTCTGAGGTAACGTCGAATGGATACGAGTCGGGGAAAGAGGATCCGCTTCACCAAGAAGCAGCTATGTCATGCGTTTAAACATGCGGCTGACTTTGGCATTTTTGGCCAACGGGATTCTGCAAGTTTGCATGCTTTTCAAATGGCGTTGCTTCGGCACGTGGCATCGCCGCACACCGTGGTATGCGTCGGTAGCTTCAGAAACTTGCCAGTGGTACATTTGGTGGATAGGTCTAGCGGGCTAAACGTTATACGCAAGCCGAATGGCGATTTTTTGTCCGCCTGGAAGTTGACAGAATTACAGTTGTGGCATGTGCTAAACACGGGAAGATTGGGAGGTGGGTGATGATTGACGCTTACGCCATTTTCAGCAAGTTGCTGGCGAGCTATCTGAACCATGAGTTGTCTCTGCCGGACTTTCAACGTATTTTCATCGCACGGTTCAAGGCGGAGTCTCTGGCGCTCGATGAACCGCTGTTCCTCCTGCTTGATGAGCTTTTTGCCGTCCTCGATTCCTATACCGACGACATGGAGCTGTTGGCCAGCGACCCCAGCTATTACCTGGACGAGCCCGGGGTGGAGCGCAAGGCGGCGGAAATTGCGGCGCGCATGGGGGAGTGGCATGCGCGCTCCCAATTGGCCTCAGCAAATTTTCGCTGACTTCGCCACTGTAGACGAGGGCAGGGGGATTATGCTGTGACAAGGCGCTGGCGTATCCAGTCGGCCGCCTGCAGCTCCGTCATGTTGCCGGCGGCGATGGCAAGCATGAAATTGATGGCGTCGAACTGCCAGTTGCTTGTCGTGGAGCGCAAAAACCGTATCTCGCCGCACCCATTGCCAGCTCATTTGGCGAGCGCCCGCAGGATCTCGCGGTCGTCGTGCATGATCGACTCGGCCAAGGCCATCTGCCGCTCAAACGCCGGGTTGTACGGTGTGATGCGCATCGCGCCGTCCGGGGCCTCGGTCAGATACAGGGTATCGCCTTTCCGCACGTTCAGGATGCGACTGACCTCCTTGTTCAAGATCAGCCCCTCAGATGCACCTACGGTAGTTACTTTGATTGCGATCACGAGGTCCTCCTTTCTAAATGAGTTTTATTGTATATCTGGTCTAGCAAGGAAATACGCCAATTTTTTATGTACAATGATTCGGATTCCATGGCCGTATCAGAGCCATGCCAAAGTAACACGCGAAACACCTTACTATTCAACAAGCTTTAGGGCGCACAACATGTACAGAATCGGTTTTCCGTTTTGGAAGCAGATGGCCCGTCTGGGCGTGCCCTTGAAGCTGAGAGTCAATGTGATCCGCGATGACGAGGCTGGCGTATTTGTGGCAACCAGCGACGATCTGCGGGGGCTGGTCTGCGAAGCGACGTCAATGGATGATCTCGTAAAAGAGGTGAACCTTGCCACATGCGAACTACTATCGCTGCAGATGCACTCGATGCCGGTTCCTCAGCCTATAACAGATCTGCGCCTTTGCCTGGCATGAATGGGTATTACAAGCTTGTCATTGAACTCTTAAAAAAACATGGCTATGTGTACCTCCGACAGGGCAAAGGGTCTCACGAAATTTGGTGCAAAGGAAGCCATCATCAGATTGTCCCGTTCAACTGTGCATCACGGCATACTGCGAACGGAATCATGAGGGATTGTCAAATTAACCATCGGTTCTAGGCCGCATCGAACAACCCGCCCCGCGCGGGTTTTTTTACGATCACCCGCTGTTGCCCGTGGCGCGCGCCTGGCCCATGCGCCGCGTCAAATACGTCTTCAGTCTGCTTCGCCCAGCTCAATCGTCTGCTCGGCGAAAGCAGCCTGGAACGCCATCTCGATACGCGCCAACTCCTCGTCCACGATTTCCTTGAACAGCGGGCGCTTGCCGTTGGAAAGGCTGCCTTTGTTTTGATAAAGCAGCTTGATCAGCAGGTCGAGGCGCGCGTTCGGCATGTCCACCACTTCGCGGATGGCTACCTTGGCTCGGTCATAGCTGCGGATAAACACGATTTCCGTCACCAGCTCGGTACGAATGGTCTGTTCGACCGCTTGCAGCAGATAATGGACCTGGCCGGTGAGGTCCGGGTAGCGGTACGATCCGGAAGCCTCGGCGGGGTTGTTGATCGTCAGTTGCTCGTCGTCGTCGACGCTGATGCTGACGACGGTGCGCAGCGGCTTGGAGTACGAATCGAGCACGCGATCATATTCCTGCGGGTGGTGCAGCATGTGGGCCGATACGGGCAGCACCATCCCGGCCGGCACGACACCGTCGCGGCCCAGGAAGTCGTGGATCAGGAAGCGGTGGATACGCCCGTTGCCGTCCTCGAAAGGGTGGATGAAGACGAACCCGAACGATACCAATGCGGCGCGCACGATCGGGTGCACGCCCTGCGTCCTGGCGGCGCAGTCGACCAGGCCTGCCATCAGGTCGCGCACCATGTTGCCCGGCGGGCAGACGTAGTGCACGATGGGGGCGCGTCCCGGCATCGATTCCCCAACATAGTTCTGCCAATCGCGAAAGGCGGCCTGGGCATAGCGTTGCTCGACGATCAGATTCTGCAGCTCGGCGAGCGCGGACTCCGCCAACACCTCGGCGAACGTCGACTTGCCGGCATCGCGCAAGGCGCGCACGAAACGCTGCTCTTGTCGGGCATGGCGGCGACCAGGTATTTGTCCGCGTCGAGCAGGTCGACGTAGGCGCCGCCGATCACCACCTGCAACGGCAGCTGTTCGCCAGCCAGCAGCTCATATAGGTAGCCGAGTTGACGCGCGTACTTGCCGTTTGGCTGGCGTTCCACATAGGCTAGGACGCGGTCGGCGCCGAGCATTGACACCCCCGCATTATTTTTGTTTAAACCTAGCCTAGTCTCTCACAAAACGTTCTGATCTAGATGAAACCATTAAAAAAACGGGAGTTTTTCAAGAAAACGTTAAATGGTAATGGTCTGGTGACCGGCAAGGCAGTGCTGACAAAGAACAGCCATTTGCAAGTAATGCGCTGAGATAGCGCGCTTCCCATGGATGTAGTCGGGAATGGCCTCAGACCGCCAGCATGCGGCGGGCGATAAAGCCCGAGCGCGATTCGCCGGCCGCCAGCGCCGCCTTGTCGATGCGCCGCAGGACGCGCGAGGGCAGGGTGATGTTAATGCGCTCGGTCTTGTCCGACAGGCTGGCCAAATCGATCTCCACCACCGCCCAAATCCAGCCGGCGAACGCGGGATCGTGGTAGTGCTCTGCAATGGGGCGCGCGTCGGGCACCGGGCCGCCGTCGTCGATCACCGTCTCCAGCCACAGGTCGATGGCCTCGCGGGCGTTGTCGATCGCCTCGTCCAAGGTGTCGCCGGCGGAAAAGCAGCCGGGCAGGTCGGGCACCACCACGCCGAACGCCTGCTTATCATTGCCGGGTTCAATTGCAACGGGATACTTCATCAGCCTCTCCTATTTCAAGCCGGCCTGCTTCAATATGTTGTTCACCAACCCGATGCCAAGATCCTTTTTGGGATGGGGAACGCTGATATGGCCGCCTTTGCCGGGATGTGTGTAGACGTGGTGCGAGCCTTTGATGCCTCGAAGCACCCAACCCGACTGTTCAAGCCGCTTAATAAGTTCGGCGCTGTTCATGTGTGTATGATACACACAAAGCGCCGCCCCGCAAGCCAGTCCCGCCAGCGCCGCGCCCCATCATTCAAACCCGGCTGGAGCGTTGAACACGGTAAAATAGCGCGATATGAATCCAGCGGGTAGCAGCGAATGAACATGGTAGCAAACGAACAAGACAACGCGGCCTCCGCCCCTGCGGCGGCCGCCAGCGGCCCGGCCTTCGTCCACCTGCGGGTGCACTCCGAATACTCGATCGTCGACGGCCTGGTGCGCATCGACGACCTGATCTCGGCCGCCGCAAAAGACAAACAGGCGGCGCTGGCGATGACCGACCTGTCCAACCTGTTCGGCATGGTCAAGTTCTACAAGTCGGCGCGCGGCAAGGGCATCAAGCCGGTGGTCGGCGTCGACGTCTGGATCAGCAACGACGACAACCGCGACAAACCCAGCCGCCTGCTGCTGCTGGCCAAGAACCGCATGGGCTATCTGCAGCTGTGCGAGCTGCTGTCGTCGGCCTTCCTGACCAACCAGTACAAGGGCCGCGCCGAGGTGCGCCTGGAGTGGTTGCAGGCGCTCACCACCAACACCTACGAGCTGCTGCCCGGCGAGAACCCGGCCGACGGCCTGATCGCGCTGTCCGGCGCCCACTTCGGCGACGTCGGCATCGCCATCGAGAACGGCAACCTGGCGCTGGCCGAGCGCCACGCGCAGAAGTGGGCGGCGATCTTCCCCGGCCACTTCTACCTGGAGATCCAGCGCGCCGGCCAGGCCAACCAGGAGGCCCAGGTGCGCCACGCCGTGGCGCTGGCGGCCAAGCTGGGCCTGCCGGTGGTGGCGACCCATCCGGTGCAGTTCATCTCGCCCGACGAGTACATCGCCCACGAGGCGCGCACCTGCATCGCCGAGGGCGAAATGCTGGCCAACGCCAAGCGGGTGCGCCGCTTCAACGAGTCGATGCGCTTCCAGACCCAGGCCGAAATGGCCGAGCGCTTCGCCGACCTGCCGGCGGCGCTGGCCAACTCGGTGGAGATCGCCAAGCGCTGCAACCTGACGCTCACACTGGGCAAGCCGCAGCTGCCCAACTTCCCCACGCCGCCCGGCATGAGCATCGACGAGTTCCTCGTCGCCGAGTCCAAGGCCGGCCTGGAGAAGCGCCTGCTCGAGCTGTACGCCGACCCGGAGCGGCGCGAGAAGGAGCGGCCGCGCTACGAGGCGCGCCTGAAGTTCGAGACCGACACCATCTGCAACATGAAGTTCCCCGGCTACTTCCTGATCGTGGCCGAGTTCATCCAGTGGGCCAAGGAGAACGGCGTGCCGGTCGGACCGGGCCGGGGTTCCGGCGCCGGCTCGCTGGTGGCCTACTCGCTGCTGATCACCGACCTGGACCCGCTCAAGTACAACCTGCTGTTCGAGCGCTTCCTCAACCCCGAGCGGGTCTCCATGCCCGACTTCGATATCGACTTCTGCCAGGAGGGGCGCGACCGCGTCATCCAGCACGTCAAGGACCTGTACGGCAAGGAGGCGGTGTCGCAGATCGCCACCTTCGGCACCATGGCGGCCAAGGGCGCGATCCGCGACGTCGGCCGCGTGATGGACTTCGGCTACAACTTCTGCGACGGCGTCTCCAAGCTGATCCCGTTCAAGCCGGGCAAGCCGGTGACCATCGCCGACGCTATCGAAGAGGAGCCGATGCTCAAGGAGCGCCAGGAGAACGAGGAGGAGGTGGCTCAGCTGCTCGAACTGGCGCAGCAGGTCGAGGGCATCACCCGCAACATCGGCATGCACGCCGGCGGCGTGTTGATCGCGCCGGGCAAGCTGACCGACTTCTGCCCGCTGTACACCCAGGGCGGCGACGGTGGCGTGGTGTCGCAGTACGACAAGGACGACGTGGAGGCCGTCGGCCTGGTCAAGTTCGACTTTTTGGGCTTGACCACGCTGACCATCCTCGACCGCGCGGTGCGCTACATCAAGCTGCTCGATCCGAAGGAGTCCGAGTTCGACCTGGCCAAGCTGCCGCTCAACGACCGGCCGTCCTACGAGCTGCTGACCAAGGCCAAGACCGTCGCCGTGTTCCAGTTGGAGTCGCGTGGCATGCAGGGCATGTTGAAGGACGCCCGGCCCGACCGCTTCGAGGACATCATCGCCCTGGTGGCGCTGTACCGTCCGGGCCCGATGGACCTGATCCCCGACTTCTGCAAACGCAAGCACGGCGAAAAGTTCGACTATCCAGATCCGCGCACCGAGTCCATTTTGTCCGAGACCTACGGCATCATGGTCTACCAGGAGCAGGTGATGCAGATGGCGCAGATCGTCGGCGGCTATTCGCTGGGCGGCGCCGACATGCTGCGCCGCGCGATGGGTAAGAAGAAGGCCGAGGAAATGGCCGAGCACCGCCAGATCTTCCGCGACGGCGCCGCCAAGGACGGTTTGAGCACCGCCAAGGCCGACGAGATCTTCGACTTGATGGAGAAGTTCGCCGGCTACGGCTTCAACAAATCGCACGCCGCCGCCTACGCGCTGCTGTCCTACCACACCGCCTATTTGAAGGCGCACCACCCGGCCGCGTTCATGGCGGCCAACATGTCGCTGGCGATGGACGACACCGACAAGGTGAAGATCCTGGTCGAGGATTGCATCGACATCTGCGGCCTGACGCTGCTGCCGCCGGACATCAACAAGTCCGACTACCGCTTCATGCCGGACGGCCCGCCGCCTTCGGTGACGGGCAAGAAGGTCACGCAGATCCGCTACGGCCTCGGCGCGGTCAAGGGTTCGGGGCAGAGCGCGATCGAGGCGATCATCGCCGCGCGCAGCGCCGGCGGGCCGTTCACCAGCCTGTTCGACTTCTGCAAGCGGGTCGACAAGAAGCAGATCAACCGCCGCACCATCGAGTCGCTGATCCGCAGCGGCGCCTTCGACTGCCTCGGCATCGACCGCGCCATTTTGCTGGCCAGCGTGGCCTTCGCCATGGAGTGCGCCGACCAGGAGCTGAAGGCGGCCAACCAGGTCAGCCTGTTCGGTGGCGACGACAGCGACTTGGTGGCGCCGCCCGAGTACGTCAAGTGCGCGCCGTTCAGCGACCGGCAGAAGCTGGCCGAGGAGAAGATCGCGCTCGGCTTCTACCTGTCGGGCCACATGTTCGACTCGTTCGCGCCGGAGGCGCGCCGCTTCGCCCGCACCAAGCTGGCCGAGCTGGAGCCGTCGCGCGAGCCGCGCATGCTGTGCGGCGTGATCACCGGCATCCGGCCGCAGATGACGCAGCGCGGCAAGCTGCTCATCGTCACCCTGGACGACAAGAGCGCGGTGGTCGAGGTGACCATCTACTCCGAGGTGTACGAGGAGAACAAGAAGATCATCAAGGAGGACGAGTTCCTCGCCGTGGTCGGCAAGGTGTCGGAGGACCGCTTCTCGGGCGGCCTGCGCATCTCGGCCGAGAAGGTGTTCGACATCGTCGCCGCGCGCATCCAGTACGGCCGCCAGCTCGGCCTGGCGCTGCCGGCCACGCTGGACAGCCGCAAGATCGCCGAGGTGCTGGCGCCGCACCGCTCCGAGTCCGGCCTGCCGGTGCAGGCGCGCATCAACACCCAGGGCGTGGCCTGCGTGCTGCAGCTGGGCGAGGCCTGGTGCGTGGCGCCGTCCGACGAGCTGACGCTGGCGCTGCAGCAGCAGCTGGGCGCCACCGAGGTGGCCATTGAGTACTAGGCCGTACCCGGCGCCGCGCAAGGTGCTGTTCTTTTCGCAGGACGGCAAGCTGGGCGACGCGGTGGTCAACACCGCCTTTGTCGCCGCCCTGCGCGCGCGCGCGCCCGACTGCGAGATCCACGCCACCGTGGCCGGCGCGACGGCGGCCTTCTGGGGCCAGGACGCGCGCCTGGCGCGGCTGTGGCGCGTGCAGCGGCCGGGCTGGCTCGAGACTGTGCGCACCGCGCTGGCGCTGCGCCGCGAGCGCTACGACTACATCGTCACCTGGCAGCGGCTGCGCAAGGAGAAGAGCAAGCTGCTGCTGTGGCTGGCGCGGCCGGGCCGGGTGATCGACCTGTGCGGCCTCGACGGTGGGCCGCCGACGCACAAGGTGGCGGCCTGCGCCGCCGCGCTCGAGCAGATGGGCCTGCCCGGCGAGGCCGAACTGGCCTACGACATCGGCATGCCGCCCTGCTGTCCGGAGATCGACCGGATGTTCGCGCCGGGGCGCGAGGTGGTGGTGGTAAACCTGTTCGCCGCCGACGCCTGGCGCAACATCGGCGCGGCGCAGGCGGCCGAGCTGCTGCGCGGCTTGGGCGCGCTGGCGCCGCAGGCGGCGCTGTGCCTGGTCTGCACCGACGCGACCGCGGCGGCGGCCGGGGCCGTGCTGGCCGAGGCCGGCGGCGCGGCGGCCGGGCAGGTGGTCAACTGCCAGGGCAACCTGCCGCGCCTGCTGCGCTTGTGCCAGCGCGCCGACCTGGTGATCAGCCCGGACACGGCGCTGATCCACATCGCCTCGGCCTACGACACGGCGGTGGTCGGCATCTACCAGAACAACGGCGTCAAGGAGGTGGAGTGGGGGCCGCGCTCGCGCCTGAGCGCGCGCGTGCTGTCGGACTGCCCCGACAGCCTGGACGGCTTCGCCGTGGCCGACGTGCTGGCCAAGGCGGCGGCGCTGCGCGCCGCCTATCTGGACTGAGCGGCAGGCGGCGGTCGTTCGTGGGGGCGGGCGCAGACGGGCGCAATACGTAGACTATTCGTCCGGCCCGCTTTGCAGCGCGCTCGCATAGTCTTGGCCGCCGCAGCAATATAGCGATACAGTGCTGTTAGCTGTTCCTCCGCCTCGGGCGTGAACAGGACCGTATGGCTCATTATGTCTTGCCGGTGGCCTTCAAGTGCTCTGCGGCCAGTCTGGCCCGCACTTGTTCTATGCTGACGGCCCGTTGTGGATCGGCCTTGAGCGCGTCGAACGCGGGTAGCACGCTTTGCTGCAACCACTGCTCCATCGCGCGGTCACGCGCCAGCAGGGCGCGCAGGCCATCTCGAATCACTTCGCTTTCGGTGGCGTACTCGCCGGAGGCGACCTTGGTTTTCACAATCTCAGCCATTTCCGTCGGCAAGGTGATGCTAAATTGCTGGGTTGTCCGCATGATGATCCCCTGTCGCCTGATAGGATCTAATCCTACCCAGCGCCGCTCGGCTGGTCAAGCCCGGCCAGCGCCGGGGGGACGTGTCGGCCTAGCCCATGTCCTTGAGCGCCGTGATGGCGTAGCCCTTGGCGCGGATTTGTTCGAGCGGCTGGTCGATGTGGTAGCCGGGCAGGCCGGCGGCCAGCTCGTCGACCTCGAGCGCGCTGGTCTCGCGCTGCCAGTCGGTGTTGATGGCCTCCTCGGGGATCGGCTTGCCCTCGGGTACGGCCAGGTAGGAAAAGATGCCGTCGTGCTCGGCCCTGCGGTAGATGTCCATGCGCATCGTGCTTGCTCCCTTGTGCCAACGTGAGCCCACAGCGGGGTGGGCGGCTCCGCCGGCGGCGGCGCCAGGTCCGATTCTACGCCTTGCGCGCGGGTATGGCGCGCGGCGCGTCAAGCGCGCGGCCGGAGCGCCGCGCTACAGGGCGGCGCCAGCGTAGTTCAGCTCGTCGGCCGCCGCGGCGGCCGCCGAGAAGTCGTGCGCCGCGTCCACGCCGCTGGCCACCGCCTCGATGTGCGGCGCCTGCAGGCCGGCGCGCACGGTGGCGGCCAGCGCCAGCAGGGTGTCGAAGCGCTTGCGCGCCTCGGAGCGCTTCTTCGAGGCGATCCCGGCCATGTCGGGCGGGCACAGCGGTTCGCACGGCAGCTGGTAGTCGCCGTCCAGACGCGGCCGCGCCTCCATCTCCTGCCACAGCGCGTCGTAGTCGGCGTACACGCGGCCCTTGCGGGCGGCGGCGCGCACGGCGCGGTTCGGGTTGCCCACCAGCAGCATGTGGCGGCAGCCGAAGTCGTGGCCCAGCTGGGCCAGCAGGCGCACCATCAGGTTCTTCGGCCGCAGGCCGTGCAGCTCGCGGGTGGCCTCGCGGATCAGGCCCAGGCCGTGCTCGCCCTGCGGCCCCTGCAGGCAGCCGATGCCCAGCGCCATGTGCGGGCCGTCGCGGAAGAAGGAGAAGGCCACCGAGTAGACCAGGTCGGCGCCCTGCACCAGGCGCAGCACCAGCTCGCCCTCGCGTTCGAGCGGCTCGACGGCGCACAGTTCGACGCCGTAGAACGCGCCGCCCTTGCCCTCGACCTGGCCCAGCAGCACCGGCTGCTGCGCCGCGCGCACCACCAGCGCGCCCAGGCCGTGGCGGAAGATGAAGCGGTAGTGCGCCTGCAGCAGCGCCAGCCGTTCGGCGCAGTCGAAGGTGTTGCTCAGGTAGGGGCGGTAGATCTTGTAGACCAGCCGCGGCCGCGCCTTGACCAGCTCGTGGAACAGCGGGTGCGAGTTGAGCAGCTGCAGCCAGCCGTAGGTGGCCTGGCGGTTGAGGAAGGCGCGCAGCGACAGCTTGATGGTCTCGCGCAAGTGCGCCAGGCCGTCGGTGCCGCTCAGACCGGAGCGTAGGGTGATCAATGGCGACATCGTATGGTATCTCGGGTAGGCCGGTGGGCGGGAAATCGGGCGCAGGCGCCGGGCGGGGATGCCTGGACGCAATGAGCAATAGTGGAATGGTAACTCCTTGTGTAACGTACTGTAAATTGGCGGATTGGCTTACGGCATACCCGTAGTGGCGGGGATGGCGGCCGGCCGCCGTTTGCGCGCAAAATAGCGTGCGATGCGCGCAAAACTACGTGGAACACGTACGCGGAATTGGCAATGCGCCAACGCCGCGGCCGGTGCATAATGCAACATAACGATACAAACCCAAGCCTATGCGTCCCGCCTTCCTCCGTCCGCTGCAGTACCCCGCCTTCGTCGCGCTGTATCTGCTGTTCGACTGGGCCACCTACATCGAGCCCCTGTACGGCCTGAACATCACCCCGTGGAACCCCGATCCGGCGCTCGGCCTGGTGTTCTGGCTGCTGCACGGCCGCCGCGCCGCGCTGCCGTTGTTCCTGGCCCTGCTGGGCGGCGAGGTGCTGGTGCGCGGCATGCCGGCCGGCCCCTGGCTCACCGTGCTCGGCGCGCTCTGGCTGACCGCCGGCTACGGCCTGATCGGCGCCGCGCTGCGCCGCCGCTTCTCCAGCGCCGCCTTGTTCGACCGCCGCCGCCGCCTGTTCCGCTGGGGCGGCATCGTCGCCGCCGGCAGCCTGTTCAACGCCCTGGTCTACATCAGCCTGCTGTGCGCCGCCGGCCTGGTGCCGCCGGCGCAGTGGGGCCTGGCGCTGCTGCGCTTCGGCGTCGGCGACATGGTCGGCGTGCTGGTGTCGATGCCGCTGATCTGGATGCTGGCCAGCGCCGCCGGCCGCGCCGGCCTGCGCGCCATCCTCTGGCGCGGCGAGACGCTGGCCTACCTGGCGCTGGGCGTGGGCGTGCTGTACGCGGTGTTCGGCGCGGTCGCCAACGCCGAGTTCAAATACCTGTACTTCCTGTTCCTGCCGGTGATCTGGGCGGCCTCGCGCCAGGGCTTGTACGGCGCCGCGCTGATGGTCTTCGTGCTGCAGGCCGGCATCATCGGCCTGGTCAAGTGGAGCACCGCCGTGGAGATCGCCGGCAGCGAGCTGCAGACGCTCGACGCCATGCTGGCGCTGGTCGGCTTCTTCATCGGCGCGGTGGTCGACGAGCTGCGCCAGGTCTCGGCCGAGCTCAAGCAGACGCTGCGCCTGGCCGCCGCCGGCGAGATGGCGGCCGCGCTGGCGCACGAGTTGAACCAGCCGATGACGGCGCTGTCGGCCTACGGCAAGGCCTGCGAACACCTGCTCGGGCGCGGCGAGACGGGGCCGGTGCTGAAGGACGCCATCGGCCGCATGATCGTCGAGTCGGGCCGCGCCGCCGAGGTGGTGGTGCGGCTGCGCGACTTCTTCCGCACCGGCGCGATGCGCCTCGAGGCGCTCGAGATCGGCGCCCTGCTCGGCGCCGTTTGCGCCCAGCAGGGCGCGGCGCTGCGCCAGCACGGCGTCGAGCTGAGCGTCGACGCGGCGGCGCCGCTGGCGGTGCAGGCCGACCGCCTGCAGATCGAGCTGGTGCTGCGCAACCTGCTGGGCAACGCGCTCGACGCCGTGTTGGCGCGGCCGGCCGGCCAGCGCCGCATCCGCGTCAGCGTCGAGCAGCTGGCCGGCGCGCGCCTGCAGCTGAGCGTGGTCGACAGCGGCGGCGGCGTCTCCGAGCGGCTGGCCGGGCGCCTGTTCGAACCCTTCGTCTCGTCCAAGGCCAGCGGCATGGGCCTGGGCCTGGTGCTCAGCCGCGCCATCGCCGAGGCGCACGGCGGCAGCCTGCGCTTCGACGCGGGCGGCCACGGCGTGTTCCGCCTGGTGCTGCCGCTGGGCGCGCCCGCCGCCGACGCCGGCACACACAACAACAATCCATAACAATAATCCACCATCCCCCGGAGACCACCTTGCCCCATGATTTGACCGTCTTCATCGTCGACGACGACCCCGCCGTGCGCGACGCCCTCGGCCTGCTGCTGGGCGTGCGCGGCTACCGCACCGCCATGTTCGCCAGCGCCGAGGACTTCCTGGCGGCGCGCCGCTGCGACTGGGCCGGCTGCCTGCTGGCCGACATCCGCATGAACGGCATGGACGGCCTGAGCCTGCAGGCCAGGCTGACCGAACTCGGTTGCGCCATCCCGGTGGTGATCGTCAGCGGCCACGGCGACGTGGCGCTGGCGCGCGCCGCCTTCAAGGCCAACGCCATCGATTTCCTCGAGAAACCGTTCGACGACGTCAAGCTGCTCGCCGCCATCGAGGAGGCCTACGCGCGCGAGCGCCAGCAGCGCGGCGCCGAGCAGCGCCGCGCCGGCGGCCTGGCCTTGCTGGCCGAGCTGACGCCGCGCGAGCGCGAGGTGATGCAACTGGTGGTGACGGGCCAGCACAACCGCGACATCGGGCCGGCGCTGGGCATCAGCGTGCGCACGGTGGAGGTGCACAAGGCGCGCCTGATGGGCAAGCTGGGGGTCGACAACGTGGCCGACCTGGTGCGCCTGAGCATGCTCGACGAGTAGCGCGGCCGCCAGCGGGCGCGGCGCGGGTGCGGCGGCTAGCCGCCGGCCGCCTCCTCGCGCAGGCCGCGCACCGCCAGGGTGGTGCGCTCGGCGGCGCGGCGCAGCACCAGTTGGCGGTTGCTCGACTCCTGGTCGCGCTGGTTCTCGCGGTGCCACAGGTGGAACACCTCGGTGGCGAAGGCGCCGTCCTTGCGCATCACGCCGGCGTTGAACAGGCGCACCACCAGGTCGGAGTCCTCGTGGCCCCAGCCGAGGAAGCTCTCGTCGAAGCCGTTGACCAGCTCCAGGTCGCTGCGCCAGGCCGCCATGTTGCAGCTCTTGATGCGGCGCCAGGAGAAGCGCCGCGTGGTGCGGCCCAGGTCGGGCCAGCCGACCAGCAGCTGCAGCAGCTTGTTCAGGTGGCCGGCCAGGCGCCAGCGCAGCATGCGGCCCAGGCCGAGGCGCTGCAGGTCGATGCCCTCGGCCAGCACGCGGCCGGTGCCGGCCTCGCTGAGCAGGATGCGGCTGCCGCAGACGACGTGGCCGGGCTGGGCCAGGCGGCGGTGGCGGCGCACGAAGTCGCGCCGCGGCACGCAGTCGCCGTCGAGGAAGACGATGTAGTCGCCGCTGGCGGCCAGCGTGCCCAGGTTGCGCGCGCGGGCGGCGCGGAAGCCCAGGTCGTCCTGCCAGACATGGCGCAGCGGCACCGGCGCGGCGGCCTGCAGGGCGGCGACGCAGGCCCGTGTGTTGTCGCCCGAGCCGTCATCAGCGATAATGATTTCGAAATCCAGGTCGTCCTGGGCGAAACAGGCCTCGACCACGGCGCGCAGCGCGTCGGGACGGTTGTAGGTGGTGATGATGACGGAGATGGTTGGTGCCTGGTGCATGAAGTCCGCTGCCTGTGTTGATAGATTGCAAATAGAACCGACAAGAACAAGAATGAATCATACTTTATCCGGGCCGGCGCGCGGCAACTCCCTGCTGATCCACCTGCTGCTGTTCTGCCTGCCCTTCCTGACGCTGATCAGCAGTTTCGGCGTCGGCCTGTGCAGCTTCGCCTTCCTGCTGGCGGCCGTGCTGACCCGGCGCGATGGCATGGCGGCGCTGCGGCGCCATTGGCCGCAGGTGCGCGGCGTGCTGCTGGCCTTCGGCCTGGGCCTGGCCTTCGCCGTGCTGCTGATGGTGCTGCGCCACGGCGTGCACCTGCGCGCGCTGGAAAAGCCCGGCCGCATGCTGGCCGCCGCCACCGTCATGCTGGCCGTGCTGGCCTGCCGGCCCAGCCGGCGCGCGCTGTGGTGGGGCCTGATCGCCGGTGCCGTGGCCGGCGCCGCCTTCTCGGTCTACCAGCGCTGGGGCATGGGCATGCAGCGCCCGGGCGGCCTGATCAACTCGATCACCTTCGGCGACATCGTGCTGTGCATGGGCCTGATGTGCCTGGCCGCCAGCAGCGACTTCAAGGGCCGCCTGGCGCTGTGGCCGGCGTTCGGCGCGCTGGCCGGCCTGGCCGGCTCGATCGCCACCGGCACCCGCGGCGGCTGGCTGGCGGTGCTGTTCGCCGGCGTGCTGATGGTGCGCTACGGCCACGTGCTGCGCGGCCGGCTGCGCCAGGGCGCCGCGCTGGCCGCGCTGGCGCTGCTGCTGGCCAGCTACTTCGTGCCGCAGACCGGCGCCCGCCAGCGCCTCGAACAGGGCATCGACGACGTGCGCAGCTACTACGGCGGCGGCAACGCCTACAGCAACATGGGCGTGCGGCTCGAGCTGTGGCGCGGCGCGGCGATGCTGATCGAACGCCACCCGCTGAGCGGCGCGGCGGCCCCCCAGGTCAAGGCCGAACTGGCCGAGCTGGCCGCCGACGGCAAGATCGACCCCTTCGTGCTGCAGTTCGACCACTTCCACAACGACATGGTGCAGGCGCTGGTCTACGGCGGCGTGCTGGGCCTGCTGGCGTGGGGCGCCACGCTGCTGCTGCCGCTGCTGTTCTTCCTGCGCATCCTGCGGCGCCGGCCGACCGTCGCCGCCGGCCTGTTGGCGCCGGCGCTGGCCGGCGCGCTGCTGGTGGTGTGCTATTTCAGCTTCGGCCTGACCGAGGTGATCTTCTGGTCGGTGCGCAGCACGATGTTCTACGCGCTGATGCTGTTCCTGCTGATGGGCCTGTGCCTGAACGCGCAGGACGAGGCGGCCGCCGCCGCCGCGCCGGCCGACAAGGCGGCGGCATGAGCGCCGCCGCGCCGCCGCGCATCCTGCTGATCTCGCCGAACTGGATCGGCGACGCCGTCATGGCCCAGCCGCTGCTGCAGCTGCTGCGCGCGGCGCGGCCGGACACGCCGATCGACGTGCTGGCGCCGCCGCCGGTGGCGCCGGTGTGGCGCCAGATGGCCGAGGTCGACGAGGTGCTGCAGACGCCGTTCCGCCACGGCGCGCTGCAGCTGCGCGAGCGCTGGCGCTACGCCCGGCTGCTGCGCGCGCGCGGCTACGACGCCGCCTACGTGCTGCCCAACACCCTCAAGTACGCGCTGATCCCCTGGCTGGCCGGCATCCCCAGGCGGGTCGGCTACAAGGGCGAGAGCCGGCACGGCCTGATCAACGTGATGCACCGCGACGACACGCCGCCGCGGCCGATGGTGGCCTTCTACGCCGCGCTGGCCGGCGCGCCCGGCCCGCTGGGCGCGGCGCCGCCACGGCCGGCGCTGGCGGTGGCGCCGGCGCAGATCGCCGGCGCCTGCGCCGGCGCCGGCCTCGACGCCGAGCGCCCGCTGCTGGTGTTCGCGCCGGGCGCCGAGTTCGGCGCCGCCAAGCGCTGGCCGGCGGCCCACTTCGCCGCGCTGGCCCGGCTGGCGTTGCTGGCCGAGCCGCGCCGCCAGGTGGCGCTGCTCGGTTCGCCCAAGGACGAGGCGGTGTGCGCCGAGGTGGCCGCCGCCGCCGGCGGCCTGGCCGCCGTGCACAACCTGGCCGGGCGCACCAGCCTGGCCGAAGCCATCGCGCTGATCGCCAAGGCCGAGGCGGTGGTGGCCAACGACTCGGGCCTGCTGCACATCGCCTCGGCGCTGAACCGGCCGGTGGCGGCGCTGTACGGCCCGACCGACCCGGACCACGCGCCGCCGTTCTCCGACCGCTCGGCGGCCATCTCGCTGCGGCTCGACTGCGCGCCGTGCCGCCAGCGCGAATGCCCGCTGGGGCACCAGAACTGCATGCGCGGCATCGAGCCGGCGCTGGTCTGGCGCCGCCTGGGCGAGTTGCTGACGGCGCCGCCAGGGTGAGCGGGGCGGCCATGCACAGACGCTTCCCCATCGTCTTCTGGGCCCGCGTGTTCGTCGGCGTGGTCTGCCTGGCGCTGGTGGCGATCGACGGCTGGCGCAGCTGGACCGCGCGCGCCGAGCGCCTGCTCGAGATGGAGCGCGCCACCTTCAACCTGGCGCGCGCCATGGCGCAGCAGGCCGACGACAGCATCAAGGCGGCCGACACCAGCGTCGCCGAGCTGGTCGAGCGCATCGAGGTCGACGGCCTGGGCGAGGCGGCGCTGGCGCGCCTGCACACGCGCATGGTGGCGCAGGTGGCCAACCTGCCGCAGCTGGGCGGCCTGTTCGCCTATGACGAGCAGGGCCGCTGGCTGGTCAACTCGCGCCCGCTGCTCAACGCCACCCTCAACAACGCCGACCGCGAGTACTTCCGCCACCACCGCAGCCATCCCGGCCGCGCCGCCTACGTCGGCCTGCCGGTGGTGAGCCGCTCGACCGGGCAGTGGATCATCCCGGTGTCGCGCCGCATCGACAAGCCGGACGGCGGCTTCGGCGGCGTGGTGCTGGCCACCGTCGACCTGGACCACTTCCGCCGCTTCTACCAGAGCCTCGACGTCGGCCGCCACGGCGCCGTGGCGCTGTTCAACAACGCCGGCGTGCTGCTGCTGCGCCGGCCCTTCGACGACGCCACCATCGGCCAGGACCTGCGCGGCTCGAACCTGTACGCCGCCTTCATGCCGCAGCGCCTGGCCGGCAGCGCCTCGCTGCTGTCGCCGCTGGACGGCCAGGTGCGGCTCAACAGCTACCGGCCGCTGCAGCACTATCCCTTGTTCGTCACGGCGGCGCTGTCGCGCGACGAGATGCTGGCGCAGTGGCGCCGCGACACCTTCCTTCGCTCGCTCGGCGTGCTGCTGCTGGCGGCCATGCTGGGCCTGTTCGGCCAGCGCCTGGTGCGCCAGATCGGGCTGCGCGAGCGCGCCGAGGGCGAGCTGCGCGCCGCCCGCGACGCGCTCGAGCAGGTCAACCGCACGCTGGAGCGGCAGGCCATGCAGGACGGCTTGACCGGGCTGGCCAACCGGCGCCAGTTCGACGTCACGCTGGGCAACGAGTTCAGCCGCGCCATGCGCTACCAGCACCTGCTGGCCTTCGTCATGGTCGACGTCGACTACTTCAAGCAGTACAACGACGAATACGGCCACAGCAAGGGCGACGACTGCCTGCGCGCCGTCTGCGCGCAGATCCGCGCGCAGACGCCGAAGCGGCCGGGCGACCTGACGGCGCGCTACGGCGGCGAGGAGCTGGCCATCCTGCTGCCCGACACCGACCTGGCCGGCGCCCACGCCGTGGCCGAGCGGGTGCGCGCCGCCGTCGAGGCGCTGCAGCTGCCGCACGCGGCCAGCCCGTTCGGCGTGGTGACCATCAGTGCCGGCGTGGCGACGCTGATGCCGCAGCGTGATGTGCACCTGGCCGGCATGCTGGTCGACGCCGCCGACCAGGCGCTGTACGGCGCCAAGTCGGACGGCCGCAACCGGGTGGCGCGCGCGCCCGTGCTGGCGCGCCTGGCGACCGAACCGCCGCCGCCGCCGCGCACCACCTGAAGGCCACCGCCACCGCGCCACCGGGGTCGGCCACCGGGGTCAGCCACCGGGGTCACCACCGGGGTCAGTGCCGACATTCGGACACGACCTCAACCATTGCCCATGCCGCCGAGGCTCTTTACTGCTGAGTCTGTGTCCGAATGTCGGCACTGACCCCGGGTCCCTGACCCCGGGTCCCCGGGTCCGGGGCCGCGTAAAAGCGGCGGCTTAGACGGCGCGCGCGGCGCCCAGGAGGCCGGCGCGCAGGAAGGCGTCGCGCTCGGCGCGGTCGGGCGGCTGGCAGCCCTCGCGCATCAGGTTCAGGCTGGCGCAGGCGACGGCGGCGCGCAAGGCGCGCTCCAGCGCGGCCGGGCCGAGCGCCGCCAGCGCGGCGCCGTCCAGTTGGCCGCCCTCGTCGAGGCTCGACAGCAGGCCGGCCCAGAAGCTGTCGCCGCAGCCGACGCTGTCGACCACCGCCAGGCCGGCCGGCGCGGCCAGCGCCACGGCGGCGTGCGGCGTCAGCAGCACGGCGCCGTCGGCGCCCAGGGTCAGCGCCAGCAGCTTGGCGCCGCTGGCGTGCAGCAGCGTGCGCGCCGCCTCCAGCGGCGCCCGGCCGGCGTAGCCCAGGTGCTCCAGGTCCTCCTCGCTGACCTTGACCAGGTCGGCCTCGGCCAACATCCGCCGCACGCCGGCGGCGTAGCCGTCCACGTCGGGGCAGACCAGCGGCCGCATGTTGGCGTCGATCGACACCAGCGCGCCGCGCGCCTTGGCCTGCGCGGCGATGGCGCGCGCCGCCGCCACGTCCTCGGTCACCAGCGCCAGGCCGCCGCTGTGGAACAGCCGTGGCGCCGCCGGCAGCAGGGCGCAGGCCTGCGCCGCCGTGATGTCGCGGTCGGCCACGCCGTGGCGGTGGAAGACGTAGGACGGCGTCTTGTTCGCGTCGAGGGTGATCACCGCCAGCGAGGTCGGCTGCGCGCTCGGCGCCGGGCTGGCCAGGCGCACGCCGGCGCCGCCCAGCAGGCGGGCGAAGCGGCGGCCGAACTCGTCGCGCGACAGCGGGTTCAAATAGCTGACCGCCAGGCCCTGGCGCGCCATCGCCTGGGTGAAGTTGCACACCGAGCCGCCCAGCACGGCGGCGAAGCGTCCGTCCGGCATTTCAATCATGTCGACCAGTGCTTCGCCATACGTTACCACCATGTTCCACTCCTTGATATGTAGCAGCGGCCGGCGGTGCCGGCGCTAAAAGTTTGTTGTTCTGCCTGGTTTGGCGGCCGCCCGGGCGTTGACCCCGCAAACCGGACGCCGGGGTCAGCCCCCCGCCTTGGCGCCGTACGGGGTCTGACCCCTTTCGGCCGCAGTGCGGGGCGCCGTCCCGGCTTCGCCATCGCCGGTCAGCACGCCTTTGCTGAACAGGAAGTTGGCGTAGGGTTGCAGCTCGCCCGTTTGCACGATGGCGTAGGCGCCGCGCACCCGTTCGTAGAAGGCGTAGCGTTCGACCGCCTCGCATTGTTCGGCGGCGGCGCCGCCGCTGTCCACGCACAGCGCGATCAGCTGGCGCTGCAGCGCCGAGCGGTAACCGTCCGGCTCGCCGCCGACGGCCATGAAGGCCACCGGCCGCTCGGCCACGTCGAGCGGCAGCACCGACAGCAGGGCGGCGCCGGCGCGCGCCAGGCCGACGCCGGGCAGGCGCAGCACCGGCTTGCCCCGGCCCAGCGTGGTGGCGGTGAAGTTGGCGTCGACCAGGGCGACCGTGTCGCCGTGGCCCATCTCGGCCAGCACCTTCAGCAGTTCCGGGCTGAGCAGTGGATCGATGCCTTTAAGCATGGGCCGCCTCCGCCAAGTCGCGCGGGTCCTTGGCGCCGGTCATCACGGCCACCGTGTCGGACATGCTGATGTGCTTGGGGTCGACCACCGCCACCCGCTTGCCCAGGCGCTGGATGTGGATGCGGTCGGCGATCTCGAACACGTGCGGCATGTTGTGGCTGATCAGGATCACCGGCAGGCCGCGCTCGCGCACCCGGCGTATCAGTTCGAGCACCATGTTGCCCTCCTTGACGCCGAGCGCGGCGGTGGGCTCGTCGAGGATCACCACGTGGCGCGCGAAGGCGGTGCTGCGCGCCACGGCGACGCCCTGGCGCTGGCCGCCGGACAGGGTGCCGACCGCCTGCTTCATCGAGCGGATGCCGATCTTCAGGTCGGCCATGTGGCCGGCCGCCTCGGCCAGCATGCGCTTCTTGTCGATCAGCCGCAGGCACTTGCCCAGCAGGCCGGGACGCAGCAGCTCGCGGCCGAGGAACAGGTTCTCGGCGATGGTCATGGCCGGCGCCACGGCCAGGTCCTGGTAGACCGTTTCGATGCCGTGGCGGCGCGCGTCGATCGGCGTCTTGAAGCGCACCAGCTGGCCGTCCAGCCGCATCTCGCCCTCGTCGGGCACGATGGCGCCGGACAGCGCCTTGATCAGCGAGGACTTGCCGGCGCCGTTGTCGCCGATCACGGCGAGGATTTCGCCGGCGCGCAGGTTGAAGTCGGTGCCGTCGAGGGCGGTGACGCCGCCGTAGCGCTTGACCAGGCCGCGCGCCTGGAAGATGTCTGTCGTCGTGTCCATGCTCAGCCTTTCTTGTGGGTCAGTTGGTCGGTGGCCACGGCCAGGATCACCAGCACGCCGGTGACCAGGATCTGCACCACCGAGGGCACGCCCATCAGGGTCAGGCCGTTGCGGAACACGCCGACGATGAGCACGCCGACCAGGGTGCCGAGGATGGAGCCGCGCCCGCCGAACAGGCTGGTGCCGCCCAGCACCACGGCGGTGATGCTGTCGAGGTTGTCGGTCTGGCCGCCCTGCGGATCGCCCACGCCCATGCGCGCCACCGACAGCATGGCCGCGATGCCGTAGAACAGGCCGGCCGTCATGTACACGCCGAGCAGCACGCGCTTGGTGGCGATGCCGGTCAGCCGCGCCGCCTCGGGGTTGTTGCCGACCGCGTAGAGGTGGCGGCCGGGCGCCGTCTCGCGCAGGAACAGCCAGGTCAGCAGGTAGAGCGCCAGCATCAGCACGCTGCCGTAGGTGATGCTGGTCTGGCCCAGCTGGAAGGTGTTGCCGAAGAAGGTCATCGCCTCGGGCAGGCCGGTGACGGTCTGCGCCTGCGAGTAGATCTGCGTGACGGCGAAGGCGATGTTCATCGTGCCCAGCGTGACGATGAAGGGCGGCAGCTTGATGGCGGTGACCAGGGCGCCGTTGAGGTAGCCGATCAGCACGCAGGCGGCCATGCCACAGGGCACCGCCAGGAAGGGGTGCAGGCCGTAGTCGACGGCGAACTTGGTGGCGACGACGGAACCGAGCGCCATCGCCATGCCGCAGGACAGGTCGATGCCGGCGGTCAAAATGATCAGGGTCTGGCCGATGGCGATCACGCCGACCACCATCACCTGTTGCAGGATCAGCGAGAAGTTCTGGCCGCTGAGGAAGCGGTCGGACTGGCTGGCGAAGAAGATGCTCGCCGCCAGCAGGGCCAGCACGGGGCCGAGCACGTTGACCGGCGGCAGCAGCTGCTTCAGGCGCTGCGCGGCCGGCGCGGCGGCGGCCACGGCGGGGGAGGGCGCGGCCGGCTGGCCGGCGGCGGGGTGGAGCGTGGAGTTCATGGGCGTCCTTTCAGTGTGGGGGCCGGCGCGCGCCGGCCCGGACCTGGCTTACTTGTTAGCTACCTTACTTGCCTACCTTGCTTGGCTAGCCTATTTGCCCCAGCAGGCGCTCAGGCCGAAGGCGCTGTCCTTGCTGTCGACGCCGGCCATCGGCTTGTCGCTGATCAGCGTCACGCCGGTGTCGAGGTAGCCGCTGGCCTTCTTGCCGGTCTTGGCGTAGACCACGCCGGCGTCCACGCCCAGCCCGGCCATCTTCAGCGGGTACTGCTGCGCGGTGGCGGCGATCACGCCGGCCTTCAGGTCGCGCACGCCGGCGCAGCCGCCGTCGACCGAGACGATCATCACGCCCTTTTCCTTGCCGGCCGCCTTCAGCGCCTTGTAGGCGCCGGCCGCCGCCGGTTCGTTGATGGTGTAGACCAGGTTGATGTCGGGATTCTTTTGCAGGCAGTTCTCCATCGCCGTCTGGCCCTTGCCCTGGTCGCCGAAGCTGTCGGCCATGCAGACCACCTCGGCCGTCTTGGCCAGGCCGACGGTCTTGGCGGTGATGTCGGCCGCGCCGAAGCCGGCCAGGAAACCGTTGTGGCGCGACACGCCGACCGGGTGGCCGGGGAACAGGTCGAGCGTGGCGATCTTGGCCGGCTTGCCGCCCAGCGCCGCCTTGGCGTACTTGCCGATCAGCAGGCCGGCCTGGAAGTTGTCGGTGGCGAACAGCGCGTCGGTGGCGTCGATCGGGTCGGCCGGGCTGTCGAGGGCGATCACCATCACGCCCTGGGCGCGCGCCTTCTTGATGGCCGGCACGATGGCCTTCGAGTCGTTGGGGGTGATCAGGATGGCCTTGGCGCCGGCCGAGATCATGTTCTCGATGGCGCCGACCTGGCCGGCGTTGTCGCCGTCGGCCTTGCCGGCCGCCGTCAGCAGCTTGGCGCCCTGCAGCGTGGCGGCGCGCTGGGCGCCTTCCTTCATCTTGACGAAGAAGGGGTTGGTTTCGGTCTTGGTGATCAGGCCGACGACGGGCTGGTCGGCGGCGATGGCGCCGGCGGCGGCGAGGGATGCGAGCAAACCGAGGACGAGGTGGTGCCTTGCGTTCATACTTGTCTCCAAAAATTATTATGGGTGCGTCGTCTTGGCCGATCATATTGCCGGCGCTGATAGGAAATATAGGCTCGAATAATTAATAAATCAAGTTATTTTATTTAATCGTGCGGCAGGGAAACAGCGGCCTGTGCGGCGATTGACGGCGCCCGGCGCGGCGCGCTAAGCTGGACCGCAAGCCGGCAGCAGAGCCGGTCCCCAACCCCGTTTTCACCGGAGCGCCCTTGACCATCCCGCATTTGCCGGACCCGCAGTCCGATCCCCAGTTGGCCCCCTTGCTGGCGCTGCTGGCCGCGCGCGCCGTGCCCGGCCGCCGCTTCCTGCTCGGCCTGGTCGGCGCGCCCGGCGCCGGCAAATCGACCGTCGCCGAGCGCTTGGTGCAGAGCCTGCCCGGCCGCGCCGTGGTGGTGCCGATGGACGGCTACCACCTGGCCAACAGCGAGCTGGCGCGGCTGGGCCGGGCCGGCCGCAAGGGCGCGCCCGACACCTTCGACAGCGCCGGCTACGTCGCCCTGCTGGCCCGGCTGCGCCAACACGCGGCGGGCGAGACGGTGTACGCGCCGCAGTACCGGCGCGAGCTGGAGGAGGGCGTGGCCGGCGCCATCGCGGTGGCCGAGTCGGTCGAACTGGTCATCACCGAGGGCAACTATCTGCTGCTCGAGCAGGACCACTGGGGCGGCGTGCGGCCGCTGCTCGACGCCGTCTGCTACATCGACATCGAGCCGGACTTGCGCCGCCGTCGGCTGCTGGAACGCCACATGCGTTTCGGCCGCGACGAGGCCGACGCACGGGCCTGGATCGAGTCCACCGACGAGCCCAACGCGCGCCTGATCGAGCAGGGCCGCGCCCGCGCCGATCTGGTGCTGGGCTGATGCCGCAACAAGGTCAGCGCGGTGCCACGCGCCTTGGCCGGTTGCCAAGGCCGGCGCGATGGTGCAGACTCGCGCTTTTGTTGCAACCATCACACAGGGGCGCGCCAAGCGCGGCCCGGGAGCAGGACACATGCAGCACACACCACCATCGGCCGCAGTAGACCCCGAAGCGGGCGCCGCCGACCATCTGCGTCCGCGCGGCTCCAACCAGACCGGCCTGCGCCAGTTCAACGAGCGCGTGGTGCTGCAGGCCATGCGCCTGCACGGCGCGCTGCCCAAGGCCGAGCTGGCGCGCCTGACCGCGCTGAGCACGCAGACGGTGGCGCTGATCGTCGCCCGCCTCGAACAGGACGCGCTGGTGCACAAGCACGCCCCGCTGCGCGGCAAGATCGGCCAGCCCTCGGTGCCGATCGCCCTGAATCCGGACGGCGCCTTCTCCTTCGGCGTCAACATCGGCCGGCGCCGCCTCGACGTGCTGCTGATCGACTTCACCGGCGTGGTGCGCCAGCGCGCCTCGCTGGCCTACCGCTTCCCCGAGCAGGAGGTGGTGTTCCCCGCCATCGCCGCCGAGGTGGCGCGCATGCGCGCCGCGCTGCCGGCCGCGCTGCGCGCCCGCCTGCAGGGCGTCGGCGTGGCCGCGCCGCTGCAGCTGGACCGTTGGCACGCGCTGATGGGCACGCCGCCGGGCCAGGCCGGCTGCTGGGAGCGACAGGACATCGCCGCCCGCATCGCCGCCGACACCGGCCTGCCGGTGCGCTTCGCCAAGGACACGGCGGCCGCCTGCGTCGCCGAACTGGTGGCCGGGCGCGGCCGCAGCGTCAAGAGCTTCCTGTATTTGTTCGTCGACACCTTCATCGGCGGCGGCCTGGTGCTCGACAGCCAACTCTACGCCGGCCTGCACGGCAACGCCGGCGCGGTCGGCTCGCTACCGCTGGCGGTGGCCGGCGGCGCGGGCGAGCGCGCAGGGGATGGGGCAGGTGGTGGCGTCGGCCCCGGCGTTGGCCTTGCCGACGGCGCCGCTTCTGCAGATGGTGCCACTGGCGCCGGTGCTGCTGCTGGCACCGCCGCCGCGCAGCCGGCGCAGCTGCTCAGCGTGGCCTCGCTGCTCGGCCTGGAGCAGCGCTTCAGCCAAGCCGGCCTGGACCCCACCGCCGCCACCGACGAGCGCGCCATGCAGGCGCCTTGGCTGGAACACAGCGCGGTGTGGGCCGAGCAGGGCGGCGCCGCCATCGCGATGGCGCTGGCCAGCGCCAACTGCCTGCTCGACCTGGACGGCGCCATCGTCGACGGCTCCTGCAGCCGCGCCCTGCTCGAGCTGCTGCTCGAGGCGGTGACGGCGGCGCTGCGGCGCTACAACTGGGAGGGCGCGCGCTGTCCGCAGGTGCTGGCCGGCACCATCGGCGCCGACGCCCGCGCGCTGGGCGGCGCCCTGCTGCCGCTGTACGTCAACTTCGCCCCCGACCCCGAGGTGTTCCTCAAACTCGACGCCTGAATTCGGCGCACAATGGAAACATCAACCGTACCCGGCTGCAGAAACCGCGCTTGATCAGAACTCCTCCCACTCTTCGTTGCTGACCTTTTTCGCCGCCGCCCGCGCCGGCGCCGGCGGCGCAGTGCGCGCCGGCGCCGCCTTGCGCGTCAGCGCCAGCGCCGTGACCGGCGCGCGCGCCCGTGGCGGCGCGGCCGGCGCGATGGCGGCGCGGCGCGCCGGCGCGGCCACGGCGGCCGGCGCCGCCGACTGGTCGAGGCGGAACACGCTGACCACCTGCGCCTGGTGGGCGGCCTGCTCCTGCAGCGCCTCGGCGGCGGCGGCCGCCTGCTCGACCAGCGCGGCGTTCTGCTGGGTCACCGCGTCCATCTGGCCGATGGCCTGGTTGATCTGCTCGATGCCGGCGATCTGCTCGGCGCTGGCCGAGGAGATCTCCAGCATGATGTCGGTGACGCGGCGCACGCTGTCGACGATCTCGCCCATCGTCGTGCCGGCCTGCTCGACCAGCCGGCTGCCGGCCTCGACCTTGTCGACCGAGTCGTCGATCAGCCCCTTGATCTCCTTGGCCGCCGCCGCCGAGCGCTGCGCCAGGTTGCGCACCTCGGTGGCGACGACGGCGAAGCCGCGCCCCTGCTCGCCGGCCCGGGCCGCTTCGACCGCCGCGTTCAGCGCCAATATATTCGTCTGGAAGGCGATGCCGTCGATGACGGCGATGATGTCGACGATGTTGCGCGACGAGGTGTTGATCGAGCTCATCGTGTCGACCACCTGGGCCACCACCTCGCCGCCGCGCAGCGCCACCGCCGAGGCCGTCGCCGCCAGGGTGTTGGCCTGGCGCGCGTTGTCGGCGTTCTGCTTGACGGTGCCGGTCAGCTGCTCCATCGACGAGGCGGTCTCCTCCAGCGAGCTGGCCTGCTGCTCGGTGCGCGCCGACAGGTCGGCGTTGCCGCGCGCGATCTCGCCGCTGGCGGTGGCGATGGTGTCGGTGCCGCGCCGCACCTCGCCGACGATGCCCACCAGGCTGCTGTTCATCACCCCCAGCGCCGCCAGCAGCTGGCCCGTCTCGTCGCGCGAGTGGGCCTCGATGCGCCCGCTCAGGTCGCCGCCGGCGACGGTCTGGGCGATGCGCACGGCGTTCGCCAGCGGCGTGACGATGTTGCCGCTCAACAGCCAGGCCAGCACGCCGGCCAGCGCCACGGCGGCGGCGCCGCCGAACAGCATGGTGTTGGCGGTGCGGCCCTGCAGGGCCCGGGCCTCCTTGGCGCGCACCGCCAGCAGGCCCTCCTCGGCGTCGCTGATCTGGCCCGGCAGGGCGCGCATCTTGTCCATGCCGGCGCGGCCCTTGCCAGTCTTGGCGAAGGCCAGCACCGGCGCGACGTCGCCGTCGCCGGCCGCGCGGCGCAGCGCCAGCACCGGCTCGATCGCCTGGCCGAGCCAGGCGGCCTGGGCTTGTTCGAGTTGCGCCAGCCGCTCCTGCTGGGCCGGATTGTCCGAGGTCAGCGAGCGCGCCTTGTCGAGGTGGGTCTTGAAGCCGGCCATGCCCTGCTTGAGCGGCGCCAGCGCCGCCTCGTCGCCGGTCAGCGAATAGCCGCGCTCGCCGGTCTCGATGTTCATCAGGCTCTCCAGGATGGTCTGGGTTTCCGCCATCACCTGTTAGGTGTGGATGTTCCAGCCGTTGGCCTGCGACAGGCTGGTGAAATTGAGGTAGGAGCTGCCCAGCAGCGCCGCCATGATAAAGACGACGGCGCCGAAGCCGAGGTAGAGTTTGGCACGGATGCCAAGGTCGGAGAAGCGCATGGTGTAACTCCCTGATTGCGGTTTGAAAGCCGGATTGGTATAAATCAATTCAACGACTCTAGCACCTTCCCCCTCGGACAGACGCACGCCTTATTGCGTTGTGACGGAACCACATTCCGCGTCGCGGCAGCTACTTGAGCGCCTCCGGCCCGGGCGCGCACAGGCCCAGCAGCGCCTTCAGCGCGTAGATCACCAGCAGGGCGCCGGCCATGTCGCCGACCGCCATGACGGCGAAGCCGCGGCCCAGGTCGACCGCGTCGCCGTGCAGCCAGAACCACAGGTGGTGCATCAGCGGGCTGGCCACGCCGAAGATCGGCACGAGCATCAACAACCTTGTCGAACTGAGCTGGCGCAGCGAGTCCTGCATGCCGAACAGCGCCAGCGACAGGCGGTAGACCAGGTAGGGCGCGATGGCCGAGCTGACGCCGCCGGCCAGCGAGCGCAGCGGATCGTCCGGATACAGGTAGAAGAAGCAGATGACCCAGGAGCCGAGCATCACGCCGAGCGCGCCGGAAAAGCCGAACAGCAGCGGGCACAGCAGGCGGGCGCCGGCCGGCAGGTAGATCCAGCCGATGCCCCGGCTGAATTCGACGTGCGGAAAGGCGAGGTCCTGCAGCCGCGCCAGCAGGTAGTAGAACAGCGCCGAGGAGAGGATCAACAGGGCGTGCAGACGAATACGGGCCATGGGCGGTGCTCTTCGAATGGGACGGTCGGAACGCTTGCAATGGTTTAAAATCTATAGCAGTATACAAGCGACATGGACCACCAGTATAAGCTTCGATGAAAAAATCCACACGCCCGGCCGACATCTATCTGCGCTTCCTGCAACTGGCCGAGGCGCTGCGCGGATTGCCTTCGCTGCCCTCGCTCGACCCGCTCGAGGAGCGCATCCTGGCCATCATCGCGCGCGCCGGCCAGGAACAGCAGCGCCTGTCGGTGCGCGACATGATGGGCAAGAAGGAGCTCGGCTCGCCGGCCACGCTGCACAGCCGCTTGACGGCGATGCGCGAGAAGGGTTGGATCATGCTGTCCGACACCGAGGACACGCGGCGCAAGCAGATCGAGCTGACCCAGGCCGCGCTGCTGCACTTCGACAAGTTGTCGAACTGCCTGGTGCAGGCGGCGAAGGGGTGAAGCTGTTGTTTTTATGTTCTTGAAACCATAGCGATATGGTTCATCGATCAATGTTTTCGGCTTGGATGAGGACGAGGTGCGGATGATGGAAGCGAACGAGCAAGCCGGCCCCGACGCCGGCCGCGACGACCCGGTCGGCAGCGCCTACCGCCACTACCTGGCGGCGCTGCGCGCGCACAAGGAAAAGCAGGCGGCGCCGGCCGAATCGGCGCGCCAGTTGGGCGAGCCGGCGCGGGCGATGGCGGCGTCGGACGGCAAGCCCGGCGGCTAGCCCGGCGGCTAGCGCGCCGGCCGCCGGGGGCGGCGTATCGCTGTCCTGCATGTGTTCCTTGGCGCGCGCACAGCCGCACAGGTTTGCCTACATCAGGATGACGTCGTACTGCTCCTGGTGGTAGGCGGTCTCGACCTGCAGCGAGATCTTCTTGCCGATGAAGTCGCCCAGCATCGCCAGGTGCTGCGACTCCTCCTCGAGGAACATGTCGACCACCTCCTGCGAGGCGAGGATGCGGAACTCGCGCGGGTTGAACTGCTTGGCCTCGCGCAGCAGCTCGCGCAGGATCTCGTAGCAGATGGTGCGCGAGGTCTTCACCTGGCCCTTGCCGGCGCAGGCCGGGCAGGGCTCGCAGAGGATGTGGGCGAGCGACTCGCGGGTGCGCTTGCGCGTCATCTCGACCAGGCCGAGCGCCGAGAAGTTGCTCACCGAGACCTTGGTGCGGTCGCGCGACAGCGTCTTCTTCAGCTCGAGCAGCACGGCGTTGCGGTGCTCGGCGTTGTCCATGTCGATGAAGTCGAGGATGATGATGCCGCCCAGGTTGCGCAGGCGCAGCTGGCGGGCGATGGCGTGGGCCGCCTCCAGGTTGGTCTTGAAGATGGTGTCGGCGAAGTTGCGCCCGCCGACGAAGCCGCCGGTGTTGACGTCGATGGTGGTCATCGCCTCTGTCTGGTCGACGATCAAATAGCCGCCCGACTTGAGGTCGACGCGCCGGCCCAGCGCGCGCAAAATCTCCTCCTCGACGCCGTACAGGTCGAACAGCGGCCGCTCGCCGGTGTAGTGCTGCAGGCGCGGCAGCACGCTCGGCGTGTAGGTCTTGGCGAACTCGGACAGGTTGATGAAGTTCTCGCGCGAGTCGACCTGGATGCTCGCCGTTTCTTCATGCACGAAGTCGCGCAGCACGCGCTGCGCCAGGCTCAAGTCCTGGTGCAGCAGGGTGGTGGCCGGCTTGGTGCGGGCGCCGTTGCCGATGCTCGCCCAGGTTTTGCGCAGGTACTCGACGTCGGCGCCGATGTCCGAGTCGGAGGCGTCCTCGGCCTGGGTGCGCACGATGTAGCCGCCCTTCTCGTCGGCCGGCAGCAGGCCCTGCAGACGGCCGCGCAGGGCCTCGCGCTCGGACTCCTTCTCGATCTTCTGCGAGATGCCGATGTGCGAATCCTGCGGCAGGTAGACCAGCATGCGGCCGGCGATCGAGATCTGCGTCGACAGGCGCGCGCCCTTGGTGCCGATCGGGTCCTTGATCACCTGCACCGTCAGCACCTGGCCGTCGAACAGGATCTTCTCGATCGGCGTGGGGGCGGCGTTCTGGCCGTCGTGCGGGCGGGCCTCCCAGATGTCGGCGACGTGCAGGAAGGCGGCGCGCTCGAGGCCGATGTCGATGAAGGCCGACTGCATGCCGGGCAGCACGCGCACGACCTTGCCGGAGTAGACGTTGCCGGCCAGGCCGCGCGTCAGGGTGCGCTCGATGTGCAGCTCCTGCACCGCGCCCTGCATGATGAGGGCGACCCGGGTTTCCTGCGGGGTGATGTTGATCAGTATGTCTTCGTTCATGTGTCTCGTTTGCCTGCTGTTGGGTGGGGGAGGCGAACGACGATCATACACGGGCTTATGGCAATGGCAAACCGGCTTGGCGCAGCAATTGCGCCGTTTCGTACAGCGGCAGGCCCATGATGCCGGAATGGCTGCCCTCGATGTGCTCGATGAAGGCCGCCGCCGGCCCCTGGATGCCGTAGCCGCCGGCCTTGTCGTAGGGCTCCAGGGTGGCGCAGTAGGCGGCGATGGCGGCCGCCGACAGCACGCCGAAGCGCACGTTGGAGACCTGGGTGATCTGGCCGCTGAACTCGGCGTGCTGGACGGCGACGGCGGTCAGCACCTGGTGGGTGCGGCCGGACAGCTGCTCGAGCATGGCGACGGCCTCGGCGCGGTCGGCCGGCTTGCCGAGGATGGCGCCGTCGATGGTGACGGTGGTGTCGGCGGTGAGCACGGTGCGCGGCCGCAGGTGGCGGCGCTGCACCAGGTTCCAGGCGAAGGCGGCCTTCTCGCGCGCGACCCGCTCGACATAGGCGGCCGGCGCCTCGGCGGCCAGCACCTCCTCGGTGACGTCGGCGCCGCGCGGGCCGTCGCTGCGCAGCAGCAGGAGTTCGAAATCGATGCCGATCTGGCGCAGCAGTTCGCGCCGGCGCGGGCTTTTGGAGGCGAGGTAGATCGTCTTGTCGATGGGTTTCATCGTAGGAGTGTAGTGCCAAGTTGCCGCAAGGGCAAGTCGGACGGGGCGCGGGGGCCTCCCGTGTCGCGGAGAAACCCCAGCGGCGCACCGTAGGGTCAGACCCTGAGGGTCTGACCCTGTATTCGGCCCGCGCCTTAGACGCGGTGGTAGGGGTGGTTCTGGGTGATCGACCAGGCGCGGTAGAGCTGCTCGGCCAGCATCACCCGCACCACGCCGTGCGGCAGGGTCATGCTGGAGATGCGGATCAAGCCCTCGGCGCGCGCCTTCAGCTCGGGGTCGAGGCCGTCGGCGCCGCCGATCAGGAAGGCCGTGTCGCGGCCGTCCTGTTGCCAGTTTTCCAGCTGCTGCGACAGGCCGACCGAGGTCAGGTCCTTGCCGCGCTCGTCGAGCGCGATGATGCGCACCGACTTGGGCAGCGCCGCCTCGATGCGCTCACGTTCGAGCGCCATGGCGGTGGCGGCGGTCTTGCTGCCGGAACGGTCGACCGGCTTGATTTCCTTCAGCACGATGCGTAGTTCCGGCGGCATGCGCTTGGCATACTCGGCGAAGCCCGTCTCTATCCAGGCCGGCATTTTGTGGCCGACCGCGACGATAAGGAGCTGCATCGAGCCTTACTCGGCGACTTTTTTGATGCGCTTGATGACCGTCTTGGCCGGCGCCTCGGCGGCGACTTTCGGCGCCTTCGGTGCTTTCGGCTTCGGTGGCAGCGCCTTCAAGGCGGCGGCCGCGGCGGTGGCGCTCTTGGTCGAGGCGACCTTGACGACTTTGCCGACAGGGGTGGCGGCTTTTTTGGCGGCCGGCTTCTTGGCGGCGGTGGTGGCGGCTTTCTTGGCCGGCGCTTTCTTCTCTTTCTTCTCGATCACCGGGCTGGCCGACACTGCCGCCTTCGAGGCAGCCAAGTGGCCGCTGGTCTTCTTCGGTTCCACGTCGCCCTCGGCCTTTTTGGCACGCTTCTCGGCGCCCAGTTTGACCGGCTTGTCGCCCCAGATTTCTTCCAGGCGGTAGTAGGCGCGGATTGGTGCTTGCATGATGTGGACGATCATGTCGCCCAAGTCGACCAGCACCCATTCACCGGTGTCCTCGCCTTCCATGCCGTAGACTTCGCCGCCGGCGGCCTTGATCTTGTCGCGGACGGAGGCGGCCAGCGCCTTGGTTTGGCGGTTCGAGGTGCCGGAGGCGATGGCGATCCGGTCGAACAGGCTGGTCAGGTGGACGGTGTCGAATACGACGATGTCTTGCGCTTTGACGTCTTCGAGGGCGTCAACGACGAGGGTTTGCAGTTTTTTGATGTCCATTTAGCTTTTGTATAGATTATGTTGTTCAATATAGTCTAGCACTAGCGGCGCGATAAGCGAGTTTGCCTTATCCCCCCGTTGTAATGCCGCACGTATTTGGGTGGCGGAGATATCCACCGCGAAGTCTTGTGCCAGATAAGTCAGACCGTGCGGCGTGTTGCGGATTTGTTCAATACTGTTTAGTCGGGTGGAAAACTCGGCGGCCACGGCGGCCGGCAGCCCGGCCTTGGCCAGCTCGAAACCGGGCCGCGCGGCGACGCCGATGTGCGCGTAGTCGAACAGCCGGCGCCAGTCGTGCCAGGTGTCGAGCCGTTGCAGCTGGTCGGCGCCGACGACGAACACCAGCGAGGCCTGCGGCCCCAGTTCGGCGCGCAGCGCGCGCAGCGTGTCGATGGTGTAGCTGGGCGCGCCGTTGGCGCTGCGTTCAATTTCCTGCGTGTCGATCACGACCGGCACGGCCAGCTCGGCGAAGGCCAGGCGCGCCATCTCGGCGCGTTGTTCCGGCGTGGCCTGCACGCTGTCTTTTTGCCATTGGCGGCCGACCGGGATCACACGCAGCTGGGTCGCCTGCAGCAGTGCTGCGAAGTGGGCGCCGAGGCTGACATGACCGTGGTGGACCGGATCGAAACTGCCTCCCAGCAGCACGACGCATGGCCTCACGTGGTGAGCCAGTCGCGCGGCGGCAGGAAGTCGGTGTACAGCGCCGCCTCGAGCGTGCCGTCCTCCGGCTGCCATTCGTAGCGCCATTTGACGATCGGCGGCATCGACATCATGATCGCCTCGGTGCGGCCGGCGCCCGACTGCAGGCCGAACAGCGTGCCGCGGTCGAAGATCAGGTTGAACTCGACGTAGCGGCCGCGCCGGTAGGCCTGGAAGTCGCGTTCGCGCTCGCCGTAGGGCGTGTCCTTGCGCCGTGCCAGCACCGGCAGGTAGGCGTCGAGGAAGCCGTCGCCGACGCTGCGCACCATGGCGAAGCTTTGCTCGAAGCCGGCGGCGTTGTAGTCGTCGAAGAAGATGCCGCCGATGCCGCGCGCCTCGCGCCGGTGCTTCAGGTAGAAGTACTCGTCGCACCATTTTTTGTAGCGCGGGTGCAGCTCGTCGCCGAACGGCGCCAGCGCGTCGCGGCAGACGCGGTGGAAGTGGGTGGCGTCCTCGGCGTAGCCGTAGTAGGGCGTCAGGTCCATGCCGCCGCCGAACCAGCACACCGGCGTGCCGTCGGCCGTGCTGGTGGAGAAGAAGCGCACGTTCATGTGCACCGTCGGCGCGTGCGGGTTGCGCGGATGCAGCACCAGCGACACGCCCATCGCCTCCCACGGCCGGCCGGCCAGCTCGGGCCGGTGCGCCGAGGCGGACGGCGGCAGCGCCGGGCCGGTGACGTGCGAGAAGTTGACGCCGCCGCGCTCGATCACGTTGCCTTCTTCGACCAGGCGGGTGATGCCGCCGCCGCCGCCCGGGCGCTCCCATTCGTCGCGCAGGAAGGCCTTGCCGTCCAGCGACTCAAGCGCCTGGACGATACGGGATTGCAGCTCAAGCAGATAGGCTTTGACGGCGGGAGGATTGGGGGAAAACGACATTGTGCGGCGCAAAACAAAAAGTAAGGGTCGATTGTACCCTGTTGCGCGTTTTTGTGATAGCTGCGAATGGGGGAGGGGGGCGGAGCGTCAAATCAGCCGAGGGCGCAGCACCAGGGTCAGACCCTAGGGTCTGACCCTAGGGTCCTCGATTGCCGCCGGCGGGTTTGCCGCGGGCGCTTAGTGCTTCAGGCCGCGCCAGCCGATGTCGCGGCGGCACTGCATGCCCTCGAAGGCGATCTGGTCGACCGTCTCGTAGGCCTGCTTCTGCGCCATCTTGACGCTGTCGCCCAGGCCGACCACGCACAGCACGCGGCCGCCGCTGACCTGCAACTGGCCGTCGACCTCGACGGTGCCGGCGTGGAAGGTGACCGACTCGGCCGTTTCGGCCGGGATGCCGTCGATCACGGCGCCCTTCAGCGGCGCGTCCGGATAGCCTTCGGCGGCCAGCACCACGCCGACGGCGGTGCGGCGGTCCCATTCCAGCTCGACGGCGTCGAGCGTGCCGTTGACGGCGTGCTCCATCACCGTCAGCAGGTCGGTCTTCAGGCGCGCCATGATCGGCTGCGTCTCCGGGTCGCCCATGCGGCAGTTGAACTCCAGCGTGCGCGGCGTGCCCTTGTCGTCGATCATCAGGCCGGCGTAGAGGAAGCCGGTGAAGGGGATGCCGTCCTTGGCCATGCCGGCGATGGTCGGGTCGATGATCTCGCGCATCACGCGGGCGTGCATGGCCGGCGTGACGATGGGCGCCGGCGAATAGGCGCCCATGCCGCCGGTGTTCGGTCCCTGGTCGTGGTCCTTCAGGCGCTTGTGGTCCTGGCTGGTGGCCAGCGGCAGGATGTTCTTGCCGTCGCACATGACGATGAAGCTGGCCTCCTCGCCGGCGAGGAATTCCTCGATGACGATGCGGGCGCCGGCGTCGCCGAAGCGGTTGTCGGCCAGCATGTCGTCGACCGCCTGGTGCGCCTCGTCGAGCGACATGGCGACCACCACGCCCTTGCCGGCGGCCAGGCCGTCGGCCTTGATGACGATGGGCGCGCCCATCGCGGCTATGTAGGCGTGCGCCGGGGCGACCTCGGAGAAGGTCTGGTAGCGCGCCGTCGGAATGCCGTGGCGCTGCATGAAGGCCTTGGCGAAGTCCTTCGACGACTCCAACTGGGCCGCTTCCTTGGTCGGGCCGAACACCTTCAGGCCGCGCGAGCGGAACAGGTTGACGATGCCGCCGGCCAGCGGCGTTTCCGGGCCGACCACGGTCAGGCCGATGTGCTCGCGCTCGACGAAGGTGGCCAGCTCGTGCAGGTCGGTGATGTTGACGTTGACCAGGCGCGAATCACGCGCGGTGCCGCCGTTGCCTGGGGCGACATACACCATCTGGATGCGCTCGGACTGCGCCAATTTCCATGCCAGCGCGTGTTCGCGGCCGCCGGAGCCGACTACCAAAATTTTCATAGGACCGTTCGTTCAAAAGGAGAGCGGAAAACGGCGGCCTCGCGGCCGCCGTCCAAGGGAGAGCTAGGGCCGATCAGTCTTCGATCAGCGCGTTCGAATAGATTTCCTGCACGTCGTCGAGGTTTTCCAGGGCGTCCAGCAGCTTTTGCATCTTGACGGCGTCGTCGCCGGTGAACACGGTCTCGGTGGCGGGCTTCATGATGATCTCGGCCACCTCGGCCTTGAAGCCGGCCGCGTCGAGCGCGTCCTTGACGCCGGCGAAGTCGTTGGGTGGGCACAACACCTCGAAGCCGCCCTCGTCGTCGGCCACCACGTCCTCGGCGCCCGCTTCGAGCGCCGCTTCCATCAGCGCGTCCTCGTTGACACCGGGCGCGAACAGCAGCTGGCCGCAGTGTTTGAACATGAAGGACACCGAGTTCTCCGCGCCCATGTTGCCGCCGTGCTTGTTGAAGGCGTGGCGCACCTCGGCCACCGTGCGCACCCGGTTGTCGGTCATGCAGTCGACGATGATGGCGGCGCCGCCGATGCCGTAGCCCTCGTAGCGCACCTCCTCGTAGGCGGCGCCGTCCTCGCCGCCGGTGCCGCGGCTGACCGCGCGCGACACGTTGTCCTTCGGCATGTTGGCGTCGGCCGCCTTGTCGACCGCCAGGCGCAGGCGCGGGTTGGTGGCGATGTCGCCGCCACCCATGCGCGCGGCCACGGTGATCTCCTTGATCAGGCGCGTCCAGATTTTTCCACGTTTAGCGTCCGTTGCGGCCTTTTTGTGCTTGATATTGGCCCATTTGCTGTGTCCAGCCATGTTCGATCTTCCTTCGGCGGTGTGTCGGTGAGGCCGGTATTTTAGCATACCGGCAGGGGCGGAACCGCGCCCGCCGGCCTCTTTCGCCGCGCCGCGACAACGGCCGCGCTGCGCCGCAGCAAAGCTCGCGCTGCGCCGCAGCAATAGAGGAAAGACTCAATTTCTTGTAGGCAAGCTGTCATCTGGCGGTGCTAGGATCACCTTTTGGCAATATTTCCTCGGGAGACAGCAAGATGGACAGAAGGCAGTTTTTGAAATACAGCGGCTTCATCACCGTGTCGACCGCCACCACCGGCCTGGCCGGATGTGGCGGTGGCAGCACCCAGGTCGACCCGGCGTTGCCGCCGGCCGCTGGCGCCAACTGGACCTTCCCGCAGAGTATCGCCTCGGGCGACCCGCGCGCCGACAGCGTGATGCTGTGGACGCGCGCGCTGCCGGCCGGCGCCGATCCGGTCGGCCAGGCGCCTAGCGCCGCCGACGTCGGCCTGCGCGTGCTGGTCACCGCCGCCGACAACGCCGCCGCGCTGGGCAGCAACGCCGCGCTGAGCGGCACCATGGTGGTCGACACCACGCTGGCCCTCAAGTCCGCCTTCGACAACACCGTGCGCCACAAGGTCACCGGCCTGAACGCCAACACCGTCTACTACTACCAGTTCGTCGCCGGCGACGTGCGCTCCAACGTCGGCCGCTGCAAGACCGCGCCGGCGGCCGACGCCGACGTCGCCCAGCTGCAGTTCGCCTACCTGACCTGCCAGGACTGGAGCGTCAACCACTGGGGCGCGCTGGCCAACATCGCCGCCACCGAAAAGCTCGACTTCATCGTCCACCTGGGCGACTACATCTACGAGACGGTCGGCGAGGACTTCCAGAGCGGCGCCGTGGAGAGCCGCCACGACAAGCTCAAGCTGCCCGACGGCACCTTCAAGAACGGCAGCTCCGGCGCGCGCTACGCCACCACGCTGGCCGACTACCGCTACCTGTACAAGAAATACCGCACCGACAGCCGCCTGCAGGCGGTGCACGAGCGCTTCGCCTTCATCGCCATCTGGGACGACCACGAGTTCTCCGACGACTGCTGGCAGGACGCCGAGACCTACGAGGGCAGCTTCAACGCCGACGGCAGCGACCTGCACCAGCCGCAGCGCCGGCGCAGCGCCAACCAGGCCTGGTTCGAGTACATGCCGGCCGATGTCAGCTTCGACGCGGCCAGCGACAGCGTGCAGAACATCAAGATCTACCGCGACTTCCAGTTCGGTAAGCTGATGCAGCTGGTGATGACCGACGAGCGCCTGTACCGCTCCGACCACGCCATCCCCGAGGCGGCGATCAACCCGGCCACCGGCAAGCCGCTGGGCAGCCTGGGCGCGCGCTACATGGTGCCGCAGGACGTGCTGGCCGGCGCCGAGGCGAAGAAGATGGCCGGCGGCGCCAGCATCGGCGCCGACCCGCTGAGCATTGTCGGCATCCTCGGCACCACCCAGCGCGCCTGGTGGAAGGACAAGATGAAGTCCGCCACCAGCACCTGGAAGCTGTGGGGTAACGAGGTCTCGCTGCTGCGCATGGGCCTGAACGGCAGCGACGCCATCGCCACGCTGCTGGCGCTGAACTCCATCGCCACCCTGGCCGGCAAGGTCGGCAGCACCGCCGCCGCCGTCGGCGGCAACGTGCCGGTGGCCGCCGCCCTGGTCGCCGGCGTCACCGCCGGCGCCAGCAGCACCGTGGCGCAGGCCGCCGCCGGCGCCATCGCCGGCGCCGCCGCCACCACCGCCGCGCGTGCCGCCGCCGCCGTCGGCGCCGGTTTGAGCGCGGCCCAGGCCGGCATCGCCGCCGCCACCTTCGGCGCCGCTGCCGCCGCCACCGGCGCCGAGGCGCAGGCCACCGCCGCCGCTCAGACCATCGCCTTCGGCTGGATCAAGCCGGACATCCAGGCCAACAAGGCCGCCTCGGCCTTCGTCGTGGCCTCCGGCAAGCAGGCCGCGCTGGCGCCGTTCTTCACCCGCTTCCTGCTCAACTGCGACCAGTGGGACGGCTTCAACGCCGAGCGCAAGGACTTGATGGCCCACCTGAAGAGCAACAACGTGGCCAACGTGGTGGCGCTGACCGGCGACATCCACTCCTTCTTCGCCGGCACCGTCAACGACGACTTCGACGCCGCCGGCGGCGGCACGCCGGTGATGGTCGACCTGGTCTCGGCCGGCGTCAGCTCGGACTCCTTCTACACCTACATCAAGTCGGCCGCCGACAGCCTGGGCGACATCGCCGCCCTGGTCACCTACCCGCTGCCGATCCCGGTGCCGGGCGTGGGCACCTTGACCCTGCCGCTGAACCTGCTCGACTACACCATGGGCAAGGCGGCGCCGACCGTCGACACGCTGGCAGAACAGATCCGCGTGCAACTGCGCGGCATGCTGGGCGCGGCCGGTCTGCCGGAGGCGCAGCTCGACCCGACCGTGGCCGCCGTGCTGGCCGGCCTGAAGGCCAACAGCGCCTTCAGCGTCACCCTGCTGGGTCTGGCGCAGCAGTTGGCCTCGCTGGGCAACAACCCGTGGCTCAAGCACCTGAACACCGACGCCCAGGGCTACACCGTGGTCACGCTGACCCCGGGCAAGCTGGTGGCGCAGTTCAAGCAGGTCAACAAGCTGGTCGGCGGCAACGCGCCGAGCAACGTGGTGGCCCGTGTCACCACCGCCACCGTCGAGGCTGGCAAGGCGGCGGTAACTGTCGCCTAAGACGTAGGCCGGCCGGAGAAAACCCAGCGGTGCGCATTGAGGGTCAGACCCTAGGGTCTGACCCTGGCTGACCCTGGCTCTCTGCCGCTGGTGTTGTTGTATCCGCCTGCGCCTAAACTTGGCGTCCAATGGCCGGCCCTGGTTCCACCGCCACGGCCGGCCTTTCCGCGTTGCAAGCCCGTCCCGAGCGGCCTGCGCCGTTTGCCCTTACAATCTGGGCATGGAAAAAAGCTTATCGCACGCCCCGCAGGGCGCCCACGCGCGCCGCGCCTATCTCGGCGGGCTGCTGCTGGCCATTGGCGGAGCCGTGCTGTTCTCCACCAAGGCGGTGGTGGCCAAGCTGCTGTACCGCTACCACATCGACGCGGTCACCCTGATCGCCTTCCGCATGCTGTTCTCGCTGCCGGTGTTCGCCGCCGTCGCCGTTTGGCAGATGCGCAGCGGGCCGCCGCTCAGCGTGTCCGACCGCTGGCGCCTGGTCGGCATGGGCCTGATCGGCTACTACCTGTCGAGCTTCCTCGACTTCCTCGGCCTGCAATACATCTCGGTCGGCCTGGAGCGGCTGATCTTGTTCCTCACGCCCACCTTCGTGCTGCTGATGACCACCGTCTTCCTGCGCCGCCACATCAGCCGCAAGCAGTGGCTGGCGCTGCTGATCTCCTACTGCGGCATCGTGCTGGTGTTCCTGCACGACCTGAAGGGCGGCGCCAGCAACGTGGCGCTCGGCTCGATGCTGGTGCTCGGCTCGGCCGCCTCCTACGCCGTCTACCTGCTGCTGTCGGGCGAAATGGTCAAGCGCCTCGGCGCGCTGCGCCTGGTGGCCTACGCCATGTGCGTCTCCAGCGTCGCCTGCATCGCCCAGTTCTTCCTGCTGCGCCCGGCTTCCCTGCTGATCCAGCCGGCGCCGGTGTACTGGCTGTCGCTGGTCAACGGCATCCTGTGCACGGTGATGCCGGTGTTCATGACCATGATCGCCGTGGCCCGCATCGGCGCCGGCACCGCCTCGCAGGCCGGCATGATCGGCCCGGTGTCGACCCTGTTCCTCGGCGCGCTGGTCCTCGGCGAGAGCATCACGCCGTGGCAGCTGGCCGGCACCTCGCTGGTGCTGGCGGGGATCTACCAGTTGTCGAAGAATAAATAGTTTAGCTCGTTTTCTTTTCACCCATCACCACGGAAGCCGCCATGACCACCCGCATAGCCCTGATCGCCCACGACAAGAAAAAAGACGACATGATCGCCCTGGCCGGCGAGTACCTCGATTTCCTGCGCAGCTGCAGCCTGACCGCCACCGGCACCACCGGCGGCCGCCTCGCCAACGAGCTGGGCCTGAAGGTCGAGCGCAAGCACTCCGGCCCCTTCGGCGGCGATTTGCAGATCGGCTCGCTGCTGGTCGAGGGCCGCATCGACTGCGTGATCTTCCTGCGCGACCCGATGACGCCGCAGCCGCACGAGCCGGACATCAACGCCCTGGTGCGCGCCTGCGACGTGCACAACATCCCCTGCGCCACCAACATGACCTCGGCCCACCTGGTGCTGTCGCAGCTACAGCTGCGCGCCGCCCAGCAGTCCGTCGCGCCGCTGTAAAACGCGTTAGACTTTACGCGGCGGCCGCGCCGCCGCGCCGCCCACGCAGATCGCCACACAGGAGTGAACATGACAAAAGTAGTCCGCATGAACCGCGTCGGCGGTCCCGAGGTGATGGAACTGGTCGAGGTGGCGCTGGGCGCGCCGGGGCCGGGCGAGGCGCAGGTGCGCCACGAGGCCATCGGCCTCAACTACATCGACGTCTACTTCCGCACAGGCCTGTATCCGCAGCCGCTGCCGGCCGGCCTGGGCCTGGAGGGCGCCGGCGTGGTTGAGGCGGTGGGCGAGGGCGTCAGCCACGTCAAGGTGGGCGACCGCGTCGCCTACGCCGGCCGGCCCAACGGCGCCTACGCGCAGGCGCGCAACATGCCGGCCGACGTGCTGCTGGTGCTGCCCGACTCGATCGGCTTCGAGACCGGCGCGGCGATGATGCTGCAAGGGCTGACGGTGCAGTATCTGTTCCACCGCACGGTGGCGCTGAAGGCCGGCGACACGGTGCTGTTCCACGCCGCCGCCGGCGGTGTCGGCCTGATCGCCTGCCAGTGGGCCAAGGTGATGGGCGTGACCTTGATCGGCACGGTCGGTTCGGACGAGAAGGGCGCGCTGGCGCTGGCGCACGGCGCCAGCCACGTCATCAACTACAACAAGGAGAACTTCGTCGAGCGGGTGCGCGAGCTCACCGGCGGCAAGGGCGTCTCGGTGGTCTACGACTCGATCGGCAAGGACACCTTCACCGGCTCGCTGGACTGCCTGGCGCCGCTGGGCATGATGGTCAGCTTCGGCAACGCCTCCGGCCCGGTGCCCGAGTTCAGCCTGCAGGAGCTGGCCTCGCGCGGCTCGCTGTTCATCACCCGGCCTTCCTTGATGAGCTATATGGCCAAGCGCGAGGACCTGGAGGCGTCGGCCAAGTCGCTGTTCGGCGTGGTGGCCAGCGGCGAAGTCAAGATCGAGGTGCGCCAGCGCTATAATCTGGACCAGGTGGCGCTCGCCCATACCGAACTGGAGGCGCGCAAGACCACCGGCTCGTCCATTTTGCTGCCTTGATCCGCCCACCAGAGAAACCGCCATCGCCATGACCGACCACACCGACAGCAGCACCCCATCCGCCAAGCCGGCGGCGCCCGACGACGGCTCGCCCAAGTTCGGCCGCCTGCTGATCGTGCTGGTGCTGGCGGTGGCGCTGATCGGCGTGATCACGCTGACGGCCGAGGCCTACTACTCCTAGCCGACGGCCGCGGACATGAAAAAACGCGCCTAGGCGCGTTTTTTTTGTTACCCCGCAAAGCGCGGCGGCCGGGGACGGACCCCGTACGGGGTCCGTCCCCTTGGGTTGCGGGGTGGGGGTTTAAGCCGCCGGCACCGGTGCGCTTGGGCTGGCCGGCGCTGCCGCGCCGTCGTCGCCAGCCTGCGGTGCTATCTTCAGGTCGACCCGGCGCGGCACGCCGCTCTGGCCGGGGAAGCCGGTGAAGGCGCTCTGCACCAGCGCCGGCATGACGTGCGGCGTGGCCTGCACGCGGCTGGAGTTGGTGACGGTGACGTCGAACAGCTTGCGGCCGTCGCGGCCGTTGATGGTCACGCGCAGCAGGCGCTCGTAGTTGTGCTTGACCACTTCCTCCACCTCGTAGGCGTTGTAGCGCCACGGGTCGTAGTAGAACGGCCGGTAGCCGTAGCGGTAGAAGCCGTAGCGGCTGTACGGCCAGACCGGGCCGGCCCAGAACGGGTCGTTGGCCTGCAACACGCGCACCGGCACGTCGGTGGTGGAGAAGTGCATGCCGACGCGCAGGCCGGCGCTGGCCGGGTCGTTGGTCTGGCGGAAGCCCAGCTTGGCCATCTCGTTGCTCACGAGCACTTGATAGCTGTGGTATTCGAGGGTGTCCTCGGCCGTCGGCGGCGTCTCGAACACATAGGATTTGTCCTGTGGTGCGGCCGGCCAGTCGTTGAAGGCGGTGACGTTGCTGCGGATGGTGGTGGCGCAGCCGCTCAGCAGCAGGCTGGCGGCGGCCACCAGGATGGCCAGATATTTCATGATATTGCTCTCCGATCAGTGACGAATCAGTGACGATGATGGGTAAAACCCAGTTTACGACGATGCATAGGCACCCGCTTGATTATTACAGATTGTTACGGCGGGCGGGAAACTAGCAACTTCGCAGAAACTCGCCCCGGCGCGCGGCGCAAAACGCCCGTCGCCGGCCGTTGAAGTTGGTAAAATAGCCCTTTGTCTTCGTCCCCCTCCCGAGCCCCTATGCGCACCGACAGCAGCCCCCAGACGATTTTCCGCAAAGACTACCTTCCGCCCAGCTACCTGGTCGACACCGTCGAGCTCGGCTTCGACCTCGACCCGGCCCGCACCATCGTCGCCAGCCGCGTCACGCTGCGCCACAACCCGGCCAGCAAGAGCCGCGACATCGTGCTGCACGGCGAGGCGCTCGAGCTGGTCCAACTGCGCCTGAACGGCAAGACGCTGCGGCCCGGCCAGTACGAGTTGAGCGGCAGCACGCTGACCATCCGCAAGGCGCCGCTGGCGGTGGTGCTGGAGATCGAGACGCTGACGGCGCCGGTGAAGAACACCACGCTGTCGGGCCTGTACGTATCGAACGGCAACTTCTTCACCCAGTGCGAGGCCGAGGGCTTCCGCCGCATCACCTACTTCCCCGACCGTCCCGACGTGATGGCCAAGTACACCGTGATGCTGCGCGCCGACAAGGCGCTGTACCCGGTGCTGTTGTCCAACGGCAACCTGATCGAACAGGGCGAGCTGGGCGACGGCCGCCACTACGCCAAGTGGGAGGACCCGTTCAAGAAGCCGTCCTACCTGTTCGCCCTGGTGGCGGCGCGCCTGGTCTGCCAGGAGGAGCGCTACACGCTGCAGTCGGGCCGCGAGGTGTTGTTGCAGGTGTGGGTGGAGGAGGGCAACCTCGACAAGACCGACTACGCCATGCAGTCGCTCAAGAACAGCATCCGCTGGGACGAGCAGCGCTTCGGCCTGGAGCTGGACCTGGACCGCTTCATGATCGTCGCCGTCGGCGACTTCAACATGGGCGCGATGGAGAACAAGGGCCTGAACATCTTCAACACCAAGTTCGTGCTGGCCAATTCGCGCGTCGCCACCGACATTGACTACGCCGGCATCGAGGCGGTGGTCGGCCACGAGTACTTCCACAACTGGACCGGCAACCGCGTCACCTGCCGCGACTGGTTCCAGCTGTCGCTGAAGGAAGGCCTGACGGTGTTCCGCGACCAGGAGTTTTCCGCCGACATGATCGGCACCGACAGCGGCCGCGCCGTCACCCGCATCGACCAGGTGCGCACCCTGCGCCAGGCCCAGTTCCCCGAGGACGCCGGCCCGATGGCGCACCCGGTGCGGCCCGACTCCTTCGTCGAGATCAACAACTTCTACACCGTGACGATCTATGAAAAGGGCGCCGAGGTGGTGCGCATGTACCAGACCCTGCTGGGCCGCGACGGCTTCCGCAAGGGCATGGACCTGTACTTCGAGCGCCACGACGGCCAGGCCGTCGAATGCGACGACTTCCGCGCCGCCATGGCCGACGCCAACGGCCGCGACCTGGGCCAGTTCGAGCGCTGGTACAGCCAGGCCGGCACGCCGGTGGTGCGCGCCGAGACCAACTACGACGCCATCGCCCGCACCTTCGACATCACGCTGCGCCAGCACTGCCCGGCCTCGGCCGGCCAGGAGCACAAGCTGCCCTTCCACATCCCGGTGGCCGTCGGCCTGCTCGGCGCCGACGGGCGCGACCTGGCGCTGAGCACCGACGCCAAGGACCGCCAGGGCCAGGCCACGGTGGTGCTGGAGCTGACCGGCGAGGAGCAGACCTTCCGCTTCCACGACATCGCCGAGCGGCCGACGCCGTCCATCCTGCGCGACTTCTCCGCCCCGGTGGTGCTGGAGTACGACTACACCGACGCCGAGCTGCTGCACCTGTTCAGCCACGACAGCGACCCGGTCAACCGCTGGGAGGCCGGCCAGCGCCTGGCCATGGAACGCCTGCTCAAGCTGACCACCGCCGTCGCCACCGGCAAGCCGCTGGCGCTGGACGCCACCTTCATCGCCGCCCAGCGCGCGCTGCTGGTCGACGAAACGCTCGACCCGGCCTTCCGCGAGCTGGCGTTGATTCTGCCGTCCGAGACCATCATCGCCGAGCAGATGGAAGTGGTCGAGCCACAGGCCATCCACAGCGCGCGCCAGTTCATGCGCCGCACCCTGGCCGCCGCCCTCAAGCCCGAGCTGCTGGCGCAGTACCACGCCAACCAGACGCCCGGCGCCTACAGCCCGGACGCCCTGTCGGCCGGCAAGCGCGCGCTGAAGAACCTGGCCCTGTCCTACCTGCTGATCGCGCCGCAGGAGGCCGAGCTGGCGCTGGCGCGGCAGCAGTTCGCCGAGGCCGGCAACATGACCGACCGCGCCGCCGCGCTGGTCGCGCTGATCCACAGCGGCGCCGAGGTCGGCGAACACCTGCACAGCTTCTACCAGGACTTCGAGCACGAGGCGCTGGTGGTCGACAAGTGGTTCGCCATGCAGGCGGCCGCGCCGGGCACCGACGTGGCCGCCGTGCGCAAGTTGATGGAGCACCCGGCCTTCACCTTGAAGAACCCGAACCGGGCGCGCAGCCTGATCTTCAACTTCACCAACGGCAACCCGTCGCAGTTCCACGCCGCCGACGGCAGCGCCTACGAGTTCTGGGCCGAGCACGTCATCAAATTGGACGCGCTGAACCCGCAGGTGGCGGCCCGTCTGGCGCGCAGCATGGACCGCTGGCGCCGCTACACGCCGGCCCTGCAGGCGCACATGCAGCGCGCGCTGGAACGCGTGGCCGCGCACGCCCGACTGTCCAACGACGTGCTGGAAGTGGTCAGCAAGGCGCTGGCCGGCGCCCGGTAAGATAAACTACGTCCATTCAGCAACCCCAATCAACCAAGGGAATACATGAAACGCATCAGCCTCACGCAATATCTGGTCGAAGAACAACGCACCAACAACACGATCCCGGCCGAACTGCGCCTGTTGATCGAAGTGGTGGCGCGCGCCTGCAAAACCATCAGCCACTCGGTGGGCAAGGGCGCGCTGGGCGACATCCTCGGCAGCGCCCACACGGAAAACATCCAGGGCGAAGTGCAGAAGAAGCTGGACGTGATCTCCAACGAGATCCTGCTCGAGGCCAACGAATGGGGCGGCCACCTGGCGGCCATGGCGTCGGAAGAGATGGAATCGATCCATCCGATCCCGAACCGCTATCCAAAAGGCGAATACATGCTGCTGTTCGACCCATTGGACGGCTCCTCCAACATCGACGTCAACGTCTCCATCGGCACCATCTTCTCGGTGCTGAAGGCGCCCGACGGCATGGGCCAGCCGACCGAGGCCGACTTCATGCAGGCCGGCACCAAGCAGGTCGCCGCCGGCTACGCCGTGTACGGCCCGCAGACCATGCTGGTGCTGACCACCGGCAACGGCGTCAACTGCTTCACGCTGGACCGCGAGATGGGCTCCTGGGTGCTGACCCAGCGCGACATCAAGATCCCGGCCACCACCAAGGAGTTCGCCATCAACATGTCGAACATGCGCCACTGGCACCCGCCGGTCACGCGCTACGTCAACGAGCTGCTGGCCGGCGACACCGGCCCGCGCGGCACCAATTTCAACATGCGCTGGATCGCCTCGATGGTGGCCGACGTGCACCGCATCCTGAACCGTGGCGGCATCTTCATGTACCCGGCCGACACGCGCGACACCAGCATGCCGGGTAAGCTGCGTTTGATGTACGAGGCCAACCCGATGGCCTTCATCGTCGAGCAGGCCGGCGGCGCCGCCACCGACGGCGTCAACCGCATCATGGACATCCAACCGCACAAGCTGCACCAGCGCGTACCGGTGTTCCTCGGCTCGCGCGACGAGGTGGCGGTGGTGACCGGCTACCACCAGGCTTGAGGCAAGCTCGACGGCGTCCGAATGCAATGACAATTTGTCAGCTTGACGAAAAATAATTGCGTCCGGACTAGCCAGTGTCGAGTTTTTCTTGTTAGAATATGCGACTTCGCCGCTTTAGCTCAGTTGGTAGAGCAGTTCATTCGTAATGAAAAGGTCGCCAGTTCGATTCCGGCAAGCGGCACCAGGAATTTGCAGTGGGATCAAAGGGTTACATGCTTCGGCGTGTAGCCCTTTTGTCTTTTCTGGGAGAAATTTTTCTGCTCGGTATGCTTCCGAACGCCCCAGGGCTTGATGGTTGTTGCAACCTTGGGTCTTATGCTTGTCAATTTAGTCGTTCGCATCCAGAACAGCCCCTGTTTTTGATTGGAAATCTGTCCCTGGGCACGCTGGTAGGTGAGCATCTTTTGCTGCTGCAAAACGAGTGCTGCATGTACCGCTGGCAGAATCGAAACTGACACTACAAGTTGGATATTTGGTATGATGTAATGCGCTAGTTCGGCGCGAGAACGGCGTTCGAAGACAGAAAGGAGACCGTGATGACTAATCCAATGGACTCCCTGTACGCACGTTTGGGCAGAAAAGGCGTGACGAAAGCGTTTGCTCGTCGCCTGCTTCCTGATTGGTGGGACGACTCTCTGGCGGCCACCCCTAGTGCCTTACTACAAGCCCAGCTTATCATCTCCTCAGGGATGAATTTCGAACTGCGCTCGCTGCGGGATGCATCTGCTCAAATTGAGTTTAAGGCAGCGCGGCGCAAGTTTAAATTCAGCAAGGCCGTTGATGAGCCCAGCATTCAACTTAGCGCTGAGTATGCCACTGGCATTGCCAAGTTGGCCGTTCAAGCAGTTCCATCCGCCTATATCCCACCGCCACCAAGCGCATTGGATATTCGAAATGCGCTGTTGCTGAATCATAAGTGTATTGATTTGTCCGCGTTGTTGGATTATTGCAACCGCATAGGTGTTCCAGTACTTCACATGCCTGAGTTACCGGGAAAAAAAATGGATGCCGTAGCAATTCGGCATCATGGGCGCAGTGCCATTGTTCTTTGCACTAAAAAAGCGGCTCCATATTTACTGTTTCATCTTGCGCATGAAATCGGACATATTGCATTAGGACATTTGGGAAGTGACGATGGCACGCTTATAGATGCTGCTATTACTAGCAATACGGCAGACGCTGATGAGCGTGCGGCGGATTCCTTTGCTGTTCAGCTATTAAATGGAAGTGACATTCGCTACTCGTCTGGCGGAAAATATGTCACTGCGGCTAAGTTGGCCAACGCAGCCATCACTTATGGCCAGAAAAACAAGATTGATCCCGGTCATATCATTCTAAATTTCGCTCATGCCGCAGAAATTTTCGCGCTGGCGAACGCTGCTCTTAAGCTGCTCCCCGCCACTGCGACGGACACCAGCGTAGTCAATAATAATTTGCTCGCACATATAGACCAAGATTCCCTGTCTGATGACCAAGCATCTTTGCTGACTAAGGCCCTTGCGGCACACGCTTGAATATCGAGACAAAATGATTGTTTTGTCAGATAACAATATTCTCTTTAAGCTTGCCCACTGCGACCTTTTTGACGAGTTCCTGGCATACATACAGCTTCCAGTGAAATCAATTGCAATTCTTCATACCTGCATTTTTAAGATGAGGAAGACGTTAAGGAACAATCCTGAGGTTCTGGCTAGATTGGAAAGGTTTTGCCAGTTAGTAACTATTATCACTCATGACGAAGTGGATATCGATGTCCTCGAAGCCATAATGGAAACTGGTGCTGACGCCGGCGAGGCTATCCTTGCGGCAACGGTGGCTATGACACCCGGCGCTTATCTTATTACTGGAGATAAGCGGGTCGTTAGAGCACTAAATACGATGGCTGATGGACCGATAAAATCCGCGCTAGCTGGACGAGTCCTCTGTTTTGAAGAGCTCGTCATTGGTTTGATGCATAACAGCGATTTTTCGGAATTATCGATAAAGCTAACTGCCGGCAGCGCATGTGATGGCGTTCTCCGGAATGCTTTTGGCCCAGGGCGGACAGAAGAGCACGCCCTAGCCTGTCTCTATTCATATGCGGATGAATTGCGTACCGCCTGCCCAACCTTACTTACGCCACGCCCTGTAGCAAGGTAAGTGGCTCATCGCCGCACTCAAGCGGCCAGCGCGCAACCAGCTAAAGCCCGAGGAGATGCGCTCAAGTTTGAGCGCGTCACGGCAGCGATTGGCTAGGTCCACTGTCTGTCTGAACTACCCAGCTTTTGGATGATATGCCGCCCAGCCATCGTATGCGCGGTCGATTCCAGTACATGCGGGAAAATCCCGCATGTAGCCTCAGCAGCGGAGAGCACCGGCAGCGATATGGGATTTCCTGCATTAGTCCTGAATGTTCGGGAGTGACCGGGGGCCGGAGCCTTTGGCACCCACACAACGCTGTGCTGAATTCGGCGGGTCAATGGGGGCGCTAGCGGGCGTTACCCGCGCCTATGCGCGTCACAGCTTGCTCCGCCACGCCCATGACCGAGACCCGATGCCCTCTGTAGAACTCCATGTTGATGGCAACGCTCCCCGGTCCTTCGAAGACTTGGTACGCAAAAATATCCTGGTGCAACCCAAGCTTTGCATGCTGTTCGAAATCCTGGGCTGTCGAGGCCTGAACTGTGGCCACCGCCGATGCGAGTTCGGGGGCAATCCGAGGATCGATAGGAATGAATAGTGGCCAGACCTGCAGGTCGCCCAAGAGCTTTCGTCGACCGCTGAGGTGATAGAAATAAATTGCGCGCGCCATCTTTTCTAGGCACGCGCTCAAGAGTTCGAAGTCGAGCGAAAAAACGTTGTCGATCACCAGAACGTCGCCGTTCCGATGAAATCCATACTTATGCAGGTTGCCGCTGCCCATCTGCGCAAGCCTTACAACGCTTCTAGCCGCGCTGCTCGTGATGGCGCCTGGGATGTTCAAGGCGATTGCACCCAACAAAAACTTCAAATAATCGTCTGCCTTCGAGTGGGCGTTGTTGTGCGCCACGCAGGACGGCACGGTCATCAAGCCCGACCAGTCGCCGCCCTTCGGAAACAGGCATTTAGGCGGCACGTGTTCTCGCCCAGTGCCTTCGGCGTCGCAGTGATAGCAGGTTGGTGTCTTCGAAATGCGGAATGACATAGCAGATGACTCTCCGGCACGGTACAGTGGAAGTATATGCGAGGCGATCTTTCGAATTGTCTAGATTTTGATAACACATGAGCGAAAAAATCTTACGGCAGTAGTGTCCACGGTCAGCTGTTGGAGAGTACTAGAGAGGAAGCCCTATCTATGTCTGCTATTCCAGAATCCGAGCTGGACCCTGACCGGCGAAAAACATGACGATCAAAGCGACAAACGAATTCGACAGCTTCATCGACACGGTGGTGGATGAACTACTCGCGATGTCCGATGACCAAGTGCTGGAAGGCATTGACCCTGCTGTGATGCAGGCGGAGGGCTTGCGCCTTCTCCAAGCCGCCAAAGTACAGGTAGAGCGTGCTCGGCCTGCCGTCGCAAAGGTAGGCAATGCAGGCAATGGGCCGAAGGTGCTTGAGGTAGGCACCGATATAGCGGACGAGTGACGGCATCCAGCGCGCCGAGGCGCCGGCGGCGGAACCCGGAATTGGAAGCCCGCAGAACTTGCTTGTCGAGGTCCGAACCGAACATCAATGCCGCGCCTGCCCGCCGCCCAGCAGCGCGCTGAACTGCTCGGCCGGCACCGGCTCGGAGAACAGGAAGCCCTGCGCGTAGTCGGCGCCGGCCTCCCTGAGCCAGTCGCGCTGCTTGGCCGTCTCCACCCCCTCGGCGATCACCCTCAGCCCCAGCCTGTGGGCCATGGCGATCATGGTTTCCAGGATGGTCTGCTTGCCAGCGTCGGCGGCCATGTCGTGGAGGAAGGAGCGGTCGATCTTCAGGTAGTCGACGTCGAACTTCTTCAGCGTGGCGATCGACGAGGCGCCGGCGCCGAAGTGGTCGACCGCCAGCTCGATGCCGGCCTGGTGCAGGCTGGCCAGCTCGTCGCCGGCCGCCTCGGAGACGTTGGTCAGCACGCCCTCCATGAACTCGACCGAGACGCTGTTGCCGGCCTGCCCCTGCTGGCGCAGGTGGGCCGCCCAGCTCAGGCGCTGGGCGTGGGCGGCGAACTGCGCCGGCGACTTGTTGACGCTGACCTGGAAGCTGCCGCCGAGCAGCTCGCCCCATCGCCTTGCCTGCGCCGCCGCCTCGGTGAACACCCAGTCGCCGATCTGGTTGATCAGGCCGATCTCCTCGGCCAGGCCGATGAACTCGGCCGGCGGCAGCAGGCCGCGCTGCGGGTGCGACCAGCGCAGCAGCGCCTCGGCCTTGCGGATGCCGCCGTCGACGAGCTCGACGATGGGCTGGTAGTACAGCCTGAGCTGGCCGGCGGGCAGGGCCTGGCGCAGGTCGGCGATCAGGCGGTAGCGCAACTGGGAGGCCTTGTGCATGTTGCGCGCGAAGAAGCGGCTCTGGTTGCCGCCGTTGTTCTTGGCCGCGTACATGGCCCGGTCGGCGCCGCGCAGCAGGTGGCTGGCGCTGGTGGCGTCCTGCGGAAACACCGTCACGCCGATGCTGCCGGACACGCCGATGCGCTCCGGGCCGATGGCGAAGGGACGGGCCAGCTCGCCGAGGATCTTGTTGCAGATGTTCTGCACGTGGTCGGCGCCGCCGATGTCGGTGAGGATGGCGGTGAACTCGTCGCCGCCCAGCCGGGCCACGGTGTCCTTCTCGCGCAGGCAGCTGCGGATGCGCTCGGCGGCGTGTTGCAGCAGGGTGTCGCCGGCGTCGTGGCCCAGCTTGTCGTTGGCCTCCTTGAAATGGTCGAGGTCGATGAACAGCAGGGCGACCGGCACGCCGTTGCGCTCGGAGTGCTTGAGCTCCTGCTCCAGGCGGTCGCGGAACAGGCTGCGGTTGGGCAGGCCGGTGAGCGCGTCGAAGTTGGCCTGGCGCCAGATCCGCTCGTCCCAAGCCTTGCGCTCGGTGATGTTGCGCGCCGTGCTGGCGATCGCCTCCACCTCGCCCTCGCGGTCGAGCACCGGGGTCAGGATGTATTCGTAGCATTGCGCCTTGCCGTTGTCGGCGGGGTAGCTCAGCTCGCCGCGCAGCGGCGCGCGGTTGCGCACCAGTTGGTCGATCTTGTGGCGCAGGTCGGCCGCGCCGTCCAGGCCGAGCTCGAACAGGCTCTTGCCGATCAGCCGCCGCGGCGGCAGGCCGTACTGCTCGGCCAGCGACTTGTTGACGAACAGGAAGCGGCCGTCGCGGTCCAGCACGCAGCTGTGGTCGGGCGAGGCCGACAAAATGGTCTGCAGCAGCGTCACCTGCTGGTCCTTGTGCGCCGTGTAGCTGGCCACCGACTCGGTCAGCTCCTGGTCCAGCGCCTCGTTGAAGCGGGTCATGTCGTCGAGCTCGGTGGCGATGGTCGGCGGCGAGGCCCGCTTCCACAGGCGCAACACGCTGGCGCGCAGCGCGCGCAGCTCGGCCACCACGTCCTCGATGCTGAAGCCCGAGCCGAAGCGGCCGGCGCCGTGTTGCCGGCCCGAGGTGTCGGGCCGGCCGGACGCCCCGCCGGCGGACGCCGCCACGCCGCGCGACTTGCCGATTTGCTGTTCCTCGGTCTGCGGCGAGGCCAGGTCGGCGGCGATCCATTCGAGCATTTGGCGGGCGTGGTCGCGCAGCGCGGCCGGGTCCATCTTCTCGGCCGCGCTGATGGTGCGGGCGTAGTTCTGCCACTCCTCGAGCAGGGCGTCGATGTTGTTGGTGATGAATTCCGCCAGGCGCATGCCGTTCCCCTTCCACCGGGTTGGACAGGCGGGCGGCGCCGGCGTTGCGTCCGGCCGGCGCGCGCTTGAGCGCCGTCAAGCTCAGGTGCGGTTGATCGACACGCCGCCGTCGACCAGCATCGCCGCGCCGGTGGTGAAGCTGGACGCGTCCGAGGCCAGGTAGAGCACGGAGCGGGCGATCTCCTCCGGCGCGGCCAGGCGCTTGAGGGCGTGCAGGCCGGCGGCGAAGGCCAGCGCCTCGGGGCTGTTGGCCGACGCGCGGCCCATCGGCGTGTCGGTGCCGCCGGGCAGGATGGCGTTGACGCGCACGCCCCGGGCGCCGAACTCGGCCGCCAGGCTTTGCGTCAGGCCGACCAGGCCGGCCTTGGTGGCGGCGTAGGCGGCCATGCCGGGCATGCCGACCGTGTGGCCGACGAAGGACGAGGTGAAGATGAGCGAGCCGCCACCGCGCGCCAGCATCGCCGGCAACTGGTGCTTGGCGCCGAGGAAGGCGCCGGTGAGGTTGGTCTCCAGCGTGCGGCGCCAGTCGTCGGCGTCGAGGCCGGGCGTCGGCCCCATCGCGCCGAGCGTGCCGGCGTTGTTGAAGGCGATGTCGAGGCCGCCGAAGCGCGCCACGGCGAGCGCCACGGCGCCACGCGCGCAGTCCTCCTCGGCGACGTCGCCGACGTAGGCCACGGCACGCTCGGCGCCGAGCTGCTCGACCAGCGCGTCGAGTTCGGCCCGGCGCCGCGCCACCAGCACCAGCCTGGCGCCGTGCTGCGCGAACAGCCGCGCCGTGGCCAGGCCGATGCCCGAACTGGCGCCGGTAATGATCGCCACCTTGTCGCTCAATGCATTCATCTTCACTCCTTCGATGTCAGTAAAAGAAGCAGTAGATTAGCGGTGTAGAACGATGGCGGCACCCCGTTTCTTGCGATTGCATGCCGGGGAAAACTGGCGACCTGCAACGCAGTCGAAAACAGCGGTCCGATCCTTCGTGAAGTGTCTGACAGCCGTCATGCCTTAACCCACGTAAGCCGCTAGCATGGATTGTCTGGAGCGGAGCTTCTCAATGGCGACTGACAAGAAATTTGATGACTTGAACGTACGGCGTGTGGAAGCGATTCTTCTACAGCATGAGATTGCTCGTGTGTACTTCCAAGGCGAGCTGTACAGCCGTGATGGGGGCCGCCTGACGGCCTTGACGATTGATACGTTGAACGTTGGCAAGCTCGAGCTTGACGAAGTCAGATGCGGACGCCTATTCATGATTCCAGATGGCTCAGTAGTGTGGGCTTTGGCCGTGGGAGAAAATCAAGGTACTCCGGCGGGGTTGGACGTGCGGTCGGCAAGCCCACTGTTGGCCGAAGGTGAACAGAACAGCGCCATCGTCTATCGAGGCGAAGCCGGTCCGGAGGTTTGGTTGGACGCGCTTCACATTCACAGGATGATGTTGGCCGAGCATGCACCGGAACGGCTGGGCACCGTGGCGTTCGGTTTGATGGCGGTGACAGCGTTCCGCCTGGGCTTTGAGTGGATCAGTTTGTTCGCGGCCGGTCACGGACCTCTGCCGCCAGAGCATTCCGATGCCTTTGTCGGTTACCTGGTGTGGCCGAAATTTGGTTTCGATGCCGAGGTCAATGCCGTTGAGTTGAACCGGCGGCCCATCAACGGACTGGCGAATTGCCACACGGTGCAGGATATTTTGACGCTCGAAGCGGACTGGTGGTGCCACAATGGCACGGCGCGGGCAATGCGTTTCGATCTGGCACCCGGGAGCCGCTCTTGGTCGATTCTGCTACACTATTTATACAAGAATCTGGCGGGAGACTAATCATGACTCGCGTAAAAAACCCTCCGACGGATGCCGGCAAAGCCTACAAGCTTGCCGCCGCCGAGTTTCGTGCCAAGCTCGTCGCCAACAAGCGCCCCATTGAGGGGGAAGTATTGCCATCGGATGGGGTAATCCGCGCCGTCCTGAGTGGGAAAGCTATTCCGCTCGACCGTTTGGAAGCGTTGTTTGGTCCCGGCGCCATCGACTTGCCGGAATTCCGTTTGACGCGCAAGCCGTCGAGTTAACGGCAAACGGCGGCTTTGGGCCGCCGTTCCCTGTTCCGCCAAACCAAGTGTCGTTGTAGGCTCAGCCGTTGGCGCTGGCGCCGTGCACCACCAGCATCTCCGGCTTGACCGGGCGCAGGTTGCGCATGCGCGCGCGCAGCGGCTTGAGCACCAGCAGGGCCATCGCGGCGGCCAGCGCGTTCATGCCGGCGGCGACGTAGAACACCGTGTGCCAGCTGCCGGTGGCGGCGGTGATCAGGCTGCTGAACGGCACCAGCAGCGCCGCCGTGCCCTTGGCCGTGTACAGCAGGCCGGCGTTGGTGGTGGCGTAGCGGCTGCCGAAGGTGTCGCCGCAGGTCGACGGGAACAGGCTGTAGATCTCGCCCCAGCCGAAGAACACCAGGCCGGTCAGCACGACGAACCAGAACGGGTCGTGGCCGAACTGGCTTAGCAGGACGATGCCGACCGCCTCCAGGCCGAAGGCGATGAACATGGTGTTCTCGCGGCCGATCTGGTCGGACACCCAGCCGAAGAAGGGCCGCGTCAGGCCGTTCAGGATGCGGTCGAGCGACAGCGCGAAGGTCAGCGCCGGCAGGGTCAGGCCGAGGATGGAGACGGGCACGTCGGCGATGGCGAAGTCCTTGGCGATCGGCGCCAGCTGGGCGGTGGCGACCAGGCCGCCGACGGCCATCAGCACGAACATCAGGTACAGCACCCAGAACACCGGCGTGCGCACCATCTCGCTCCACTTCATGCTCACCGCGCTCTGCGCCACCTTGGCGGCGCCGCGCAGCGCCTCGCCCAGCGGCGCGCGCAGGAAGAAGGCGAGGACGAACACCACCGCGCCCTGGGCCAGGCCGAAGTAGAAGAAGGCCGTCTCGTAGCCGCTGTCCTTGATCACCGCCGAGATCGGGATGATGGTCAGCGCCGAGCCCATGCCGAAGCCGGCCGCCGTCAGGCCGGCGGCCAGGCCGCGGCGGTCGGGGAACCATTTGAGGGCGTTGCCGATGCAGGTGCCGTAGACGGCGCCGGCGCCGACGCCGCCCACGGCGGCCGCCGCGTACAGCAGCGGCAGGCTGTCGGCCATCGAGTTCATCACCCAGCCGATGGCCACCAGCACGCCGCCGACCATCACCACGATGCGCGGGCCGAAGCGGTCGACCAGGTAGCCCTCGACCGGCACCAGCCAGGTCTCGGTGACGACGAAGATGGTGAAGGCGACCTGGATCGCCGCCTTGCCCCAGTGGTATTTCTGCTCCAGCGGCAGCACGAACAGGGTCCAGCCGTACTGCAGGTTGGCGATCATGGCCATGCAGACGATGCCCATGATGAGCTGCAGCCAGCGGCGTGGCGCGGGCGCGCCGGCGTCGGCTTGCCGCACTTGAGTCAGTGTAGTCATGCTGTGTATCCTTGGTTGGAGTGGCGGACGGCGCGACGCGGGCTGGAGGCGCCGCGTCGACCCGCCCCCGCGCGAACGGGGTGAGTCGGTCAACGATAGTATAAAAAGCAATGTTTAACAATGGAAATTAATTGCAAATAATTCATTTCGTGGAAAATTGTTGCTTTTGGGCCACTTTGCTTTTAATGCAAGCAAAGAAGCGACCAGCGCGCTAGAATCCCTGTGCTAAGCTGGCCGCGACCGCGCGCCGTCGATCAATGGGAATGTCAGGAAATATGAAGATATGTGTGGTGGGGGCCGGCGCCATCGGCGGCCTGTTGGCCGTCAGGCTGGCGCAGGGAGGGCACGAGGTGAGCGTGGTGGTGCGCGGCGCCAACTTGGACGCGGTGCGCCGGCACGGCATGGTGCTGCGCCAGGCGGACGGCAGCGAGTCGCGCGCCGCGCTGCGCGCCAGCGACAACATCGCCGAGCTGGGGCCGCAGGACGTGGTGGTCCTGGCCATGAAGGCGCACCAGCTGGCGCCGGTGGCGGCACAGATCCCGGCGCTGCTGGGGCCGGACACGATCATCGTCACGGCGCAGAACGGCGTGCCCTGGTGGTACTTCCACAAACACGGCGGGCCGCACGAGGGCCAGCGCGTCGAGGCGGTCGATCCGGGCGGCGTGGTCTCGACCGCGCTCGATGTCGAGCGCGTCATCGGCTGCATCGTCTACCCGGCCTGCGAGATGGCGGCGCCCGGCGTGGTCCGGCACATCGAGGGCAACCGCTTCTCGCTGGGCGAGCTGGACGGCCAAAGCACGCCGCGCATCCAGGCGCTGGCCGAGGCGATGCGCGCGGTGGGCTTCAAGACGCCGATCAGCGCCGACATCCGCAGCGAGTTGTGGGTCAAGCTGTGGGGCAACCTGAGCTTCAATCCGATCAGCGCGCTGAGCCACGCCACGCTGGCCGACATCTGCGCCTACGCGCCGACCCGCGCGCTGGCCGCCGACATGATGCGCGAGGCGCAGCGCGTCGGCGAGCAGCTCGGCGTCGTCTTCAAGGTGTCGCTGGAGCGGCGCATCGACGGCGCGGCGGCGGTCGGCCAGCACAAGACCTCGATGTTGCAGGACTTGGAGGCCGGCCGGCCGATGGAGCTGGCCGCGCTGGTCGGCAGCGTGCTCGAAATGGGCCGCCTGACCGACACGCCGACGCCGACCATCGCCGCCGTGCACGCCCTTGCCGCGCTGCTGGCACAAAGCGTGCAGGGGCAGCACGGCAGCCTGCGCATCGCCCCCGCCGACCGTTGAGCTAAGCTAGCCCGGCCGCCATCCCGAATTCCTCTACCTAGAAAGCCGCCATGTCCGCCTACACCACCATCCCCGAGCTGCTGCACAGCGGCGCCGACGACGCCGTCGCCATCCGCGCCCCGCTGGCGCAGCCGCTCAGCTACGCCGCGCTGCGGCGCAACACGGCGGCCGCCGTCGCCGCGCTCAACGCCTTCGGCGTGGGCCGCCGCGACCGCGTCGCCATCGTGCTGCCGAACGGGCCGCAGATGGCCAGCGCCTTCGTCGGCGTCGCCGCCGCCGCCTGCGCCGCGCCGCTCAACCCGGGCTACCGCGCCGAGGAGTTCGAGTTCTACCTGGGTGACCTGAACGCCAAGGCGCTGATCGTCGAACACGGCAGCGAGTCGGCGGCGCTGGCCGTGGCCGACAAGCTGGGCATCCTGGTGCTCGAGCTGCTGGCGTCGGACGAGGGCGCCGGCGCCTTCCGCCTGCGCCCGCTCAAGGCCGATCCGGCCGGCCTGGTGGCGGCGCCGGCCAGCGTCGCCGCCGCCGGCGACCTGGCGCTGATCCTGCACACCTCCGGCACCACCTCGCGGCCGAAGATCGTGCCGCTGACCCAGGCCAACGTGTGCGCCTCGGCGCGCAACGTCGGCGCCTCGCTGCGGCTGGACGCCGCCGACACCGGCCTGAACATCATGCCGCTGTTCCACATCCACGGCCTGATCGCCGGCCTGCTGGCGCCGCTGGCGGCCGGCGGCGCGGTGTTCTGCACGCCCGGCTTCAACGCGCTGAAGTTCTTCGGCTGGATGCAGGAGGCCAAGCCGAGCTGGTACACGGCGGTGCCGACCATGCACCAGACCATCCTTGCGCGCGCGCCGCAGAACAGCGCGGTGATCCTGGCCAACCCGCTGCGCTTCCTGCGTTCGTCGTCGGCGTCGATGCCGCCACAGGTGATCGCCGAGCTGGAGGCGGCCTTCGGCGCGCCGCTGATCGAGGCCTACGGCATGACCGAGGCGGCGCACCAGATGGCCTGCAACCCGCTGCCGCCGGCGCTGCGCGTGCCCGGCTCGGTGGGCTTGGCGGCCGGCCCGGAGGTGGCCATCATGGACCAGCAGGGCCAGTTGCTGGCGGCCGGCGAGACCGGCGAGATCGTCATCCACGGCGCCAACGTCACGGCCGGCTACGAGAACAACCCGAAGGCCAATGCCGAGGCCTATGTCGGCCAGTGGTTCCGCACCGGCGACCAGGGCGTGATGGACGAGCAGGGCTATGTGCGCATCACCGGCCGGCTCAAGGAGATCATCAGCCGTGGCGGCGAGAAGATCTCGCCGCGCGAGGTCGACGAGATCTTGATGGACCATCCGGCGGTGCAGCAGGTGGTCACCTTCGGCATCCCGCACGACAAGCTGGGCGAGGACGTCGGCGCGGCGGTGGTGCTGCACGAGGGCCACAGCGCCAGCGAGAAGGAGCTGCGCGAGTTCGCCGCGATCCGCCTGGCCGACTTCAAGGTGCCGCGCAAGATCGTCTTCCTCGACGAGATCCCCAAGGGCGCCACCGGCAAGCTGCAGCGCATCGGCCTGGCCGAGAAGCTGGGGCTGGGGCAGGGCGGCTAGCCGGAAGGCGGCCACCTACCGGCATGGAGCATGTTCCATTTTGTCTCCACTTCTAGAAAGGTGACGACAAAACGGAACACTTCATGGCGGGCGCCACAACACTGCGGCCTCATCCGCCGAGCAGGCGCAGGTCGAAGGCGCGTTCGACCAGCCACACAGTGGCCAGCAGTGCGATGGCCGCCGAGCCGCCGCTGAACACGCCGCGATACAGGCGTGTCGCGCGCAGCGCGAAGGCCAGCGGCAGGAACAGCGCGACGATGCACAACTGGCCCGCCTCCACCCCCAGATTGAATCCCAACAGACTGCTCAGCAGCGACGCCCGCGCCAGACCCAGGTCGCCAAGCACGCTGGCGAAGCCGAAGCCGTGGATCAGGCCGAAGGCGAAGGCGGCCAGCGGCCGGCGGCCACGGAACAGCGGCAGCAGGTTGTTCAGCGCGGCCAGCAGTACCGAGGCGGCGATGGCCGACTCGACCCAGCGCGAGGGCAGCGCCACCAGTTGCAGGCCGGCCAAGGTCAGTGTCAGCGAGTGCGCCAGTGTGAAGGCGCTGACCACCTTGAGCACGTCGACAAAGGCGGCGCGCAGGCTGGCCGCCGGCGCGCCCGGCGCCGCCAGCACGGCCGGCAGCAGCAGCGACAGCAGGAACAGGATGTGGTCGTAGCCTATCCAGATATGCCAGACGCCGTTCTTGACGTAGGCGGCGAACTGGCCCAGCCGGTCCGGCGCGGCCAGCGACAAGGTCTGGCGCGCGTGTTCCGGATCGAGGATGGCGCTGCTGGTGCGGCCGTCGTGGACCAGGCGCAGCAGGCCCTTGTGCTGCGGGTCGAGCTCGGCGAACAGGCGGTAGCCGACGCTCAGCGCGGTGATGGCGCCGGGGCAGTCGGCACGCAGCCGCAGCACACTGTAGGCGCCGTCGGTGTGGCGGTCGATCAGCTGCTCGACCACGGCGACGGTGCAGGCGCCCTGCGCGCTGGCCAGCGTCAGGTGCCGCAGCGCGTAGGCGGCGATGGCCGGGTGGTGGGCGCGGATCTCGTCCCAGGTCAGGCGGCCGTCGCCGTCGCCGTCCAGGCCGATGGCGAAGTCCAGGTCGCGCAGCGCGATGTTCCACTGGCCGTCGATGTGCGTGCCGTCCACGGTCAGCGACAGGTAGCTGTCGCTGGGCTTGTGGGCGTGGGCGGGCGGGGCGAGGCAGCACAGCAGAAGCAGCAGGAGCAGTAAGTGCAGCAACTGCGGCAACTGCGGCAAGCGAGGCAAGTGTAGAAAACGCTGCCGAGCGTGCAGCGCCGGCGACGACGGTGGCTTGTGCGGGCCGCTCGCCGCACGGTATTCGTCAACCGCCGTCGATGTCGGCAGCGCCCATCCTCTGCGCAAATGGCCCATCACACACCGCCTTTCAATTGCCGCGCTAGCCGGGCGATGGCGACGTCCTCGCTGCCGTGGGCGGCGATCCAGTCGAGCACCGGCCGCGCCGCGCCGGCATTGTGCGCATGCAGCGCCGCGTCGAGGTAGATGCGGATGTCGGCCGGTTCCTTTTGCACCTGCCAGTTCTGCCGCGCCAGTGCCAGGGCCGCGCTGGCATTGCGTCGCAGGGACAACTCGAAGCGCGCCTGCTCGCGCTGGTGGAAGTTGTCGCCGCGCCGCATCGCGGCGTCGAAGCGCGCGGCCAGCTCGCTCACGTCGGCGGCCAGCGCGGCTGCCATGTTTGGCGTCTGCTGCGAGGTGAGGGCCAAGGCCAGGGCGAGGGCGCGGCGCAGCAGCAGGGCGTCGACGCGAGTGTGCTCGCGCAGCAGGGCGAGCACCTCGGCCGGCCGCTGTTGGTCGAGCAGGAAGTCGGCGTAGGCGCCCAGCAGGTAGCCGTCGCGCGGGGCCAGCGCCAGCGCGCGGCGGAAGCGCGTCTCGGCCACGTCGGCGGCGCCGCGCCGGGCGGCCATTTCGGCCAGCAGCGTGAGCGACCACACCGCCACCTCGGGCGGCGCGCCGGCGCTGCGTTGCAGCGTCAAGTCCAGCAGCTGCTCGCTGTGCTGGGCGCGGCCGGTGACGGCGCCGACGTTGGCGAGGCAGGTCACGGCGACCAGTTCGTTGGCCAGCGCGGAGACGCGGGCGCAACTGGCGGTGGCGCCGACGTAGTCGCCGCGCACCGTTTGCACGGTGGCGCGCGTCAGCCAGGCCTGGGCCAGCTTGGGCCGCGCCGCGACCACTTGGTCGAGGTCGGCCAGCGCGGCGTCGAAATGGTGGGCGCTTTGCAGCAGCGTGGCGCGCAGCAGGCGCACCTCGGGCGGCGGCGCGGCCAGGCGCCACCACGGCGCCAGCGCCGCCTGCGCGTAGCCGAGGTAGCGCGGATCGCTGCTGGCGCGGCCCAGCGCGATGTAGCGTTGCGCCAGGTCGGTGGCCAGCGCCAGGTTGGCGGGATGCGCGCTGAGCGAGTCGCGCAACTCGCGCAGCTCGCGCTGGGTGGCGTCGGCGCGGCGCGGCAGCAGCTCGACGACTTGGCTGCCGTTGGCCGGAATGTAGGGCGCGGCTTGGGATGCCGGCGCTGGCGCCAATGCCGCCAATGCCAGCAAGGTCGCCAGAGCGTGAATGGTTGAATGTGCCATGGTCGGTCCTGATGAAATGAAATGCGTTGCGTTGCTTTGCTTTGCGCCCGCCGGCGCCGGCGTCGACGCGGATCGATGCCGGCGCGGTGGGTGCCGTCGTGCTTCGCGCTACTTCAGCGGCCTCGGTTCGCCGTCTTCCGGCATGGTGACGGCGACGGTATCGACTGCCGCCGGCTCGGCGGTGTCGCTGCTGTCGCCGACCAGCGCCTGCACGGCGGCGAAGAAGGCGTCCAGCACAGGCGGGACGGGTATGCCGGGATCGGTGGCGGGCGGCTTCATGTCCGCCTGTCCGTTGCCTGCTCCGCCGCCGCAGGCGGCCAAGACCGTGGCCACGGCCAGCGCCACTATCAAGCTGTGTGTTTTCATGGTGCTCTCCTGTTCAGATCAGACCGCCGGCTCACTGCTGCGGCGAGCCGGCGATCGGCGTTTTCAGATAGGGGAAGGCGGCGCCGAAGGCGCCGTCGTCGAGGTAGGCGCCGTCGGTGAAGTGCAGGCCGCCGGCCGGCGCGTCGGCCGGCGCGCAGCCGATGTTGAGCATGCACAGCTTGCCCATCGCCACGCGCAGCGTGATGTCGACGATGTCGTCGCCGGGCCGGCGGCCGTTGGGGAAGCCGGCGTTGTCGCCCTCGATGACGCCGAGGCGGTTCTGCGCGCCCATCGCCAGCGGCGCGACCGCCGTGTTCAGGCGCAGCATCTCGGCCGGCGTCACCTTGGCCGGCTGGTTCAAGCCCTTCACGCCGGTGAGGAAGGCCGTCACCAGGTCGTTGCGCGGGAAGTTGGTCGGCGCCTTGGCGCCCGCCTTGCCGAACAGGAGCTCGACCAGCGCCGGCACCGTCGGATTGGTGACGTAGGTGGCGAACTGCGCGTCGGCCGACGGCTTGCTGCTGTTGAAGTGGTCCTTGTCCTTCAGGCCGATCACCAGCTCGTTCACCAGCGGCATGCCGAGGCGCGACACCTGGCTCCAGGCGCCGCCCTCGAAGGCGGCCGGGCCGCCCTTGGGCAGCGGATTGAGCAGGCGGCCCTGGCGCAGGCTGGCCGTGGTCCAGCCGCCGATCACCGGATCGGCGCCGCCGGTCAGGCAGGCGGCGGCCACCTCCAGTGCGATCGCGGTGACGTTCTTGTCGTCCAGGTCGTCGCGGGCGGCGCGCTCGGCGTTGGCGGCGAACTCGGTGGCCGGCGCCTTGATGTTGATCAGGTCGAAGGTCTCGCCCAGGTTGACCACGAACGGGTCCTTGCGTTGGCCGACGAACATGCGCGCCGGCGTGGCGCAGCCGGGGATGTTGATGTTGTAGACGTGCTTGGCGGCATAGGCGGCGTAGTTGGGGATAGCCTTGTTGCCGATGTTGTCGACCGGCTTGTCGAAGACGGCGCTGCCGCTGTCGGTGTTGACGACGGCGGCGCGTTGGCCGCCCCGGCGGTCGCCGCGCACCAGCGTCACGGCGTAGGTCTCGCGCACGTTCAGGCCGGCCGGGTTGACGCTGTCGATGGGCCCGCCGTTGATCACCAGGGGAATCGACACCTGCTTGCCGCCGACGTTGAACTTGCCGTCCTTGTTGGTGTTGGTGAAGCGGAACTGGAACGTCAGGTCCTCCTTGGCGTCGCCGTTGTTGTCGATGTGGATCTCGTAGAGCGCGTTCGGGTCCATGCTGAAGTAGTTCGGGCCGCCGTAGGCGTCCTGCAGCGGCACGTAGTCGGCGATCAAGGTGACGAAGTTGGCGCGGCCCGGCTCGTAGCTGCGGAACAGGTAGAAGTCGGTGCCGTCGACCTTGGGGCTCTGCGTGATGAAGGGCGCCTCGCGGTGGCTGGAGGCGAGGGCGGCCGTGCCGACGCCGCCGGCCAGGCTGCCGATGAGCGCCGTGGCGAGCGCCCGTAGTGTGAATGTGGACATTTCAATCCTCCCGATTCGGTTGACCAGCGATCTGCTGTAGGGGCATATACGCGGCTTGACGCGCATCGGATTCAAACGGATTGGCCGCCCTGCGGTGCGGTGGATGTGGTACTTTTTTAATGCACACTCGAGCAGGCGAACCGTGATGAATCCACATTCCCATCCGCAAGATCCGCAACAGCTGCGCGCCTGGCTGCTGGGCGCGGCGCGACGCGACGCGGCGGCCTTCCGCGCGCTGTACGACGCTACTTCGGCGAAACTGTTCGGCTTCGCGCTGCGTATATTGCATAAGCGCGAGCTGGCCGAGGAGGCGCTGCAAGAGAGCTTCGTCGCCATCTGGCACAACGCCGGCGGCTACCAAAGCCAGCTGGCCGCGCCCATGACCTGGATGGCCACCATCGTGCGCAACAAGGCCTTCGACCTGCTGCGCCGCAGCGACGCCAACGTGGAAATCGACAGTGAACAATTTGATGGCGAAGTCATGAACGCCCTACAAGACCCCCGCGCCACGCCGATCGAGGCGCTGCAACTGAGCGGCGATGCCAAGGCCTTGGCGCACTGCATGGCGGCGCTGGAGGGCCTGCAACGGCAGGCCATCGGCCTGGCCTACTTCCACGACCTGTCGCACAGCGAGGTGGCGGCGCAACTGGCGCTGCCGCTGGGCACCGTCAAAACGTGGATACGCCGTGGCCTGGACAAGCTGCGCAACTGCCTGGCCAAACTGGAGCGCGCATGAACATCCGCGACAACGCCCCGCTGCGCGACAAGCTGGCCGCCGAATACGCGCTGGGCACGCTGAAGGGCGGCGCGCGCCGCCGCTTCGAGGGCTGGATGCACGACGACGCCGCGTTGCGCCGGCTGGTCGTCGAGTGGCAGGAGAAGCTGGCGCCGCTGGCCGAGTTCGCGCCGGCGCGGGCGCCGGACGCGCGCGTCTGGCGCGGCATCGAACAGCGGCTGAACTTGCCGCCGGCGGCGGCGTGGTGGCAGTTCTGGCGCAACGATTCGCTGGTCTTCTGGCGCGGGCTGGGCTTGGCGTCGAGCGCCGTGGCGGCCCTGCTGGTGCTGGTGCTGGTGCTGGGCCTGCGGCCGCCGGAGGCGCCGCGCATCAACTACATCGCCACGCTGAGCGACGAGCAGGCCCGCACGGCGCTGCTGCTGACGGCCGACAGCAGCCGGCGCGCGCTCACCGTGCGGGTGCTGTCGGCGGCCCCGGTGGCCGCCGACAAGACGCTGCAGCTGTGGGCCGTGCCGAAGCAGGGCGCGCCGCGTTCGCTGGGCGTGCTGGCCGGCGCCGACAACCGGCTGGCGCTGCCGCCCGGCGCCATCGGCGCCGACGTCGCGCTGCTGGCGGTCAGCCTGGAGCCGAAGGGCGGCTCGCCCGACGCCGGCGGCCCGACCGGCCCCATCCTCTACAAGGGCAATTGGCTGCGGGTGATGTAGCCGCAGCGCTTAAACCAAAACGGAGTGTGTGTGATGAAAAACAAGATTATTGATTCGAGCGGCAACGTTTTTTCCGACTTGGGCTTTCCGCCCGAAGAGGCGGCGTTGTTGGCGCTGCGCGCCGAGTTGATCGCGTGTCTGCGCCAGGTGATTGCGGACAAGAATTGGAATCCTGTGCAGGCCGCAACGGCGCTTGGAATTGCCCAGCCTCAGCTCGCCGAGTTGATGGGCGGCACGCGCGATAGTTTTAGTCTGGACATCTTGGTCACCTTGGCCACACGCGTTGGCTGTAAGGTTGGCTTGACCTTGGCCTGAACCGCCGCCCTCAGCGGCAGGGCGACGGCGGCGCGGCGAACCAGCGCGCTTCGAGCGCCTTGTAGCGGCCGCTCTTGTGCAGCAGCGCGAAGCCCTCGTTGAACTTGTGCAGGTGGCCGGCGGCGGCCGGATCGTGTTTGCTGAAGGCGATGTACAGGCCCGGTGTGGCCACCGTGCCGACCTCCTTGAACTTGCCGCAGAACTGGGCCGGGTAGCGCACGAACAGCGCCCTGGCGATGCGCTCCTCGGCCGCCATGTACTGCATGCGGCCGGCCAGCAGCTTGCGGAAGCCCTGCTCGTTCTTGGTGCCGACCTCGCGCACGATCTTCTGGTTCAGGTCGAACTCGTCGCCGTACTCGTAGTCGCGGGTGACGCCCACCGTCTTGCCCTCGAAGTCGCGGGCGTGCAGGCCGTGCTCGGTCGAGCCGGCCAGCGCGTAGACGTTCATCCGTGTACTGAACAGCGGCTTATCGTGCCACAGGTAGCGCTCGGCGATCAGGTGGTTGGGCACGGCGTCGAAGCAGCCGGCGATCTCGCCCAGCCGCGCCATGGCCATGCAGCGCACATACGGCAGCACCCTGAACGTCACCTTCAGCCCCACCGCCGCGTAGGCCTCGCGCACCACGTCGACGGCGAAGCCGCGCGCCTGGCCGTCGACGTTGGACGAGTAGGGCGCCCAGTCGTCCTCGGCGCCGATCACCACTTGCTGCGCCCGGCAGTCGGCGAGAGGCAGGCCCAGCAGCAGGCCCAACAGTGGTGCGAGGATCTTGCGTTGCATAAAAACGTCCGGAGGCGGCTACGACATTGAACAGGCATGCCGTAATGGCATGGCGTATTGTGCCGCATGCGCTGGGCCAAAAGCAGCCAATTGACAAAAAACAGACAATTCAAAATAGAATTTCTGCTGCCGTAGTCGCCGCCGACGCGGGCGCCGACGGCGGCCCGGGATGGCCTTGGAAGGAGTTACAATCAGCCCAGCAAAGAGCAGACCGCCTTACTGGAGCAGACATGGACGAAAAAATATACGACCAAGACACCATCGCCTACGCCAAGGAGCAGGAGGCGCTGGTGCGCAAGTTGGAGTACCGCGTCACCGCGCAATCGGACCGCCGCGCCGTCGGCCGCGACGAGACCATGCGCGACTACGCGCGGGTGTTGTACTCGTCCTCGTTCCGCCGGCTGCAGGGCAAGATGCAGCTGCTCGGCATCGACGCCAGCCGCTTCAACCGCAACCGCCTGACCCACAGCCTGGAGGTGGCGCAACTGGCGCGCAGCATCGCCGCCGACCTGGAACTCGAACAGAGCGTGGTGTCGGAGACCTGTTCGCTGGCGCACGACATCGGCAACCCGCCGTTCGGCCACTACGGCGAGAAGATCCTCGACAGCCTGAGCGAGGGCTACGGCGGCTACGAGGGCAACGCCCAGGCCTTCCGCATCCTGCGCACGCTGGAGAAGAAGCACCACTCCTACGAGGGCCTGAACCTGACGGTGCGCACGCTGTTCGGCATCACCAAGTACTTCCACACGCGCGAGGAAAACTCGACCAAGTTCCTGTTCGACGACGACCACGCCTTCCTCAGCGGCGAGCTGGCCCGCCACGGCGTGACGGTACGCAAGAGCATCGACGCGCAGATCATGGACCTGTCCGACGAGATCGCCTACGCCGCGCACGACCTGGAGGACGCGCTGAGCGCGCGCATCATCACCATCGGCGAGATCGGCCACGAGTTCAAGATCAGCGCCAAGTTCAACGGCGCCTACGACGATTTTTCGCGCATCGCCGAGCAGGCGCACCAGGAGGCGCTCAAGTCGATCACCCACCAGACCTCGGAGGAGTACGCGATCGTGCTGCGCAAGGAGCTGACCTCGACCATCGTCAACGAGCTGTGCCGCGATATCGGCCTGGTCGACCACGGCCACGGCCACGGTGTCGAGTTGGGCTACCGCTCGAAGAAGGCGCTGGCGGTGGGGCTGAAGACGCTGCTGTTCCAGGCCATTTTGCGCAAGAAGGACGTGCAGCTGTACGAGAAGCGCGGCGAGAAGATCATCCGTGGCCTGTACGAGGTGTTGACCGACACCCGCTACAACAAGAACAACATCCTGCTGCCGGCCGAGCTGCGCCGGGTCGACGCGCCGCAGGCGCGTCTGGTGGTCGACTACATCGCCGGAATGATGGACTCCTTCGCCGCGCAGGAGTACGAGCGCTACTTCGGCAAGGGCTCGCTGGAGACCATCTACTTCCGCGCGCCGGAGGATTGACGGCCGCCGTCGCGGATTTGTTACGCTTTTGTATAAGACAAATCCGGCCGGCGGCGGCGGCCCTTATAATAAGCCTAAGCAATCCGCCCAAGCCCGCTTCGATCCCCATCCAGGAAACATATCAATGACTACGAACCCGATTCCCAAGCGCCGCATCTTGCTGGTTGACGACGATATGCTGACCCTGACGACCATCGGCCAGGTGCTGCGCCAGGCCGGCTACGAGACGGCCGAGGCCAGCTCCGGCGCCGAGGCGCTGCAGGTCGAGCTGGAGTTCAGCCCCGACCTGGCCATCCTCGACGTGGTCATGGAGGGCATGTCCGGCATCGAGCTGGCGCAGCACTTCCAGGCCGCCACGGCGACGCCGTTCATGTTCATCTCGGCGCGCGGCGAGGCGGAGATCGTGCGCCAGGCCACCGAGCACGGCGCCGTCGGCTACCTGGTCAAGCCCTTCGACATCAGCCAGATCGTGCCGGCGGTGGAGACGGCGCTGGGCCGCGCCGACGAGATCAAGCGCCTGCGCGGGCGCGAGTCGAGCCTGACCAGCGCGCTGGCCGCCGGGCGCGAGACCAGCATGGCGGTGGGCATGTTGATGGCCAAGTTCCACACCGACCGCGACAGCGCCTTCGACGCGCTGCGCTCCTACTCGCGCTCGAACCGGCGCAAGGTCAACGACGTGGCCGCCACGCTGCTCGACGCCGAGGACATGTCGAACGCCTTCCGCACCCTGTTGCGCGGCAAGTCCGGCGGCTGATCGCCCGCCGGCCGGTAGGCTGCGCATGCGTACCCCCGAGGCGCAAACCCGGGGTCAGACCCTGTACGGGGTCTGACCCCTCCTGGCCTCGGGGTGTGGTGGCGCCGCCGGCGCCTTCAAGAACACCACCACATCCTGCCCCGCTAGCGCTAGCGCTGGCGCTCGATCCACCGGCGCGCCGCCGCCAGGGTCGGCCGCAGCGCCGCCTCGGCGGCGCCGAAGTGGCGCTCGGCCTGGTCGCGGTCGCCCGCCGCGATGGCCTGCTCGAGCAGCAGCGACAGCGCGGCGAACTGCTTGGCCCCCAACATGCCGACCGAACCGCGCAGCGAATGCAACTGGCGCATGCTGTCGTCGCGCCGCTCGTCGCGCCAGGCGTCGCGCGCCTGGGCCAGCTCGGCGCCGGCGCGCTCGACGGTCTGCTCGATCAGGCTGAGCATCTTGTCGGCGTAGGCCGTGTCGCCGCCGCCCAGTTGGAACAGCTGGTCGAGGCCGTCGGCGGTGGCGCCGTCGGCGCTCGGCGCGGCCGCCGGCGGTGCCTGCAGTGGCGGCAGCGCCGCGCCCGTCGCCGGCACCGCCCCGGCGGCCTGTGCTGCCACCGCCCCGGCGCTCCGCGCCGTCGCCGCCTCAGCGCTCCGTGCCGCCGCCGCCCCGGCGCTCCGTGCCGTCGACACCCCGGCGCTCCGCGCCGTCCCCGCCGGCTGGCCGGCCGCGCCGCGTCCGCCCAGCTGGCGGCCGATGGCGGCCAGCAGCCGCTCCAGCTCGATCGGCTTGGCCACCACGTCGTTCATGCCGGCGGCCAGGCACTGGCGCTGCTCGTTCTGCGTCACGCCGGCCGTCATCGCCAGGATCGGCAGGTCCAGCCCCAGCTGGGCGCGGATGGCGCGGGTGGCGCTGTAGCCGTCCATCTGCGGCATCTGGATGTCCATCAGCACCAGGTCGAAGTCGGCCGGGCCGGCGCGCAGGCGCTCCAGCGCCACCGCGCCGTCCTCGGCCAGGGTGACGCTGGCGCCGACCTGCTGCAGCATGCCGCGCGCGACGATCTGGTTGAGCGCGTTGTCCTCGACCAGCAGCAGGCGCACGCCGGCCAGCGGCGCGGCCGGCGTCGGCTCGGCGCCGGCCGCCGGCGCCGCCGCGGCCTCGCCGGCCAGCAGGCGGCGCAGCAGCTCGTGCAGGGCGCTGCCGGTGAGCGGCTTGACCAGCACGGCGTCGGCCTCGGCGGCGCCGGGCTGGCCGATCAGGCCACCGTGGGCGGCGGCGTCGACCAGCAGCAGCACCGGCAGGGCGCCGCCCGGCAGCAGGGCGCGCAGCGCCTGCATGGTGGCGACGCCGTCCATGTCGGCCATCTGCCAGTCCATCAGCACGGCGTCGTAGCCGCCGCCGCCGGCCAGCCGGGCGTGCAGCCGGGCCACCGCCTCGGGGCCGCTGTCGGCCGTGTCGACCTGCGCCTGCCAGGCGCGCAGCGTCTTGTCGAGGTAGTCGCGGCTGGTGCGCGGCGGGCCCACCAGCAGCAGGCGCAGCGCCGGCCAGACCGGGCCGGCCTCGGCCAGCGCCTCGTCGCTGCCGAGGCGGAACGGCAGCGTGACGGAAAACTCGCTGCCCTGGCCGGCGGCGCTGTGCAGCTCCAGGTGGCCGCCCATCAGCTCGACCAGGCGGCGCGAGATCACCAGGCCCAGGCCGGTGCCGCCGTAGCGCCGCGAGATCGACGAGTCGCCCTGGGCGAAGGCGCCGAACAGGCGCTGCTGCTGGGCGGCGTCGATGCCGATGCCGGTGTCGTGCACCGAGAAGCGCAGCAGCACCCGGCCCGGCGTGGGCGCGCGCTGCGCCACCCGCTCGATCCACAGCGCCACCTCGCCCTCGGCGGTGAACTTGATGGCGTTGCCGACCAGGTTGACCAGCACCTGCTGCAGCCGGCCGCCGTCGCCGACCAGGGCGCGCGGCACGTCCGGCGCCAGGCCCAGCGCCAGGTCGAGCGGCTTGCCGGCGGCGTTGACGGTCATGATGTTGGCCAGCGTGCCGAGCACCTCGTCGAGGCGGAACGGCAGCGGCGACAGCTCCATGCGGCCGGCCTCGACCTTCTCGAAGTCGAGGATGTCGTTGAGGATGCTCAGCAGCGAGCGGCCGGAGGCGCGGATCATCGCCACGTAGCGGCGCTGCTCGGGCGCCAGGGCCGGCGTGTCGAGCAGGTAGGCCATGCCCAGCACGGCGTTGAGCGGGGTGCGGATCTCGTGGCTCATGTTGGCGACGAACTCGCTCTTGGCCAGGCTGGCCGCCTCGGCCAGCTCCTTCGACATCACCAGCGAGTCCTGCAGCTGGCGCTGCTCGGTGATGTCGCTGGCGATGCCGAGGAAGCCGACGATGGCGCCGTCGGCGTCGCGCATCGCCGTCACCACCAGGCGCACCGGCACGCGCGAGCCGTCCTTGCGGCGGTAGTGCCACTCGTTCAGGTCGGCCTGGCCCAGGCGGGCGCGCGCCACGAAGATCTCCATGCCCTCGACCGGGTGGCCCAGCTCGGCGGCCAGCGCGGCGCCGTGGACGGCCATCTCGTCGGCCAGGTGCAGCAGCAGCGGGGTGTGCAGGCCGACCAGCTCCTCGGCGCTGTAGCCGAGCATGCGCTGGGCGCCACGGCTGAACAGGGTGATCAGGCCGGCCCGGTCGGTGGTGATGATGGAGAACTCGCTGGCCGAGTCGATCACCGCCTGCAACTGGGTGCGCGCCTCCTGCTGCTGGCGCTGCGCCTGCTTGAGCGGGCTGATGTCGGTGACGAAGGCGTAGAAGCCGATCACCTTGCCGTCGACCACGTCGGGCACGTAGGAGGCCAGGCTGTAGCGGGTGGCGCCGTCGGCGCCGACGATGGTGCGCTCGAACAGCGGGCTCTCGCCGCGCAGCGCCGCCTCCATGTGCGGCAGGTTGAGGCGGTAGCGCTCCTCGCCGATCACCTCGCGGATGTGGCGGCCGCGCATCTGCTCGGGCGTCTTGCCGAACCATTCCAGGTAGGCGCGGTTGCCGAAGCCGTTCATCAGGCTGCGGTCCCAGTAGCCGACCAGGGCCGGCATGTGGTCGATGATGGTTTGCAGCTTCTGGTGGTTGCGTTCCAGCTCGCGTTCCACCTTGATGCGCTGGGCGTCCTTGCGGCGCACCTGGTTGATGCTGACGGCCAGCATCAGCGGCGGCACCAGCACGGCCAGCAGCGGCACGTAGATCATCGCCTCCTGCCAGCGGCCGTAGATCGGCGGCGGCAGGAACAAGCCGCAGGACAGCATGGCGCCGCAGACGGCGGCGCACATCCACGACAGCAGCGCCAGGTGCTCGAAGCTGAGCGCCAGCGCGACGCAGGTGAGCGGCACGACGATGGCCATGAAGGGGAAGGGCATGTACAGCAGGGCGCCGCCGCAGGTGGCCAGGGCCAGCAGGGCCAGCAGGCCGATGTGCAGCGCGCCGAGCCGCTGCGCCAGCGAGGGGCCGGGGCGCAGCGCCAGCCGGGCCAGCGGCAGCATGGCCAGTGCGCCGATGGTGGCGCCCATGTAGTGCAGGCCCCAGGCGTTGCCGAAGGATTCGAACAGGGCCGGCTGGCGCCACCAGGCGGCCAGCGTGGCGCCCAGCAGTGGCGGCGCGCAGCAGCCCAGCAGGAGCAGCAGCAGGAAGCCCTGTGGGCTGGCGTCGAACTGGTAGCGGGCCGGCACGCGGCGCAGCAGGGCCGCCGCCAGCGCCATCTCCAGCGTGGCGGGCAGGGCGGCCAGCGCGGCGTGGCCGGCGTTGTCGCCCAGCGCCAGGCGGGCCAGCAGCTCGGCGCACAGGGCGCCCAGCAGCAGCAGCGGCGCCTGGGCCGGCGGCTGGCGCAGCAGCCAGGCGGCGCCCAGCGCGGCGGCGAACCACAGCGTGCCGATCTGGCCCGGCTGGCGCTCCAGCCACACGGCCATCCCTGCCAGCAGGAAGTACAGCGGGAGGAACTGCAGCAGCTGGGGCAGGGGCGGGGCGGCCACGACGGGACGGTACATCGGACGGGTTTCCTGATTGACAAGCTTGCCGTCTGCTGGCGTCGCGGGTGCGGCGGGCGGGCGGCGGGCGCTGTCAATATAGCGCAGAACCGGCGTCGGCGGCAGCCCGCCGGCTGGACGATCCGGCAATTGATGTTGTCAGTTGGACACAGCCGGATTCGCTACTACAGCACATATTCCTACAACCGGACGGCCGTACGCAACGCAGTGCGCTCGCGGGAGATGAAGAAGTCGACTCGCTCGTGTATGGTGCAAATCAAACCTGTCGTGACTGCATTGTTGGCCGCGCTTCCTATTGTCGAGAGTGTTGCTGCTATCGCTGCATCCATCATTTCAGCTTGCTGATCGCAGCCGCGTTGTTCAGATAACGGCATTTGTAGTAAAGATTGCCGGCAGAGATGATTGCCATATGGAAAACAGAGGAATTTAAGAGTAGACTAGTTCAGCCTTTCCAAGGTTGTTCAGGGGGTAATAAAAGTTTTTACTACTTGATTTACTTAAATCGTCTGGAGATATGATGGCTACTGCGAAGACTGCAAGTCATAAAATAAAATACGCCCTGTATTTGCATGGGTGGACGTTTGAACATGGCATCTCCACCGTGCTGGAAGCCAATGGTAAAAAGGTTCCGCCGGATGAATACGAAAAGACGATGCAGGGGCATATTTTTTGTGCTACTTGCAAAACAAATCTCAACCGGGTGCCTCATGATAAAGAACACTTCTCAAACAAGCGGGACGCGCATTTCAGGCATCTCCCTAGATATGAGCACGTTCCATGCGTACACAGAACGAAGCGGCCGGAAGGAAAACGCTACGATACTTTTGAGGAAGCTAGCAGGGCCATAGATGCTGGGAATCTCGTTGTTGTCCAAGGCTTTATATCAGAAAAGCCAGAGCTGCCACCTGGTCCGGCCGGCGAGTATGATGAAACAGCAGTCGAAAACCCTGATGGCCCACTTTCTGAGGTAGCTATTTCTCGCCACACTGGTGAAACTTTTCCGTTGCCAAGTAAGGTTAAGACTGTGCGAGGGATTTGCCGTGGATTCGATGAGAATTTGAAGAAATATTACGTCTTTCCGGGTATGACCTATGCCATACGTTTGGATGGCCTTCTACATGATATCGCCGATGTAACTGATACTGATGATTCGCCAAAACTCTACTTCGGCATTATCCAAGGTTCCTTTGTCGCAGGTAAAGGATACGACCATAACGTGCGCATGACTCGCATTACTTGTAACCCAGATGTTCAGGATTTCACGCTTAAAACTTTAGAAGGAGTATCGAAAGAGCGGGGTCTTTCTGATAAATCTGTGGGGAGGATCGTTCTGTCATATGGTCGGGTTACCACAAGTGGCATGGGGTTAAGCATTGAGGACGTTGGGTGGGGCGGTTTCGATCTTCTTCCTGAGAAATATAATAAATTTCTAATGCTATAATTTTTTATTGATGTCTTGTCGAAGGAGTTTTTGTGAGGTTGCGATTTGGAAATTCTAACTATAATCACTAAGGCCTTTGCCCCACTGAAGGAGCTGCTTTCATATTTTTTTAAAAAATGGTGGCCGCCGAAATATGGCTATACCTGATTATGTTCGTTCGTCAGAACTTTGCCACTCCAGTTGAGTCAAACCTATCAGGATGGCAGAGCCACTGAAGGGGATGATGATGACGATCAACGGGATTCAGTTTCAGAAGGGACTGTCGCTGCCTGCGTTCTTGCGCGATTACGGTACCGAGGAGCAATGCGAGGCGGCGTTCATCAAGGCGCGGTGGCCACAGGGATTCATCTGCCCTTGCTGCGGCCATGGCGCCGCTTACGAATTCAAGCGGCGGGAACTGCGCTACTGGCAGTGCGGCGCCTGTCGGCATCAAACCAGCCTGCGTGCCGGAACGGT
>NZ_FOTW01000042.1 GCF_900114705.1 Rugamonas rubra
GTACAAGTCAATGCCTGATGACCATAGCAAGTTGGTACCACCCCTTCCCATCCCGAACAGGACCGTGAAACAACTCTGCGCCGATGATAGTGCTGCAACCAGTGTGAAAGTAGGTTATCGTCAGGCTAGTTATATAGTAGTGTAAAAAACCCCACCTGCCCGAACGCGAACGCGTCCCGGCAGGTGGGGTTTTTTTACGTCCATCGCCGACGCGTGATGTGACGCATTGCAACGGCCTAGCACAATTGCTGTGCAGGCATGGGATTGGGTTGTATCATTATCCATCGCACCTTTTTGCCGGTGCTGGTGGAATGTTCTAACTTCTAAAGGGTGGTTTCATGTCAGCTGAAGCAAAAAAATATCGTCTGGTCACGCGCAGCGATTTCGATGGCCTGGTCTGTGCGGTACTCCTGAAGCATCTGGACATGATCGACGAGATCCTGTTTGTCCATCCGAAGGATATGCAGGACGGCAAGATCGCCATCAACGACGGCGACATCACGACCAACCTGCCTTTCGTGGCCGGCGTGCATCTGGCTTTCGACCACCACTTGTCGGAGACGATCCGCAACAAGGGGGAGCGCAGCAACCACGTCATCCATCCCGAAGCACCCTCGGCGGCGCGCGTGGTGTACGACTACTACGGCGGTCTGAAGGCCTTCCCGGCGTCGTGGGACGAGATGATGGCGGCGGTCGACAAGGGCGACGCGGCGCGCTTCAATGAGCAGGAGGTGCTCGATCCGCAGAACTGGGATCTGCTGAACTTCCTGATGGACGCGCGCACCGGCCTGGGCCGCTTCCGCGAGTTCCGTATCTCCAACTACAACCTGATGATGGACTTGATCGACTATTGCAAGAACCACAGCATAGAAGAGATCATGGCCCTGCCGGACGTGAAGGAGCGCAAGGAGCTGTACTTCGAGCACAGCGAGAAGTGCAAGGAGCAGATCCGCCGCTGCGCCACCGTGCACAAGAACCTGGTGGTGCTGGACCTGCGCAAGGAGGAGGTGATCTTCGCCGGCAACCGCTTCATCATCTACGCGCTGTTCCCGCAAACTAACATCTCGATCCACGTGCTGTGGGGCTTGAAGAACCAGAACACGGTGTTTGCCACCGGCAAGTCGATCCTCAACCGCACGTCGAAGACCAACATCGGCGCGCTGATGCTGGAATACGGCGGTGGCGGCCACGAGAACGCCGGCACCTGCCAGGTCGACAACGAGCTGGCCGAGGACGTGCTGGGTGCGCTGGTCCAACGGATCAACTCGGAGGGCTGAGACGGCGCGTCGCCGCGCCGAGCGACGGCGGCGCGGCAATAAAAAAACGGCACGGTCTGCGCAGACCGTGCCGTTTTTCTATGCTGCCGGAGAATTAAAACTCTTTTTCGGGCAGGGCGATTTCGTTGTTGACGCTGAACTGGTAGTCCTTGAAGATGTGTTCGGCGCTGAGCAGCTGGTAGTCGCCGTCCGGCTTCTTGTGCGTGGTGTCCTTCAGGCGGTAGGTGTAGTGGCCGCAGGTCCAGCAGTTGAAGTTGCGCATGTGCGTGCACAGGCAGGTCTTGTCCATCACCACGATGTTCTTCTCGTTCGGATGGGCCGCCACTTCGCGGTTGTAGGAGTTGATGTAGGCGCAGTTGCCGGTGGCGTCGAGCAGGTAGCCATAGGACTCGCAGCCCGGGCGGATGCCGGCGCCGATCGCCGGCGTGCTCTTGAGCATGCGCATCGGGTAGCCGGTCGGCGAGATGCCGTTGACGATGATGTCGTCCTCGGTGGCCTTGACGTATTCCTGCTTGACCTTGGCCGGCAGGCCGCACTCGTTGGCGATGGTGAAACGGGTCGCCACCTGCACGCCGGCGGCGCCGGCCTCGAGGAAGCCGACCGCGTCGCTGCCGGTGAAGATGCCGCCGGCGGCGATCAGCGGGATGTCCAGCTGCTCGGCCTTCAGGTAGGCGAGGATCTCGGCGGTGATGGTGTGCAGGTCGTAGTCGGCCCAGTCCATGCCGAAGCCGAGATGGCCGCCGGCCAGCGGGCCTTCGACGATGATGAAGTCGGGCAGGCGGTTGAGCTTGGCGTTCTTGCGCAGGAAGATCTGCAGCGCGCGCACCGACGAGACGATGATGCCGAGCTTGGCGTCGCGGAAGCGCGGGTGGTCGGCGATCAGCGCGAAGGAGCCGAAGTGCAGGCCGGCCGACAGGGTGATGCCGTCGACGCCGGCGTCGAGGGCGGCGTTGAGGCGCACGCGCAGGGTCTCGCGCGGGCCGTTCATGGTCAGCTTTTCCATGCAGTTGACGAAGATCAGGCCGGGGCCCTTCTTGGCGTCCATGGTGGCGCCGACGTGCAGGCGCTGCGCCTCGGCCAGACGGCCCAGGTCGAACTGCACCACGGCCTTGTCGGAGTTGTTGATGTTGAATTTGTAGAGCTTGGTCTTGTCCTTGACGAAGCTGGTATCGAAGCGGCGGTCGGAGACGTCCTCGACCATGGCGTCCGAGATGTGGCCGATGCCGCCCAGGCGGGCCGCCTCCAGCGCCAGTTCCGAGGTCGAGATATCCACACCCATTCCGCCAACCATGATGGGCACGTACTCGTTTTTGCCAAATCGCAGGCGGAAATCATCAACACGTTTCATTGCTATCCTTAGACTACCGTGGTTTGTCGCTGGGCGGAACGCCCAGGTCTGTTGCGCTCGCGCAGCAGGGCCCGACAGGGGGCTCAAGCAGCATTTTACCCCATGCAGGCTACCGTTCTGTGACGGCGCGCGGCGCCGGCGGCGCTGCGCGCGGCCGCCGGACTGGCGCGGAAGGGGCCGCCGGGACGGCCCGCTCCGGGCGGGATCAGTCGCGGAAGTTGTTGAACTCGAGCGGCATGTCCGGCACGTCCTTGCGCAGCATGGCCATGGCGGCCTGCAGGTCGTCGCGCTTGGCGCCGGTGACGCGCACCGCCTCGCCCTGGATGCTGGCCTGCACCTTCATCTTGCTGTCCTTGATGACACGCACGATCTTCTTGGCGTCGTCGGACTCGATGCCGTTCTTGATCTTGATGACCTGCTTGATCTTGTCGCCGCCGATCTTCTTGATGTCGCCGTCGTCGAGGAAGCGGACGTCGACCTTGCGCTTGGTCAGCTTGTTGGTCAGCACGTCGCGCACCTGTTGCAGCTGGAACTCGGAATCGGCGTAGGCCGTCAGTTCGTTCTCCTTCTGCTCGACGCGGGCGTCGCTGCCCTTGAAGTCGAAGCGGGTGGAGATTTCTTTGTTGGATTGCTCGACAGCGTTTTTCACTTCGATCATATCGGCTTCGGAGACTACATCAAACGACGGCATGGTGATTTCCTTAAAGGTGGAGCGGGCGGCGCGCGCGCACGCCGCCGCGGCAAAGGATGACATTTTAACGGACAACCGGCCGCGCGCCGCCATATTGGCGCTGGTTTTTTGCCTGTTTCGCTCTATAATCGACAAAATTGATCGGCTTTCCCATGCATCCACAGTTCCCACTCCAGCACAACTTCCCCCTGCAATCGCTCAACACTTTCGGCATCGCCGCCCGCGCCCAGGCGTATGTGCGGCTGGCCTCGGTCGCGCAGTTGCGCGCCGCGCTGGCCGACGCCGCGTTGGCCGCCATGCCGCGCCTGCTGCTGGGCGGCGGCAGCAACATCGTGCTGGGCGGCGACTTCGCCGGCCTGGTGCTGCACATGGCGATCGCCGGCCGCGAGCTGGTCGACAGCGACGCCGAGTTCCACTACGTGCGCGCCGGCGCCGGCGAGAACTGGCACGAGTTCGTGCAGTGGACCCTGGCGCAGGGCTGGGGCGGCCTGGAGAACCTGTCGCTGATCCCCGGCACGGTGGGCGCCGCGCCGATCCAGAACATCGGCGCCTACGGGGCCGAGACCAAGGATTTGCTGCACAGCCTGACCGTGTTCGACCCCGCCAGCGACACCACGTTCAGCATGGACGCCGCCGCCTGCCAGTTCGGCTACCGCGACAGCGTGTTCAAGCGGCCCGGCAGCCAGCTGATCATCGTCGACGTCACCTTCGCGCTGCCGCGCCGCTGGCAGGCCAACCTGGGCTACGCCGAGCTGGCCCAGGAGCTGGCCGCGCAAGGGCTGGCGGCGCCGGGCGCGCGCCAGGTGGCCGAGGCGGTGATCGCCATCCGCCGCCGCAAGCTGCCCGACCCCGCCGTGATCGGCAACGCCGGCAGCTTCTTCAAAAATCCCGTGGTGTCGGCGGCGCGCTGCGCCGAGCTGCTGGCGGCGTTCCCGGCGCTGGTGCACCACCGCCAGGCCGACGGCAGCGAGAAGCTGGCGGCCGGCTGGTTGATCGACCAGTGCGGTTGGAAAGGGCGCAGCATGGGCGCGGCCGGCGTGTATCCGCGCCAGGCGCTGGTGTTGGTCAACAACGGCGGCGCCAGCGGCGCCGAGGTGATGGCCTTGGCGCATGCCATCGAGGACGATGTGGCGGCGCGCTATGGCGTGCGGCTGGAGCCGGAGCCGGTGTTCGTCTGAGCCGGCGCGCGGCCCAGGGGCGCGGCGGCCGGGCGGCCGCCGCGTCATTCCGCTGTCAGCCGAAGTGGCAGACGTAGTCGAGGGTTTCGACGGTCTCGATGTCGAAGTGGCTGTTGGCGCCGATCTGGAACTGCTGGCCCGCCGTGTAGGTGGTCCAGTCGCTGGCGCCGGCCAGCTTGACCTTGCACACGCCGCCGACCACTTCCATGGTTTCCGGCGCGCCGGTGTTGAAGGTCAGCGTCGAGGGGAAGATCACGCCGAGGGTCTTCTTGCTGCCGTCGGCCAGCACGATGCTGTGCGAGACGCATTTGCCGTCGAAGTAGATGTTGGACTTCTTGACCACGCTGACTTGTTCAAATTGTGCACTCATGCTGCGATTTCCTTAGGATGGTTCGAAGGGGAGGACGGGCGGTCGCGTCGGCGACGCGGTGGCGCCCGGCCCGTGGGGCTGGGTTAATATTCGGAAAATCGGCGCGATCGGCGCGGCGTCCAGCCTACTTGGCCGGCGCCGCGCCCAGGGTGCCGCGCAGCGTCGGTCCGATCTTATCCAGGGGCAAAATCAACTGCGCCGCGTCGAGCTCGGCGGCGGCGCGCGGCATGCCGTAGACGGCGCTGCTGTCCTGGTCCTGGGCGATGGTGGTGTGGCCGGCGCGGCGCAGCGCGAGCAGGCCGTCGGCGCCGTCGCGGCCCATGCCGGTGAGCAACACCCCGACCGCCTCGCCGCGCCAGTGCCGTGCCACGCAGTGGAAAAACACATCGACCGAGGGGCGGTAGGCGTAGTCCCTGGGAGCTGCATCGTACCCCAAGCGCAGCTTTTGATCTAGCACTAAGTGGTCGTTGCTTTTGGCGATCAGCACGCCGCCGGCCAGCAGTTCCTCGCCCTGGGCGGCGGCGCGCACCGGCATGGGCAGCTGCTCGGCGAGCCACTTGGCGAAGTGCTCGGCGAAGTTTTCGTCGATGTGTTGTACCACCACCACGGCGCAGCCGGGCGGCGGGGTCCAGGCGGCGAGCAGGCGCGCCACCGCCATCGGCCCGCCGGTGGAGGCGCCGATCGCCACCAGCGCGTTGACGGCCGCCGCCGGGCCGGCATGGCGGCCGTTGCCGTTGCCATTGCGCGGGCCGAGCGCCTGGCTGCCGCCGCTGTGGCGGATCAGCCGGTCCATGGTGCGGATCTTGGCCAGCAGCTCGGCGGCGCCGCCGGCCTGGCCCTGCAGCACCGGCGTGGCGGTGACGTCGAGTGCGCCGGCGCCGAGCGCGCGGAACACCTGGTCGACGTTGTCCTGCGGCCGGCCGGTCACCACCAGGATGGCGCAGGGGCTGTGGCGCATGATCTGGCGGGTCGCCTCGACGCCGTCCAGGCCGGGCATGTTGAGGTCCATCAGGATCAGGTCGGGGCGCTGCTCGGCGCACAGGCGCACCGCCTCCAGGCCGCTGCGGGCGATCCACAGCAGCTGGTGCTCGGCGGTGCTGGCGACGACGCGGCGCAGCGCCTCGGCGGCCATGGCGACGTCGTTGGCGATGGCGATCCTCATAGGCGCGCCTCGCCGATCAGGTCGAGCACGGCGTCGAGCAGGGTCTCGTCGTGGAAGCTGCCCTTGGTCAGGTAGTAGTCGGCGCCGGCGGCCAGGCCGCGGGCGCGGTCCTCGGGGCGGTCCTTGTAGGAGACGATCATCACCGGCAGCAGGTGCAGGTGCAGGTCCTTCTTGATCAGGGCGACCAGCTCGATGCCGTCCAGGCGCGGCATGTCGACGTCGGTGACGACCAGGTCGTAGCCGCCGCCGCGCACCGCGTTCCAGCCGTCGATGCCGTCGATGGCGACGTCGACCTCGAAGCCGCGTCCCAGCAGCAGCTTGCGCTCCATCTCGCGCACGGTGAGCGAGTCGTCGACCACCAGGATGCGCTTGGTCTTGCGGCGCGCCGCCTGGTCGGCGCGGGCCAGGCGGTGCAGGCCGCCCTGGTGCAGCAGCTTGTCGATCGACAGCAGCAGGTCGGGCACGTCGAGGATCAGCACCGGCTCGCCGTTGTCGAGCAGGGCGGCGGCGGAGATGTCGCGCAGCTTGCCGAACACCGGGTCGAGCGCCTGCACGGCCAGGCTTTGCTCGCCACGGATGGCGTCGACCACCAGCGCGTAGCGGCGGCCGGCGGCGCCGATCAGCACCACCGGCAGTTCGCCGGCGCCGGCCGCCATCTCGCCCAGGTCGAGCAGCTGGGCGGCCGAGACCAGGCCGAGGTGTTCGTCCCGCAGCGTGAAGAACTGCTTGTTCTCCAGCGTGTGGACGGCGTCCTGCGCCACCTTGAGCACGCGCTCGACCTTGACGATGGGAATGGCGTAGGCCTCGCCCTTGATGTCGACCACCAGCGCGCGCACCACCGACTGGGTCAGCGGCAGGGTGATGGCGGTGCGGAAGCCGTGGCCCAGCTCGGACTCGAGGCGCACCGTGCCGTTCTGCTGGCGGATGGTCTCGTGGACGATGTCGAGGCCGACGCCTCGGCCGGAGATCTCGTTGGCCGACCGCTTCAGGCTGAAGGCGGGCAGGAACAGGAACTCGAGCAGCTCGGCGGCGCTGAGGGCGGCGGCCATGGCCTCGCCGGCCATGCCGCGCTCGACCACGGCCTGGCGGATGCGTTCGAGGTCGACGCCGGCGCCGTCGTCGCTGATCTCGATGCTGAGCATGCCGGCGCGGTGGCGCGCCTCGAGCACGATGCTGCCGTGCGGCGGCTTGCCGGCGGCGGCGCGCTCGGCCGGCGTGCCCATGCCGTGGTCGACGGCGTTGCGCAGGATGTGGTTGAGCGGACTCTCGATACGCGCCAGGATGTCGCGGTCGACCAGGGTGTCCTCGCCGACGACGCGCAGACTGACCTCCTTGCCCATGCCGCGCGCCAGGTCGCGCACCATGCGCGGGAAGGCCTGCACGCCGTCGCGGAAGGGGCGCATGCGCAGCGTCAGCACCTCGTCGACCAGGCCGCCGGCGACGGCCAGCACGCGCCGTTCGTAGGACTCGAAGGCGGCGATATGCTCGAGCATGGCCTGCTTGAGCGGATGGCTTTTCTGCAGCGCCAGCAGCGACTTCTCCTTGAGCGCGGCGTCGGCGCCGTTGGCGATGGCCTCGTGCAGCTGCTCGAGCTGGGCGAACAGGCTGCCCTGGTTGCGCTTGAAGCGTTGTAGCTCCTGGATCAGCGGATGCAACTGGTGGGCGTTGATGCGCGACTCGCTGGCCAGCGACAGCAGGCGGTCGAAATTGTGCGCCACCTTGGACGGCGCCGGCGGGCGCGCCGGCGCGCCCGCTTCCTCGGCGGCGGGCTGCGGCGTGGACTGCGGCGAAGGCGGCGGCGAAGATGCCGGGGCGGTCGGCGCCGCCGCGTCGACGGCGGCGGCGCCGACCGGCGCCGGCGCCAACGCGGGTGGCGGTGGCGGCGCCAGCGGCTCGGGCAGGAAGGCGATGTTGGCGATGGCCGCCATGGTCTGGCGGATCTGCCCGGCGGCGGCGGCCAGGCCGGCCGGGGCGGCGGCCTCGTCGAGCCGCGCCACGCGCAGGATCAGGTCGACGCCGGACAGCAGCACGTCGACCCGGTTCGGCGTCAGCGCCAGCTTGCCGTGCTGGGCCGCCAGGAAGGCGTCCTCCATGCCGTGCGCCAGTTGCACCACCAGGTCCAGGCCGACGATGGCGGCGGCGCCCTTGATCGAGTGGGCGGCGCGCATCATCGGCTCGATCGCGGCGGCGCTGCCGTCGCGGCTGCGCTCGAGCGTCAGCAGGCCCTCGGTCAGCACCTGGCACTGGGCGTCGGCCTCCATGCGGAACAGGTCCTGCATGGAAAACTGGCTCAGATCGCCCGGCTGGTCCTGGCTCATCGCAGCACCCGCGCCAGATGTTGGCCGACCAGCTCGGCGTCGAGGCAGCCGATGTGCATGCCGCCGTGCGACAGCACGCCGGCCAGATAGCGCGCCAGGCCCTTGTTGATGGTGGCGGCCGGTGCCTGCAGCGCCGCGCCGGCGTGGCGCACGATGCCGTGCAGGTCGGCCGCCGGCACGGCGAAGGTCCGCTCGTTCCAGCGCAGCAGCAGCAGGCGCGGGAAGATGTGGCGGCCCTGTTCGGCGTCGGCCAGCGGCTCGCTCTCGTCGATGCCGAGCAGGGCGGCCAGCGACAGGCAGGGGTGCAGCGTGCCGCCGACGTTGACCACGCCGAGCAGCTCGCGGCCGTCGCGGTGGGGCAGGCGGTGCGGCCGGGTGTGCGGCGCCACGGCGACGAACTGCGCGGTCGGCAGCGCCAGCCATTCGCGGCCGAGGCGGAACACCAGGCGCGAGGCGTCGAGCGCGGCGTCGTCGCGCAGCGGCTGGCGGAAGTGCGCGGCCCATTCGCGCTGGTAGTCGGCGCCGACCGGGCGCTGCAGGTTGCGCTGGGCGGCGTCGGCGTAGACCTCGCAGTTGCGGCAGTGGATGTGCGCGGGCAGCTTGGGACAGCTCTGGTCGCCGGCCACGCCGATGCGCTTCCAGCAGTCGTCGATGGCGCCGCCGGCGGGCGCGGCGGTGGTGATGGCGATGGTGGCGGTGGTGTTCATGGCGCGCCTCTCAGTTGGCCTGCTGACGCTTGTAGATGCGCGCGGCGCGGGCCTTCAGCGCGATGGCGGTGGCGCGGTCGGATTGTTGTTCGGCCAGCAGGGCCAGGTGGCACAGGGCCTGGTAGTGGTCGGGCTGCAGGTAGATGCAGCGGCGCCAGTGTTCGCGCGCCTGCTGCGGTTGCTCGGCGCGCTCCATCAGCAGGCCGAGGATGAAGTAGGCCTCGGCCGAGTCGGGGTGCTGCTCCAGCCAGGCCAGGCAGGCGGCGCCGGCCTGTTGGAACTGGCCCAGGTCGGCCAGCCGGCGCGCCTGCGGCAGCAGCTCGGCCTGCGCCGTCGCCGCCGGCGCCGTGGCGGCCGCCGTGGCAGGCGGCGCGGCGCCGGCCGCCCCGAGCTGCGCCGGCGCTGGAGCCGCAGCCGCCGGCACGGCCGCCAGCGCGCCGGACGCCGCAGCCGGATACGACAGCGTGCGGCGCGGCGCGCCGGCCGGCACCGGCAGCGGCGCCGCCACGGCGGGCGCGGCGGCGCCGCGCTTGCGCAGGCCGAAGGCCAGCGGATAGGCCAGCGAGACAAAGCCGTGCTGGCAGAACGTGGGCACCTCGGCGTAGCCGGCGAACAGCTGGCCGTCGTCGGCCAGCAGGGCGTCGAGGCGGGCGATGGCGGCGGCGCTGGTGGCCGGGGCGAAGTAGATCAGCAGGTTGCGGCAGAAGATCAGGTCGTAGTGGCCGGGCGCCAGTCCGGCGCCCAGTTCGAGCAGGTTGCCCTGTTCGAAGCGCACCTGGCGGGCGATGCCCTCGGCGACGCGGTATTGCTGCGCGCCGGCGGCGCTGAAGTGGCGCTGGCGGAAGCCCAGTTCGTCGCCCCGGAAGGCGTTGCGGCCGTACACGCCGGCGCGCGCGCGGGCCAGGTTGGCGGCGCTGATGTCGACCGCGTCGATGGCGTAGGCGGCCGGCGCCACGCCGGCGTCGCACAGCGCCATGGCGATCGAGTAGGGCTCCTCGCCGCCGGCGCAGGGCACCGACAGGATGCGCAGCGGCCGCGCCGCGCCGGCCGGCCCGGCCAGGCGGCGCAAGACGAAGTCGGCGGCGGCGGCGAAGGCCTGCGGATCGCGGAACAACCACGACTCGGGCACCACCACCAGCTCGACCAGGGCGGCGATCTCGGCCGGCGTGACGGCGGCCAGGTAGGCGGCGCGGTCGGCGGCGCCGGTGTGCGCCATGCGCGCGGCGACGGCGCGCTCGGCCTGCGCCTCGGACAGGTTCAGGCCGCAGGCCCGGCGCAGCAGCGCCAGCGGGCTCATGCCGCGTGCTCCGCCGGGGCGAACAGGATGGCGCGCAGCTCGGCCGGCAGCAGCCGCGCCAGCTCGACCAGCTGCACCATGCCGCCGGCCGCGCTGGCCACCTGGCCGAGGAAGGGCGCGGCGGCCACGCCGCTGTCGGCCAGCGAGGCGGCGGCCAGTTCGCGCACCCCCAGCACGCGCTCGGCCAGCAGGCCGAGCAGGTGGACGGCGCCGTCCGGCGCGACATAGTCGACCAGCACGATGCGGCTGTCGAACTGGTCGCGGGTGGCCGCCAGCCCGCTCAGCAGGCACAGGTCGACCACCGGCACCGGCCGGCCGTGGAAGTCGAGCAGGCCGGCGACGTGGGCCGGCGCCAGCGGCAGGCGCTTGAGCTCGAGCAGCGGCAGCACGCGCACCACCTGGCGCAGCGGCAGGCCGTAGCGGTCGGCGCCGATGTGGAACAACAGATGTTTCATCGCCCGGCCCTCATGGCGCCCGCCGTCATGCCGCGACGGCGAAGTTGGCCACGCTGGCCTGCAGGTCGGCGGCGGCGTATTGCAGCTGGTGCACCGCCTCGCTGGTGGCCTTGAGCGAGTCGACGCTTTGTTGGGTGGCGTCGTTCAATTGCGTCATGGTGCTGGAGATCTGCGCCGCGCCGACCGCCTGCGACTGCATGCCCTGCAAGACGGCGTCGAACTGCGGCGCCAGCTTCTGCACCTGCGCCATCACGCCCGACAACTGCTCGCCCACCTGGCGCACCTCGCCGACGCTGCGGCGGATCTCCTCGGAGAACTTGTCCATGCCCATCACGCTGGCCGAGACGGCCGATTGCATCTCCTTGAGCATCTGTTCGATGTCCCAGGTCGACACCGAGGTCTGGTCGGCCAGCCGGCGGATCTCGGTGGCCACCACCGAGAAGCCGCGGCCGGCCTCGCCGGCCTTCTCGGCCTCGATGGCGGCGTTGAGCGAGAGGATGTTGGTCTGGTCGGCCACCTTGGTGATGGTGGTGAGCACGCCGTTGATGTTGCTGGCCTTGTCCGACAGCGCCGCCAGCTTGGCGTTGATCGAGTCGGTGGCGGCGACCATGTGCTGCATGGTGGCGTCCATGCGGCCCAGCTGCTGCTGGGCGCCGGCGGTGGCGCTGGTGGTGAAGTCGGCCACGGCGCTGGCCTCCCGCATGGTGGCCAGCAGGGCGCTGGTGTTGGCGGCGATCTCGCGGGTGGTGCTGAGCACCTCGACGCTGGTCTGCGCCTGCTCGATGCCGGTGGCCTCCTGCTGGCGCGCCGAGGCGGCGATCTCGGTGGCCGAGGTGGTGACTTGGATGCCGGCCCGCTGCACGTTGTCGATCAGGCCGCGCAGGCTGTCGAGCATGCTCGCCACGCCGCCGCCGAGCCGGCCGATGGCGTCGTCGCCGGCGCCGTCGACCCGGCCGCTCAGGTCGCCCGTCGCCGCCTTCGACACCACCACCAACAGCAGGTCGACCTGGCCGCGCAGCTGCTCGCCGGCGGCCTGCTCGCGCGCCAGGTTGTCCTCGATGGCCTGGGCCATGCGGTTGAACTCCTGCGCCACCAGGCCCAGCTCGTCGGCCGCCAGCACCTCGGCGCGGGCGCCACGGCGGCCGGCGGCGAGCTGGCCGACCGCCTCGGTCAGGCGGCCCAGCGGCAGGGTCAGGCTGCGCGTCAGCGCCCAGGCCACCAGCAGGGCCAGCGCGACGCAGACGGCGCCGCCGGCCGACAGCACCAGCAGCATGTTGTGCTGCATGTCGCGCGCCGCCAGCGAGCGCTGGGCGAGCAGGCGGTTCTCCTCCGCCGTCGCCTCGGCCAGCGCCTGGTAGATGGAGCGCACCAGCGGATTGCCCAGCTTCAGCTGCAGCGCCTGGCCGATGGCGTCGGCCGCGCCGGCCTGCGTGCCGAGCGCCTGGCGTTGCGCCATCTGCGGTTCGACGACCTGCGCGATCCACTGCGGCACCAGGCCGGCGACGCGGCGCAGGCGGGCCAGCTGGGCCGGGTTGTCGCTCACCCGGGCCTGCAGGCGGGCGATCGAGGCGGGCAGGTCGGCGAGCTCGCGGCGGGTGGCGGCCATGGCCTGCGGGTCGCCGTTCAGGTAGTAGTTGCGCGCCTGCACCTGGGCCTGCAGCATGTCGGCGTTGAGCTTGTCGATCGCCAGCAGCACCTGCATGCTGTGCTTGTCGAGCTCGTTGGCCTGGGCCATGTTGGTGAAGTTGTTGTAGGCCAGCGCCAGCAACAGCAGGATGATGGCGACGATGCTGGCGAAGGCCAGGTACAGCTTCTGCTTGATGCTGATTTGCCGCCGGCCGGCCCGCCCGCCACCGCCCGGCATGGCCGCCGCTTGCCCGCTGCGCTTTGCTTGATGCATATTGCCTCCCCGGCGTTGGTGCTGCGTCGCGGCCTCAGGCCGCGACGGCGAAGTTGGCCACGCTGGCCTGCAGGTCGCCGGCGGCGTACTGCAACTGGTGCACCGCCTCGCTGGTGGCCTTGAGCGAGTCGACGCTTTGCTGGGTGGCGTCGTTCAATTGCGTCATGGTGCTGGAGATCTGCGCCGCGCCGACCGCCTGCGACTGCATGCCCTGCAGGACGGCGTCGAACTGCGGCGCCAGCTTCTGCACCTGCGCCATCACGCCCGACAGCTGCTCGCCCACCTGGCGCACCTCGCCGACGCTGCGGCGGATCTCCTCGGAGAACTTGTCCATGCCCATCACGCTGGCCGAGACGGCCGACTGCATCTCCTTGAGCATCTGTTCGATGTCCCAGGTCGACACCGAGGTCTGGTCGGCCAGCCGGCGGATCTCGGTGGCCACCACCGAGAAGCCGCGGCCGGCCTCGCCGGCCTTCTCGGCCTCGATGGCGGCGTTGAGCGAGAGGATGTTGGTCTGGTCGGCCACCTTGGTGATGGTGGCGAGCACGCCGTTGATGTTGCTGGCCTTGTCCGACAGCGCCGCCAGCTTGGCGTTGATCGAGTCGGTGGCGGCCACCATGTGCTGCATGGTGGCGTCCATGCGGCCCAGCTGCTGCTGGGCGCCGGCGGTGGCGCTGGTGGTGAAGTCGGCCACGGCGCTGGCCTCCTGCATGGTGGCCAGCAGGGCGCTGGTGTTGGCGGCGATCTCGCGGGTGGTGCTGAGCACCTCGACGCTGGTCTGCGCCTGCTCGATGCCGGTGGCCTCCTGCTGGCGCGCCGAGGCGGCGATCTCGGTGGCCGAGGTGGTGACCTGGATGCCGGCCTTCTGCACGTTGTCGATCAGGCCGCGCAGATTGTCGAGCATGCCCGCCACGCCGCCGCCGAGGCGGCCGATGGCGTCGTCGCCGGCGCCGTCGACGCGGCCGCTCAGGTCGCCCGCCGCCGCCTTCGACACCACGGCCAGCAGCGCGTCGACCTTGCCACGCAGTTCCTCGCCGGCGGCCTGCTCGCGCGCCAGGTTGTCCTCGATCGCCTGGGCCATGCGGTTCAACTCGCGCCCGACGATGTCGAACTCGTCGTTGCCGCGCACCTCGACGCGGGCCTCGCGGCGGCCGCCGGCCAGCTCGCCGAGCACCCGGCTCAGGCGCGCCAGCGGCGCCAGGATGGCGCGCGCCAGCAGCCAGGCCACCAGCAGCGCCAGCGCCACGCACAGCAGGCCGCCGGCGCTCAGCGTCAGCTGCATGTTGTGTTGCAGCTGCAGCGACTGGCGCGCCCGCTCGGCCAGCAGCTTGCCCTCTTCGGCGCGGACCTCGCCGAGCAGGGCCTCGATGGCGCCGACCTGGCGGAAGCCGTTCTGGATCAGCGGCGCGATCTTGTTCAGGTCGAGCGCGGCGCCGCCCTGGTCGGCACTCTGGCGCCGCGCGATCAGCGGATGCACCACCTCGGCGATCCAGCCTTCGTACCATTGCGCCAGCTTGGCCAGGCGCTGCTGCTGCAGCGGATTGTCGGCGGTCAGCGCGCGCAGGCGCTCCAGGTGCCGGCGCAGCGCCGCCTCGTTGGCGGCGCTGTCGCGCAGGCGCTCGTCGCCGCTGAGCAGGTAGCCGCGCTGGTTGACCTGGATCTCCAGCGCCACCACGTTGACCTTGTCGGCCTCGCGCAGCACCTCCAGCGTGTGGCGGTCCCAGCCGTTGGCTTCGGACAGGCGCAGGAAGTTGCTGTAGGCCAGGGCCAGCAGGAGCAGGATGAGCGCCAGGATGGCGGCGAAACCGATGTAGAGCTTGTGCTTGATGCGGACGGCGGTGAACACATTGCACTCCCGGTGGGGCGGACGTTGATTGCAATGTATCATTTTGTCGCCCGGCGCGCGAGCAAGTTCGGCGCCGACGCGACTACGAACAACGGGCCGCGCGAGGCGGCCCGTTCGGGGTGTTGCGTGCCGGGCGGCGCGGCCGCCCGGCGTATTGGCCGCTTACTGGCCGCTTACTGGCCGCGCTTGAGGCGGGCGTTGGCGGCGATGCGCAGGCGCAGCGCGTTGAGCTTGATGAAGCCGCCGGCGTCGGCCTGGTTGTAGGCGCCGCCGTCCTCGTCGAAGGTGGCGATGTTCATATCGAACAGGGAGTCGGTCTTGGAGTCGCGCGAGACGACGATGACGTTGCCCTTGTACAGCTTGACGCGGACCCAGCCGTTGACCGTGGCCTGGGTGTTGTCGATCAGCGTCTGCAGCGCCAGGCGCTCCGGCGCCCACCAGTAGCCGTTGTAGATCATCGAGGCGTAGCGTGGCATCAAATCGTCCTTCAGGTGGGCCACTTCGCGGTCCAGCGTGATCGATTCGATGGCGCGGTGCGCCTTGAGCATGATGGTGCCGCCCGGCGTCTCGTAGCAGCCGCGCGACTTCATGCCGACGTAGCGGTTCTCGACCAGGTCGAGGCGGCCGATGCCGTGCTTGCCGCCCAGGCGGTTGAGCTCGGCCAGCACGGTGGCCGGCGACATGCGCACGCCGTTCAGCGCGACGATGTCGCCCTTCTCGTATTCGATGTCGAGGTACTCGGCGGCGTCCGGCGCCGCCTCGGGGCTGACGGTCCAGCGCCACATGGTCTCCTCGGCCTCGTGGCTCGGGTTCTCCAGGTGGCGGCCCTCGAAGCTGATGTGCAGCAGGTTGGCGTCCATCGAGTAGGGCGCGCCGCCGTTCTTGTGCTTCATGTCGATGTCGATGCCGGCGTCCTCGGCGTACTTGAGCAGCTTCTCGCGCGACAGCAGGTCCCACTCGCGCCACGGCGCGATGATCTTCACGCCCGGTTTCAGCGCGTAGGCGCCCAGCTCGAAGCGCACCTGGTCGTTGCCCTTGCCGGTGGCGCCGTGCGAGATGGCGTCGGCGCCGGTGGCGTTGGCGATCTCGATGAGGCGCTTGGCGATCAGCGGACGGGCGATCGAGGTGCCCAGCAGGTACTCGCCCTCGTAGACGGTGTTGGCGCGGAACATCGGGAAGACGAAGTCGCGCACGAACTCCTCGCGCACGTCGTCGATGTAGATGTTTTCCGGCTTGATGCCGAACTTGATCGCCTTGGCGCGGGCCGGTTCCAGCTCCTCGCCCTGGCCCAGGTCGGCCGTGAAGGTGACGATTTCACATTGGTAGTTATCCTGCAGCCATTTCAGGATGACGGAGGTGTCGAGTCCGCCCGAGTAGGCCAGGACCACTTTTTTGATGTCGCTCATGCTCGTTCCATTCTTAGGGTAAAGTCAAATTGTTAGGCAGCGTTGTGCGCGGCGTCGAGGCGGCCCAGCAGCAGGTATTCGATCAGCGCCTTCTGCACGTGCAGGCGGTTCTCCGCCTCCTCCCACACCACCGACTGCGGGCCGTCGATCACCTCGGCGGCGACCTCCTCGCCACGGTGGGCCGGCAGGCAGTGCATGAACAGGGCGTCGGGCGCGGCGCGCGCCATCTTGGCGCTGTCGACGATCCAGCCGTCGAAGGCGGCGATGCGGGCCGCGTTCTCGGCCTCGTAGCCCATGCTGGTCCAGACGTCGGTGTTGACCAGGTGGGCGCCGGCGCAGGCGTCGGACGGGTTGGCGAACAAGGTGTAGCGCTCGGTCGAGACCAGCGACATGTCCATGTCGTAGCCCTTCGGCGTCGACACGTTGACGTGGAAGCCGAACACCTCGGCCGCCTGCAGCCAGGAGTACAGCATGTTGTTGGCGTCGCCGATCCAGGCCACCACCTTGCCGGCGATCGAGCCGCGGTGCTCGTGGAAGGTGAACACGTCGGCCAGCACCTGGCAGGGGTGGTGTTCGTTGGTCAGGCCGTTGATCACCGGCACGCGCGAGTTGGCGGCGAAACGCTCGATGATGTCCTGGCCGAAGGTGCGCACCATGATGATGTCGCACATGCGGCTCATCACCTGGCCGGCGTCCTCGACCGGTTCGCCGCGGCCCAGCTGCGAGTCGCGGGTGTTCAGGTAGATGGCGGCGCCGCCCAGCTGGTGCATGCCGGCCTCGAAGGACAGGCGGGTGCGCGTCGAGTTCTTCTCGAACACCATCACCAGGGTGCGGTCGATCAGCGGGTGGTGGATCTCGTAGTTTTTGAACTTGCGCTTGATCAGCGAGGCGCGCTCGATCACGTACTCGTACTCGGCCAAGGTGAAATCGGAAAACTGCAGGTAGTGCTTGATCGGTTTTTGGATAGGCATAGTGACAACGGATAGATGCGTGGGCGTGGGGCGGTGTGCCTGCGGAGCCGGCTTAGCGAATCAATTATAAGGGCAATTGCGCAATTCGGCGAACCCGGCCCCGCCGGCCCGGCGCGCCCGCCGTGCGGCGGCGGCGGCGCCGTGGCTATTTGGCACGGCGGGCCGCCGTTGCTGGGCCCGTATAACAATTCAAGCGCTCGATTGGACTATACAAGTGGGCCGGCGCGCCCGCCGCCGGCTCAGTGGTAGATCGCCGCCGGCTTGGCCGGGTCGTGCTGCGGCGCCACCAGCGGCAGGTCGAGCGTGAAGGTGGTGCCGTGGCCGCTGCTGCTGACGTGGATCTGGCCGCCCAGCAGCGAGGTGACGATGTTGTAGCTGATCGACAGCCCCAGGCCGCTGCCGCCCTGGCCCAGCTTGGTGGTGAAGAAGGGGTCGAAGATGCGCGTCAAGTGCTCGGGCGCGATGCCGCCGCCGTCGTCGCGGAAGGCGACCTGGACGCGGCCCTCGAGCGGCGTGCTGGCGCTCAGCCACATGCGGCCGGGCCGCTCGCGGCTGAAGGCGTGCAGCAGGGCGTTGTTGATGAAGTTGGTGATCACCTGGCCGAAGGGGCCGGGATAGCTGTCCATCGCCAGCGCCTCGGCCACCTGGTACTCGATGGTGTGGCCGGCGCCGCGCACCCGGTTCATCATCGTCGCGACGATCTCGTGGACCACCTGCTGCAGGTTGAACAGGCGGCGCTGCTCGGTGGTGCGGTCGACCGCCACCTGCTTGAAGCTGTTGACCAGGTCGGCCGCGCTGCCCAGGCCGCGCATCACCAGCCGGGTCGCCTTCTGCGCGTCGGCGACGTAGGCGGCCAGCTCGGAGCGGCGCAGGCCGGCGCCGTTGAGCGCCGTCTCCAGCTCGTCGGTTTTTTGCTGCAGGGTCGAGGCGATCAGCAGGCTGTTGCCGATCGGCGTGTTGAGCTCGTGGGCGACGCCGGCCATCAGCGAGCCGAGCGCGGCCAGCTTCTCCTGCGACACCAGCTGGGCCTGGGCGTCCTGCAGCTGGCGGTAGGCCTCGGCGTTGTCGAGGGCGATGGCGCCGTAGGCGCACAGGGTGCGGAAGATCAGCCGCTCGCGCTCGCCGTAGGCGCCCGGCTGGGCGGCCCGCACCGTCATCACGCCGAGCGCGCGCTCGCCCGCCAGCAGCGGCACGCACAGCGCGCTGGGGCCGCCGTCGGCGCCGTCGAGCGCCACCTCGCGCCGCTCGCGCAGGCAGCGCAGCGGCTCGGCGTGCGGATCGCCCGGCGCCGCCTGGCCGTCGACCGCCTCGGCCGGCAGGCTGCGGCCGGCCTCGACGGCGTAGGCGCGGCGCAGCGCCAGGCCGGCCGGGTCGCTCAGGTAGACGGCGTAGGTGGTGGCCGGCAGCAGGGCGTGGACGTGGCGGTCCAGCGTCTGGAACACGGCGTCGCGCTCGAGGTGGGTGGTGATCTCCTGGCCGATCGCCGACAGGCGCTCGAGCGTGGCGCCGGTCTGCTGCAGCAGCTCGGCGCGGCGCGCCTCGGCGGCGGCCAGTTCGCGGTGGTGCTGGCCCTCGGCGCGGGCGTGCTCGGTCTGGTGGTGCACCTGCATGGCGATGGCGCGGTTGGTGGCCTCCTGGCTGTGGGTTTTGTCGCGCGCCGCGCTGGCCGCCAGCGCCGCCTCGTAGGCCTGGGCGTAGCTGCCGGCCCGGGCGTACTCGCGCGCCAGGGCGTCGAGCAGGTCGCCGGGCAGGGTGTAGCCGTCGATGGTGGCGGCCACCGCCAACGCCTGCTGCAGGTAGTGCAGCGTGGCGTTGAGCGCGCTCATGCCGGCCGGCGGCGGCAGGTCGTGGCGGGTGTGGATGATCGCCATGACGCGCAGCGCGGCGATGTGGTTGGCGGCGTTGGACTGCTCGCTGGCCAGGCGCACCGCCTGCAGCGCGGCCTGTTGCGCCTCGTCGGCGCGGCCGAGGAAGCTCAGGGCGTGGGCCTGGCCGCGCCGCGCCACGGTGCCGAAGTCGGGGTGGCCGAGCACGTCGGCGCGGCCCTCGAGCTGGACGAAGGCGTCGAGCGCGCGGGCGTAGTCGGCGCGGTCGAGCGCCAGCTCGCCCAGGTACTGCAGGGCGATGGCGTAGCTGCGCGCGCCGGCCAGCGGCGCCAGGATGGCCAGCGCCTCCTGCAGCAGTTCCTCGGCGGCGTCGAGCCGGCCCAGGCGGCGCATGGCGTCGGCGGTGTGCATCAGGCAGGCGCCGACGCTGCGCGGCCAGCCGGTCGGGCGCGCCAGGTCGAGCGCGCACTGCATCCATTCGAGCGCCGAGTGCAGGTCGTTGAGGATGATGAAGTCCTCGCCGATGTTGGTGGCGGCCGTCATCGCGCTGCGCAGCTGGCCGCTGCACAGGGCCGCCTCGTAGCAGCGGATGTAGTGGCCGGCGGCGGCGCCGAAGTCGCTGGCCAGGCTGGCGCTCAGGCCCAGGTAGTCGTTGATCCAGACGGCGGCGCCGGTGTTGGCGTTGTTGGAATTGGCGTTGTTGTTGGCGTTGTTGGCGTTGTCGGGATGGTCGGCGTGGCCGCTGCGGTCGGCGGCGAAGCGGGCGGACCAGCGTTGCGCGGCGCGGTGGCGGTCGTGCAGCACGGCCCAGCGTGCCAGCGCGGCCTCGGCGATGGTCTCGCGCTGGCGGTCGCCGGCGCGCACGGCGGCGGCGGCGGCCTGCTCCAGCTCGGCGTCGCGGCGCCGGTGGTCGCCTCGGTCGACGGCGATCCAGGCGCGCAGCCAGTGGGCGTCGGCGCAGCCGGCGTGCTCGGCGGCGGCGCACAGCGCGCCCCAGGCCTGCTCGGCCAGGGCGTCGGCCGCGTCCAGCTGGCCGTCGAGCCACAGCGCCTCGGCACGCACCAGGTGCAGGCGGGCGGCCAGGGCCTGGCGGCGCGTCGTGTCGGGGGCGGCGCTGGCGTCGGCCTCGGCCAGCAGGGCCAGCGCCTCGCCGGCGAGGAGGTCGGCGCGCACGCTGTCGCGCTGGCGCAGGTGCCAGGCCAGCGGCAGCAGCGCGGCCAGGCGGGCCTGGCCGCGCAGGGGCGGCAGGGCCGCCTCCCATCCGGCTACGTCATCGTCGAGCGCGAACATCTCCATTGTCAGCCCCTGGGACAGCTGGTCGGCCGCGCCGGCGGGGCGGCGCGGGTAATTGCCTTGCGGCATTTCAGTCCATTGTAGTACGGCCGGGCCGGCGCCGCCAGCCGGCGGCGGCCGGGCTAGTACAGCGTTTGCGCCGACTCGTGCAGCAGCTGGCCGTACAGGGTGTGGCGCATGCGGGTGATCTTGCCCTCGGCGACGGCGGACAGCACGGCGCACTGCGGTTCGATCAGGTGGCGGCAGTTGTAGAACTTGCACTGTCCCAGGTAGGGCGCGAAGTCGACGAAGGCGCGTTCGAGCATGCCCTCGCTCAGGTGGTACAGGCCGAACTCCTGGAAGCCGGGCGAGTCGATGATCGACGAGCCGGCACCCAGCTCGGGCAGCTGGTAGAGGCGGGTGAAGGTGGTGGTGTGCTTGCCGGTGTCGAGGGCGGCGGAGATCTCGCGCACGGCGATGTCGGCGTCCGGCACCAGCAGGTTGATCAGCGAGGACTTGCCCATACCGGACTGGCCGATCAGGATCGACGACTGGCCCGCCAGCAGCGGCGCCAGGGTGGCCACGGCGTGCGCCGGGTCGCCCTTGGCCGACACCTCGTGCACCGGGTAGCCCAGCGCGGCGTAGGGCGCCAACCGTTCGCGCGTCTTGCCCAGCGAGGCGGTGACGTCGGTCTTGTTGAGGATCAGGCGGGCGGTGATGCCGGCCGCCTCGGCCGCCACCAGCGAGCGCGACACCAGGTCGTCGGCGAAGCCGGGCTCGGTGGCGACAACGATGAACAGCTGGCTCAGGTTGGCCGCCAGCAGCTTGGACTTGTACTGGTCGGAGCGGTACAGCAGGGTTTGGCGCTCGTCGATGCCGTCGATGACGGCCTGGTCGGGCGAGGTCAGGGTCAGCTTGACGCGGTCGCCGACGGCGACGTTGGTCTTCTTGCCACGGGTGACGCACTGCAGCTTGGCGCCGTCGGCGTCGGCCAGGTAGTGGCGGCCGTGGGCGGCGATGATGAGGCCGGTCAGCGCGCTCATGCGGCGCCCGTCCCGGCCTGGAACAAGGCGGTGGCCTTGGCGGCGCAGATGAAGTCGTTCTCGCTCAGGCCGGCGCCGGCGTGGTTGGCGATGCAGTGGGTGTCATAGCGGATGGTGCAATTTTTATACGTCACGGTCAATTCCGGGTGGTGGTCTTCGGTGTGGCTCAGGTAGGCCAGCGCGTTGACGAAGGCCATGGTGTGGTGGTAGTTCTTGAAGTCGTAGTCGGCGCACAGGCGGCCGTCCTCGAGGCGCCAGCCGGGCAGCAGGGCCAGCAGGCGGGCCGCCTCGGCGCCGTCCAGCGCGGCCTCGGCGGGGCGGCAGCGGCGCTGCTGCAGGTCGGCGGCGCTGTCGATGGCGGCGCTGGTGGGGGCGGTCTGGCTCATGGCGGCTTCCTTTATTGGGCGGCCAGGCGCAGCTGGCGGATGCGCACGCTGGCCGGCGGGTGCGAGTCGTAGAAGGCCGAGTGCAGCGGGTCGGGGGTCAGGGTCGAGGCGTTGTCCTCGTACATTTTGACCAGCGCCGAGACCAGGTCGGCGGCGTCGGTGTGCTGGGCGGCGAAGGCGTCGGCCTCGAACTCGTGCTGGCGCGAGCTGAGCGAGGTCAGCGGGCCGAGCAGGAAGGTGAACACCGGCAGCGCCAGCATGAACAGCAGCAGCGCCATGGCGTCGTTGTTCTGGCCGGGCAGGATCAGCGGGTCGACCCCCAGGCCGGTGTAGAACCACAGCTGGTTCTTCAGGTAGCCGAGCAGGGCCAGGAAGGCCAGCGAGATGGCGAACATGACGGCGATGCGCTTGACGATGTGCTTGAGCTTGAAGTGGCCCAGCTCGTGCGCCAGCACCGCCTCGATCTCCTGCGGCGCCAGGCGGGCCAGCAGGGTGTCGAAGAAGACGATGCGCTTGTTGGCGCCGAAGCCGGAGAAGTAGGCGTTGCCGTGGGCGCTGCGCTTGGAGCCGTCCATCACGAACAGGCCCTTGGAGGCGAAGCCGACGCGCTGCATCAGGCCCTCGATGCGCGCCTTGAGCGACTCGTCGGCCAGCGGGGTGAACTTGTTGAACAGCGGCGCCAGCACGGTCGGGTAGAGCACCATCATCAGCAGCTGGAAGCCGCTCCACACCAGCCAGGTGTAGAACCACCACAGGCCGCCGGACTTCTCCATCAGGATCAGCACCACCCACACCAGCGGCAGGCCGATGGCCGTGCCGACGACCAGGCCCTTGGCCATGTCGGTGAAGAACAGGCGGCGGCTCATCTTGTTGAAGCCGAAGCGCTGCTCCATGCCGAACTGCTTGTAGTAGTCGAAGGGCAGGTCGACCAGGCCGGAGATGGCGGCGAAGGCGGCCAGCAGCCCGAGCTGGTAGGCCATGCCCGGGCCGGTCTGCTGGAACACCGCCTGCGACAGCCACTGCAGGCCGCCGAGCAGGGTGAAGCCGACCAGCACGACGCTGTTGACGAGCAGCACCAGCAGGCCGAACTTGGTGCGCGCGACGGTGTAGTCGGCCGCCTTCTGGTGCGCCGCCAGGGGGATCTTGGCGGCGAACTCGGCCGGCACGGCGGCGCGGTGCGCCAGCACGTGGCGGATGTGGCGCGAGGCCAGCCAGAAGCGCAGCAGCAGCGTCAGGACGAGGAAAGATACGAACAAAATCGAAAACGCGAGTGAATACATTCTATGCCTGTGAGAAAATGGCGGATTGTTTAGGCCAAGAGAGAATTATGTCACAAGCTAACGACTTAGCAACAAGCGCTTCCACCCCAACCGCCACGCCCCGGCCAAATGAAATGAATCTGGTCTGGGTCGACATGGAAATGACGGGCCTGGAGCCGGACACCGATCTGATCATCGAAGTGGCCGTCGTCGTCACCGACATGCACCTGAACGTGCTGGCCGAGGGCCCGGTGTTCGTCATCCACCAGAGCGACGAGGCGCTCGACAAGATGGACGCCTGGAACAAGGGCACCCACGGCCGCTCCGGCCTGATCGACCGCGTCAAGGCCTCGACCGTGACCGAGGCCCAGGCCGAGGCCGAGTTGATCGAGTTCATGCGCAAATGGGTGCCGAAGGGTAAATCGCCGATGTGCGGCAACACCATCGGCCAGGACCGCCGCTTCATGGTGCGCTACATGCCCAAGCTGGAGGCCTTCTTCCACTACCGCAACATCGACGTGTCGACGCTGAAGGAGCTGTGCAAGCGCTGGAAGCCGGAGATCGTCGGCGGCTTCAAGAAGCACCAGATGCACACGGCGATGGCCGACATCGTCGAGTCGATCGAGGAACTGAAATACTACCGCGAGCATTTCATCAAGCTGTAAGCGCGGCGCGGCTCGCCCCTTGCCGGGCCACGCTCAAGCCAGTTGCGCCAGCCCCGGCGCGGCTGGCTTTTTTTTCGTCTATGATGCTCAATAATTAATATTTCAAGGAGACGCCGTGCAGGCCGAGAATTTCGTGTTGCAGGACTATTTGGACCGCATCGGCTACACCGGCGCGGCGCGGGCCGACCTGGCCACGGTGCAGGGCATGATGCGGCGCCAACTGTTTACCGTGCCGTTCGAGAACCTCGACGTGCAGGCCGGCAAGATCGTCTCGCTGGTGCCGGAGGAGATCGTCGGCAAGATCGTCGGCCGCCGCCGGGGCGGCTATTGCTACGAGGTCAACGGTCTGTTCGCCATGGCCCTGCAGGCGCTGGGCATCGCCTACCAGTTCGTCGCCGCGCGGCCGATGTTCTACCCGGTCAAGCGGCCCAAGACGCACATGGCGCTGGTGCTCACCCTCGACGGCGCGCAATGGTTGTGCGACCTGGGCTTCGGCAGCTACGGCATCCGCGCGCCGCTGCGGCTGGATCAGCTCGACAGCGAGTTGCGCCAGGACGACGATAGTTTCATGCTCTCCAAGAGTGGCGAGATCGACTACGTGCTCAAGGCCAAGGTCGACGGCGAGTGGCAGAACCAGTACGGCTTCAACCTGTCGCCGCAGGAGTGGATCGACTTCATGCCGGCCAACTACCTGAACTCGACCCACCCGGACGCCATCTTCGTGCAGAAGCTGCTGGTGGTCGTTTTCAGCGAGGAGGGCAGGAGTATCTTGCTCGATGATAGCCTGCGCACGGTGCGCGGCGGCGTGTCGGAGCGGCGCCAGGTCGCGCCGGACCAGCGCCAGGCCTTGCTGCGCGAGGTGTTCGGCCTCGATACGGCGCACTGAGCGGAAGTCAAGTTGTCGCGGGAGAAAGGCTTGTTGTCCAGTTCGGCAAATGGATTACACTGTCCGGGACGTAATAACTTTATTTCCTGATATGCAGATACCGCGCCGCGCCTGGATGGCCCCGCTCGTCCTGGCGTTCGCCCTGGCGGCGCTGCTGGCGGCATGGCTGCTGGTGGCGCCGCTCGGCCTGCTCAACCTGCTGACGCCGGCCGACGGCGTCGGCCGCGCCGCCGGCCTGGCCTACGGCGACGGGCCGCGCCGCAAGCTCGACATCTATCTGCCGCCCCGCTCGGGCGGCAAGCCGCGGCCGGTGTTGTTGTTTTTCTACGGCGGCAACTGGCGCGCCGGTGAACGGGCCGACTACGCCTTCGTCGGCCGGGCCCTGGCCGCGCGCGGCGTGGTGGTGGTGGTGGCCGACTACCGGCTGTATCCCGAGGTCAGCTATCCGGCCCTGCTGGACGACCCGGCCGAGGCGCTGGCCTGGACCCTGCGCCATATCGGCCGCTACGGCGGCGATCCGCAACGCCTGTTCCTGATGGGCCACAGCGCCGGCGCCTACCAGGCCGCCATGCTGGCGCTGGACGGCCAGTTGCTGGCGCGCCACGGCGTGCCGGCCACGGCGGTGCGCGGCTGGATCGGCCTGGCCGGCCCCTATGATTTTTTGCCGGTGGAAAATCCGGCGGCGCGGCCGGTGTTCCACTATCCCAACACGCCGGCCGCCTCGCAGCCGATCAACCATGTCAGCGGCGCGGCGCCGCCGGCGCTGCTGATCGCCGCCCGCAAGGACGCGCTGGTCAATCCGCAGCGCAACACCGGCGGCCTGGCCTACCGCCTGCGCGCACGCGGCGTGCGGGTCAGCGAGGACTATCCCACCTGGGTCGGCCACCAGACGCTGGTGGCCTCGCTGGCGGCGCCGGCGCGCTGGCTGGCGCCGACGCTGGAGCAGGTGCTGCGGTTTATCGGCACCGACGGCGACCGCCTGCTCGAGCCGGCGCCGGCCGCCGATTAGCCGGCCGCTCGCCCTGGTGGCGGACGAAAAAAAGGGGAATCGGTCGATTCCCCTTTTTTTGCTGGTGCCGCCGCGCGCGGCCGGCGTGGCGCCGGCCCCGCTAGCGGGCGCTTACGCCTCGCTCGGCTCGGCGCCGCAGCACTTCTTGAACTTCTTGCCGCTGCCGCAAGGGCAGTCGTCGTTGCGGCCGACCTTGGGCTCGTCGCGCTTGACGGTGGTGACGGCGGCCTTGCGGCGCGGCACCCAGAAGCGGTAGATGCCCGGCAGGTTGGCTTCCAGGTCGACGCCCAGCTTGTGCGCCTTGACCGGGTCTTCCACCAGCGGCAGTTCCTCTTCCTCGATCTCGTCGGCGCCCAGCAGGTAGATCGGCTGCATCAGCGGACCGGCTTCCGATTCCCAGATCTCGTCCCACGAGCCGGGACGCAGCTCCATGCCTTCCCAGAAGCCCCAGCACCAGGCTTCGGCGTCGATCAGGGTCTGGCCTTCGTATTCGTGCTCGACGAACAGCGGCTCGAATTCCTTCGGAGCAACTTCGAAGGTGACCAGCACCTCGTTCATGAAACGCATGATCAGCTGGAGGATACGCTCTTCCTCCTTGCTGTTCTTGAACTTGGGCACGTCCTTCTCGTCCTCGCCCCAGATGCGCGCCAGCCATTCGACCGGCATGATGGTCTCCGGGCCGATGGCGATGGCGGTCAGATAGCCGTGCAGCATATCCATCGTCATCGCATCTTCCGGGCTGCTGTCGGACAGCAGGAAGTTGTCTAATTCGTCAAATTCTTTTTCGCTCAAAGGCTGGTCGAGTTGCATGGCTTGCTCTTTTTATTGGATTGAAGGCGACAGTATACGCTGCGCCGGGCGCGCCGGGTCATTGTTTCTCGCCTGCCGGGACGCGGGGCGCGGCGGCGCGGCTTACGCCTTACAATAGCGGCATGACTATCGACAATCCCCCGGCCCAGGCGGCCCATCCCTTTTCCCAACTCGGTCCCGACTGCGTGCTCGACGCGCTCGACAGCGTCGGCCTGCGCGGCGACGGCCGCCTGCTGGCGCTCAACAGCTACGAGAACCGGGTCTACCAGGTTGGCATCGAGGACGGCGCGCCGCTGGTGGCCAAGTTCTACCGGCCGGCGCGCTGGAGCGACGCCGCCATCCTGGAGGAGCACGGCTTCGTCGCCGAGCTGGTCGAGCGCGAGATCCCGGTGGTGCCGGCCCTGACCATCAACGGCCGCACCCTGCACGAGTTCAACGGCTTCCGCTTCGCCGTGTTCGAGCGCCACGGCGGCCGCGCCCCCGAGCTGGGCGATCCGGCCACGCTGGAGTGGATCGGCCGCTTCATCGGCCGCATCCACGCCGTCGGCGGGCTGGCGGCCTACCGCGAGCGGCCCAGCCTGGACCCGGCCACATTTGGCACCGAGCCGCGCGACTACCTGCTGGCCAACGACTTCATCCCGCCGGAGCTGCTGGCCGCCTACACCAGCGTGGTCGACCAGGCGCTCGACGGCGTCAAGCGCTGCTACGACCGGGCCGGCGACAGCGCCCAGCTGCGCCTGCACGGCGACTGCCACGGCGGCAACGTGCTGTGGACCGACGCCGGGCCGCACTTCGTCGACTTCGACGACAGCCGCATGGGACCGGCCATCCAGGACCTGTGGATGATGCTGTCGGGCGAGCGGCCCGAGCAGGTGCGCCAGCTGGGCGACATCCTGGCCGGCTACGAGGACTTCTGCGACTTCGCGCCGCGCCAGTTGTACCTGGTCGAGGCGTTGCGCACGCTGCGCCTGATCCACTACTCGGCCTGGCTGGCGCGGCGCTGGGACGACCCGGCCTTCCCGGCCGCCTTCCCGTGGTTCAACACCCAGCGCTACTGGCAGGACCGCATCCTCGAGCTGCGCGAGCAGGTCGCGCTGATGGACGAGCAGCCGCTGTGGCCGGTGTAACGGCGGCCGGCGCCCGCTAGCCAGTCGGGGTCAGCTAGCCGGGGTCAGTGCCGACATTCGGACACGGACTCAGCAATAACAAGCCGGGGTCAGTGCCTAATGCCGTTGACTTAAGCTTTTGACTTCTTGTATGGGTAGCGCTGTGCCTTTGATTTGACGACCCGGTCAAAATGACGGCCGGGTCGTTTGACAGTCAGTTCGGTGACTAGCCTTTGCCGCATTCTTTGTAGTAGGGAAGGCAGCTTGCCATAGGCGCGAGTCGCGGCGGCCCATGTTAGTTCGTATTGAATGATGTGAAATGCACGGACGAAGCTGATGTCGGTGGGGTTGCATTGAGCGTCGGCGGCGACGTTGGCCATTTCAAGGCGCACCAGGTTGTAGGCGATGCACGCGCCCCAGATCTCCTGGTTGATCCCCTCGAC
>NZ_FOTW01000009.1:0-167518 GCF_900114705.1 Rugamonas rubra
GCGATGCGTTGGCAGGGCTCGCCGTCGACCAGTTCGAAGCGCGTGCGCAGCGCCTCGTGGCGCCGCACGATGCGCGCCAGCGCGGTGGCCAGCGCCGCCTCGTCGAGCCGGCCGCGCAGGCGCAGCCCGCCGGGGATATGGTAGGCGGCGCTGGCCTGTTCGCCCATCTGCGCAACAAACCACAGGCGCTGCTGGGCGAACGACAGCGGTATCGTGTCGGGATGGGCGGCCGGCAGCAGCGGCGGCAGCGCGCTGGCCGCCGCCCGCTCGACCACCTCGGCGAAGTCTTGCAGCACCGGCTCGGCGAACACCTCCTGCAGGGCCACCTCGACGCCGAGGCGCTGGCGCAGCCGCGCCGTCATCTGCACCGCCAGCAGCGAATGGCCGCCCAGCGCGAAGAAACTGTCGAGCCGGCCGACCCGGTCAACATGCAGCAACTCGGCCCAGATCTGGGCGACGGCGGTTTCCGCCGCGCTCTGCGGCGCCTGGTAGTCGTGGCGCGCATAGGCGTCGGCCTGCGGCGCCGGCAAGGCGGCGCGATCGAGTTTGCCGTTCGGCGTGAGCGGCAGCGCGGCCAGCGCCACATAAGCGGCCGGCACCATGTGCTCGGGCAGCACGTGCGACAGCGCCTGGCGCAAATCGTGCGCCGCCGGCGCCGACTGGCCCGGCTGCGCCACCACATAGGCCGCCAGATACTTGTGGCCCGGACGGTCCTGCCGTGGCACGACCACCGCCTCGCCCACGCCGGGTAGGCGCGACAGCTGCACCTCGATCTCGCCCGGCTCGATGCGGAAGCCGCGTATCTTGACCTGCTGGTCGTTGCGGCCGATGAATTCGACCGTGCCGTCGGCCAGCCAGCGGCCGATGTCGCCGGTGCGGTACATGCGCGCCCCCGGCGCGCCGCAGAACGGGTCGGCGACGAAGCGTTCGCGCGTCAACTCGGGCTGGTTCAAATAGCCCCTGGCCACGCCGGCCCCGCCGATATGGATCTCGCCGGCCACGCCGGGCGGCACCAGCTGGCCGTGCCGGTTGAGCAGGTACATGCGCGTGTTGGCGATCGGCTTGCCGATCGGTTCGGCGGCGCCGCCACGGTCGCCGCATTGCTGCACGCTGGCGCACACGGCGGTCTCGCTGGGGCCGTAGGCGTTGAACAGCTCGGGCCGGTGGCCTTCGCGGCCGAACCAGGAGCGCAGGGCGCCCGCCCCCATCACCTCGCCGCCGACCACGATGCGCCGCACACAGGGCGGAATGGCGGCGCGCCGGTCCAGCGCCAGCTGTTCCCAGAACAGCGCCGGCAGGTTCATGCCGGAGACGCGCTGCGCGCGGCAGTGGCGCCAGAAGTTGGCGGCGTCGCCCAGCCAGGCCTCGCTGCGCAGCACCAGCGTGGCGCCGCTGGCCAGGGTGCTGAACACGTCCTCGGCGCAGACGTCGAAGGCGGTGGAGACGAACTGCAGTTGGCGCCGCCCGGCGCACAGGCCGTGCAGCTCGCCCAGCGCCAGCACCTCGTTGACGATGGCGCGGTGCGGCACCATCACGCCCTTGGGCTGTCCGGTGGAGCCGGAGGTGTAGACCAGATAGGCCAGATGGTGCGGCGCCGCGCCGGCCACGCCGGCGATGTCGCCCGGGTTGCCGGCCACTTGAGCCGCCCACGGCGCCGGCGCGGCGTCGAGCGCCAGCATCACCGCGCCGCCGCAATCGAGGCCGTTACACAGCCCGCCCTGGGTCAGCACCGCCACCGGCTCGCTGTCGCGCAGGATGGCGTTCAGCCGTTCCGGCGGATAGGCCGGATCGAGCGGCACGTAGGCGCCGCCGGCCTTGAGCACGGCCAGCATGCCGACCACCATCGCCGGGCTGCGCCGCGCGCACAGCGCCACCATCTGGTCGGGCGCCACGCCCAGCGTGCGCAGATGGTGCGCCAGCCGGTTGGCCTGTTCGTTCAGCTCGCGGTAGCTGAGCTGGCGGCCGTCCTGTTCCACCGCCACCGCGTCGGGCGCGCGCGCGCATTGCAGTTCCACCAGCTGGTGCAGGCACAGCGCCGACGCGGCCAGCGGCCGCGTGGCGTTCCACTCGACCAGCAGCTGGCGCCGCTGCTGCTCGCTCAGCAGGTCGACGCGGTCGACCTGCTGGCTGTCGTCGCGCGCCATGCCGCGCAGCAGCACCTGCAGGTAGGCCAGATAGCGCTCCACGCTGTCGCGCTCGAACAGCGCGGTGGCGTAGCTGAGCACGCCGGTGATCCGCCCGTCCGCCTCCTCGCGCAGGCTCAGCGCCAAATCGAACTGGGTGCCGTGGCCGCCCTGCTCCGGCAGCGCCGCCAGCTCCAGCCCCGCCATGGCCGGCGCGGCGCCCGCCGCGTTCTGCCAGACGAACATCAGCTGGAACAGGGGATGGTGGGCCAGCGTGCGCTCCGGCTTGAGCACCTCGACCACCTGTTCGAACGGCAGGTCCTGGTGGCTCTGCGCCTCCAGCACGCGCTGGCGCACCTGGGCCAGCCAGTCGCCGACGCTGGGATCGCCGGCCAGGTCGAGCCGCAGCGCCAGGGTGTTGACGAAGAAGCCGATCAAGGGTTCCAGCTCGGCGCTGCGGCGGTTGGCCACCGGCGTGCCGATCACCAGCTCGTCCTGGCCGGACAGGCGGGCCAGCAGCGCCGCCCAGCCGGCCAGCAGGGTCATGTACAGGGTCGTGCCGTGGCGCCGCGACAGGGCGCGCAGCGCCTCGCCCAGGTCGGCGTCGAGGCGCACGTCGACGCTGTCGCCGCCGAAGTCCTGCACCGGCGGACGCGGCCGGTCGGTCGGCAAGGCGTTCAGCGCCGGCGCGCCGGCCAGTTGCCGCTGCCAATAGGCCAGTTGCTCCTGCTGCAGCGCGCCGCCCAGCCACTGGCGCTGCCACAAGGTGTAGTCGGCGTACTGCACCACCAGCGGCGCCAGCGGGTCGTCGCCGTAGGGCACGCCCTCCAGCGCGTAGGCGCGGTACAGCCGCGCCAGTTCGTCGGCCAGCACGCCCATCGACCAGCCGTCCGAGACGATGTGGTGCATGGTCAGCAGCAGCACGTGCTCCTGCGCGGCCAACCGCAGCAGGCGCGCCCGCAGCAGCGGGCCGGCGGCCAGGTCGAACGGCGCCCGCGCCTCCAGTTCGCGCCAGTGCGCCAGCGCGGCGGCCGGGTCGGAAGACGCGCCGATGTCGTGCCGCTGCAGCGGCGGCGCGGCCTGCGCCAGGATGCGCTGACTCGGTTCGCCGTCGACCAGCTCGATGCGGGTGCGCAGCACCTCGTGGCGCTGGACGATGCGCGCCAGCGCGGCGGCCAGCGCCGCCTCGTCGAGCCGGCCGCGCAGGCGCAGCCCGCCGGGAATGTGGTAGGCGGCGCTGGCCTGCCGGCCCATCTGCGCGATGAACCAAAGCCGCTGCTGGGCGAACGACAGCGGTATCGTCGCCGGGCGCGGGCCGCGCAGCAGCGGCGGCATGGCGCTGGCCGCCGTTTGCGCCACCACGGCGGCGAAGTCGCGCAGCACCGGCCGGGCAAACACCTCCTGCAAGGCGACCTCCACGCCCAGGCGCTGGCGCAGCCGCGCCGTCATCTGCACCGCCAGCAGCGAATGGCCGCCCAGTTCAAAGAAATGGTCCTGCCGCCCCACCCGCTCGGCGCGCAGCAGCTCGGCCCAGATCTGCGCCAGCGCCTGCTCGACCGGCCCTTGCGGCGCCTGGTAGGCGTGCTGCGTGTAGGCGTCGGCGGCCGGCGCCGGCAGCGCCTGGCGGTCCAGCTTGCCGTTCGGCGTCAGCGGCAACGCGTCGACCGTCACGTAGGCGGCCGGCACCATGTAGTCGGGCAGCACCTGCGACAGCGCCTGGCGCAGCTCCCGCACAGCCGGCGCGGCTTGGCCCGGCGCGGCGGCCAGATACGCCACCAGGCGCTTTTCGCCGGGCCGGTCCTCGCGCGCCAGCACGGCCGATTTGCCGACGCCGGGCAGGCGCTCGAGCCGGGCCTCGATCTCGCCCGGCTCGACGCGGAAGCCGCGGATCTTGACCTGCCGGTCGTTGCGGCCGATGAATTCGACCGTGCCGTCGGCCAGCCAACGGCCGATGTCGCCGGTGCGGTACATGCGCGCCCCCGGCGCGCCGCAGAACGGGTCGGCGACGAAGCGTTCGCGCGTCAACTCGGGCTGGTTCAAATAGCCGCTGGCCACGCCGGCCCCACCGATATGGATCTCGCCGGCCGCGCCGGGCGGCACCAGTTGGCCGTGCCGGTCGAGCAGGTACATGCGCGTGTTGGCGATCGGCCGGCCGATCGGTTCGGCGGCGCCGCCACGGTCGCCGCATTGCTGCACGCTGGCGCACACGGCGGTTTCGCTCGGGCCGTAGGCGTTGAACAACTCGGGCCGGTGGCCTTCGCGGCCGAACCAGGCACGCAGCGCGCCAGCCCCCATCGCCTCGCCGCCGACCACGATGCGCCGCACGCAGGGCGGAATGGCGGCGTAGCGGTCCAGCGCCAGCTGTTCCCAGAACAGCGCCGGCAGGTTCATGCCGGAGACGCGCTGCTCGCCGCAGTGGCGCCAGAAATTGGCGGCGTCGCCCAGCCAGGCTTCGCTGCGCAGCACCAGCGTGGCGCCGCTGGCCAGGCTGCTGAAGACGTCCTCGACGCAGACGTCGAAGGCGGTGGCGACAAATTGCAGCTGGCGGCGCCCGGCGCACAGGCCGTGCAGCTCGCCCAACGCCAGCACCTCGTTGACGATGGCGCGGTGCGGCACCATCACGCCCTTGGGCCGTCCGGTGGAGCCGGAGGTGTAGACCAGGTAGGCCAGGTGCTGCGGCGCCGCGCCGGCGATGTCGCCCGGGTTGCCGGCCACTTGAGCCGCCCACGGCGCCGGCGCGGCGTCGAGTGCCAGCACCACCGCGCCGCCGCAATCGAGGCCGTCGCACAGCCCGCCCTGGGTCAGCACCGCCACCGGCGCGCTGTCGCGCAGGATGGCGTTCAGCCGTTCCGGCGGATGGGCCGGATCGAGCGGCACGTAGGCGCCGCCGGCCTTGAGCACGGCCAGCATGCCGACCACCATCGCCGGGCTGCGCAGCGCGCACAGCGCGACAAGCCGGTCCGGCGCCACGCCCAGCGTGCGCAGATGGTGCGCCAGCCGGTTGGCCTGTTCGTTCAGCTCGCGGTAGCTGAGCTGGCGGCCGTCCTGTTCGACCGCCACCGCGTCGGGCGCGCGCGCGCATTGCAGTTCCACCAGCTGGTGCAGGCACAACGCCGGCGCGGCCAGCGGCCGCGTGGCGTTCCACTCGACCAGCAGTTGGCGCCGTTGCTGCTCGCTGAGCAGCTCGATGCGCTCGACCTGCTGGCTGTCGTCGCGCGCCATGCCGCGCAACAGCACCTGCAGGCAGGCCAGATGCCGCTCCACGCTGTCGCGCTCGAACAGCGCGGTGGCGTAGCTGAGCACGCCGGTGATCCCGCCGTCCGCCTCCTCGCGCAGGCTCAACGCGAGATCGAACTGGGTGCCGCGCCCGCCCTGCTCGGGCAGCGCCTCCAGCGCCAGTCCCGCCAGGTCCGGCGCGGCGTCCGCCGCGTTCTGCCAGGCGAACATCAGCTGGAACAAGGGGTGGTGGGCTGGCGTGCGCTCCGGCTTGAGCGCTTCAACCACCTGCTCGAACGGCAGGTCCTGGTGGTTCTGCGCCGCCAGCACGCGCCGGCGCACCTGGGCCAGCCAGTCGCCGACGCTGGTATCGCCGGCCAGCTCGAGCCGCAACGCCAGGGTGTTGACGAAGAAGCCGATCAAGGGCTCCAGCTCGGCGCTGCGGCGGTTCGCCACCGGCGTGCCGAGCACCAGCTCGTCCTGGCCGGACAGGCGCGCCAGCAGCGCCGCCCAGCCGGCCAGCAGGGTCATGTAGAGGGTCGTGCCGTGGCGCCGCGACAGGGCGCGCAGCGCGTCGCCCAGGCCGGCGTCGAGGCGCACCTCCACGCTGTCGCCGCCGAAGTCCTGCACCGGCGGACGCGGCCGGTCGGTCGGCAAACCGTTCAGCGCCGGCGCGCCGGCCAGTTGCCGCTGCCAGTAGGCCAGCTGCTCTTGCTGCAGCGCGCCGCCCAGCCACTGGCGCTGCCACAGCGTGTAGTCGGCGTACTGCACCGCCAGCGGCGCCAGCGGGTCGACGTCGTAGGACACGCCTTCCAGCGCGTAGGCGCGGTACAGGCGCCCCAGTTCGTCGGCCAGCACGCCCATCGACCAGCCGTCGGCGACGATGTGGTGCATGGTCAGCAGCAGCACGTGCTCCAGCTCCCCGGTGCGCAACAGCCGCGCCCGGATCAAGGGGCCGGCGGCCAGGTCGAACGGCGCCTGCGCCTCCACCCGGCGCCAGTGCGCCTGCGCCGCCTTCTGGTCGTGCGCGGCGCGCAGGTCGTGGACATGGAAGGGCAGCTCGGCCTGCGGCGTGAAGCGCTGGCACGGCGCGCCGTCGGCCTGCCCGATGTACAGGCGCAGCACCTCGTGGCGCTGCACGATGCGCGCCAGCGCCGCGCCCAGCGCCGCCTGGTCCAAGCGGCCGCTCAGGCGCAGGCCGCCGGGAACGTGGTAGGCCGCGCTGGCCTGCCGGCCCAGCTGCGCGACGATCCACAGCCGCTGCTGCGCGAACGACAGCGGGAGCGCCGCCGGACGCCGGGCCGGGACCAGCGCGGGCAGCACGCTGGCCGTCGCCCGCGCCGCGACGGCGGCGAAGTCGCGCAGCACCGGCTGGTCGAACAGCGCCTGCAACGCCACCTCGACGCCGAGGCGCTGGCGCAAGCGCGACAGCATCTGCACCGCCAGCAGGGAATGGCCGCCCAGTTCGAAGAAGTTGTCCTGCCGTCCCACGCTTGGCAGCCGCAGCAGCTCCGCCCAGATCCGCGCCAAGGCCTGCTCGGTCGCGCCCTGCGGCGCCTGGTAGGGCCGCTGCGCGTAGGCGTCGGCGGCCGGCGCCGGCAGAGCGGCGCGGTCGAGCTTGCCGTTCGGCGTTTGCGGCAGCGCGTCCAGCGTCACATAGGCGGCCGGCAGCATGTGGACGGGCAGCACGCGCGCCAGCGCCGCGCGCAGGAGCTGCGCGTCCGGTGCCGCCTGGTCCGGCTGCGCCACCAGGTAGGCGACCAGGCGCTTGTCGCCGGGATGGTCTTCACGCGCCAGCACGGTGGCCTCGCGCACGCCGGGCTGGCCGCGCAAGCGCGCCTCGATCTCGCCCGGCTCGATGCGAAAGCCGCGAATCTTCACCTGCTGGTCGTTGCGGCCGATGAATTCAATACTGCCGTCCTCCAGCTGGCGGCCCAGGTCCCCGGTGCGGTACATGCGCGCCTCCGGCTGGTCCGAGAATGGATCGGCGAGGAAGCGCGCCCGCGTCAGCTCCGGCTGCCTCAGGTAGCCCCTGGCCACGCCGATCCCGCCGATGTGGATTTCACCGGGCACGCCGGGCGCCACCAACCGGCCGGCCTGGTCCAGCAGGTACATGCTGGTGTTGTCGATCGGCCGGCCGATCGGCTGCGCCGCGTCGCCACGGTCCTCGCACGGCTGCACGCTGGCGCACACGCTGGTCTCGCTGGGGCCATAGGCGTTGTACAACTCCGGCCGGTGGCCCGGGCGGTCGAACCAGGCGCGCAGCGCGGCCTTGCCCATCGCCTCGCCGCCGACCACGACGCGCCGCACGCAGGGCGGGATGGCGGCGCCGTCGTCCAGCGCCAGCTGTTCCCAGAACAGCGCGGGCAGATTCATGCCGGAGATGCGCTGCTCGGCGCAGTGGCGCCAAAAGTTGGCCGCGTCGCCCAGCCACGCCTCGCTGCGCAGCACCAGCGTGGCGCCGCAGGCCAGGGTGCTGAACACGTCCTCGACGCAGACGTCGAAGGCGGTCGAGACGAATTGCAGCTGGCGGCGGCCGACCGCCAGGCCGTGCAGAGCGCCCAGGGCCAGCACCTCGTTGACGATGGCGCGGTGCGGCACCATCACGCCCTTGGGCGCGCCGGTGGAACCGGAGGTGTACACCAGGTAGGCCAGATGGTGCGGCGCCGCGCCGGCGACACCGTCCGGCTTGTCGGCCGGCCGGTCCGCCCACGGCGCCGGCGCGGCGTCCAGCGCCAGCAGCGCCGCGCCGCCGCAGTCGAGGCCGGCGCCCAGGTCGGCCTGCGCCAGCACCACCACCGGCGCGCAGTCGCGCAGCATCACGTTCAAACGCTCCACCGGATAGGCCGGGTCGAGCGGCACGTAGGCGCCGCCCGCCTTGAGCGCGGCCAGCATGCCAACCACCATGGCCGGGCTGCGCCGCGCGCAGATCCCGACAAACCGGTCCGGCGCCACGCCCACCGTGCGCAAATGGTGCGCCAGCCGGTTGGCCTGCGCGTTCAGTTCGCCGTAGCTGAGCTGGGCGCCGTCCTGCTCAAGCGCCACCACGTCCGGCGTGCGCTCGGCCTGCCGCTCGAACAGCTCGTGCAGGCAGCGGGCCGGCGCCGCTGCGCGCCGCCGGCCCGGCCGCCGCGGCAGCGGTTCGCCGTGTGGCGGCCCGGCGGCGGCCGAATGGCGGTTCAACGACGGCCAGCTTAGCCGCTGCGCGGCGCTGAGTCGAAATGCGCGCCCATGCGCGATGCCTTGTTCGATAGTCGAATTCTGTCCGGTTTGCATTGTCATTCTCCATAAAAAATATTAAATCAACAATAAGTATAGGAAGAAATTTGATAAGCGATACCCCGAAGATATACTTCGGAGGACTATTAACGCGCATGGCGGCGGGGAATCTAGGCTGCGCGCAAACTTAGAATCTTGAGGGCAACTGAATGAATACTTGATCGTGTCTCTGAATTGCTCAAACACGCCAGTGGCCGGGGAATAATGCTTACTCCTTGTCATCACGGACAGGCTGTTCCGCTTGCGACTGTTGAATCTCCACATGTGGTTTTCCGAGCAGCAGCGTGTATTTCCCTCATAGGCAAACGGATTGCAATGGAGAATATCCAGGGGCGGCACGAGGGTGATGGTTATACTGCTGAGATAATTGAATAGAATCACGATAAGCGAGTAACACCGGCGCCCATCATAAGGCAACGTTCCTCGTCGAGAAGCAAACCCATCGATTGATATTCAAAGACGTTTGACGCATATCAAATCAACACCCGTGGTGCCGGCCATTAGTCAACGGCATGCGACTCAACAGACGGGATAGAGATCGCCAAAGAGATGTTCACGCTCCGAACGGCGCGACGTGGCCGTTCCGGCTCAGTGGCGGTGCTACTTGCGGTAGGCCGCCGGCGACGGGCGGCGGCTAGGCCGCCAGCAGGGCCGCCACCTGCGCCGCCGGCAGGGGCCGGCTGAAGTAGTAGCCCTGCAGCTGGTCGCAGTGCTGCGCGCGCAGGTAGTCCAGCTGGGCCTCGGTCTCGACGCCCTCGGCGATCACGCTCAGCCCCATCGTGTGGGCCAGCGCGATGACGGCGCAGACGATGGCGGCGTCGTCGGCGTCGTTGATCAGGTCGGCGACGAAGGAGCGGTCGATCTTCAATGTCTGGATCGGGAAGCGCTTCAGGTAGGTCAGGCTGGAATAGCCGGTGCCGAAGTCGTCGATCGACAGGTGCACGCCCATGTCGCTGAGCGTTTGCAGCATCGCGGTGGCCTGTTCCGGCCGCTCCATGATGACGCTCTCGGTGATCTCCAGCTCCAGGCTCTGCGGCCGGCAGCCGGTCTCGGCCAGCACCTGGGCCACCAGCCGCGCCAGGTCCTGTTGCTTGAACTGGCGCGCCGACAGGTTGACGGCGACGCGCACGTCGCGCAGGCCGGCCTCGCGCCAGGCCACCTGCTGGGCGCAGGCCTGGCGCAGCACCCACTCGCCGATCGGCACGATCAGGCCGGTCTCCTCGGCGATCGGAATGAAGTCGCCCGGCAGCACCACCGCGCCGCCCGGCGGGTTCCAGCGCAGCAGCGCCTCCATGCCGACGATGCGCCCGCTGCTCAGCTCCACCTGCGACTGGTAGTACAGCTCGAACTCGTCGCGCTGCAGGGCGCGGCGCAGGCCGCCCTCGAGCTTGAGCCGGTCCAGCGTGCGCGCGTTCATCTCCTCGGCGTAGAACTGGAAGTTGCCGCGGCCGAGCTCCTTGGCGCGGTACATCGCCGCGTCGGCGTTGCGCAGCAGGTCGCGGCTGTCGGCGCCGTCGCGCGGGTACAGGCTGATGCCGATGCTGCCCACCGGCGCCAGCTCCTGGCCGTGCACGATGATCGGCAACGACAGCGCGGCCAGCATCTTGGCCGCCAGCGCCGCCACCTCGTCGTCGCGCGCCACGTCCGACAGCAGCACGACGAACTCGTCGCCGCCGACCCGCGCCACGGTGTCGCCCTCGCGGATGTTGCGCGCCAGCCGGCGGCCGACCTCGATGATGACCTGGTCGCCGGCGTCGTGGCCCAGGCTGTCGTTGATGTTCTTGAAGCGGTCCAGGTCGATGAACATCACCGCCACGTGGCGCCCCGCGCGGTGGGCGAAGGCGATCGCCTGCGACAGCCGGTCGAGCATCAGGTTGCGGTTGGCCAGCCCGGTCAGCGGGTCGTGGCTGGCCAGGTGGCGCAGCTCCTCCTCGTACTGCTTGCGCCGGGCGATGTCCTCGACCACCGCCACCACGCTGGCGTCGCGCGTGCCGGCGTGCATCAGCGCCACCGTCACCTTGACCCAGACGATGTGGCCGTCCTTGCGCCGGTAGCGCTTCTCGCGCGAGTAGTGGTCCATCTCGCCGGCCACCAGGCGCGCCACCGCCTCCTCGTCGGCGCGCCACTCGTGGTCCGGCGTGATGTCGCGGAAGTTCAGCGCCTGCAGCTCGGCCTCGCTGTAGCCGACGATCTCCTGCAGCTTGCGGTTGGCGCGCAGCCAGCGCCCCTCCACGCTCAACTCGGCCAGGCCGACGGCGGCCTGGCCGAAGGCGGCGCGGAAGCGCTCCTCGCTGTCGCGCAGCTCGCGCCGGCCGCTCTGCATGTAGGTGTCGAGCGCCAGGCTCATGTCGAAGCAGACCACCTTGAGCAGCGCGTCGTAGGTCGGCAGGTACAACTCGGGCCGGTCGGCCAGCAGCGCCTGCAGCAGCGGCGCCAGCGCCGACAGGTATTTGCGGTAGGCGCCGATGTACCACTGCGGCTCCAGGCCGATCTGCTGGTGCACCACGCCGACGCGCACGCGGTGCAGCACGTAGTCGGCGCCGTAGTCGCCCGCCGTCAGGGCGCGGAAGTACTCGGCCTGGGCGGATTGCAGGCGGGCGTAGACCTGCGGGTCGGCCAGCATGGCGCGCAGCGCCGGCACCGTCTGCAGGTGCTCGTAGAAGGCCGTGACGATGGCCTGCTGCCGCGCCTGCAGCGGCGCGTGCACCTGGCGCAGCAGGGCGATCTCGTCCGGCCCCAGCTCGAGGAAGGCCAGTTGCTCGGCGGCGGCGGCGCGGCTGGGCGCCATCGCGCGCACCTGCAGCTCCAGGTCGACCAGGCGCGCGTTCATGCCGCCGCAACGAGGCGCGCTGGTGCCGCTGCCGTGCAAGGAAATTGGAAGTTACACATAGTCATTCTCATCAAATTGGCGAAACAGCGGCGCCCCGGGACGACCTGCTGTGCAATATGGCGGGATGGCGGCCGGCAAGGCGAAATCGGCGGCCGCTGGGTGGGGGCGGCCACGCCCGGCCGGCGCGGCGGGCGGCGCGGCTGCCGCCGCCGCCGCCGGACAGCGGCAGGACTTTCATCAGTGTATTGATTGATTTCAAGCAATAATTTGATGTAGATCAAAATCCTCCGTCAAAAAGGGGAATCTTGCAATTTATTTACTTCTAGCGAAGCCAAGCCGCAACGGTGCCGCCCTATGGCCGCAGCGCCGCTTGCCGTACAATGTCAGCCCTGCGGCACGGCCGGCTCGGCCGGCGGCCGGGCATCACGCACGACTCCACCAAAAAGCATCAGCATGAACGACATCGCCCCACCGTCCCTCCCGCAGGCCCATCCGGACATCCTCCACGGTCCGCAACGCGCCGAACTGCTGCGCGAGGAGATCCTGGCCGACCTGCTCGAGGCCAGCGCCCGCCGCGCGCCCGGGCAGACGGCGCTGGTCAGCGGCGAGCGCCGGGTCAGCTACGCCGAGCTGGACCGGCAGGCCGACCTGGTGGCGGCGCGCCTGATCGGCGCCGGCGTCGGCCCCGGCCAGATCGTCGGCCTGTGGCTGCCGCGCGGTGTCGAGCTGCTGCTGCTGCAGGCCGGCGTGGCCAAGGCCGGCGCCGCCTGGCTGCCGGTCGACGAGGACACCCCGGTCGAGCGCCTGCAGATCTGCCTGGACGACGCCGGCGCCGCCGGCGTGCTCAGCTGCGCCGCCCTGGCGCCGCGCCTGGCCGCCATCGGCCGCCCGGTGTGGACCGCCGAGGCCCTGCTGGCGCCGGCCGCGCCGGGCGAGCCGCTGGCCCGCCGTGGCGCCGTCGCGCCCGACCAGCCGGCCTACGTGATCTACACCTCCGGCTCGACCGGCAAGCCGAAGGGCATCCTGATCTCGCAGCGCAGCATCTGCCACTTCCTGCGCAGCGAGAACGCGGTGCTCGGCGTGGCCGCCAGCGACACCGTCTACCAGGGCTTCTCGGTGGCCTTCGACATGTCCTTCGAGGAGATCTGGATCGCCTACCTGGTCGGCGCCACGCTGTGGCTCGGCCCGAAGGACGCCAGCGGCGACCCGGAGACCCTGCCGCGCCTGCTGGCCGAGAACGGCGTCACCGTGCTGCACGCCGTGCCCACCCTGCTGGCCCTGTTCGCCCGGGACGTGCCCAGCCTGCGCCTGATCAACCTGGGCGGCGAGATGTGCCCGGACAGCCTGGTCGAGCGCTGGGCCGGCGGGCGCCGCATGTTCAACACCTACGGCCCGACCGAGGCGACGGTGTCGTGCAGCCTGGCCGAGCTGCACATCGGCCAGCCGGTCACCATCGGCACGCCGCTGCCCAACTACGGCCTGCTGGTGATCGACGCCGACGCCGAGCGCGCGGCCGGCGCGCCGCTGCGCCTGCTGCCGCGCGGCGCGACGGGCGAGCTGTGCATCACCGGCCCCGGCCTGGCCGAGGGCTACCTGGGCCGGCCCGACCTGACGGTGGAAAAATTCCTGCCCAACCCCTGGGCCGGCGGCCTGCACGACGCCCGCCTGTACCGCACCGGCGACCTGGCCCGCATCGACGCCGACGGCCGCGTGCAGTGCCTGGGCCGGGCCGACGACCAGGTCAAGATCCGCGGCTTCCGCGTCGAGCTCGGCGAGATCGAGGCGCTGCTGGCCGAGCAGGACGGCGTCGGCACGGCGGCCGTGCTGCTGCGCCGCGACGACGGCATCGACCAGCTGGTCGCCTACCTGGTGGCCGAGTCCGGCGTCGAGCCGGCCGCCGGCGCGCTGCGCCACGCCCTGGCCGCCACGCTGCCGCCCTACATGGTGCCGGGCCGCTACGAGATGCTGGCGGCGATGCCGCGCCTGACCTCGGGCAAGATCGACCGCAAGGCGCTCAAGGCGATGCCGCCGGGCGCGCCGCCGGCCGGCCACGCCGCCGACTCCGACCTGCCGGAGACCCCGGCCGAGCAGGCCCTGTTCGCCGCCCTGGCCGCGCTGTTCCCCGGCCAGCCGATCCTGCGCCAGGCCGACTTCTTCTCCGACCTGGGCGGCCACTCCTTCTTCGCCGCGCGGCTCGCCTCGGCCCTGCGCGCCGACCCGCGCTTCGCCCACATCACCGTGCGCGACATCTACCAGCAACGCCGCGTCGGCCTGATCGCCGCCGTGCTCGAACAGGCCCAGGCCGCCACCGTGGCCGAGGCCGAATGGACCCCGCCGCCGGCCTGGCGCCGCTGGCGCTGCGGCCTGGCCCAGGCGGCGGCCATGCCGGCGCTGGTGGCGCTGCGCATGGCGCAGTGGCTGGCGCCCTTCTTCACCTACCACTTCTTCACCGGCGGCCCGGGCGACTCGGTGGCGCGCGCCATCGCCGTCTCGGCCGGCGTCTACCTGCTGGCCACGGCGCTCGAGTTCGCCATCGCCATCGCCGGCAAGTGGCTCATCGCCGGCCGCCTGAAGGCCGGCAGCTATCCGCTGTGGGGCCTGAGCTACTACCGCTGGTGGTTGGCCGACCGGCTGGTCGAGTCGGCGCCGGCCTACCTGCTGAGCGGCTCCTCGCTGGCCGTCTGGTGGTTGCGCGCGCTCGGCGCCAAGGTCGGCCACGACGTCGTCATCGGCTCGCTGACCCTGCGCGCACCCGACCTGCTATGCATCGGCGACGGCGTCAGCATCGGCAACGCCGTCAACTTCGAGAACGCCCGCGTCGAACGCGGCCGCCTGCTGCTGGGCGCCATCCGCCTCGACGACGAGGCCTGCGTCAGCTCCTTCGCCGTCCTCGAGGGCAACACCCGGGTCGGCGCCGCCGGCCACCTGGAGGGCCAGTCGGCGCTCGGCGACGGCGCCAGCGTGCCGGCCGGGCGCATCTGGAGCGGTTCGCCGGCGCGCGACAGCGGCGCCTTCGACCCGCGGCGCCTGCCGCCACGGCCGCCGGTCGGCGCCCTGCGCCACGCCGCCGAGGCGCTCTTCTTCGTGCTCGGCATCGTGCTGATCGTCACCCTGTTCTTCATGCCGGTGTTCCCCAGCTTCGTGCTGATCGACTGGTTCGACGAGGCCGGCTGGCTGCCCTGGGTGAACGGCGACGACCTGGGCGTGCGCCTGCTGCGCTACTTCCTGCTGGCCTTCCCGGCCAGCGCCGTGCTGATCGTGCTGACCGCGCTGCTGTCGGCCGGCATCCGCTGGGGCGTGCTGCCGCGCCTGAAGCCGGGCCGCTACGCCGTGCACAGCAACACCTACTGCGCCAAGTGGCTGGTCAGCCAGATCCAGGAGTCCAGCCTGAACGTCCTGCACGGCATCTACGCCACCGTCTACGCGCCCTACTGGTACCGCCTGCTCGGCGCCAAGGTCGGCCGCGACGCCGAGATCTCCACCGCCCTCGGCGTGGTGCCGGACATGCTGACGCTGGGCGACGAGACCTTCATCGCCGACGCCGTCATGCTCGGCGACGAGGAGATCGACGGCGGCTGGATGACCATGCAGCCGACCGTCATCGCGCACCGCAGCTTCGTCGGCAACGGCGCCTACATCCCGGACGGCACCGTGCTGCCCGAGCGCGTGCTGATCGGCGTGCACTCGCGCGCGCCGGCCAACGCCCAGATGGGCTGCGGCGAGACCTGGCTCGGCTCGCCGCCGATCAGCCTGCCCGCGCGCGAGCAGACCAGCGGCTACCCGGAGAACCTGACCTTCCACCCCTCGCCGCTGCGCCGGCTCGGACGCGGCCTGATCGAGGCCTTCCGCATCGTCGCGCCGCACGCGCTGGTGATCGCCGTCGGCTACACGCTGGTGCTGGCGGTGATGCCGGCCGCCGGCGCCGGCCGCTGGGCCGAGGTGAGCTGGGACCTGGCCGTCGCCGGCCTGCTCTACGGCATCGGCAACTACGTCTTCGTGGTCGCCTTCAAATGGCTGCTGCTGGGCCGCTACCGCAAGCAATCGGAGCCGATGTGGACGCCCTTCGTCTGGCTCTCCGAGGGCGTCACCAACCTGTACGAGGGCATCGCCGTGCCCAACTTCATGCGCTACCTGCGCGGCACGCCGTGGCTGCCGCTGGCCTTCAAGCTGCTGGGCGCGAAGATCGGCCGCGGCGTCTACCTCGACACCACCGACATCACCGAGTTCGACTGCGTCAGCATCGGCGAGTACAGCGAGTTGAACGCGCTGTGCTGCCCGCAGACCCATTTGTTCGAGGACCGCGTGATGAAGATCGACCACGTGCGTATCGGCAAACGGGTCTACATGGGGCCGCGCAGCGCCGTGCTGTACAGCGCCACCGTCGGCGACAACGCCCGCCTCGGCCCGCTGACCCTGGTGATGAAGGGCGAGCACATTCCCGCCGCCAGCTACTGGAGCGGCTGCCCGGCCGCGCCGGCGCGCGCCTGAAACGCCGCGCCGAGTTGGGGACGCCGCGACGCGGACAACAGCAAGCGAACCCGGCATTTAGCAGCTCTCCCCAAAACGCAACAATGTAACAATATATTCTTGCAGCTCAGAAATTCGCGCGGATAATAAAGCACCGGGCAGTGACAGCCCTACCTATCCCGACGTTAGATCTGGAGGTAAACGCGATGAGCAAGAACGTGTTCGCAACGCTGGTGATTGGAACTTGTGCGGGGGCCGCGTGCGCGCAAAGCGCGGTGACGGTATATGGCTCGATGGACCTCGGCATGGTCTACGAGAGCGGCGGCCCGGCCGGCGGCAGCTGGAACCTCGAGAGCGGCGTGCAGGCCGGCTCGCGGCTCGGCTTCAAGGGCAGCGAGGATCTCGGCAATGGCCTGTCCGCCAGCTTTGTCATCGAGGGCGGCATCGCCGGCGACACCGGCGGCAACCGCCCGACCGGCCTGACCTTCGGCCGCCAAACCCTGCTCGGCCTGAGCGGCCCCTTCGGCAGCGTCAAGCTGGGCCGGCAGTTCAACCTGGTCACCAACGCGCTCAACGACGTCGACCCCTTCGGCGGCGGCCACGAGGGCGCCTACTCGAACGTCATGTTCTCCGACTACCGCACCAGCAACGGCGTCTACTACACCACGCCGGCCATCAACGGCCTGACCGCCAACCTGACCTGGGCGCCCGGCGAGGTGGCCGGCAGCGGCGCCGCCAAGCGCGAGCTCGGCTACGCCGTCGAGTACACGCGCGGCCGGGTGTTCGCCGTGCTGGCCCACCGCAGCCTGAACAACCTGGCCGACACCAGCAGCCACAAGGTCACCTTCGCCGGCGCCACCTACGACTTCGGCCTGTTCAAGGCGGCGCTGGGCTACGCCCGCAACAAGGACGACCTGGCGCTCGACTCGCGCGACATCATCGTCGGCGCCTCCACCACGCGCGGCGCCGACAGCTGGATGGTCTCGCTGATCGACCACAAGGACAGCAGCGGCCTGCGCCAGGACGCGCGCCAAGCCGCCATCGGCTACACCCGCGCGCTGTCCAAGCGCACCAACCTGTACAGCTCCTACTCGCGCCTGCGCAACGACAACGGCGCCCCCTTCACCGTCGGCAACGCGGTCGAAAGCGGCAGCGGCACGCGCGGCCTGGCGCTGGGCCTGTATCACAAGTTCTAGTGTCACAAGTTCTAGTGTCACAAGTTCTAGCGTCACAAGTTCTAGCGCCATCAGTTCTAAATCGCATCCGCAGCCAAGCACCCAACCACCGCCCCCGGGAGAGCACACATCATGAAAGCACTCGTATCGGCAGTTCTGCTGACCCTACCCATGGCCGCCTTCAGCCAGGACGCGATGGTCCTGTGCATCGAGGACCAGGCCGCCGCGCCCTACACCTTCCCCACCAGGGACGGCACCATGCAGGTGCTGATCAAGATGGCCGCCAAACAGATCAACCAGCCGGTCACCTTCAAGATCCAGCCGTGGAAGCGCTGCATCGAGGACGTGCGCGGCGGCACCCTGAACGGCCTGCTCAACGCCGGCTACACGCCCTTCCACGCCGACTACGCCGCCTTCCCGATGAGCGGCGGCAAGGCCAACACCGCGCAGTCGCTGGCACGCATGGACATCATGGCCTACCGCATGAAGGGCAGCAAGGCCGGCTGGGACGGCAGCAAGTTCTCCAACGTCGCCAAGCCGGTGCTGATCCCGTCCGGCTTCGCCACCATCTCCGACCAGCTCAAGTCGCTCAACGTCAGCTACGACGACAACACCAAGGAGCCGCTGCGCAATTTCTACAAGATGATCGCCGGCCAGGGCGAGGTGATCCTCGGCTTCGACGTCGAGATGAACGCGCTGATCGCCGGCCGCAAGGACATCGACGACAAGGTCGAGATGATCCCGACCAAGTTCATGACCGCCGACTTCTACGTCCCCTTCAACAAGGCCTACTACGCCGCCCACAAGGAGCAGGTCGACGCGCTGTGGACGGCGATCGGCAAGACCCGCAAGTCCAAGGAATACCTGGACGCGATCAAGGACATCAAATAGCGCGAATGCCCATGCCACGCCCTTCCCCGGGCGCGCGTCCACCGCGCCCGCGCCCGCCGCCCGGACGGCGCCCGCAGCTGCTGCCGGCGTCGCTGTCGGCGTTGCGCGCCGCGTCGGCATCGCCGCCGACGCCGTCGCCACGACGAGCATTGACGGCGCGGCGGACGCTGGCAGCCCTGCTGGCACTGCCGCTACTGCTGGCCGCGTTGGCGGCGCCGGCGGCGGTCGACGGCAATGCCGCGCCGGCCCCCATCGCCGTCACCATCTACGGCGACGATGGCTATCCGCCCTACTCCTACCTGGAGAACGGCGAGATGAAGGGGATCTACACCAACATCATCCGCGCCGCCGCCAAGCGCATGCCGGAGTACCGCGTCAGCCTGCAGCCCATCCCGTGGAAGCGCGGTCTGGTCAAGCTGGAGACCGGCGAGGCCTTCGCCCTCTACCCGCCGTATCTGCGGCCGGCCGAGCGTCCCTACATGGACTACTCGGACAGCATCCTGGCCGAGCAACTGGTGGTGTACTGCAGCCAGCCGGTGATCGAGCGGCGCCCGCGCAAGGTTTGGCCGGACGACTACGCCGGTCTGCGCGTCGGCCTGAACGCCGGCTTCCTCATCGGCGGCAAGCTGTTCGACCAGGCCGTCGGCGCGGGCCGCCTGAGCGCGGTGCCGGCGCGCAGCAGCCGCACCAACCTGCTCAAGCTGATGAAGGGGCGCATCGACTGCTTCCTCAACGACCGCTCCTCGATCGTCTGGGAGCTGGGTCGCATCCGCCACGAGGGCTTGGTCGAGCCGGGCGCCTTGCCGATCGCCGAGACCAGCGTGCTCAGCGCCGAACAAGGCTACCTCGGCTACACCAACCGCGACGCCGGCCGCTTCCCCTACAAGCACGACTTCATCCGCAAGTTCAACGCCGCCATCAAGGAAATGAAGCAGGACGGCGAGATCCGCGACACCATCGAGCACTTCCTGCGCACGCCGGGCTAGGCGAGGCAATCAGATCGCCTGGACAAACCGCTGCAGTCCAGCGTCTGAAAGATGCGTCCCACTTCCATCGACGTAAATGATGTTAAAAGGATTATTATTGACGTCTGGCCGCAGCACCGCGCAGCTATCGAACTCTTTCTCAATCCACCACGGCGGGGTCAATAATGGCAACCGGAAAAAAGAACGAACCGAAGAAAGTAGCCCCGGCAGGCGGCAAGAAAAAGGCCGGCGCCCACATATCGACACCACGTCCACCTGTGACAGCGCTACCGTCTTGGTCGCTACAGAATTGGTCCAGCGAGACGGCTGCCACTTACCTTGGTCGGAGTCAGCGCTCGCCGAAGGTTGATCAAGGTCCAAACACAGCGCAGCGGGATGCCGCGTTGCCAGCGGCACAAATCCATGCCACCGTTTCTGCCGCGCTGAGTGGCCTAAACTTCTCAAACGCAAGGATTCTGAGTTCCATCGCAACGTCGGCGTTGGCCTTGGCTTCCAAACAGGACTGGGGTAGCCTGCATGCACGCCCCATGGACATCGAGCCGGCGATGGACTCCCGATTGCAGGTTGCCCTGGCCAGGCAAAAGAGCGGATCGCCAAGAATGGCGCTGGCGTCTACGTCCGCGGAAGAAATTGCTGTGATCGCCAAGGTCGACGACGTGCAGGCATGGGAGGCCTTGAGCGAGGTCAAGGTCGGCGTCACGCTGGGCGCGGAGACTGGCGAAGGCGGTGTTTGCATCGTCACCGGGCGCATACCGATCAAGCGAATCGAAGCGGTTCGTCACCAACCATTCGTGCAAAGCCTGAAGGCATCGCAACCGGTACGGGCGGCATTAGCCGCAACCACGCGCGCGATGAAGGTCGCGCCAGGTCTGCTGCCGGCGGGCACCTCACCCGAAGGAGGCAAAGGCGTTGTCGTCGGCATTGTCGATTTCGGCTGCGATTTCGCGCATGACAACTTCCGCCGAAACGACGGTAGCACGCGAATTGAAGCAATCTGGGATCAAGCGGGAGAATTGTCCGGCGCGGGCGACGTGCAGTACGGACGCTTGCATACGCAAGCCGACATCGACGCAGCGCTAAGAACCCCCGATCCCTATGCGGCGCTCGGCTATGGCTCCCATCTGAATGTAGGCGCCCACGAGGGGGCGCATGGTACGCACGTGATGGATATTGCCGCAGGCAATGGCCTTGGATCGGGAACTCCCGGTTGCGCACCGCAGGCAGCCATCATCTTTGTTGAGGTGTCCGCTTCGGATATCGCCTGGAGTGGGCCGACGGCGGTGGACCAGTCGTTCGGCGATTCGGTACAGATGCTCGAGGCAGTCAGCTTCATTTTCGCGCAGGCCGGCGATCGCCCGTGCGTGGTCAATCTGAGCCTGGGCACGAATGGCGGCCCGCACGACGGGACGACCCTGGTCGAGCAGGGCCTCGACCGGCTGATCCGGGCAAAACCCAACAGGGCGGTCGTCATCGCGGCCGCCAACTCGCAAGCCGACCACATTCATACCGAAGGCACGATTCCCAAAGGTGGATCGATAGATGTACGCTGGAAGACAGAGAACAGCCCGGCGGGGCAGGAAATGGAAGTGTGGATGGCCGGCACCACGCGGGTGGCGGTGGAGGTCATCGCACCCGACGGTAGCAGCCTCGGCGTGGCCGAGCCGGGAAGCAACATGCCGATCGGCACGGCCCAGGACATCGTCGTGTACGTCGGCAACCGGCTGAGAGACCCCAACAATCTCGACAACATGATCGGGATCTATATCGCCGGCGCCGTCGGTGGCGGACAATGGACGATCCGGCTCTTCGACCGGGGCAACTCCGGTGCCGCGTTTCATGCCTGGATCGAACGTCTGGACACTGCCCAGTCGTCCTTCGTCGATCCGATCGATAGCAGCACGCTCGGCTCAATCTCCTGTGGCCACGACACCATCTGCGTCGGCTCCTACGATGCGCACAAAAGCGCGCTTCCCATGTCCTATTTCTCAAGCACCGGGCCAACCCGGGACGGCCGGTTCAAACCGGAAGTGTCGGCGCCGGGTCATGCGGTCAGGGCGGCTCGGTCCGGCAGCAGGACCGGATTGGTCGACATGTCAGGCACCAGCATGGCCGCGCCCGCCGTCGCTGGACTCGTCGCGCTTGTGCTGGCGGAGGCCGTACAGCGCAAGCAGAGTCTCTCTTCCGCCATCCTGCGGGACATATTGATCAAAGGGGCGGTCTTGTCGCCGCCCGATTTGGACGAGAACCGATGGCACCCGGGATATGGTCGCGGCCGCGCATCCTCAGCAACATTGTCCTTGCTGCGAGCGCCCATGCAAGGGGACACTCCGCCCAAACGGACAGGTAAAACCACAACGACGCCAAATCCCTCAAGAAAAAGGCAGCCGCCAAAGAGTAACCCCAAGCCGCCACCGGCGTAAGCTAACTTGCCGCCCCGCGCTTGCCGCCACGCGCAATTCGGATACACTGGGTGTCATGGACTTCTCTAAACTCAAAAAACTTGAACAGCTCGACGCTCGCGTTCGGCAGATTGATGACGAGCGTGTAGTGACCGCCATCGTCAAAGTGAAGGAGGCAAATTACCACCCGCGCTTGCTCGCCGTGCGCAAGCAAATTGATAGCTGGCTTTTCACGGCCGAGTTCAAGGCGCAGGATCTACAGGATCTGGAGTCCGACCCCTTGGTGGAAACGATTTCGCTGGCCAAAGCACTGCCCTCCTGTTGAAATGAGCGCCACCGCCGCGAGCCGGCCGCAAACGACATTGCCATGAATCGAATGACGTTTACGTAAACGTAATATGTTGTGCTATATTTAATGCAACAGGTGCGCCACCTCATCCCCTTGAGCGGCGTTAAACGGGAAAGCGGTACGCGCCGGGCGGCAACACTCGTCCGGCGCCATGCCGCTGCTGCCTCCGCAACGGTGTGCAAGTGCGGTCGCTCCATCCATGCCACTGGTCGGCTCGACTGGGAAGGCGGAGCGACAAGACTTGCGAGCCCGGATACCGGCCTGTTGATCTTCAAGGAAACATTGCGGCAGGCGGTGTTCCGATGCGTCCCCGCGCCTCGCGGCGGCGGCGCCTTGGCACGGCAGGTCAGTATTTTTCCCTGGGTCTGGTCACGTACGGAAGGTGCGTGATGGGCGTTGCGCGGCACAGCCGCGCGACATTCTATGCAGACAAGCGCCGGCGCAAAAACCGCCGCGCCAACGAGGAAGCACACCATGAGCAAGCACACCATCCCCACCGTCAAACTGCTGATCGACGGCCAGTTCATCGAATCGACCACCAGCGAATGGCGCGACGTCGTCAACCCCGCCACGCAGGAGGTGCTGGCGCGCGTGCCCTTCGCCACGGCGGACGAGATGGCGCGCGCCGTGGCCGGCGCCAAGGCCGCCTTCGCCACCTGGCGCAAGACCCCGATCGGCGCGCGCGCCCGCGTCTTCCTCAAGTACCAGCAGCTGATCCGCGAGAACATGGCCGAGCTGGCCGCGCTGCTGACGGCCGAACAGGGCAAGACCCTGGCCGACGCCGAGGGCGACATCTTCCGTGGCCTCGAGGTGGTCGAATACGCCGCCGGCATCGGCCAGCTGCAAATGGGCGAGCTGGCCAACAACGTCGCCAACGGCGTCGACACCTACACCCTGCTGCAGCCGCTCGGCGTGTGCGCCGGCATCACGCCGTTCAACTTCCCCGCCATGATCCCACTGTGGATGTTCCCGATGGCCATCGCCTGCGGCAACACCTTCGTCCTCAAGCCCTCCGAGCAGGACCCGATGGTCACCATGCGCCTGGCCGAGCTGGCGCTGCAGGCCGGCATTCCGGCCGGCGTGCTCAACGTGGTGCACGGCGGCGAGGCGGTGGTCAACGCCATCTGCGACCACCCGGACATCAAGGCGGTCTCCTTCGTCGGCTCGAGCCGCGTCGGCAGCCACGTCTACCAGCGCGCCACCCAGGCCGGCAAGCGCGCCCAGTGCATGATGGGGGCGAAGAACCACGCCGTGGTGCTGCCCGACGCCAACCGCCAGCAGACGCTGGACAACCTGGCCGGCGCCGCCTTCGGCGCGGCCGGCCAGCGCTGCATGGCCTTGTCGGTGCTGGTGCTGGTGGGCGCGGCGCGCGACTGGCTGCCCGAGCTGGTGGCGCGCGCGCAAACGCTGACGCTGAATGCCGGCGCCGAGGCCGGCGCCGACATCGGCCCGCTGATCTCGCCCGCCGCCAAGGCCCGCGTGGTCAAGCTGATCGGCCAGGGCGTCGAGGAAGGCGCCACCCTGCTGCTCGACGGCCGCGCGCCGACGGTGGCCGGCTACCAGGACGGCAACTTCGTCGGCCCCACCGTGTTCGCCGACGTCACCAGCGCCATGCGCATCTACACCGAGGAGATCTTCGGCCCGGTGCTGTGCGTGATGCAGGCGGCCACGCTGCAGGAGGCCATCGCCATCGTCAACGCCAACCCGAACGGCAACGGCGTGGCCCTGTTCACCCAGTCCGGCGCCGCCGCGCGCAGCTTCCAGGAGGAGGTCGACGTCGGCCAGATCGGCATCAACGTGCCGATCCCGGTGCCGGTGCCGCTGTTCTCCTTCACCGGCTCGCGCGCCTCCAAGCTGGGCGACCTTGGCCCCTACGGCAAGCAGGTGCTGTCCTTCTACACGCAGACCAAGACCATCACCACGCGCTGGTTCGACGACGCCGCCAGCGCCGGCAAGGTCAACACCACCATCTCGCTCAAGTAAGGAGGCCCTCATGGACTTCGAACTGAACGAGGACCAGCGCGCCTACCGCGATTGCGCGCGCCAGTTCGCCGCCAGCGAAATGGCCGGCCAGGCGGCGCAGTGGGACGCCGAGGCGATCTTCCCGCGGCAAATGATCGGCCATGCCGGCGAGCTGGGCTTCTGCGGCATGTACGTGCCGGAGGCGCTCGGCGGCCTCGGCCTGTCGCGGCTGGACGCCACCATCGTCTTCGAGGAGCTGGCCCGTGCCTGCCCCTCGACCACCGCCTACCTGAGCATCCACAACATGGCCAGCGCGATGATCGCGCAGTCGGCCACGGCGGAGGTGCGCCAGCGCTGGGTGGCCGACCTGGCGAGCGGGCGCAAGCTGGCCTCCTACTGCCTGACCGAGCCGGGCGCCGGCTCCGACGCCGCCGCGCTGAGCACCTCGGCCGAGCTGCGCGGCGACGAGTACGTCATCAACGGCAGCAAGGCCTTCATCTCCGGCGCCGGCGCCACCGACGCGCTGGTGGTGATGGCGCGCACCGGCGCGGCCGGCGCGGCCGGCATCTCGGCCTTCCTGGTGCCGGCCGACGCCGCCGGCCTGGCCTACGGCCGCAAGGAGGACAAGATGGGCTGGAACAGCCAGCCGACCCGCGCCATCAGCTTCGACCAGGTGCGCGTGCCGCGCTCGCACCTGCTGGGCGCCGAGGGCGACGGCTTCAAGCTGGCCATGCGCGGCCTGGACGGCGGCCGCATCAACATCGCCAGTTGCTCGATCGGCGCCGCCCAGGCGGCCCTGCTGAGCGCCCAGGCGCACATGAACGAGCGGGTCCAGTTCAAGCAGAAGCTGGCCCAGTTCCAGGCGCTGCAGTTCAAGCTGGCCGACATGCAGACCACCCTGGTGGCGGCGCGCCAGATGGTGCGCCTGGCCGCGTCCAAGCTCGACGCCGGCGCCGCCAACGCCTCGATCTACTGCGCCATGGCCAAGCGGCTGGCCACCGACACCGGCTTCGCCGTCTGCAACGAGGCCTTGCAGATCCACGGCGGCTACGGCTATCTGCGCGACTACCCGCTGGAGCGCTACCTGCGCGACGTGCGGGTGCACCAGATCCTGGAAGGCAGCAACGAAATCATGCGCGTGATCGTCGCGCGCCATCTACTGCAACACGCACCCGCCGAGGAGGCCCTGTGAACTACACCAATCTGACCCTGGAAATCATCGAACACACGGCGCTGGTCACCATCGCCAACCCGCCGGCCAACACCTGGACGAGCGCCGGCCTGGCCGACCTGCGCCGCCTGGTGCACGAGCTGAACGCCAACCCGGCCGTCTACAGCCTGGTGCTGACCGGCCAGGGCGCCAAGTTCTTCTCCGCCGGCGCCGATCTGAAGCTGTTCGCCGACGGCGACATCGCCGTCGCCCACGACATGGCGCAGCGCTTCGGCGAGGCTTTCGAGGCGCTGTCCGCCTTCCGTGGCGTGTCGATCGCCGCCATCAACGGCTACGCCATGGGCGGCGGGCTGGAATGCGCGCTGGCCTGCGACCTGCGCATCGCCGAGACGCAGGCGCAGATGGCGCTGCCGGAGGCCTCGGTCGGCCTGCTGCCCTGCGCCGGCGGCACACAGAACCTGGCCTGGCTGGTCGGCGAGGGCTGGGCCAAGCGCCTGATCCTGTGCGGCGAACGCATCGACGCCGCCACCGCGCTGCGCATCGGCCTGGTCGAGGAGGTGGTCGACACCGGCGCCGCGCTGGAGCGCGCGCTGGCCCTGGCGCGCCAGGCCGGCAAGCAAAGCCCGAGCAGCGTGCAGGCCTGCAAACAACTGATCCAGGGCGCCCGCCAGCAGCCGCCGGCCAGCCTGCTGCCGCGCGAGCGCGAGGCCTTCGTCGGCCTGTTCGGCGGCGCCAACCAGGCCGAGGGCGTGCAGGCCTTCCTGGAAAAACGCGCGCCCGTCTGGAGCCAGGCATGAGCGCCCTGCCCGTGCTGTTCCGCACGCTCGACTGCGCCGGCGGCGGCGCCATCGGCGTGGCCACGCTGAACGCCGAGGCGACCTTGAACGCGCTGTCGCTCAACATGATCGCGCTGCTGCGCATCCAGCTGCTGGCCTGGGAGGACGACCCGGCCGTGGCCCTGGTGGTGCTGGAGGGCGCCGGCGACAAGGCCTTCTGCGCCGGCGGCGACCTGCAGCAGCTGTACCGCTCGATGCGCACCCACCACGCCTCGGCCGAGCGCGACGACGTCTGCGCCAACACCTACGCGCTGGACTTCTTCAGCCAGGAGTACACGCTCGACCACCAGATCCACACCTACCGCAAGCCGGTGCTGTGCTGGGGCCACGGCATCGTCATGGGCGGCGGCATCGGCCTGATGGCCGGCGCCAGCCACCGCGTGGTGACGGAGGGCTCGCGGCTGGCCATGCCGGAGGTGGCCATCGGCCTGTATCCGGACGTCGGCGGAAGCTGGTTCCTCAACCGCATGCCCGGCCACCTCGGCCTGTTCCTGGCGCTGACCGGCGCCCCGCTCAACGCCGGCGACGCCCGCTTCGCCGGCCTGGCCGACTTCCGCCTGCACCACGGCGACAAGGCCGCGCTGTTCGCCGAGCTGCAGCGCCAGCACTGGAGCGCGCTGGCGGCCGACAACCACCGCCAGCTCGGCGTGCTGCTGACACAGGCGCAGCGCGTCGCGCCGGACGATCCGCCCGGCCCGCTGCGCCAGCACTTCGACCTGATCGAGCTGCTCTGCGTCGGCGCCGACCTGGAACGCACAATCGAGCACATCGCCCTGCTCGACGGCGGCGACCGCTGGCTGCAAAAGGCCGCCGCCGCCGTGCGCAAAGGCTCGCCGGCCGCCGCCTGGCTGGCCTACACCATCCAGCGGCGCTGCAAGCACTTGTCGCTGGCGGAGGTGTTCAAGCTGGAGTTGGGCGTGTCGCTGCACTGCGCGGCGCGGCCCGACTTCGCCGAGGGCATCCGCGCCCTGATCATCGACAAGGACATGCGGCCGGCCTGGCAGGCCGCCAGCGTGCGCGAGCTCGACCCCGCCTGGTGCGAGGGCTACTTCGCCAGCCCTTGGCCGGCGGAGCAGCACCCGCTCGACCATTTGTCTCCCGATCCACAAACGGCCGCCCGGCGCGGCCATGAAAGGAAAGCGGCATGAACCAGATCACGAACAAAATCGCCTTCATCGGCCTCGGCAACATGGGCGCACCGATGGCCCTCAACCTCGTCAAGGCCGGCCACGCGCTGCAGGTGTTCGACCTGTCGGCCGCCGCCGTCGGCCAGCTGACGGCGGCCGGCGCCAAGGCCGCGCCGTCGGCCCGCGCCGCGCTCGAAGGCGCCGAGGTGGTCGTCACCATGCTGCCGGCCAGCAGCCACGTCGAGCAGCTCTACCTGGGCGCCGACGGCATCGCCGGCCACATCCCGGACGGCGCGCTGGTGGTCGACTGCAGCACCATCGCCGCCGCCAGCGCGCAGGCGGTGGCGCGCGCCTGCGCCGCGCGCGGGCTGGACATGCTCGACGCGCCCGTTTCCGGCGGCACCGCCGGCGCCCAGGCCGGCACGCTGACCTTCATCGTCGGCGGCGCCGCCGAGGCGCTCGAGCGCGCCCGGCCCTACCTGTCCGCGATGGGCAAGAACATCTTCCACGCCGGCGCCAGCGGCGCCGGCCAGACCGCCAAGATCTGCAACAACATGCTGCTCGGGATACTCATGGCCGGCACCGCCGAGGCGCTGGCGCTGGGCGTGGCCAACGGCCTCGACGCCAAGGTCCTGTCCGACATCATGGCCAAGAGCTCGGGCCGCAACTGGGCGCTGGAGCTGTACAACCCCTACCCTGGCGTGATGGACAACGTGCCGGCGGCGCGCGGCTACCAGGGCGGCTTCGGCGTCGACCTGATGCTCAAGGACCTGGGCCTGGCGGCGCAAACCGCGCTGGCCAGCCACAGCGCCATCCCGCTGGGCGAGCTGGCGCGCAACCTGTACGGCATGCACAGCCTGGCCGGCGCCGGCGCGCGCGACTTCTCCAGCATCATCGAGCCGCTGCTGGCCGGCCGGCTGCCGCCGGCGTAAGCGCCCCACCCCGCAAGCTAGGGGTCGGACCCCGTACGGGGTCCGACCCCGGCTTCCGCGTCCCGGGGTGGGGGCAAAAAAAACGCGCGTGCCAGAGGCGCCGCGCGGTTCTTCACTACTCGGTGGCCGGGCCGTCGCGGCCCGCGCCATCACACCTTCTTGACGAACTCGGTCTTCAGGCTCATCGAGCCGAAACCCTCGATCTTGCAGTCGATGTCGTGGTCGCTGTCGACCAAGCGGATGTTCTTGACCTTGGTGCCCATCTTGACGGTGCCGCCGCCGCCCTTCAGTTTCAGATCCTTGATGACGGTCACGGTGTCGCCGTCCTGCAGCACGGTGCCGGTCGAGTCGCGATAGACCTTGGGGCCTTCCTCGGCCGCCTCGGCACCGGCCTGCGCGCTCCACTCGTGGGCGCACTCAGGGCAAACGTAGTTGGCGCCGTCCTCGTAGGTGTATTCGGAATTGCATTTCGGGCAAGGAGGTAAAGCGCTCATATGATCGTCCTGTGTAAGGCTGTGGCCGGATGGAAAGCCGACAGTATACAACTTGCCGGGCGTATTCGGCAAATGCGCGCGACTAGGCCGATCTTGCCGGGCGATAGTGGCAGCAGAAAGCCATATGCCCGACGTTGCCGGCAAACCACCCTGGCGAAAATAGGCGTTGAAGAGCGGGCCGGAAATACGGTAAGCTGTTGCCGCGCGTCGCAGGCCAGGCCGCCACTAGTCCGTTTGACGATCTGGACCCGAGCACATGAAAACCATAGCAGTCATCGGCGGCGGCATCACCGGCGTCACCACCGCCTACGCGCTGGCCAAGCGCGGCTTCGCCGTCACCGTCTACGAACAACACCGCTACCCGGCGATGGAGACCTCGTTCGCCAACGGCGGCCAGCTGTCGGCCTCCAACGCCGAGGCCTGGAACCACTGGTCGACCATCCTCAAGGGCATCAAGTGGATGCTCAAGAACGACGCGCCGCTGCTGGTCAGCCCCAAGCCGAGCTGGCACAAGCTGAGCTGGTTCGCCGGCTTCGTCGCCGCCATCCCGCAGTACCGCGCCAACACCATCGCCACCGCCCGCCTGGCCGTGGCCGCGCGCGAGCACCTGTTCGCCTGGGCCGCCGAGGAAGGCATCGATTTCGACCTCAGGCGCGAGGGCATCCTGCACATCCACCGCGACAAGGCCGACTTCGAGCACGCCGCCGAGGTGTCCAAGCTGCTGGCCCTGGGCGGCCTGGCGCGCCGCGCAGTCACGCCGGCGGAGATGCGCGCCATCGAGCCGACGCTGGCCGGCAGCTACTACGGCGGCCACTACACCGAGAGCGACAGCAGCGGCGACATCCACAAGTTTTGCAGCGGCCTGGCGCGCGCCGCCGAGCGGCGCGGCGTGCAGTTCCGCTTCGACCAGCAGGTGCGCGGCGTGGCCAGCGTCGGCGGGCGCGCCCGCATCGACGCGCTGCACGATGGCCGCAGCGACAGCGCCAGCTATGACGGCGTGGTGGTCTGCGCCGGCACCGCCAGCCGCGCGCTGGCCGCGTCACTGGGCGACCGCGTCAACGTCTACCCGGTCAAGGGCTACTCGATCACCGTCGACCTGGCCGATGCCGTCAGCCGCGCCGCCGCGCCCAAGGTCAGCCTGGTCGACGACGCCACCAAGCTGGTCGCCAGCCGGCTCGGCGAAGGCCGCCTGCGCGTCGCCGGCACGGCCGAGTTCAACGGCTACAACCGCGACATCCGCGCCGACCGCATCCGTCCGCTGGTGGCTTGGGTCGAGCAGTGCTTCCCCGGCGTCGGCACGCGCAGCGTGGTGCCCTGGGCCGGCCTGCGGCCGATGATGCCCGACCTGGTGCCGCGCGTCGGTCGTGGCAAGGCGCCCGGCGTGTTCTACAACACCGGCCACGGCCACCTCGGCTGGACCCTGTCGGCCGCCACCGCCGAGCTGATCGCCGACGTGGTGCGGCAGACGCTGGACGCGGCCGCGCCAAGCGTGGCGGTAACGCGGGCGCTGCCGGCCTAAGCCGATATGCGCGGGCAGGCTTGGCGTACTCGGCGAACGCCGACACGCATGATCATGCCTGGACCGCTGATTCGGGACAATCGTCCAACGCTTCTCCGTTTTACTGGTGGCCGCAGGTGGAGTACCATGGATTCCACCTTACAGATTCCATGCCAAAGAACATGCAAACATGATAATTTCATTCGCATGCTCCGAAACGGAAGCACTGTTCAACAGCCTCAGTGTTCGCCGCTTCAAGAATATTGAGCGGTCAGCCCGGCGCAAGTTGCTTCAGTTGAATGCCGCTGGCGAGTTGAGAAGCTTGCGCATCCCTCCCGGAAACATGTTGGAGGCATTGAGCGGAAGCCGCAAAGGCCAGTACAGCATACGAATCAACGACCAATGGCGTATCTGCTTCAAATGGCAAGCGGATGGGCCGCATGACGTGGAAATTGTGGATTACCACTAACGAATAGAGCGACGGGTAGCGATATGGCCAAATTACTCGATGAAATACATCCCGGCGAAATCCTGCTGGAAGAGTTCATGCGGCCGCTGGGCATCACTGCACAGCAATTAGCCGCCGATATCGACGTCTCGCCCAGCCGCATCAGCGATATCGTGCATGGCACTCGTCCCATCACGGCGGATACGGCGCTACGCCTTGGCCTATTTTTCGACATGGAGGCCAGGTATTGGCTGAACCTGCAAAGCGAGTACGACATGCGCATCGCGCAACGTACCCTGAAAGATCAATTGGTTCCTCGCATACGGGTGTACCAGCCTGTCCGCCCAACTTAAGCGAGAAGATCCAAATATGAGCCTTGAGCAAAGTCACGTCGTCGATGCAATTGGGACGGCGCGCTCAGACGACAGCATTGTTCTCAACATAATCGATTCTTGGAGTTGGGAGAATGAGGGTCTGCATTTGGCAGCGCTACAAAGAAAGCTAAACGCATACTTCGAATTCGTCGAATCGAAGCAGATACTAGAATCTTGCCCTGAGGCGAAAGGAAGGCGACTGTGCATCAATATCATCAGTCGCTTCCCAACTCCTGAGGCGGGTCTCAAGCTCTTAGCAGCTGCGGCCATCCTTGCGGCAGAACTGGACATAGAAATCAAACATCAGGTTGATTCTAGAAGCAACTAAATAGTCCCTGAGCGCGGGGCTAAGAACGTAAGCTGCAAAACACACAATAGCTGCATTAGGCCGTTTTACGGCACCAAACCAGCGCGTCCTCCAGCCGATCGTCGCCCCAGAACATCTCGTCGCCGACGAAGAAGGTGGGCGCGCCGAACACGCCGCGCCGCTGGGCCCGCTCGGTCTGCTCGCGCAGCGCCAGCTTGTTGGCGGCGCCCTGGGCTTGCGCCAGCACGGCGGCGGGATCGTCGACCAGCCCGTCCAACGCGCGCAGCACCTGGGCCGCTTCGTTGATTTCGACATCGTCGACGAAGTTCTGCCGCATCACCGCCTGGCAAAAAGCCTCCATCCACGGCTCGCCGGCGCCCAGCATGGCCACCCGCATCGGCAGCAGCGCGGTGCGCGGGAACACGCTCGGCTGGCGGAACTCCAGGCCGTACTTGCGGGCGCGCCGCGCCGTGTCGATCCAGGCGTAGCGGCCCTTCTCCGGCTCCAGCACGAAGGGCGAGCTGCTCCAGCCCTTGTCGCGGAAGATCGGGCCGAGCAGGAACGGCCGCCACAGCACGCGCACGCGCGCCTGGCGCGCCAGCGCCGCGATCCGCATCACACTCAGATAACTGTAATTGCTGCCGAATTCGAACCAGAATTCCAGTTCCGGCCAAGCCGCCTGCTCCGTCGCCATCGTCGCTCCTGTTTGGTGGGCGATGCCCGCACCTCATGTCGATGCCGCATCCGCGTCGCCCATGTTAGCAGCGAACGCGGAGCGGCGCGGGAGCTGCCGGCGCCGCTTAACTTGCCGCGTAGTCGAACACCAGCACTTGCGCCAGCCAGGGCTTGAAGCGCTCGACGAAGGCCAGATGGGCCGGATGCACCAGATAGCCGTCGCGCTCGGCCGCGCCGGCGAAGTCGAGCCGGAAGCAGTGCGTGTAGCCCTGCGCCAGCCCCTCGGGACTGACGTTGGTGCCGGATTCGAAGTGCAGCACGCCGGGTACGCTCTGCTGGAGCGCGGCGAAATCGGCGCCGATACTGGCCACCTCGGCGGCCGAGGTTTGTTCGGTGAAGCGGCACAGCACCAAATGGCGCAGCGTGGAATCAGTCATGCGGTTCTCCTGTGTTGGGTTCGAGCGCGGCTTGCACCAGCCAGCGCCGTATCACTTGCTCCTCGGCCGCGTCGAAGCCGGCCAGCAGATCGCGCTCGACGGCGCCGACGCGGGGGCGGCAGCGCGCCAGCAGATCGCGGCCAGCTTCCGTCACCTCGATCAACTGGATGCGGCCGTGCACCGGATGCGGCCGGCGCGTCACCGAGCCGGCCTTCTCCAGATTGGCGACGATAACGCTCATGGTCTGCGGCGTCAACAGGGACAAGCGCGCCAGTTCGGCGCCCGAGGCGCCGGGATAGGCCGCCAGCATGGTCAGCACCGAGAACTGCGGCAGCGTCAGGCCGAAGTCGGACAGCGCGCGCTCCATGCGTTGCCGATGCGCGCCGCCGGCCTGGCGCAGCAGGTAGCCGATGTGGCCGGGCGCGCCACGCTTGCCCTCGCCGACGGCGGGGACGGCGGCATGTGATTTTCCTGGCATGTTGTCAGTGTTCGAATATGATGTTAGAGTTCGAATATTATCACATCTACACAGGAGCCCAGCAATGCACAGCAAGCAAGCCCAGCACCCCGCCCCACGCATCGACTATGCCGGCTTCCAAGAGCTGGCGCCGGGCGTGGTGGCCGCCCTCGCAGCGCTCGGCAAGGCGGTCGACCAGTCCGGCCTGGACAAGTCGCTGACGGAACTACTCAAGGTGCACGCCTCGCGCCTGAACGCCTGCGCCTTCTGCCTGCAGTACCACCTGAATTTGGCGCGCCAGCTTGGCGTCGACGAGGCCCGGCTGGAGCAACTGGCCGACTGGCGCACGGCCCCGGTCTACTCGCCGCGCGAGCGCGCCGCGCTGGCCTGGACCGAGGCGCTGACGCTGCAGGCGCAGCACGCCGCGACGGACGCCGCCTACCTCGACGTGCAGGCGCAGTTCAACGCCAGCGAGGTGGCCTTCCTGACCGCCGCCGTGGCCGCCATCCAGGCCTGGAACCGCATCGCCGGCGCGCTGCACTTCACACCGCCGGCGTGAGCGGCGCAGGGTCCACGGAGGTCAATACAGGGTCAGACCCTAGGGTCTGACCCTCGCTCGTCGCATTCGGCGACTCTTGCCGCCACATCACCCGGCCCGAAATGCTTTGATTTTTATTACGCATGCGTAGTAATATACTCCGCATGTGTAATAACTCAAAATCCGACCCGGAGCGCGCGTGAGCAAGAAACCCCGGCTTTTCCACCTGCTGGCCCAGGCCAAGCAGAACCTGTTCCGCTCGGCGGACCGCCTATTCACCGACGAGCTGAAGGTCTCCGGCACCCAGGTGGTGGCGCTGTTCGCCATCAAGGAGCACCCAGACTGCCAGCTCAAGGAGCTGGCCCAGGTGCTGCAACTACAGAACTCGGCCATCACCGGCCTGGTCGGACGGATGGAGGACAACGGCCTGGTTCAAAAGGCGCCGTCCAGCACCGACGGCCGCGCCAGCCTGCTCAACATCAGCCCGCAGGGCGCCGCCGTGATCGCCGCCGCGCAACCGCTGCTGCAGTCGATCAACGCCCAGCTGGTGCAAGGCTTCTCCACCGAGGAGATGGCCACCATCGCCCGCTTCCTCGACCACGCCAAACAGCTCGACTTCCAGCGCCCGGCCGACTAGACCGCGCCATCCGCCGCCCCACCCCGGGCATCCGCAGCATCGGCGCGGTCGACACCATCGACGCCCGCCGCACCATAGAGGAGCAGTCCATGCAAACGTTCGAGCAACAGGAAGTTGATCTTGGCGGCGGCGAGCACGTCGTCGCCCGCTTCTTCGCACCGAGCGGGCCGGCGCGCGGCGCGCTGCTGCTGGCGCCGGCCATGGCCGTGCCGCAGACCTACTACACCGCCTTCGCCGAATGGCTGGCGCGCCAGGGCCTGCTGGTGGCCACCTTCGACTATCGCGGCATCGGCCTGTCGCGCCGTGGCCACCTGCGCGAGCTCGACGCCGACGTGATCGGCTGGGCCACGCGCGACTGCGCCGCGATGATAGACGCCGTCGGCGCGCGCGCGCCAGGCCTGCCGCTGTACTGGCTGGGCCACAGCCTGGGCGGCCAGATCCTGCCCTTCGTGCCCAACAACGACAAGGTGGCCAAGGTGCTGACCATCGCCACCGGCAGCGGCTACTGGCGCGAAAACACCGCCTCGCTCAAGCGCACGGTGTGGTCGATGTGGTATTTCTTCGTGCCGCTGGCGGTGCCGCTGTGCGGCTACTTCCCCGGCAAGCGGCTGGGCATGGTGGGCGACCTGCCGCGCGGCGTGATCGAGCAGTGGCGCCGCTGGTGCCTGCACCGCGACTACGCCGTCGGCGTCGAGGGCGCCACCGCGCGGGCGCGCTATGACGCCATCCGCCAGCCCATCGTCTCGCTGTCCTTCACCGACGACGAGTACATGACGGCGCGCAGCATCGCGGCGATCCACGACAGCTACACCAACGCGCCGCGCGACATGCGCCGCATCGCCCCCGAGCAGATCGGCGTGCGCCGCATCGGCCACTTCGGCTTCTTCAGGCCGGCCTTCGAGCAGTCGCTGTGGCAGGCCCACCTGCTGCCCGAACTGCAGCTGCTGCCGGCCGCGCCAAGCCGCGCCTACTCGCCCATCCAGTAGCGGTCGATGTCGACCAGCTTCCAGGCATCGGCGTCCTCGTGGCCGACGATGGCGTCCTGGCAGCTCGGCGTGGCCAGGTCGAGCCACTCCGGCGCAATGTAGGTGGCCGATTTGGTGGAGAAGAACACCCGCAGTTTCGGCTGGGTCAGCGGCTTGCCCTCGGTGAGCTCGCAGACCACGCCGAGCCGGCCGCTGCGCAGGCGCACCAGGGTGCCGACCGGGTAGATGCCGACGCACTTGACGAAGGCCATGAACAGGTCGGCGTCGAGGTGGTTGCCGCGCCATTCGGCCATCTTGCGCAGCGACTCGGTCGGGCACCAGCCCTTTTTGTACGGCCGGTTCGAGGTGACGGCGTCGTAGATGTCGCAGATCGCCCCCATGCGGGCGAACAGGCTGATTTGCTCGCCCTTCAGGCCCTGCGGATAACCGCTGCCGTCCATTTTCTCGTGGTGGTGCATGCAGACGTCGAGCGCGGCGTCGCCGATGTCGGTCGAGGCCTGCAGCATGCGGAAGCCCTCGGCCGGGTGGGCGCGCACCACGTCGAACTCGCCCTCGGTCAGACGGCCCGGCTTGTTGAGGATCTCCAGCGGAATGGCCATCTTGCCGACGTCGTGCAGCAGGCCGGCCAGGCCGGCCTCGCGCACCTGGTCGTCGTCCAGCTTCAGTTCGCGCGCCAGCGCGATCATCAGCGCGCACACCGCCACCGAATGCATATAGGTGTAGTCGTCGATGGTCTTCAGCCGCGCCAGACTGATCAGCGCGTTGGCGTTTCGCATCACCGAGCCGGCGATGTCCTCCACCAGCAGCATCGCCTCGCCCACCTCCACCGCGCGGCCCATGCGCGCCTCGCCGAACATCGAGCGCACCGCCGACTTGCCGCTGTCCAGGGTCTTGCCGGCGCGGCCCATCTCGGCGCGGATCGAGGCCGGCGCCTGCGCCACAAAAGGAGCGCCGACACGCGGCCGCGCCGCGCGCGAGGGCGCCGGCGCCGGCGCCGCTGTGGCGGGTGCGGCGACGGCGGTAGCGGTAGCGGTAGCGCCGGCGGCCGGCGCCGCGCTGGCCGCAGGCGGCGCCGAGCCGGCACCGGAACGTGCAACGGCCGGCAGGTCGCGGCCCTTGCTAGTGTCTATCCACACCTCGTCGATGCGGCACTCGCGTATCTTGTTGAGCTCCTCGGCGCTCTCCACCAAGAACGACTTCTTCCAAAAAGGTGACACCAGCCAGGAACAGCCGAGCCTGGCCACATACATCCCCACGATCAGTTCGCCCGGCTCTATCTGCTTCAGCATAACTCCCCTCCCGACCGGCGCCTTTCGCGCCAAGCCACCGACGATTACTTCCACGTCCATGATATTCCCCGCGATTCAATTGGGCATATCCTACTGCGGAATTACCGAATTTAGCAAATTAAATATTTAAATCACTTTAAACCAAATAATTTCATTTCCAGACCCACCGCAGCGCCGCTACCGCACAGATAATTCATCCACTTGTTAGAATACACCTGCTTGGGCGGCCGCAACCGTTTCCCGCCGGATTTTTTTGCGACCATGACAAAGAAAACCGAATACATCAAATATGCCATTTAATTACACATTCCATCTAGCAAAAGCCTACGTTCGACACCCTCGCTTGCCCACTCACGCCCGCCAATCATCGACTTCGGCTTGATTTAGGTCAAAAATTGTCAGAAATTGTGGCTTGGCAAGCCAATATTCTCGGGAAATTGATCCAAATCACATTCCCCCCCCGATGGCCTCGGCTAGCATGGACTGATTGAACGCTGCCCGTTCGAGACAACAGCCCCGACGATCCCGCGCAGCAGTTAGGAGGAAAATGGACTCGCTGCCCCGTACCCAGGCATCGCCTGGGGGACACAAGATCCTGTCCGCCTTCGACTGCGCCCGTTGCCAGGCGCGGGGAAGCTGCCTGCCGGCCTGCGGCGCGGGCGCGACGGGCGTCGGCCAGCTGGTCGGGCGCCGCCTGCGCGTCGCCCGCGACGCGCCCCTCTACCACTGCGGCGACGCCGTCAACGGCCTGTTCTACGCCGTGCGCTACGGCAGCTTCAAGACCTACCGCGCCGACGCCGGCGGACGTCCCCGCCTGGCCGGCTTCCAGCTGGGCACCGACATGCTCGGCTTGGACGCCATCGGCCTACACCAGCACAGTTGCACCGTGGTGGCGCTGGAGGACAGCGAAGTCTGCGAGGTGTCCAGCGACAGTATGCATGGCAAGCACCAGCACAACGCCGCGCTGCAGCGCCTGTTCCATGGCGTGTTGAGCAAGGAGATCGCCCGGGAGCAGTATCTGGCCATGTTGCTGCGCAACACGCGCGCCGACCAGCGCCTGGCCGCCTTCCTGCTCCAGCTGTCCTGGCGCTACGCCGCGCGCGGCTATTCGGCCTCGCAGTTCCGCTTGGCCATGTCGCGCATCGATATCGCCGACCTGCTCGGTCTGACGCCCGAGAGCGTCAGCCGCCTGCTCTACCGCTTCAAACAAAGCGGCTTGATCGAGCTGAGCGGGCGCGACATCCGCCTGCACGACGCCGCCGGCCTGAAGGCCGTCGTCGTCGGCGAGGGCGATGCCGCGCCGGCGCCGACAAGCACCGCGCCGCCACCGCGCGGCACCGAGACGACTCCCGATACAGGACAACAATGAACCGCCCTCCCTCCCCGATTTCGCTGGCGCCGGGCGCGCCCGCCAACGCCAAGCCCAGCTGCGCCAACTGCGCGGCGCGCCGGCTCTGCCTGCCGTCCCATGTGCCGCTGGAGGACTACGGCGTGTTCGAGCGGATGGTGCAGCGCCGCTACCAGTTGCTGCGCGGCGAGCACCTGTACCAGATGAACGAGCCGGTGCACGACCGCCTGTACGTGCTGCGCAGCGGCCACAGCAAGACCTACCATCTCGACAGCGACGGCCAGCAACGGGTCACCGGCTTCCAGATGAGCGGGGAGTTCCTCGGCCTCGACGCCATCGGCCTGCGCCAGCAGCGCGGCGCCGCGCTGGCCCTGACCGACTGCGAGGTGTGCGAGATCTCGCACCGGCGCCTGCAGCAGGCGGCCGACCAGTCGGTGCCGGTGGGCGCTTGGCTACGCACCCTGCTGAGCAAGGAGCTGTCGCGCCAACAGAACGCCACCCAGTTGCTGCGCGGCGGCCGCGCCGAGCAGAAGTTCGCCATCTTCCTGTTGCGCCTGTCCTGGTGCTTCGCCGAGCGGGGCGGCATGCCAGACAGCTTCCACCTGCCCATGACGCGCCAGGAGATCGGCGACTACCTCGGTCTGACGGCGGCCACCATCAGCCGGCTGCTGCTGCAACTCAAGCGCGCCGCCTGCGTCGACGCCTGCGGCCGCGACATCGTCGTGCTCGACCACGCCGGCCTGACCGCGTTCGCCCACGGCGCCGCCGCGCCGGCGCAGCGACAGCGCGCCTAGCCGACGCATGAGGAACCTGGCATACCGGCGCGGCAGCGGCGGCATCGGCATCGTCTGGCTGTTCGCGCTGAGCCTGCTGCCGGCCGTGCTCGCCGGCGCCTACCTGGTCCACGACGCCTACCGCACCGAGCGCACGCGGCTCGAACTACAGGCGCTGCAAACGGCGCGCCAGCTGAGCCAGACCGTCGACACGGCGCTGGCCGAGGCGCGCGGCCGGTTGCTGGTGCTGGCCGCGTTGCCGCAGTTGCGGCCGCTCCAAGCGGCCGCCTTCTATCAGCAGGCCAAGGCGGTGCTGGCGCACGACCAGTTGGCCGAGGCCATCGTACTGATCGACGGCAGCGGCCAGCAACTGCTCAACACCATGCGCCCCCTCGGCGCGCCCCTGCCCAAGACCGGCCACCAGGAGCTGCTCGAACGCACCTTCCGCACCGGCCAGCCCGCCGTCTCCGACCTGTACGTCGGCGGCAGCTCGCGGCGCCATTTCGTCGCCATCGAGGCGCCGGTGCTGGACCAGGGCCGTGTCAGCCTCGCCCTCGACATGGGCATCCCGCCCGAGCGCCTGGGCCGCATCCTGCAGGCGGCCCGGCTGCCGGACGGCTGGGTCGCGGCGCTGCTCGACAGCCGTGGCATCATCATCAGCCGCAGCGTCAACGCGGCGCGCTTCGCCGGCCAACCCGGCACCGCCGACCTGCTGGCGCACATGGGCGGCCATGCCGAGGGCACGTTGGCCAGCCACACGCTGGAGGGCGAGCCGTCCTTCGTCGCCCACACCCGCTCCGACGCGAGCGGCTGGAGCGTGCTGGTGGGCATGCGCCGCAGCATCCTCGAACAGCACATGCTCGACACCCTCACGCTCAACTCGGCGCTGATGGCCACATTCTTCGCCAGCGGCATGGCGCTGGCCCTGCTGTTCACCATCCAGCTACGCGCCGCGCTGCGCCAACTGGGCGCGGCGATGGACGCCGCCGCCGACGGCGACGCCGACGCCGACGCGCCGCCGCGCGGGCCGCGCGAGACGGTGCGCCTGGCCCTGCAATTCAACCGCATGCAGCTGGCGCGCCGCAAGGCCGAGGCGCAGCTGCGCCTGGCCGCCAGCGTGTTCAGCGCCTCCGGCGAGGCGATCATCATCGCCGACCGGGACGCCAACATCATCGACGTCAACCAGGCCTTCGTCGAGCTGACCGGCTACCGGCGCGACGAGGTGTTGGGGCGCAACCCGCGCCTGCTCAACTCGGGGCGCCACGACAAGGCCGTCTTCGCCGCCCTCTTCCGCACCCTGGACGCGAGCAGCCACTGGCACGGCGAGCTCTGCAACCGGCGCAAGGACGGCAGCGAGTTCGTCTGCCTGATGACGCTCAACGCGGTGCGCAACGGCGACGGGCGGATCAGCCACTACGTCGCCCTGATGTCCGACATCAGCGACCACGCCGCGCAGAAGGAGCACATCGAAAAACTCGCCTACCACGACAGCCTGACCCACCTGCCCAACCGCCGCCTGCTGGCCGACCGCCTGCAACAGGCCTTGTTGGCGGCCGAGCGAGAACACCGCCAGGTCGAGGTCTGCTGCCTCGACCTGGACGGCTTCAAGCCGATCAACGACCGGCACGGCCACGAGGCCGGCGACCAGGTGCTGCGCGAGGTGGCCGCCCGCCTGACCGGCGCGCTGCGGCCGAACGACACCGCCGCCCGCCTTGGCGGCGACGAGTTCGTGCTGTTGTTGACCAATGTCGACGCCAGCCACGGCAGCGACGCCATCCTCGAACGGGTGCTGCTGGCGCTGCGCGCCCCGATCACGCTCGACAGCGGCGCCGTGGTCGAGGTCTCGGCCAGCATCGGCGTGGCCAGCTATCCGCTGCACGGGCGCGAGCCGGACCTGCTGCTGCGCCGCGGCGACCAGGCGATGTACATGGCCAAACAGGCCGGCCGCAACTGCCTGCGCCACTTCCAGCAGCCCGCCTGAGCGGGCGCCTAGGCAGACCGGTCACGCGGGCCGGCCGTGCGGGCCGGCTATGCAAGCCGGCCAAACCGCCCCCCGCGCTCGGCCCGGCGTCAGCGCTGCGCCGCCACCCGCGCCGCCAGCGCCGCCAGGGCGCCGGCCCCGCCGTCCACCTCGGCCGCGTCGCTGTCGAACTCGAGCACGTTGCGGCGCTCGGCCGGCGTCAACGGCTCGGCTTGCGCCAACTGCTGCTCCAGCACGGCCAGGCCGGCGTCGGAGGCGTCGCCACCGGCGCGCTCGCGCGCGGCCAGACGACGGCGCAAGGTGGCCGGCGCGGCGCGCACGTCGAGCACGAAGAACGGCAGCCCCATGCCGCCGGCCAGCTCGGCGAAGGAGGCGCGCTCGCGCCGGCGCAGGAAGGTGGCGTCGACCAGCACCGGCAGGCCGGCCGCCAGCACCTGCCGGGCCAGGTGCAGCAGGCGCGCGTAGGTGGCCTGGCGGCTGGCCGGCTCGTAGATGCCGCGCCCCGGCGGCGCCGCCAGGCTGGCGCTGGGCGCCACGCCGCGCACCCGTTTGCGCTCGACGTCGGAGCACAGGCGGATCGCGCCCAGCGCGCCGGCCAGCCGCTCGGCGGCGCGCGACTTGCCGCTGCCGGCGTAGCCGTGGGTGATCAGCAGCGCGGCCCGTCCCGGCGTGGTGCCGGCGGCGGCGAAGGCCAGGTACTGCTGGCCGAGCTGCGCCTGCCGCGCGGCGTCGCCGCCGCCGCCGGCCGCGCGCAGCAGGCAGACCTTGGCGCGCACCAGCGCGCGCATCGCCTGGTAGTAGGGCAGCATGGCCAGGCCGGCGTAGTCGCCGCTGTCGCGCAGGTAGTGGTCGAGCAGGCGCGCCGCCAGCTCGGCGCGGCCGTGGAAGCGCAGGTCCATGACGATGAAGGCGAGGTCGTTGACCACGTCGATCCAGCGGAAGCGGTCGCAGAACTCGATGCAGTCGAACACCTCGACGACGCCGTCCAAGGTCAGGATGTTGCCGCAGTGGAGGTCGCCGTGGCACTCGCGCACCCGCCCCTGCACGCGCCGTTCGTCGAAGCGGGCCGGCGCCGGCGCGCAATACTCGAGCCGGTGGCTGAGCGCCTGCAGGTCGGCGCGCGCCGGGCCGGCGTCGAGCAGCGCCGCCACCTCGGCCAGATCCTGTTCGGCGGTGCGCCGCAGGGCCGCCGCCGTGCCCCAATCGCTGCCCTGCGGCGCGGCCGCCGCCGCCGCGTGGAAGCGCGCCAGCCGCGCCGCCAGCTGGTCGATCTCGCCCTCGCCGACCTGCCCGGCCGGCAGGCGCGTCGACCACAAGGCCTGCTGCGGAAAGGCACGCATGCGCACGGCGTAGTCGAACACGGTGTCGTCGGCCGGCGCGGCGTCGGCCGGCGCCAGCCGGGGCTGCTCCGCCTCGCCGCACAGCGCCACCACGTCGAGATACAGCTCGGGCGCCAGGCGCCGGTTCAGGCGCAGCTCCTCCTCGCAGCAATGGCGCCGCGCCTGCAGCGTGGAGTAGTCGAGGAAGTCGAGCCGCAGCGCCTTCTTGAACTTGTAGGCGTGGCTCTCGGTGACCAGCACCCAGGAGATGTGGGTTTCGAACAGGCGTGGCGCGCCTTCGGTGCGCGCCAAAACCCGCGCCAGCGCCTCGATTTGGCGGCGTTGCCCGGCCTGTTCGGCGGCGGGAGGCGGCTTGGGCTGGTTCATCTGCGCTCCTTGGCGGCGGGGGGGGGGTGTCAATGTGCGCGCCCCGGAACGCCCGGCGCCGGGGCGCCTTCAATCCATGTCACCAGGCCCGGTGCTTCGGCGCTGGCGCCGGCCCGGTCAACCGGCGCGTTGACGCCATGCCTCAGGTTACCACCACTTTCTTCTTGCCGGCGCCTCCCGCGCGCTTGGGCAGAGCCAGTTCGAGCACACCGTCGGCGTACTTGGCCACCACGGCGGCGTCGTCGATTTCATTCTCCAACTCGAAACTGCGGCGCTGCTGGCCGACATAACGTTCGCTGCACAAGGTCGATTCGCCCACCTTGCCCTCCCACACGCGGCTGGTCTGCGCCGAAATGGTGACGCGCTTGCCGTCGACGTCGACCTTGATGTCCTCCTTCTTCATGCCGGGCAGGTCCGCGCTCACCGAATAGGCCTGTTCGGTCTCGCGCACGTCGAGCCTCATGCGTGGCGACGGCTCCAGCTCGCGCAGGGCGCGCGGCTGGAATTCGCGGAAAAAGTCCTCGAAACCGCGGAACGGGTCGAAGCGGCCTACGTCGAGCGGATCGAAACGGGTCAGGTTGTTCGCCATGCTGTCCTCCAGTGGGGTGAAATCGGCGCGGCGCCGGATTGGCACCGCCGCACAGCCGATTCTGGTCGCATCGCCGCGCCGGCGCCGGCGCGCACGTGTCCTGGATCAAGCGGGCGTCAAATATCGGCGCCCGCCGGCCTACTTGTCGGACCAATAGAACACCAGTTCGCTGGCGCCGCGCGCCGCCACCCGCGCCGGCCGCCGCTGCTCGCGTCCGTCCGCCGTGGCAATGACCTGGTAGCTGCCGGGCGCCAGCCGGGCGTAGAACCAGGGGCCGTCGGCCGGCGCCGACAGCACCGGCCGGCCGGCGGCATCGCGGATCTCGACCGCCACCGCGCCCAGGTACTCGCCGCTGCCGCGCATGGCGAAGCTCAGGCGCAGGTTGTACTGGCCGCGCTGCGCCAGCATCTCCTCGCGTCCGTCGAGCCCTATGCCGCCGCTGACGAACGCGCCGATGGCGGGCGGCTCCGCCGCGGCGGCCAAGGGTAACATCATCAAGAGTGAACCACACAGACGGCGCCAGCTGCTCATCATCGCTCCTTCAATCGGACAGGACGCCGGAGTGGCGCCGCGAACCAGTGTAGGACAGGGCGCGGCTTAACGCCAGACCCGCCGGCCGATTTCGTCGCCCGGCGGTCCGTCTCATTTCGGCGCGGCGCCGCGCAGCGCCTCGCCGCGCGCCACCAGCCAGCGCAAGGGCGCCGGCAGCGGTGGCAGTTCCAGCAAGGGCGCGTCGATGGCGTCGAGGGTGTTCTTGACCAGCAGGCCAAGCTCGGTGTCGCCCTCCATCGACAGGCGGCGGCAGAAGAACAGCGTGTCCGGGTCCTCCTCGCGGCGCGCCAGCGCCAGGAAGTCGCGCGCGCTGGCGCCGATCACCAGGTCGACCGCCTCGCCGCGCTGGCAGGCGCAGAAGCGGCCGCCGTCCCAGCTGAAGTCGAAGGCCAGGCCGGCGTCGCGCACGCTGATGCGCATGCGCTTGCCCTGCAGCGAGGCGCGCACGTCCTGCGGCAGGTGGCGCCGCAGCGCCAGGTTGAGCGCGCCGACGAACAGCAGCGAGCCGGGATAGGCAGGCAGCTTGCCCAGCAGCGCCGCCAGCGACGGCGGCACGCTGCCGACGGCGGGCGTCATGCCTCGCTCCCGGCCAACGCCAGCTCGCGCTCGGCGGCGCCGCCCTGTTCCAGTCCGGCGCGGCCGTACCAGTAGCCGTCGCAGGCCTCGGCCGGCATCCACTGGCGCAGCGCCTGCGAGGCCTGGGCCGGCGTGGCGGCGCCACGGCGCACCGAGTCGAAGGCGTCGAGCACGGCGATGCTGTGCTCGGCCTGCGGGCTGATGCGCACCACGTCGACGCCCATGCCGGCGATGCGGTCGAGCTCGCCGGCCAGGTTGTAGACCAGCGCCGACTGCGTCTGCGTGCCGTTCAAGACCAGGAAGGGGGCGTTCTCGCGGGTCTGCATCAGCAGGCCGTCGGCGTGCTCGAGGCAGCTGAACTGGCAGTTGTCCTTGGGCAGGTTGCGGTGGCGCGCCGTGAAGCAGCGCGCCGAGAAGGCCAGCGGCATGCGGCCGTAGGCGAACAACTCGGTCTGCATGCCGGCCGGGCGGTGCTGCTGCATCACGCCCAGGCCGGCCCGGCCCATCTCCAGCGGCATCACCCAGCGGCTCGCGCCCATCTGGTGCAGCAGCTGCAGCGTCGGCGGGTTGTAGATGTTCAGGTGCGGCCCGGCGACGAAGGGCACCTCGCCGGCCAGGCAGTGCACCGCGCCCATGTCGTTGGCCTCGACCATGAAGCGGCCGTTGTCGGTGATGCGGCGCAGCGTGCTCATGTCGGCGGTCGACTCGAGCAGCACCTGGGTCGACAGCACCACCTCCTTGCCGGCCGCCTGCAGCCGCTCGGCCACGTCGAGCCAGTCGGACAGGCGCAGCTCGTGGCGGCGCGAGCACACCGTCTCGCCGAGGTAGACGATGTCGGCGGCGCTGTTGGCCACCTCCTCGTAGAATTTCAGTACCGTGTCACGGGGCCAGTAGTACAGGATGGGTCCCAACGCGAGTTTCAACATGTTCTCTCCTGATTCATTTCCACGAGCGGTGGTAGGCGCCCAGCGTGTGCTGCTGCCCCTCCGCCACTTTGTTCAATTCGCTCATCCAGGCCGGCCGCACCGAGTAGCGCGCCGGGTTCTGCAGGCACTGGTCGATCGCCTCGCGCCACACCCGCGTCACCTGCGCCGCGTAGGCCGGGCTGCGCTGGCGGCCCTCGATCTTGACGGCGCGGATGCCCATGCCGATCAGCTGCGGCAGCAGCTCGAGCGTGTTCAGGCTGGTCGGCTCCTCGATGGCGTAGTAGTTCTCGCCCTCGACGTCGAAGCGGCCCTTGCACAGCGTGGGGTAGCTGGCGTTCTCGGTTTCCGTGTAGCGGTCGATCAGCACGCCGTTCAGGCGCGACTCCAGGCCCTTCGGCGTCTGCTGCCAGCGCACCGCCTTGGCCGGCGAGCACACGCCGTGGGTGTTGGGCGCCTCGCCGGTGGCGTAGGACGACAGCGCGCAGCGGCCCTCGACCATCACGCACAGGCTGCCGAAGCCGAACACCTCGATCTCGACCGGGGTGTTGGCCTTGACCAGCTCGACCTGGGCCATCGACAGCACGCGCGGCAGCACCGCGCGCGCCACGCCGAAGTGCTTGTGGTAGAAGTTGATCGCCTCGTAGTTGGTGGCCGAGCCCTGCACCGACAGGTGCAGGCGCAGGTTCGGATAGTGGTCGGAGGCGTAGCGCATCAGGCCGGGGTCGGCCAGGATCACCGCGTCGACGCCGGCCTGCGCGGCGCGGTCGATGGCGGTGCGCCACAGCGCGGCGGTGTCCGGCTGCGGATAGGTGTTCAACGCCAGCAGCACCTTGCAGTCCTTGCGGTGGGCATAATCGATGCCCTGGGCGATGGCGGCGTCGTCGAAGTTCAGGCCGGCGAAGTTGCGCGCGTTGGTGGCGTCGCGGAAGCCCAGGTAGACGCAGTCGGCGCCGTTGTCGACGGCGGCCTTCAGCGCCGGCAGGCTGCCGGCCGGGCAAACCAGCTCGATCGGCGGTGTGGGAACGGCTGTATGGCTCATGTTCATGGGGTTGCACTCAAAAGGAAAACCGGCGTGGTGGCCGGGACAAACAGAATTCGGGTGGCGCCCGCCTCAGGCCGCGGCGCTGGCCGGCGCCGGCACGACGCCGTTGAGCATGTAGTCGACCAGCTCGCGCACCGGCCGCATGGCGCGGCCGAACGGCAGCGCCTCGCTGCCACGGAAGAACAGGCCGCGCTTGGTGTCGCCCTTCAGCGCGAAGGCCAACTGGGTGTCGATGCAGAACTGGCCGGCCTTGGCCAGGCCGTCGCGCCAGCCGCACTGCTGCAGGCAGTCGAAGCCGACGGTGCAGTCCTTGGCCTTGGCCTTGCCCTGCAGCTTGGCCTCCTTGTCGAGGTAGTTCATCAGCCACGGCGTGCGCACGGCGCGCGCCGGCAGGCCGGCGGCGCTCATGAAGGTGACGGTGTCGTCCGGCCCGGCGTCGAGCAGCACACGCTTGAAGCCGGCGTCGGCGTCGCCCTCGGTGCTGACGGCGAACGGCGTGCCGAGCTGCACCGCGCTGGCGCCCTGGCCGATCAGGTCGCGCACCTGGGCGTGCTGGTGCAGGCCGCCGGCGACGATCAGCGGCAGGCGCTCGCGCTCGATGCCCAGCTCGCGCAGCAGCGCCAGGGTCTCCTCCAGCACGCGCGGGAAGGCGTAGCGCGGGTCGTTCAGGGTGGCGCTGTCGGGCGCGCCGAGGTGGCCGGCGGCGTAGCGCGGGTTCTCGATGACGATGGCGTCGGGCAGGCGTTGGCGCCGCATCCACTTCTTCAGCAGCAGGGCGATGCCGCGCGCGTCCGACAGCACCGGGATCAGCGCCACGTGCGGATGCTCGGCGGTCAATTCGGGCAGGTCGAGCGGCAGGCCGGCGCCGACCACCAGCGCGTCGGCGCCGGCCTCGCAGGATTTGCGCACCAGGTCGGGGTACTGGCTGACGGCGCGCATCACGTTCACCGCGATCATGCCGTGGCCCCCGGCCAGCGCCTTGGCCTGGACGATCTCGCGTTCGAGCGCGGTCAGGTTGACCGCCTCGATCAGGGCGCGGTCGCGGCTGCGGCCGGTGGCGGCCATCAGGTCGGCGTGGTGGCGCCGCAGGTCGACGCTGGCGATGGTGCCCATCGCGCCCAGGCGCGCCACGGCGCCGGCCAGGCGGTGCGCCGAGACGCCGACACCCATGCCGCCCTGCACGATCGGCAACAACAGCCGGTCCTTGATTTTGAATCTCTCGAATACGCTCAACAACATGGTGTGGCCCGACAATTGACGAGGCCGAACTGTAACGCGCGGCAAGTACGCAAATCCTTGATGTGAATCAAAGATTTCAATCTTGACCAAATGTGACAATGCAGGCTGACACCAAAGCAATCATGAAGAGGCAAAGCAAATGAGCACCATCGGCAACTTCCTGGGACGCGATCACCGCATGTGCGACGATCTGTACACGCTGGCCGAGGCCCGCGTCGCCACCCGCAACTGGCCCTGCGCCAACGCCGACTTCGCCGATTTCCGCCAGTGCCTGGAGCACCACCTGCGCCTCGAGGAGGCCGTGCTGTTCCCCGCGCTGGAAGCCTGCATGGGCCACAACTGCGGCCCGACCAGCGTGATGCGCGACGAGCACCGCCAGATGCGCGAACTGGTGCGGCGCATGGCCGCCACCATCGCCGGCCACCAGCGCGACGACTTCTTCGACCTGGCCCACGCCCTGCGCATGCTGATGCGCCAGCACCACCTGAAAGAAGAAGGCATCCTGTACCCGATGATCGACCGCTTCCTGTCCGACCGCCACGCCGAGCTGCTGGCGGCGATGGACAACATCGACGCGCCGGCGGCGGCGCCGGCGATGGCCGTACCCGACACCGGTGCGCCGGCCGAGGCGGCCCTGGCGACCGGCGGCGCGCTATGAACGCCATGCCGATCGAACTGCGCGCGCCGCGCGCGCCCCGCACCCTGAGCACGCCGCAACTGGCCTTGGCCTCGGCGCCGCACTGCGACCCGCACTGGCTCGACGCCTGCCTGCGCCAAACCACGCCGACCGCCAACGCCCTGCTCAAGCAGATCTTCGGCGACAGCGTGATGCCGCGCGGCGAGGCGGTCTGGCTGAGCGACCTGATCGAATTGATGGCGCTGTTCGGCGTCGACCCGCGCGCCACCCGCACCGGTGTGTTCCGCCTGACCGAGCAGGGCTGCCTGTACGCGCGCCGCTACGGCCGGCGCAGCGCCTACGCCCTGCTGCCGGACGCCGCCGAGCAGCTGCGCGGCGCCTGGCACGCGCTGAGCGCGCCGCCCGACTACGCCTGGGACGGCAGCTGGAGCCTGGTCATCAACACCGGCGGCAGCGGCACCGCGCCGGCCTTCGCCGCGCTGCGCCGCAGCCTGGCCGAGCAGGGCTACTGCGCGCTGGCGCCGCAGGTGCTGGCGCGGCCGACCATGCCGGAGCGCTGCGGCCGCGACGATCCGCCGGCCCTGGGCCTGGCCCAGCGGGGCAGCGTTCTGCAGGTGGCCGGCCAGCAGGTCGACGGCCTCGGACCGCTGCAGGAGATGGGCCGCCAGGCCTGGGACCTGGACGCCACCGCCGCGCCCTACCACGCCTTCCTGCGCCGCTTCGCCCCGCTGCGCCACGCCCTGGCCGACGGCCAGGCGCTCAGCGCGCGCCAGGCCTTCGCCCTGCGCATGCTGGTGGCCGACGCCTACCGCCAGTGCCGCGCCAGCGATCCGCTGCTGCCCAGCGCCTTCCTGCCGCAGGACTGGCCGGCCATGCCGGCCTACGAGTTGTGCCTCGACCTGTACCTGCACACCTTCCCGCTGGCGCGCCAGCACGTCGAGCAGTCGCTCGGCGAGCCGGTGCCGCCACCGCCGCCGCTGCGCAACGAGCGCACGCTGCAACGTCCGCCCTTCCGCATCCACGCGCTGTCCAAGGCCTGAGCCGCAGGCCGCTATTCGGAACCGCAAGGCGCAAACCGAGGGTCAGACCCTAGGGTCTGACCCTGGCTCCACGCCGTTGGGTGGTGTTGAATTCACCGGCGCCTTGACGTCACGACATGCACCAATGCGGCGCCCCGCCCCCTCCAACGCCGCGCCGTCGCGGCGCATTCCTCCGCACCGCGCCGAACAACGCACCAATATGGCGCGCCGTCCTGGTGCGCCACGCACCGTTCTACAGCGAATTCTCACCGAGGCGATTCCGCGAATAAACTTCAAAATCAAGCACTTAACATTTCGCACCAAAATGGAATGAATATTGCTTTGATAGTGCATGCACTTATTTTGACGCCTTATTTTGGGGAGTAACGCAATGGATGGACGCAACAACGGTGCCGACGCACTCTTTATCCTGCTCGGCGCGATCATGATCCTGGCGATGCACGCCGGCTTCGCCTTTTTGGAGCTGGGCACGGTCAGAAAGAAGAACCAGGTCAACGCCCTGGTCAAGATCCTGGTCGACTTCGCGGTTTCCACCATCGCCTATTTCTTCGTCGGCTACGGCGTCGCCTACGGCATCGACTTCTTCGCCTCGGCCGACGTACTGGCGGCCAAGAACGGCTACGAGCTGGTCAAGTTCTTCTTCCTGCTGACCTTCGCGGCGGCGATCCCGGCGATCATCTCCGGCGGCATCGCCGAGCGCGCCCGCTTCTATCCGCAGCTGGCCGCCACGGCGTTGCTGGTCGGCCTGGTCTACCCCTTCTTCGAGGGCATCGTCTGGAACCAGCGCTTCGGCGTGCAGGCCTGGCTCAAGCTGGCCACGGGCGCCGAGTTCCACGACTTCGCCGGCTCGGTGGTGGTGCACGCCGTCGGCGGCTGGGTCGCGCTGCCGGCCGTGCTGCTGCTGGGCGCGCGCCGCGGCCGCTACATGAAGAACGGCGCCATCGCCGCCCACCCGCCCTCGTCCATCCCCTTCCTGGCGCTGGGCGCCTGGATTTTGACGGTGGGCTGGTTCGGCTTCAACGTGATGAGCGCGCAGGCGCTCGACAAGATGAACGGCCTGGTCGCCGTCAATTCGCTGATGGCGATGGTCGGCGGCACCCTGGTCGCCCTGCTGATGGGTAAGAACGATCCCGGCTTCGCCTACAACGGCCCGCTGGCCGGCTTGGTGGCCGTCTGCGCCGGCTCGGACCTGATGCACCCGCTGGGCGCCCTGGTCACCGGCGGCATCGCCGGCGCCATCTTCGTCTGGATGTTCACGCTGGCGCAGAACAAGTGGAAGATCGACGACGTGCTCGGCGTCTGGCCGCTGCACGGCCTGTGCGGCACCTGGGGCGGCCTGGCGGCCGGCATCTTCGGCAGCAAGGCGCTGGGCGGCATCGGCGGCGTCTCCTTCACGGCGCAGCTGGTCGGCACGTTGATGGGCGCGGTCATCGCCGTCGTCGGCGGCTTTGTCATCTATGGCGGCCTCAAGCTGGTGGTCGGCATCCGCCTCGAACCGGAGGACGAGTTCCAGGGCGCCGACCTGGCCATCCACCGCATCTCCTCGACGCCGGAGCGCGAGTCTCAGTCGATGGCGCAGCAGTAGGCGCCCGGCCACGGCGGGGCGAGCCAGCGCAAGCCCCGCGCGCATGCCATTCACGTCGACGATTTTTCGCCTACACTGGTGACATAGGCGCAAGGCGCGCTGGGAGGCGGCATGAGCGAGCTTCAGCGGGAAGAATTGGATGCGAAATTGGCAATGGCCGAGGCCAGAACCGACGCGAGAATGGCTGAAACGGACATTAAAATTGTCCAGGGTTACGTCAAAATGGCCAGCATCGAGGGGAAAATTGACGCGCTCGCCGGTTTGCTCAACGAGAAGATCTCGGCAATGGCCATCACCATTGCGGAAGTAAAAGCAGGCATCAACAATCTACGAACGACGGTCGTCGTCACTGCGATCAGCATCGGCTTGGCGAGCGTTTTCGGCATCGCCGCGTTCAACGCCACCGTGCTCTCGAACATGCTTGCCTCGTTTGAATCTGGCAAGAACATGAGCGCCGCCCAAGCGGAAGTGCAACGCCAACTGGAGGCGACCGCCGTCCTGCTCGACAAGGTGCAAAAACAAATCGACCAAGCCCCTGCCCCAGCGCCAAAGAAATAGCGAGCCGCCGGCGAAAACCGGCTCGACAACAGTCACACCGGCCGCTGCGACTCAGTCCGCCGCGCAATCCTCTTCCAGTAGCACCACCAGCATCTCGCGCGCCCAGCGGATCGAGCTTTCCTCGTACAGCATGCCCTTCTTCAGGATCAGGTGGTTGATGCGCAGGCGCCGCGTCGGCGGCCGGTCGGGCGGGAAGTCGCGCTGCTCGATCTCGCGGTAGCGCTCCAGGCTGGCCTGGTGCAGCACGATGTGGCGCTGCAGTTCGGCCTCCATGCCCAGCGGGCCGATCACGGCGTCAGCGCGCAGGCGCACCGTCAGCTCGTCGCGCAGGTCCATCACCGGGCTGGCCTCGGCGGCCCAGCGCTGCAACTCCGCGCGGCCCTGCGGCAGCACGCTGTAGATGCGCTTGCGCGTCTTGCCGGCGTCCGGCGCCGTCACCGACTCGATCCACAGCGCCTCCTCCATGCGTCCCAGCTCGCGGTAGATCTGCTGGTGGGTGGCGTGCCAGAAGTAGCCGATCGACTTGTCGAAACGGCGCGCCAGGTCGTAGCCCGAGGACGATTTTTCCAGCAGCGAGGTGAGTAAGGCGTGTGAGAGTGACATCGGCGCAGTCTAAACCCGGCAATCCAATTATGCAACCAGTTGCGTAATTGCGGATTTTGACCTACGATTATGAAACCAGTTGCATAGTGTTTTTTTATTCACTGAATTATTCACTGAATCCTCCACCCACTTTTCCTCCAGGACCGCCATGACCGCCATGACCACCTATCCCCACCTGCTGGCCCCACTCGACCTCGGCTTCACCACCCTGCCCAACCGCGTGCTGATGGGTTCCATGCACGTCGGCCTGGAGGAGGCGCCGGACGGCTACGCCCGCATGGCCGCCTTCTACGCCGAGCGCGCCCGTGGCGGTGTCGGCCTGATCGTCACCGGCGGCATCGCCCCCAACGAGGCCGGCCGCGCCATGCGCGGCGCCGCCGCCCTGTGCACCGAGGAAGAGGCCGAGCACCACAAGGAAGTCACCGCCGCCGTGCACGCCGAAGGCGGCAAGATCGCCCTGCAGATCCTGCACACCGGCCGCTACGCCTACCAGAAGAACGCGGTGGCGCCGAGCGCGCTGCAGGCGCCCATCAACACCGTGGTGCCGAAGGCGCTGAGCGGCGAGGAGGTCGAGCAGACCATAGCGGACTTCGCCCGCTGCGCCGGCCTGGCCCAGTACGCCGGCTACGACGGCGTCGAGATCATGGGCTCCGAGGGCTACCTGATCAACGAGTTCATCGCCGCCCGCACCAACTTGCGCGACGACGAATGGGGCGGCGACTACGCCAAGCGCATGCGCTTCCCGGTCGAGATCGTGCGCCGCGTGCGCGAACGGGTCGGCGCCAACTTCATCATCATCTACCGCCTGTCGATGCTCGACCTGGTCGAGGGCGGCTCCAGCCACGAGGAGGTGGTGCAACTGGCCCAGGCCATCGAGGCGGCCGGCGCCACCATCATCAACACCGGCATCGGCTGGCACGAGGCGCGCATTCCGACCATCGCCACCAAGGTGCCGCGCGCCGCCTACGCCTGGGTCACCCAGCAGCTCAAGGGCAAGGTCGGCATTCCGCTGATCGCCACCAACCGCATCAACACGCCGGAGGTGGCCGAGCAGCTGCTGGCCGACGGCTTCTGCGACATGATCTCGATGGCCCGCCCCTTCCTGGCCGACCCCTTCTTCGTGCGCAAGGCCGCCGAAGGCAAGGCCGACCAGATCAACACCTGCATCGGCTGCAACCAGGCCTGCCTGGACCACACCTTCAACGGCAAGATCACCTCCTGCCTGGTCAATCCGCGCGCCTGCCACGAGACCATCCTGACCATCGTCCCGGCCGCCAAGCGCGAGCGCGTCGCCGTGGTCGGCGCCGGCCCGGCCGGCTTGAGCTTCGCCACCACCGCCGCCGAGCGCGGCTTCGACGTCACCCTGTTCGACGGTGCCGAGCAGATCGGCGGCCAGTTCAACATCGCCAAGCAGGTGCCGGGCAAGGAGGAGTTCTACGAAACGCTGCGCTACTTCGGCCGCCAGATCGAGCTGACCGGCGTCAAGCTGGAACTCAACCGCCGCGTCTGCGCGCGGGACTTGATCGCCGGCGAATTCGCCCACGTGGTGCTGGCCACCGGCGTCACGCCGCGCACGCCGGCCATCGACGGCATCGACCATCCGAAGGTGGTCGGCTACCTCGACGTCCTGCGCGACAAGTGCGCGGTCGGCAAGACGGTGGCCGTGGTCGGCGCCGGCGGCATCGGCTTCGACGTGGCCGAATACCTGCTGCACAGCGGCCACAGCTCGAGCCAGGACAAGGCGCAGTTCTTCGCCGAATGGGGTGTCGACACCAGCAACAGCAACCGCGGCGGCCTGCAGAAGCCGGAGCAGAAGGCCAGCATCCGCCAGGTCTTCCTGCTGCAGCGCAAAGCCACCAAGGTCGGCGAAGGTCTGGGCAAGAGCACCGGCTGGATCCACCGCACCTCGCTGAAGAACCAGGGCGTGCAGATGGTCGCCGGGGTGGACTACCGCAAAATCGACGACGCCGGCCTGCACGTCACCGTCGACGGCAAGGACAGCATCATCCCGGCCGACACCATCGTCATCTGCGCCGGCCAGGAACCGCAGCGCGAGCTGCAGGCCGAGCTGCTGGCGGCCGGCTGCAAGGTGCACCTGATCGGCGGCGCCGACCTGGCCTCCGAGCTGGACGCCAAGCGCGCCATCAAGCAGGGCACCGAACTGGCCGTCTCACTATAGTCAGCAGGTCCACGCAGCATCCACGGCGCGCGCCGGCATCTGCCGCGCGCGCCCTTTCCCACACTAGGAGAGCATCGATGAGCAGCACCCACCCCTCGTTTGACACCCTGACGCTGAGCGTCGAAGACCACATCGCCACCGTGCGCCTGAACCGCCCGGAAAAGATGAACGCGATGAACCTGGCGATGTGGCACGACATCCGCGCCGCCTTCCAATGGATCGACGCCGCGCCGCAAGCGCGCGTCGCCGTGCTGGAGGGCGAAGGCAAGGCCTTCACCTCGGGCATCGACCTGCAGATGATGATGAGCCTGGGCGGCCAGATCCGCAACGACTGCGACGGCCGCACCCGCGAGGCGCTGCGCCGCCTGATCCTCGACCTGCAGGACACCCTGAGCAGCCTGGAACGCTGCCGCAAGCCGGTGCTGGCGGCGGTGCACGGCGCCTGCGTCGGCGGCGGCATCGACCTGATCGTCTGCGCCGACATGCGCTACTGCTCGGCCGACGCCTGGTTCAGCATCAAGGAGATCGACATCGGCATGGTGGCCGACGTCGGCACCCTGCAACGCCTGCCGCGCCTGATCGGCGACGGCATGGCGCGCGAGCTGGCCTACACGGCGCGCCGCGTCGACGGCGCCGAGGCGCGCCAGATCGGCCTGGTCAACCGCGTCTTCGACACGCCCGAGGCGCTGCGTGCCGGCGTGCGCGAGATCGCCGCCGCCATCGCCGCCAAGTCGCCGCTGTCGGTGCGCGGCGTCAAGGAGATGCTCGGCTACGCGCGCGACCACACGGTGGCCGACGGCCTGAACTACAACGCCACCTGGAACGCGGCGATGTTGATGTCGAACGACCTGCAGGAATCGATGATGGCCAACATGGCCAAGCGGGCGCCCGAGTTCAAGGACTGAAAAAACAAAACCGGCACGTGGCGCGCAAACGCCAGGTGCCGGCCGGTGTGCCGGGCGAAGCTCGCCAGCCGACTACTGCAGGGCGACGGCGCTGGCCACCACGCCGTAGGCGCGATGGGCCTCGGCCAGCGTGAAGGCGGACGGGCTGTCGGTCAGGGCGGCATGCTCGGAACGGGCGCTGCGGTAGGTCAGCGGCATCTGGTAGCGACGCAGTTCCTCTTCGCTGATCTTGCCGTCGTGGTCGGTATCGGCCACTTTTTCCAACTCGGCGCTGTCGAACTTGTGGAACTCGCTGGCGACGTCCGGCTTGGTCAGCGGCTCGACGCCGTCCTTGGCGTTGGCGGCGGCCAGGCCGAAGCGGGCCTGGAAGATCTGCGTCTCGGGACGGTTGGCCAGCTGTTGCAGGCCTTCAAAGAATTGCTCCAAAGCCAACTTGGTCGCCGCGTCCTCGCTGCCGATGCCGCCCTGCGCCTTCGACTGCGTGTCCGGCTGGGTGCTTTTCGTGTTGCCGGACGACATGTCGAGGCTGCTGGCCACAGCCTGCGAGCGGGCCTGTTCAGTCACGTCGAGCTCGCTAACGGCCAGATCGGCCTCGTAGGCGGCTTCGGAAGGTTCGTCCATGCGGTCCGGCATGCGGATAGGCGCGGCACGCCGCGCCGCGATCACCGCGGAGGCTAAAGACGAATTATTGATTGCATGGATCATGGCACCACTCCCATCTAGACGGTCGCGATTCGAACCGGCACTGGCACAGGCCCTACGCTGTGCGGATTTCGCCGGCCAGTACGGCCAGCAACTACGTTAGTACATATTGTAACAGTGTATTGACTAGATATAGCATTGTATTATAGCAACACCAAGATGCCCTCCGATAAACCCACGCTATCGTCCACCGGGGCCGTTCGCCGGCCCCGGGCCCGGTCCCGGGCTTAGGCGGCGCCGAAGTCGATCACCACGCGCGAGGGCACGCGGCCGCTCTGCAGGCGGTCGAACACATTGTTGATCGACGACAAGGGTTGCAACTCGTAGTCGGCCTTGACCTTGCCGGCCGCCGCGAAGGCCAGCGCCTCGGCCATGTCCTGGCGGGTGCCGACGAAGGAGCCGCGTATCGTGATGCAGTTGGCCACCACGTCGAACAGCGGCGTGGGGAACTCGCCCGGCGGCAGGCCGACCAGCACGCAGGTGCCGCGTTTGCGCGTCATCGCCACACCCTGGTGGAAGGCGCTCAGCGACGGCGCCGTGATCAGCACGCCGTGGGCGCCGCCGCCGGTGGCCAGGCGCAGGTCGCCGACCGGGTCGCCGCGCGAGGCGTTGAACACCAGCTCGGCGCCGAGGCGGCTGGCGTGGGCCAGCTTGCCGTCGTCGACGTCGATGGCGCAGACCCGCAGGCCCATCGCCAGCGCGTACTGGATGGCCAGGTGGCCCAGGCCGCCGACGCCGGAGATGGCGATCCACTGGCCCGGCTTGGCGCCGCTTTCCTTGATGCCCTTGTAGCAGGTGACGCCGGCGCAGATGATGGGCGCGGCGTCGGCGGCCGACAGGCCGGCCGGGATGCGGGCGACGTAGTTGGGGTCGGCCAGGATGTACTCGGCGAAGCCGCCGTTGCGCGTGTAGCCGCCGAACTGGGCCTCGCCGCAGACGGTTTCCCAGGCGGCCAGGCAATGTTCGCAATGGCCGCAGGCGGAAAACAGCCAGGGCACGCCGACGCGGTCGCCCAGCTTGACGGCGGTGACGCCCTCGCCCAGCGCCACCACCAGGCCGATGCCCTCGTGGCCGGGGATGAAGGGGACGGAGGGTTTGACCGGCCAGTCGCCGTGGGCGGCGTGCAGGTCGGTGTGGCAGACGCCGCAGGCTTCGGTCTTGACCAGGATCTGGCCCGGGCCGACGGCGGGAATCGGCAGTTCGCGCAGCGCCAGCGGCTGGCCCAGGGTTTCGACGACGGCGGCATGCATGGTGTTGGTGGTCATTGGCTGCTTTCAAGGGGGCGGCCGGAACACGCTCCGGCCAATCGGGCGCGGCGGAAACGCACGGTCCGCTCGGCGCCATCTTGATACGCATCCATTATGGCAATTATGCAATAGCGTTGTATTTGATCCACATCAAATTGTCGCCGCATTGCCAAGTTCAGCGCGGCAGGCCGATGACGATCTGCCGCGAGGCGTCCCACAGCCGCGCGGCGGCGTCCAGGCGGAACACGGTGAACGGCACCTGGCCGACGATGTCGCCGTGCTCGTCCCACTCGATGTCGGCGTAGGCGCCGGCGTAGGCGACGTCGCCGCCCCGCCGCAGCAGATCGAGGGCGGCGGCGATGTCCTCCGGCCGCACCTTCTGGCCGGGCGCGTTCATCACCTGGCGCAGGCTGTCGCGGATCATCGGACCGCTGGGGTTTTTGCTGCCGTTGAGCAGGCCGGCGCGCTCGATCGCCAGTGCCATCAGCATCACGATGTCGTAGGTGGGCGCGGTGAAGTCCTGCGGCTCGGCGCCGTACTGCGCCAGGTAGCTGCGGCGGAAGAACTGGTGGGAGGCGTTGCCGTACAAGCCGATGGTGGCGGCCGAGCCGGCGGCGCCGCCGGCGATCTGGCGCGGGTCGGCCAAGTTGTCGATGAAGGTCTGGTTGCCGGCCGCCGTGCCGGGCAGCAGCCACAGGCCGGCATATTGGTAGGGCAAGGCCTCGTTGAGCACGTTGGCCGAGATGTCGGCCGCCAGAATGCCGTTGAGCACCACGTCCGGCTTGGCGTCGAACACCTGTTGCAGATACGGCGCGAAGCCGCTCTTCAGCCCGAAGGGCACCGCCACCGTCGCCACCACCTGCCCGCCCAGCGCCTGGAAGGCCGGCGTGAACAGGCTGTTGAGGCCGGCACCGAAGGCGTCGCCCTGGTTGACCAGCACCACGGCGCGGCGCTTGCCGGCGTCGAAGGCCAGCTTGGCCAGCACCGGCGTGGCGTCGACGTCGGAGACGCCGACGCGGAACACCAGGTCGGCGTCGGCGATGCTCGTCAGCGCCGGCGAGGAGCTCGACTCGGTGAGGATGGGCACGCCCTTGGCGATGGCCAGCGGCAGCAGGTTGAGCACGCGGGTCGAGGTCGACACGTTGAGGATGGGCACGCCGGCGGCGATCAGCTGGGCGCCCATGTCCTGCGCCTCGGCGTTGTCGCGCGCCACCAGGGCGATGGCGTTGAGGCGCTTGCCCAGCACGCCGCCAGCGTCGTTGATCTGCTTGGCCGCCAGCAGGAAGGCGTCGCGCGTCGAGGTGCGCCAGCCGACCGAGGCGATGTTGATCGCGTTCGGGTCGAGCATCGCCTGCAGCGGGTTGGCCGGCAGCGGCGTGGCGGCGTCGCCGCCGCCGCCACCACAACCAGCGCCAACGCCGGCGCCGGCGCCGGCGAGCAGCAGCAACAGCGCGCGGCGCCGCCTAGAAACGGTATTCATATTGCAGCCCATAGCGCCGTCCCAGCGAAGGATAGTCGATGCCGCCGACGCCGGGGTCGACATAGCGGCTGTTGCCCAGGTCGCGCACTTGCAGGCGCAGCTGTGAATGCTTGTCGACGCTCCAGCGCGCCGTCAGCGTGGTGTCGACATACGCGGCCAGGCGGTACTCCTGGTTGGCCAGCAGCACGTTGGCGGTGGCGGCCGGCCGCGCGCCGACGTAGCGGTTGTCTATGCTCAGCAGCAATCTTTGCTCGAGCAGGCTGGCGCTGGCGCCGAAGTTGGCGCTATTGCTGGGAAACAGCTCGCCGTCGGGCCGCTGCGCCAGCGGCGCCAAGGTGTAGCGGTTGACGCCGCGCTGGGTGTTGGCGCGGCTCAGGTTGGCGTAGGCGTTGAGCCAGTCGCGCTGGTAGCGCAGCTCCAGCTCGGCGCCGTTGACGGTACTGTCGCTGCTGTTGCGCGCCACCACGTTGAAGAAGGCCTGCTCCAGCGTCACCAGCTCGCTGACCTTGGTGTGGTACACGGCCAGGCTGGCGTTCCAGTGCGCCGACGGCGGCGTGCTCAGCTGCGCTTCCAGCGTCTTCGACTTCTGCGGCGCCAGCTCGGGGTTGCCGCGCAGGTCGCCCGGCTGCACGGCGGTGCGGTACAGCAGCTCGGCCGACGGCGCCTGGAAGCCGGTGCCGCCCAGCAGCTTCAAGCCCCACTGTCCGGGCAGCGTGCCGACCAGGCCGGCGCGCAGGGAGCGCTGGCTGCCGTAGACGCCGTGGCGGTCCTGCCGGCCGCCCAGGATCGCCTGCCAGTGTTGCCCCAGGCCGAACTGCCACTGCGCGTACAGGCCGCTGTTGCGCAGCGTGCGCCGGCCCGGCGCGCTGAGCTGGAAATTGCCGCCGTCGAGCAGGCTGTGGCGCTGGAACGACTCCAGCGTTTCGCGGTCGCGCAGCAGGTCGACGCCCAGCAGCAGGCTGCTCTGCGCGGCGGGCTGCCACAGCCACTCGGCACTACCGTCCAGCGCCTGGTAGCCGAAGCTGCGCAGCAAATAGTAGTCGGCGGCGCCGGTGCGCACCAGGTCGCCGGCGGCCGGCCGGCCCTGCCCGTAGCTGAGGCTGGCGCGCAGGGTGCTGCGCTCGCTCAGCATGTGGCTGTAGTTGAAGCGCAGGTAGCCCTGCTCCAGCGTGACGTGGCTGGGCGGGCGCAGCAGCGGGTTCAGGCTGGCGAAGACGTTGTCGCTGTCCTGGCGCTGCCAGAACAGGCTGGTCTGCAGCTCGTCGCGCCCGTCCGTCCACAGGTCGCGCAGGTACAGGCTGCGCGGCGCGCTGGTGTCCTGCGGCGCGGCGGGGGTCTTGGCGAAGCGCGCGTAGTCGGGCGAGATGCGCGGCAGCGCCAGGCCGCCGCGCTCCTCCTGCGCGCCCTGGAAGCCCCAGACCAGCGCGTGCTGGGCGAACTGGATCGTGCCGCTGCCCGCCAGCAGCGTGGCCGAGCGGCCGTCGCGGCCCCACTCGCGGCCCAGCGCCAGGCGCGGCGCGCCGTCGCGGCGGGTGATGATGTTGACGGCGCCGAGCAGCGCGTCGGCGCCGTACAGCACCGACACCGGCCCGCGCACCACCTCGATGCGCTCGACCATGCCCATCGGCACCAGCTCGAGGCCGCTCCACTGCTGCTGCGTGCTGCGGAAGGCGATCGGCTGGCCGTCCAGCAGCAGCTTGATCGAGCGGCTGGCCGACTGGGCGCCGGCGTTGATGCCGCGCACGCCGAAGTTGTGGTTGAGCCGGTCGTCGCTCTCGACGAAGCCGGCGACGTGGGACAGCGCCTCGGCCACGCTCTGGTAGCCGTAGCGGGCGATGTCGTCGGCGGTGAGCACGCTGACCACGGCCGGCGTGGCGTGCAACGGGGTGGCGGTCTTGGTGGCGGTGAGCACCTTGATGTTGCGCAGTTGCTCCAGGCTGAGGTCGAAATCGGCCTCCTCGTCGGCGCGTGCCGGGGCGGCCAACAACAGCGCCAACGATAGGGCCAAGCCCGGGGCCAAACCCGGCCCCCCAGCCAGCCCCGGCGGGAGCGTCGACGGCTGGCGCCGCTGCGGCGGCGCCGTCCGCTTGCCTGCTGTGCCGTTCGCCATGCGCCCCTCCCAGCTTGCCGTCGTCAGCACAAAGTATTCCCCAATTCCGCCGCCATCACAAGCGCGTTTGTATCTTTTAGGAACGATTTGCGACATCCCCGCCGAGCCGGGCGCGCCATGCGAAAATCTCCACTCACGGCGCAGCGATTCGGCTAGAATCTTCAAAGTTAGTTGCGGCGTGGAAGTCTTTTCAGCGCCGCCAACCGGGCCAACGCGGCGCCCCGGCGCCGCCGCGCACACCGAGTCCCGCATGAAGGGAGGGCCAGATGCCGAGGCGAACGCTGCACGCCGCGCGCCCCGACGGCGCCGCCCCGCCATGCCCGCTGCCCGCCGCGCTCCGATGAGGGCGGCCGCCAGCACGTTCGACACGCCAGCCGCGCCGGCGCCAGGGCCGGGGCCGGCCCTACGGCCGACACAGCGGCCGGGGCGCCGGCCAGCGCGGCCGCCCCGGCCGGCGGCATGGTTGCTGGCGCTGGCGCTGGCCGCGCCGGCCGGCGCCGACGACCTGGCCGCCCTGCCCGAGCCGCAGATCAAGGCCGCCTACATCCTCAACTTCACCCGCTACGCCAGCTGGCCGGCCGCCGCCTTCGCCGACCCGCGCGCGCCGCTGGTGCTGTGCCTGCTGGGCCAGGGCACGGCCGACATCGGGCGCGAACTGCACAGCCGCAGCGCCGGCGCCCACCCGCTCGAGCTGCGCAGCCTGGCCCGCGGCGAGGACGCGGCGGCCTGCCACGCCCTCTACATCAGCGCCGCCGAGAAGCCGCGCCAGGCCGCCCTGCTGGCGCGCCTGCGCGACCAGGCCGTGCTCACCATCGGCGACTCGGCCGGCTTCCTCAACGACGGCGGCATGATCAACCTGATGCTGGTCGACGGCAGCATCCGCTTCGAAGTCAACCTGAACGCCACCAAGCAGTCCGGCCTGGGCCTCAACCCGCGCGTGCTCGGCCTGGCCGAGCGGGTCGTCGGCGGCGGCGCCAAATGAGCCCCCGGCCCGCCCTGGTGCCGCTGCGCGACCTGGCGCTGCAGCGCAAGCTGCTGCTGGTGTCGGTGCTGACGGCGGCCATCGCCATGCTGGCCGCGCTGCTGACGCTGGCCTCCTACGACGTGCTGGCGGTGCGGCCGCGCCTGGTGCAGGACCTGGCCAGCCGCATGGAGCTGGTCACGCTGAACCTCGACGTCGACCTCAACTTCGGCGACCGCGGCGCCGCCAAGCGCACCCTGGCGGCGCTGCGCGGCAGCCCCGACGTGCACGGCGCCTGCCTGTTCGACGCGCGCCGCCAGCTGTTCGCCCAATACAGCCGGGGCGGCGCCACGCCCTGCCTGTGGCCGGCCGACCTGGCCGGCCACGGCCACCGCTTCCACGGCGAATTCCTGACCATGCTGGTGCCGGTGCGCTTCGAGCGCGAGGTGGTCGGCTACCTCGAGGTGGAGTACGCCATGCCGCTGCTGGGCGCGCGCCTGCGCCAGTACGGCCTGGTGCTGGCGGTGGTGCTGCTGACCCTGTGCATCGGCAGCCTGCTGCACATGCTGGCCCTGCGCCGCCTGGTGACCCAGCCGCTGCTGGCGCTGTCGCGCGTGGCCGACCGCGTCACCCGCGAGCAGCGCTTCGACCTGCGCGCGCCCGTCGTCGCCCACGACGAGGTGGGCCGCCTGGCCGAGGCCTTCAACGCCATGCTCGCCACCATCGCCACCCGCGAGACCGAGCTGCGGCGCAGCCAGTCCCTGCTCAACAGCATCATCGAGAAGACCTCGGCGATCGTCTACGTCAAGGGCATGGACGGCCGCTACCTGCTGGTCAACCAGCGCTTCCGCCAGATCCTGCCGCCCGGCACGCCCGAGCCGATCGGCCGCCACGACACCGAGCTGTTCCCCGAGGACAGCACCGGCGTGATCCTCGAGAACGACCGCCAGGTGCGCCACAGCGGCCAGGCCGTCACCTACGAGGAGGTGGTGCCCGACAGCACCGGCGTGCCGCTGACCTACCTGTCGGAGAAGTTCCCCCTGCTCGACGAGCACGGCAAGATCTGGGCGATCTGCGGCGTCTCGACCGACATCAGCGAGCGCAAGAAGGGCGAGGTCGAGCTGATGCAGTACCGCGACCGCTTGGAGGAGCTGGTGCAGGTGCGCACCGAGCAGACGGTGCGCGCCAACGCCGAGCTGGCCGAGTCGCTGGCCACGCTGCAGCTGGCGCAGGACGAGCTGGTGCGCAGCGAAAAGTTGGCCGCGCTGGGCGCCCTGGTGGCCGGCGTGGCGCACGAGCTCAACACCCCGATCGGCAACAGCCTGCTGGCCGTCAGCACGCTGATCGACCAGACCAGCAGCTTCGCCAAGCAGAGCGCCGAAGGGCTCAAGCGCTCGACGTTGATGGCCTTCATCGACAGCGTCGGCGCCGGCGGCGAGATCGTGCTGCGCAACCTGCACCGCGCCGTCGACCTGGTGGCCAGCTTCAAGCAGGTGGCGGTCGACCGCACCACCTCGCAGCGCCGCCTGTTCCAGCTGCACGACGTGGTCAACGAGATCCTGCTGGTGCTGCTGCCCAGCTTCAAGAAGAGCGGCATCACGGTGCGCCAGGAGGTGCCGCCGGACATCGAGATGGACAGCTACCCCGGCCCCTTCGGCCAGGTGATGATCAACCTGATCAACAACGCCCTCAGCCACGCCTTCGACGGCCACGACAGCGGCGAGGTGCTGGTGACGGCGCGCCGCCTCGACGGCGGCATGATCGAGGTTTGCGTCAGCGACAACGGCGGCGGCATCGCGCCGGAGAACATGGGACGGATCTACGATCCCTTCTTCACCACCAAGCTGGGCAAGGGCGGCTCGGGGCTGGGCCTGAACATCGTCTACAACATCGTCTACGGCCTGCTGGGCGGCAAGATCGACGTCGACAGCACGCTCGGCGTGGGCACCCGCTTCGTGCTGGTGTTGCCGGTGAAGGCGTAGCGGCGTAGCGCCGGGGCGGCGTCAGCCGTCCGCGTTGGCCAACAGCCGCATCAAGAACGACTCGAACTGGCGCGCCTCGTCCACGCTGAAGCCGTGCAACAGGCGGTTGAAGACGGCGATCGAGGCCGCCCGCAGCACCGGGTGGATGGCGATGCCGGCCTCGGTCAGCTCCAGCCTGACCGAGCGCCGGTTTTCCTGGCTGCGCACGCGGCGCACCAACTGTTTCTGTTCCAGCCGGTCGAGCATGCGCGTCATCGCCCCCGGGTCGTAGGGCATCTCCTTGCACATCTGCGCCGCGTTGTCGCAGCGGCCCTCGGCCAGCATCGACACCACCACGTACTGCGCGGCGGTCAGGTCGAACTGGAGCATCTCGCGGTCCAGCGCGTCGCCGATCTCGACCCGCGCGCGGTGCACCAGGGTGCCGATGCTGGAGCGCGGCTGGTAATTCTTCTGCGTGTAGATTTGCCGCATGGAGCGTCCTGGTTCAAGAATCGATTGTCAGGAAAGGGCGCGAGCGCCCTACTTCCCCTTGCGCGCGTAGGTCGCTTCGATCTCCGTCGACAGCCGGCCCTGCAGCGCCTTGCGCTTCAGCTTGAGCGTCGGCGTGATCAAGCCCTGCTCGACCGTCCACGGCGCCATGCTCCACGACACCGTGCGCGGCACCGCATAGTAAGGCAGGTGGTTGCAGCCGTCCTTGATGCGGGCCAGCAGCGCGGCGCGCACGGCCGTGGCGTCGGCCTCCACCATCGCCGACACATCCACGCCCAGTTCCTTGGCCAGCGCCGGCCACAGCGTCCGGTTCAGCACCACGAAGGCGGCGATGTACGGACGGTTCTCGCCGACGATCATGGCTTGCTCGAACATCGGGTCGGACATGATCGCCAGCTCGACGTCGGCCGGCGCGATCTTCTCGCCGGTCGAGGTGACGATGATCTCCTTGATGCGGCCGGAAATGCGGATGTGGCCCTGTTCGATCACCGCCTGGTCGCCGGTGCGCAGCCAGCCGTCGGCCGTCATCGCCAGCGCGGTGTCCTCGGGGCGGCCCCAGTAGCCCTGCATGACGCAGGCGCCGCGCACCTGCAGCTCGCTGGCCTCGCCGATCCGCACGTCGACGCCCGGCAGGGCGCAACCGACCGTCGCCGGCCAGTTGTTGTCGAGCGCGTTGGCCGCCACCACCGGCGAGGTCTCGGTCATGCCGTAGCCTTGCAGCAGCGGGATGCCCATCGCCAGGAAGGTGCGCGCCACGCCCATCGGCATGGCGGCGCCGCCGGTCACGGCGCAGCGCAACCGGCCGCCGAACACGGCGCGCACCTTGCTGGCCACCAGCTGGTCCAACAAGGGCCAGACCAGGGCGTCGACGACGCCGCCGGCGCCGGCTTCCAGCGGCAACTTCTGGCGCCGGCAGAAGCGGCTCCAACCGACCGCCTGCGTCTTCTCGAACAGCATGCGCTTGACGCCGCCGGCCTGCACCAGGCCCTCCTGGATTTTGGCGTGGATGCGTTCATAAATCCTCGGCACCGAAATCAGGATGGTCGGCCGGACAATTTTGAAGTCCTCGCCCAGCAAGGCCACCGAGCGGGAAAAGGCCACGCAACTACCGGCCGCCATCGGCAGGTAATAGCCGGCCGTGCGTTCGAAGGTGTGCGACAGCGGCAGGAAGGAGAGGAACACGTCGCTGGGCTGGGGATGCACGCGGCTCATCACGGCGCGCACGTTGGACACCACGTTGCGGTGGCTCAGCACGACCCCTTTGGGCCGGCCGGTGGTGCCCGAGGTGTAGACGATGGAGGCGAGCTGCTCCGCCTGCACCGGCGGCTCGATGGGCAGCGACGGCGCGGCGCCCTGGCCCAGCCAGGTGCCGACGTGCTCCAGCGCCGGCCAGGCGGAACGGTCCTGCGCCTCGTCCGCCGCCATGTCCTCGACGATGACGACCTGCTTCAGATCGGGCAGCGCGCCGCTGCTGGCGACAATGGCCTGCCATTGCTTGAGCGTGGTGGCGATCAGCAGCGAGGTTTGGCAGTCGCTCAGGATGTAGCCGATGCTGGCCGGGTTGTCGAGCGCGTGCATCGGCACGGTGACCAACCCCAGCGCCAGCGCCGCCTGGTCGGCGCAGATGGCGGCGACGCTGTTTGGCAGCAGGATGGCGACCCGCGCGCCGCGCGCCAGGTCGAGCTTGGCGATGGCGGCGCGCCACTGGTCCACTTGCTCGACCATCTGGCGCCAACTATGGCTCACCCACTGCTGCGCGATCGGATCGAACTGGCGGTATGCCTCGGCGTTGGGACTTGCTTGCGCACGCCAGGAGAACAATGCGTCCAGGGTTTCAATGCCGTCGATCGACTGGCTTTCGTTGGGGAGTGTCATGCGCGCGTTCCAATATATTCTCGATTGCGGGAAGATACTTGCCTAGGCAATGATTGTCAAGGCAGCCCGGAATGCGGTGAATACTGGAAGCTGTGAAGTGGCGCGCGCGTGCAGATGAACATGATTCCGATTGTGAAGCGGACTACTTGCACTTCTCGTCCATCATCATCATTTTCGTCTTCATCCTGTCCGCCGAGTCGCCCTTCATGTTCTCCATCATCCGCGCGTGGCGCTCCTCGGCCGTCTTTCCGCGCATTATGCTGGCGTGCATCTCGCACATCGCCTTCATGTCCATCATCGGCATTCCCCCTTGCGCGCCGGACATGCCTTCGCCGGCCGGCGCCGCCGATCGGGGATGATGGCCACGGTGCTCGTCCTGCGGTGTGGCGCAGCCGGCCAGCGCCAGCAGGGTGGCGATCAGGGCGGCGGATGACGCGAAACGGCGACTGGAGTTCATGGAGTTCCTTTCGGGAAGACTCGGGCGGAGAAGAAGGGCGCCGGCAACTCACCGGCGCGGGATAGAACCTTGGGCTGCGTCCCATTGTGGCGCGTCCGATTGCGCAATTGATTGATCTAGGTCAAAACGCGACCCAATCCTGAAAAAGTGGCCGCGCCACCGCCCACGTCCAATCAAGTGAAGAAACTTTACGGAATGGCTACTTTCGGAGCGTTTTGATCTACATCAATTACTTGGCGTTTGATGACGGTTACGATGGCGTCTTCTCCGGCGCACCCGGCCGGCGCCCTGTTCCACAACCTCAAACCTAGGTGAACCAATGGAAATCAAAGTACTGGGCTCCGGTTGCAGCAAGTGTCAACACGCCATCGCCTCCATTGAAGAGATGTCGCGGCAAACCGGAATACCCTGCGACATCATCAAGGTGCAGGACCCGGCGGAGATCAAGCGCCTCGGCGCCACCGCCACCCCGGCCGTGGTCATCGATGGCAAGCTGGTACACAACGGCCATGTGCCGACCCGCGACGAGGTGGCCGGCTGGTTCGTCCCCGCTGGCTTGACCTTGCTGCGCCGGCCGACGCGCCACCTGTTCTTCACCGGCAAGGGCGGCGTCGGCAAGACCTCGCTGTCGACCGCCACGGCGCTTGCGCTGGCCGACGGCGGCAAGCGCGTGCTGCTGGTGAGCACCGACGCGGCCTCCAACCTCGACGAGATGCTCGGCATCACGCTGGCCAACGTGCCGACCCCGGTGCCCGGCGCGCCCGGCCTGTGGGTACTCAACATCGACCCGGACACGGCGGCCGAGTCCTACCGCCGCCGCGTGCTGGCGCAGATGGGCGCCGCCGCCAGCGACGGCGAGCGCGCCACCGTGCGCGAACAACTGTCCGGCGCCTGCACCACCGAAATCGCCTCCTTCGACGAATTCGCCTCGCTGCTGTCCGACGATTCCAGCGCCTACGACCACGTGGTGTTCGACACGGCGCCGACCGGCCACACGCTGCGCCTGCTCAGCCTGCCCAAGGCCTGGAGCGGCTTTTTGGAGGACAACGACCGGGGCGCCTCCTGCCTGGGACCGCACTCGGGCCTGAAAATGCAGGAGGTCCACTTCAAGGCCGCGCTGGCGGCGCTGGGCGACGCCGCCCGCACCACCATCGTGCTGGTGACCCGGCCGGACAAGGGCGCGATCAACGAGGCCGAGCACGCCTGCGAGGAGTTGCGCGCGCTGGGCGTGGACAACCAGCGGCTGGTCGTCAACGGCGTGTTCCAGGCCAGCGATCCGAGCGACGCGGTGGCCTGCGCCATCGCCGAGCTGGGCCGGCAGGCGCTGGAGGCGCTGCCCGCCTCGCTGCGCGCGCTGCCGCAGGACCGCGTGCCGCTGCGCGCCTTCGACACCGTCGGCCTGCCCGCGCTGCGCGCGCTGCTGGCGCCGGCCGCCGCTGCCGACCACGCGGCCGAACTCGCGGCCGAACTTGCAGCCGAACTCGCGGGCGGTTCGGCGGCCGCTTCGACGGCCTCGACGGCGGCGGCCGAACCCGTGCTGTCGCAAGGTGGGCTGGACGCGCTGGCCGACCAACTGGCGGCGGCCGGCCACGGCCTGATCATGGTGATGGGCAAAGGCGGCGTCGGCAAGACGACGGTGGCCGCCGCGCTGGCGCTCGGCCTGGTCCGGCGCGGCAAAAGCGTCCACCTCAGCACCACCGACCCGGCCGCGCACCTGGCCGCCACGCTGGCCGGCGAGGTGCCCGGCCTGCTGGTCGGCCGCATCGATCCCGAGGTCGAGACGCAGCGCTACATCGACAAGATCATGGCGGCCAAGTCGCCCGCCCTCAACGAGCAGGAACGCGCGCTGCTGCTGGAGGATTTGCAGTCGCCGTGCACGCAGGAGGTGGCCGTGTTCCACGCCTTCTCCAAGGTGGTCGGCGAGGCGCGCAGCGCCTTCGTCGTGCTCGACACGGCGCCCACCGGCCATTCGCTGCTGCTGATGGACGCCACCGGCGCCTACCACCGGCAGATGGTGCGCGAGTTCGCCGGCCACGCCGGCGCGCGCATCGTCACGCCGCTGATGCGGCTGCAGGACGCCAGCTACACCAAGATCGTCCTGGTGACGCTGCCGGAGGTGACGCCGGTGTCGCAGGCCGCCGCGCTACAGGACGATCTGCGCCGCGCCGACATCCAACCCTACGCCTGGGTGCTCAACAAGAGCATCCTGGCGTCGGGCACCCACGATCCGGTGCTGGCCGCCAGAATGACGGGCGAGCGCAAACAAATGGCGCGCATCGCCGGCGGCTTGGCGGAACGGCTGTTCGTGCTGCCATGGCGCAGCAAGGCGCCGGTCGGCGTGGCCGAGCTGAGCGAGCTGGTGACGGCGCCGTAGCCGGGCGCGGCGGCCGGCCCGGGGCGGCGGGCAGGACGACGCTCAGGTCGACAGTTTTCGGCCGAGTATGCTCTCGACGGTGTCAACCTTCGACTTCAGCCGGCCGGCCGGGCCGGCGCGGTAGTCGATCTTGATCTGCGTGCTGATGCGCTCGCAGTCCGTCTCCATCGCCTCGAAGCAGGCGGTAACGACCGCCATCACCTCGGCCCATTCGCCCTCGATGATGCTGCCCATCGGCGTCAACTGGTAGGGCAAACCGCTCTTGTCGATGATGTCGAGCGAGCGCGCCACGTAGCGGCTGACGCTTTCGCCTTGGCTCATCGGCGACATCGAAAATTCAAGCAAAACCATGGCAAACCTTTCAATTACGTGTTCCGCGCGGCGGCCGCCGCCCGGTTTCATTAATGCGGCAAGAGCGCCCTACTTGCCCAGCAGCGCCAGCGACTGTTCCCATTCCGGCACCCACTCGTGCAAGAACTCGTGCTGCTGGAAGGCCTTTTTCAGCCGCGAGATCGGCACGCGGTAGACGTCGTTCAGGCCCAGCGCCAGCGTGATCGGATTCCACACGGCGTTCTTCTTGGTCTTTTTGACGCTGCTCTTCACCCGCGCGCCGTCGTCGCTGAAGATGCCCAGCGCGTCGGTCAGCGCCTGCTCCAGATCCAGGCGCGCCATGCCGGCGAAGGCCGCCAGCACCTGCTCGCGGTTGATGCCGGCCTGCGACTCCTTCGCCGCCTCGACCTTCACCGGCACCGGCTCGGCCTCGCGTTTCAGCTTGGCGGCCAGCCGCTCCAGGTCGCGCTTCTGGAAGCGCAACTCGTGCAACTCGCGGCGGAAGCCGGGTTCGGGCAGCTTGGTGACGATCTTGTAGGCGTCCTTGGTGGTGGTGATGAGCACGTCCGCGCTGCCGGCGGCGAGCCGCTGCGTGTCGCCTTCGAGGAAGATGGGTGCCGCGTAGCCGCCGTTGGCGTCGCCGAACAGCTCGGGATAGGCGGCGTCGTAGTCCAGCCAAACGTAGGGGATCAGTTCGTTCTCGATCAGTCGCGCCAGGGTCCACGGCGTCGCGGTCTGCTGCGCCAGCCAGTCGCAGGCCTCTTCGGTCGTCGCCCGAAATGGTAATTCAATAATCGTCATGTTCATTCGCGTCCAAATTGAGATTGCCGGCATTGCTGCGCGCAGCGCGGCCTAAATCCCCACCTCGCCGACTACGTGCATGCCCAAGGGACAGATCATAAGCGAATCCACCGCCGAACCCAAACCAAATGCTGCCAACCACCAAGGGGCACCAGTCAGCCTTAAGCGATAAGGCAAAGGGAATTGGCACCGTCATCAATTGCGGTGGTGATGAGATGACGGTCCAATGTTGCCAACTTGCCGCCATGAGCCTTGGCCAAAGCAAGCAAATAGCTATCCGTGACCTGGGCGGAATGGCGCAACAACGTGGCATCCAGTTTTGACTCATCTAGCAAGCTAATGTCGTCCGCCCAAAACACATGGCCGTCAAGTGCGCACATGGTTTCCATTAGAGGCACCACGACAGATGGAGGTCCAGGCGAATTGGGGTATCGCGATTGCCCAACGATCCTTAGCACGCCGTTTTCAGTGATCGGACAGCTGGCCCAAGCGCTCGCTCCTTCCCTTGCAAACCAATCGTGGGCAAGGTCATGTTGAACATGGCTGCGGTCGATCAACGCGATGAGGACATTCACGTCAAGCAGGAACGTCATACCCCTAGCTCATCCCGCAAGGCATTGACCATTTCCAGGGTGACCGGGACGGCGCTCGCTTGCTTCGGCAGTAACGGTACGCCGTTTCGCGTAACTATCGCAGCCTGCGGCTGAAGCGCTTGGCGGGCGAGCTCGGAAATGACCTCGCCGACGCTTCTTCTCTGCTGCACAGCAAGATCCTTCGCCGCAGCAAGGACATCGTCATCAATTGCTATCGTTGTGCGCATGGCGCCCCCAGTGAGGACTGACATCGGATATCGACTATCTTACATGACTTGCCATGGCATGTGGCCGCACTCAGGCCAGCAGACGCCGGCCGGTCTCACGCCAGCCCCAGCGCCTTCAAGCGCCGGTACAGCGTGCGCTCGCTCAGGCCCAGATGCGCGGCCAGCGCGCGCCGCGTGCCGCGAAAATCGCGCACCGCTTGTTCCAGCGCGGCGCCGTCGATGGCGCCGTGGTCCAGCGCTACCGTCGCCGTCGCCGGCGCTGCGGGCGCCGCCAGTGCCGGCCGCGGCGGCAGGCCGCTCAACGGCGGCAACTGCGCGCTGCGGATCACGCCGTCGTCGCTGAACAGGCGCGCCCGCTCCAGCACGTTGCGCAGCTCGCGCACGTTGCCCGGCCAGTCGTGGCGCTGCAGCTGCGCCATCGCCTCCGCCGTGATGGTCAGCGCGCGCCGGCCCGGTTCGCTGTGCTGCAGGAAGGAGTTGACCAGCAGCGGAATGTCGTCGCGCCGCTCGCGCAGCGCCGGCAGGTGGATCGGGAAGGCGCTGATGCGGTAGTACAGGTCGGTGCGGAAGGCGCCCTCCGCCACCATGCGCTCGAGCGGCTTGTGGGTCGCCGCCACCAGGCGGAAGTCGGCGCGCAGGCTCTCGACGCCGCCGACGCGCCGGTACGTGCCCGTCTCGATCAGGCGCAGCAGCTTGACCTGCATCGCCAGCGGCACGTCGCCGATCTCGTCGAGGAACAGCGTGCCGCCCTGGGCCGTCTCCACCAGGCCCTGCTTGCGCGCGCTGGCGCCGGTGAAGGCGCCCTTCTCGTGGCCGAACAACTCGCTCTCGAACAGGGTCTCGGTCAGGCCGGAGCAGTCGACCACCACGAAGGGGCCGCCGGCGCGCGCGCTGGCCTCGTGCACGGCGCGGGCGAACAGCTCCTTGCCGGTGCCGGACTCGCCCAGCAGCAGCACCGGCAGCATGGCCGGCGCCACCCGATGCAACGCGGCGATGGCCTGGTTGAAGGCCGCCGAGCGTCCCACCAGGCCGGCGCCGCTGGGCCGCGCCGAGGCGCTGCGCACCAGCACCAAGCGCTCGACGTAGGCGCAGATCTCGCCGGCGCTGTTGAGGATGGGCCGCAGCTCGACCTCGACGTGCTCCGGTCCGCGCGGCGTGTGGTGGATGTGCAGCACGCGGTCCGGGCCGTGCGACTCGCGCACCCGCGTCATCGGGCAGTGCTCGCCGGCCTGGTCGCAGGGCAGATCGTAGTGGTGCGAGATGCGGTAGCACTTGTGGCCGATGTACGGCTGGTCGACGCTGGCGAACTGGCGCTGGTAGGCGGTGTTGGCGGCGAGGATGTTGTACTCCGGGTCGAGCACGATCATCGGCTGCGCCTCGTGCTCCAGATACGACAGCAGCGCCTGCAACTGGGCGCGCTTGGGCAGGTCCGACGCGGAACCGGTAGCGGCGCAGGAGGGGCTGGCCGCGCCGACGGCGGCCGGGACGATGGGGATGGTGCGCGACATGAACTCTCCTGGCGATGCCCGCCACTGTGCGCCATCGCTGCCACGCTGTCAATAACGCTGCCAACTTACTGCCAACGCACTGCCACTGCCAAGCGCAATGGCAGCGCTTATGCCCTTGTCAGGCGCGATCCTGATACGAAACGTCGCCAGATCAAGCGCTTGCGGTATCGGTAGCGCCCCCATAAGGCTGGCACACATATTGCGGTGAGTAATTACTTGCCCCACGCGCCACAGGAGTTCCATCATGCCCAGCAGTAGCAACAACAGCGCCCTCCAGGTCGAGGGCTACTTCGACCCCGCCACCTGGACCGTCAGCTATCTGGTGCTCGACAGCGCCAGCAAACAATGCGCGCTGATCGACAGCGTGCTCGACTACGACCACAAGTCCGGCCGCAGCAGCACCGCCCACGCCGACCGCCTGGTCGCCCGCGTGCGCGAACTGGGCGCCAGCGTGCAGTGGATACTCGAGACCCACGTCCACGCCGACCACCTGTCGGCCGCGCCCTACCTGAAGCAGCAACTGGGCGGCGCCATCGGCATCGGCCAACACATCGCCGAGGTGCAGCACGTCTTCGGCGCGCTGTTCAACGCCGGTCCGGAGATGGCGCAGGACGGCAGCCAGTTCGACCACCTGTTCGCCGACAACGAGGAGTTCCACATCGGCGGGCTGGCCTGCCGCGCCCTGCACACGCCCGGCCACACGCCGGCCTGCATGAGCTACGTGGTCGGCGACGGCCGCCAGAGCGCCGCCTTCGTCGGCGACACCCTGTTCATGCCCGACTACGGCACGGCGCGCTGCGACTTCCCCGGCGGCGACGCGCGCACGCTGTACCACTCGATCAACCGGGTGCTCAGCCTGCCGGCCGACACCCTGCTCTACATGTGCCACGACTACCAGCCGGGCGGCCGCGAACTGCGCTACGTCAGCACGGTGGCCGAGCAGCGCGCCCACAATATCCACGTCCGCGACGGCATCAGCGAGGCCGAGTTCGTTGCCATGCGCAAGGCGCGCGACGCCACGCTGGAGATGCCGACGCTGATCCTGCCGTCGGTGCAGGTGAACATGCGCGCCGGCCGGCTGCCCGAGCCCGAAGCGAACGGCATCCGCTACCTGAAAATCCCGCTCAACGCGGTCTGACCCGAAGACAGCTATGCAATCAACCTTGGACCTCCGGCCGCTGGCGCCGGGCTTGGCGGTGGCGCCGCAGCTCAAGCGCGCCGACATCGTCGCGCTGCACCAGGCCGGCTACCGCGCCATCGTCTGCAACCGTCCCGACGGCGAGGCGGCCGACCAGCCGCTGTTCGCCGAGCTCGCCCAGTTGGCGCGCGAGCTGGGCCTGCAGGCGCACTACCTGCCGGCCGAGTCGGGCCGCGTCAGCGACCAACAGGCGGCCGATTTCGGCACCCTGTTCGACAGCCTGCCCAAGCCGGTGCTGGCCTACTGCCGCAGCGGCATGCGCTCGACCACGATGTGGGCGCTGGCGCAGGCCGGCAGGCTGTCGCTGCCGGAGATCGTCGCGGCGGCCGGCCGGGCCGGCTACGACATGAAGGGCGTGGTGCGGCGCATCGCCAACCAGGGCCGCACGCCGGTGGAGGTGGCCGAGGCCGAGCACTGTGTCGTCATCGTCGGCGCCGGCGCGGCCGGCGTGGCCACCGCCGCCAGCCTGCTGGCGCGCCACCCGGAACTGGACGTGGCGCTGATCGACCCGGCCGAGGTGCACTACTACCAGCCCGGCTGGACCCTGGTGGGCGCCGGCGTGTTCGAGCCGGCCAGCACGGCGCACACCATGGCCGCCACCATTCCGCGCGGCGCGCACTGGATCAAGGCCGCCGTGGCCGCCTTCGAGCCGGAACGCAACGCCGTCATCCTCGACGGCTGCCGCGTGGTGCGCTACCAGCAGCTGGTGGTCTGCCCCGGCATCAAGCTGGACTGGCAGGCCGTGCCCGGCCTGGCCGACTCGCTCGGCCGCCACGGCGTCACCTCGAACTACCTGTACCACCTGGCGCCCTACACCTGGCAGCTGGTGCGCAAGCTGCGCGGCGGCAGCGCCGTGTTCACCCAGCCGCCGATGCCGATCAAGTGCGCCGGCGCGCCGCAAAAGGCCATGTACCTGTCGGCCGACCACTGGCGCCGTGCCGGCCTGCTCGAACGGATCCGCATCGACTTCTACAGCGCCGCGCCGGCGCTGTTCGGCGTGCCCGACTACGTGCCGGCGCTGATGGAGTACGTGGCGGCATACGACATCGACCTGCACTTCGGCCACACGCTGTGCGCGGTGGACGGACCGCGCAAGCGCGCCAGCTTCAGCCGCGTGCTGCCCGACGGCGGCAAGGAGGTCGTCGAGCGCGACTACGACCTGCTGCACGTGGTGCCGCCGCAGACGGCGCCGGACTTCATCCGCGTCAGCCCGCTGGCCGACGCCGCCGGTTGGGTCGACATCGACCCGGCCAGCCTGCGCCACCGCCGCTACCCCAACATCCACGGCCTGGGCGACGCCGGCAACTCGGCCAACGCCAAGACCGCCGCCGCCGCGCGCAAGCAGGCGCCGGTGGTGGCGCACAACGTGCTCGCCGCGCTCGGCTTGCTGGACGGCGCGGCGCAGTACGACGGCTACGGCTCCTGCCCGCTCACCGTCGAGCGCGGCAAGATCGTGCTGGCCGAGTTCGGCTACGGCGGCAAGCTCGCGCCCAGCCTGCCGACCTGGCTGGTCGACGGCACCCGGCCCTCGCGCCTGGCCTGGCTGCTCAAGGCGCGCATGCTACCGCCGCTATACTGGAAGGGCATGCTCAAGGGCCGCGAATGGCTGGCCAAGCCGGAGTTGACCGACCGATGAGCGCCCTCCTCGCCACCTTCGCCACCACCGCCGCCACGCCGACGGTGGCCGCGCTGGGCCTGGCCATCGGCGTGGTGCTGGCGCTGACCGGCGCCGGCGGCGGCATCCTGGCGGTGCCGGCGCTGGTGTTCGGCGCCGGCCTGGGCATGGCCGACGCCGGCCCCATCGGCCTGCTGGCCGTCGGCATGGCCGCCAGCCTTGGCGCCTTGTTGGGGCTGAAGGCCGGCATCGTGCGCTACAAGGCGGCGCTGCTGGTCGCCGGCGCCGGCATCGTCTGCTCGCCGCTCGGCCTGTGGCTGGCGCAACGCACGCCCAACCGGCCGCTCAGCTTCGTGTTCGCGCTGGTGCTGCTGTACGTGGCCTGGCGCACCTGGCGCCGCGCCCATCCGCACGTGGCGGCGGCCGACGACGCGGCCGCCGCCAGCCTGCACGCGGCGCGCGCCGCCGCGCGCCGCGCGCCGCCCTGCCGGCTCGACGCCGGCCGTGGCAAGCTGGTGTGGACGGCGCCCTGCGCCCGCGCCCTGGCCGTCTCCGGCCTGCTCGCCGGCGCCCTGTCCGGCCTGCTCGGCGTGGGCGGCGGCTTCGTCATGATCCCGGCGCTGCAGCGCTACACCGACCTGGCCATGCAGTCGGTGGTGGCCACCTCGCTGGCGGTGATCGCGCTGGTGTCGCTGTCCGGCGTGGCCGCCAGCGCCGCCAGCGGCCACCTGCAGTGGGCGGTGGCGCTGCCGTTCTCGGCCGGCGCCATGGCCGGCATGGTGGCCGGCCGCGCCATCGGCGGCCAGCTGGCCGGCCCCCGGCTGCAACAGGCTTTCGCGCTCTTGTCGGCCGCCGTCGCGGCGGCGCTGATGGCCCGCTCCGTGCTATAAAGAGTCGCGCGCCAGGGCGCGTGCGACGCCATGATTCCCCATTCATCGTTCATGCTATACAAGGAAACCACTATGACCATCGCCTGGAACGCATTCACCCCCTGGTCCGCCCTGCTCGGCGGCGCCCTGATCGGCGTCGCCGCCGCGCTGCTGATCCTGTTCAACGGCCGCATCGCCGGCATCAGCGGCATCCTCGGCGGCCTGCTGCGGCCGCTGCGCGGCGACATCGGCTGGCGCGCCGCCTTCATCGGCGGCCTGCTCGCCGCGCCGGTCGTGTACAGCCTGTTCGCCACCCTGCCGCCGGTCAGCGTCGCGGCCGGCGACGGCGCGCTGGTGCTGGCCGGCCTGCTGGTCGGCGTCGGCACCCGCTACGGCTCCGGCTGCACCAGCGGCCACGGCGTGTGCGGCCTGTCGCGCCTGTCCTGGCGCTCGCTGGCCGCCACCGCCGTGTTCATGGGAGCCGGCTTCGCCACCGTCTTCGTCACCCGTCATTTGTTGTCGTTTTAAGGAGTCGCATATGTTGATCGTGAGCGCGTTGTTGGCCGGCCTGGTGTTCGGCTGGGGATTGATCGTGTCGGGCATGGCCAATCCGGCCAAGGTGCTGGGCTTCCTCGACCTGGCCGGCGACTGGGACCCGTCCTTGATGCTGGTGATGGGCGGCGCCATCGGCGTCGGCGTGCTCGCCTTCGCGCTGGCGCGGCGGCGCAGCCGCAGCTGGCTGGGCGCCGAGATGAAACTGCCGACGGCGCAGACCATCGACCGCCGCCTGCTGGTTGGCAGCGGCCTGTTCGGCATCGGCTGGGGCATCGCCGGCATCTGTCCCGGCCCGGCCCTGGTCGGCGCCGGCATGGGCCTGCCGAAGATGCTGCTGTTCGTCGGCGCGATGGTGGCCGGCATGCTGCTGTTCGAGGCGGTCGAACAGTGGCGCCGCAAGCCGGCGGCACCGCGCGGCCCGGTACGCCCGACTTAGCGGAACGCGGGGGCGCCCCCGCCCCCGTCCTGCGCCGGCGGCAGATGCCGGCTCACATCCTGCGTGCTTGCTGCCCCTGCGGGGTGTCGTCTAAGTCATAGCCGATTTCCCTCGCCTGGGCGCGCAACTGATCGGCGTCAGACCAGCGCCGCTCGCTCCTGGCCAGCTCGCGCCGAGTCATCAACTCGACCAGCTCCTGCGGAATGCTGACGACGTCGGGCTGCCAAACAGCGAGCCGCAGGCCGAACGCTTCGTCAAAGCTCAGCAGCGTCGCCTTTTTCACCCCGTCCGCCAGGCCGCTTTTCAGCACTTCCCACGCCAGCGCCAGCGCGCGCGGCAAGTTCAGGTCGTTGCCCAACTCGGCGCGAAAACGTTCGAGATAGTGGTCGTCGGCTCGGCCCGGCACGCCCAGCCGGTACACCAGCGTGCGCAAGCGCTCAAGCCCGTTGGCCGCGCTGTTGAGCGCTTCGTCGGTAAAATTCAGTTGGCTGCGGTAGTGCGTGGTCAGGCACAGGTATCGATAGGCCAAGGGGTCGATGCCCCTGTCTATCAGCGTTTGCAGGCGCAGGAAGGCGCCGCCCGATTTCGACATTTTGCCGTCCCCGCTCTTGAGGAAGGCGCCATGCAACCAGAAATTGGCCAACCGGGTTCCATACCGGGCTTCCGTTTGGGCGATCTCGTTACTGTGATGTACCGGCACGTGGTCCTCGCCGCCGCAATGGATATCGAAGTACTCGCCCAAATGCCGGGCCGACATCGCCGAGCATTCGATGTGCCAACCGGGGAAGCCGACGCCCCACGGGCTGTCCCACTCCATTTGACGCAGGCCGACGGTGCCGCTGAACTTCCACAGCGCGAAATCGGTGATCTGCCGCTTCTCGCCCATCTCCACCCGTTTTCCCGACTGCAGGCCGGCGCGGTCCAGGCGCGCCAGATAGCCGTAGTCCGGCTGGCGCGAGGTGTCGAAGTAGATGCCGTCGGCGGTGCGGTAGGTGTAGCCCTTGCGCTCCAGGTCGGCGATGAATTCGATTTGCTCGGCGATATGCGAGGTGGCGCGGCACCAGGTGGCGGGCGCGCGGATGTTCAACAAGGCCAGGTCTTCCTTGAAGGCCCGCGTGTACTCCTCGGCGACGTCCCACGCCGACTTCCCCGTGCGCCGGCTGCCTTTCTCCATTTTGTCGTCGCCGCTGTCCGCGTCGGAAGTCAGGTGGCCAACATCGGTGATGTTCATGACGTGGTTGACCTGGAAGCCCTCATATTCCAAGGCGCGGCGCAGCAAATCGACGAAGATGTAGGTGCGCAGATTGCCGATGTGGGCGTAGTCGTACACCGTCGGGCCGCAGGCATATAGACCGATCCGGCCGGGTTCGATCGCGTGCAGTTCCCGCTGCGTGCGGGTATAGGTGTCGTACAGGTGTAATGCCATGGTGTCTTCCGGATCAGGTCAACTAAAAACAAAAAGGGCCACAGGTTTTTCAACGCTGTGGCCCTTGAGGAATGTGCAAACGTGGCTGTCTACGCGACGCTCTCCCCAAGCGCACGATCACAACACTGCGCGAAGGCGGTGGTGACGGATGGCGAGGAGTGTTTGGTGTTCATGGCGGCTAATATCACACAGACCGGATCGGGCGTCAAGCCGGCGCTGTCGGGTCGAAGGTGACGAACAGCGCCGACGACCAGACCTTGCTGTCGTCGCGCTGGCGGCCGAAGAAGTAGACTGGGCGGTGGCCGAAGGGGCCGTTATGCGGCGCGATCTCCAGCGTGCCGGACACCTCGGCCGGCAGGGCCTGCTCGGTCAAGCGCTCCAATGCCAGGAACAACTCGGCGCCGCCCAGCTCCAGCCGCAGGCCGCCCTCCTCCAACAGCTGCGCGCCGCTGATCTGCCAGCTGAACTCCGGCGCGTGGACGAAGGGGTTGCGCTGCAGCGGGTCGCCCACCTTGACGTAGCTGTCGATGGTGCCCTCGACCTTGATGGTGCAATTGCGCAGGTTGCTGACATCCAGGTCGATGCTGTCGGCGTCGCCGTAGGTGTCGCTGCGGAAGGCGATGCCGGTCGGGCCGTCGCGCCAGCAGACCTCTTCGCCGTGCTCGAAGCCGTGCGACTGGTAGCGGTTGACGGTGCCGTTGCTGACCGTGATGCGGCCCTTCCACGAGGCCCAGCGGTAGCGGTCGGGGATGCGCGCACCGCCCCAGCGCAGGCGGATCAGGCGCTCCGAAAAGCCCAGCTCCTGGTGCAGGTTGCGCCGCCAGATCCGCCCGGTGTGGTCGTAGGCGGCGATCTCGTCCCAGCCGGCGGCGCCGAGGAATTGATAGTCGACGCTGAGCGGGCCGTCGGCGCGGAAGGCGTCGCCCTGCACGTGGCGGCCGGCCTTGACCAGCAAGGCGGTGTGCTCGCCGGTGGTGGCCCAGGTGTGGCGGGCGCGCAGCGCGCGGCCGATGCTGGCGCGGTCGAGCTGCTCGGCCAGCACGCCGGTCAGGCCGCCGTGCACGCCGAACACCTGGGTGCCCGGCGGGCCGCCGCCGGGGCGGCCGCGATGCTCGTCGCCGCTGGCGGCCACGCCGATCTGGTAGCCGCGCGCGATGACGTCCTGGTACAACCAGCCGAAGTGGCCCCAGCTGGAGGCGATCTCCACCAGCCGTTCCAGCCCGGGGTGGTGCCAGTCGGGGATGTAGCGCCGCCCGCCCACGTGCGGCATGATCAGGTGCTGCTCCGGCTCGTCCACATAGGCGGCCCACAACTCCTCCACCGGCCAGCGCCCCGTCTCCACTGCGGCGCCCTTCATGTCCTCGTTCCACAGGAAGGTGCGGTTGTGCTCGCCGCGTTTGTTGTAGGGGAAGTCGGGCGCGGCGTCGCCGAGGAAGACCACGTTGTGGTCGCCGCCGGCGGTCGAGCTGCCGCACCACTCCTGCACCGGATAGCAGACGAAGTGGCCAGGCCGGTTGAACTCCTCCACCGTGTCCACTCCCAGCTGCCAGTTGGCGTCGGTGATCTGGAAGTCGTTGGCGGTGTAGCCCAGCACGTCGATGCCGCCGACGTCGCGCGCGTAGGCGGCGTTGTAGGCCGGGCTGTTGGTGCCGACGGTGTCGCCGGCGTGCACGTGCAGGTCGGCGTAGAAGGAGCGCGGCGCGCCGAAGCGCCGGTCCACGCTGAGCAGCGCGCTGGCCGGCTTGACGTCGCGGCCGCCGACCAGTTCGGCGACCACGCGCAGGTCGGCGTCGGCCGGCAGGTCGTCGGCGCCGACGCTGGCCCAGCCCTGCTCGGGCAGGGGCAACAGCTTGTCGTAGAGCGGCTCGGCGGCGGCGGCAGCGGCGGCAGCGCCATCCGCGGCGGCGCCCGCCGCCGCGTAGGCGCGCAGGCGGATCGCGCCGCCGGCGGCCTGGCAGACGTTGCCCCAGCGGTCCTGCGCCGAGACGCGGAAGGGCACGCGCTCGCCGGGCCGGGCGAAGCGCGGGCCGGCCAGCAGCAGCCGCGCCGGCGCGCCGGCCGCCATGTCGATGACGATATCGCCCGGCACGGCGGCGAAGCGCGAGGTGCCCAGCGGGTCGACGTAGCAGCGGAAGCGGAAGCGGTCCTCGGTGAAGGTCTGCACCCGCGTGCCCGGTCCGCCGCCGCGCCGGTCGCCCAGGCGGATGATGATGTGGTCGCCCGCGTTGAGGTAGCCGTCCACCACGTCGACGATGATCGATTTCTGGTAGGGCCGCTCGTGGCCCTTCTGGTCGAACCGCACGCTGAGCGACTGCACGCTGGCCGCGCTCTGCCCGGCCACCAGCTTGCCGGACTGGTACTCGGCGCTGATGTAGTTGGCCGCCGTCGGGTCGCTGGTCTGGAACAGCGCCCAGTCGGAATAGAACTTGAAGGTGGCCTTGAACCAACCGCCGTCGGCCAGGCCGGCCGCGCCCACCTCGTAGTCGATGACGATCTCGTTCCAGCTGCCGGTCTCCAGCCGCGCGACGTTGCAGGCGACCCGGCCGACGAAGGGCAGCTGTTTGTTCTGCAGGTACAGGCCTTCCGGCGCGTAGTGCTTGCCGAGTTTTTCGCGCAATGCGGCGTAGCTTTGCGCCGTCGCCACTGGGGTAGTTTGCTTGCTCATGTGGTCCGTTCCCGTAGTCGTTATCGTTGTTCTGTTGTCGTTGTTCTGTTGTCGTTGTTCTGTTGGCGTGTTGTCGGCCTCGGCGCCTCAATGGCCGCGCCAGCCCTCGTGGCGCCGCTCCAGGCGGCGGAACACCAGCAGCTCGGCGAGCCAGGCGGTCAGTCCGATCAGCGCGATGCCGAGCAGGACCTGGGCGGCGTTGCCGACCTGGCCGCCCATCGACACCATCCAGCCGATGCCGCGCGAGGCGCCGATCATCTCGGCCGCCACCAGCGCGCGCCAGGCCTGGCTGAAGCCGGCGCGCAGCGCGCTGGTCAGCGCCGGCAGCGAGGCCGGCAGGTAGACGTGCAACAGCAGCTGGACCCGGCTGGCGCCAAGCACGCGGGCGGCGCGCACCTCGTCGCTGCGGATCGCCAGCACGCCGTCCTGGATCACCTGCGCCATCGGGAACACGGCGGCGATGAAGATCACCGCGATGATGGCCATGTAGCCGATGCCGAACACGATCATCGTCAGCGGCGCCCAGGCGATCGGCGGGATCGCCATGAACAGGCCGTTGAGCGGCGTGACGAACTCGCGGAAGCGGCGCGAGATGCCGGCGCTGGTGCCGAGCAGCAGCGCCACCACGATGGCCGCGCCGAAGCCGCCCAGCTCCTCCAGCAGGCTGGCCGCCAGCTGCGGCCACAGCTTGCCGCTGGCGATCCAGCGCCAGCCCTCCTGCGCCACCTCCCACGGCTGCGGCAGGATGTAGGACGGGAAGCGGCTGGCCAGCGCGCTCCACACCAGCAGCAGGAAGGGCAAGGCGGCCCAGCTCCACGACGGCGTCGGCAGGCGCAGGCGCAGGCCGGTGCCCTTGACGCCGGCGCCCGATGCGGCGGCGCGCGCTTCGGCGACATTGAGGGCGCGGTTCAAGCCCTCCAACTCCACGCCGTTGGCGACGGCGTTCATTTGCGCACCAGCGCCGGCTGCTCGGCGCGCAGTTGCCAGCTCGGGTCGACGATCTGCCCCGCCGTCAGCGGTCGGTTCAGCAGACCCAGACCGAGCGAGTAGTCCATCAGCCGCTGGATGAAGCGCAGGTCGGCCGGCTCGATCTTGTCCGACCAGCCGAGCCGCTTGCGCGCCTCCTGCACGATGGCGGCCGGCGCGATGGTGGCGCCGGCGGCGGTCTTGATCGGCGCGATCTCGAAGGCCTCGGCGATGATCTGGTTGGCCTCGGCCGGATGTTGGTTGAGGAAGGCGATGGCGCGGCGGTGCGCGCGCAGCACCTTGACCACCTCGTCCGGCCGCTCGGCCAGGGTGCGCGGCACCGCCATCACCACATACCAAGGGTAGTTGGGCAGCTTCTGGTTCAAGTCCACCAGCACCTTGCCGCTGCCGCGCAGCACGGCGGTCGAGACGAAGGGCTCCCAGGTGAAGGCGGCATCGACCAGGCCGCGCTCCAGCGCCGCGTTCATGTTCGCGGCGGGCATGCTGACGATGTCGACGTCCTTGTCCGGCTCCAGCCCGCCCAGCTCCTTGGCCACGTAGCCGCGCAACAGCAGGTCCATGCCGCTGCCCTTGGCCAGGCCGGCCACCTTCTTGCCGCGCAAATCGGCCACGTTCTTGATCGGGCTGTTGGCCGTGGCGATCAGCGCCGCCTGGCCGTAGTTGACCTTGGCCAGGATGCGGCTGTTCAGCCCGCGCGCGAACCACTGGAACACCGGCGGCGCGCCGATGTAGGCCATGTCCAGGTCGCCCGAGGACAGCGCCTGCTGCACGATGGGGCCGTCGCCGAAGGCCTTCAGCTCGACGTTCAAGCCCTCCTGCGCGTAGTAGCCGTTCTTCTCGGCGATCAGCGCTGGCGCGTTCGCCATGGCGCGCACCCAGCCGATGCGCAGCGGCTTGCCGTCGGCCTGGGCCAGGCCGGGAAGGAACGAGAGTGCGGCGACAGACAGGGCAAGGATTTTGATCATGTTCGGCTTTCAGCTTGTATCGATGGGGGGCGGAAACGGCTCAAGCCTCGGCGGCGTCGGCGATGCAGTCCATCAGCGCGCTGCTGTACTGGTGGAAGCGCGGCAGCTTGCGCGTGGCGCGCTGGCTGCGCGGACGCGGCAAGTCGATGGCCAGCTCGCTGCGGATGCCCTCCGGCGCGCCGCCCAGCACCACCACGCGGTCGGCCAGGAACACCGCCTCGTCGATGTCGTGGGTGATGAACACCACCGTCTGGCCCAGCGCCGACCACAGGCGCAGCGTCTCCTCGTTCATGCTGCTGCGCGAGATGGCGTCGAGCGCGGCGAAGGGTTCGTCCATCAGCAGCAGGGTCGGCTCCATCACCAGCGTGCGCGCCAGCGCGACGCGCTGCTGCATGCCGCCGGACAGCTGGTACGGCAGCTTGTGCGCGGCGTCGCCCAAGCCGACCAGCTCCAAATAGTGGCGCGCCCGCTCGCGCTGCTCGGCGGCGCCGAGGCGCTTGGCCATGCGCAGCCCGAAGCGCACGTTGTCGAGCGCGTTCAGCCAGGGGAACAGCTGCGGCGACTGGAACACATAGCCCAGCTCCGGCGCCTCCGGCGTGACGGCCACGCCGTTGATGGCGACGCTGCCGCGTTGCGGCTGCTGGAAGCCGGACAACAGGTTGAGCAAGGTGCTCTTGCCGCAGCCGGAGGGGCCGAGCAGCGCGACGAATTCGCCCGCTTGCACATGCAGCGAAAAGTCGCGGAACACGGCGTGGCCGTTGGGGTAGGCGAAGTCGACGCCGTCGACGGATAACTGGGCCATCTGCTGAGTGGACATGGTGTGCCGATCAAGTCTGAACTGCGTTCGGAGCCCGGCCGGCGCTGCCTTGGCGGGGTGTCAACTTGTCATGCTACGTATTAAATTTGAAATTCAAAACGAAGCCTTTTGCATATCCATATTCGAATTGATTGGGCGCGCGAAGCGGCCGGATCGGGAACAATCGCGGCACGCCCACATCGCCATTTCGGCCCTCCCGGAAGCCGCCACCATGAACGCAGTCATCCCCGCCAACGCGCCGCTGGTGCGCAAGAACGTCACCTCGATGTATGAGCAGATCGCCCGCCAGTTGCGCAACGGCGATCAGGACGAAGTGTCCTGCTCGGCGTGGCCAAGCTGGCGGATCGCGTACTGCTGCGTGGACGGCTTGAGCACGGCGTCGAAGCGCACCAGCTCGGCCGCCGCATCCACCTTCAAGCGCGCCGAGATCAGGAAGTCGACCCGGTTGACGCACGTGCCGCGCACGCGCAGCGAGGCGCTGACGGCGCTCAGCCTCGGCTCATGCCGCTCGATGGCGCGCTGCACCGCCGCGCAGATCAGCTTCTGGTCCTCGCTGCTGGTCAGGCACATGCCGGCGAAGTCGATCAGGCCGTAGTTGACGATCGAGTTGCCGACCTCGGGATAGGCTTCGAGCAGCCCGGCCGGCAGCGCGGCACGGGTGTTGAGCAGCGCCTCCAGATCGCGCGCCACGGCGTCCTTCAACTGCTCCAGCGTCCAGCCGGCGCGGCCGCCGCGCGTGGCGGCGTGCGGCTGGTCGTCGAGCAGGCGGTCGAACAGTCCGGGGGCGTAGTGTGGCGTCATGGCGGCTCCTGCTGGCGGCCGCCGGGGCCGGCGGGAAGGTCCATTGTGCGTCAATTGCCGCGCGACAATTTGCCGCCGCTCAAACGAACGCTGCGGGCGCCACGCGCCGATGCAGCCGGATTGCAGCGGGCTTGCCGCGACAGGGCTTCGCGCCGCCTCAGGGCGGCAGCAGCCAGCGCGCCGCCGTCGCCACCACGCTGTCGCTGAGGGCGCGCGTCAGCGCCGTTTGCACGTTCCAGCAGTGCCAGGCCAGCGCCACGTCGAAGTGGGCGCCCGGCGTCAGGTCGAGCAGCGTGCCGGCGGCCAGCGCCGCGCCGGCCTGCTGCGCGGGCAGCATGCCATAGGCGTGGCCGGCCTCGATCATGCGCACCACGCCCTCCGAGGTGCCGAAGGCGTGCTGCGGAAAGGCGCCGTCCCAGCCCAGCTGCTGGCGCAGATAGTTGCGGTGCAGCGCGTCGTGCTGGTCGAACACCAGCGCCGGCGCGCGCGCCGCCGCCTCGGCGCTCAAGCCGTCGGCGAACCAGCGGGCGGCGAAGGCCGGCGCGGCGACGCAGTGGTAGCGCATCACGCCCAGCGGCGTCATCACGGTGCCGGCCACCGCCTCGGCCGAGCTGGTGACGCAGGCCACCACGCGGCCCTCGCGCAACTGGCGCAGGGTGTGGTCCTGGTCGGCGATGCGCACGTCGATCAGGCAGCTGGTCGGCGTCAGCAGCGGCGCCAGCGCCTCGGGCAGCCAGGTGGCGGCGCTGTCGGCGTTGACGGCGATGGCGAACTGCGGCAGCGCCCGCGCCGCCGCCGGCGCCGTCTCCAGCGCCGATTCGAGCAGCTGCACCTGGCGGTAGTGGGCGATCAGGCGCAGGCCGCGCTCGGTGGCCCGCGGCGGCTGGCTGCGCACCACCAGCAGCGCGCCGACCGCCTCCTCCAGCGCGCGCAGCCGGTGCGACACGGCCGGCTGGCTGATCGACAGCTGGACCGCCGCCCGTTCGAAACTGCCGCTGCCGACCACGGCGTCGAGCGCGGCCAGGCCGCGATAATCGATGGCGCTCATTAGTTTTTTGAATGAATGGTGAATATCATTCATTATACTAATCCACCCCGGCTGATTATGCTGGCGTCCTGTCAAACCAAGGGGACGTCATGTTGAGCAGTGTGTTTTTCAAGGGAATCGGCCTGGGCGGCAGCCTGATCATCGCCATCGGCGCGCAGAACGCCTTCCTGCTCAAGCAGGGTTTGCAGGGCCGCCACGTGCTGCTGTGCGCCGCCGTCTGCATGGGCTGCGACATATTGCTGATCGGCCTGGGCGTGAGCAGCGTCGGCCGCGTGGTGGCCAGCAACGCCGCGCTGCTGGGGCTGATCCGCGTCGCCGGCGCCCTGTTCCTGTTCGAATACGGCCGGCGCGCCGTCTGGGCCGCCTGGCGGCCGAGCGGCCTTGATCCGTTGGCGCCGGGCGCCGCCACCTTCGCCACCGCCCCGAGCGGCGCCGCCGTATCGGCACCCGCACCGCTTGCCGTATCGGCCAAAGCACCGGCCGCCGCGCCGGGCCCGGCCTCGGCGGCATTGACCCGGCGCGGCCCGGCCCTGCGCACGGCGCTGGCGCTGAGCCTGCTCAATCCCCACGCCTGGCTCGACACCGTGGTGCTGCTCGGCGCCATCGGCGCGCAACAGCCCGGCGAGACGGGGCGCTACGTCTTCGCCGCCGGCGCCATGAGCGCCTCGCTGCTGTGGTTTTCCTGCCTCGGCCTGGGCGCCCGCCTGTTGGCGCCGCTGTTCGCCCTGCCCCACGCCTGGCGCGTGCTCGACGGCCTGATCGCCGCCACCATGTGGGGCATCGCCCTGTCGCTGGTGTGGCCTTGACGGGGCATGGAAAGCGGGTGGCGGGGGAATTAGTACACAAATGAACGAGCGAGGCAATCATCCAAGGTGAGCATTGCCGCCGCGCACTCGGCGGGATTATAGTGGCGCGATGGAAACTGAAGCCACCGTCCCGCCCGCCGCCCCGTCCGCCGCCCCGCACACCCTGTTCGACGATATACAGGCGCTGGTCGCCGGCACGCTGCTGATCTCGCTGGGATTGGCGCTGCTGGGCAAGGCCAGCCTGATCACCGGCGGCACCGTCGGCATCGCCTTCCTGTTGCACTACGCCAGCGGCGTCAGCTTCGGCAAGCTGTTCTTCCTGATCAACATCCCGTTCTACCTGCTGGCCTGGAAGAAACTCGGCTGGGTCTTCACCCTCAAGACCTTCTGCTCGGTGCTGCTGCTCTCGCTGTGGTCGGAGCTGCTGCCGCTGGCCTTCAAAATCGACCAGATCAACCCCGCCTACGCCGCCGTCATGGGCGGCCTGCTGGCCGGCGTCGGCCTGCTGATCCTGTTCCGCCACCGCGCCAGCCTGGGCGGCGTCAACGTGCTGGTGCTGTACCTGCAGGAACGCTACGGCTGGCGCGCCGGCTATGTGCAACTGGCGCTCGACGGCACCATCACGGCGCTGTCGATCCCGCTGATCTCGCCCAGCGCCATCGCCATGTCGCTGCTGGGCGCCCTGGTGCTCAACCTGACCATCGCCATCAACCACCAACCCGGACGCTACGTGGCCATCTGAGGCCGGCGCGCACGCCGACTCGGGGTTTTCGCCGATTCCGATAGCTATCTGTCCGTCATGCAATTAGACTTGCAGGATGCGGCGCCAGCCTCGCCGGCCGGCCCGCACCACCACCATCGATGACATGCCCCGGCCATGGCGCAGCAAGCGCCGCGCCGGCGGGCACAGCGGTGGCTTCGTCTTTTGCGTGAATTTGCATAAGGGACACCGGCTATGAAAACCCTCCGCCATCCCCTCGCCGCCTGAAATGCGTCAATCCTGTCACCAATGCTAGCCTGCCACGCCCGCGCCGCACCACATTGGCGCCGACGGCAACTGCTGGCGCTGCTGGCGGCCGGCGTGTGCCTGTGCGCGCCGGCGCAGGGTGCGCCCATGGCCGTGGGCATCATCCAATCCGAGCCGCTGGGCTTTTTCAACGACCAGGGCGCGCCGGCCGGCCTGCACCACGACATCCTGCGCGAACTGTCCAGGCGCAGCGGCGTCGCCATGGACATCCACATCATGCCCAAGGCCAGGATGCTGGTCGAGTTGGAGGTCGGCAACATCGACGGCGCGATCATGTTTGCCGCGCCCAACAGCGACGCCGTCGCCATCGACGCCGGTGTCACCGACGTGGCCAGGCTGGTGGCCCTGGGCCGGGCCGGCACGCCGCTGCGGCGCTACGACGACCTGGTCAAGGCGCGCACCGTGCTGTTCCTCGGCAGCACGCCGTTCGGCGCCCCGTTTGAGCTCGACGAGCGCCTCTACAAATACCGCGTGACCACCTACGACCAGATGGTCGGCATGTTCGTGCAGGGCCGCGCCAACGTCATCGCCGGCAATATGTTGGTACTGTTGTTCCAGCTCAAGAAACAACACCAGGAGCAGCTGCTCGACCCGTCGGTCTTCCTGTTCGGGAACGTCGCCAACCACCTCTTCATCGGCAAAAAGTCGCCCCAACGCGACCGGGCGGCGGCCCTGCAAAAAACGCTGCAAGAGATGGCCCGCGACGGCGCCATCGAGCAAATCCTGCTGAAATACCAAGGCAAGGAATGGCAGCACTTCAAACTGCACGACGAGCGTTGAGTGCAAGGCCAGCAAACAAGTTCTCTTTTTTGTGCAGACACAAACAGTAGGGACAGAGGTAGTCGACACAACGTTGACACTCTCCAAAATCGAGACTAGGTTTTCAATACGCCGATGCCCAGAACGTTTAGCGGAATCAATTATGAACATCAGTCCTATCCGTAACAAAGATGACTACGAGGCGGCACTCAAAGAGGTGCAGTCCTTGATGTCGGCGGAATGGGGAACCGCAGAAGGCGATCGACTCGACGTACTCGCCATCTTGGTAGAAGCATACGAAACGCGCCATTTCCCGCTCGAGTTCGCCGATCCCGTCGAAGCAATTAAGTTTTGCATGGACCAAAAAGGCCTGACGCCAAAAGACCTGGTACCGATGATAGGCGCGTTGAGTCGCGTCGATGACGTGCTCAATGGCGTTCGGCCGCTGACACTGGCGATGATACGGCGCCTACACCAAGGCTTGGGAATCCCGGTGGAGTCCCTCATTCAACCTTGCCGCAGTAAGACGGCGATTGCGGTCTAGCGCCGTACTAGCGCCACCCGCCAAATCAGGGCCGCCACGCCATCCGGCGGCGTCGCCGATCGATACCCGCTACGCCGCCAACATCACAACCAGATCGCCAGGGCCGAATACGCGGTCAGCGCCACCATCACGGCGCAAAACACCTTTTGCCACAGAGGATCGGCGAGGAACCTGCGCAGCAAGGCGCCGGCGCCGGCCCACACTGAAATGCAGGGCAGATTGACCGCGCAGAACACCGTGCAATACAGCAAAATGGCCAGCGCCACCGGCAGATTCTGCGGCAGGAAGGCCGCGCCGCCGGTGATCGCCATGACCCAGGCCTTGGGATTGCAGAACTGGAAGGCGGCCGCCGCCATGAAGCCCATCGGCCGGTGTGCCGCCTCGACCTGGCGGTCGAAATTCATGCTGCGCAACTGCCAGGCCAGGTACAGCAAATAGCCGGAGCCGGCCACCTTCAGCGCGATTTGCAGCGCCGGCAGCGCCATCACCAGCGCGCCGATGCCGGCGGCGCAGATGCCGAGCAGCACGCCGAAGCCGATGGTGATGCCGAGCATGTGCGGGATCGAGCGGCGGAAACCGAACCAGATGCCCGACGAGGTCAGCATGATGTTGTTCGGTCCCGGCGTGATCGACGAGACGAAGGCGAAGGACATCAGGGGGATCAGCGGCATCAAGGCGTCCATGGCGCGCCTCCCTGCCGTGGCGCGACGGCGCCGATGATGGTGGCGGTGGCGGCGCGGGCCGCGACGGCGGCGCGAATGCGATACTGGCGAACGATGGTCGACATGGGATCTCCTGTGAGTGAAGACCCATGCTAATCGACAAAACCAATACAGTACCGGTACAATCAACCAGATAAACGGTGACATTGTGCCGGTGTTTTGACCAGTACACCCCACCTGCCTCCCCTCCTCCGTCCGGGCGCGACGCTGATCTGGATCAAGCGCCGGCGCAGTAGCCGGGCGCGGCGGGGGCCGGCGCCGGCCGGCGCGGGAACAAAACCGCCGACCGGGCCGTCCTATCCTGTGTGACTGGCGCGCCGCCGCGCCGCATCCGTTTGGCGGGAGTCCATGAAGCGCTGTCTCGTCGTCCACTACTCGCGCAGCGGCCGGACCGCCAAGGCCGCCACCGCCATCGCCAACGGCTACCATGGCGACCTGGAACAAATCTATTACGCTAGCGGCAACGACTACCGGCCCGGTGTGCCGCGCGCGCTGTGGCAGGCGCTGGCCTAAAGCCGGCCGGCGATCACCGCGATGGGCTCGCCGGGCCGGGCCGCAGCAATGCGGCCTTCGGCGCATCCGCCCCGTCAAACCGCGCCGGGGCGCCACGGCGCCATGATGCGGCGCGGCGCCGCGCCGTGGCCGCGCCGCCGCACCCCGGCCATCGCCGCCAGCCCCAGGGCGAGCGCGGCCAGCGTGCCCGGCTCGTCGACCTGCAGTATCACCTGCGGGTTGACGTTGGCGAGGCCGAGGATGCGGTCGCCGGCGGCGTCGCCGAGCAAGATGTCGTCGGCGACGATGATGGTGTCGGGCGGCACGGGCGGCGGCGGCATCGTCACGTTGAAGGCCAGCGTGCCGAGCAGGAAGGCGTCACCCTGCATGGCGCGCAAGGTGGCGCCGTCCAACAACGACACCTCGGCCAGGTGCAGCTGGCCGGGCGCCACCAGGTCGACGAACCCCAGCGCCGAGCCGGGGTCGCCCACCACGCCCAGCCCGGAGCCGAAGGCCGACGGCAAGCCGGCGACGAACTGGAACAGGGTCGGGTCGAACAACAGGTCGAACTGGAAGGCGCCCAGCTCGGTGTTCAGGCCGCCCGAGCGCAGGCCGTCGATGTTGATGTCGAGCAGCAGCGTGCCGCCCGGCGCGACCTGGAAGCCGCCCCGGGGGTCCAGCGTGATGGACAAGGCCCGCGCCGACGGCAGCCAGGCCAGGGTCAGCAGCCACAGCATGGCCGCACAGCATATCTTCTTCATGATCAGCTCTCCCGCGAATTGAGAAAACCGGCCGTCGCCGGCCGGGACAGGCGCGCCGCCTCACCTGGCGCAGCGCGGCTTGCTGCAACCGGCCACCAGTTTGCGCACGTCGAGGATGGTGATGCGGCCGTCGTGGTCGAGGTCGCGCGGATCGGACGCGCCGCTGGCGGCCGTGTTCAAGCCGGTCAGGATGATGTCGACGTCGGCGCTGTCGACGGCGCCGTCGCCGTTCAGGTCGCCGGCCGGCATGCCGGGCATAGTGTAGGTGACGGTCAACTCGGAGAAGTCGACCATCGTGTCGTCGGCGAACACCAGGTCCAGGTGCTGCTGCGCCTGCAACATCGGCAGCAGGCTGAGCACGCTGTCGGGCGGCCCGAAGACGGTGGCGCCGGGGTTGCTGGCGCGCAGCGGCAGCTTGGCCAGGTTCAGGTTCAGCAGGTAGGTCTGGCCGAACTGCGGCTCGGTACCCAACAGGTCGAACAGCGCGACCACGTTGCTGGAGGGACCGTTCACCGTCGCCGTGCTGTCGTTGTAGTAGATGATGTCGTTGCCGACGTTGTCGCCGGTCATCTTGACGCGCGCGACCACGCCGGCCGAGGTGACGATGGCGCCGGCCGGCAGTGTGAAACTGTGCGTCATGCCGACCGGCGCGTTGGTCGCCGCCACATCCATGTCGATGCCCGGCCCCTCTCCCGTCGAAGCGGCGAACACCGCCAGAATGTCCTGCACATGGGTCGATTTCGGCGCGCTGTCGACGGCGTCGCCGCCGTGGAAATCGTCGCGGTCGCCGATCAGGCTGGCCGCGCCGGCGAAGGTCGGTCCCAGCACCTGGGTGGGCGGGGCGAAGATGTTGTAGGGGTCGAAGAAGACCCAATGGTAGCTGCCGGTGTCGAGCGCGTCGATGAGGATCTCGTTGCTGCCCTCGTGCAGCGCGGGGGTCAGATCCATCGGCACCACGATGGGCTGGGTGTTGGGCTGCTGATGGTCGCCGAGCCGATAGCTGCCGATCACCGTGCCATTGACCTTCAACGTCATCTCGTCGTCGGCCGCCACCAGCGCGATCAACTGGCTCAGGCCGCCCGGCGGGATGTCCAGCATGTAGCGGAAGTGGGCGGCGGTGGGCGGACTGCCGGCCCCCGGCGTGCCGGGGCCGGGCCAGTACCACATCAGGTCGCCGTGCACGCCCAGCGAGTTCAGGCGCGGGTTGGGCATGGTGGTCGGATTCGGGTAAGGCGCGTAGGCGGGAATCCAGCCGCCGACGCCGTCCGGACTGGCTTGCCAGCCGGTGCCGTCGGCATGGCCGGCGCCGCTGAGCAGCTCGATGTAACGGCCCGACTCGGCCGCCCTGGCCGTGCCGCCCAGCAGCAGCGCGGACGCCAGCAGCACCAGCAGCGCGCGCCAGCGCCGGCGCGCCGTTCCCCTTAGTCCACAACACGGCTTGTCTAGCATCTTCATGGTCTTGTCTCCTCGTGGTTCGAAATGCCGGTGGAAAAACACCGGAACGCCGCAAGCACCGGCCGCGGTGGTGGCGCGGCCGGGCCTTGCGCGAAGAGACAAGCAAAATCGACGCCACCGCCGGCAAGCTCTTGAAGACTATGGGGATTGCGGCGGGAGGCGGACGCGGCGCGGCGCGACTGGCAGTTTTTCCGACAAGCTGATCGGGAACGCGGCCCCCCACACGGTTACGCACACAAACTGTGGATAAGCTTGTTAACAAGGCCGCGCCCTTGGCGCTAAGCCCTTGTTTAGGAAGGGGAAAGCAGCGCTGCGCGTTTTTACCGCAGCGCTGCCGCCGGCGTGTGCAGCGGGGCCGCCACGGACGGCGCCGCCGGGCCGCTACGGCCGGGCCAGAATGGTGTTGATATCGCCCGAGCTCAGCGCGGTCTGCGCGTAGTCGAAGCTGCCGCGCTCCAGCATTTCGCGCCCGGCCCGCGTCAGCGCGTCGTAGGCGGCCTTGGCCAGCGAGCCGCCGACGCTGACCCGGCGCACGCCGAGCTCCTCGAGCTGGCGCAGCGTCAGCTGCATGTTCGGCAGCCCCATCATCACGTTCAAGGGCCGCTGCAGCGCGGCGGCGACGGCGCGGATGTCGGCCGCCTTGCTCAGGCCGGGCGCGAACAGCACGTCGGCGCCGGCCTCCTGGTAGGCCTGCAGCCGGCGGATGGTGTCGTCCAGGTCCGGCTTGCCGTACAGGTAGTTCTCGGCGCGCGCCGTCAGCGTGAACGGGAAGTCCAGCGCGCGGGCCGCCTGCGCGGCGGCGTGGATGCGCTCGACGGCCAGGCCGATGTCGAGGATCGCCGCGCCGTCGCCGCCGACGTCCTCGATCGAGGCGCCGACCACGCCGCAGGCCGCCGCCTCGGCGACGCAGCCGTGCACGACGTCGGGCGCGTCGCCGTAGCCGTTCTGCAGGTCGGCGCTGACCGGCAGCGTGGTCGCCGCGCACAACTCGCGCAGGTAGGCCATCATCGCCGGGCGCGCCACGCTCATGTCGGCGCCGCCGCGCGACCAGGCCAGGCCGGCGCTACTGGTGGCCAACGCCTGAAAGCCCATCGCCTCCAACAAACGGGCCGAGCCCAGGTCCCAAGGATTGGGGGTGATGAAACACTGCTGGTGCAGCGCGACGAAACGCGCGGCTTTTTCTGTTTGAGTAGACATGGGCGATCGAAATGGCTGGAGGTGGATGGGAATTGGCGGACCGACCGTCCGCCTCAGGCGCGCGCGGCGCCGGCGCGGCGCCGCGCCAGCACGCCCAGCAGACCCAGGCCGGCCAGCAGCATCGCATAGCTTTCCGGCTCGGGCACCGGCGGCGTCGGGCCGGGGCCGGGGCCGGGTATCGACGGGGTCAGGCTGTCGATCTTCATCCCCACGTACAGGCTGTCGTCGCGCGAGGCGTAGGTGAAGCTGTTGTAGACACCCATGATGGAGTAGTCCGAGGCCTTGATCTCGCCCGGCAAGGCGATCGAGTTGAAGGCGATATGCCGCATGTCGATGAAGTCGATGCCCACCTCCTGCCCCAGGCCCGACTGTCCGTCGCGCGTCAGCGCGACGATGTGCACCACGTCGACATGCGGGTTGTTGATGACCGACACCACCGGCGTGTCGACCGACTTGAAGCGCACGCCGCCGTTGCCGATCGAGTAGTCGACGCCGGCCATGGTGTTGGCGTAGCCGGGGCCGCCGTACAGGGCCGACTCGGCGCCGGGCTGGGCCGGCGGCGCGCCGAGAAACTGGCCCAGCTCGGTATCGTAGAAGAAGTGGCCGCGCACCTGGTCGCCCTTGCTGACCAGGGCGCCGGCGTAGTCGGACGAGCCGAGCGAGACGCCGGGGCCGGGGCCGCTCGGCGAGGTGTGGGCGTAGTAGGTCAGTTCGCTGACGGTCGCGCTGAAATCGTAGGCGACGATGCTGGCGTGGGCGCACGGCGCGCTGAGCAGCAACAGCGCGGCGGCGCCGGCGGACGGGAGGGAGGCAAGCAGGTGCATGGGAGGCCTCGTGGGATGGGATTGAATAAGATATCGGCGCGGAACAATGACAAAACATCATTTTCACATCGATAACATTATAAAACAGTCAGCATGCACCGCGTCAATTGTGCGCCGCCAATTCCCCGCCGCCCCGCCCCGTCTCGCGCGACATAGTTGCGCAATACCCACAGGCGCCACAGGCGGCCCCGGCGCTAGCCGGTCCGCGCCACCGCCCCGCCGCAGGCGCAGACCCGGTTGCGCCCCTCCTCCTTGGCCCGGTACATGGCCCGGTCGGCCGCCTCGATCAATTCCAGCGGGCACCTGTCGCGCGTCACCGGATCGAAGGCCTCGACGCCGGCACTGACGGTGACGACGCCGCCGGCGTTGCCGGCGTGGCTCAGCCGCAGCCCCTCGACCGCCCCGCGGACCTTCTCCGCGACGAGCAGCGCGCCCTGCATGTCCGTGCCCGGCAGCAGCAGCACCATCTCCTCGCCGCCGTAGCGCGCCACCACATCGCCGGGCCGCCGCGGCCCCTTGCCGACCGCCCTGCCGATCGCCCGCAAACACTCGTCGCCGGCCGCGTGGCCATAGCTGTCGTTGTACAGCTTGAAGTGGTCGACGTCGATCATGACCAGGGCCAGCGCGCCGCCCTCGCGGCTGGCGCGGCTGAACTCCTCGCTCAAGGCGGCGTCGAAGCGGCGCCGGTTCGCCAGCCCGGTCAGGCCGTCCTGCATGGCCATCTCCTCCAGGGTATGGTTGAGCTTTTCCAGCGAGTGGCGCGCCAGCAACAGCTCCGCCTCGGCCTCGATGCGCAGGCGGATCTGCTTGAGCAGGCGGCCGCCCAGCCATCCCAGGCCCAGCAGTAGAACGCCGACCACGGCGCCGCGCAGATAGGCATCGGCGCGCCACTCGGCCAGCACCTCGTCCTGCGCCAGCGCGGCCGAGACGACCAGCGGATACTGCTGCATGCGCCGGTAGCTGTTGATGCGCGTCACGCCGTCCTGCCCCGAGGTCAGCACGATGGTGTCGTTGGCCGCCTTGGGCAGGTAGTGGCTGAACAGCGGCAGTTTGGAAATGTCGCGCCCCAGCGCCATTTCCTCGAACGGCCGGCGCATCAGCACGACGCCGGTGTCCGAGGCGACGAAGATGGCGCCGGCGCGGCCGATGTCGAAGCGCTGGTAGAACTGGAGAAAGTACTGCATGTCTATCGCCGCCAGCACCACGCCGGCGAAACCGCCGTCGGCCCGGTTCAGCCGGCGCGACACCGTGACCACCCATTTGCCGCTGGCCTTGCTGCGTATCGGCGGGCCGATGTGGGCGCCGCGGTCGGCGTGGTCGCGGTGGTAGCGGAAGTATTCCCGCGCCGAGCTGTCCTGGTTCGCCAACGGCGTCGGCTGCAAATTGAGCCGCCAACGCCCGGCCGCGTCGAATATGAAAATATCCTGAAGCTGCGGCAGCTCGCCGGTGCGCAACACCAAAAAGTCGCGCAGGTGGGCCAGCTCCACGTCGCTCGCGTCACCATGCTCCATGCGGTCGACCAGGCCGACCAGGACCGTGTCGGCCTCCTTCAGCGTGTCGTAGGCGTGCTGGGCGACGGCGTTGGCCAGGTTGGCGCTGGCCCGCTCCGCCTGGCGCAGTTGCACGGCGCGGCTGTGCATGGTTTGCCACACTTGGACGGCCACCAGGGACAGGCACACCAAAACGATAAAGCTGCAGGCGAGCAGCATGACGGGACGCCGGAGCAGTCCACGCAGCGGGGCCGACTCAAGGGAAGGGTGATTCATTTGACGTCTTTCGAAACCGGATTGCGATCACGTCCCGGCGGCGGGGCCACAGGCTGGCCGGGCGGGACGGCGGCGGGGACGGCGGCGCCCTCCCCCCCTCCGCCAAGTATGCGCTGTTTCCGGCGGACAAGTCTCGCGATTTTTCACCCGGCGCTGCGGGCCACCGGACTCAGCCGCCCGACGGCGTGTGCAGCCAGCGGGCGTGGGCGGCGCGCGCCAGGTAGTCGAGCGCGAAGCCGAGCACGCCGATCAGCACGATGGCCGCCATCAGCTCGGAATAGGCCAGGCGGTCGCGCGCATCGAGGATGAAGTAGCCGAGCCCGGCCGAGACGCCCAGCATCTCGGCCGGCACCAGCACGATCCAGATGATGCCGATGGCCAGCCGCACGCCGGTCAGCACCTCGGCGGTGATGCCGGGCAGGATCACGTGGACGATGGTTTCGCGCCGCGTCGCCGACAGGCTGCGCGCCAGCAGCAGCCAGTTCGGGTCGAGCCGGGCGACGCCGGCGGCGGTGTTGAGCAGGATCGGCCAGACGGCGGCGAAGGCCAGCAGGAAGTAGACCGGCGCGTCGCCGACGCCCAGGGTCATCACCGCCAGCGGCATCCACGACAGCGGCGAGACCATGCGCAGCAGCTGGAACAGCGGCATGGCGGCGGCGGCGAAGCGCTTCGAGCTGCCCACCAGCACGCCGAGCGGCACGCCGAGCAGCATCGCCACGGCCAGGCCGACGCCGACCCGGCGCAGGCTCAGGCCGACATCGCGCCAGATGTCCGGCCCCTGCAGCAGGCGCAGCAGCGCCTCGGCCGCGTCCAGCGGCGCGAAGGCGGCGGCGATCGGCGTGTCGCGCTGCAGCGCGGCGACGCCGAACTGCCACAACAGCAGCGCCACGCCGAAGCCGAGCAAGGGCAGCGCCAGGCGCAGTTTCAAGCTGACCGTCATCGACTAGACCGCCACGGTTTCGCTGCGCAGCAGCTTGGCCGGCAGGCCGAACACGGCCGGGCCGCCGACCGCGTCGATGGCCTTGCGCACGAAGCGGTCGTCGACCAGGTCGCGCGCGACGAAGGCCGGGTCGAGCTTTTGCAGGAAGCCGGTGTCGCCCTCCAACCGGGTGGTCTGCAGCGCCCGCACCATCTGCTCGGTGTAGGACGGGAAGGGGTAGGGCTGGAAGTCGATGCGGCGCTGGCCCCACTCCTTGTGGGCGACGATGCCACGCTGCTCGTAGGCGCTGAAGTCGCTCACCGCCAGCACCTTCGACAGCACCTGCAGGTTGTGCGGCGTGTAGCGGTGCGGGTCGCCGCTCGACAGCAGGCGCGCCGTGTCGATCTGGTTGGAGCGGGTCCACAGCTGCGCCTTGACGATGGCGGTGGTGACGCGCTGCGCCCATTCCGGCCGGGTGTTGATGTCGCGCTCGGACAGGAAGGTGACGCAGCAGGCGTGGTTCTTCCAGGCGTCGCCGGAGAAGCGCAGCACCTGGCCCACGCCGGCCGTCTCGGCCAGGGCGTTGAACGGCTCGGCGACGATGAAGCCGGCGATCGACTTGCTGGCCAGCGCCGAGACCATCTCGGCCGGCGCCAGCACCACCAGGTTGACCTCCTTGGCGCCGATGCTGCCCTCGCGGCCCTTGCTGACCACGCTCAGGCCGTTCTTGGCCAGGATCTGCTGCAGCAGCACGTTGTGGATCGAGTACCAGAACGGGATGGCGACGGTGCGCCCGCCCAGGTCCTGCACGCGGTTGATGTCCTTGGCCACGGTCAGCGCCGAACCGTTGATGTGGTTCCAGGCCACCACCTTGGCCGGGAACTTGGCGCCGTAGCGCACCGAGATGGTGGCCGGCGACAGCAGGTGGATCACGTTCACCTGGCCGGAGACGAAGGCCTCGATGATCTGCGCCCAGCTGCGGAACAGGCGCGGCGTCTCGGTCTGCAGGCCCTCGGCCTCGAACAGCTTGCGGGCGTGCGCCACCAGCAGCGGGGTGGCGTCGGTGATCGGCAGGTAGCCGATCTTGACCGGCTGGTCGTCGCCCTTGGGACCCTGCTGCGCCATGGCGTCGCCGGCGAACAGCAGCGGCGAGGCCGCGCCGGCCGCCGTCAGCGCGGACATGCGCAGGAAGTCGCGCCGCGTCATGCCGCAGTCGCAGTCGGACGAGGCGCAGACGTGGTAGGGATTGCGGGCGGTGGTGTCGGTCATGGTGTACTTTCTCAAAATTGGAATCGGGTGCTTCAGGCGCCGGCGCGCTCGTCGAGCAGCGCCGCCAGGATCTCCAGCCGCAGCGCGCCGATGGCGGCGGCGTGGGCCAGGCGCGGATGCGGCAGGTCGACCTGCCATTCGCGCACGATGCGGCCGGGCTGGCCGCCCATCAGCACGATGCGGTCGGCCACCAAAATGGCCTCGTCGATGTCGTGGGTGACCAGCAGCACCGCGCTGTGCCACTGGTGCACCACCTCGACCAGCAGGGTCTGCATTTCGGCGCGGGTGATGGCGTCGAGCGCGGAGAACGGCTCGTCGGCGAACAGCAGCTCGGGCTGGCGCGCCAGCGCGCGGGCCAGCGCGACGCGCTGCGCCATGCCGCCCGACAGCGCCGCCGGATAGCGCCGCTCGCTGCCGGCCAGGCCGACGGCGGCGATGGCCTGCTGCACGCGCTCGGCGTGCGCGGCGCGCGCGATGGCCGGCTGGCGCGCGAAGTCCAGGCCGAAGCCGACGTTGCCGGCCACGGTCAGCCAGGGCAGCAGGCTGGCCTGCTGGAACACCAGCGCGCTGCGCGGGCTCGGCTCGCGCAGCGGCGCGCCGAGGAAGCTGATGGCGCCGGAGGACGGCGCCTGCAGGCCGGCCAGCACGCGCAGCAGGGTCGACTTGCCGCAGCCGCTGCCGCCCAACAGGCAGACGATCTCGCGCGGCCGGATCGACAGCGAGATGTCCTCGAAGGTCGGCGCGCGGCCCGGGTAGGCGAAGCGCAGCGCCTCGGCGCGCAGGGCGCAGTCGCCGGGCTGTTCGCCGAGGTTTTCGCCGAGGCTCTTGCCGGACCTGCCGCCGCCGCCCGGCTGCGCACCGTCCGGCCGCGTGCCGCTCAAAGTCGCCTCGCTCATGCCTGCCCTGCCGCCCGCTCTGCCACCCGCTCCGCCGCCTGCTCTGCCGCCTGCTTGGCCAGCGCCGCCTGCAACTGCGTCAGGCTGGGGGTGATCACCGGGATGAAGGCCGACTCGCGCCAGCGGCGGCCGAAGCCCTGCTGGTGCTGTTCGAGGTAGGCCAGGCCGCCGCGCGCCTGCAGCTCGAGCATCAAGGCCTCCTGCACCGAACCGGCCAGCGCTATGCGCAGGCGGAACATCTCGGCCGGGTGGCTGACGAAGCGGCCCGTCGCCACGCCGTCGAGCAGCGTCTCGACCTGCTGGTCCAGCGCCAGGCGCGCCGCCGCGATGCGCTCGCCCAGCGGACCACGGCCGCTGCCGGCCACGCCGGCCGCCTGCGCCAGACTGGCGCGGGCCAGGCCGATCGACATGCCGCACTGCATGCCGAGGAAGGCCGGCCGCACCCGTGGCAGCCAGTTCGCCGCGTCGGCGCTGATGACGTGTTCCGGCCCGGCCGCCACGCGCGTCAACTTGACGGCGGCGGTATGGCTGCCGCGCAGGGCGATCAGCTCCAGGTTGGCGCCGCGCTGCACGCCGGCCGCTTCGCTGTCGAACACCACGATGACCGGCGGCGCAGCGTCGCTCGGCGCGACCGCCGCCGCGACGACGAAGTGGGCTGGATGCAGGTTGGTGACCCAGGCCAGCTGGCCGTCGAGCCGCCAACCGCCCTGCTCCACCTCGGCGTTGATCTGCAGCGGCTCCATCCCGGACAGGAACTTCATTGCGTTCGACAGGCCGGTGGCGCCGGCCAGGCGGCCGTCCAGCAGCGCCGGCAGCAGGCGCTCGCGCAGCGCCGCGTTGGGGCTGTGCAGCAGGTATTCGATGAAGGTGCGCTGGCCCCAGTAGACGAAGGCCGCCGTGACCGACTGCTCGGCCACCTCGGCGATGGCGCGGATGGCGTCGCGCACGTCGCCGCCGTCGCCGCCCAGCTCGGTCGGCACGCCGACACGGAAGCGGCCGCCGGCCGCCAGCTGCGGCATGACGGCGTCGGCCTGGTCCTGCGATTGATCGAGCGCCTCGGCGTGTTCGCGCAGCCAGTCGTTGAGGGCGGCCATGTTAGATCGCGCCCGGCAGGTAGGGGGTCAACTCCGGATTGACCGGCGTGCCGGCCAGGCTGTTGGCGAAGTTGCACAACGTGGCCAGGCTGATGCCCAGCACCACCTCCAGCGCCTGCTGCTGGTTGTAGCCGGCGGCCAGGAAGGCCTGCAGTTCGGCGTCGTCGACCGCGCCGCGCCGCGCGATGACGGCCGTGGCGAAGTGGGCCACCGCGTCCAGCTTGGCGTCGCCGGTGTCGGCGCCGCTTTGCAGGGCGCGCACCAGCTCGGCCGGCTGGCCGGCCTTCTTCAGCGCCACCGCCGTGTGGCCGGCCACGCAGAAGTCGCAACCATGGATGCGCGCCGCCGTGATCTGCACCACTTCGCGCTCGGCCAGCGTCAGGCTGGCGCGGCCGTTGATGCCGGCCACCGTCATGTAGGTCTCCAGCGCCACGGGGGCGTTGGCCAGCACGCCGATCAGGTTCGGCAGGAAGCCGTTGTTGGCGATGGCTTTCGCCACGAAGGCCTGGCTGTCGGCCGGCGCGCTATCGAGTGTATGCAGGGTGAGTCGGGACATGGCGGTCTTTCTTGGACAAGGAGGCGATATTATCCGATGTTGGGGCCGCTGTCGCCATACTCGTTCGTCGCCGTTTAATGTTCAAACGTCTTTATGCGCCCGTGCGCAGCTGGCGCCGGTAGCTGCCCGGCTGGGCGCCGACGATGCGTTTGAAGGCGCGGCTGAACGCGGCGCTCGACTGGTAGCCGACGTGCTCGGCGGCCTGCTCGACCGAATCGCCGGCGCGCAGCCGGCTGGCCGCCGCCGTCATGCGCAGGCGCAGCAGGAACTGCGCCGGCGGCAGGCCGCCGACGCTGCTGAAGTGTTTGCAGAAGGCGGCGCGCGACATGTGCACCGCCTGCGCCATGCGGGCGATGCTCCAGTCCGCGCCGGGATGGCGCAGCAGGTCGTCGAGCAGGGCGACGAACTCGCCGCGCTGGGCCAGCGCCAGCAGGCCGGCGCCCACCGTTTCGCGCTGGGCGGCGTGGCGGATCAGGTAGAAGAACAGCAGCTCGACCAGGCGCGCCACCAGCGGCGAGGGCCGCGCCGGGTCGCCGCCCGCCTCCGCCAGGATCAGGTCGAACAGCGCCGCCGTGTGGCGCAGCGCCGGGTCGCCGCTGCGGCAGACCAGATGCTGCGGGAAGGAATCGACCACCATGGCGCTGAGCGTGCCGCGAAAACGGAAGAAGCCGCAGGCCAGGCCGGCGCCGGCCTCGGCGCCGTCGCCGTCGCGCGCGCCGGCCAGCGGCAGCATGTCCTGGCCGCCGACGACCGCCGCCGGGTCCGGCGAGGGGCTGAGAAAATGGGCCACCTCGCGCATCAGGAACACGCCGTCGCGCGCCTGCAGCTTGAGCGGCGCCTGGCCGGGCACGTGCAGGTAGCACTCGCCGTGCAGCAGCAGATGGAAGCTGGCCAGCCCGCGATCGGCCGTCGAGGCGCGCCACGGGCCGCAGTAGCGCCCCACGTGTAGGGCGGCCGCGTCCAGCTCTATGCTGCCGAGCAGCCATTGCGCGAGTTGTTCCGAGGCGGCCGGTTCCATTAATGTTTATGCAAAAGGAAGCGATTGTATGCCTTCCGCGCCGCCACGGACAGAACTGAATCCAAATATCCATATGCCGAAAACGCGCCCGGCGGCAGCGCGCAAGGCCTAGTGTAGTGTTGCGTTCTTGGGGGCGCATATAAAAATGATGCATTTGCCCGCCAGGCTAGGCGCCAACCGGAGTGATAGCGGGCTATCGCGAGGATTGGCAACGACGCATGGCGGGCAAAGGCGCATTTTTATGCGTCAACAAGGACGCAGCACTACACTAGTTGCGCCGGCGGCGCCGGCCCAGCGCCAGCCCGGTGAAGAGGAACGCCAGGGGCAGCAGTCCGGCGACGAAGGCGAGGGCCTGCCCCGCCACGCCGAGCACCTTGCCGCCATGCAGAGACTCGAACACCCGCGGCAGGCGCGCCGCCAGCCCGCCCTCGTCGCTGCGGCGCTCGCGTTGCACCGCGCCGGAATAGGCGTCGACGAACAGCTCGACCTCCTTGCCGGCGCCCTGCCCGTCCGGCACGACGAGGCCGATGCGGAACACGCCGCCCGGCACGAAGGGCGACATGATCAGACGGGTGTCGGCGGCCGGATAGCGGGCATGCGCCGCGCTCCAGGCCTGCCGCAGACTGATCTGGCGGCGCCCTTGCGCGGGCGCCGAGCGATAGCCGTAGGCCGGATCGAGCAGCGTTTCGAATTGCAGCGCGATGCCGCTGGCCAGCAGGATGGCCAGCACCAGCGCGCTGAGCGCGCCCAGGCGCCGATGCAGCCGCGCCGGCGGATGGTCGACGACGGCCGACGGCGCCTTGTGGCGCAGCGCGCGGCGCCGGTTGACGATGTTCGCGAGGCCGCTGGCCAGCAACAGCAGCAGGAAGCCGGCCGAGACCATCTGCAGCAGTTTGCCGATCGCGCCCAGCGTCAGGCTGGTGTGCAGCGCATAGAACAGGCCGATCAGGTCGTGGCGCTGGAACGACCAGCCGCCGTAGGGCATCACGCTCAACTCGGCGCCGCTGGCCGGATGCATGCGCGCCAGCCAGTAGCGGTTTTCGCTCGGGATCAGGGGGTCCGGCGTCGGCCAGAAACCGGTGACCAGGCGCCCCGCCTGGTCGATGCGGGTCAGGCCGAGCCCCTGCACATCGGGATGGCGCCGTTGCAGGGCGTCGGCCATCTCGACCAGCGGCTTGCGCGCCGCCGGCGCGACCGTCAGCTCCGGATTCAGCCAGTCGTCCAGCGGGTCCGCCAGCACCAGCAGGCTGCCGCTCAGCCCCTGGACGATGAAGAAGGCGGCGAACACATAGGCCAGCCAGCGGTGCAGGCGGCGCGAGCGCGGCTGGGCCGCCGCCCGGCGCGGCGCCGCCACGGCGGTATCAGAACGAGACATGAAGGCGACTGCCCAGAATGCGGCCGCGACCGACCTGCGCCAACACGCCGTAGGGCGCGCCGGCGTCGAAGGCGTACACCGCATAGGCCTTGTCGGCCAGGTTGTCGCCGTAGACGTCCAGCGTTACCGTCTGGTTGATGCGCCAGGTGACGCCGGCGTCGACCAGCGTATAGGCCTGCTGGCTGATGCTGTTGGCTTCGTTGAAGTTGGTCTTGCCCACATGGCTCAGGCCGATGCGCGGCGTCAGCCTTCCCGCGCCGCCGGCCAGTGCGATGTCATACTCGGCGCCCAGGTTGAGCGTCAGCGGCGGCGCGTATGGCACCGTCTTGCCGGTCAGGTCGGCGCCGCCGCCGGTCGGGTCGGCGTACTTGGCAAACGCCGAGTCGTTGAGCGCCAGCGCCGTCTTGAGGCGGAGCCGGTCGGTCGGCCGCCACTTGAGGTTGAGGTTGGCCCCCTTGGTCTCCACCTCGCCGACGTTTTGCAGGTACTGCCCCTGCACCGGCCCCACCGACAACTGGTAGCCGCTGGTGCGCACGACATACAGCGCGGCGCTCACTTCCAGGCGCCGGTCCGGCGTGGCGCTCTTGACGCCCAGCTCGAGGTTGCGCGAGGTTTGCGGCTCGTAGCTGAAGGCGATGTTTTGCGGCGTCACGGCACGGGTGAAGCCGCCCGCCTTGAAACCGCTGCTGTACAAGGCGTAGACGCCGGTCTGCGGCGCCAACTGGTAGCGCAGTCCCAACTTGGAGGAGTTGGCGCCGAAGGTCTTTTCGCGCCGCAGCGCCGCGCCGGCGACACGGGTGTCCGCGCTGGCGCGCTCGCGCTCGACGCGCAGGCCGGGCGTCACGTCGAGCTGGTCGCTGACATGCCAAACCAGCTCGCCGAAGACCGCCCGCGAGCGGATGTTCTGCCGCGAGGACAAGGCGGCCGGCGGCATCTCGCGGCGGAAGTCGAGGTCTTGATAATACACGCCGGCGACATAGTCGAGCCCCCGGCCCGCCGGTGTCGAGGCCAGCCGCACCTCCTGGCTGAAGGTGGTTTGCTGCTCCGGCGTGTAGCTGCCGAAGATGGTGCGGTCGAGCTTGCGGTCCTGGCGGCCGCTCAAGGAGCTCAGGACGGCGCCGCCGACGTCCCAGGCGGCGTGCAGCCCGAGGCTGTCGCTACGCAGGCGGTAGTGCGAGGGCGCCGGCAGCGCCTGGCGGCGGCCCAGGTCGGGCCCCATGACGTAGTACTCCTCGTCCGAGCTGGTGCTGGCGCGGGCGGCGCTCAGCATGATATCCAGCGGGCCGCCGGACGGCGCGAAGCGCAGGCGCAGGCGGCTGCTCTCGTCGTCGCCGTCGCCGAGGCGGGCGCCGTTCAACATATTGCGCATCTCGCCGCGCTCGCGCCGGACGCCGGCGGCCAGGTCGAGGTAGAGCGCGTCGCGCACCAGCGGCAGGTTGGCCTGGACTTGGGCGTTGTGGCCGAGCCGGTCGACGCCGACGGCGGCGTCGAAGCCGGCCGGCTGCCGCGGCCGGCGCGTGACGACGTTGATGATGCCGCCCACCGCGCCACGGCCGTACAGGGTGCCTTGCGGGCCGTACAGGATCTCCACCTGTTCCAGCGCCTGCGGCAGCAGCTGGGCGAACAAGGCCTGGTCTTGCGGCAGGCCGTCCACGTACAGTTGGGCGGTCGGATTGTAGAAATCGACGGAGGACTGGCCGCGTATCGTCACGTTCGAATACGCCCGGCTCGAGCGCTGGCGGATTTGCAGGTCGGCGAAGATGCGGTCGAGCTGGTTGATGCTCAACAGTCCCCGGCGCTCCAGCTCCTCGGCGCCGACCGTGTCGACGGTGCCGGCCACCTCGTCCGCCGCCTGCGCGCGCTTGGTGGCGCTGACGGTGATGACCGGCAGCGGCGCGGCGCCCCCGTCGGCGCCGGCCAGGTCGGCGCCGCGCGCCGCGCCGGTGAGCAGCGCGAGCGCCGCCAGCGACGCCAGAGACGCCGGCGCAAGCCGGGGCGCCAAGGCGCGCGAATGTGAGATGAACCGCATATGATTTCCCTCTGAGCATTTTTAAAGTACAGAAGGTAAGGCAGCGGCATCGGCGAAAAGAAAAGAATCGGATGACAAACGATACGATCAGATAAAATAATGAGAATCATTCGTATTCACAACCTGCCCGAAGCGCACTGGAGCGCACCCGCCATGACCCTCGCAGCAAGCAAGCCCGCCATCCGGCGGCTGGACATTACCCACCACGCGCGCCGGGGCAAGGAGTTGACCGGCGCGGTCTGGAGCGATGCCGAGGCGCCCGTGCGCATCGGCACGATCGACAAGGTCAGCGAGCACGACATCCACATGCCGTCCGCCGCCGCGCCGCCGCACCTGTCGCTGGTGCTGCTATTGGAGGGGAAGGGACACTTCCTGATGGGCGAAGACGGCGCGCCGTGCGAGTTCCGCGCCGGCCATTGCTTCCTGAGCTGCTCCTGGGAGGCCTTCGACTGCCAGGATTTCGTCCCCGCCCACACCCGCTTCAAGGCGGTCACCCTGCGCTACCCGCTGGCCTGGCGCCACGCCGTCGGCCCGGCGGTGCCGGCCCCGCATCAAGGCTGCGACGTGTATCGGCATCCGCGCGCCAACGCTTGGCTGGCGCGCATGGCGCTGCCGCCCGCGCTCGACGCCTTCGCGCGGGCGCTGTGCCAACAGGGCCTGCCGCAGACCCCGCTGGCCATGCTGGAAGTCCAGGCGGCGGCGCTGCAGGCGCTGCATGCGGTGGTGACACGCCTGCACGGCGCGACGGCGGCGCCGCCCGCCGCCGCCCGGGCCGACGTGGGGGACATGGCGGTCAGCGGGCGCGACCGGCGCCGTCTGATGGCGGCGCGCCAGCACATCGACGGGCATCTCGCCAGCCGCTTGCAACTCGCCGCCGTGGCCGCCGCCGCCAACATGAACGAAACCGCGCTCAAGCAAGGGTTCAGCCGCCTGTTCGGTGTCACCGTGCACGCCTACATCGTGCAGAGCCGCAGCCGCCTGGCCAGCGAACTGCTGCGCGATTCGGCGCTGCCGGTGGGGGAGATCGCCTTGCGCTGCGGCTTTTCCGGCGCCAGCCACCTGGCCCGCCATTTCAAGTCGATGTTCAACACCACGCCCCTGCAATATCGCCACGGCTGCAAATGAGCGGCAACTGCATGGAAAATGGCGTACCCGCCGAGAGGCCAAGGCGGGCGCATGCTGCTACTATCCGTGCAACGCCGAACGCCCGCTTACAAGGAATTTGAATTGTCGATCGAACCGAAAACCCACCTCGTCTCCGCCGGCGTGTCCGGCATCGTCGGTGCCGCCACCGTGCTGGCCCTGCTGTACTTCGGCCGCGACGTGCTGATCCCGATCACCCTGGCGATCATCCTCAGCCTGCTGGTGGCGCCATGGGTGCAGCGGCTGCGCCATATCGGACTGGGGCCGACCGCCTCGGTCGGCGTGGCCGTGCTGACGCTGGCGCTGGCGCTGGGCGCAGTCGGCTTCGCCATCGGCCTGCAGGTGGTGCGCATCGGCGCCAGCCTGCCGCAATACACCGACACCATCCGCAGCAAGGTGGCGGCGGTGGAGCAGCTGGCCTCGGGCAGGCTGGGCAGGTTCAACAGCGAGGCCGGCCGCCTGGTCGAGCAATGGGCCGACGGCCCGGCGCCCGGCGCCGCCACCCTGCCGCGCGCGGCGGCGGACGGCGGGCCGGTGCCGGTGGAGATCCACGAGGCGCCGCTCAAGCCGCTGCAACTGCTGCTGCGCATCGCCTCGTCGATCTGGCCGCCGCTGGAGACCGCCGGCATCGTGCTGGTGGTGCTGGTGTTCGTGCTGCTCGAGCACGAGGCGCTGCGCGACCGCTTCATCCGCCTGGCCGGCGGCGACGACCTGCGCGCCACCACCGTCGCCGTCAACGACGCCGGCCAGCGCCTGTCGCGCTTCTTCGTCTCGCAGTTCGCCGTCAACGTCGGCACCGGCGGCCTGGTCTGGCTGGGACTGAGCCTGCTCGGCCTGTCGCAGGCGCTGCTGTGGGGCGCGATGACGGCCACGCTGCGCTTCATCCCCTACATCGGCGTGCCGATCGCCGCCTGCTGCGCCACCCTGCTGGCGGCCGCCGTGGCGCCGGGCTGGTCGCTGGCGCTGATGACCTTGCTGCTGTTCCTGTGCATCGAGGTGGTCGTCGCGCAGATGGTCGAGCCCAAGCTGTACGGCCACACCACCGGGCTGTCGCCGCTGTCGGTGGTGATCGCGGCGATCTTCTGGAGCTGGATCTGGGGCCCGGTCGGGCTGGTGCTGTCGACCCCGCTGACCCTGTGCCTGGTGGTGGCCGGCCGCTACGTGCGTGCGCTCAACATGTTCGAGATCCTGCTCGGCGAGATGCCGGCGCTGACGCTGCCGCAGAATTTCTACCAGCGCGCCCTGTCCGGCGACAGCCAGGAGATCATCGCCAGCGCGCGCCGCATCCTGGCGCGCAAAACGTTCGCCGCCTATTGCGACGCGGTGCTGGCGCCGGCCCTGCACCTGGCCCGCGCCGACCTCGACGCCAAGACCATCAGCAAGGGCGAGCAGCTCAAGGTGGCCAGCGCGATCGCCGCCGTCATCGAGGCGCTGGGCGAGAAGCCGAGATGGTGGCGCCGCTACGGCCGCACCTCGATGCTGGAGGACCTGAACATCGGCCGCGAGCTGCGCCACCGCCGCGAGGCGCTGCTGGGCGAGAACCAGGGCGCGCTGGACGTGCCGGCCGGCACCATCGTGCTGTGCATCGGCGCCGGCTCGGTCGGCGACGAGCTGGCCGCCGAGATCCTGGTGCGCATCCTGCGCCTGCAGGGCATCGACGGCCGCCACATCGCGCTCGACGAGTTCGACGGCACGCCGCCGGACGATTTCAACCCGGCCGTGCTGGCCCTGTACTGCCTGGTCAGCATCGAGCCGGCCAAGGAGCAGAGCCAGATCGCCGCCGCGCTGGCCGCGCTGGCCGGCTTCCTGCCCGACGCCGAGCCGCTCGCCCTGCTCATCGCCAGCCCCTTCGAGCAACTGGTGCTGCAGGACAGCGACGCCGGCGGCGGCCGCGCCGTGGCGCGCTCGTTCGAGGCGGCGGCGCAGGCCTGCCAGCGCATCCTGCGCGGCAAGCGGCCGCTGCCGCCAAAGACCTAGCGTTTCATTTCGCCCGCCGCCGGGTCCAGGCGGCGCGGGCGCCCCGCTCAAGCTTCGCGCAGGGAGAAATTGAACGGCTGCAGCGCGACCGCGCCAACCGGTTGGCCGTCGCGCGTCGCCGGCAGGCAGCGCCAGGTGCGCACCGCGCTGATCGCCGCCTCGTCAAGCCGGCGGTGGCCGCTCGAACTGTGCACGCTGGCCTGGGTGACTTGGCCGCTCGCGTCCAGCGCCACCCGCAGCACCACCACGCCACTTTCGCGCTGCAGGCGCGACTCGGCGGGGTAGCGCGGCGCCGGCCTTTCCGGACAGGCGAGCGCCAGCTCCACGCCGAGCGCCAGCGGCGCCGCAGGCAGCGCCGTCTGCACCGCCTGGGCTGCGCCGTCGCCCGGCTGCGCGGGCGGCGCGGGCGGCGCGGGCTGCAAAACGGCGCTGGCGACTGCCGGCGCAAACTGCGGCGCCGGCTGGGGCGGCGGCTGGGGCGGCGATAGCAGCGCCGCCGCGGCCGGCATGGATGGCGACGGCAGCAGCGCCGCCGGCTTCGAGCGCAGCGGCGGCGCCGCCGCCCGGCGCGGTGCGGATGCCGGCGCCGGCGCGGCGATCAGGCTGACCATGGTGGCCGGCGCCGGCGCCGGCTTGGCCGGCCCGCCATAGCGCCAGGCGGCCGACAGCATGGCCAGATGGACGGCCAGCACCAGCAACAGGCCCGGCAGCTTTCCGACGGCGCTGCGTCGCAAGCCCCGCGCGCTCATTTGCCATGGGGATCGGCATAGCGCGGATCGTTCAGGAAGCCGGCATCGCTCAGCGTTTTGAGGAAGGCGAGCAACTCCGACTGCTCCCGCGCGCTCAGGGCGATATTGCCGATCAACTCGCTCTTGAGCGGATTGCGCCGCCCGTCGCCGGCATTGCTGCCGTGGCGTATCCGGCGGCCGCCGGCGGCGTAGGTGGCGACCACCTGTTGCAGCGTGGCGATGGAACCGTCGTGCATATAGGGAGCGGTCTGCGCCACGTTGCGCAGGCTGGGCGCGCGGAACTTGCCCATGTCCTCGGGCCGGCCGGAATTGTCGATCAGGCCGGGGCTGGCGGCCGGATAGCCGCCCTTGCCGTCGATGTTGTACAGGCCGGTGTTGTGGAACGGCGTCTCGATCACGCGCGTGCGGGCGTGCAACACCTGGTCGTTGAAATTGAAGCCGCCATGGCAGTGGAAGCACTCGGCCCGCTCGCCGAAGAACAGGTTCTTGCCGCGCAGTTCCTTGCGCGTCAGCGTCGCTTCGCCGCGCTGGTAGCGGTCGAACTTGGCGTTGCCGGAGACCAGCGCGCGCTGGAAGCTGGCGATCGCCTTGACGATGTTGTCCATGTTGACCGGCGCCGGCTCCTGCGGGAACGCGCTGGCGAAGCGCCGACTGTAGGCCTCGCTGGCGGAAAAGCGCTGCAGCACGGTCGCCTTGTTGCGGTCGTTCAAGCCCATTTCAATCGGGGCGTCGCCGAACAAGGGCACCAGCATTTGCCGTTCCAGCGTCGTCAACGCCGGGTTGGCCCAGGTGTAGCTGGCGTGCCAGGCGGCGTTGGCCAGGTGCTGCGCACTGCGGGCGGTCAACTCCCCGGTCGCGCCGGGGCTCAGCTTGCGGCCGTCGGTGAAGGCGAGGCGCTGCTGGTGGCAGGAGGCGCAGCTGATCTTGCCGTTGCCCGACAGCTGCTTGTCGTAGAACAGATAGCGTCCCAGCTCGAATTTCGCCATCGACATCGGATTGTCCGCCGGCACCTTGGGCACGGGGAAATCGCGCGGCAAGCGCCACACCCAGTCGGCGGCGCCGTCCTGCGCTGGCGCGGCGCCGTCGGGCGCGGGCGCCGGCCGCGCGGCGGCAGGCTGGACGCCGGGCTCCTGCTGCGCCCCGGCCGGCGGCGCCAGCAGGAGCAGGCCGGCCAGCGCCAGGCCGGCGCCGCGTAGCGTCGCGGCGGTCATTTCGCCACCCTGCGGAAGGCCGCCGGCAGGGCCTGGTCGGCGGCCGACTGGCCGGCGCCGCCACGGCCCTCGCCCGGCCGCAAGGGCAAGCCGAGTTGGCGGAACACGGGGCCGCATTCGGGGTCGGCCGGCCAGCTCATGCAGCCGGCCGCGCCGCCCTCGTCCCTGCCGATGTCGGAGTATTCGAGCAGGCGCGCGAGGTCGAGCAGCACCAGGTCGCGCGCCTGCTCGAAGCGCTCGAAGCGCACCGTCCGGCGGTTCGGATTGCCGCACTTGACGGTGTCGTTGTCGGTAGGGTTGCCGACGCAGGCGGTCGAGCCGAGATGGATGGTCCAGACCTTGGTGGTGTCGTTCTTCCGTTTGACGCCGCCCTCGGGCAGCAGCTCCAGCTTAATGAACTTGCGCCCGGCCTGCCAGCTCCAGCCCATGGCGGCGATGTCAAGCGGCGCCGGCGCCGTTTCGCTATTGCTGTGGTTGAGCGGGACGGCGGCGCCGGCCGGTCCCGGCGCCGAGACGGGCACGCCGAGGTCGAAGGCCAGGCCGACGAAATCGCCGGCCGCCACCTTGCCACGCACGGCGGTGTTGACGGCGGCGGTGCCCTCGCAGGTCGCCGCGCCGTCCTCGAAGTCGAGCAGCGCCACGTTCAGGTACTGCCACTCGTTCTGCTCCAGTTGCAGCGGCGCCTCGGCGCCGTCGCGCGCCAGCAGGCGCACATTGTGCACGTACAGGCGGGCGTCGCGCAGGCGCGCCGGCGTGGCCGCCACGCCCAACCGCACCGCCGGCCCGGCGCAGTGGACGGCGCTCTCCCCCGCCCGCATGGCAAAGCCGATTTCCACGTCCCGCAACGGGCCCCCGTCGACCGCCCAGGCATTGCATCCGCACATCAACAAGATGCTGGCATAAAGATTCTTCATACATTTCCCTTTCAAACACTCGTGAGTAGGCCCGGCCTGCGGCCGGGCCAGCCATGTCGCTTAGTAGCTGGCGCGCAGGTTCAACATGAAGCTGCGCGGTTCGCCGTAGAAGTTGTAGATGTTCGGCGTGCCGACGGAGGCGTAGTATTTCCTGTCGAGCAGGTTGTTCACCACCAGGTTGAGCGAGTAGGTCTTGTCGACCCGGTAGGCGATGCTGCCGTTGAACACCGCGTAGCCGGTGTTGAGCAACTGGCCGCGCCAGCCGCGCGAGCTCTGCGCCGCGCCCACCGCGATCACGCCGCCGCCGACGCTGAAGCCGGCCAGGCCGCTGGCGGCGTCGAAGCGATAGGTGGACCAGAGCTTGAACTGCTCCTTCGGCGTCTGGATCGAGTAGCTCAGCCCCTCGTTGGCGCGGTCCTTCATGTAGCGCGTGCTCAGGCGCGTGTAGCCGGCCACCACGTCGAGGCCCTTGAACGGCTGGCCGGCGACCTCGAGCTCCCAGCCTCGGCTTTCGACCTCGCCCGCGTTCAGAAAGAAATTGGAAGTGGGATAGGCCGGATCGGCGTAGGCGCGGTTCTGGTCGCGTAGATTGAACACGGCCAGCGAGGCGGCCAGCCCGCCGTCGAAGAAGTCGCCCTTGCCGCCGACCTCGTACTGGCGCCCGGTGCGCGGATCGAGCACGCCGCCGTCGGCCTTCGCCTGGGTCTGCGGCACGAAGATGTCGGCGTAGCTGCCGTACAAGGTGACGTTCTTCGACAACGCATACAGCAGGCCGCCGTAGGGGGTGAAGCGATTGTCGGCCTTGGCGCCGTCCTTCCACGGTGTCTGCGCCGAGGGCGCGATGGCGCGCGTCCTGGCCTTGAAGGTGCTGCTGCGGCCGCCCAACACCAGCGTCAGCGGATCGGCCAGGCTGAGGCGCAACTGCGAGTAGAGCCCGCTTTGCCGCGTGTCGCTCTCGCTGCCCGAGGTGTAGGCGATGGCCGGCTCCGTGACGGCGCCGAGCTCGCCAAACACCACGTTGTTGACGTTCGGCCCGTTGCCCGAGCTGCCGGCGCTGTTGTAGACCTCCGAATTGGCGCCGAACATCAGATTGTGCTTGCGCCCGAACCAGGTGAACGGGCCGTTCGCGCTGGCGTCGACGCCGTCGCGCAGGTAGTCGTAATCGCCCTGGAAGCTGCGGTAGCTCACCAAGTGGTTGCTCGGATTCACCCCGGTCGAGGTGAAGGCGTACTTGTAGAACTGGCTCTGCCGGCGATGGTTGACGCTCGCCTTGGCCACCCACTGGTTGTCGAAGCGGTGCTCGACGCTGGCCGCCGTTTCCTGCGTGCGGTAGGCCATGCGGCCCCAGTCGGGCGTGTTGAAGGTCGAACGGGCGACGTCGAGCAAGGGATACACGCCGGCGTCGGGATTGCCGAGGTTCAGGTAGGCGGGCAAGCCGGACCAGGGCGCCTTGACCTTCTGCTCCTGCGCCGCGAACGACAGCGCGAAGGTGGTGCGCGGACTCGGCGCGTACTCCAGCGCGGCCAAGCCCAGCCATTTCCGGCTACGCGTGTGGTCGTAGAAGTATCCGCGCTGCTCGTCGGACAGCACCAGGCGGCCGCGCAGGGTCTTGTCGGCGTTCAAGGGGCCGGTGACGTCGCCCTCCAGGCGGTACAGGTCCGAGCTGCCGGCGCTGGCGCCCCAGGCCAGCGCATACGCGTCCTTGGGACGCTTCTTGACCAGGTTGACCACGCCGCCTGGCTCGCCGACGCCGCGCAGCAGGCCGGCCGGGCCGCGCAACACCTCGACGCGCTCGTACAGCGGCAGGTCGAACTGGTGCGACGGGGTCATGCCGTTGTAGGAGGTGACGCCGTCGTACATCACCCCCATGCCGTAGCCGCGCGCGGAGTACTGGTTGTTGGTGGTGTCGTTGGCGATGACGTTGATGCCGGTGACCTGCTGCATCGCCTCGCCGACAGTGGCCATGCCCTGGTCGTCCATCTGCTTGCGGCTCACCACCGACACCGATTGCGGGATCTCGCGCGCGGCCAGGGCGACCTTGCCGGCGACGCCGAGCTTGCCCGGCTTGTAGCCGGGCTCGACGACATCGAGCACGTCGATGGTCGGCAATTGGACCAGCCCGCCGTTGGCGCCGGCGCTGATCTGCACCGCCTTCTCGGCGGCGAACGTCGCGTGCAAGCCACTGCCGGCCAAGGCCTTGTCGAGCGCCTCGGCCAGGCCGTACTCGCCCCGCACGCCGGGGCTGGGCATGCCCTTGAGGCTGGCCTCGGTGTAGAAAAACTGCGCGCCGGTCTGCTGGGCAAGCGCGGCGAGCACCTGGCTCAAGGGCTGGGCGGGAATGTCGAAGCGCTGGCTTGCGGCCTGGGCTGGAACGAAGGCGGCGGCGAGCGCCAGACAAATGGCCGCCATGGTTTGATTCGGATACTGCATGAGAACTCCTCTGATTGACTGTTTTCTGTTGCCACCGGCGCGGCAAGGCAAGGACGGTCGAGGCCGGCCGGGCGCGCGCGATGGCGGCGAGCAGCACGTATCGGCTGTCGCGGTGAAAGATTCGGGTGCTTGTGTGACATTCCCTGTCGCGCGCGCCAAGGCGACACGCGGCAACGCTGCAACGCGGGCGGGCACGGCGGCGCGCGGCCGGCCGCCCGCCATGCTTCAACAGCGGATCGGCTAGACGCCGATGCGCGGCAAACGCCGCTTGCTCACGCGCCTCGCACGAGGCGGCACGCAGGGGGAAATCAGAGGAGGGATGGCGGCGCGCGCGATTGCGCGGCGGCCCACACGGCCAAGGGGCGCGGGGATTGATAGAACAGCGATGGCATCGTGGCGCAGGACACGGCTTGCGGCAAGAGCAGATTCCAGGAGGGCAAAATGCCGGGCGAGCCGGCGTGGACTGAACAGTACGGGCAGTGTTCGAGTTGCAGCGATTTCTTTGTCAGCGGCGGCAAGGACTGGGCCCCCTCGTCGCCGAGCTTGACGAACTTCATGCCGTCCACCGTACAGATTTCCATCCACACTTCGCCTTTGGCTGCCGCGACGGCATGCGAGAAGGATGGCGCAAGCGAAGACAGCAGGATGGCGAAGCACGCTAACCATGCGGTGATTTTACTTCTGACAAACTTGCTTTGCATGCACACATTTTAGCACCAGGACTTGCCTTCTAGCAAATCGCGCGGCGGCCGGCCGGGCATCCAGTCCGGCTCGCGCCCATCGGGGCAGCGATAGGCCAGGCCGGCAGCGGCGCCAGCGGATGATCCAGCGCTGGTGGCAACTGTAGCTGTCGATCGACTGATACAGCATGGCTCTGTCACCTTGGCCTTGTGCCTTGTCGGCGCCGCGCCGCGCTCCTAGACTGGTAGCGTTTCCACACTGCGAACTGCATACCATGACCGAACTCCTGCCCTTGATGAGCTATTGCTTTGTAATGTCGGCCACACCCGGGCCGAACAACGTCATGCTCGCCACCACCGGCGCCAATTTTGGTGGTCGCGGCGCGCTGCCGGCCATTCTGGGCATCCAGACCGGCATGTTCGTGCAAACCATGCTCATGTGCGTGGGGCTGGGAAGCGTCTTTACGGCCTACCCGTTGACGCAGCAGGTGTTGCGTATCGCCGGATCGCTGTATCTGGTGTTTTTGGCTTGGAAGCTCAGCGGGGCCTCGGTGGGCGGGGCGCAGGCCCCCAAGGCGGTGTCGTTCGCCCAGGCGGCGATATTTCAAGCGCTCAACCCGAAGAGCTGGGTGAAGGCCGTTACGGTGGCATCGGTGTTCATGCCTGCCGGGCACAATCCGCTCGCCGCTGCGCTGCTGGTGGCGCTGATCGGCACCCTAGTGGGCATGCCTTGCAATGTCATGTGGGCCTTGTTTGGCGTCTCGATTCGCCACCTGCTGAAGGACCCGCGCAAGCAGCGCGTGTTCAATTTGACCATGGGTGCAATCTTGCTCGTCCTGGCGGTAATGTTTTTGCGCTAGACTCTCGCCATGTTCGACATCGACCGCTCCTCCCCCATCGCCCTCTCCAAGCAGATCGAGGCGAAACTGCGCCACATGGTCGAGAGCCGGGCCCTGCCCGGCGGCGCCAAACTGTTGTCGATACGCCAACTCGCCACCCAGTTGGCGGTCAGCACCAATACCGTGGTGGTGGCCTATGACAGGCTGGTCGCGGCCGGCGTCATCGATTCCCATGGCACGGCGGGTTTTTTTGTGCGCACCACGAGCGACGCCGGCAGGTCGATTCCCGATGAGGTCGCACTGGAAGCGGGCACGGAGCAAGAGCCGGTCTGGTTGGCGCAGCAGGCGAACGATCAGCGCGCCGGTGTATTGCAGGCCAGCAGTGGCGCCTTGCCGCCGACCTGGCTGCAGGACGCGGTGCCGGCCGCCGCCGTGCAAAGGGCCTTGGCGCGCAGCGCCGCAGGCATGGCCTCGCGCTGTCCGCCGCAGGGGCTGCCGGAGTTGCGCGAGCACATCGCGCTGCTGTTGCGCGGCATCGGCGCCGCCTTCGACGCCGGCCACATCCTCACCACCTTCGGCGGCACCCACGCCATCGACTTGATTTGCCGTAGTTTTTTGCAGCCCGGCGACACCGTGCTGGTGGAAGACCCCGGCTATTTTCTGATGTTCGGCCGCTTGCGCCAGGACGGCATACGTTTGGTGCCGATCAAGCGCCGGCCCGACGGCCTCGATCTGGACGAATTGGAGGCCGCCTGCCGCGAGCACCGTCCCCGCCTGCTGTTCGTGCAAACGGCCCTGCACAACCCCACGGGATGGAGCAGCAGCGCCGCCAATTTGCACAAGGTTTTGATCTTGGCGCAGCAGTATGGTTTCCTGATCGCCGAGGACGACGTGCATGGCCATTTCCAGCAAGGCCACTGTACCCGGCTGGCATCGCTGGCCGGGCTCGACGGGGTGATTTACTACTCCAGCTTTTGCAAGGTGCTGAGCCCGGCCCTGCGGATGGGCTATCTCGCCGCCGCCCCCGCCCTGCTCAAGGTGCTGATGCGCACCAAGATCCATTCCATCATGACGCTGCCGGCGCTGAACGAATATGTGCTGCTGGAAGTACTCAGGGCCGGCAACTTGCGCAAACATCTAGACCGCATGCAACGCAAGATCATGGCGGCGCGCAACGTCAGCACGCGCCAGTTGAGCGCGGCGGGCGTGCTGTTCGAGCAGCCTGGCGACGCCGGCATTTTCTTGTGGGGCACCATGCCGGAAGGACTGGACGTCGACTTGTTGGTGCAGGACGCCTACCGCAACAAGATCCTGCTGATGCGCGGCGCCGCCTTCTCGGCGAACGACACGCCCGACCAGCACATCCGTTTCAATGTCGCCTTTAGCCAGGAGCCGCGCCTGAGCAACTACCTGCAGGAGCGCCTGCAGGCCGTGGCGGGGGCGCGCTCGAGTTTGGCGCGGGCCAGCGCCACGGCCGGCGTGGATGGCCAGCGCTAATCCACCTCGTGGCCGCGAACGCTGGGCGGCCCTGGCGCATGCGCTGCCCGCTCGCATCATGGCGAGTCGGGCTACGTTAAAGAATACTGCAGCCAGGGTTTGAAAGCACCCTTCTTTTATTTCGACCACCGGATGGATAGCGGGAGCGAATAATAATCAGATCAATTCGTTCATTGGAATATAAAGTAAATACATGTGCCGTCAATTACGCCTGGGAGTTTTCTGGCGGCCGCAAAAATCTCCGCCAGACTTGGCATAGTGGCATACTCATTGGGCCTGCAACTGATATTTCCAGTACGGAATATCATATAGACAAACTCAACATTAATTCGCGGAAATTTTATTTCTCGTAATTAATTCAATTTTATTTCACGAAACATCTTCTAGCCAAGGTCCCGGCCCAGCCAAACAAAGCCGATCCGCCATATATGTCAAGAAATATTTTCACTCAGGAATCGACTGTCGTTGAATATCAACAGCATAAAATACCTGTTGTCGTATTAATAAATATTACTTAATATTCTCTGGCGTCGCGTCGATCCCGGCATGGGGGCCGAAAGTGCTGGAATCAAACATCTGTTAAACATCTGTTTGTTACTCACACTAAGGAATAGCTATGGATAATCACGACAAAGGGCAGCCCACGCGGGAAGACGATATCGACAGGCGGCGCAAGTTTTTGCGCTCGCTAGGCTTCGCCGGCATGCTTGCCGCCGGGGCGGTGCAGATGGTCCCAGCGGTAGCCCAGCCGCCTTCAGACATGCGCATCGAACTGCGTCCGGACATCAAGATGGACGCCAAGCTCGCCACCCTCAACCGGGCCACCCTGGCCCAGCTTAAGCTCACCAAACGCCTTGCTCCGACGGTCAATATCGAGCATATGGGCCTGACCCCCGAGGCGATCGCCGAACTCAGCCCGGCGGCAAAAACGCTGACGAAACTGGACCTGGTGCAGCTCGGCAATGGCAAGCTGACCGCTGCGACGCGCGGCCTGACGGTGAAGGACATCGGCTCGATCCGCAAGGCCTTCGGCACCGGCTACGCGCCCGGCAAGGCTGGCAACCTGGCCATCGATGTGTCCTGCTGCTGCTGCACCCCGTGTTGCTGCGCCGTCGCGGTGAATGCCCCGGTGCTGCTGCGGGCGGCCTAGGCGTTTTTCCCGGCCTTCGGCCTCATGCGCCAGGAACGAATGCGACGCCGGCTCATCGCGCCCCCTCGCGGGGCGCGCTGCCCCCCCGGGCTGCCATGCCGAATACCGCAGGCATCAAGCACCTATCTACCAACGGACGGTACGCCATGACGACGCTGCGTGTGTTACTGGTTTGGCCAAGCTCCCTCAACGAAGTCCTCGGCTGGGGCGCGCTTGGCGCCGTGGCCGAGCCGCTGGCCCTCGAATACCTTGCGGCGACAGTCGGCGAGATGGGCCACGATGCCAGGATCCTCGATCTCAGGTTGCACCCCGACGAGCTCGAACAGGTCGTGCGCGACTATCAGCCGAACCTGCTCGGCGTGACCGCCTACAGCATGCATGTGCGCCGCGCGGTCGCGATCTGCGACCAGGTGAAGGCCATGCTGCCGTCCTGCAAAACCGTGGTTGGCGGCCACCACGCGACCTTCCTGCCGGAGGATTTTTTCAAGGACAGCATCGACTGGATCGTCTCCGGCGAAGGCTGCGGCGCCCTGGGCGAATTGCTCGCCTCGATGGCGGCGGACCTGCCGGTCGCGCCCCAGCCCGGGCTGTGGACGCGCGGCGCGGACGGCGCCTTCCGCCCGCCCCTCGTCGCCCTGGCCAGTTCGGGCAACCAGCTTGACGACATGCCACGCCCCGACCGCACACTGGTGCCCGAAGACCGCTCGCGCTACTTCATCGACTGGATGCGTCCGGTGGCCTTGATGCGCACCACGCTGGGCTGCCCTTACCGCTGCACCTTCTGTTCGATATGGAAGGTCATGGAGGGGCGCTACCTGTCGCGCGATATCGACGCCGTGGTCGACGAACTGGCCACCATCAAGGAAGAATGGGTGTTCCTGGTCGACGACGAAGCCTTCATCAATCGGGGCCGCATGGTCGAACTGGCGGCCGCCATCAAGCGGGCCGGCCTGCGCAAGCGCTTTTTCACCTACTGCAGGATCGACACCCTGCTGCGCAACCGCGAGGCGGTGGAGGCCTGGCGCGGGATCGGGCTGGAGCGCCTGTTCATCGGCATCGACGCCATCGACAGCCTCCAGCTCGACGAATTCAACAAGAAGTGCAGGGTCGACCAGATCGAGCAGGGGCTGGCCCTGGCCAACGAGCTCGATATCGAAGTCTTTGCGCAGTTCGTGGTCAATACCAGTTATACGCCGCAGGATTTCGCGCGCTTGCGGCGCTTCGTCGAACACCACCGGGTCCGCTACCCGTCCTTCACGATCCTGACTCCGCTGCCGGGCACCGACTTGCTCAAGGACTTTACGGCGGTGGACGAACTGCAGTCCGACGGCAGGCCCAACTGGGACTTGTTCGACTGCCAGAACGCAGTGGTGCCCACCAAAATGAGCAAGCCCGACTTCAAGCGCGCCTACCGCAACCTGTACCACGTGTTCAAGGGTGCCTACGCCAGCTACCGGGAACACAATTACCTGCTGGTCGACGGCGCGGCCGGCGCGGACCCGGCGCGCAGGGCGGCGGCGCATATGGAGTAGGCGCGCCGCCGTCCAACGCCCCGGATGGAGTCCCCATCGCCCACAACATGATCGGAGTGAGCCCACATGAAACTTGAACTGAGCCGAAGCGACGCGGCACCTACCGACGCTGAACCGCGCTACCGGCTGTGGCCGCTGCAGGTGGTCAGGCACGACCAGGGCGTGATCCTGCGGCGCGGCACCGAGAAATTGTACGTGGCCGGCGCCGACGCGGTCCCCGTGGTCGAGGAACTGCTCGCCATCGCGCATGGCGCCGGCGGCGCCACCCTGGTGGAGATGCTGCGGCCGTTTGCCGAGGACCAGCGCGACCATGTCCAGAGCCTGCTCGAGAAGCTGCTGGCCAAACGTTTCCTGGCCGATGCCGCGCAAGTGGCCGCCGGCGACGAGCGGGTCCCCACCAACGAAGACGTCTTCTACTGGGGCCAGGGCAGCACCACGGCGGAGGCGCACGCCAACCTGAACCAGCGCCGCTTTGTGATCGTCGGCGTCAACGCCGTCGGCGCGCGCCTTGCCGACAGCCTGGCCGCCTGCGGCGCCCTGGAGCTCACCGTGATCGACCACCCCGCCCTGCGCAACATGGCGTTCTTCGACGACAACGGCGAGATCGACCTGCGGCGCTGGCCCGCGCGGGCCGCCGTGCCGGTCGCCTTCGACGACTGGATCGACGGCGACATGGAGTTCGAGGGCCTGGTCGCCACCTCCGATTTCGGCGGCCTGGGCTTGATGCGGGAATGGAACGAGTTCTGCGTGCGCGAACGCAAGCTGTTCCTGCCCGTGGTGCTGCAGGACATGATGGGCTATGTCGGCCCGCTGGTGATCCCCGGGGAAAGCCCCTGTTTCGAGTGCGCCTGGACGCGCCAGAGCTCGAATATGAACCAGCCCGGCATTGAGCGGGCAACCGAGCCGGTGGCCTACTTCGGCCAGGGCGTCGACGCCTGGCTGCCGCCGATGGCGTCCATGCTGGGCGAACTGGCGGCGCTGGAACTGGTGCGCTTTGGCAGCGGCGTGGTCGCCGGCGTGCGCACCGGCGTGATGACCGAGGTCGACATGCTGCGCCCCGAACTGAGCACGCGCCGCCTGCTGAAGGTGCCGCGCTGCCGCGTGTGCGGTCCGCTGACCCGGCGCGCCACCACCACCGGCGAGCGCAATGTCTTCGTCCCCGGCAACGACGAGGCCGACTCGTGAGCGGCCGCGCGCGCGCGCTGCCCGGCGGCGTACGGATCGGCGCGATCGAACGGCGGTTCGACCTGCTGGTCAACGAGCACATCGGCGTGGTGCGGCGCCTGGGCGAAGTATTCACCGAGCCGGGCACGCCCAATTTCTTCCACTACGCGGCCGAGGCGTCGAACACCAGCGCGTTTTCGGCGCAGCGCAACTTCTTCAACACGGGCGGCGCGTCGGTGCATCGCTCGGTGGCCATCGCCAAGGCCGTGGGCGAGGCGGTGGAGCGCTATTGCGCGGCCCTGTACGAACGCGAGGAACTGCCGTTCTGCAGCGCCAGGGAGGCACCGTTCGACTGCGTCGAACCGGCGGCGTTCGCGCTGCACAGCGCGGCCCAGTATCGGCTGCCCGGCTTCCCGTGGGCGCCGCTGGAGGCCGACACCGCGTTGCGCTGGACGGGCGCCACCGCGTTCTCGAGCGGACGCCGAGTCCACGTGCCGGCGGCGTTTTGTTGGATCCCGTATTTCTACGACGCGGCCATTGGCGAGGCGCCCATCGGCCAGCCCATCTCCACCGGACTGGCCTGCCACGCCGACTACCACCGCGCGGTGCTGTCGGGCCTGTGCGAAGTGCTCGAACGCGACGCCTTCACCATTTTCTGGCAACGCGGCCTGGCCATGCCGCAGATCCGCATCGAAACGCTCAGCGACGAGAACTACGACCGGGTGCACCGCTTCGAGGTCACCGGCGACCGCGTGATCCTGCTGAACCTGACGCTCGATCACGGCGTGCCGGTGGTGCTGTCCATCCTCGAATCGTCGCAGCCGGCGCGGCCGGCCCACGTCTTCGCGGCGTCCTGCGACCCCGACCCGGAGCGGGCGGTGGCCAAGGCCCTCGAAGAGCTGGCCCACACGCGCCGCTACAGCCAGCGCGTGCACCGCCTTCTCGCGCCGGTCGCCGGCGACAACGACTACGAGCAGGTGCGCAACCAGATGGACCACCTGAACCTTGCGGGCGACCACGCCAACGGGCAGTCGATCAAGTTCGCGCTCGATTCCCGCCAGCGCCAGTCGTTCGACGAGATCGAATCGCTGGCGCAGGGCGGCCCGGCGGCCAGCGTGGCGAAGGTGGTGGCGCGGGTCGAGGAGACCGGCCACGAGGTGCTGGTGGCCGACCTGACGTCGGACGACATCGCGCAATGCGGCCTGACGGTGGTGCGCGTGCTGGTGCCCGGCTACCACCCCCTGTTCATGGGCCACCACTGGCGCGCGCTGGGCGGCGCGCGCCTGTGGAGCGTGCCCGAAAAGCTGGGCCTGAAGGCGCTCTACAGCGGCGCCGACAATCCGATCCCCCACCCCTATCCGTGAAGCGAGCAGACGTGGACCGACTCGACTGGCGCACTGCCCACATCCCGTCCAATCCGGACGGCGAGGCCTGGGAGCTGTATCACGAGAACAGCAAGACCAACCGCCACGACGCCCCGCTGTCGAACGAGGAGGTGCGCCAGCGCATGCTCGATTCCTGGCCTTCGCTGCCGTACGAGGGATATCCGACGACGGCGCTGCCGCCGCCCGCGCCGATCGCGCTCGGTCTGTCGGACGCGATCCTGGGTCGCCACACCGCCCGCGCCCTGGCGCCCGGCCAGATGACGCTGGCGCGCTTGAGCGCGCTGCTGCATTACAGCTACGGCCAGACGCGCGACCAGACGGAGCAGGGCTACCCGCGCCCGTTCCGGGTCGTTCCCTCGGGTGGCGCCCTGTTCCCGCTCGAAATCTACTTCCACACCAGCCGCGTGGCCGGGCTGGGCGCCGGCTGGTACCACTACAGCGCGGCCGACAATGCGCTCCACTGCCTGCGCGCCGGCGACGATTCGCGCCGCCTGGCCGACGCCCTGGTGCAGCAGAACCTGGCCCTGGACGCCAGCGTGGTGTTTGTCGTCAGCGCCATGTTCAACCGGTCGACCTTCAAGTACCGCGAGCGCGGCTACCGCTTCGCCCTGATGGAGGCCGGCCACGTGGCGCAGAACCTGTGCCTGGTCGCCCAGGCGCTCGGCCTGGGAGTGGTGCCGATCGGCGGCTTCCTCGACCGCCAGGTCGACGACCTGCTCTCGCTCGACGGCCTGCTGCACTCGACGCTGTACCTGGTGGCGGTGGGCGACGAGCCCGACGGCGGCGCCGGCGCCGCCGCCGCGCCGTGAACCGCGTGGCCGCCTCGGCCGGGCCGGCGCTGCTGGCCCCCGGCCACGCGGCGCTGTGCGGCATGCTTGCGCTCGAGCCCGGCGTGCCCTGGGTGGTCGACCTGACCCTGGGCGCCTGGCGGCCGCGCGAGGCGGCCCGCCAGCTCGCCGCACAGGCCGGAGTCGCGCTGCCGGAAGCGCCCGCCGCCGCCGACGCCGGCGCCTCCTGGGCCGCCACGGTGGGCGCCAACATCGACGCCGAAGCGCGCGGCCCGGCCCAGGTCCGCATCGCCGACGCCGACGCCGCGCTGCTGCACGGCCACCTGTCGGGGGGCGCGGCGGCGCCGCTGCTGGTGGTCTGGCAGCCCTTGTCCGATTGCCTGCCCGACGACAACGCCTGGTTCCTCCGCCTTCTCGCGGCGCGGCTGGAGGCGGCGGGCGGACGCCTTGTGCTGGCGCGGCGCGCCCCCGGCGTTGGCGCCGCGCCCGCCGCCGCCTGTCTCGAGCCGCACCTGCTGGCCGCGCCGGCCGAGCAGGCCCCCTGCCACCGGCTGCGCGGCGGCCAGTTCCTGTGCTGCCCGTCGCAGCGCCCGCTCGACTGGCCGCCGACGGCGCGCGCGCGCTTCGACCAATTGGCCGCCCGGCCCGGCGCGCCGGCATGGTTGCGCGCCTACGCCGCGTGCCACGGCAACAGCTATTTTGTGCAAAGCGGTCCGCTGTCCGACCACGCCTGGGCGTGCCACGCCGAAGGCGCCACCTCGCTGGCCATGCTGCTGCTACAGCGCGCCAGGGAATGTTCGCGCGAGCCGGTGCAGCGCGCCACCGTCCTGGCGCGCCTGCAGGGCATCCGCATCGCCGGGCACAATTTCGCCGACGCCGCGCGGGAGGCGGCGCCGGCCCACAACATGCCGGCGCCGCTGCGCGACTTCCTGCGCCAGTCGGTCGGCTGGGCGCGCATCATGCTGGGCGATACGGCGGGACTGGCCGCCCACTTCGGCCAACCGGGGACGGCCCCGGCGGACAGCCGCGAGCAGCTCTACGCGATGAACATCCACGCGCTGGGGCTGGCCCGCTCGGGCCGTGCCGGCGAGGCGCTGGACATGGAGCTGCGCATCGAGGCGGCGCGCCGCCTCGACGCGGTCGACGACGCCAGACTGGCCTACGTCAACAACCTCAACATCGCGCGCCTGTACAAACAGCGCACGCAACTGGACCAGGCCACCCGCTACTACGAGCTTGCCTTCGCCACCAACTACGGCGTGCGCAGCCACGCCGAATCGGCGCACGCCGCCTGGATACGCGCCAGCATGGCACACGCCACCGGCAGCGCCCAGTGCGCCGGCGCCTGGCTGATGCAGGCCGTGCTGCACTGGCTGGCCGATCCCCTGCCCGAGGCGGTGCCGGTCAGGCTGGCCCAAGCCATCCTCGGCCCGCGCCTGCCCGCCGAGCACGAGCGGGCCGGCGCCGTGTCCGCCGCGATGCTGCGTGCGCTGCTCGAGGCGGCGAAGGACGGCCGGCTCGGCTGCGCCGCCCCCGCCGCCGGGCCGGTCCCGGCGTTTGCGGCGGCGCCCCCCCACCTGGCCGCGCAGCGCTACTTCGGCTGGCCCGGCTGCGGTGTCGGCTGGAGCGGCGCCCGCCCGCCCCCCGGGCCGGAACGCGGCGCCGCGCAAACGGCGCTGGCGGCGCTGGCGGCGCGCGTGCTGGCCGCCAGCGCCGGCGCGCCCGGCGCCGGCGGCACGATCATTGTCGACGACCAGGACGGCCGCGACTTGCCGCGCAGCCGCGGCGAACTGCTGGCGCTGGCGCTGGCACGCGGGGCGGGCGCATGCACCTGGCAGGGCGAACACGTCGATATCCGCGGCGCCGACGCGCAAGCACTGCGGCGCAAACTGGTGCTGCGGCGCAGCGCCGCGCCGGCCGCGCTGGAGCGGGCCGACGGCGGCCTGTGGCAGCTGCGCTACCTGCGCCACGGCCGCGTGCACCGGCTGGCAAGCGCGCCCGCTTTGCTGATCGGGCGCCTGGAACGCGAGGGGCCGCTCAGCGTCGATGCGCTGGACGGTCCCGCCGGCGCAAGCGACGACAGCTGGACCGAGGCCTGGGCCAGCGGCGCCGTCGACCTTTTTCTTTCGGAGCAGGCATGCACAATGGCTGGTATCAGCTGGCATACGAACGCGACCTGAAACCGGGGCTCAACGCCTTGTCGCTCGCCGGACGCCCCCTGCTGGTGGTCTATCGCGAGCAAGCCGCGCATGCCGACGTCTACGACGGCAACTGCCCGCACCGGGGCTACCTGCTCGGGGTGGCGGGAGAGCTGCGGGGCGACCGGGTGGTTTGCCCGTTCCACGGCCAGGCGGTCGGCCTGGGCGAACCGCACGGCTGCGCCCTGTCGGTCGCGCGCCATGCTTCGCTGCTGGTGGGCGGCCTGCTGTTCGCCCGCGTCGGCGCCGGCGCCGACGCCGGCTTCGCCGAACGCATCGCGCAGCTCGACGCCCTCCACTACATCGTGCCCGGCTTCACGCGCCGGATCCGGGCGCCCGCCGAGCTGGTGGTCGAGAACGCGTTCGATGGCGGCCATTTCCAACCAGTGCACCGGATCGGCAATGCGCCGCGGATGGCGGCGGGGCGCACCGCCGAAGGCGCCTACGCCGCCCAAGCCCGTTTCGAACTGCCGCCATCAGCCTGGCAGGGCGCCGCCGCGACCAACGTGCCGTTTACAACGACCGCCTACAGCCCCACCCTGGTGCTCACGGAACTGGGCGGCGCGCGGCCGTACATCATGCTCAGCGCCACCGTCCCCGTCGATCCGGGCACATGCGAGTTGCGCCTCTCGGTGATGCTGCCGATCGGCGAACCGGGCCGTCCGCCCGAGCCGGACGGGGTGCGCTACCTGCTACGCCAGGCCGAGGCGGGAATCGACAAGGACACCCTGGTCTGGGAGAACCTGGCCGATGGCGGCGCCATCGGCCAGGCGGCGCCGTTCGACGGCCCCGTGCTGGGGTTCCGGCAGTTCTGCGAAGGCTTCCTTTGAACACCCGCGCGCCGGCCGGCGGCGCCGGCGACATCGCCGTACGCACCCGCCCCGGCCCCGGCCCGGCCATCCTATGGGTCCATGGCTACACCCTCGACGCCGGCGTCTGGGGGCCGCTGTGGGACCGCCTTCCCGACTATGCGCACGTTGCGCTGGACCTGCCGGGACACGGCGCCAGCACCCGGCCCATTGCGCGCGTCGCCCGGCTCGGCGATTTCTCCCATGCCGTCGCCGAGGTGGCCGACGCCCATGGCGCCGACATCGTGCTCGGCCTGTCGTTCGGCGCCACGGTCGCCCTGCAGGCGGCGCTCGACAGGCCGGCGCGCTACGCCGCGCTGCTGTTGGCGGCGTGCGGCCTGGCGGGCGGCCCGCAAGACCGCGAGGCGGCCGATTGCCACTTGGAGCTGGCGCGCCTGGCGCGCGCACGCGGGATCGGACCGTGGCTGGCCGATCGCTGGCTGGCCTGTCCGCCCAGGATCTTCGAAGCGATCCGCGCCCAGCCCGCCGCGTTCGCTCCGGTCGAGGCGGCGGTCAGGCGCCATGCGTGGACGGAACTGACGCATGAAGGCATGGCGTCTATGGCGCGCGACGTCCAGTCGCCGGCGGCCATCGCCCGCCTGGACATGCCGCTTTCCTTGCTCGTGGGGGAACACGACATGGCGGCGTTCAAGCGCAGCGCGCACCTGATCAGCAAGGCCGCCAGGCACGCGAATTGCGGCTACGCCCCGCTGCGCGGCCACCTGCCGCTGCTCGAATCGCCGGACGAGGGAGCCGTCTGGGTCCGCGCGCAACTCGCCGCAAGCCGGCCCGGACGAAAGCCGTAGCGATGCTCGCTCCCCGCATCAATATTGATACCAGTACGCATCCAAGATGACATCGAAACATGCGCCTGGGCGGACCTGCCGGTCGCCGGAAGCGGAAGTGTGGCGTGCAAAGCGAGGCACACGTTTATCAATTGTGTTCCAGAACAAAAAAAGCCCACTCGAAGTGGGCTTTTTCTTGATTTTTCAATCGAATCTGGAGGCGAGGATCGGAATCGAACCGACCTAGACGGCTTTGCAGGCCGTTCGCAGGTCAATAAAAACAAGGACTTGCGCGACGACCGTGCTTTCCACCTCGCAGCGAAAAAAAACCGGAAGGCCGCACTTTGTGCTTTGCCCGGCTAGGCCCGGCGGACACCAGATCGCGGCACCGACGCTTGCAACGCCGTGCCAGGAGCGGGTTCCGCAGCAACACCTGGTTGCGTTGCCTGTCGGACGATGTCGGTCCCTCTCGGCCGGACGACACCGCCGGATGCCGCCCCACCAGAAGTGACTTTAATCAGTACGCCACCCGCAATGTGGACGCCATGCCGCGCGGCGCTGGCAACGAACGATTCCCTCGCCTTCTTTACCACACCAAGTTCCTCGGTCGTTAAATCCCGATTGCCGAGGTCAAAAGTGAATGATTTGGTCGCCATAGTAAGTCCAGTCTATATCCATTTGGGGCCGTCCGCAAGAAACAGCGGGACAATGTTTCTCAATGTTAATTTCCGCGCAAGCTCCTGGTCGGACCTGCCGTCCAGCGTCGTCTGGCGTTTTTTGCTTGACACCAGAGTCAGCACGACACCTAGACTACCTTGGGGCAGGCCGATTTCCTGCGTCCGTCCTCCTGCCCCGGCATCCCGCCACAATCCGATTGCATTCGCAGGCCGTGATTCCACCCAATTGGAACGGTCCACCATCCCCGCGCAGGTAAAGCTCAGCACGGCAGAACCAGGATCCTCAGCCAAGACTGTTGCATAACGCCCCGGCCAGCGAATGCCGAGTTGCGGTCCATCCATCAGCAGCGCAATCACCAGATTCGGCCCTACGGACCGGATAACTCCCATCGCAGGGTCTGCGCGGGCGAGATCCTCACAGATAAGGGTCGTGATCGACATGTCCTTGCGTAGGCCGATAAAAGGCAACTGGCGATTGCCGACCTCGATGTCCTCCCACCATTGATCGTTCTCATGATTCTTGTCGAAATCCAAGGCGTAGCGATCAACCTGCGATTTATCCAGGCGCCAACGATGATGCTTGTCCTGTTGCCGCAGTACCGCGCCTTCTTCTCCTTCCCGCATCACAAATGTCTGCGCGCGGTTGTGCGCTTTGCCAGTATCTGTGTCGACATCAAGCACGCCTGTGATCAGGAATTCTATTCCGGAGTCTTTCAGTGCCAAGACCAGTTGCTCCGCCACGGCGGTTGACAATGCGCACTCGGGAAGCACGATACCGTTCGGGACGCAACCTGACTGCGCCCGCGCATCCTGGATCAATGGCAGGAACAATTCCCGCGCCATTTGTTCACCGCTTATCTGCCCTCCGGGCCCATCCAACCAGCGCTGGACCAGGCTGAAGTAGGCCGGGATACTATAGCTATTGCCATACTTTCCCTGCTTCGAGCTGAGACGGAAGCTGTCGGCGTGGACGGTATAGGGGAACGGCACCAGCAGCAGGCGCACATCGTAGGGCAATGCAGCATCCGCCTTGGAGGTGGAGCGATCCGTCGTGCTCGTCCACGTCCACGACGGCGTGAGAATGCTCTTAGGTGGAAGCAACGCCAAGTAGTGACTCAGCGACCGGATGGTGCACCCAACCGTTGCCGTGTTCGCCTTCGGCAACACGATGGCCCGGTCGGGTGACACTGCACAGCATAGAGACGTCGGAAGGTTCACCATGAATGTATCATCAGGTCCCTTGTATGCCATGCAGTCCATAGTGAGGGCGGCAAAGGTGCGTTCGCTGACTTCTTCATCCGTTACGTCCCAACCGGCGCCAATACTGGCTTCGTCGGCGATAGCAAAGAGCGCCAGCAAGCAACGCACGGCCTCAGCGTTTTCGGAGATCACCGCAATGTCGCCGTCGCCGAATTGATTGACCAGCTGATCCCATAGTCCGGCAACCTCTTCTGGCGGGTGAAAACAGTCCTGATTCCAGGCCCGGGCAGCCGCAACGACCTTGTCAAGAAACGCACCGTGCTCGTCGAGTGCAGCACGGTTGGGAGTAGCCAGTGTGTACCGATAACATTCTTGCCCGGTCGAAAAATACACGAATAATCACGCTGACGTGTCAGAGCAACGCGGCGTTGTTGGGTAAATCCAGCCGTGGCGAGGGCCGACGTTTACGCGCAACAGCCGGTGCCGCAGGGCTGTTAACTTTCTACGAACTTGCGTAGATTCTGGTCTTTTGCCTGAACCGATGCGCAAAGACGAACAACAGCGGCAAGAGCCCAAGGGCAAGTACCGCGTCAAGAACTGGCCCGTCTACAACACCGGGCTACTCGCGCGAGGTGACGTGACGATCTGGATGCAGCCGGGCTTGTGGCATCGGAACGGCGGAGCCGGCTCCGCCAAGCGCGGCCGGCCACACCTTTACGCCGACGCGGTCGTCCAGATGCTGCTCGGACTCAAACAGGTGTTTCGCCAGCCTTTCCCGTGTTTTGCACCACGCACGGCACTCGGTGTCGTAATGCCGACCTTGCGTTCTGCTGACTAGTGCTTCACTGCCCGTCTTTACTCCGCCCCACGTACGATTGCGAGAAATCAGATGACGCGACAACTATCCTGACACAGGGGGTTTCCTGATTATGTTCGTTCGTCAGAACTTTGCCACTCCAGTTGAGTCAAACCTATCAGGATGGCAGAGCCACTGAAGGGGATGATGATGACGATCAACGGGATTCAGTTTCAGAAGGGACTGTCGCTGCCTGCGTTCTTGCGCGACTACGGCACCGAGGAGCAATGCGAGGCGGCTTTCATCAAGGCGCGGTGGCCACAGGGATTCATTTGCCCTTGCTGCGGCCATGGCGCCGCTTACGAATTCAAGCGGCGGGAACTGCGCTACTGGCAGTGCGGCGCCTGTCGGCATCAAACCAGCCTGCGCGCCGGAACGGTGCTGGAACATGGGCGCTTGCCGTTGACGAAGTGGTACTTGGCGATCTACCTGGTGACGCAGTCGAAGACGAATATCGCCGCGCTGGCCATGATGCGGCAGCTGGGCATCTCGTGGAAGGCCGCCTGGCTGCTCAAGCACAAGCTGATGGAGGCGATGGCCCAGCGCGAGGCCGATCGGCCGCTGCAGGGCGATGTCCGGGTCGACGACGCGTATCTGGGCGGCGAGCGTACCGGTGGCGGGCGGGGGCGCGGCTCGTCGAACAAGGTGGCCTTTGTCGCCGCCGTTGAGATGTGCGATGGGCGGCCGCAGCGCGTGCGCTTCGATCCGGTGGCAGGGTTCTCGTTCAAGGCCCTGACACCCTGGGCGCGCCTGGCTGTGGCGCCGGGAAGCTGCGTCTTGTCCGACGGGCTGCTGGGTTTCGAAGTGCTCGAAAAGCTGGGCTATACGCATAAGGTGGTGCTGGCGCCGCGCGGTAAGGCGGGCACGGAGATCGAACCGTTCAAATGGCTCAACGTCTTGTTGGGGAACCTGAAAACAGCCCTGTCCGGGACGCACCACGCGTTTAAATTCGCGAAGTATGCCCGGCGATACCTCGCCGAGGTCCAGTATCGCTTCAACCGCCGCGCCGACATGGCCGCCATGGTGCCGCGATTGGCGGTCGCGCTGGCGCGGACGAGGCCGTGCCCGAAACGGTTGGTGCTGGGAAAGGCTGACGTAAGAACATAATCAGGGGGGGGGTTTATGGTAATTCGTCGATGCGGATGAACAGCGTTTGCGGGTCTGTTAATAGTGGCGTGAAACCATATTTTGTATAGAAGCTTGCTTGACCATCTTTAGCGTCAACGAACAGCAGGACATCACCATTCTCAATGGCAAGTTGTTTGACACGTTGCATAGCTTCAACTAAGAGCATACCGCCGACGCCCTTGCCTTGTACCGACAGGTCGACCGCAAGGCGGGCCAGCAGTGCCGTAGGCACACTGACGGGAAATTTCTCCGCAAATTCCTGGGGGAGCGATTCGGTTGGGTAGGGCCTGCGAGCAACCAGCGCGAAGTAGCCGCGTACTGTGTTGTCGTCGTCCACAATCACGTAGGTGATGGAACGACCTTTTCTTGCTGCCTGGCTCGCTTGGGTTTTGAGCCAGGTGTTCAATGCGGGAGTGCCGCAATCAAAACCAGCTATATCATGTTGCTTGTGCTCTTTGTCGAGCGGTTCCGTTAAATAGACCATTTTTGGTTAGTTCCTTATGACGCTCGAACAGATCCGTCAGTGCTGCGTTGGGTTGCGGCGCTCTGTTCAAAGTTTTTAATATTAATTCAGCGTCAGCGCAGGAAATTTTAACAAAGCGCTCTCTGTCAATAATCTTCTGTGCTTTTTCCAAAGATGCCTGAACCACAAACTGGTTCAATAACACTCCGGTTAATTCAGCTGCCTCTTTTAGTGTTTCTTCTATCGAAGAAGATACACGAGCCGTAATCCGGCCACGTTCTATGGTATTAGCCATTTTTCAATCCTTGTACGCCACTGCGTCAATGTATGTAATGAGTGCGTTAAACTCGCCAGTTGTCTTCTAGCCCATGTTTCGCTCCATTTTATGCGACGGCATTTTGCCGACGATGAAATCATAGCATAGGTTGCTCGCTGGTGTCAACCTGGCACCAATACTTCAGCGAAAAATCCCCGCAACCTCCTTGCGCATCAACACCGCGCGATGAACGTGGGCTATAATATTCCGATGATCGACATGTTGAAGCGACCAATACTGCACATATGGATTGCCGTGCTGGCCATTCTATTCAGTTCGCTCGCGCCTACGGTTTCTCATGCACTAAACGCTTCCGGTCTCGCTGCCGACACCGTGGAAATCTGCACGGTAAATGGCTACAAGCTTGTCAAAGCCCCGGGTTCTGACAGCGGCAAAGCACCTGCTTCGGCAAAGCACGGCATGGAACACTGCGCTTTCTGTAGCACTCACGGCGGCTCCCATGCACTAACAGGCGCGCCGTCCGTCACCCTCGCGCTTGCTGCCGGCCGCGACATCTACCCGCCACTGTTCTATACCGCACCGCAGTCTCTGCACGCCTGGTCGACGGCCAATCCGCGCGCGCCTCCTCTCTTCGTCTGATAGCCGCTCTGCCTCACTTCGCTGAGGCACGGCGGTTCGTACCCAATTCCAGTTAGAGCACCGGGCCACCGGTCGCGCCGCCGCCATGTCGCGGCAGGACGCCGTTGCTCTCGTTCGAGTATCGATTTGGAGTCACGCCATCAATGCCAATGAAAACACTCGTCCGCGACGTTACGGCGCGGTTCGGGGCGCAATGCGCTGCCGCGCGCCCTGCGCCGTTAAATCAGCTGATGTCCAAGGCAGGAAATTCCTTGAGCCGCGCCGGCTTGTGCGGACGGCTACTGGCAGCCCCGTAATGACACCCAATGGATCGCCATGGTTTCCAGCAGCCTTTCCAGACAGTCCACAACCCATTCAAACAGGAGATCTTCATGAAAGCTCGTCGCACCCTTATTGCCATGTCGTTGACCGCGCTGGCCATGTTCGGCAGCGGCGCTCAAGCTGCGACCGACGCTGCCAAGCAGCAGATCCGCACCCTGATTTCGACTAGCTACGACCAGCCCGGTCGCGCGGTGGAAACGGCACCAATAGTCGTTGCGGACCGCCACGCCATCGCCGACTGGGTTCAAGGCGAGAAAGGCGGTCGCGCCTTGCTGCGAATAAATCAAGGGCGATGGGAGATCGTCGCCTGTGGGGGCGAAGGATTCAGAGACGTCAAGGAGCTGCAAAAAGCCGGCCTCCCGATTGGCACCGCCAAGCTGCTCGTCACGCAGTTGAATCAGGCGGAAGCAAAAGTGAGCGGGCAGCGTCTCAAACAATTCGATTCGTTCGGCAAGGTGGAAATGGCAACCCCCAGTCAGCACCGCGGCCACGCCCAATAATTACCAATTGGTCCGGCTCGACTGCCGACCGTCATCCATTAGAAAGAAATCTATGACTCACCCTAAATTCGTCCGCACGGCCATCGCGATGGCCATTGCAGGCCTGACATCCATGGCGCAGGCGCAATCCGAACAGGCAGGCGCGTCGCATGAGGAAGCATCGAAAACGCCAAGCTGGGTCGCCGGTCAAGTCGTCATTACGGCCAAGCGCGCGAACTATACCGCCTCCGAGTCCTCGGCAGCCACTCGCGCCGACACCCCGCTGATCGAGGTACCGCAGTCGGTGCAAGTACTGACCCGCTCGCTGATCCAGGAGCAGGACCGCCGCACGCTCGGCGATGCGCTGATTAACGTTTCCGGCGTGGTCCCGACGAGGTCCGAGGAGCAGCTACTGATTCCGCCGCTGGTGCGAGGCTTCCCCGCCGAGGTCTATCTGGACGGCCTGCCGATCTACGCGGGCAACCAGCAAGTGTTCGATCCCACCAGTCTTGTCGGCGTGGATCGGATTGAAGTACTGAAGGGGCCGAGCGCCACGCTCTATGGTGGCGGTCTCGGCACGCCGCTGGGCGGCATCATCAATATTGAATCCGAACGGCCGAGCGACAAACTGGGCGGGTTCGTGGCGCTGCGGGCCGGCAGCTTTTCCACCTGGGGGCCGTCCGGAGATATCAACCTGCCCCTGGCGCCGGGGATAGCGGCCAGGATCGCGGCCGAGTATCAGAGCAACAAGAGCTGGATCGATCAGGTCCATGGCCGGCGCTCGAGCGTGCAGCCAAGCTTATCGTTCCGTATCAGTCCTCAAACCGACCTCCTTCTCCGAGCCCAGTTCAACCACCGTAGCCAACTGGAGTATTCGGGCCTGCCGGCCGCTCAGGCGCTGGCAGGGAACATCGAGCGCAACGCCTTTCCTGGATCGCCGACGGGACAACCGTTGACCACGAACGACAACCGGATGACCCAGGCGACACTGCGCCACGGCTTTTCCGACGACGTCAAGCTGACCGTCAGCGGCCGCTACTACAACAGCGCGATCCGGCAATACGGCAGCTTCGTCGATCCCGACCTGCTACCACCCGACCCCGCCACGCCCACCGTCTACCCGGTCATTCCGATCACGATGATCACCGATACGAAGGAGGCGACGTTTGACGCCAATGTGCTGGTAAAGACCGAAATGCTCGGCGGATCGCACGCCTTCGTGGCCGGTCTCGACTATGATTGGACTCGTTTCTCCAGCAACATGGGCCTGTTCGTCAGCAATACGCCCGACGGCACGATCGATCTTGCCAAGCCTGCGTACGACGCGGTCTACACACCGCAATTGCCGGTCAACTCCCTCCAGACCGACCATTATCGGACACTGGCCTTCTATGTCCAGGATCAGGCGACCTATGGCCGGCTGCACTTGACGGGCGCGCTGCGCTACACGCAGCTCAATTTCCAGGAAGTGAGCAATATCGGGGTAGCCAACGACGACACCTACCACCGCGTCTCGCCCAGGGTGGGGGCGACCTTCGATGTCGCTCCCGGCCTTGCCCTCTTTGCCGGCTATGCAACGGCGTTTCGCGCGGCGTTCGGCTTTGTCGGCGCGGCGCTGCCCAAGCCTGAGAGCTCGCGCAACATCGAGGGCGGCATGAAGCTGGCCCTGCCCGGGACCGGCTTGTCGGGCACGATCTCGGTCTTCGACCAGACACGCGACAATATCGCCACCGCGGACCCGGGCAATCTGGGATTCAATCTCCAGACCGGCCGGCAACGGGCGCGTGGGGCGGAGGCGGATCTCATCTGGGAGCCGACGCCGGCGTTTTCGCTGCTCGCCAACTACGCCCATACCAACACGAAAGTGACGGAGGACAATACGATTCCGGTCGGCAGCGAATTGACGCGCGTGCCGCGAAACAGCGGGCGCGTCGCCGCGCACTACCGGATATCTAACGGCGCGGCCAAAGGACTGTCGTTCGGGGCGGGCGTCACCACGCTCGGCGCGCGCCAGCTCACCCTGCCCAATACGCTCAGGGCGCCGGGCTACGCGGTGGTCGACGCGCAGGCCGCCTATGAGTTCGGACGATTCACGCTCCAGGCCTCCGTGGTCAATCTCGGCGGGCGGCGGGCGTTCGATACCTACCAGTATTTCAGCAACCCGCTCGTGATGCCGACCCAGCCACGCTCGGCCTTCATCACGCTCAAAGCCAAGATCTGAGGGCCGGCCATGCGCATGAACCACTCCATCAGAACAGTCGGCCTGGGTATCGCCGCGATACTTCTTTCGGCGACAGCGACAGCGCACCCGTCCACAGGCGGCGGCTTGATCATTCCGCTCTATCCGCAAGGCACGATCGGCTCGCTCGGCGTGGCGGAAATCCGCGAGCGGCTGAACAAGTCGGGCGACACCATGGTCCGCAACGTCAGCGAGCCCACGCTTGAACTGTTCCGCCCTGCCCCGGGTCGCGCCAACGGTACCGCCATGATCGTCGCACCCGGAGGCGGTTTCGTTGGGCTGGATTACAACGCCGGCGGCACGGCGGTTGCGCGCCTATTGGCGCAGCGCGGCGTTACCGCGCTTGTGCTCAAATACCGCACGATCCGAAGCGCCCCCGATCCGATGCAACTGCCCGAGGTCCATGGGCGGGAGATGGACACCGTCATGGCGCGGGCGAAGAGCGGCGTTCCTGCCGAGATACCGCGCTTTGCCGGTGAACAGCAGGCGCTGCAGGACGGCAGCCGCGCCATGGCGATCGTGCGACAGCGCGCATCCGAATGGGGTGTCGATCCCAGGCGGATCGGCTTCATCGGCTTCTCCGCCGGAGCGTTCCTCGCCGCAGATCTGGCGATCGGCGATAAGGCGTTCCGACCGGACTTCGTCGCCTTGCTCTACGGCGGACTACGAACGCCTGTCCCCGCCGATGCGCCACCGGCCTTCATCGCCGGCGCGGCGGACGACGAGTATCAGCCGAACGACGCGGTACAGCTCTATACCGCTTGGCGACAGGCGGGAGCGGCGGCCGAGCTCCACGTCTATGAGCGTGGCGGCCATGGTTTCGACCTGAAGCCCAAAGGCACCACGAGTGACCACTGGTTCGACGAATTGGTCTGGTGGATGCGCTCTCGCAGCCTCGTCGGGCAAGCGTCGGATCATCCAAAGTAGGGGCGTGTCGAACCGTCCCGCTCAGATGCAGGATCTGTTCGCGCGGATCGACACACAGGCGAATTCTGTGCTGACGGAGGATCAACTGCGCGGCCAGAAGGCGGTCGATCTCGCCGCCGCCCCGCGCCGCGCCCGCCGACCGGCCCGATTGATGAATTGATTACAGGAGAAAAAATGGCGAAACAATTCCCCGGCCACGCCCGGCGCCGGCACACGTTGGCGCTGGCGGCCGCCGTGTTGGCCTTGTGCGGCTGCGACGATCTGTTCCACGGCTATAACGGCAACGAGATCGGCGCCGGCGCCGCCGGCCTCGACTTCCACCTGCTCGGTGCGGCGGGCCGGGCCACCTCCATGGCCGATTTTCGCGGCAAGTATGTGCTGCTGTTCTTCGGCTTCACCCAATGTCCGGACATCTGCCCGAGCGCCCTGTCGCGCGCCGTCGAGATCCGCCGCCTGCTGGGCGCCGCGGGCCGGCACCTGCAGGTGGTGTTCATCACCATCGACCCCGAGCGCGACAGCCCGGAACTGCTGGAGCAATACACGGCCGCCTTCGATCCCAGCTTCGTCGGCCTGGCCGGCACGGCGGCCCAGACCGCCCGCGTCGCCGCCGACTTCAAGATCGAGTACCGGAAGGTGGCGAGCGGCAATTCCTACAGCATGGACCACACCTCGACCAGCTACCTGTTCGACCGCGGGGGAAGGATACGCCTGGCCATCGCCCACAAGGCGACGGCGCAACAGTGCGCCGACGACCTGCGCCGCCTGATGCGCGGCGACGGGGACCGGCTATGAGCCAAGGGCGCGGCCAGGCCGCCAACGACGCCACCGAGCCAGGCCCGGCCGAGCAGCCGGCGGCCGGCGCCAAGCACGCGGCCCCCCCGCCGGCGCGCCGGCGCGGCTTGGCGCTGGACCCGTCCTTGTTGCGCCAACTGCTCTGCCACAAGGGATACTCGATCCGGCGCTCCGCCTTGGCGCTGGGTGTCTGCCACACCACGGCGCGCGTGGCGGCGGGCCGTCTTGGTATCGCCCTGGCCGAGCGTCCGAGCAAGATCGACTCGGCCGTACAACAGGCCGTCGCGCTCGCGCTCGGGCGCGGCGAGCCCCTGGCGGCGCTGACCGACGCGATCGGCATCTCGCTGCCGTCGCTGTACCGCATGCTGCGCATGGACCCGCTGCTGGCGGCCGAATACAAGGCCAAGCTGCTGCAGCGCAAACGGATGGCGCGGCGGCAACTGTTCCTGCTGCAAGTGGCGGACAAGCCGATGAGCGAATGCGCCGAATACTACTGGCTCAGGCGCAACGACGCCGCCTGGTTGCGGCAATGGCGGGCGGGCCGCCGCTAGCGGCCGCCCCATGCGCCGGCCTCAGCGGCGGCGCAGCGCCAAGCAGTAGTCCAACGCCAGCATGAGCAGCATCGAGGCGCCGACCAGCGGCAGGAGCAGGCCGCCGACGGCCATCACGGCGAGCACCACCTTGAGCGCGCCGCGGTCGGCGGGCATGGGCGGCACGCCCAGCCCGCCGGCCGGACGCCGTTGCCACCACATGCAACCGCCCGCCACGCACAACAGCACGATCGCCACACAGGCGGCGAGCAGCACCAGCTGGTTCGCCAAGCCGAACTGCTGGCCCAGGTGGACGTTGATCCCCCACTCCAGGCTCTTGCCCAGCGGACCGTAGTCGCCATACCCCATATCGAGCAGGACCCGGCCTGTGTACTGGTCGATATGGACCACCCGCTGGGCGGCCAAGTCGGCCGGATAGACGGCGGCGCTGTAGACCCCGGCCGGGCCGGCCGGCAGGCTGACGGCGTAGCCCCTGGCGATGCCCAGCTGGTCGAACCGGGCCACCGCCCGGTCCACGCCGATCGGCGCGGCCGCGCCGGCGCCGGTCGGCGTGGCGGGCAACCTGGCCTGGCGCAGCGACCAGGCGGTGGGCAGCGCGTGTTGCAGGTGCTCGTCGGACATCGGCAGGGCGACGCGCACGCCCGCCGGATAGCCGAAGTTGCTGCCATTGGCCCACTGGTTGATTTGCGCCCCCCACAGCACCGACCAGGGCATCCCCGTGACGGCGAGGAACAGCAGGAACAAGGCCACGTAGACACCGGTGACGGCGTGCAGGTCGCGCCAGAACACCCGCTGGCCGGGCCGGCCGCGCAGCAGCAGCGCGCCGCGCCGCCCGCGCGGCCACCACAAGTAGAGTCCGCTGACCACCAGCAGTATGGTCCAGCCGGCGGCCATCTCGATCAGGCCGTTGGCCAGCGTGCCGAAATAGCTCAGGCTGTGCAGGCGCCGGACCACGCCCGACACGCCGCCCTTGTCGGGCAGGCTGCCGAGCACCTTGCCCCGGTAGGGGTCGACGAAGACCACGACCCGGGCGCCGTCGGCGCCGCGCAGCAGCACCTGGGCCGAACGGCCCGGCGCGGCCGCCGGCACGTAGCTCGCCACCACGCCGGGAAAGGCCGCGCCGGCCCGGGCCAGCACCGCGCTGTGCGGCAGCTGCGCGGCGGCGCGCGGCACCGTGCGCAGGTCGCGGTAGACGTAATCGTCGATCTCGGCCTGGAACAGATACAGCGCGCCGGTCACCGCCAGCAGTACGAGGAAGGGCAGCACCAGCAGACCTGCGTAGAAATGCCAGCGCCACACCGCCCGGTACAGGTCGACCGGGCGCGGGGCGGGCGCGGCGGAGGGGGTCGCCGGCGCCATCTCAGAACGCCAACTGGGCCGACAACGACAGCGCGCGGCCGTCGCCCGGCGCGTGGCGGGTCTGGTCGTTGATCCACACGTACTCGATGTAGCGGTCGGTCAGGTTCTTGACCTGCAGCTCGAGCGACAACTCGGGCCGCACTTGGTAGCGGGCGCTGGCGTTGAACAGCACGTAGGCGCCGTACTTGGCGCCGGTGTTGGCCGTCGTCAGGTAGTAGCCGCCCTGGCCGTTGCTCCAGGCCCGCAGGCGCAGCTTGTCGCCGGGCCGGTAGTCGAGGCCGGCGGAGAACAAGGTCGCCGGCACGTGGTCGATCTGCTTGCCCAGCGTGGCCGGCGCGGCCGGGTCCGGCTCGACGATGCGCGCGCGCTGCCAGGAATAGCTGGCCCAGGCCGTGCTGTCGTCCGACGGGCGCAGGTTCAACTGCAAGTCGACACCCTGACGGCGCGTCTTGCCGACATTCTCGGAGCCGCCGCTCGGGTCGTTCAGGCGCCGCTTGACCTCGTCGGACGCGTCCTGGCGCCAGACGGCCAGGCGGCCGTCCAGCCAGTCGGCCGGGGTGAATTTGACGCCGCCCTCCCAGCCCTCGTTGATCGACGGCTTGAGCTCGCCCGCCGTCGAACGGTAGGCCGCCGCGCCGGCGCCGACCTGGAAGGTGCGCCCCCAGTTGCCGTACAGGCTGGCGGCGCGCCATGGCGCGTAGACCACGCTGAACTTGGGCTGGCGGATCCAGCCGTAGTCCTGGATGGCGAAGTGCTGGTTCTTCGACGGGTCGGACAAGCTGCCGGCGAAGCGGTCGACACGCAGGGCCGGGATCAGCTTCAGGCCGGCCATCGGCATGAACACCGCCTGCACATAGGCGCCGTAGTTGTCGAAGGTGAAGCGTTGGTCGCGCGTGGTGGCGGTGCGCACTTGGTTCAGCGTGGCGTAGCGCGGGCTGGCGTCGTTTTGCCGCTCGGCGTTGATGCCGCCCTCGAGCGACATGTCGCGCAGCACACCGGCCAGGCCGCGCGGCCGCCAAGTCAGGCTGCCCGACAGGCCGTGGTGGGCCTCGTCGATCACCCGCTCCTGCTGCGAGGCGAGGATGGCATAGCGTAGCCAGCGCTGGTCCTTGACGCTGTTGGTGTAGAGCCGCGCCGCCGCCGACAGCGTCTCGCCCGGCTCGCCGTCAAGCTGGACGCTGGCCTGGTTCATCTGTCGATTACCGCCCTCCGACTGCGCGTAGGGGTAAGACAGGGTCGGCGCGCGGTAGGCGTCGGCGGCCGTCAGATAGCCGGCCTCCTGGCCGCCGCTCTCGCTGTGCCGCACGCTCAGGCCGACGCGCCAGCGGCGCGCGTCGCTGGTGTAGAACCACTTGCCGCCCAGCGTGTACTTGTCGAAGCGGGAGTGGTCGCGGTAGCCGGCCGACTCGAGGCGGCCGAAGCTGTAGTTCTGCGACCAGTTGCCGTCCTCGACGCCGGCCGACAGCTGCACCTGGCGGGTGGCGAAACTGCCGACGTCGAGCCGCGCCTGGCGGTAGTTGCCGCCCGTCCGCGTCAGCACGTTGGCGTTGCCGGCGATGTTGTGCAGGCCGTAGCGCGGGTCGTTGGTGCCGCGCACGATCTCGATGCCTTGTATCTCCTGTGGAAAGATCATGTCGAGGAAGGGCATGCCGCCGCCGTTGTCGTTGCTCGGCACGCCGTCGATCAGCAGCTTGACGGCGTTGACCTCGCCCTCGCCGTTGAAGCCGCGGAAGGACAGCTTGCCCGACTCGTTGCCTTGGCGGAACTGGGTCAGCGTCACCCCGGGCGCGCGGCCGAACAACTCCCAGGTGTTTTGCACCTGCTGGTCGGCCACCAGGTCGGCGCCGAGGATGTCGACCGAACTGAGCACCGTGCGCGCGGCGAGCGCGCCGACGCGCTTGCCGCGCACCTCGACACGGCCGATCTCGAGGGCCGAGTCGGCGTCGGCGCCGGGCTGTTGCGCGCGGGCGCCGCCCGCCGCCAGGCCGAACAAGCTCGACAGGGCCAGCGCGCAAGGCAGCAGGCGGCAACTGACGCCGCGAGCGAAGGATGGGAGGGAACGAATAAACATAAGACTCCTTGGTAGATGGTGCAAGAAAACGCAACGCGCCGGCTGGGGGCGGAAAACCACCCTCACTGGCCGCGCAGGAAAAAGTTAAACGGTTGCAACGCCACGGCGCCGAACGCCTGGCCGTCGCGCAGCACCGGCAGGCAACGCCAGGCCAGCACCGCGCCGAGCGCCGCCGCGTAGTGACCCCGCACGCCGGGGCTGTCGACGCCGCTAACGCTGGCCTCGATGTAGAAGTACTGGACACCCGTCTGGCGCGACAGCGCGTCGAGCACGCCCCTCAGGGACTGGGCGGGAACATCGAAACGCTGGGACGCGGCCTGGGCCGGCGCGACCGCGCAGGCCAGCGCCAGGCACACGGCCACCATGGTTTGATTCGGATACTGCATATGGAACTCCTCTGATTCATTGTTGGCCGCCGCCGTCGCGGCCGGCCGGGGCCAGTCGAGACTTCCCGGGCATGCGCGCTGGCGGCGAGCAACAAACATCGCTATCTCGATGAAAGACCAGATTGCCTGTGCCGGATGGCCGCAGCGCGGCGCGGCCGGGACGCGCGAAGGCGCAAGCGCGCGGGTGCAGGCGCGCGCGCGCCATCGTTCAACGGCGGACCGGCCCTGCGTCAGTGCGCAACAGGTGATGCCCGTCCGACCGCATGGCGGACATCGAACGGTACTAGGGGAAGATCAGAGGGGGAGTGGCGGCGCGCGCGACTGCGCGGCGGCCCACACGGCCAGGGGCCGCAGGGATTGATAGAACAAGGACGGCATCGTGCCGGCGGCGAGGGGCCGGGGCAGGCTCAGATTCCATGAAGGCAAGATGCCAGGGGAGCCGGCGTGGGTGGAGCAGTATGGGCAGTGCTCAAGTTGCAGCGACTTCTTGGTCAGCGGTGGCACGGACTTGGCGCCCTCGTCGCCGAGCTTGGCGAACTTCACGCCGTCCACCGTGCAAATCTCCATCCACAACTCGCCCTTGGCTGCCGCGACGGCGTGGGAGATGGAAGGGGTAAGCGACGAGAGCAGGATGGCGATACACGCTATCCACGCGGTAAACCTGCTTCGGAGACCCTTACTTTGCATAAACACATTTTAACACCCGGACTTGCTTGTCCGCAAATCGCCGGTCCGCCGCGCGCGGCGCGCAAGTGATCTCGCGACCGCCACAGTGAAGTCGGCGCGCAGCTCCCTGTCCACGCGGCCCAGCCGGTCCACCTCCCAGCGCGTCGCCAGGCCGTTCGGCCCCACCAGTTCCAGCCGCGCGCCACCGCCGGCATCGTAGCGGCAGCACTCCTAGTGGCCCATCGCGTTGGCCACCGTGGCCGGGAGACGGCCGTTGCCGTCATAATTGGTGACGCTGAGCACCCGGCTCTGCGCCGTCGCCGGCAGCGGGTAGATCCAGTCCTGCGTCACCTTGCCGACCAGGCCGAAGCGGTTGCTGCTGCGGTCGAAGGTGGTACGCAGGCGGTACCTCGGCGCGCCCGGCTCGAGCGTCTCGCTCGACTGCAGGCCATTGTCGGCGTCGTAGTCGCGCACCAGCGTGCGCACCAGCGTGCCGCCGCGCGGATCGGTCTTGCTGGTGACCACGCTGAGCGGCAGGCCGACCGACCAACGCGCCGCGTCGTTGCGGAAGGTGGTGCCGACCTCGGTCTCGTACTCGCCCTCGCCCTCGCCGCCGCCGCGCGTGGTGGTGGTTTTCAGGTTGATGTTGCCGCTAGCCCGCGAGCCTTGGTGTCATAGCCCGAGAACCGGCCATCAACCCACTGGGCGAACGTAGACGGCCTGTTTGGCCGTTGCAATTTGCACGAAACTCTGAAATTCAACGAAGATAGGCGAAAATACTCGTCTTTTCGACTTGTTCAGCGGGGATGTGCCTGGCGCCGCTGGAGAGGCCGTGAGGTGGACCGCGTTAAAGTGACGGCAAAGAACGAAAAAAGCCCACTCGAAAGTGGGCTAAGTCCTTGATTTTTCAATCGAATCTGGAAGCGAGGATCGGAATCGAACCGACCTAGACGGCTTTGCAGGCCGTATTTACCACTTAAAAATCAAACACTTAGGTTACCACCTTCTTTTTCACCTCCTGAGCTTGTTCAACAAGTGGGTACAGCCGCGACACAAAGGACGACTCGCCAGCGAAGCGAGGCAGGAGCCCAGCGTTCGGCGAGTGTGCTGAAATCACAATGAGGCCAGCCGGTCGAACAGCGCACCAATCTGAAGCACGGTAGTCTCCGCAACCAGCGCTGTGGGATTGAGCTCAAAGACCAGGTGTCGCCAGAGTGGATCCGGCTTGTCGAACATCACCCCATAGGAGATGGCCACCGCAGGCTTGAACGAAAACCCGTTTACACAAAATCCAGCCCCCCGCGGGTCAGCAGAATTCAATCAGCGCCAATAACGTGGACTCAACGACTGCTGATCTGTTCGGCGGCAGAGCGACAGTATTCGCCAGCCTGCTCGAAGTCAAAAGCCGACATCGCCGCAGCCAATTTCGTTTCGAGCAACGGTAACTGTTGCCGCAACCGACTCTGTAGTCGCTCAAAACTGGCGAGCGCTGCCAGGTTCGACGCCGACAACAACTCGGCGAGCGCGACAATCTCCGCTTCCAGCGATCCCGCTTCGGCAGCGCCGGTCCCGACCTGTTCGTCGGCAGGATGGAGTTGTTTCGACAACTTCAAACACTGGATCTTGGTCTCGTCCAGGGTCCACATTAATACATCGAGCCCGCTCGCCGGTTCGCCGCGCCGCAGAGCCTGTTCCATCTGCGCCGCCCTGCGAGACAAGGTGTGCGCGCCTATCGTCGCGGCGTTTCCCTTCATGGTATGCAATACGCGCAGCGCATCGGGCATGCTGTGTGAGTCCAGCGCCTGCCGCAATGCCGAAGAAAAGACCTGCGCCTCCAAAGAAAAAGCGCCCAACAGGCGAAGATAGAGCGCACCAGAACCGGCTAGCCGCCCGATCGCAGCTTCATAGTCCAACAATGCGCTCCCGTCGGCAAGCCCGTTCGTGCCATCCGGGGTTTCCGGACGCGCGTCGCCGTACACATGGTGCCTAATGACAGCGGCCAGCAACGCCATATCGAACGGCTTGCCGACATGGTCGTTCATCCCCGACTCGAGCGCAGCGTCACGATCGTTGGCCATAACGTTGGCGGTGACCGCGACAATCGGCAGATCTCGCCAACGCCGCTGGCGCCGGATCGCCCTGGTCGTTTCGTATCCATCCATACCGGGCATCTGCACGTCCATCAAGACAATATCGAACCCATCGCTGTCGCCCAGTCTTTGCAGTGCGCGATAGCCGTCTTCGACCAGTTCGACAACCGCCCCTTCGGCCCGCAGCAGTTCCTGCGCGATTTGCTGATTCAGCGCATTGTCTTCCACGACCAACACGCGCAAGCCGGCCAGGCGGCGTATTGGCGAAGCCGGGTCGCTCGCCGGCGCAGCCTTACCTGGCCCGATATGTGGAAGCTCGCCAAGCACTTGATGCAGTTGACTCGCGAGTACCGGCTTGATCAATGTCCTGCAGGCGCGACGGCCGAGTGCGTCTGCAACATGTGCCGGAAACGGCACCGCTCCGGGCGTGCAGATGATGGTCAACGGCTCGTCATTCCAACCAGCATATGCTTGCTCGAGCACCGACTCATGGCCGCTTAGCAAGCCCTGGTCCACTACCACCAGCTCATAGCGTTGTTGCCGACATGCTGCCAGCAATGCCGGCGCATTCTCCACTTCCGCGACGGCGTAGCCGCGGGCAGCTAACAGCGCGTTTAAGATCCGTCTAGCGCCCGGATGGCAGTCGGCCAACAAGCAGCGAGCCAACCCTTGCTGCTTGTTGGTCGACTCGCCTGCAGGGGAATCGTCCCGCACCCTAAGTAAGGCAAGATCAAAAAAGAAACGGCTACCCTCACCACGCACGCTATCGACCGCGAGCACGCCCCCCATCAATTCGACAAACCGCTTGCTGATCGCCAGCCCCAGACCGCTGCCGCCAAAATGGCGGGCGGCGGAAGACTCGGCCTGAGTAAATGGCTCGAAGATCACCGCCAACTGGTCCGCATCGATACCTATCCCGGTGTCGACCACCGCAAAAACGACGCGCGCATCCCTGCGTGTAACAGTGAGCAAGACTTCGCCGCTGCGGGTAAATTTAAGGGCATTCACGCACAGGTTCAACAATACCTGCTGTATCCGAAGGCTGTCCCCGAAGAGCCGCGCCGGCACATCGGGCGCGACCTCCAGCAATAGTTCGACCGATTCCGCGCGTTCGCTGCCGCCGAGCAGCAATGCTAGTTCAGCCAGTAGGCTCTGCAGGTCGAATTCCTCGATGTTGAGTACCAGCCTGCCCGATTCGACGTACGACAGATCCAGTACATCGTCAAGCAGGCGCAACAGCGCGCGGGCCGCCGTCTCCGCCCGCTGCGCATAGCTGCGGCCACGCTCGTCCATCTCGACGCGCCGCATCAACTGCAACATGCCGAGCACCGCGTTCATGGGAGTGCGTATCTCATGACTCATATTGGCCAGGAAAGCCGATTTGGCCCGATTCGCGGCCTCGGCCTCCTGCCGCGCCAACACCAACTCGGACTCGAAGCGAGAGCGCTCCTGCGACACGAAAAACACCCATACATAGGCCAGTCCATGGCTGGCAGGCCGGCAGTTGAGCAACACCGGAATGCGTTCGCCAGCAGCGCCCTTGAGTTGCAGATGCAGCTCCACCAACCTGCCCTCGCGCATCAGCATGGGCCACAAATGGGTATGGAGAAAAATTTGACTGGCTAGCGGCAGCATGGCGTCGAGCCGTTGCCCGCACCAATCCGCCGCTTGCCCGCCGAGCAGATCGAGTAGCTCGGCATTGAGCTCCTCGATGATGCCGGTGGCATCGGTGACCAGCACCGCGCACGGCAAAGCATCGTAGGCGTTCATGCCAAGCTCACCCGGCAAGTGTCGCCAGATGTCGCTGCAGGGCGTCGATGACCAGGTCGGGATGACTCATATGGGCGCAATGACCGGACACCTCCAGCACTTCGAGTTTGCCGCGAGGCAGATGATCCCGCAAGTATTCCCCGACATCCAGCGGCGCGAGGGTGTCGTAGCGGTGTTGCAGAATCAGGCAAGGGCACCCAATCAGCGCAAGGTCGCCTCGGTTGTCCGCGAAAAAGGTTGCGTGCGCAAAGATACGGGCGCTGCGCGGATCGGTGGAACAAAAACTGGCCGCCAATGCCCCACTGACAGCGCCCTCGCCCGACTTGCCGGCCACCATGGGCGCCAGCATACTGGCCCAGCCGATATAGTTTTGGTCCATCAGCGTCAGCAATTCGACCAGGTCGGCGCGCTCGAAGCCTCCATGGTACACCGGTGGGTGATTCAAGAAGCAAGGTGAAGGCCCCAGCCAGATCATGCTGGAAAACAAGGACGGACGGGCGAGCGCCACCAAGCCGCCAATGCTGCAACTGACCGAATGCGCGACCAAGGTCACGTCGCCCTCCAGTCCGAGGGCATCGCACACCTCCATCATGTCGCGCGCATACCCATCGAGCGTGGCATAGCGCTCTGGTTGGGGCACGAGGCCGTCAGCAGGGCCGCTGCCCGTGTAATCGAACAGCACCACGCGGTAGCGCGCGCTGAACGCCGGTGCCACGGCGTCCCACATGTGCTGGTCACATCCGAAGCCGTGGGCGAACAGCAATACCGGACCCGCGCTACCTATGACGCGCACTCTATTACGTTGAATGATATCCACCCGCACTCCTAACTAAAGCGCCCCTTCGCAAACGGGGCGATGTGTTTTGACGATGCACGAAGGTCTGCGGGATTTGGGCGGACGGGCATGGGGCGGCGAGGGCTAGGCGCTCTCCATTAGCGACGATTATTGCACATTAGTAGAGGAATTTATCAACCCTGCGGCAATAATAACCTAGCAACGCGGACATGCAAGCACATAAGATCGCTCCGGCACGCCGCCTAGCCGCACGACTCTGGCGCTGCGCTTGCTGGTCTGCCGAGCAATTACAAGGTACTATGCCCCGATTGCTTGAAAGACACGAGAGCGTCGTGTCCCTCGTCGACAAGGAGAACCATGCGGCAACGGAGACTTGGTCCGCAGGGCGCGAAAGCCGTCCTGTTGATTGTGCTGATCGGCGTACTGGTGGCTGCCGCCATGCTGACCTTACATGCCGGCGAAAGCGAGCGGCGACAGACGCTGAACGTCTACGCTGCGCGGCTCGGCGCTTCCGTCAACGTGCGCAGCGAAACCATCTCCGCTGCGCTGGCGGCGATGCGCCGCGATGCGGTTTTCCTTGCCAACGTACCACCGGTCGGCGGCGTCACGCGCGCCATCGCCCACCATGGTTATGACCCGCAGGAGGGATCCAGCGGCCGCCAGTGGGAACAGCGCCTGGGGCAGATTTTTTCCAGTTTCATGGAAGCCAACCAGGAATTGACCTGCATCCGCTTGATCGGCCTGGCCGACGGCGGCAAGGAGGTGTTGCGCACGCAACGCCGCGCCCAACAGGTCGGCATCTTGCCGGCCAACGCCTTGACGCGCCACGGCACGGAAGATTTTTTCCAGGCGGCGCGCCAGCTCGCCGCGGGACAAGTCTATCTGTCGGAATTCCGCCTAGAGCCATCGAGCGGCTGCGCCTACGGCCCCGAGCAGCGGGTGATCCACGCCGCCACGCCGGTGTTCAATGCGAACGGCGCGCTCTTCGGGATGCTGGTTCTGAGCGCGGATGCGGACGCCGTGCTGGCCAGCCTGCAAAGCAACCTGGGGCAAGAGTTCCAGTTGTTTCTCACCGCCGCCGATGGCAGCTACCTGCTTGCCCCGCGCATCGCTGGGCCACGCACGCGCTGGCAACGCGACTACCAACACCTCCCCGACCCGGTCGATAGCGGCCTGGGACTGCAGCGCCTCGCCGGCCCGGGGGGCAACCTGCACGCCCGCAGCGCGCCGGTGCGACTCGACCTCGACGCCCCGGCGCGCAACCCGACCTTGACGCTGGCATTGCCCGACAGCGTGGTCGAGACGGCCGCCGCCGCCGCACGCTGGGTGCTGCTGCGCAGCCTGGCGGGCATCGGCGTCGCGGCGGCGCTAGTTTTTTACTTGCTGCGCGCGACACGGCGCCGCGCCAGCAAACAGAGTGAAGAGCTGGCCGCCATCGTGCGCAGCTCGCACGACGCCATCATCGGCAAGGATCTCGGCGGTCGTGTGACAAGCTGGAATGTGGGTGCCCAGCGCATCTTCGGCTATACCGCCGAGCAGGCGATCGGCCACCTGCTGTCCGAACTGATCGTTCCGGACTTCGCGCTCGCCCAGGAAGCGGCCATCCTGGCGCGGGTGAAAACCGGCGAGGTCGTGTCCAACCAACACACCCAGCGACGCCGGCGCGATGGCAGTCTGGTCGATATTGCGGTGACGGTCTCGCCCATTCTGGATGCCGCCGGCCGCGTGGTCGGCGCCGCCAAGACCGCCCGCGACATCAGCGAACAAACCGCAGCGCAGGCGCGCATCTTGGAACTGAACCGCTCACTCGAAATGCAGGTGGTCGAACGCACCGCGCAGATACGACAGGTCTCGGCCATGCAACAGGCGATATTCCAACATGCCGGCTACGCCATCATCGCCACCGACCTCGATGGCAAGATCGTCACGTTCAATCCGGCGGCGGAACGACTGCTCGACTACCGGGCCGCCGACCTGATCGCGCAACACACACCGGCCCTGTTCCATGACCCGGCCGAAGTGGTGTCGCGGGCGAAGGAATTCAGTGTGCAGCTGGGCGAGGAAATCGAACCCGGCTTCGAGGTGTTTGTCGTCAAGACGCTGCGCGGGCTGCCCAACGAGCACGAGTGGACCTACCTGCGGCGCGACGGCAGCGCGGTGCCGGTGCTGCTGGCCGTGACGGCGCTGAAGGATGAGACCGGCGCACTCATGGGCTACCTCGGCATGGCCGCGGACCTGAGCGCCCAGCGCGCGGTGGAACAGCAGCTGGTCGCCAACGATCGTTTCCTCAACAGTCTGGCCGACAACATCCCCGGCATGGTGGCCTACTGGGACGCCGACCTGCTGTGCCGCTTCGCCAACGGCGCTTACCTACAGTGGTTCGGCCGCAGCAAGGCGGAGATGTCCGGCATCCACCTGCGCGCCCTGCTGGGCGACGAAATCTTCCATCGGAATGAAAACTACGTGCTGGCTGCCTTGTGCGGCGAGCCGCAGCGATTCGAGCGCAGCCTGACCATGAGCGATGGCGCCCAGCGCCACACCTGGGCCCACTACATCCCGGATATCGAGGGCGAGGAGGTGCGCGGCTTCATTGTGCTGGTGTCCGACGTGACGGAACTCAAGCAAGCCCAGCTGGATATGGAATTGCTCAACCGAACCCTGGCCCAGCGCACCGCCGAGGCCGAGCAGGCCAGCCGCGCCAAGTCTGAATTTCTCGCCAACATGAGCCATGAAATCCGCACGCCGATGAATGCGGTCCTGGGCATGCTGCAGTTGCTGCAGCGCAGCGGCCTGGGGACGCGCCAGTCCGACTATACCGCCAAGGCCGAAGCGGCCGCGCGCGCGCTGTTGGGCATTCTGAATGACATCCTTGACTTTTCCAAGGTCGAGGCCGGCAAGATGACGCTGGAAGTGCAGCCATTCAATATCGACCGCCTGCTGAGGGAAATCGGTGTCATCCTGTCGACCAATCTGGGCGAGAAACCGGTGGAGTTGATCTTTGAACAGTGCGACGACTTACCGCGCTGGATCATAGGCGACGCCATGCGCCTGCAGCAGATCCTGATCAACCTGGCGGGCAACGCCGTCAAGTTCACCGACGCGGGCGAAATCCGGGTACGCGTGGCGGTGCTGGAAACGCGAGGTGACGAGCTGGTCCTGGAGTTCTCCGTGCGCGATACCGGCATCGGCATCGCGCCGGACCAGCTGGCCCGCATCTTTGACGGCTTCGCCCAGGCCGACGCCTCCACCGCGCGCCGTTACGGCGGATCGGGCCTGGGCCTGGCGATCAGCCGGCGCCTGGTGTCGATGATGGGTGGGCAGCTACAGGCCGAGAGCCAGCGCGGCAGCGGCAGCATATTCCGCTTCACCATCGTCTGCCAGCGCGATACGGCGCACCGGCCAGTCGATGCGCTGCAGCAGATGACCGGCCTGCGTTGTCTGATCGTGGATGACCACGACGGCGCCCGCAGCACGTGCGCAACCATGCTGCAGGCCTTGGGCTGGCAGGTGCGGCAAGCCACCAGTGGCCGCGCCGCACTCGAGCTGGCCGCCCTCGCCAGCTACGACGTCATTCTGCTCGACTGGCGCATGCCCGATCTGGACGGCCGCCAGACCGCCGAACGGCTGCGGCGCCTGGCCCTCCAGCCGGCCCCGATCCTGATCGCGCTGACGGCGGGCAATGGCAGTGAAGAATGCGCAGCGCTACTGGAAACCCAACCGGCGTTGTTTGACGGCGCCGTCAGCAAGCCACTGACGGCGTCGGCCCTATATGATGCTGTGGCCGAGTCGCGCCTGGGAGCAAGCCCGGTGGCTGCGGCCGCGCCGCATGACGCCGGCCAGCTTGCCGGCCTGCGCCTGCTGCTGGTCGAAGACAACGCCATCAACCAGCAGGTGGCGCGCGAACTCCTGTGCTCGGAAGGGGCGACGGTGGTCGTCGCCAACGACGGCCATGCGGCGGTGGCCATGACCACTGCCAAAGTAGACGCCTATGATGCGGTGCTGATGGATGTGCAAATGCCCGGCATGGATGGCTACAGCGCGACCCGCGCCATTCGCCAGCGCGCCGATCTGGCGAACTTGCCTATCATCGCCATCACCGCCAACGCCATGGCCAGCGATCGCGCCGAGGCGCTGGCGGCGGGCATGAACGACCATGTGGGCAAGCCTTTCCAGTTGGCCGAACTGGTCAGCGTGATCCGCCACCACTGCCAGCCCGGCCGGCATCAGCCCTACGCCCACCTGCCCGCCCCAGCGGCGGCAGCGGCGGTGGCGGCGGAAGCCGAGCCGCTAGCATCGGCGTGGAACGAAACTGGCGCACTGGCGCGCCTGGGTGGAAATCAGGCCACCTATGCGCGGGCTCTGCAATCGTTTCCACGCGAATCGCGCGCGTTGACCGACCGCCTGCGCGCCGCCGCGCTGGACGGGCAAGGCAGCAGCGCGGCCCAAATCCTACACAATCTCAGGGGTATCGCCGCGCTCGTGGGCGCCCAAGCGTTAGCGGCGCTCGCCGCCGAGGTGGAGCACGACCTGTTGGCATCGACGAACCAGCCTTGGCCATCGCTGGCGCCGTTGCTCGAAGCCAGTGCCAGCGCAGCCGACTACGCGGAGCAGCGCGCCGCTTTTTACAGTCCTGACGCCGCCCCGGCACAGGCCCCTGACCTGGCCGGCCTATCCGACCAGCTCGAGCGGCTGGCGCAACTATTGGCGGCCTCGAACATGGCGGCCTTGCCCGCCTTTGACAAACTGGAACGTCTCAGTTCACCAGCTCACCAGGGTGCGCTCGATGCGCTGGGGCAGGCGATACGCGCGCTCGACTTCGGCGCCGGCCTCGAGCTGTGCACAGCCCTGCAACGCGCGCTGGCCGAAGCCCGCTTGGCGGCGACCGGCGGGCCCAGCTAGTTCGCCGGCGCATCGACCACATCGACGCCGGGACGCTGCGCGCTAAATTGCTGGCCGCAGACGCGGGCGCGTCCGCTTTGCTTGGCGCAGTACAACTGGGTATCGGCGCTCGCCAGCAGCGCGGCGGCGCTGCCGCCCTCGCTCGGCCGCCCCACCGCCACGCCGATGCTGACGGTGACGACTGGCGCGGCCTCTGAGTCCGGATGCGGCAAGGCCAGCGCGCGCACCCGCTGTTCCAGCGCATTGCCGCAAATCAACGCGCCATCGAGCCCGGTGGCCGGCAGCACACAGGCGAACTCTTCGCCGCCATAGCGCGCCAGCAGGTCGGACGAACGGTCCAGCCGCTGTTGCAGCGCGCCGGCGACCTGCTGCAGGCAATTGTCGCCAGCCAGATGTCCAAAGCGATCGTTGTACCGTTTGAAAAAGTCGACGTCGATCATGATCACCGCCAGCTCGGCGCCCTCCCTGGCCGCGCGCCGCCATTCAATTTCCAACACCGCGTCGAAACGACGCCGATTGGCCACGCCGGTCAGGCCATCGACCATCGCCATGGCGCGCAGTTGATCGGCCTGTCGTTTCACTGTCAGCTGAGTGTTGACGCGTGCCTTGACCACGGTGGCGTGAAAGGGCTTGACGATAAAGTCAACCGCGCCCGCCACCAGCCCGCGCGCCTCCTCCTCGGGGTCGCTGTTGGAGGTGACAAAAATCACCGGTATCTCCGCGGTGCGCGCAGATTCCTTGAGGCGCTGGCAAACGGCGAAGCCGCCAACATTGGGCATCACGATGTCAAGCAAGATCAAGTCGGGGGTGCGCTGCTCGAGGAATTTAAACGCGGCCTCGCCCGACAGCGCCATGTATACTTCGCAATCGTCCTTGAAAATGTCGAACAAGACCTGGATGTTGCTGGGCTGATCGTCCACGATCAGCAACAGTGGCCGGTTACCTTGCCCCGCGTGGCCGCTCCCTGCCGGTTCGCTATCGATGCTCATTGCCGCTCCTGCGCGCGCCGCGCGCCTTGACTGTCGTGTTGCAAATAAAGCCGTGAGACCACCGTCCGGCGGCGCCCATTGCTGGCCTGGCCGGTGCGCCAAGCGCCGCCCCTGCCCCTCCCCCCGCTAAGTCGGCGCCTCCTCGCCAGCGAACTGGTCCAGCTCGGACAAGCAGCGCTCGGTGAGTTGCGTCAGGGCCGCCAACGACTTCCCATCGCCGCCAACGCCATTGCGCCAACAAGTCTCAAGCTCCGCTGCACACTCCTGCAGCGACACCGCGCCTACCACGGCAGCGGCGCTTTTGAACGCATGCAGGCGGTCCGCGCCGGCGCCCAGCATGTCATGCCGCTGCGCCAGGTGCAGCGCCTTGAGCGCGCTGCTACATTCCTTGTGGAACGATTGTATCAGGGTCGCATACAGGCGAACATTGCCGCCCAGACGCGATAGCGCCAGCTCGCTATCGATCACCGGCGACGGCGACGATGGCGCGCCGTCAACGACGTCGCCGACCGGGGCAGACTCAAGCGGCCGAGCTTTGCAGACGCCGAGCAAAGTCCGCACCAACTCTTCCAGTGCAACCGGCTTGTCCAGGTGCGCGTCCATGCCCGCCGCCAGGCTGGCCGCGCGGTCGCTCTCAAGCACATTGGAGGTAAGCGCGATAATCGGCAGCGCGGCGGTCTGCGGGTCCGCGCGCAGCCGTCGCGTGGTCTCGAGCCCATCCATGTCGGGCATCTGAATATCCATCAGGACGGCGTCGTAGGCCCGGTCGCCGCGGCGCGCCAGCGCGATGGCCGCCAGCCCGCCCTCGGCGGACTCGGCGTGGGCCCCTTCCCGCTGCAGTAGTTCACAGGCCACCTGCAGGTTCATCGGATTGTCATCGACCACCAGCACCCGCAGGCCTGCCAGGCGCGCATGGTCCGTGACGGCACCGCTGCGCTCGACCTCGAACGCCGCCGACACCGCCTCCCGCAGCAGCGACAAGGTCACCGGTTTGCTCAGGTAACCATCGATCAACGCGCGCTCGGCATCGCTGCGGGCCGCCAACTCGATGCTGCCGCAGCCTGTCACCATGATGATGACGGGGCGGCGCCGTTCCCGCCGCGCCGCCCGCAAGCGCGCGGCCAACTGCCATCCATCCATCTCCGGCATGCGCCAGTCGAGCAACACCACGTCAAATCCGCCGTCCTGGCCCTCCAGGCGCGTCAATGCTTGCGCGGCACCGGCCGCCGTCTCGCCACGCCAGCCGGCGACCTCCACCATACCCAGTATCGCTTCCCGCGCCAGCGCGTGATCGTCGACCACCAGCACCCGGTAGGGCGCCGTCTCGGACTTGATCGCGGCCGACTCGACCGTCGCCAGGCGCAGGCGGAAACGGAACACGCTGCCGACACCGGCTTCACTGGAGACTTCAAGCTCACCGCCCATCAGGCCCACCAGGCGACGACTGATGGACAGTCCAAGGCCGGCGCCGCCGTAGCGCCGGGTCGCATCACCCTCGGACTGGCGGAACTGTTCAAAGATCGCATCGAGCTGTTCCGCTGCGATGCCGATCCCGGTGTCGCGCACGCTAAACTCAAGCTCCGCCGTCTTGCCGTCGGCGTGCAAGCAACTGACATCGACGACGACTTCGCCGTGCTCGGTGAATTTCAAGCCGTTACCGGCTAGAATCAACATGATTTGGCGCAGGCGCGCGCCGTCCCCCACCAGCGTCGCCGGTACGCCGGGATCGCAGCGGATCACCACCTCCAACGCCTTGCCCCCTTGCAATGCGCGCAGCCGGATCGCCAGATCGGTGAGCACGGTCTCGATCTCGAATGGTGTCGCCTCGATCGCCAGCTCATGCATTTCGATGCGGGAAAAATCCAGCAAGTCGCTCAGCAAGGCAAGCAAGGACTGCGCCTCCATGCTGCTCTTTTCCACATAGTCCTGTTGCTGCTCCGTCAGCCGGGTGTAGCGCAGCAATTGCAGCATGCCCAGTATGCCATTCATCGGTGTGCGCAATTCATGCCCCATGTTGGCCAGGAACTGGCTTTTGGCGATATTCGCGGCCTGGGCCTGGTCGCGCGCCATCGCCAGTTCGGTCACGGTCTCCTGCAATGCGGACTCGGCGCGTCGGCGTTCCTGCACCTCGATACTGATAGCGCTGTGCGTCTGCGCCAACTGTTCAGTCATCACATCGAAACGGTGCGCCAGAAAACCGATCTCGTTGTCGAGACGGAGCGCGACACGCGGCGTCAGATCGCCTTGCGCCACCTGCTCCACCACCATGCTGATCCGTGCCACTGGCGCCAGCACCCGCCGCCGCAGTATCAGGTAGGCCGAGCCGATCAGGCACGCCAGCAGGGCCAGGGCAAACAGCACCACCCGGTTGTACTGGGCTTGCGCGCGCTGCAGGTCATCGCGGTTCATCCGCATCAATTCGAACGCATCGCTCGCCATCTGCTCGGTGGTCAGAAACAGCGCGCTGACGACCGACGCCGTGCGCGCGCTGTCGGCCGCCCCCGTCAAGCTATCGAACAGCCGCTCGATCACGGCCAGATTGCCGCGCTCGCGGTCGAGCAAGGCCTGCTGCCGGCCCTCATTGTAACGGTGCGCCGCCAGTTGGCGGCGGAAGCTGTCGACACGTTGGCGCCACTGCTGGCCCGAACGCGCCTCACGATACAGCGCGGTCTCCATGATCAGGTAACGGAAGTTTCCCACCGCCTTGGCGGTGCTTTCCGCCATCTCGATCTGATCGGTCTGGGTACGCACGTCATTGGCCGCGCTCATGGTCACGCCGACCACCAGCAGCAGCGCCAGAACGGCGAGCCAGGCCAGCACTGTGGATTGTCGCTGCAGCGTCATGCGCGCCTACCGGATAATGGAAATCGCACTGGGTAGCACCGCCTGCAATGCCTGGGGACGCAGGTAGTCCAGGTAGTTCGGCATGGCACGGTTGTTGATGATCTGCCGTTGCTGCGCCCAGCGCGTCTGATCATCAAGGGCGAGCAATAGGGATTGATCCAGTGAGGGCCCATAGTCGACCGGTTCAAAGAAACTGGCCACCAGTTGCGGCGGCAAGCCGATGGCGGCGGCCACGGTCTGCCGGGCCTCCAAGGGCTGGTCGATCATATATTGATGACTGTCTGCCAACGCCGCCAGCAAGCGTTGAACTTCCTGCGGATGGCTGTCGACGAAACCGACTTTCCCCACCAACAAAAAACGATACACGAACAGGTCTTGCTCAAACAGGGCGGCAACTTTCGTGCCCAGCGCTTGCTGCAGCCTGGCCAACTCCGGTTGCCAGGTGGTGATGGCATCGACCTCGCCGTCACGCAGCGCCGTGAGCAACCCCGCCGGGGCGTAATCGACGATGTGCACCTCACTGGCGCCGACACCATGGTGCTCGAGCAATTTATCCAGGAAATACTGGGCGTTGGTGCCAAATACCGTGCCGATGCGGCGCCCGCGTAGGTCGGCGGCGCTGCGCACGCCATGGTCGACGCGCACCAGCAGCGCCGCCGTCTTGCGCGAGCCAAAGACCGTGCTGACCACGGCGATCTGGTTTCCTTTGGCGACGGCCAAGACGTAGGGCGTGTCGGCGACGACCGCCATGTCGGCCCGTCCCTCGATCACCGCGGCCAGTGCCTGCTTGCCCAGGGGATAACGCTGGGTCTGCAAAACCAGACCATGGCGCGAGAACAGTTGCCGCTGCTCGGCCACGAAGAAAGCGCCGCTGGCCGCCTGGGTCGGCAGGCCCAGCGTCAACGGCAGCGGCGCCACCACCGCGACGCTGGGCCTGGTGTAATGCCAGGCCAGCGCGGCGACCAGCGCAAGCGCCACGCCGGCGGCGATCCATCCGAGCATGCGTTGCCGCAAGGACACAAGCCGCCCCGCCCGCAGGTTTTTCATCAAGTTCATACTCCTGTTGGCCAGCGGCGAGGCGCCGCCGACTGGTTCACGCCGGCACCGGCGCCAAGCCAAAGACCGTTTCACGGCGAAGCAAGGTCAGCATTTCTTCGAACGGCAGCGGACGACTATACAAATAGCCTTGCATGATCGCGCAGCCCATCGCCAGCAGCCGATCGGCCTGGGCCTGCTGTTCCACCCCCTCCGCCACCAGATCCATGCGCAAGCTGCTGGCCAGGCTGATAATGGCGGAGATGATGGCCGCGTCGCTGCTGTCGGTGAGCATGTCGCGCACGAAGGACTGGTCGATCTTGAGCACATCGATGGGAAACTTCTTTAAATACGACAAGCTCGAATAGCCCGTGCCGAAGTCATCGATTGAGGTGCGTATCCCCAACACGGATAGCGCGCGCAGATTCTCCAGCGAGTGGGCGACATCTTCGATCAGCGTGCCCTCCGTGATCTCGACCTCCAGCAGATGGCTGGGCAAATCATAGCTGGCCAGCGTCATGGCGATGTCGGCGGCCAGCGCCGGATCATCGAACTGCTGTCCAGCCAGATTGATGCTGACCGGCACCGCCACCTGCGCGCCGACCAAGCGGGCCAGGTCGGCACAGACCTGGCGCAGCACGAATTGGCCGAGCGGGACGATCAAGCCGCACTCTTCGGCCAGCGGAATGAAACTGGCGGGCGACACCAGCACGCCGTCATGACGCCAGCGTATCAGCGCCTCGAGCCCGACCACGCGCCCCACCCGGACATCGACTTTGGGCTGGTAATGCATTTCCAGCCCGCCATCCTCGATCGCCTTGCGCAATTCGCCGATCAAGGCATGGCGGACCAGTAGCTTCTCCTCCAACTCGGCCGAGAAGAAGCAAAACCGGTTCTTGCCTTCCTGTTTGGCCCGGTACATGGCGGAATCGGCATGCCGGTACAGGCCATCCTGGTCACAGCTATCGTCGGGAAACAGGCTGACGCCGATACTGGCGGACAGATCAAACCTCCGGCTGTCGACCATGAACACCTCCGCCAACGCCGCGAGCAGCTTGCGCGCGACCAGTCCGGCGTATTCCACGTCATCGATCGCACCGAGCAAGACAACGAACTCGTCGCCGCCCTGGCGGCAAATGGTATCGCCGGCGCGCAGCGCCTGCTGCAGCCGCACAGCGACCTGCTGCAACAGCGTATCGCCGACTGCGTGCCCGGCCGTGCTGTTGATCACCTTGAAATTGTCCAGGTCGATCAGCAGCATCGCCACATGTTGATCTTGGCGCGAGGCCTGCTCCAGCGCCTGCGTCGTCCGGTCGCGCAGCAAGGTGCGGTTGGGCAGATTGGTCAAGGCGTCGTGCTGGGCCAGGTGGGTCATCTTGTACGCCATCGCCCGCGCTTCGCTGACGTCGTGGAACACGATGATGGCGCCGCTTTGGGCGCCGTGGCGGTCGCGCACCGGCGCCGCCGAATCTTCGACCATCAGGCGCCGTCCATCGCGCCGCACCAGCACACAGTCTAGCGCCATGCCGACGATGCGGTCCTCGCTGAGCGCCAAGCGCACCGGATTGAGCGCCGGCGCGCCGCTGTCGCCGTCGATCAAGGGCATCACGCGCTCGATCGACTGCCCCGCCGCCTCCTCGCTGCTCCATCCGGTCATGTCCTCGGCGATGGGATTAAGAAAACTGACGCAACCGTAACGGTCCGTGGCGATGACTGCATCGCCGATCGAATCGAGCATGATGCGCATGCGCTCTTTTTCGTCGTAAAGGGCCAGCTCCGCATGTTTACGGGCGCTGACATCGGTGATCAACAACAGAAATCCGCTGTCCTGTTTGCCGCGCTCACGCCGAACCACCGAGGCCTGGGTGTGCAAGACGCCACCGTCGGCGTTGAGGATCGACATTTCAAACGCCGGCGCGGCGTCCAGCGGTCCCATATACAAACGGCGCCGTATCAGCAGGGCGTTGGCGCTGCCCACCACCTCGGGCAAGGCCATGCCCGCCATCGACGCAGCGGGCACACCAAACCACCTGCCGGCGACGTCGTTACTGAAACGGTTCATATGCTGGTCGTCCCAATAACTGACAAAGGCGGGCAGGTGCGCGACCACATCGGCAAGGTCCTGCCGCGCCTGCGCCAGCGCGCGCGTCTGCATTCTGAGCTTTAAATGATTGAACACCCGCGCCCGCACCACGGCCAGATCGAGCGGCTTCTGCAAATAATCCACCCCGCCCTGTTGCAGCGACGTCAGCTCATGCTCCACGCCGTGGTAACCGGTGACAAAAATCACGGCGCAATCGGCCGTGACCGGATCGGCCTTCAACGCTTCACAGACCGCGTAACCGTCCATGCCCGGCATGGCGATATCGAGCAAGACCACATCGGGGCGGCAATGGCGGGCCAGCGCCAGGCCGCTCGATCCACTGGTGGCAAAAAACACCTCGGCCAGGCCGTCGACCGCATCCCGCAACACCTTAATATTGCTGGCGATATCATCGATGATCAATATCGACATGGGTGTTGCTTCCTGCAAAGTGAACATTCGGGCACCTAGCCTATTTATGATTCCATTGTGCAATGATGCTAACGCTGGCGCCGCCACGGCGCAAGCGCTATCGTTGCGCAGCGACGGCGCCCGCGCCGCACCAGGCGACGGCGAGCGCCTCGCATTCCCGCAGACGTTGTTCGGCCAAGGCCATCAAGCCCGGCAGCCCCGTTCCTTGCGCCGCGCCAGCGGCACGCTCCACGGCCAGCGCGGCGCTGGCGAACTGCTCTGCGTGCAGGGTGTCCATCGTCGCACGCAGTGTCCGGTAGCCCCGTGCCAGGTCGTCGAAGCGGCCGGCTTCCCAGTGCTGGTGCGCGCTGGCGGCCTGCTCCATGGCGACCTGCAAGGTACTGGCGACGAGCGCCCTTAACCGACGCAGACGTTGCGGATCAGCAACATCGGCGGGCATTAAATGACTCACATCGAAAGCGCTCGTCGAAGCGGGCGGCGCAGCCGCCCAACGTAGAATCGTGGCCAGCATCTGCGGCAGCTCCAAAGGCTTGGCGATGAAATCATTCATCCCGGCCTGCAGACAGGCATGGCGTTCGATTTCCAGCACGCCAGCCGTCATCGCCAGTATCGGCAGCGTCAGGCCCAATTGGTGGCGGATCACCTGGGTGGCCGCGACGCCGTCCATCACCGGCATCTGCACATCCATCAGCACCAGCGCATAGTCATCGGCATGGCCGCGCAAGCGCTCGATCGCCTGCTGCCCGTCGTCGACGACGTCGATCAACGCGCCCTCGTAGCGCAGCAGCTCGCAGGCGACCAGCTGGTTCAAGGCGTTGTCCTCGGCCAGCAGTATCCGTATGCCGGCCAGGCGCGCACTCGGCTGCTCCATGGCGGTGCCGGCGTCGGCCGGCGCTGCGGACATCAGCGCCCGCAACGCACGGCTCAGGGTGCCCTGCGTGACCGGCCGCGCCAACAACTGCGCGCTGCTGGGCCACTCTACGCGAGCACGCGGGTCGAACGGATTGGCTAGAATGATCAGCGGCGCGGCCACTGGACGGCCGGGGTCAAACTGGCTGCTGTCGATCAGCACCGCATCGTAGTGCTCGGCCAGCGGCCCTGGCGGCATATCGCCATGCGCCTCACAGTAGCCGCCGGCGCGTGTGATCAGGCCGGCGACCGCGGCGCGGCTGTGATTGTCGCGATCGATCAGCAGCACGCGGGCGGCGACGCCGACCGCTTCCCGCGGCGACGCCAAACTTGGCCTCAAGGGCAGACGGACGGCAAAGGTACTGCCGCCGCCGGGCGTGCTGGTCAAGTCAATCGTCCCCTCCATCAGCTCGACCAGACGCCGCGAGATCGCCAAACCCAGGCCGGTGCCGCCGAAGCGACGTGTCATCGAGCCATCCACCTGGGAAAACGCGGTAAACAAGCGCTGCTGCTGCTGCTGATCCATGCCGATGCCCGTATCCATGACTGAAAATACCAGTTTCGCCTCCCCCATGGCGGCCGTCGCCACCTTTACCGATAAGACGATCCTTCCGCGTTCGGTGAATTTAATCGCATTGCCGCATAAATTGATCAGGATTTGTTGCAAACGAGGTGCATCGCCTTCTAACATCTGCGGCACATCGGCCGCGACATCGATGATTAGCCGCAGCGGTTTGTCGGCGGCGCCGATACCAATAATGCCGGCAACGGCAGTGAGCACGCTATCGAGTTCGTAAGGCGCGGCGTACAGTTCCATCCGTCCAGCCTCAATTTTTGAAAAGTCGAGCACGTCATTGAGTATTCCCAGCAACGAGTGGCCGGCTCCGCTGATCTTGGTCAAGTAGTCACGCTGGACCGCTGATAGCGCCGTATGTTCAAGCAATTGGGCCAATCCCAGCACCGCATTGAGCGGCGTGCGTATCTCATGGCTCATGTTCGCGAGGAAGCTGCTTTTAGCCTGGCTGGCCTGCTCTGCCTGTTCCTTGGCGCTGGTCAGAAACTCGCGCAGTTGGCGCTGAGCACTGGTGTCGTGTGCGATGCCAAGAAAGCCGGTGATCGCGCCCTCCTGATCGCGTATCGCTGTCATCACCAAGTCGACGGCAATCGGGCTACCATCCTGACGGACCAAGGTCCATTCGCGCCGGTCGGCCACGCCGTGTCGGGCCCGCGCTACCAGCGCGCCAAAACCGTCGAACCAGGCTTCGGCCGGTGCCAAGGCGTGGTGCTGCCGGCTCAATTCGCCCGGCTCGTGCAAGCGGACGAATGGCACCCGCCCCTCCATGTCCTGGGCGCGATACCCCAACATGCGCTCTGCGCCGGTACTGAAGACCTCGATCAGACCCGAACTGTCGGTCGCGATGATGGCAAATTCGCTGGCCGAATCGATGATCGCCTGCAGCTGCTTGCGGGCCGCATGCTCTGCGAGCTGCGCTTGCTTTAGCGCGGTGATGTCGGTCACGATCGAATAGAAGCCGCAGGTCTGCTCCGCGACGCGGTCCGGCACGAAGGAAACATACGCCTGTCGTCCCGCACCCTCAGGGTCGGTCAACTGCAATTCAAACTGACGCGTCTCGCCGGCCAGTACTGCGCTGATGTGTTCGGCGATGCGCCCGTAGCGCTTGGCGTCCAGAACAGCCCGCAAAGACTGCCCTCGCAACGCGGCCCCATCCATGCCGAACCACAGCTGGCACGCCCGGTTGGCGAATCGATTCCGCTCGTCAGCCGTCCAGTAGCCGATCATCGCCGGAACGTTATCGATGATGACCTGGAGCTCTCTATGGCTCTCGTCCAGCGCCACTTCCGCCTGCAGCCGGGCGCGCTCGCGCGTGCGTTCCTGCCGCCGGCTCACCGCCAGCAGCAACGGTGGAATCAAGGTCAACAACATGGGCGCGTAAATCAGCAGCACCTGCCAGTCCGATGAAAACGGCGGCGCCGCGAAATATGGACTCGCCATCACGGCCGCCATGACTAGGGAGACGAGCCACACCAGCAGCGCCATCGCCTCGAGGCTGAGCGTGACGGCGGCCATCATCAGCGGCAACACCATGTAGATAAAGGAGAAAGGCAGATAGACCAGCGCCAGCACGCACACGCCAGCCGCCGACAACGCAAACGGCAGCAGTCGCGGCCACTCGACGCGGCGCCAGACCGCTTGCCAGCCATCCCGAAACACCAGCAGTAGCAAGGGCAGTGCGCTGGCACTACCGACCGTCGATCCGGCGTACCAGATCGACCAGGTGCGCAAGTAACTGGGCGACTCGGCCATGGGCAACAACCAGGCTGCAAGCGACGCGCCGGCAAGAGGTGGCACGCAGCATCCCAACAAGAGGAAAGTCAACCATTGTTCGGGGCTATGATCAAACGCCTGGCCGACGCCGCGGCGTCCGAGCAACCAGGCGCCGACCAGGCTTTCCAGCAAATTGGGCGGGACAAACAGCACCGCGCGCGCCGCCGGCACGCCGGCCAAGCAGTTGGCCAGAAAAATCGCCAGGCCGGCCGCTCCAAGTAAGGCCACGGCTCTGCCTGGCCGCGTCAACAAGGTCGCCATGAGCAGCGCATTCACATTCCACAGAATGGCTATGCTGCCGGGCTGGCGGGCCAGCCACAGCGCAGAGAGCGCCAGCAAAAAAAAGCCGGCAAAGATGGCGAGCAACTCCAGCGCCCGCCGCTGCGTGGCCAGCCGACTCATGCGCCCTCCCGGCGGCGGCGGCAGCGCAGCAGCGCCGCCGCGCACAACGCAGCGGCGAACAGTGCCGCCGCAAGCAATGCGGGTCCGGCGCCACTCATCGGCGTGGCCCGCTCCAACGGCGGCATCCAGCGCGCTAACAACGCGCTGCGCTCGGCCGACGTGATCTGGTGCAGGCCCCGCTGCAGCAGGATACCCAGCTCGGGCCAGTCGGATCGATAAGCAAAACACAAGGCGTAATCAAAGCCCACGGGGCCCAGAGCGCGCAAGTCAAACCAGCGCTGGCGGCGACTGACAAAGGCGATGCTGGCCTGGTCGGCCACCACAGCAGCCACCGTTCCGGCGCGCAGACGGCGCAACGCCTCGGCATCATCGGCGACAGCAACCCACGTTACATCGGGGTATCGTTCACGCACGTAATGCTCGACAGCATACCCCTTGCCCACCGCGACCGGACGGTGCGTCAAACTCTCCAACGTGACTGCGGCGCTATCCGCACGGACCACGAGGATGGCGGGCACCAATATATATGGGGAAGTAAAGGCAAGGTAAGCCCCACGCTCAGGCGTGGGGCGCAATGACGTTATCAGGTCGACCTCACGGCGCTTAGCCAGCTCGAGGTTGACATTGAGCGATTGCGCCGCACTCATCGCCATCACCAAACCCGTCTTTTTCTCGATCAGTTGCAGGAAATCGATCGACAACCCTTGCGGCCGACCGTCCTCGGCACTGAATACGAACGGACCATAATCCGCTTCCGGCGCGACACGGATCGGCTGCGCAGGACTAAACGTGGCGGCGCTCGCTGGCAGAACGGCGCCGAACCAGCTTGCCGCCAGGGCAATCAGCAAGCTTGCGACACCCAGCGCGGGCCGAACCCTGCGTTTTACCCCCCGACCTGCCACCACTGCAGCGAAGGCGCTCATCTGCGTGCAGCCAACTGTCGTTCGAGCTTGCCGATTGCCTCGAGCAATGCTTGCGTGCTGAAAGGCTTGATAAGAAAACCGTTCGCCCCCAGCTTGAGCGCCGCTTCAACGGTCGGACGGTCGCGCTGGGCCGATACCATCAGCACCATGCTTGCAGGTAAATGGCCCTTTAGCCACTCCAGCAAGGCCAACCCGTTGCCATTTGGCATCATCACGTCCAGTAGAACGAGGTCGGACTCGCAATGTCGTAACTGTTCGACTGCGGATGACGTGCTGCTAGCTTCGCCATCGTAGCGATAACCTTCCTCCAGCAGGGTCAACCGCAACAATGTACGCATCATTTCATTGTCATCGACAACGAAAACGCTCAAAGCATGCTCTTGCCGCGGCATAGGCCTCCTCTCAGTTCATTCAAACTATACCGCATTTACGCGTGCAAAAAACACAAGTTGCGGCGGCAAGAATGCGAATGTTCTTGCCGAACGGGCCATAGCGCCGCGTCGGCCGCGCGGTGCGCCGCCGATGCAGACCAGCGCGCGCCGTTCGGCGGCAGGCAGTCTGGATCGCAAGGGCAATCTCTGTTTAGCCGTGGACTAGGCGCATTGGCACCGGTTTCATGGCTGGCCTATCGTCGGACTGCCGCGTTTCATTTTCACGGGACTCAAGGTTGAACAGTCCGACCACCTCGGCCAGCGAGCTCGCCTGCTCGCGCAGTTCAAGCGCTGCCGACGAAGCCTCTTCAACGAGTGCCGTGTTTTGTTGAGTCATGCTGTCCATCTGACCGATGGCCCCGTTGACTTGCTCGATGCCGCTGCTTTGCTCCGCGCTAGCAACGCTGATCTCGCCCATTATTTCCCTAACTCGCTGCACGCTGGCGACGACTTCCTGCATTGTCGTACCGGCCTGTTGAACCAACGCGGAGCCGCTGCCCACTTTGTCGACCGAATCGTTGATCAGTGTTTTGATTTCCTTTGCCGCCGCGGCAGAGCGCTGTGCCAGATTGCGCACCTCGGTGGCTACCACAGCAAAGCCGCGCCCCTGTTCGCCGGCACGCGCCGCTTCCACGGCCGCATTCAAGGCCAAGATGTTGGTCTGGAAAGCGATGCCATCGATCACGGAAATGATGTCGACGATCTTCTTCGACGAATCATTGATCGATTCCATGGTCTCGGTCACTTGCACCATCACTTCACCGCCTTGTTGGGACACTGACGAGGCCGATTGCGCAAGCGCGTTGGCCTGGTGGGCGTTGTTCGCGTTTTGTTTGACGGTCGATGTCAGCTCTTCCATAGCGGTGGCAATCTTTTCCAGCGATTCGGATTGAAGCGCGGTGCGCGACGCAAGGTCTTCATTGCCGCTGGCGATTTCGCTCGATGCGCTTCGGATCGACTCGGTACCCTCGCGCACCTGTCCAACAATCGATGCCAGGCTGTCGCGCATGGTCTTAATCGCAAATAGCAGGCTCGACTTGTCGTCCTGCTTGATATCCACACCAATCCCCAAATCTCCACGGGCGATCTTGTTCGCTATGTCGGCAGCGTAGGCTGGTTCTCCGCCAAGCTGCTTCAACAGCACGCGCTTGATCAGACCTGCGGTCAATACACTGATGATAAAAGCGATCGTTGCTACGATCATGCTGAGCTGGCGTGAGGTAGCTGAGCGCGATGCGGATAGCGAGGTGGCGTCATCCATTTGTTGCTGAGTCTTTTTTACCACGACAGCCATGTCCGCCACTATCTGTCGCCGCAAAGGGCTGCACTCGTTGACCAAGAAGTTGCTGAAATCTTTCATGTTGCCAGTTTCACGCAGTTGTCGAGGGCGCTTTAGCGCTTCGCCCATTGCGAGCAGGCCAGCACGTACTTTGGCAAACTCAGGGTCATTGCCATAGACCGGCGTCAACTTGTCCAGTGCGGTAAGGTAGATCGCTTTTTGCTCATCGACTAGGGCAAGCTCCTTGTTCGCTTGGGCCTCATCGGTGAATATATACGCGTTGCGTGCAGCCAGACCAGTTTGCGCCAAGGCTTCGCGGGCCTGATAAAGCGGCCCAAGGCGCTCGGCGGATATGCTGTCAAGTTGATTGACCGCCTGCCCAATCGACGATATTCCTGTCAAGGTGATCGCCGCCATTATCAGTATAAGTGCGGTTAGTAGGCCGAAAGCGAGGGAAAGCTGCGTACCGATTTTTAGAGCTTTAAAGGTGTTCATGTTCGTTCTTCCGAAAATAGATTGAGGACTCAATCTGTCACAGGCAGATCGAGTGAAACAACGGCCGTTGGCGGCACATGTGGTGGGTTTTGAGGCGTCGCGGAATTTGGGCGATGCCAAGCATTCCGTCGATCCCCTTATTGGATTGTTCTTGCGCCGCGACGGTACTCATCGAAGTCGGGCTTCTCCGCCGTTGCGCCGCAGCGCGATGGCAGGATCGATGGCGTGTGCTGGCCATTTTTTCTGTGCCTCGTCAGCGCCTATTGCCGCTGTTGTTGCGCAGGGCTGTCAGACTTCCGCTCGCGTATCCTGCTTTAGTCAAACCCCTCTTACATTGGCCGGCCTTGTTGTCATCCAGCGCTTAATCCTTAAACATTTTCAGCAAGGTTACTGCCGGTGACGACGCGCCGATCTTTCGATCCGTTTTCGCGGCGTCAATGACTTCCACCAACTGATCGTATTTATCCGCTTGCCGATGTTCAAGATTGGTCATGTTCATGCTCCAGCGCGTAAAGGTGCGGAACTTGGCCGGCTCGTTGTACAAAATGCGGGAATTCTTGTGGCGCGGATCCTTCTCGATCTTCTTGTACAGTGCATTCAAGGTCTCCAATGGACCTTCCAGTACCTGCAAGAACCAGCCACCGTTGTAGAAGAGACTACCTGTCACGTCGATGTGCTGGTTGTTATTCTTGGCGCTACGTTGGATTTCGTTCAGGTCCTCAGAGGACATTTTTCGGGTTGATTGACTGACGTAAACAAGTTGGTTGACGGACATTTGATCACCTATAGATTTAGATATTTCATGCGGGACATGCGCGGAGATGGAGCCAGGACATTTAATCGCTAAGTTCTCCTTACCTGTCCAAACGGGTTTTCTGAGGTGGTGGCCGGCAACTTTTTGGGCAGCGGCCTCGCCCGCTGCGGATACTTTTCCCGGCCATAGTTGTGGACCGCATCAATCACGTTCTGCAAAGTCAGCAGTATGCTGATTCCTCTTGGGGAACGGTCCAGTCCGACTGCACCGGCACCGCCTATCCAAATTTCCACCTGCGGCGGCACCACACTGCGCAGTTCTTTTAGATAAGGCAGAATGCGGCGCTTTGGAAACGCTTCGCTAAAGCACAGACAGACGATATCTGCGCGATAGTCGGCAGCAGCAATGGGTATTTCTTGAACAGGCGTCTGGGCGCCCAGCGAAATGCAGCATGCGCCGCGCAGCGACGCCAACGCGTTCACCATGAGGATGCCCAGCGTATGCAGCTCGCCGGATGGCGTTGTGATCAGAATGCGGGGCTGGCCGTCGGGTTTGGCCACCTGCGATATTTCCTCTCGGATCAATCCCTGTATCATTTCCGAATACACGTGCTCATCTCGAATCCCAATCTTGCCTTGCTCCCAGGCAGTTCCCACAGCACCGTTCAGCGCACACATCACTTCCACGACGAATTTTTCCAAGCCGAGGCGCCTGACTTCGTGCTTCAGTCTACGATCCAGAGCGCTGCGGTCACGCAATTGAATCATGGCCATCAACTCGCTCACCACGAGAGAGTCGACATGGGGCGCCGACGTCCTGATGCTCTGGGCCTGCAATAGCGATTGCAACGCCTCCTCGCTCAAAGGAACCACCTGGGAGGGACGCATGCCGCTGTCGATCAAGCGCTTGATCATCTGGAGGCGGATCGTTTGGTGCGCAGCATAAGACCGATGGCCGCTTCCATCTCGCTCCGGCACGGGGAAACCATATCGTTCCTCCCACTTGCGCAACACTTCCTTGGAAATGCCGGTACGCAGTGAAATTGCTGCGATTGTGCAAATATCCGCCATGGCGCCCTCGTTTTTCAGCTAAATGTCTTAGACAAAAGTATGAATCATTCGCGGGCCTACCGCAACAAATAATTTCAATTGGGAATTAATAATTTCAAATTGACAACAATATGCGCGGCAAGGCCCATGTTCAGGAATGCCCTGAGTGTTGTGGAAATTAGATCAATGATGGCTTCCCCCGATGGGCAGGCTGCGCCGTACCGCCACCATGTTCAGCAAGATGGACCGCGCCGCCTCCCGGAGATTCGGGCATTGGCTTGTCGACCTTCCCGTCGAGCTCGTCCGGCGTGGCCTCGCCGCCGGGCACGCGCCGCCTGCCCCAAGCGTCGTAGTCCAGCGCCTCGGCACGCGCGCAGTCCCCCCCCCCCCGCCAGCGCGATCGGGCTGCCCAGGTGGTCGCGGTAGACCCAGTTCAGCCCGGTCTAACGGGACGGACGGTCGATCTCCATACCCAACCCCGGCGGCCAGCAGGTCTTCACCGTCGTCGCGCCGCCGACGCTCTCGACCTCCTGCGCGCCGGCATGGACCACGCTGTCCGTCACCCGGCCGCCCTCGCCGCGTTCCTGGCGCGTGCGCTGGCACTCGGGGCCGTAGACGAAGTCGGCCGTCGGCCCGCCCCTGGCTAGGCGCAGCGGCATGTCGAAGCTGGTTCAGCTGACCGTGCGGCCCGCGCCGCCGGTCTAGTTGCCGTTGGCGTCGTAGGTGAGACGGCCGTGGCCGCCGATCGAGTCGACCGCGTGCGGCCGCTTCGCCTCCTTGCCCTGCGGCGGATAGCGCAGCACGCCGTCTCCCGCGCCCGGCTTGGCGGCCAGGTAGCCGGCGGCGGCGTGGCCGAACATCTGCGCCGGCCGCGCCGGCGTCCGCATCTCGCTCGACTTGAGCCGGTTCAGCTCGACCTCATACTCGATCAGCACCAGGGCGGGGTCGCCCAGCGATCTTGCGACCCGGCGGCTCGTAGCTGACCTCGGTGACGTTGCCGCTCAGGGCGCCCGTGCCGGCCAGGTTGCGAACGGGTCGTAGCTGATGTCATAGCCCGAGAATCGGCCTTCAACCCACTCGGTGAACGTAGACGGCCTGCTTGGCCGTTGCAATTTGCACCAAACTCTGAAATTCAACGAAGATAGGCAAAAATGCTCGCCTTTTCAACTTGTTCTGCGCGGATCGGCCAAGCGCTGCTGGAGAGTAAGCGTCTTCCCAGCGCCGTCTGGACTGCCTGAACAGCGTCATTCATGATCGAATCTTGGCACAGCATTTGTGCCCACAAATTTCGATTATGGACACAAATTTTCAACCGATCATTTCCACGAATGCGCGCGGCCACTATCGCCAGCACCCGCTGGAGTTCAAGCGCGCGTTGGTGGCGCTGTCGCTGGAACCGGGGGCCTCGGTCGCTCGCATTGCCCGCGACCACGGCGTCAACGCCAACCAGGTGTTCAGCTGGCGCCGTCTTTATGAGCAAGGCCGCCTCGGCGTGCCTGCGTTAATGCGTGACGATGGCTT
>NZ_FOTW01000009.1:169993-313151 GCF_900114705.1 Rugamonas rubra
CTGGAGCGGGAGAAGAGGCTCGAACTCTCGACCTCAACCTTGGCAAGGTTGCGCTCTACCAACTGAGCTACTCCCGCATCGTCAACAACAGGCCAGCATTATAGAGGAACCCGAAGGGGTGTCAAGGGCCGGACTAGGGTTAACTGAAACATTTCGCCAAATCAACCCGCCCTGCCCGCTCAATCCAGGCTGCCGGCCTTTTCCTTGATCAGCGGCCAGGCCAACTTCAGGTAGTAGCACATCGACCAAACGGTCAACACGCAGGCGATCAGCAACAGGCGTTCGCCCCACACTTGCGTGTCGACGGCGCCCAGCAAAATGTCGTGGAACAGCAGCAGCGGGATGGCGGTCATCTGCGCCGCCGTCTTGATCTTGCCCAGCGAGCTCACCGCCACCGATTTGGAGGCGCCGATCTGCGCCATCCACTCGCGCAGCGCCGAGATGGCGATTTCGCGGCCGATGATGATGAAGGCCAGGATGGCGTTGACGCGGTCCAGCTGCACCAGCACCAGCAAGGCGCCGGCCACCATCAGCTTGTCGGCCACCGGGTCGAGGAAGGCGCCGAAGGCCGAGGTTTGGTCCCAACGCCGCGCCAAAAAGCCGTCGAACCAGTCGGTGATGGCGGCGACGATGAACACCAGCGTGGCGGCCATGTTGCGGTCCGCCACCGGCAGCCACGGCGTGGGCAGATAGTACACGCCCACCACCAGCGGAATCAGCGCCACGCGCAACCAGGTCAACAGGATCGGAATATTGAAGGGCATAGGCTCGAGTAAAGGAACGGCTGTAAAAAAGTTGTAACAATGCGCCGCTAGTCTACCTTGCCGCCGCACATTAAACCAGCACGCTCAGTTACAACGGCCTGTTCTAGTGTAATTGTTTATATATTTCTTCGGCCAGGGCGTTGGAGATGCCCTCGACCGACATCAGGTCCTGCACGCTGGCGTCGACCACGCCGCGCAGGCCGCCGAAGCGGGCCAGCAGCTTTTGCCGCCGCTTGGCGCCGATGCCCTCGATCTCCTCCAGGCGCGAGGTCTGCCGCGTCTTGGCGCGCTTGGCGCGCATGCCGGTGATGGCGAAGCGGTGCGCCTCGTCGCGGATCTGCGCCACCAGCATCAGCGCGGCCGACTCCTTGCCCAGCTCCTGCGCCGGCCTACCGTCGACGAACAGCAGCGTCTCCAGGCCGACGCGGCGGCCCTCGCCCTTGGCCACGCCGACGATCAGGCTGATGTCCAGGCCGAGCTCGGCGAACACCTGGCGCGCCATTTCGATCTGGCCCTTGCCGCCGTCGATCAGCACCACGTCGGGCATCACGCCGTCGCCGTTGGCCACCTTCTCGTAGCGCCGCATCAGCACCTGGCGCATCGCCGCGTAGTCGTCGCCGGGGGTGATGTCGTTGATGTTGTAGCGGCGGTACTCACCGTTCTGCATCTGGTGGTGGTGGAACACCACGCAGGAGGCCTGGGTCGCCTCGCCCATGGTGTGGCTGATGTCGAAGCATTCGACGCGCAGCGCCTCGATATCCTCGCTCTCCAGGCCCAGCGCCTCGACCAGCGCGCGCGTGCGCGACTGCTGCGAGCCCTGCTCCGACAACAGGCGCGCCAGCGAGATCTCGGCGCCCTTCTGCGCCAGCTCCAGCCATTTGCGGCGCGCGTCCTGCGGCTGGAAGATCAGGTTGATGCGGTGGCCGCACTGCTCCTGCAGGGCCAGCATCAGCGCCGGCTGGTCGAATTCGATGTTGAGGATCAGCGTGCCGGGGATGAATTTCTCGGTGTAGTGCTGCACCAGGAAGGCGCTCAGCACCTCGACCTCGATGGCCTGCTCGGCGATGGCGGCGGCGTCGTTCAACTGGCTGGGGAAGTAGGCGCGGTCGCCCAGGTGGCGGCCGCCGCGCACCATCGCCAGGTTGACGCAGGCGCGCCCGCCCTGCACCAGCACGGCGATGATGTCGACGTCGGCGTCGCCGCCGGTCTCCATGCTCTGCTGGTGCAGCACGCGCGACAGCGAGGAGATCTGGTTGCGCACCGCCGCCGCCTGCTCGAACTTGAGCTCGCCGGCATAGGCGTGCATCTTCTTCTCCAGGTCGGCCATCACCTCGCTCTGCCGGCCGCGCAGGAAGCGGGCGGCGTTCTCGACGTCGAGCTTGTAGTCCTCCGGTGCGATCAGCTTGACGCAGGGCGCGCTGCAGCGGCCGATCTGGTGCAGCAGGCAGGGCCGCGTGCGGTTGGCGTAGACGCTGTCCTCGCAGGTGCGGATCAAGAACACCTTCTGCAGGATCTGCATCGACTCCTTCACCGCCCAAGAGCTGGGAAAGGGGCCGAAGTACTGGTTCTTCTTGTCGACCGCGCCGCGGTAGTAGACCATGCGCGGCGACTCGCCGCCGGTGATCTTCAGGTAGGGGTAGGATTTGTCGTCGCGGAACAGGATGTTGAAGCGCGGCTGCAGCGTCTTGATCAGGTTGTTTTCCAGGATCAGCGCCTCGGCCTCGCTGTGCGTCACCGTGGTCTCGAGTCGGGCGATGCGCTCGACCATCATGGCGATGCGCGGGCTGGCCAGGTTCTTCTGGAAGTAGCTCGACACGCGCTTCTTCAGGTCGCGCGCCTTGCCGACGTAGAGCACGGCGTCGGCGGCGTCGAAGTAGCGGTACACGCCCGGCAGGTTGGGCAGCTTGGCCACCGTCTCCAGCACTTGCGCGCGCGGGTCCGGCAGGGTCGTTTCGGCTTCGGTCATTGCTGTTACCAGTATCTGTGTGCTTGCTGCGGAAATCAGTCGGCCGGGTCGGAGGCCGATTCGGCGGCCTGCTCGACGATGACGAAGGCGACGGCGTATTCGGCCTCGTCGCTGATGGTCACCTGGGCCGACAGGCGCTTGGCCAGCATGAACTCCTGCAGCACGCCGCTGCAGACGATCACCGGCTTGCCGCTGGGCTCGTTGAGCATCTGCGCCGCCGGCCAGGTCATCGGCATGTGCAGGCCCAGGCCGATGGCCTTGGAGAAGGCCTCCTTGGCGGCGAAGCGGGTGGCCAGGAAGCGCAGGCCGCGCACCGGGTTGCGCGCGCTGCGCGCCAGGTACTTCTCCATCTCCTGCGGGCCGAGGATCTTGCGGGCGAAGCGCTCGCCGTGCCGCTCCAGCGCGGCGGCCACGCGCGGGATCTGGCAGATGTCGGTGCCGATGCCGTAGATCATCGCGCGCCCAGGCGGGTGGCGACCATGATCGCCTTCATCTCGCGCACCGCGTTCTCCCAGCCGACGAAGACGGCGTGGGCGACGATGGCGTGGCCGATGTTCAGCTCGGCGATATCGGGAATCGCGGCGATCGCCTGCACATTGGTGTAGTGCAGGCCGTGGCCGGCGTTGACCTTCAGCCCGCGCCCGACGCCGTACAGCACGCCGGCCTTGATGCGCTCCAGCTCGGCGGCCTGGGCGGCGCCCTCGGTGTCGGCGTAGCGGCCGGTGTGCAGCTCGATCACCGGCGCGCCGATCTCGGCGGTGGCGGCGATCTGCTCTTCGTCGGCGTCGATGAACAGGCTGACGCGGATGCCCTCGGCCTGCAGCTGGCGCACCGCCGCCTGCACCGCCTTGAAGTTGCCGACCACGTCGAGGCCGCCCTCGGTGGTCACCTCGGTGCGCTTCTCCGGCACCAGGCAGACGTCGACCGGCTTGATGCGGCAGGCGAAGTCGATCATCTCCTGGGTCACGGCGGCCTCCAGGTTCATCCGCGTCAGCAGCTGCGGCGCCAGGGCGATGACGTCGGCGTCCTTGATGTGGCGGCGGTCCTCGCGCAGGTGCAGCGTGATGCCGTCGGCGCCGGCCTGCTCGGCCAGCAGCGCGGCGCGGATCGGGTCGGGGTAGGCGGTGCCGCGCGCGTTGCGCAAGGTGGCCACGTGGTCGATGTTGACGCCCAGGTCGATGACCGGGCCGGATGGCTGCAGGAAGCTCATGGTGTGTCCGTGTGAAGTCGGTGGTGGTGGTGGTGTGGTGGCTACAGCTGCATCAGGTCGAGCAGGATCTGCCGCGTGTTGAGCGGCGCGCCGCCCAGGTGGTGGGCCAGCAGGAAGCGCATCAGCTGCTTGCTCTGCGCCTGGGTGGCGGCGTCCTGGTAGTCCTCGTTCTCCATGTCGAGCAGGGTCTTGCCGGAGACGCGCGGCCAACTGTCGGTGGCCCGCTCGGGCCGGGCGCCGCGCTCGGGGTCGACCACGTAGACCAGGTCGGCGCGCACCCGCTCGCGGCTGGCGGTGCAGCGCGTCAGGTCGGCGGCGACGCCGGTTTCCTTGAGCAGCGCGCGCTCGAACTTGCGCAGCACGATGGTGGCCGGCTCGTTGTGGGCCAGCTGGTTCAGCGTGGCGACGTAGTGGTCGAACAGGGCCGGGTGGGCGTCGTCGCGCGCCAGCAGCTTGACCAGCAGCTCGTTCAGGTAGAAGCCGCACAGCAGCGCGGTCTTCTCCAGCGGCAGCATGCCGCCCACCCACTCGGCCTCGGTCAGGGTGCGCAGCTCGGACTTGCCGCTCCAGCTAGACGACAGCGGCTGGAAGGTTTGCAGCACGCCGCGCAGCTGCGAGTGCGGCCGCTTGGCGCCCTTGGCGATCAAGGCCACGCGGCCGTAGTCGCGCGTGAACATGTCGATGATCAGGCTGGTTTCTTTGTAGGGATAGCTGTGCAGCACGAAGGCCGGCTGGCCGGCCACCTTGGTGCCGAAGGTGCGCTCGCGCGAGGGCGCGCGGCTGCGCTTGGGCGGTGTGCTGGCGGCGGCGCCCTGCCCGGCCGCGCGCGGCGCCACGCCGTCGGCCTCAGGCGGGGCCTGGGGCGCTGCTGCGGCGTCGGCTAGCGTGGCGGTGGACATGCGTGTGGTGGAGTCCTTGCCGCTTACTCGTAGCCGTAGGCGCGCAGACCCGCTTCGTTGTCGGCCCAGCCGGACTTGACCTTGACCCAGATCTCCAGGTACACCGGGCCGCCGAACAGGCGTTCCATGTCCAGCCGCGATTGGGTCGAGACCTCTTTCAGGCGCGCACCCTTGTTACCGATGATCATAGACTTGTGCGTGTCGCGCTCGACCAGGATGGCGGCGAAGACGCGGCGAAGGTCGCCCTCCTGCTCGAACTTCTCGATCAGCACGGTGCTGGTGTAGGGCAACTCGTCGCCGACGAAGCGGAACAGCTTCTCGCGCACGATCTCGGAGGCGAGGAACTTCTCGCTGCGGTCGGTGATGTCGTCCGGGCCGAAGATCGGGTTGTTCTCCGGCAGGAATTTTTTGATCTCGTTTTGCAGGCCGTCCAACTGGAAGCGCAGCTTGGCCGACACCGGCACGATGGCGGCGAAGTCGAACTTGGCGGCGACCTGCTGGGCGAAGGGCAGCAGCACGGCCTTGTCCTTGACGCGGTCCGACTTGTTGATCACCAGCACCACCGGCACCTCTTTCGGCAGCAGGTCCAGCACTTGCTGGTCGGCCGGGCCGAAGGTGCCCGCCTCGATCACGTAGAGGATCAGGTCGGACGAGATCAGGGTGTTGGTGACGGTCTTGTTGAGCGTCTTGTTGAGCGCGTTGGCGTGGCGCGTCTGGAAACCCGGCGTGTCGACATAGATGAGCTGCGCGTCCTCCAGCGTCTGGATGCCGGTGATGCGGTGGCGCGTGGTCTGCGCCTTGCGCGAGGTGATGCTCACCTTGGCGCCGATCAGCGTGTTCATCAAGGTCGATTTGCCCACGTTGGGGCGGCCGACGATGGCGATATAGCCACAGCGGAAGTTGGCGGGGGTGGTTGCGGTAGTCATGCTAGTGTCGATTCAATGTATGTGCGGGGGTGCTGCTCGGTAATTCACTTGTGGGCCAGCTTGGCGTCGGCGACGCCGGGCTGGGCCGCCTCGCCGTGGCCGGCGTTGTTGCCGCTGCCCTGGACGGTGGCGATGCCGGCCAGTTTCAGCTGGGCCGCGCGGGGCTTGACCTTGCGGCCGGCCGACGGCGTCTTCAGCATGGCCTGCTCGGCCATGCCCAGCGCCAGCTTGGCGGCGGCCTGCTCGCCGGCGCGGCGGCTGCCGCCCCGGCCGTAGACCTGCACGCCCAGCTTGGGCACCAGGCATTCGATTTCGAACTCCTGGCTGTGCGCGGCGCCGTGGGTCGCCACCACATTGTACAGCGGCAGCGAGATCTTCTTACTTTGCAGGAATTCCTGCAGCAGGGTCTTGGCGTCCTTGCCCAGGGTTTGCGGGTCGACCGTGTCGAGAATGGGGATGTAGAAGGCGCGGATCACGTCGCGCGCGGCGTTGAAGCCGGCATCGAGGAAGATCGCGCCGAGCAGCGCCTCGAGCGTGTCGGCCAGGATCGACGGGCGGCGGAAGCCGCCCGACTTGAGCTCGCCCTCGCCCAGCCGCAGAAACTGCGACAGCTCGAGCTTTTGCGCGATCTCGTACAGCGACTGCTGCTTGACCAGGTTGGCGCGCAGGCGCGACAGGTCGCCCTCGTCGATGCTCTGGTAGCGCTCGTACAAGATGGAGGCGACCACGCAGTTCAGAATCGAATCGCCGAGGAATTCCAGGCGCTCGTTATGCAAACTGCTATGGCTACGGTGCGTCAAGGCCTGCTGCAACAGGCCAGCATCCTGGAACGTATAGCCTAGACGGGTTTGCAATAACTGAAGATTCATTGTTGTTTGGTTGTTTCGTGGTTTATTGTTCGGGTTTGGCGGCGGCCGGCGCGCCGCCCTTGGCGGTGCTGCCGGCATATTCCAGCAACAGGCTGGCCGGGCCGACCAGCGGGATCTTCTTCTCGTAGGCGAAACTGACTTCCATTTCGCCGTTTTCCTTGCCGATGATCAGATCCTTGCCGCCGATCGAGCTGATGTAGTTGACCGTGGCGTTGGCGTCGAAGGAATTCTGGATCTCGCGCACGCCGCCGCCGGTGGCCTTGGCCGCCTTGATGGCGTTGAGCACGGCGCGGTACTCGGAATACGTCGGCACGATCTTCAGCGCCAGGATGCCGACGAAGCCGGCGACGGCCAGCACGACGATCAGGCCAACCAGGGAAATCCCCTCTTGCTTGATACCGCAGTGCCGTTTCATCGCCATCTTAGCCCCTCGCCAGTCTTAGTGTATGCCGCCGATGCGTCGCAGGTTGCCCAGGTTCATCCAGACAAAGAAGGCCTTGCCGACGATGTTCTGGTCCGGCACGAAGCCCCAGTAGCGGCTGTCGGCGCTGTTGTCGCGGTTGTCGCCCATCATGAAATAATTTCCTGCCGGCACTACACAGGTGAAGCCCTCGTACTTGTAGCTGCAGTTCTCGCTGTGCGGGAAGGTCTTGACGTCGCCCAGGTTCAGCGACGCCGCCTGCTCGTTGTTGAGGATCTTGTGCGCCACGCCGGACAGGTTTTCCCGGTATTGCTTGTTATACACCAGATGCTCGTCGTCCAGGTAGTCGTCCAGCGCGGTGTACTCGACCGGCTTGCCGTTCACCGTCAACCGCTTGTTCTCGTAGGTGATTTTATCACCCGGCACGCCGACCACCCGTTTGATGTAGTCCTGGCTCAGGTCCTTCGGATACTTGAAGACCATCACGTCGCCGCGCTGCGGGTCGTTGATGGCGATGATCTTCTTGTTGATCACCGGCAAACGGATGCCGTAGGTGAACTTGTTGACCAGGATGAGGTCGCCCACCAGCAGGGTCGGCACCATCGACGAGGACGGGATCTTGAACGGCTCGTACAGGAAGGAGCGCAGGAAGAACACCAGGGCGATGACCGGGAAGAAACTACCCGAGTACTCGATCCAGGTCGGCTGGCGCAGCAAGGCCGCCTCGATCGCGCCACGGCTGCTGTTGTGGTCGATCTTGATGCCGTCGGCGGTCAGCTTGTTGTTGCGGGCGTCGAACTCGGCCAGCGCGCGGTCGGCGGTGGCGCGGCGCTGCTTGGCCAGGTAGAACACGTCGAGGAACCAGATCGCGCCGGTGACGACCATCAGCACGAACAGGATTAAGGCGAAGTTTCCTAAGATGACTTGCAGGCTCATTTATCGTCCACTTGTAAGATTGCCAGGAACGCCTCTTGCGGGATCTCCACCGAGCCCACTTGCTTCATGCGTTTTTTACCTGCTTTTTGCTTTTCCAACAGTTTCTTCTTACGGCTGATGTCGCCGCCGTAGCACTTCGCCAGCACGTTCTTGCGCAGCGCCTTGACGTTCTCGCGCGAGATGATGTTCGAGCCGATGGTGGCCTGGATGGCCACGTCGAACATCTGCCGCGGGATCAGCTCGCGCATCTTGGCGGCCACCTGGCGGCCACGGTACTGGCTGTTCGAGCGGTGCACGATGATGGCCAGCGCGTCGACCTTCTCGCTGTTGATCAGCATGTCGACCTTGACCACGTCGGCGGCGCGGTATTCCTTGAACTCGTAGTCCATCGAGGCGTAGCCGCGCGAGGTCGACTTGAGCTTGTCGAAGAAGTCGAGGACGATCTCGCCCATCGGCATCTCGTAGACCAGCTTGACCTGGCGGCCGTGGTAGCTCATGTCCATCTGGATGCCGCGCTTGGCGATGCACAGCGTGATCACCGAGCCGACGTACTCCTGCGGCATGTACAGGTTGACGGTGACGATGGGCTCGCGCACCTCCTCGATGCGCGACGGGTCGGGCATGCGCGAAGGATTGTCGACGTTGAGCACGGTGCCGTCGCGCTGTACCACCTCGTACACCACGGTCGGCGCGGTGGTGATCAGGTCCATGTCGAACTCGCGCTCCAGGCGCTCCTGCACGATCTCCATGTGCAGCAGGCCGAGGAAGCCGCAGCGGAAGCCGAAGCCCAGCGCCTGCGACACTTCCGGCTCGTACATCAGCGCGGCGTCGTTCAGTTTGAGTTTTTCCAGCGAGTCGCGCAGCGCGTCGTACTGGTTGGCCTCGACCGGGAACAGGCCGGCGAACACCTGCGGCTGCACCTCCTTGAAGCCGGGCAGCGGCTCGGCGGCCGGACGGTTGGCCAGGGTGACGGTGTCGCCCACCTTGGCGGCCTTCAATTCCTTGATGCCGGCGATGATGAAGCCGACCTGGCCGGCCGACAACTGGGGCAGCGACAGCGAGCGCGGCGCGAAGACGCCGACGTCCTCGACCAGCTGCACCGAGTCGGTGGCCATCAGGCGGATCTTGTCCTTCGGCTTGAGCGTGCCGTTGATGACGCGCACCAGCATGACCACGCCGACGTAGTTGTCGAACCAGGAGTCGACGATCAGCGCCTGCAGCGGCGCGGTCGGGTCGCCCTTCGGTGGCGGCACCTTGGCGATGATCGATTCGAGCACGTCCTCTACGCCCAGGCCGGTCTTGGCCGAGCAGTGCACGGCGTCGGTGGCGTCGATGCCGATCACGTCCTCGATCTCGGCGATGGCGCTGGCCGGGTCGGCGTTGGGCAGGTCGATCTTGTTCAAGACCGGCACCACCTCGACACCCAGGTCGAGCGCGGTGTAGCAGTTGGCCACGGTCTGCGCCTCCACGCCCTGCGAGGCGTCGACCACCAGCAGCGCGCCCTCGCAGGCCGACAGCGAGCGGCTCACCTCGTAGGAGAAGTCGACGTGGCCGGGCGTGTCGATCAGGTTCAGGTTGTAGACCTTGCCGTCGCGCGCCTTGTAGTGCAGCGCGGCGGTCTGCGCCTTGATGGTGATGCCGCGTTCGCGCTCCAGATCCATCGAATCGAGCACCTGCGCCTCCATCTCGCGGTCGGACAGGCCGCCGCACAATTGGATGATGCGGTCCGCCAGGGTCGATTTACCGTGGTCGATGTGGGCGATGATGGAAAAATTGCGTATGTTGTTCATTAACAAATATAAAAACGAATTGAGTCGACACTGCGGGGCAGAAGATTCACGCGGGAAAACAGTCGCGGGCCGCCGCGTACGGTCGTCCGATGTGCTCGTGCAATTTCCCACGCAATACAAAAAAAGCGCTCCGAGCGGGGCGTGATGCCCTGGCGAGCGCCTTGAATACAATCACTAAAACGCGAAACTTAGCTTTTCTAACCCCGCATTTTACCGGATTTCAGAGTGGAAAGCCCGTGTTATGACGCCCGGCGGGACGGGAAATGCATTTTCACCAATGTTTTGAGGCAAAAAAGCGGGTCGGCGGCGGCGGAAATTGTTGAGTAGTCAACTTTCCAAGGCCAACGCGGCGCGCACCTTTTCCTCGTCGAGGAAATAGTGGCACAGCTCGGGCTGCGCCGGGTCGGCGAACAAGACCGGCACCAGCTCGTCGAAACGGGCCAGCAAGGCGGCGTCGCCGGCCGTGTCGATGTCGACCACGGCCACGCTGAACGGGCGCTGCGGCGTGTGCAGCAACATCAGCGCGTCCAGCATGTCCTGACACAGGTGGCAATAGCCGCGGGAGTATAGGGTGAAGTGCATGCGAATGAGTAAGGGTGGAAATTGGTCAAGGCGGCGGCCCAAGGCGAGGGTCAGACCCTAGGGTCTGACCCTGGATTCCCGCCGCCGGCTTTTGCCGCTCAGCGGGGCGTGGGTCCGCCCCTCCGACTTGCGCCTTGGGCAGACTACTTGGCCGCCGGCCGCAGCGAGACGAACTGCGTCACGTCGCCGCGCCGCACCAGCACCACCGAGGCCTTCTTCGGATCGAGCTTGGCGACGGCGGCGTTGAACTGCCTGGCGTCCTTGATCTCGACGTTGTTGAGTTGCAGGATCACGTCGCCGGCGTGCAGGCCGGCGCGCGCCGCCACGCCCTCGGCCGCGTCGACCGCCGCGCCGCCGTCCAGGTCGAGCGCCTTCTTCTGCGCCGGCGTCAGGTCGCTGACCTTCAGGCCCAGCGCGTTGGCGGCCAGCTCGGCCTTCGGCTTGGCGGCCTCGGCCTTGGCCTTGGCGCTCTTGTCGGCCTCCAGCTCGGCGATGGCAACGCTGAGCTCCTGTTGGGCACCCTTGCGCCAGATGGTCACCGTGGCCTGGCTGCCCAGCGCGCTGCCGCCGACCAGGCGCGGCAGGTCGGACGAGCGGTTGATCTGCACGCCGTTGAACTTGAGGATGATGTCGCCGGCGCGGATGCCGGCCTTGTCGGCCGGGCCGCCCGGCTCGACCAGCGAGACCTCGGCGCCCTGCGCGCTCTTCAGCCCCAGCGACTCGGCCACTTCCTTGCTCAGCTCGCCGATCTGCACGCCGATGCGCCCGCGCGTGACCTTGCCCGATTTCTTCAACTGGTCGGAGACGCGCATCGCCTCGTCGATCGGCACGGCGAAGGAGATGCCGTTGTAGCCGCCGGACAGGGTGGCGATCTGCGAATTGATGCCGATCACCTCGCCGCGCATATTGATCAGCGGGCCGCCCGAGTTGCCCGGGTTGACCGCGACGTCGCTCTGGATCAGCGCCAGGTAGTCGCCGGTGTCGCGCGACTTGGCCGAGATGATGCCGGCGGTGACGGTGTTCTCCAGGTTGAACGGCGAGCCGATGGCGATCACCCACTCGCCGACGCGGATCTTGCTCGAATCGCCCATGGTCAGGCTGGGCAGCTTGCCGCCCTCGACCTTCAGCAGGGCCACGTCGGTGCGCGCGTCGGCGCCCAGCACCTTGGCCTTGAACTCGCGCTTGTCGGTCAGGGTCACGTAGACCTCGTCGGCGCCGTCGACGACGTGGGCGTTGGTCAGCACATAGCCCTCGGGCGAGATGATGAAGCCGGAGCCGACGCCGCGCTGCACCTCCTCCCCCTGCGGCGCCTGGCGGCGGCCGCGCGGCGCCTTGCCGCCCGGATTCGGCGTCGGCACGGCGCCGCCGAAGAAGCGGCGCAGGAACTCCTGCATCTCCTCGTCGCTCGGGCCGCCTTGAGCGCCCTGCCCCAGCTTGAGGCGCTCGGTGGTGCGGATGTTGACCACGGCCGGGCCAACCTTGTCGACCAGCTCGGTGAAATCGGGCAGGCCGGCCACGGCGGCGGCCTGGGCGGCGGGCGCCAGGCCGAGCACGGCGGGCGCGAACAGGACTCCGGCGCTGAGCATCAGCGCCGACAAGGTTTTACTACCAGCAGAGAAGTTATTTTTCATGGAAAGTATCGTTCTTTTTGGGAGTTCGGGAAACGCGGGGCGCCCCGGCCGCTACGCGACTAAGCGTACGCCGGGAGCGAGACACATGGTAAGCGAAATTTCGCCTTGCCGCATGCGCAAGATATAGCATCTGGCAGCTTTTTCAAGGGCACGGCGGGGGGGCAAGATGAGTGCAGCTAGGCAAACAAGACCCAAGAGCGCAAACCTGGGGTCGCCCCCCCCGCGGGGTCCGACCCCGGCTCTCCGCCGTTGGGTGGTGCTATAGCCGCCGGCGCCTTGACAGCGGGCTCAGGGCAGAATGGGGGCGGCCAGGGCGCCGCCGGGGCCGGTCTGGCGCGCCGCCGCGTCGGCCGCCTGGACCGGCACTTGGGACTGCTGTGCCGCCTGCGCCGGCGCTGCCGGCTGGTGCGCGCCCCCGGCTGCCGGCTGGGCGGCCTGCGCCGCCGCGTCCGCGCCGTCCTCGGCCGCCAAGCGGAGCGCCACGCGCGCCGCGAAGTCGAGGCCGGGCCGCGCCTCGGCACCGCGCAGCACGTCGCCGACCAGGTGGTAGCTCTGCCAGGCCAGGCGCGCCTCGGGGTCGTTCAGCGCGGCCAGCGTCAGCTCCAGTTCGCTATCGGGCAGCTCGCCGTCGGCCAGCGCCGAGATGTTTTCATGCAGACTCTTCAGGGTATCCATCACGTTTCCAACCAGGTCTATGCCAACAGTTCGCGCCGCGCCACACCCTGCCTGGGTGCCCCGTTTGATGATTGCCGCCTTACCAGCGCTTGTCAATCGGCAAATCCAACAAGGGGCGCAATTTCTCCGCGATCACCTCGCGCGCACGGAAGATACGGCTGCGCACGGTGCCGATCGGACAGGCCATGACCGCCGAGATCTCCTCGTAGCTCAGACCCTCGATCTCGCGCAAGGCGATGGCGGTGCGCAGATCGACCGGCAAGGCGTCCATGGCGGCGTTGACCGTCTGGGCGATCTGCTTGCTGGCCAGCAACGACTCCGGTGTGTTGATATCGCGCAGGTGGTCGCCGTCGTCGAACACCTCGGCCTGCTCGGCGTCCGTGTCGGTCGAGGTCGGCGTGCGGCGGCCCTGGTTGATGAGGAAGTTCTTCGCCGTGTTGATGCCGATGCGGTACAGCCAGGTGTAGAAGGCCGAGTCGCCGCGGAAATGCCGCAACGCGCGGTAGGCCTTGATGAACGTCTCCTGCACCACATCTTCGGCCTCCGCCGGATCATGCACGATGCGCGACACCAGCCGCATCAAGCGCCGCTGGTATTTCGACACCAGCAAATCGAATGCCTGCCTCTCACCTGCCCGGACCCTGTCGACCAGCAGCTGATCACACTCACGTTCTGTTGTCACTCCCGATATCCTTGGTGGCCTGCAGCGTGGGCGCTCCCGGCGGCGGTTTCAATTGAGCCGAAACAGCCCCCATACAGCTATAGAGTTAGCGCACTGCAATAAGTTCACGGTTTTTGCTTTTTTTTTACTGCTCAACGCCGCGCGCGGCGATGGCGCGACACGCCACCACCAATCCGCGCAGCTCCGTGCCGGGCACCACCGTCAACGTCGTCAAGCGGCCATCGGCATGGCGCAGACGCAGCAACAGCAAGCCCGGCCACAGCGTCGATCCGGCCAGCAAGACGACTGGTTCGGCGGCGCTGACGGCCCCTGTCTGTTGGTATACCGTCAGCCGAATTTGTCCGACAGCGGAAATATCAAGCCGGCTTAGCATAGGCTGGCGCGGCGGCAACAGCAGCCCCGCCGCCCCGCCCAGCAGGCAGGCGGCCGGCCAGCACCAGCCCGGGCACAAGACGGACGCGACCATGACGCAAACGCACACGGCCGTATGCGACAGGCGCAGACGGGCCGAGGGGCGAACGACGACGGACACCGCGATCGACATGACTGAGCGACAGTGGGTAATGCAAAAAGGGAAAAAACTGGAAGCGCCGGCCGCGAAGGCCGGGCAATTCAGGTGCCCGCGAACGCGGGCACCGAATCAACGCTCACCCTGTTCGACCAGGGCGGGCGCTAAAAAGTTCAAACTTTTCCGAACACGAGGCTACCGTTGGTGCCGCCGAAGCCGAACGAGTTCTTCACCGCATACTCGATCTTCATCGGCCGCGCCACGTTGGCGCAGAAGTCCAGATCGCAGGCCGGGTCCTGGTTGAAGATGTTGATGGTCGGCGGCGACACCTGGTGGTGTACCGCCAGCACCGTAAACACCGCCTCCAGACCGCCGGCGCCGCCCAGCAAATGGCCGGTCATCGACTTGGTCGAGTTGACCACCATGTTCTTGGCGTGCGCGCCGAAGGTGCGCTTGATCCCCATCACTTCCGCCATGTCGCCCAAGGGGGTCGACGTGCCGTGGGCGTTGAGGTAGTGCACCTGGTCGGGATTGACGCCGGCGTTGGCCAGCGCGGCGATGACGGACTTGCTGCCGCCACTGCCATCCTCCAGCGGCGAGGTCATGTGATAAGCATCGGCGCTCATCCCAAAACCGAGCAGCTCGGCGTAGATCTTGGCGCCGCGCGCCTTGGCGTGTTCGTACTCTTCGAGCACCATCACGCCGGCGCCCTCGCCCAGCACGAAGCCGTCGCGGTCGGCGTCCCACGGCCGCGAAGCGGTCGCCGGGTCGTCGTTGCGGGTCGACAGCGCGCGGGCCGAGGCGAAGCCGCCCAGACCCAGCGGCGAAACGGTCGCTTCCGCGCCGCCGGCGATCATGATGTCGGCGTCGCCGTACTCAATCAGTCGCCCCGCCACGCCGATGCTGTGCAGGCCGGTGGTGCAGGCCGTCACGATCGACAGGTTGGGACCGCGCATGCCATACTTGATCGACAAATTGCCGGAGATCATGTTGATGATCGAGGCGGGCACGAAGAACGGCGAGATGCGGCGCGGGCCGCGCTTGTCGTAGTCCTGCTTGGTTTCCTCGATCAGCGGCAGACCGCCGATGCCCGAACCGATGATCACGCCGATACGGTCGGCGTTTTCCTCGGTCACGACCAGGCCGGAATCCTGCACCGCCTGGATGCCGGCGGCCATGCCGTAATGGATGAAGGTATCCATGTGGCGGGCTTCTTTGGCGGGGATGTAATCCTCGATGTTGAAGCCTTTGACTTCGCCGGCGAAGTGGGTGCTGAAGGGCTGCGCATCAAACTTGGTGATGTTGGCGATGCCCGACTTGCCCTCGGTGACTGCGCTCCACGCTTCGGCAATGGTGTTGCCGACGGGTGAAACGCAACCCAGGCCAGTAATCACTACACGACGGTTTTTAGAACGGCTCAAGCGATTCTCCTGGAGTCGATCGGACAGGCTTAGGCCTTGACGTGGGCAGTAGCGTAGTCGATCGCTTGCTGCACGGTGGTGATCTTCTCGGCTTGTTCGTCCGGGATTTCCATTTCGAACTCGTCTTCCAGGGCCATCACCAGCTCAACGGTGTCGAGCGAATCGGCGCCGAGGTCGTCGACGAACGACGATTCGATTTTGATGTCCGCTTCGGCGACGCCCAGTTGTTCAGCGACGATTTTCTTTACGCGTTGTTCGATATCCGACATGTTATGGCTCCATTATGTTTGTTACGGAAAGCGCGCATTTTATCAGGTTTGCGCACCTAAAAACTAATTTCGGTGTCTGCTGCTAAATATTCCGAAATCACTACTAAATGACGGGAACAGGCGGCCCGGGGCCGCCCGGGTCCGTCAATTCATGTACATGCCGCCGTTCACGTGCAGCGTGCTGCCGGTGACGTAGGCGGCCTGCGGCGAGGCCAGGAAGGCGACGGCGGCGGCGACGTCCTCGGGCTTGCCCAGGCGTCCCAGCGGGATCTGTGCCAGCAGCGCGGCGTGTTGCTCCTCGCCCAGCGCCTTGGTCATGTCGGTGTCGATGAAGCCCGGCGCGACACAGTTGACGGTGATGTTGCGGCTGCCGATCTCGCGCGCCAGCGCGCGGCTCATGCCCTCCACGCCGGCCTTGGCCGCCGCGTAGTTCATCTGCCCCGGGTTGCCCGACGAGGCCACCACCGAGGTGATGTTGATGATGCGGCCGGCCTTGGCCTTCATCATGCCGCGCAGCACGCCGCGGGCCAGGCGGCCGACCGCCGACAGGTTGGTGGCAATGACGCTGTCCCACTCCTCGTCCTTCATGCGCATGGCCAGCTGGTCCTGGGTGATGCCGGCGTTGTTGACCAGGATCGCCACGGCGCCCCAGGTTTTGCCGATCTCGTCGATGACGGCGGCGCAGCGCGCCGGGTCGGTCACGTTGAGCACCAGGCCGCAGCCGGCCTCGGGACCGATCTCGGCCAGATAGGCGCTGATCGCCTCGGCGCCGGCCTCGGTGGTGGCGGTGCCGATCACGCGCGCGCCCTGGCGCGCCAGCTCCTGCGCGATCGCCTTGCCGATGCCGCGCGACGCGCCCGTGACCAGGGCGACTTGATTTTGCAGATTCATGGAAGTCCTTAAACGTAATTAATCATACTGCACCAGTTGGCGCCTTGGCGCCAGCCAGTCCTACTTGAGCAAGCTCAGCACCCGTTCGAGCGAGGCCTGGTCGACGATGGCGTCGCCCACCAACGTGGCGTCGATGCGCTTGGCCAGGCCCATCAGCACCTTGCCGGGGCCGCACTCGACCACCTGGGTGATGCCCTCGGCGGCCACCTTCTGCATCGTCTCGACCCAGCGCACCGGGCTGGCCGCCTGGCGCACCAGGGCGTCCTTGATGCTGGCCGGATCGTTCAGCACGGCGACATCGACGTTGTTGATCAGGGCGACCTGCGGCGCGGCGAAATGCAGCCCGGCCATGTAGTCGCGCAGGCGGTCCGAGGCCGGCTTGAGCAGCGAGGAGTGGAACGGCGCCGACACCGGCAGCTTCATGGCGCGCTTGGCGCCCTTGGCCTTGGCCAGTTCGCAGGCGCGCTCGACGGCGGCCGTGTGGCCGGCGATGACCACCTGGGCCGGCGCGTTGAAGTTGACCGGCTCGACCACCAGGCCGGGCGCGGCGGCGGCCGCCTCCAGGCAGGCGGCGCGCACGTCCGCGTCGGACAAGCCGAGCACGACGGCCATGCTGCCCTGCCCCACCGGCACCGCCTCCTGCATCGCCTGGGCGCGGAAGCGCACCAGCGGCACGGCGTCCTTGAAGGCGATCACGCCGGCGGCCACCAGGGCGGAGTATTCGCCCAGGCTGTGGCCGGCGACCACGTTCGGCACGGGGCCGCCGGCGGCCAGCCAGGCGCGGTAGACGGCCACGGCGGCCGTCAACATCACCGGCTGGGTGTTGGTGGTCAGGTCCAACTCCTCCTTCGGCCCCTCGGCGATCAGCTTGCCCAGATCGAATTGCAGGGCGTCGGACGCCTCGGCGACGGTCTGTTCGACCACCGGGTTGCCGGCGAAGCCGTCGAGCATCGCGATCGCTTGCGAGCCTTGGCCGGGGAAAACAAATGCAAATTTAGTCATGCTGAGATTCCGTCTCGTTGTAGTCTGTGTTGGGCATCCGCATACTTGCGGGTTTGCCAACCTTACACTGGAGCGCGCCCGAAGCAAGCTGGACGGGCGCCTTTAGAATTCTAATTCTAAATTACTTCCAGAAAATTACATCCCTGCCCTTACATCCGGGCCAGTCCTGCCGAGTAGAAGCAAGCCATCACATCCTCGCCAGGACGGCGCCCCAGGTGAAGCCGCCGCCTACGCCTTCCATCATCACGTTGTCGCCCTTCTTGATGCGGCCGTCGCGCACGGCGATGTCGAGCGCCAGCGGGATCGAGGCGGCCGAGGTGTTGCCGTGCTGGTCGACCGTGACCACCATTTTTTCCAGCGGCAGGCCGAGCTTCTTGGCGGTGCTGTTCATGATGCGGATGTTGGCCTGGTGCGGGATCAGCCAGTCGAGCTGGTCGGCGCGCATGCCGGCGTGCTCCAGGGCCTCGTGGGCGACCTTTTCCAGCACGGAAACGGCCAGCTTGAACACCGCCGGGCCGTCCATGTAGAGGAAGGCGCTGCCGGCGACGGCGCCGCCGGAAACGTTGCCCGGAACGCTGAGGATGTCCGCGTGGCGGCCGTCGGCGTGCAGCTTGGTGGCCAGGATGCCTGGCTCGCTCGAGGCGCCCAGCACGATGGCGCCAGCGCCGTCGCCGAACAGCACGCAGGTGCCGCGGTCGTCGAAATTGAGGATGCGCGAGAACACCTCGGCGCCGATCACCAGCACCTTCTTGTGCGCGCCGGACTTGATGAAGCTGTCGGCGGTGGCGACGGCGTAGACGAAGCCGCTGCAGACGGCCTGCACGTCGACGGCGGCGCAGTGGTTGCTCATGCCCAGCTTGCGCTGGACGATGCAGGCGGTGCTGGGGAAGCTGCCGAAGAAGTCGGGCGTCGAGCTGGCCACGATGATCAGGTCGATGTCGTCGGGCTGCAGGCCGGCCATGGCTAGCGCCTGGCGGGCGGCGTGCACCGCCAGGTCGGAGGACTTCTGCTCCGGCTCGGCGTAGTGGCGCGCCGAGATGCCGCTGCGCGAGAAGATCCACTCGTCCGAGGTCTCGATGCCCTTGGCCGCCAACTGCTCGGTCAACTCTTGGTTGGTCACGCGCTTTTCGGGCAGGTAGCTGCCGGTGCCGATAATTTTGCTGTACAAAGTCATGCCGTTCTACCGTCCACTAAATAGTTGAGTTGGGTAATTCCGGTGCTACCGGGTCGCGCGGCATCAGTTCAGCGATCATGGTCGACAAATGTGCCAGCACGTCATTTTTTGCAGCATCATACGCTCGCTTGATCGCCCATTCAAAGGAATATGCGTCGGCGCTGCCGTGGCTCTTGAAGACCAGGCCGCGCAGGCCGAGGAAACTGGCGCCGTTGTAGCGGGCCGGGTTGAACTTGGCCTTGATCGACTTGAGCGCGCCCATGCCGATCAGCGCGGCCAACATGGTGAAGATGTTGCGCTTGAATTCGCTGCGCAGCATGTTGCCCATGAAGCGGGCCACGCCCTCGACCGCCTTCAGTGTGACGTTGCCGACGAAGCCGTCGCAGACGACGATGTCGACCGTGCCCTTGAAGATGTCGTTGCCCTCGACGTTGCCGTAGTAGTTCAGCGCGCCGCGCTCGTGGTCGGCCTGCAGCAGCTTGGCGGTCTGTTTGACCACCTCGTTGCCCTTGATGTCCTCGGTGCCGACGTTGAGCAGGCCGATGGTCGGCCGGGCGATGTTTTCCATCGCGCCGACCAGCACCGAGCCCATGATGGCGAACTGGTGCAGGTGGTGCGACTCGCAGTCGACGTTGGCGCCCAGGTCCAGCATGTAGGTCGGGCCGTCCTTCTCGTTGGGCATGATGCTGCAGATGGCCGGACGGTCGACGCCGGCCATGGTCTTGAGCACGTAGCGGGCCACGGCCATCAGCGCGCCGGTGTTGCCGGCCGAGACGGCGGCCTGCGCCTTGCCGTCCTTGACCTGCTCGATGGCCACGCGCATCGACGAGTCCTTCTTGCGGCGCAGCGCCACCTCGAGCGGATCGTCCATCAGCACCTGCTCGGAGGCGTGCAGCACGGACAGGCGGGGATGGGCTTCGGCGTGGTGCTTTTTCAGCTCGGCGCGGATGACGTCTTCCAGTCCGACGAGGATCAGCTCGGCGTCCGGTTCAGCTTTTACGAAGGAAATTGCGGCGGGAATGGTGACCGACGGGCCATGATCTCCGCCCATGCAGTCGATAGAAATTTTGATTGTCATTGTTTTGATTCAGTACCACGCTCCAACCCTTCTGGGGCAAGCTGCGGCAAGGGGCGGACCACTAGCGGACAGGGTCGACGCGATTCAAAATGACGGTGTGCAAAAGAGGATTGCAGCCGATGATAAAGAAAAAGCGGCGCCACGCCGGTATACACCACGTCGCACCGCTTTTATCTTAGCCTACTAAAAACGTCGATTACTCGTCGTTTTTGGTTTTCAGGACTTTGCGACCACGGTAGAAGCCGTTAGGGCTGATGTGGTGACGCAGGTGGGTTTCACCGGTGGTTGGCTCGATACCCAGTTGTGGTGCTACCAGGAAATCGTGCGAACGGTGCATACCGCGCTTCGAAGGGGACTTCTTGTTCTGTTGAACTGCCATGATGACTCCTAATACATAAGTTCTAAAATTTTAACACATTCGACTGGCAAATACATGCGAATCGAGTATCCCAGCGGCAAAACCGAGCTTGCTTGTCTTGCCGACATCGTTAAACCACTTTTACTACGTTTTCACTACACACTGCCATACTCGATTACTACACGCGTTTGACACGTTCTTTACAACACTACAATTCGGTACTGCGGTTTACTCTGGTTTCAGGCCCTTGAGGGCGTCGAAGGGTGACTTCTTGGCCACCTTGAGGGCGTCCAGCGCCGAGGTGTCCGGACAGGCGCCGTGCTTCGGCGTGTGCGGCAGGGCCAACAGGGCCTCGTCCTCGACCAGGTCGGCCACGTTCATCGTGCGGCTGCCGACGATCACGTCGATCGTCTCGTCGTCCAACATTTCTTCGATTTCATCAGCCTGATCGTCGTCCTTGCCCAGCATCAGCAGGGTGGAGGCGTCGATCTTATGGGCATACGGGGTCAGGCAGCGCTGACAGATCAGTTGCACCGTGCCGGTCACCGACATGGTCATCTGCGGAAAGCCCGTCTTGCTGGTGCTTCCCACGATTTTCCAGGCGATGGAGCCAGACTGGTCCGCGCAATCCTTGGTCAACCGGGTCATTTCGGCGACAGGCGTGACGCCCTCGCGGCTCCCGCTGATCCGACAGAATTCAAAGGCGTCGATCACAAAAGCGTTCATTGGTAGAAAATTTCCCCGGAAAACCTGCGATAATAACAGGGTTTTCGCCGCCGAGTCAAAGCCTTAGCACATTTTTTTCGTTCTAATGCGTGCCTTGCCTGCCCGGTCCCAGAGCATATAACATTTCGCCCCCGGGAGCCAGTGTTGCCACCCTATTCCCCGCTTAAAACTTGCTCCACACCCATAAAAATGACCTTCAACACAACTAGTCCGTCCGCCGTCCCGCCAGCAACCGCCCCCACCGCCGCCGCCGTCCCCGTCCGCCTGGTGCTCGCCTCCAGCTCCGCCTACCGCAAGGAATTGTTGCAACGCCTGGGCCTGCCCTTCGAGGTGGCCGTGCCCGACCTCGACGAGCGCCCGCTGGCCGGCGAGACGCCGAGCGCCACCGCGCTGCGCCTGGCGCGCGAGAAGGCCGCCGCCGTCGCCGCCCGCCTGCCCGGCTGCCTGGTGATCGGCTCGGACCAGGTCGCCACCCTGGACGGCGAGCAGATCGGCAAGCCGGGCGACCACGCCAACGCCATGCTGCAATTGCAAAAGATGCGCGGCCGCGAGGTGGTGTTCCACACCGCCCTGTGCCTGTGGGACGGCCGCGCCGCCGACCCGGCCGGCGCCGCCCAGCTCGAGGACGTGCAGACCGTGGTCACCTTCCGCGACCTGCCCGACGCCGAACTGGACGCCTATCTGCGCATCGAACAGCCCTACGACTGCGCCGGCAGCGCCAAGAACGAGGGCCTGGGCATCGCCATCCTCGAACGCATCGCCAGCAGCGACCCCACCGCCCTCACCGGCCTGCCGCTGATCGCCCTGACCGGCATGCTGCGCCGCGCCGGCGTGGCCTTCTTCGGCGCCTGAGCGTCCTCCCCTATTTACTTACCGACCATTAGTTAGCGACCCATGAGCACTCCCGGCACCCTTTACCTGATCCCCAACACCCTCGGCGAGACCGAGGCGCTGTCGCAAGTGATCCCCGAGCAGGTGCAGCGCACCACCGCCGGCCTCGACTACTTCGTCGCCGAGAACGCCAAGACGGCGCGCGCCTTCCTCAAGCTGATCGCCGCCCAGCACCCGCTGGCCAAGCCGCTGCAGGAGATCCAGATTGCCGAGTTGAACGTCAACACCCCGGCGCAGGCGCTGGCCGGCCTGCTGGCGCCGCTGCTGGCCGGGCGCGACGCCGGCCTGGTGTCCGAGGCCGGCGTGCCGGCGGTGGCCGACCCCGGCGCCGACCTGGTGCGCCTGGCGCACCAGCACGGCGTGCCGGTGCGGCCGCTGGTCGGGCCGTCGTCGCTGCTGCTGGCGGTGATGGCGAGCGGCCTGAACGGCCAGAGCTTCGCCTTCAACGGCTATCTGCCGACCGACGCGGCGCAGCGCGCCAAGCGCGTCAAGGAGCTGGAGCAGCGCTCGCGCGGCGAAAAGCAGACCCAGCTGTTCATCGAGACGCCCTACCGCAACGCCGCCATGCTCGAGGCGCTGGTGGCCAACTGCCAGCCCGGCACGCTGATCTGCGTGGCCACCGACATCAGCCTGGCCAGCGAGAGCATCCGCACCATGACCGGCGCGCAGTGGAAGGGTTTGCTGGCCGCCGGCAAGGCGCCGGACTTCCACAAGAAGCCGACCGTCTTCCTGCTGCTGGGCCAGTAGCGGCGGACGGGGTCCGGCGCGCGCCCGTGGCGGGCCGGCAAACCCCACAAGCAAAGGGGTCTGACCCCGTACGGGGTCAGACCCCGCAGCGTATCGGGGTGCGGGGTGAAACCCAAGCCGCTACTGCACGCCGTGGGCGTACTCGTGCACCCAGTCGAAGGCGGCCAGCTGGATCTCGTACAGCTCGGCCGGGGTCAACTGCAGCTCGTGCAGCATCTTCGCCAGCACCGGGCCGCGCTCGGCCAGTTCGATATGCTCGATCAGGTTGAGCATGCTGCCGTAGTCGCCGCTGCGGTGCAACAGCGCCTGGCGCACCTCGTCGAGCACGTTGACGCTGTCGAGCACGTCGCTCATCTTGATCGAGAACAGGGTGTCCATCAGCGACATGATGCCGACGGTGAAGCCGATGTCGGCGCTGACACGCTGGCCCGGCCGCAGCTTCTCCATCATCAACTCGATGGTCTTGCCGCGCGTGGTGGCCATCTGCAACAGCGGCGAGGTGAACTCCTGGCGCTGCCCCGTCTTGACGTACAGCAGGATCTGCAGCCAGCGCTGCAACTGGCGCCGGCCCAGCACCACCAGCGCGTGCCCCACCGAATTGATGCGGAAGCGCGCGCCGACCGAGGGCGTGTTGACCAGGCGTAGCAGGTTGAGCGAGATCAGCGCGTCGTGCTTGACGCTGCGCTCGATGACGTGGCTGTCGGCGTCGCTGCCGAGCAGCTCGAGCAGGTGCAGGATGGCCAGCTGCGAGGGCGCGATCTTCTTGCCGCTCAAAATGACCGGACGGGCGAAATAATAGCCCTGGAAGTATTCGAAGCCCATCGCCATGCACTGCTGGAACTCCTCGACCGTCTCGACCTTCTCGGCCAGCAGTTTCTGCTGCGGATTCTTCAGCGTGCGCGCCAGGGTGCGCAGCGTGCCCGGATGCATGTCCTTGATGTCGACCTTGACGATGTCGCACAGCGGCTGCAGGGTGTGCACGTCGTCCGAGTCGGCGACGACGTCGTCGAGGGCGAAGCGGAAGCCGGCGCGCTTGAGCTCGCGCACCCGCTCGACCACCTCGGGCGTCGCCTTGACGGTCTCGAGGATCTCCAGGATCACCTTGTTGTTGGGCAGGAAGCTGATGAAGTCGCTCATCAGGCCGACCGTGTCGACGTTGACGAAGGCCATCTGCTCGCCCACCACCTGGCCCATGCCCAGCTCGGAGGCGTGGGCGATCACGGTGGCGGTGGCCTCGGCGTCGTCGGCGAAGTCGGCCTCGTTGCGTTCGGCCGTGTTGCGGAACAGCAGCTCGTAGGCGACCAGGCGTTGATGGCGGTTGAGGATTGGTTGGCGCGCCAGGAAAAATTGATTGGCGAACGCGGCCGAAAAATGGGTCGACGGTGACAAACCGGTGGTCATGGGAAACCCCATCTGCGATTAGCACTGGTGGCCGTGGCTGGGCCACGGCAAGCCCGGCCGGGATGTCAATCGCATCCCGGCTGTTACTAGACTAACCCTATCGCGACAGTCCTGACAATATCTTATTTGCTGATTTGCGGCCGGCGCGCGCTAGTGTTGCGTCCAGCCATCGGCTGGCCCGATTCGAGCACGAATTTGGCGCCGGCGTCCTTGCCCAGCACCTTGACCAGGTAGGGCATGATTTCTTTGAGCATGGGTTCGAGCGTGTACGGCGGGTTGATGACGAACATGCCGCTGCTGTGCAGACCGAAGCCGTCGGGCATCGGCGTGTTGATGGTCAGCGTGACGTGCAGCCACTCGCCGGGCAGTTGCTTGAGCTTGTCGGCGAACTGGCGCGACTCCATGCGCTGCAGCACCGGATACCAGACCGCGTAGGTGCCGCCGGGGAAGCGCACCAGGGCGTCGGCCAGGGTGTCCTTGACCTTGCGGTAGTCCATCTTGTCCTCGTACGGCGGGTCGATCAGCACCAGGCCGCGGCGCGACGGCGGCGGCAGCATCGCCTTCAGGGCATGGAAGCCGTCGCCCTTGGTGATGATGACGCGCTTGCCGCGCGTGGTCGGCCGCACGCCCTGGGCGGCGGCGTGCGCCTCGACCTTGCGGAAGTTGTCGGCCAGGATCTTGGCGTCGGCCGGGTGCAGCTCGAACAGGCGCAGGCGGTCCTGCTCGCGCGCCACCTGGTCGGCGCAGTAGGGCGAGCCGGGGTAGTAGCGCATCTTGCCGCTCGGGTTCATCGCCTTGACCAGGTCGACGTATTCCTTCAGCGGCGCCGGCAGGTCGGTACGGTTCCACAGCGGGCCGATGCCGGTTTCGAACTCGGCGTTCTTCGAGGCGTAGCCGCCGTCGAGGGCGTAGACGCCGGCGCCGGAGTGCGTGTCGATATAGCTGTAGGCGGTATCCTTCTGGTTCAGATACTGCAACAACTGGATGGTCACGAAATGTTTCAACACATCGGCGTGATTCCCCGCGTGAAAGGCGTGGCGGTAACTCAACATAACTTGGTCATTCCTAAAATGGGGTGGCGGCGCGGCGGCGCGGGGCGCCTGAACGATAGGCGTCCGCAGCATGGCGAAACGCAAGAATACCGCCATTATCCACCAGAACGCCCGCGACGCCAAAAAAGCGCGGCGCCGCCGGCCGCCGCCTGGCTTACATTGGGAAACAAAACGTCACCGTGGCGCGGCCGATTCTGCTGTATTCTAGGCAAGTTAACGCCACACGAAACCGCACCGCCGCGCATGAAACGCCTGCTTCCCCTGTCATTGCTCTCCCTTTCGCTGATCTGCCGCGCCGCCCCGGCGCAGGATTGGCACGTCTACACCCACAGCGGCGGCGGCCAGACCGCGCTGCTCGACGGCACGCTGCACGGCAAGCCGAACGGCGGCAAGCGCGCCTATTATGTCGAGCTGGTGCACGCCATGCTGGTCCAGCTCGGCCTGCCCGGGCGCATCGACGAGGTGCCGCTGGCGCGCGGCCTGGCCATGCTGCGCAGCCGCGACGACGTCGTGCTGTTCAACCTGGATCGCACGCCCGAGCGCGAGGACAAGTTCGCCTGGGTCGGGCCGATCTCGGAGGAGTCCGACTATCTGTACGAGAGGACGGCGGCGCCGACCGGCATCCGCAGCCTGGCCGAGGCGCGGCCCTTGCGCGTCTGCGTGCTCAACGGAAATGTCCACGACGAGCTGCTGGCCGCCGCCGGCCTGCGCAATCTCTACCGGCACAACAACTATGCCGGCTGCTTCCAAATGTTGATGCTGGGCCGGGTCGACCTGGTCGCCTCGGCCGACGGCGGGCTGCGCCACAAGCTGCGCGAAGCGCGTATCGCGGCGGCAGCGATCCAGGCCACGCCGGTGCGCATCGCCCACTCCAAGGGCTATATCGCGCTGTCCAAGGCCGTCCCGGCGGCCGAACTGGCGCGCTGGAACGCCGCGCTCGCCACGCTGGGCAGGAACGGCACGCTGCGCAGGCTGCAGCAGCAATACGCCGGCGCCGAACCCTAGGCCGCCGGCCTTGCCCGCCTTGCGGCGCCGCGCCAAAAAAAGAAGCCGCCACAGGACCTACTCCCGTGACGGCTTGTGAAAGCGGCGGGACTCTCACCCGCCATACCCCTAATCGTTGCGCCCTCAGGCGACCTTTTTGGCGTCGAAGAACTGTTCGTCCTCGGTCGAGCCGTGCAGCGCGGTGGTCGAGCTTTGGCCGTTCTGGATGCACTGGGTGACGGCGTCGAAGTAGCCGGTGCCGACCTCGCGCTGGTGTTTGACGGCGGTGAAGCCCTTGTCGGCGGCGGCGAATTCGGCCTCCTGCAGCTCGACGAAGGCCGACATTTGCCGGCGCGCGTAGCCGTGGGCCAGGTTGAACATGCCGTAGTTCAGCGCGTGGAAACCGGCCAGCGTGATGAACTGGAACTTGTAGCCCATCGCGCCGAGCTCCTTTTGGAAGCGGGCGATGGTGGCGTCGTCCAGGTTCTTCTTCCAGTTGAACGAGGGCGAGCAGTTGTAGGCCAGCATCTTGCCGGGGAACTTGGCGTGCACGGCGTCAGCGAACTGCTTGGCGAAGGCCAGGTCCGGCTTGCCGGTTTCGCACCAGACCAGGTCGGCGTAGGGCGCGTAGGCCAGCGCCCGCGCGATGGCCTGCTCGATGCCCGGCTTGACCTTGTAGAAGCCCTCGACGGTGCGCTCGCCGGTGCAGAACGGACGGTCGTTGTCGTCCACGTCCGAGGTCAGCAGGTCGGCCGCCTCGGCGTCGGTGCGGGCGATCACCAGGGTCGAGGTGCCCATCACGTCGGCCGCCAGGCGGGCGGCGGTCAGCTTCTCGACCGCCTCGCGGGTCGGCACCAGCACCTTGCCGCCCATGTGGCCGCATTTCTTCACCGAGGCCAGTTGGTCCTCGAAGTGGACGCCGGCGGCGCCGGCGTCGATCATCGACTTCATCAATTCATAGGCGTTGAGCACGCCGCCGAAACCGGCTTCGGCGTCGGCCACGATGGGGGCGAAGAAGTCGATGTCGTCCTTGCCCTCCGACCATTGGATCTGGTCGGCGCGTTGGAAGGTGTTGTTGATGCGCTTGACCACCATCGGCACCGAATTGGCCGGATACAGCGACTGGTCGGGATACATTTCGCCGGCTAGGTTGGCGTCGCCGGCCACTTGCCAGCCGGACAGGTAGATCGCCTTCAGGCCGGCCTTGACCTGCTGCATGGCCTGGTTGCCGGTCAGCGCGCCGAGCGCGTTGACGAAGGGCTCGTTGTTGACCAGGTTCCACAGTTTCTCGGCGCCGCGCTTGGCCAGGGTGTGCTCGATCTGCAGGGAGCCGCGCAGACGGACCACGTCGTCCGCGCTGTAGGTACGGGTAACCCCCTTCCAGCGTGGATTGGTGTCCCAGTCTTTTTGCAGGGCTGCTACTTGCTGTTCACGAGTTGCCATGGTGTTCTCCTTATTCACGTACACGTTAAAAACGACATCCTTTGAATAAATCATAGCCCCTTTTGTGCCGCGCAACAATAGTCTTATATAAGACATATAAGCAAATTAAATCATCATTAAATCAATGACTTGATTTTCATTTCCCGGCATACGAAATGAAATTCCTCCCCATGAAAGAAACAGATGCTGCGCGCACACATCATTTCCCACAATGTGGAATTATTTTCCCGCCAGATGAAAAAAAACGGCGCGGGCGGCGCGACAAGCCGAAAATAGTTTGGTGGAAAAACGACAGATGGACGGCGGAGACGGGAGAAACGATGTTACCGCCCAACTGCGCGAGGCATATTGTTGGGCGGCAAGGGTCGGGCGGCGAGGTGGCGGGGCGTGTTGCGGGGGATCAGGCGAGTTTCTGTTGGGCGACCAGGACGCCGTCGGCGTCGGCGTAGATCCAGTCGCCCGGGGCGACCGTCACGCCGGCGATGCAGACGCGCACTTCGCGCTCGCCCTCGCCCTTCTTGCTGCTCTTTTGCGGATGCAAGCCCAGCGCGCGCACGCCGATGGCGCAGGCGTTGATCTCCCCGCTGTCGCGGATGCAGCCGTTGACGACGATGCCGCTCCAGCCGTTGTTCTGCGCCAGCAGGCCCAGTTGGCCGCCGACCAGGGCGCGGCGCATGCTGGCGCCGCCGTCGATCACCAGCACGTGGCCGTCGCCCGGCGTCTCCAGCGTGGCGCGCACCAGCGCGTTGTCCTCGAACACCTTCAAGGTGCGCGCCGGGCCGCTGAATTTGGCGTGCAGGCCAAAGTGCAGGAACAGCGGCGGCAGCACGGCCAGGCCGCCCTCCTCCAGCAGGGCCGGGTTGTCGTCGCACAGGTCGGTCGTCGCAAAGCTCATCGTTACTCCACAGTGGATTTATCGTGCGGACAATTCTAAACTTTTTGCAGCCGCAACGCGCGGGTATTGCCGCCCACGCCCACCGCCGTCAGGATCGCCAGCGCCTGGAACAGGGCGATGCAGACGAACACCCAGGCCGGCCGGTGCGCGTCCATCAGCGCGCCGAACAACAGCGGGCCGAGCGCCAGGCCGCTGTCCAAGCCCGAGTAGACCACGCCGAAGACGCGGCCGGTGGCGTTCTTCGGCGCGGCGGCGCGGATCAACAGGTCGCGCGACGGGCCGGCCACGCCGGAGGCCAGGCCGATCAATCCCATCAACACCACCGCCAACCAGGCCGGCGTGACGGCCAGCGCCAGCAGCAAAGCCAGCAAGGCGGCAAAGGAGAAGGCGAAGGTGATGGTGCGGTCGTGGTCCGGCGAACGCGCCGCCAAAAAACCGCCGTAGACCATGCCCAGCGCCGAGGCCACCATGTAGATCGTGTAGGCGCCGGTGGCCCAGGCCAGCGGCATGCCGAACAGCGCCACCAGGCTGAGCGAGGCGAAGCTTTGGATGCCGCCCAGCGCCACGGCGGTCAGCAGGAAGAAGCCGAAGCACATCCACACCGAGCGCAGGCGCAGGAAGTCGAGCGAGCCGGCCGGCGCGGCACCAGCGGCGTGGTGGACGATGGGGTCGGGGCGCAGCGCGTGGCGGTTCAGCGCCAGCACCAACAGCACGGCGAAGGGCAGCACGGCGGCGCACAGCAGGGCCACGCGCCAGCTCGACAAGCCGGCGACGAAGGTCAGGAACAGCGGCGCCGCCGCCCAGCCGATGTTGCCGCTAATGCCGTGCACGGAGAAGCCGTGCGCCAGCCGCGCCGAGGAGACGCGCTGGTTGAGCAGCGTGTAGTCGGCCGGGTGGAACACGCTGTTGCCGGCGCCGGCCAGCAGCGCGCCCAGCATCAGCATGGTGTAGCTGTTGGCGGCGGCCAGCAGCAGGGCCGACAGGCCGAGCAGGCTGATGCCGGAGAACAGCACGGCGCGCGCGCCGTAGCGGTCGACGACGAAGCCGGCCAACGCCTGGCCAACGCCGGAGATGGCGAAGAACACCGTCATCAGCAGGCCCAGTTCGGCGTAGCTGAGGTTGAAGGCGGTCTTCAGCCAGGGGAACAACGCCGCCAGCACGAGGTGGAAGAAATGCGACACGCCGTGCGCCAGCCCGACCAGGCCGATCACGCGGGCGTCCTGCCGCAGTGTGCTTGTACTCATCTTGCACTCCTGTTTCAAAATTGGAAACCCAGTGTAAGCAAAATGCGGGCGACTGATTTAAGATAGGAAGACAAGCTTTGTCGCGATTCCGCCAAATCCTTATTCATTCCGCCATGCCGATACCCGTCGTCACCCACACCAGCCACTACCGGCCCTGCAACGATCCGACACCCGCGCGCCCGCTGACGATGAGCGCGCGCAACCTGCAGGCCGACGAGCACCTGCCGCCGCACAGCCATCCCTGGGGCCAGATCACCTACGCCATGGAGGGCGTGGTGCGGGTGACGGCCAACAACAGCAGCTGGATCGTGCCGCCGCAACGGGCGATCTGGATTCCACCCAATGTGGTGCACGAGGTGACGGTGCTGCAGAAGACCCGACTGCGGCCACTGTGGGTGCAGGCCGAGCAGGCGCCCTTCCCCGGCGGCGAGTGCGAGGTGTTGGAGGTGTCGCCGCTGCTGCGCGAGCTGGTCGCGGCGCTGGAGCAGCTCGACCTGGGCGTGGCGCACGCGCGCGAGCCCATGCTGACCGCCTTGATACTGGACGAAGTGGGCCGCTCGGCGACGCGGCCGATCCGCGTGCCGCTGCCGACCGACAAGCGCCTGAAGGGACTGTGCGCGGCGCTGATCGCCCAGCCCGGCTCGCCGCTGACCTTGGACCAGTGGGCGGCGCAGGCAGGCGCCTCGACGCGCACCTTGGCGCGGCTGTTCGAACGCGACTTGGGGATGAGCTTCGTGCAGTGGCGCCAGCAGGTGCGGCTGGCGCACGCCGCGCCGTTGATCGCGCGTGGCATGCCGCTGGCGCAGGTGGCCGAGCAGCTCGGCTACGCCAGCCAGTCGGCCTTCTCGGCGATGTTCAAAAAGACCTTCGGCAGCACGCCGTCGGCCTTCTTCGCCGGACGCAGCGGCGGATGAGGTGAAATCAATCAGGCCTGAGCTTGCCAAGAAGCGTCCGCAATCTAAACTAGACATATCTTTGGCGAGGCCGTCTCATGATTATCACCTACCTCATCGTTGCGTTTAACGTAATTGGCTCAATCTCAGTCGTGTTGCTGACTTGGGGCTGCGTACGCGGCATCAAAGCCGAGCGCGCCCAGAAGCTGCTTGCTCAACAATCCGCAGCGCAGAAATGACGATGCCGCCGCCGGGGGCTTGAGGCCTCCGGCGGCGGCATCGTGAGGTGCCGCTTGGCTTACTTGCCGCCTACCTGCTGGCTTACTTGCTGCCCGGCTCGAAGGTGCCACCGGCCTCGAACACCAGCGCGCCGTCGCGCACGTCGATGCGGATGGTGTCCTTCGGCGCGAAGGTGCCGGCCAGGATCTGCTTCGACAGCGGATTTTCGATCTGCTGCTGGATCGCACGTTTCAGCGGACGCGCGCCGTACACCGGATCGTAGCCCGCCTCGGCGATCTTCTGCAGCGCCAGGTCGCTCACCGTCAAGCCCATCTCCATGCGCGCCAGGCGGTCTTCCAGGATCTTCAACTGGATCTTGGCGATGGCGCCGATGTTCTTCTCGTCGAGGCCGTGGAACACCACGATCTCGTCGATGCGGTTGATGAACTCCGGACGGAAGTGCGAGCGCACCTCGGCCATCACCTGCAGCTTGACCACGGCCGGCTCGGCCCCCTCCAACGCCTGGATCTTATGCGAACCCAGGTTCGAGGTCATGATGATGACGGTGTTCTTGAAGTCCACCGTGCGGCCCTGGCCGTCGGTCATGCGGCCGTCGTCGAGCGCCTGCAGCAGCACGTTGAACACGTCCGGGTGGGCCTTCTCGACCTCGTCGAGCAGGATCACGCTGTAGGGCTTGCGCCGCACCGCCTCGGTCAGGTAGCCGCCCTCGTCGTAACCGACGTAGCCCGGCGGCGCGCCGATCAGGCGGGCCACCGAATGCTTCTCCATGAACTCACTCATGTCGATACGGATCATCGACTCCTCGGTGTCGAACAGGAAGCCGGCCAGCGCCTTGCTCAGCTCCGTCTTGCCGACGCCCGTGGGCCCGAGGAACATGAACGAGCCGTATGGACGGTTGGGGTCCGACAGGCCGGCGCGCGAGCGGCGGATGGCGTCGGCCACGGCGACGATCGCCTCGTCCTGCCCGACCACGCGCTCGTGCAGCTTCTCCTCGATGTGCAACAGCTTGTCGCGCTCGCCCTGCATCATGCGCGAGACGGGGATGCCGGTGGCGCGCGAAACCACTTCGGCGATCTCCTCGGCGCCGACCTCGGTGCGCAGCAGCTTGGGCGCGCTGCTGGCGACGCTGGAAACCTTCTCGGCCTGCTTAAGCTGGGCCTCCAGCTCGGGCAGTTTGCCGTACTGGAGCTCGGAGACGCGCTGCCAGTTGCTCTCGCGCGTGGCGCGCTCCATCAACAGCTTGACCTGTTCGATCTCCTCCTTGATGTGGGTGCTGCCCTGCACCACCGACTTCTCGGCCTTGAGGATCTCCTCGTAGTCGTTCAGCTCGCGCTGCAGCTTGATGATCTCCTCCTCGATCAGGCCGAGGCGGCGGCGCGAGCCCTCGTCCTTCTCCTTCTTGACGGCCTCCTTCTCGATCTTCAGCTGGATCAGGCGGCGTTCCAGCTTGTCCATCACCTCCGGCTTGGAGTCGATCTCGATCTTGATCTTCGAGGCCGCCTCGTCGATCAGGTCGATCGCCTTGTCGGGCAGGAAGCGGTCGGTGATGTAGCGGTGCGACAGCTCGGCGGCGGCGATGATGGCGGCGTCCGAGATGGCCACCTTGTGGTGCAGCTCATACTTGTCCTGTAGGCCGCGCAGGATGGCGATGGTGGCCTCGACCGAGGGCTCGTCGACCAGGATCTTCTGGAAGCGGCGCTCCAGCGCGGCATCCTTCTCGATGTACTTGCGGTACTCGTCGAGCGTGGTGGCGCCGACGCAGTGCAGCTCACCGCGCGCCAGCGCCGGCTTGAGCATATTCCCGGCGTCCATCGCGCCCTCGGCCTTGCCGGCGCCGACCATGGTGTGCATCTCGTCGATGAAGACGATGGTCTGGCCCTCGTCCATCGCCAGTTCCTTGAGCACCGACTTGAGGCGCTCCTCGAACTCGCCGCGGTACTTGGCGCCGGCCAGCAGGGCCGCCATGTCGAGCGACAGCACGCGCTTGCCCTTGAGCGAATCGGGCACCTCGTTGTTGACGATGCGCTGCGCCAAGCCCTCGACGATGGCGGTCTTGCCGACGCCCGGCTCGCCGATCAGCACCGGGTTGTTCTTGGTGCGCCGCTGCAGCACCTGGATGGCGCGGCGGATCTCGTCGTCGCGGCCGATGACCGGGTCGAGCTTGCCGGCGCGGGCGCGCTCGGTCAGGTCCAGCGTGTATTTTTTCAGCGACTCGCGCTGGCCCTCGGCCTCCTGCGAGTCGACCTTGGCGCCGCCGCGCACGGTGTCGATGGCGGCCTCCAGCGATTTGCGGCTCAGGCCGTTCTCGCGCGACAGCTTGCCGGCGTCGGACTTGTCCTCGGTCAGCGCCAGCAGCACCATCTCGCTGGAGACGAACTGGTCGGCGCGTTTCTGCGCCTCCTTGTCGGCCAGGTTCAGCACGGCGATGAACTCGCGGCTGGCCTGCACGTCGCCGCCGGTGCCGGACACCTTGGGCAGGCGCTCCAGCGACGATTTCAGCGCGTTGCTCAGGCCGCCGACGTTGACGCCGGCGCGCTGCAGCAGCGAACGGGCGCTGCCGTCGTCCTGGTTCAACAGCGCGGTCAGCAGGTGGACCGGTTCGATGTAGGGATTGTCGTTGCCTACGGCCAAGCTTTGCGAGTCGGCCAGGGCTTCCTGTAACTTCGTGGTGAGTTTGTCTTGCCGCATGGAAGTGCTCCGGTGAATTTAACTTAGCGCTACAGGTTGGGCTGTGCGATCCGTTTTCAAGGAGACTCCTATTTAAATGATAATTCCATGATCTGGGTCAAATAGCCCGGATTCATGCCGCGCGGTCAGGGCGCCGGCGGCGCGGCACGAGGGTCAGACCCTAGGGTCTGACCCTGGATTGACGCCGGTGGGGTTTCTTAACTTAGCTGCATTCGGGCCTGACCCTGGGTTTTTCGGCTTGGCCGCATGCGCTAGGCGCCGCCCCACTTCTTCAGCGCCGTTTCGTCGCTGACGCGGGCGTCGACCCAGCGCGCGCCCTCCGGCGTCTGTTCCTTCTTCCAGAACGGCGCCTCCGTCTTCAGGTAGTCGATGATGAACTCGCAGGCGGCGAAGGCCTCGCCGCGATGCGCCGACGTCACCGCCACCAGCACGATCTGCTCCAGCGGCTGCAAGGGGCCGACGCGGTGGATCACCAGCGCGCCGAAGATCGGCCAGCGCTGCCTGGCCTGCTCGATGATGGCGGCGATCGATTGCTCGGTCATGCCGGGATAGTGCTCCAGTTCCATCTGCGCCACCTCGGCGCCCTCGTTCAGGTCGCGCACCGTGCCGACGAAGCCGACCACCGCGCCGACCTTGGGATTGTCGGCGCGCAGCTTGGCCAGTTCGGCCGTCAGGTCGAAGTCCCATTCCTGGATGCGCACCTGGAACGGTTTCACGGCGGCGGGGGCGCTCATTTCGCCTCCGCCGCGCCGATCCGGCGGAACAGCTGCTCGATGCGGCTGGCGGTGCGGTCGTCGGCCAGGGCCGGCATGGCGCACAGCTGCAGGTACTGGGCCGCCTGGGTCAGCGGCTTCTGGCCGGACTTGAGCGAGGACTGCAGCACCTCGACCTGCATCTTCAGGCGCTCGCGGGCGAACTCGGCGCCGCTGTCGACGCCGGCGACGATCTCCAGGCGCAGCACCTCGTCGAGCAGGCGGGCGCGGTTGGCCTCCAGCTGGGCGGCGTAGCTGCCGCGCTGGCCGTCCAAGGCGCCCAGGGCGGCCTTGAAGCGGCCGTGCAGCGCGCGCTCGTACTCGGCCGCCAGCGGCGGCAGGGCCTGCCAGCGGCCGCTCCAGTCGGCCGCGGCGGCGGCGCCGTCGGGTGCGCCATCGTCCCGGCCCAGCGTGGCCTCCAGGGCTTGGCACAGGCGCAGCTTGTCGCGCAGCGCGTTGGCCTGGGCGGCGCCGGCGCGGCGCTTGATGGCGTCGGCCTGGGCCTGCACGGCCGCCACGGCGGCCTGGTAGCGTTGGGTGATCTTGGCCTCGGCGGCGCGCGGCACCGCGCCGGCGCCGTGCCAGGCGCTGGCGGCGTCGCGCAGCGCGGCGGCGATGGCGGCCAGTTGGGCCTTGTCCTCGCCGTCGAAGGCGGCCGCCTCCAGCCCGGCGCAGATGGCCTCGCGGGCGTGCAGGTGGACCTTGCGCTCGCTGTCGGCGGCGTGGGCGCTCTCCTTGCGCTGGGCGAACAGGTGGTCGCAGGCGGCGCGGAAGCGCTGCCACAGGGCCTGCTCGGCCTTGCGCTCGAGCGGCAGCGCCTTGGCCTGCTCCTGCCAGCGCTCCTGCAGGTGGCGCATCACGTCGAGCGTGCTGCGGTCATGCGGCAGCAGCGCCTCGACCTCGGCGATCAGCTGCTCGCGGCGCGCCATCTCCAGCGCGCGCTGCTCGGCCAACGGCGCCATCATGGCGGTCATGGCGTGCTCGAAGGCGGTGTCGAACTTCTTCTTTTCCTTGCGGTCGATGGTGCCGAGGCGGCCCCACACCTGGCGCAGGCGCTGCGCGGCGGCGGCCACCTGCTTCCAGTCGGCGTGCTCGGTGCCGGCCATGGCGCCGACCTCGTCGATCAGGGCCTGGGCCTTGGCGGCGTTGTGGTGGCGCTCCTCGGCCAGTTGCTTGAAGTGGGCGGCGGCCGGCGCGTAGGCGGCGCTGCAGGCGGCGTCGAAGCGCTCCCACAGGGCCTTGGGGGCGTGGCCGGAGACGGCATCCAGGCCCTTCCAGCGCTCGCGCATGCTGCCCACCTTCTTGGCCAGCTCGCTCATCGCCAGGCCCTGCGCGGCCAGTTCCTCGACCGCCTTGACCAGCTCCTCGCGCGAGACGTTGCCGCCCCAGCGCGCCCAGTCGCCCAGGCGTTTCAGCTCGGCGCGCAGGTGCGCCAGGCGCTCCGACTGGGCCGCCGTCAGGCGCCCGCCCTTGCGCTCCTTGAGCCACTTGTCGTGCTCGGCGGCGGCGTGCAGCAGGCCCTGCTCCAGCGCCGCCTCCAGCGCGTCGAGCGTGTCGACGAAGCGCTTGTTGTCCTGCTGGTCGTCTTCCTTGCCCGCCCTGGCCGGCTTGGCCGGCTTGGCGGCGTTGGCGGCGTTGGCGGCGTTGGCGTCGCGCGCCTTGTCGCCGCGCTCTACCGGCGCCGCCGGCGGATTGGCGGCCGCCACGGCGGCCAGCACCACGTCCAACTCGGCCTGCTGGCGCGCGGCCAGCTCGCCGGCCGGCACCGCGCCCAGCGCCTGCCAGGCGCGGCGCAGCTGCTCGGCGCCCAGGCTGTCGGGCGCGGCGGCCTGCCACTCGGCCAGCGCGGCCTGGCGCGCGTCGAACACGGCTTGGTGCTGTTGCAGCGCCTGCAGGGCGGCGCCGGCCGACTCCAAGGCGGCGGCGACGTCGTTCAGCAGATGCTTGGGCAGCGAGGTCAGCTCGGCCGAGGCCAGCGCGGCGGCGTGGCCGGCGCGCAGCCGTTCCAGCACCTCGGCGGCGGCGACCGGCGCCAGACCGGCGGCCGGCAGCGCGCGCAGCTCGGCCAGCGCGTCGATGACGGCGCGTTGCAGGCTGACCTGGCTTTCCAGCCGCTGGGCCAGCGCGGCGCGCAGCGGCGCGAAGCACTCGGCCTGCTCGGCGGCGGCGGCGGTGACGGACCACTGGCGGTCGAGGTCGGCCACCATGTTCGGCGTCAATTTCTCGTCCTGGATCAGGCGCTCGGCCTGGGCGATGCAGGTCCGGGCTTTTTGCTGCTCGGCAAGTTGGTAGCGGATCGCGTCCAGCCGGCCCTGCATCAGCTTGGCGACGCGGCGGTCGCTGTTGCGCATAGCCAGTAAAACTTGCTCCAGCGCAGCTTGCGACACCACGTGCTCGGCGGCGGCCAGGCGCACGCCGGCGAATTCGCTCTGCAGGATCAACTCAACGGCGGCGGCCTCGTCGCCGGCCAACAGGCGGGCGCGGGCGGTCTGCTCGTCGCGGCGGGACGCGGCCTGGGCGGCGGCGCCGTCGCTGGCTTCGGAGGCGGCCGAGGCCCGTTGCGGCTCGGCGGACTTGTCGGTAGCTCGTTTAAAAAGGAAATCGAACATGGTGAGCTATGGGTGGGGGAAAACCACCATCATAGCAAAGCAGGGGAAGTTTGCCCGGCGATGCTGCTTTCGGGGCCGCCGCCGGCCCAGCCGGCCTAGCTGCGGCCATGCTGGCGCGCCAGCGGATCGGCCAGCGCCAGGCCCAGCGGCGCCGGCGCCAGGGCGTCGGCGGCGCGCGGCGCGGCCGCCAGATCCGACGGTTCGGCCATGTCGAGCGGCGGCAGCGGCAGCAGCGCCAAGCGGGGCGACAACTGGCGCTCGGCGCCGGCCGCCGGCAGCGCGATCGGCGCCGCCGAACGGCTGCGGCGCGCCTCGACCACCTTGGCGTCGTGCAGCAGGAACTGGTTGGCGATGGCGAACCAGGCCTCGCCGCAGATCACGCTGCGGGCGATGGCGAACAGTTCCTTCTCCTCCTTCTCCAGGCGCTGCAACAGGGCGCTGCAAAAGGTTTCGATGCTGGCGCAGATCTGGCTGACCTGCTCCTCGGCGCCCTCGTGCAGGCCGCCGATGCGCTCCTGCATGGCGCGGATCACCGCCAGCGCCGCCTGGTTCAGCCGGCTCAGCTCGTCGAGCAGCTGGTCGGCCCGCTCGGTGGCCTGGCGGATCGCCGGGATCAAATACATCTCGATCTTGCGCCAGTGGCAGGCCTGGTACAGCCGGTTCAGGGTCTCGCAGGCATACTCCAGCTGGCCCAGGGTGATGCTGTTTTGCTGCATCAGGTTGGCGCGCACATATTGTTGAAACGATTGCAGGCTGACGCGCACGCTGGCTTGCTCGACCGACAGAGCTACCAGGGTATAGGTGGCCGTTAACATTCTGACTCCCAGGAAACGTTGCGTCTGAGCGGGACGCCTACGATAATGTGTCTGTCCAGCAAGTTTGTGACACTCGACGGACAGCGCGGAAGTAAAAGTGTAAATAAACCCGACAAGACCGTTTTGACCTAGCACAAGCGCGGCCGAGTTCCTTGCAATTCGAGACGCAATCCGACCGTCCCCGCCTCGTCGCGCGGCAACACCTCGCCGCCGAAGCGCCGCACCAGGTGCTGCACGCCACCGTTTTCGGACAGGGCCTCGCCGCTCAGCTCGGCCGTGCCCCGACTCCGGAAGTAATCCACCAGTTTTTGGAACAGCACCAGGCCCAGGCCCTTGCCCTTCAAGTCGGAGCGCACCACGATGGCGAACTCGGCGCTGAAATTGTCCGGGTCGGCCACCGCCCGCACCACGCCCAGCGTCTCGGGCTGGCCGTCGGCGCCGGCGCGGGTGGCGATGAAGGCCATGGCGCGGTCGTAGTCGATCTGCGTCAGCCGCGCCAGCTGGGCCGGCGGCAGCTCGCGCATCGCCGAGAAGAAGCGCAGGCGCACGTCGTCCGGGTCGAGCGCGTTGAAGAAGGCCAGATGCTGCGGCGCGTCCTCCGGGCGGATCGGCCGCAGCAGCACGCTGCCGCCCTGCCAGGCCACTGTCTGCTCGAGCTCCTGCGGATACGGCCGGATCGCCATGGCGCAGGCGGGGCGCGGCGGCGCCAGGCGGATGTGGGCGTCGAGCGCCAGCACGCCGGCGGCGTCGGCCAGCAGCGGGTTGATGCTCAGCTCGGCCAGCTCGGCCAGGTCGGCCACCAGCTCGGCCACCTGCACCAGGGTGCGGCCGATGGCCTCCAGGTCGGCCGGCGCGCGCTGGCCGAAGCCGGCCAGCAGGCGCGCCACGCGGGTGCGCCCGACCATGTCGCGCGCCAGCACCATGTTCAACGGCGGCAGGCCGACGGCGCGGTCGGCCGCCACCTCGGCGGCCAGGCCGCCCTGGCCGAACACGATCACCGGGCCGAACACGGCGTCGTTGTGGACGCCGATGGCCAGCTCCTGCGCCTCCGGCCGGCGGGCCATCTGCTGCACCACGAAGCCGGTGCCGGCCAGGTCCGGGCGCAGCCGCTTGAGGCGGTCGCGCATGGCGCCGGCGGCGGCGCGCAGCATGTCGGCGTCCTCCAGGTCGAGCACCACGCCGCCGACGTCGGCGCGCCGGCCCAGCGCCGCCGCGCTGGCCTTCAGCGCCACCGGGTAGCCGATCGCGGCGGCCGCCGCCAGCGCGCCCTCGACGTCGGCCACGACCCGCGTCGCGGCCAGCGGAATGCCGTAGGCGGCCAGCACCGCCTGGCTGTCCATCTCGCTCAGCTCGCGCCGGCCGGCGGCCAGCGCGGCGGCCACCACGGCGCGCGCGGCGGCCCGCTCGGGCGCCGCCGGCAGCTGCGCCGGCACCTCCATCAGCAGGTCCTGGTTGCGCCGGTACTGGGCGATCTGTAGGAAGCCGTGCACCGCCTTCTCCGGCGTGTCGTAGGTCGGCAGGCCGGCCCCGGCGAACAGCTGGCGCGCCGCCGCCACCGCGCTGCCGCCCAGCCAGCACGACAGCACGTTCTTGCCGGCCGCCTGCAACAGCGGCGCCACCGCCTCGGCGATGCGCAGGCTCGGCACCATCGCCGTCGGCGCGTGCAGGAACAGCAGCGCGTCGGCCTGCGGCTCGCCCAGCAGCGCCGCGACGGCGCCGGCGTAGCGCTCGACCGGCGCGTCGGCCAGCAGGTCGAGCGGGTTGGCGGCCGGCGCGGCCATCTGCCTGAGCCGCTCGGCGGTGGCGGCCGACAGCGGCGCCAGCTGGGCGCCGCCGGCCAGCAGCGCGTCGGCGGCGATCAGGCCCAGGCCGCCGCCGTTGGTCATCACCGCCAGCCGCTCGCCGCGCTGGCCGCGCGCCCGCGCCAGCGTCTCGACGGCGTCGAACAGGTCCTCGGTGGAGTGCACCCGCAGCATGCCGGCGCGGCGGATCGCCGCGTCGAACACGGCGTCGGCGTCGCCCTCGCGGTCGCGGCCGACCTTCAGCACGATCACCGGCTTGCCGCGCGCGGCCAGGCGGCCGGCCGACATGAACTTGCGCGCCCCGCTGACCTGCTCCAGGCAGAGCAGGATGGCGGAGGTGTCGTTGTCGGCCGCCAGGTAGTCGAGCAGGTCGCCGAAGTCGATGTCGGCGCCCTCGCCCATGGCGACGAACTTGGAGAAGCCGATGCCGCGCAGGCTGGCCCAGTCCAGCACCGCCGTGCCCAGCGCGCCGGACTGCGAGACGAAGGCCAGCTTGCCGGCGCCGGCGCCGATGTGGGCGAAGCTGGCGTTCAGGCCCAGCGCCGGCACCAGCAGGCCGACGCTGCCGGGGCCGAGGATGCGCAGCAGGTGCGGCTTGGCGGCGTCCAGCATGGCCTGGCGCAGGCTGCGCCCGCCGCCGCCCTTGAGCGCGCCCAGGCCGGCCGTCATGACGATGGCGGCGCGGCAGCCGCGCGCGCCCAGCTCGGCGATCAGGCCGGGGATGGTGGCCGGCGGCGTGCACAGGATGGCCAGGTCGGGCGCGCCGGGCAGCGCCGCCACCCTGGGGTAGCAGCGCAGGCCGTGCAGCATGTCGTACTTGGGGTTGAGCGGCCAGATGACGCCGTCGAAGCCGCCCTCGGCCAGGTTGGCCAGCACCCGCGTGCCGATGCGCTGCGCCTGCTCGGAGGCGCCGATCACGGCCACCGAGCGGGGTTTGAACAATCGGTCGAGATTTCTGATGCTCATGGTCCGGGCCCTTTGGCGTATGCCTGCATTATCGCTGCCGTGCGCCCGCCGTGCGCCGCCGGCGCGCCATTTAACCCGGCTTTCGGCCTTTTCGCCGCCGCCCTGTTGTTTTTCTACCAGCGCGAGTGGTGGTCCTCGGTCACGCCGACCAGCTGGTGGACCATGCGCTTGGGCTGCTCCGGCCCGCTCCTGACCCAGCCGGTGAAGGTGCCGATCGGCTGCAGGTAGCGGCTGGCCGCCACCAGCAGGTTCTTGTCCTCGCGGCGCGCGCCGTCCGGCGTGAAGTGCAGCTCGAGCAGGTCGTCCTCGGTGAAGATGTGCCAGCGCGCCAGCGGGTCCGAGGCGTCGTACAAGAAATGCGCCGGGCCGAGCGGGTAGATGCGGCCGTCCAGCCACAGCGCGTTCTCGTTGGCGCCGAAGTAGCCAGCTTGCAGGTTGAAACCGAGCTCCAGGCTGTGCGCCGAGGCCCAGCGCCAGGCCGTCTCGCGCGCCAGCAGGCCGTTCGAGTAGTCGTAGCTGGCCACGCCGCCGGCCAGGTCGTAGTCGTCGCGCCAGGTGCGCACCTGGCCCGTCAGCGGCATGCCGGACGACTTCTGCGTGGCGTGCACCGCCCCCCCGGCGATCGGCCCGACGGCCAGCAGCAGCGGCGCCGCGCCGGGGCCGAACTCGGCGTCGATCTCGACGTGGTCGCAGCGCAGCTCGAGGCGGTGGCGGCCGGCGCCGTCGCTGTCGATCGCGATGTTGCTCTTGCGCGTGCGGAAGCGGCTGGCGCCGCCGGCGTGGCCGGCCAGGCTGGCCGAGATGCCCGGCAGGCCGTCCTGCGAGAAGTTGGCCATCATGTCGGCGTCGTCGCGGTCGAAGGCGTAGGCGAAGGCGGTGCTGGTCCAGCCGACGTCGACGATGGCGACGGCGCAGAAGACGTGCTCGGTGGCCAGCGCCACATAGTGCCAGCGCTTGTGGTGGAAGCGGCGCCACAGCGCGCCGCGCGCGTACGGCGCGGCCAGCGCGGCCCAGTCGAAGCCGTCTACCTGGCCGGCGTAGCGGCCGAAGCGCGGCAGGCCGTCGGCGCCGATCACGCCGGCCGGCGCGGCCGGCAGCGCGGCCGGCCCCTCGTCGTGCCGGCTGGCCGGCTGCTGGATGCTCATGCCGCCTCCCGCTGCGCGTCGGCGGCCAGCGCGGCCGCCAGCGGCGCGGCGAACTCCTGCGGCGCGCACTGCTCCAGCCGCACTTGCGCGCAGCCGTGCCAGGCGGCGCAGCGGCGCAGCGCGGCGGCGACGTCGTCGACCAGGCGCGCGCTCAGCCGCAGGCCCGGCTCCATGTGCAGCGCCTTCAGTTCGAACACGCCGTCGCGCCGGTGCGCCTTGGCGTCGACCCGGCCGACCAGCGCGCCGCGGCGCAGGATCGGCAGGCAGAAGTAGCCGTGGCGGCGCTTGTCGGCCGGCGTGTAGCACTCCAGCCGGTAGTCGAAGTCGAACAGCTCGAGGGCGCGGCGGCGGTCCCACACCACCGGGTCGAACGGCGACAGGATGGTGGTCAGGCTGGCCGTCAGCGCGCCGGCGGCGGCGGCGGCCGCCAACTCGGCGTGCTCGGGGTGGATGTAGACCGGCTCGTCCCAGCCGGCGACGCGGGCGCGCAGCAGGGCGCCCTCGGCCACCAGCGCCGCCAGGTCGGGCCGCGCGCCCTTGCTGCGGAAGTAGTCGGCGGTCCAGCCGGCCTTGGCCAGGCCGAGCGCCTTGACCGCCTTCAGCAGCAGCGCGCGGGCGCCCGCCTCGGCCGTCGGCAGGCGGCCGTCGTCCCAGTCCGGCAGCACGCGCTCGGCCAGGTCGTAGACGCGCTGGAAGTTGTGGCGCCGCGCGATCATCAGCGCGCCGGTGGTGAACAGCACCTCCAGCGAGCGCTTCTCCGGCTTCCAGCTCCACCAGCCGCCGGCCTTGCCGTCGCCGCGCTCGAAGTCGGACGAGCGGGTCGGCCCGTTGACGCGGATGTGCTCGAGCACCGCGTCGACCTCGGCGCGGCGCTCGCGCATCCAGGTGGCCGAGTACTTCCAGCCCATCGCCGCCGGGTCGAGCATGCGGTGGCGGTACAGGGCGTAGTCCTCGATCGGCACGAAGCAGGCCTCGTGGGCCCAGTATTCGAACAGCGCGCCGTCCTCCAGCAGCCGCTCCAGCCAGGCCTGCGGGTAGTCGCCCAGCCGGCTCCACAGCACCAGGTAGGGGCTGCGCGCGACGACGTGGATGGTGTCGATCTGCAGCACGCCCATCTGGCGGATGGCGGCCAGCAGGTCGTCCGCCCTGGCCTTGCGGCGGCGCGGCTGCAGCAGCCCCTGCGCGGCCAGGTGCAGCGCGCGCGCGGCGGCCAGGCTGAGTGTCAATTCGGTCAAATCCCGGGTCCTTTTGTCGTCTCTTTTGTCGTCTGCCAGCGTCGCCGCCGGCGGCGGCCGGCGCGGCACGCCTATTCTAATGAGAAATCGGCAATTCCTGTATTTTTTGTGCCACCGCCGGGCCCGCCGCGGGGCGGCGTCGCCCGGGCCGGCCGAATATTTTCTCAGGGCAAGCCCCCAAGCGCGGCAAATCCGGGCAGAATGGGGAAAACATGAGACACCGGCCCGCGCCGGGGAAAGACCGCCGCCATGACTCTTGTCCGCCGACGCCCAATTGAGCACGCTTAACACGCCCCTGCGCCGCCTGTACCGGGCGCTGCTGCTGCCCGCCTTCGCCCTGGCGCTGCTGGCCTCGATGTGGGCGGCGGTGACCTACCAGATCGGCCAGGAGCGCGACAACGCCCACCTCGAGGCGGTGCTGCGCGCGCAGTCGCTGGCGCGCACGCTGGCCGAGCACTCCGACCACCTGCTGCGCCAGTGCGACCACGCCACCCAGCTGTTCAAACTGAAGTTCGAACAGAGCGGCGGCACCCTGCGCCTGGACGAGTTCAGCCGCCGCGACGGCCTGCTCGACTCGCTGCTGCCGTCCAAGCTCGACCCGCCGCTGGCCCTGCTCGGCGCCGACGGCCGCCTGCTCGACAGCCGCAACGGCAGCTTCGACCCGGCGCTGGGCCGGCAGCCCTTCTTCGCCAGCCACGCCGCCGAGCCGAACGACATCGTGCTGGTGTCGACCCCGCTGGTCGAGCCGCGCACCAAGCGCTGGCTGGTGCAGCTGTCGCGCCGCCTGAACCACGCCGACGGCAGCTTCGCCGGCGTGTTCGTCATCATGATCGACCCGACCAACTTCGTCGAGGACTACGACCGCATCAACGTCGACGAACAGGGCGCGGTGCTGCTGATCGGCCGCGACAGCGGCCTGAGCACCGGCCGCGTCGGCGGCCAGCTGGTGGTCAGCGACAGCATCGACTTCGCCGCCCCCGAGCCGGCCGTGCGGGCCGGCGACGAGCTGCTGCTCAAACACCCGTTCGACCGGATCGAGCGCATCTACAGCCACCGCGAGCTGCCGCGCTACGGCCTGATGGCGGTGGTCGGCATCGAGGCGGGCAACGCGCTGGCCCGCTTCGAGCAGCTGCGCCGCCGCTACCTGGGCGCCCTGCTGGTGGCCTCGGCGCTGGTGCTGCTGTTCGTCGGCCTGCTGATGCAGCAGGCGGCGCGCCTGCGCCGCACCACCCGGCGCGCCACCGAGGCCCAGCACATGCAGCGCGCGGCGGCCGACGCCAGCCTGGACGCGGTGTTCCTGCTCAAGGCCTGCCGCGAGCACGGCCGCCGCGGCGGGCGCATCGTCGACTTCACCTTCGCCGACCTCAACGAGCGCGGCGCCGCGCTGGTCGGCTTGCCGCGCGCCGAGCTGCTCGGCCGGCGCGTGTGCGAGGTGCTGCCGGCGCTGCGCAGCGAGGGCTACCTCGACAAATACCTGGCCGTGCTGCAAACCGGCCAGCCGCTCGAGGAGGAGTTCCAGCTCAGCTTCCTGCCCGGCGGGCCGCACTGGTTGCACCACCAGATCGTCGCCATCGACGACGGCGTCGCCGTCACCACGCGCGACATCGCCGCGCGCATGGAGGCCGAGCTGGCGATGCGCAAGAAGCAGGCCGAGCTGGCCGCCGTCAACGACGCCTCGCCGCTCGGCCTGATCCGCGCCGACGCGGCCGGCCACTGCACCTACGTCAACCGCACCTTCGAGGCGGTCACCGGCCTGACCCGCGCCCAGGCGCTGGGCGACGCCTGGCTGGCGGCGGTGCACCCGGACGACCGCGCCGCCCTGCAACAGGCGCTGCGCCGGCTCAGCCGGGACCACCAGCCGTTCCAGGACACGCTGCGGGTGGTGCACCCGGACGGCACGGTGGCCTGGGTCTCGTTCAAGATCGCCGTCATGCGCATCGACGACAAGGTCTACGGCTACGTCGGCACGGTCGACGACATCACCGTGGTGCGCGACTCGGTGATGGCGCTGCGCGAGAGCGAGGCGCGGCTGCGCACCATCGCCGACACGCTGCCGGCGATGATCGCCTACCTCGACGAGGACGAGATCTACCGCTTCCACAACCTGGCCTACGAGCGCGAGTTCTCGCGCAGCGGCCTGCACGTGCTGGGCAAGAGCGTGCTGCAGATGGTCGGCGCCACGCGCTACGCCTTCCTGGCGCCGTTCATCGCCAGCGCGCTGGCCGGCGAGACGCTGTCGTTCGAGGAGGACGACCACAGCCTGGGCTACGAGCGCTGCTTCGAGGTGGTCTACATCCCGCAGAGGGACGCCGAGGGCGGCCGCGTGGTCGGCTTCCACGTCATGCGCCAGGACATCACCGTGCAAAAGCGCGAGAAGCAGCGCCTGCTCAAGCTGTCGCAGATCGACGCCCTGACCGGCCTGACCAACCGCGCCGGCTTCCTGCAAAAGCTCAACGACAGCATGGCCCAGTGCCGCGACAACGCCGCCATGATGGCGGTGATGTACATGGACATCGACCGCTTCAAGCCGGTCAACGACACCTTCGGCCACAGCGTCGGCGACGCCCTGCTGAAGTCCTTCTCGGCGCGCCTGACCCACACCATGCGCGCCAGCGACACCATCGCCCGCCTCGGCGGCGACGAGTTCACCATCATCATGGAGCGCATCAGCCGCGTCGAGGACGCCGCCGCGCTGGCCGGCAAGATCGTCGCGGCGATGCAGGCGCCGTTCGAGCTCAACGGCATCGTCGTGTCGATCTCGGCCAGCATCGGCCTGACCTTCTACAGCGACGAGGACCTGTCGCCGGCCGAACTGCTCAACCGCGCCGACGTGCTGCTGTACGAGGCCAAACAGGCAGGCCGCAACACCTTCCGCAGCGGCCCGGCGCTGGCGCCGGCGCGCTCGGACGCCGCCTGAACGCGGCCTGAACGCGGCCTGAGCGCGGCCTAAACGGCGGCCCGGGCGCGCCGGCGCCGCCGCCGCGCGCCGCTTGCCGCGCCCCGCTTCGGCCTGCGTCAATGCCGGCTTGCTCTGGGCCGGCCCATATTGCGCTATATTGAGCGCTTCCTGGCCGTTTCCACACTCACTCCATGCGTCTGCTGCACACCTCCGACTGGCATCTGGGCCAGTCCCTCCACAATTTCGAGCGCGGCTACGAGCACCAGCGCTTCCTCGACTGGCTGCTCGACACGCTGGCCGCCGAACAGGCCGACGCGCTGCTGATCGCCGGCGACATCTTCGACAACGCCAACCCCTCGTCGGCCTCGCAGAAGCAGTTGTACCGCTTCCTGCGCCAGGCCGGCGAGCGCCTGCCGCGCCTGAACATCGTCGTCATCGGCGGCAACCACGACTCGCCCGGCCGGCTCGAGGCGCCCGGCCCGCTGCTCGAGGCGCACGGCACGCGGGTGGTCGGCGCCGTGCCGCGCGACACCGCCGGCGCCATCGACCTGGAACAGCTGGTGCTGCCGCTGACCGGCGCCGACGGCGCCGTGCAGGCCTGGTGCCTGGCCCTGCCCTTCCTGCGCCCCGGCGACGTGCCGCGCCCGGCGCCGGCCGCCGCCGACGCCGACGCCGCTGTCGACGCGGCCGACGGCGCCGATGCAGCCGATGCAGCCCCCGCCCCGCCCGGCGATCCCTACCTGGCCGGCATCGCCACGCTGTACCGCCAGGCGCTGGCGCTGGCCGAGGCCAAGCGCCAGCCCGGCCAGGCCATCGTCGCCATGGGCCACTGCCACATGGTCGACGGCCAGATGTCGCAGGACTCCGAACGGCGCATCGTCATCGGCGGCACCGAGATGCTGCCGGCCGGGATCTTCGGCCCGGCCATCGCCTACGCCGCGCTGGGCCACCTGCACCTGGCGCAGACGGTCGGCAAGCAGGGCCACATCCGCTACAGCGGCAGCCCGATCCCGCTGTCGTTCGCCGAGATCGGCTACCAGCACCAGGTGCTGCGGGTCGACCTGGACGGCGCCGCGCTGGCCGGCGTGAGCGCCATCCCGGTGCCGCGCGCGGTGCAGCTGCTGCGCGTGCCGGCGCGGCCGGCGCCGCTCGAGCAGGTGCTGGCCGAACTGGCCGCGCTGGAGTTCCCCGCCCCGGCCACGGAGGCTGCCGACGCCGACACCCCGTCCCATGCGCCGCCCATCGAAACCCAGCCGCTGCTGGAGGTGCGCGTGCGCCTGGACGCCCCCGAACCCGGCCTGCGCGCCCGCATCGAGGCCGCGCTCGACGGCAAGCCGGTGCGCCTGGCCAAGATCGAGACCAGCAGCGGCCCGCGCGGCGCCGCGCCGGAGGACGCCACGCTGACGCTGGACCAGCTCGACCGCTTGAAACCGGACGACATCTTCCGCCAGCTATACCAGCAAAAATTCAACGCCGAGGCGCCGGCCGAACAGCTCAGCGCCTTCGCCGAGCTGATGCTGCCCGCCGCCTGAACACCCCAACCGTATTGAAGCAGACAGCATGAAGATTTTGAAAATTGGCGGCAAAAACCTGGCCTCGCTGGCCGGCGAGTTCCAGGTCGACTTCGAACAGGAGCCGCTCGCCTCGTCCGGCCTGTTCGCCATCAGCGGCCCCACCGGCGCCGGCAAGAGCACCCTGCTCGACGCCCTCTGCCTGGCGCTGTACGACGCCACGCCGCGCCTGCTCAAGGCGGTCGGCCGCAGCCTGCTGCCCGACGTCGGCAGCGACACCATCTCCTCGCAGGACACCCGCGCGCTGCTGCGCCGTGGCGCCGCCGAGGGCTACGCCGAGGTCGACTTCATCGGCAACGACGGCGCCGGCTACCGCGCGCGCTGGAGCGTGCGCCGCTCGCGCACCCGCGCCGAGGGCGCGCTGCAGCCGACCGCGATGAGCCTGCACCAGCTGCCCGGCCTGCAGCCGATCGGCGCCACCAAGACCGAGGTCAAGGCCGAGATCGAACGGCGCATCGGCCTGTCCTTCGAGCAGTTCACCCGCGCCGTGCTGTTGGCGCAGAACGAGTTCTCCACCTTCCTCAAGGCCGAGGACAACGAACGCGGCGAACTGCTCGAGACCCTGACCGGCAGCACCGTCTACAGCGAAATCTCGATGCGCGCCTTCGAGCGCGCCAAGCAGGAACAGGCCGAGCTGCAAAGGCTGCTGTCGCGCCTGGCCGACCAGCGCCCGCTGACGGCCGAGGCGCGCGCCGAACTGGAAGCCGACAGCGCCGCCGCCGACCACGCCGTGGCGCAGCTGGACCAAGCCAAGGCCGCGCTGGAACAAGACCTGCGCTGGCACCAGCAGGCCGCCCGCCTGCAACAAGGCGAGCAACAAGCGCTACTGGACTGGCAGGCGGCCGGCGAACAATTGGAGGCCGCCGCGCCGCGCCGCCAGGCGCTGGAACGCATCGACGCCGTCCAAGCGGCGCGCCCGCTGGCCGCCGACATCGCCCGCCTCGACGCCGACCACCACGCCACCCGCGCCGCGCTGGCGAGCAACGCAGTCCAGCTCGAACAAGCGAGGCAGGCGCAGCGCCAGGCCGGCGCCGCGTTGGAGCAGGCCGCCGCGCAACTGCTGCAAGCCGAGCAGGCGCAGCGCGACGCCGCGCCGCTGCTGGACCAGGCCAAGGCGCTCGACGCCCGCATCGAAGCAATGCTGCCCGCCTACAGCGCGGCGGCCAAGGCCGGCGAACAGGCCGGCCAGGCCGACGCCCGCGCCAAGGCCGCGCTACAGGAAAAACAGGAGCAACACCGGCAGCTGCAAGCGTCGCAGCAGAACGGCGCCGACTGGCTGGCGCGCCACCACCACTGGCAGGCGCTGGCGCAGTCCTGGCCGCGCTGGGACGTGCTGTTCGTCCAGGCCGGCCAAGCCGCCTCGCAGGCCGAAAAACTCGGCAAGGCGCTGGCCCGCGTGCAGCACAGCGCCAAGGGCCACCGCGACGACCAGGCCGGCGCCGCCGCCAAGCTGGCCGGCGCCCAGGAGCGCCTGCACGCGCTCGAGGCGCAGCGCCAGGAAGCCTTGCGCGCGCTGGCCGCCTTCCCCGCCGACCAGCTGCTGGGCCAGCGCCACGCGCTCGACCAGCGGCGCGAGCTGCTGGCCGGCGCCGAGCGCATCTGGATCGAACTGGACGCCCGCCAACAACGCGGCCGCCAGATCGAAGCCCAGTCCGCGCAACTGCGCCACAACCGCGAACGGGCCGACGCCGCGCTGGCGCTGGCGCGCCAGGAGCACATCGGCATCATGGCCGCCTTCGGCCAGGCCGAGCGCTCGCTCAAACTGGCCGAGGCGGCCTGCGCCGAGAACGTCGAAACGCTGCGCGCCGCGCTGGAGGACGACAGTCCCTGCCCCGTCTGCGGCGCGCTCGAACACCCCTACCGCCACAACGACGGCGCCATGCAGGCCATGCTGGGCGGTTTCCAGGCCGAGGTGGCGCGCTGCCGCCAACTGGCGCAGACCAATATCGACCAGCAGGCCGACCAGCGCGCCGGCGCCCAGGCCAGCATCGAACAACTGGGCGTGCTGACGGCCGAACTACGCACGCTGCTGGAAGCCATCGAGCGCCTGAACCAGTCCTGGCATGGCCACCCGCTGCTGGCCGACGCCGCCACGGCGCTGCCCGCCGAAGCCGAACGCGCCGCCTGGTTCCACAGCGAGCTGGCCGCCGCCAGCGCCGGCCTGCAGCAGTTGGAGCAGCAGGAGCGCGCCATGCGGCAGGCCGCCGCGCAGCGCGACCAGACGCAGGCGGCCTGCGAACGGGCCACCGCCGAACACGCCCAACTGCTCGAGGTGACGTCGCAGGCCCGCACCGCGCTGGCCCAGATCGACGCCGAGCACAAGGCGCTCGACGAGCAGCGCATCGAAGTGGCGCTGCAACTGGGCGCCCTGCTCGACGACCTCGACGCCGCCTTCAGCGGCAACGACCTACCCAGCGAAGGCTGGAAGGACGACTGGAAAGCCGGCCCGGCGCGCTTCCACGAGGCGCGCCAGGCCGAGAGCCGGCAGTGGCTGGCCCAGCGCGGCGCCGCCGACGAACGCGCCGCCGCGCTGGCCACCATCGACGTGGAACTGAAGGCGCTGACCGACGCGCTGGCCACCGCCGGCGCCGCCGCCAGCGTGGCCCGCAGCGCCTTCCAGGCGGCCGAGCGCGACATCAAGACGGCGCAGGACCAGCGCATGGCGCTGTGGGACGGCCGCGAGATCCGCGACATCGAGGCGGCGCTGCGCGGCGCCATCGACGCCGCCAAGGCGCGGCTGGAGGCCCAGCACGGCGCCAGCCAACAAGCCGCCCACGCCATCACCCGCCTCGACGAGGCCGGCGCGCAAGCCACCCAGCGCCTCGCCGCGCTGGCCAGGCAGGCCGGCCTGGCCGCCGCCCTGCTCGACGACTGGCTGGCCGCCTTCCAGCAGCGCCAGCAGGACGACACGCCACTCGACCTGGCCGGCCTGCACGCCCTGTTGGCCTGCCCCGAGGAGGCCCTGGCCACCGAGCGCCAGGCGCTGCGCGCGCTCGACAGCGCGCTGGCCAACGCCGCCGCCGTGCTGCGCGAACGGCAGGACCAGCGCGCGCAACACCAGCGCGGCGCGCCGGCCGACAGCACGCAATCGGCCGACACGCTGGCCGAGGCCATGACGGCGCTGGCCGCCGAGCGCAAGGAGCGGCACGACGCCGCCACCGCGCTGCAACTGGGCCTGGCCCAGGACAACACGCGGCGCCAGCAGGCGCAGGCGATGCTCGGCGCGATCGAACAACAGGAGGCGGTCGAACGGCGCTGGGCCCGCATGAACGAGCTGATCGGCTCGGCCGACGGCAAGAAGTTCCGCAACTACGCCCAGCAGTTCACCCTCGACGTCCTGCTCGGCTACGCCAACGCCCACCTGCGCCAGCTGGCGCGGCGCTACCAGCTCGAACGCATCGCCAACCCGGCCAACCCCTCGCTCGGCCTGCTGGTGCGCGACCTCGACATGGGCGGCGAGATGCGCTCGGTGCACTCGCTGTCCGGCGGCGAATCGTTCCTGGTGTCGCTGGCGCTGGCGCTGGGCCTGGCCTCGCTGTCGTCGAACCGGGTGCGGGTCGAATCGCTGTTCATCGACGAGGGCTTCGGCAGCCTCGACGCCGAAACCCTGCGCGTCGCCATGGACGCCCTCGACGGCCTGCAATCGATGGGCCGCAAGGTCGGCGTGATCTCGCACGTGCAGGAAATGACCGAGCGGATCGCCACCAAGATCATGGTGCAGCCCTCGGCCGGCGGCAAGAGCGTGGTCACCGTGCAGTAGGCGCGGCCGCCGCGAAATTGCAAGCAAATGCTACAAATTTGCTATCATCGGGGCAGAGCGAGGCCTAGCCAATCATGAGTATCGCCGCCGTCACCGCCAACGCCAACGCCGTTCCACCCGCCACAGCGCAGCGGGTCGCCCCCGCGCGCGCCGGCGCCGGCGCGCCCACCGAACTGACGCCGCAGGCCCTGGTCCTGATCGACAAGCTCAAGGCGCGCGACGCCGAGGTGCGCCAGCACGAGCAGGCCCACCTGGCCGCCGCCGGCGGACTGGCCGTCTCCGGCGCCAGCTACACCTACCAGCGCGGCCCCAACGGCATCGACTACGCCGTCGGCGGCGAGGTCCACATCGACACCTCGCCCGGCCGCACGCCGCAGGAGACCATCAGCCGCGCCCACACCATCCAGGCCGCCGCGCTGGCGCCGGCCGAGCCGTCCGGCGCCGACCGCGCCGTCGCGGCCCAGGCCCAGCAGCTGGAACAACAGGCCCGCGCCGAGCTGGCCACCGCACAAACCCAGCAGGCCGACGGCGCGACAAGCAATGCCACCGCGTCCGCCGACCCGCGCCGCCAAGCGCTGCAACGCGCCTACGACCTCGCGCCGCTGGCGGCGCCGACACTCAACGTCTTCGCCTGAGCCTGGCCTCACAGGCCGACCATGGCCATCTCCTGCTCGCCGTAGCGCGCGCCGCGCACCGCGCCGGCCGGCACCGCAGCGGCGATGGCCGCCAGTTCCGCCGCGCTCAACACCAGCTCGGCGGCGGCCACGTTCTGCTCCAGATTGGCCAGCCGGCGCACGCCGGGAATCGGCACGATCTGCTCGCCCTGCGCCAGCAACCAGGCCAGCGCCAGCTGCGCCGCGCTGACGCCGCGCGCGGCGGCCAGCTGCTCCAGCCGCGCCACCAGTGGCGCGTTGGCGCGCAATGCCGCGTCCTGGAAGCGCGGCAGGCCACGTCGATAATCGTCCGCCGCCAAGCCCTCGGTCGAACCCAGCCGGCCGGTCAGGAAGCCCCGGCCCAGCGGGCTGTAAGGCACGAAGCCTACGCCCAGTTCGCGACAGGCCGGCAGCACCTCGTCCTCCACCTCGCGGCTCCACAGCGAATACTCGGACTGCAGCGCGGCGATCGGATGCACCGCGTGGGCGCGCCGCAGCGTGTCGGCCGACGCCTCCGACAAGCCCAGGTGCAGCACCTTGCCCTCGCGGACCAGCTCGGCCATCACCCCGACCACCTCCTCGATCGGCACCGCCGGATCGACCCGGTGCTGGTACAGCAAATCGATGCTCTCCACGCCCAGCCGGGCCAGCGAGCCCTCGACCGCCGCGCGCACCTGCTCCGGGCGGCTGTCGACACCGGTCACCCGCTGCATGCCCTGCCCCTGCGTGCCGATGCGGAAGCCGAACTTGGAGGCGATGCTCACCTTGCCGCGCAGCCCGCACAGGGCGCGCGCCAGCAGCTCCTCGTTGGCGTAGGGGCCATACACCTCGGCCGTGTCGAACATGGTCACGCCCAGCTCGACGGCGCGGTGCAACGTGCGGATCGACTCCGCCTCGTCGGCGCCGCCGTAGGCAAAGCTCATCCCCATGCAGCCCAGGCCGATGGCCGACACCGACAAGCCGGTCGAACCCAATGTGCGCGTCTTCATCACAGTAAACTCCTTTTGTATTGAATGGAGCGGCCAGTATGCGCGGCCTTGTTTGATTAGATAAGATGGCTTATTCTGCACGCACTACTGAGTAAAATTCATCAATCCATGACCGACCTGCACGAACTCGACGCCTTCGCCGCCGTCGCCCGCCTGCGCAGCTTCCGCCAGGCCGCCGTCGAACGGGGCGTCTCCGCCTCGGCGCTGAGCCACACCGTGCGCGCGCTGGAGGAGCGGCTCGGCGTGCGCCTGCTCAACCGCACCACCCGCAGCGTGACGCCGACCGAGGCCGGCGCCCGCCTGCTGGCCCGCCTGCTGCCCGCCATCGGCGAGATCGCCGACGCCCTGGCCGAGCTGGACGGCCTGCAGGACGTGCCGGCCGGCGCCCTGCGCCTCAACCTGCCGCGCCCCGCCGCCCGCCTGCTGCTGGCCCCCATGCTGGGCCGCTTCGCCGCCGCCTACCCGCGCGTGCAGCTGGAGATCGTCACCGACGACGGCCTGCTCGACATCGTCGGCGCCGGCTTCGACGCCGGCGTGCGCTTCGGCGAACGCCTGGCCGCCGACATGATCGCCGTCCCCTTCGGCCCGCCGCAACGCTTCGTCGTCGTCGCCGCCCCCGCCTATGTGGCGGCGCACGGCGCGCCGGCCACGCCGCGCCAGCTGGAGCGGCACAACTGCATCGGCCGGCGCTTCCCCAGCGGCAGCCGCTACGCCTGGGAGTTCGCGCAGGACGGCCGCAGCTTCTCGGTCGCCGTCAACGGCCCGCTGCTGTTCGACGACGACCAGCTGATGCTTAGCGCCGCCCTCGACGGCGCCGGCCTGGCCTACCTGTACCAGGCCGACGCCGCCGCCCACATCGCCGCCGGCCGGCTGCTGCCGCTGCTGGAGGACTGTGCCGCCGCGCCGTCCCAATACTTCCTCTACTACCCCAGCCGCCGGCAGATGCCGCCCGCGCTGCGCGCCTTTGTCGACGCCGTGCGCGCCGGCTGGCCGGCCGGCGCCACAGCGGACGCCGACGCCGCGCCGCAACGCAGGTGATAAAATCGCCCCTTTGCCCGAAAACCCAAACACCATGTTAAAAGCACCACGCACGCTCACCTTCAAATGCGCCAAGTGCGCCAAATCCGTGCAGGTCTTCCTGCAAAAGGTGTCGGCCTGCTCGCACATCCAGCCCTACCAGGGCATCTGCAAGTGCGGCGAAGTCAAACGCCACGCCACCGGCCAGAAGGACGCCGTCCAGTCCTACCTCGAATCGGCCGACGGCAGCTGGTCGCACCACCACTAACTGCGGCCGCCGCGCAGCGCCACTTTTTGCCCCGCACCCCGATGCGCCCCGGGGTCTGACCCCGCACGGGGTCAGCCCCCTTTGCCCGAGGGGTAAGGCCGGCCACCCGCCAATCCAAAAAGAACCGCTTTTTTACGCCCACCCCTCAAGTAATCCCGCGCCCTGCCGTTGTATCCACTACAACTCCCCCCGGAAGCCGCCATGTCTACCATTCCCGCCCTCGGCGCACAGCCCTACCGCTCCACCCTGCCCGCGCTGCTGCCGCAGGACGACGGCAAGAGCGGCGCCGCCAACGGCGCCAAAGCCACCAAGCTCGCCCCGCTCGGCAACGACGTCACGCTGTCGCGCAGCGGCATCGACCTGCAAAAGCGCGTCGACAGCGTCGGCAACGCCACCGTGGACCTGGCGCAGAACCTGCTCGGCAGCTTCGCCCAGTCGCTGTTCGGCGACGCCGCCAAGGGCGCGCAGATCTCCTTCGACTCCGTCAGCCTGGACACCTCGTCGAGCTACGGCGCGCTGGTGCAGCACAGCTCGGGGCCGAACGGCAGCAGCGACACGGCCGCCTTCCAGCTCACCGACAGCTCGCACTTCCTCGGCAGAGGCACCATCACCACCGCCGACGGCCGCAAGTTCGAGTTCGAGGTCGAGGTGCAGTACGAGGCCAGGATCGAAGGCGGCATCAGCCAGAGCACCGGCGCCGCCAACAATGGCCAGGCCAACAACCACGGCAAGGCCGGCGACAGCCACGGCAAGGCAAGCAATAGTGCCAACGACGCCAAGCCCGACACGCTGCCGACCGTGCAGTTGCCGAACATCGACTTCCCCGGCAGCCTGCTCGACCTGTTCAAACTGATCGGCCAGGACTTGACCGCCAACCTGCTCGGCGGCGCCGCCGGCCTCGGCCAATCCGGCGCCCAGGATACCGGCGGCGATCAAAGCCAGGGCCAGGGCGGCAGCCTGACGCTGCGCCTGCTCAAGCTGATCGACAGCCCCAGCCCGCTCGACCTGTACGCCCCGCCCAACACGGCCGAAAGCCGCGCCAAGGCGCTGGCCGACTCCTACGCCACCCAGCCCGGCGCGCCTTCCGCCCCGCCGGCACTGAGCGCCTCCACGCCGGCCGCAACGACGGCAGCGGCAACGGCGCCGGCCAGCACCTCCGCCTGACCAAGCCCGCCGGCCTTGGCACCGGGCCAAGGCGCCGGCTACGCCGGCAAGACCCGGCGGCACAAAGCCAGGGTCGGACTCCCCGCCTTGGCGCGCCGGGTCCGACCCTAGGTTCGCGCCTTGGGCTTCCCAAAAACGAGCCGCGCCCGCACCGGCCGCCAGCGCCATCGACACTCCGCCCCCGTCCGCCCCACGTATAATAGCGACACCGTCCTCGAAGCGCCGCGACCGTGCCCAGCACCGCCGGCGCCTTCGCCGCAACCCTATTCCTTTCGATTGCCCCAAACATGCCCGTCCAAGACCTCGCCCATCGCCCCCTCCATGCCACGCAGGTGGCGCAATGATGGCCCCGCAAGGCGCGACGCCGCAAATCCACTGGACCGAAAACGGCGTTGAGCACAGCGCGCGCTGGCGCTCCGAAAGCGGCATGGCGCCGCCCAAGCGCGTCGTCATCGCCGACGACCGCACCACCGCCGACGTCGCCTACCGCCTGGCCTGCGAGGGCACCGCCCTGCTCTGGCGCGGCGACTTCCAGAACGCCCGCCAGCTGCTGCAGGCGCTGGCGCGCCGCGCCGACCACAAGCACAGCAAGCCGGGCAAGAAGGCCAAGCCGGCCAAGCCGCCCGCCAACCCGACCGAAGCCTTCCACCTGCACCGCCAGGCCCAGTCGCAGCGCGCCCGCACCCTGGCCATGCTGCTGATCCCCTTCGAGGCCGACTACACCATCCCGCTGCGCCGCGCGCCCGAGGTGCAACTGGCCTGCAACGAGGCCTACGGCCGTGGCGAGGAGCCCTTCATCGCCTCGCTGCGCGAGCTGCTCGGCCTGATCGGCGCCCACGAATGGCGCCGCACCGGCGTCGAGATCCCGGCGCTGGAAGGCCGCATCCACCCGCACTACGGCGTGTTCTCGCCGGTGCGCGGCGAATACGTCGAGCTGGTCGCCAGCACCCCGCTGCCCAAGGGCGCCACGCTCGGCTTCGACATCGGCACCGGCACCGGCGTGCTGTCGGCCGTGCTGGCCAAGCGCGGCCTGGCCCGCGTCATCGCCACCGACCAGGACCCGCGCGCGCTGCGCTGCGCCCGCGAAAACCTGGCCCGCCTCGACCTCGACGGCACCGTCGAGCTGCTCGAGGCCGACCTGTTCCCGCAGGGCCGCGCCCTGCTGGTGGTGTGCAACCCGCCGTGGCTGCCGGCCCGCCCCAGCTCGCCGATCGAGTACGCCATCTACGACCCGGACAGCCGCATGCTGCGCGGCTTCCTCAACGGCCTGGCCGAGCACCTGGCGCCCGGCGGCGAGGGCTGGCTGATCCTGTCCGACCTGGCCGAGCACCTCGGCCTGCGCACCCGCGACGAGCTGCTCGGCTGGATCGCCGCCGCCGGCCTGGCCGTGCTGGGCCGCAACGACATCAAGCCGGTCCACCCGCGCGCCGCCGACGCCAGCGACCCGCTGCACGCCGCCCGCGCCGCCGAGCTGACCTCGCTGTGGCGCCTGGGCGCCGCCACGGCATAAGCTGCGCTTAATGAAAAGGGCGAAGTATAAGCATTTCTTATTTCTCCCTTGCACATCCGTCCCGCCCTGTATATAATTCGTCTGCGGGGTGGAGCAGTCTGGCAGCTCGTCGGGCTCATAACCCGAAGGTCACAGGTTCAAATCCTGTCCCCGCAACCAGATCTAAAAAAGCCGTTGATTCCGCAAGGATTCAACGGCTTTTTCACGTTCTGGACTGCGTGATTCGAGCCGGCTTTGAATTTGCGGCGCAGGCAAACTAGACTTCCGCCCCCCAAAGCGGACGTTATGCGGCGCGGCTATAATGCAAGATTGAATTGGCTTCGCTGGTTTGAACAAAAAATGAAGCTGCTGAAGCAGCGTTTTGAGGAAATGCTCCTCACAATAGATAGTGTCAAGTAATAGCCTGGAAATACTCAAAATGATGGATTGGATCCCTATAGTCTTCGCTTCGTTCAAGGCCCTCGTGCTCGGCACGGGCATGTTCTTCGCCATCAAGTGGCATTTCGATCAAGACAAGAAGGAGAGGCGCGCGGTGCTACGCGCGAGCGGCAAGGTGGCCGCAGTCTTCACGCTATCGCTCCTGGGCCTGGTGCTCGCCACCTTCGTCCTTAGCAGGAGTATCGGTTTGGACTTGACCTTCCCGTGATGGCAAAGAACAGTCGGCCGATAGCTGGCATTGGATTTACGATGTCGAAACCATGGATTTCGAACAGCAACCTTGACGTGGGGTAGATGTCCGCATTCGGCCGAAGACGAACAACACGGCGCAAGAAGCCCACGTTCACCGCCATCGAGAAGCCGCAACAATGGCCAGCACTGCCGCTATACCTCGCCATTGCAACAATGCAATCGGCACCCGTCACGTTGGCCGAGCCGCTCCAAATACGCCGAGATTGCTGGAAAGTCTGGTCGTTGCATTGGCGCCATGGCCCATCGGTTGACAGACAGGCCAAGAACAATATCCGCCAGCGTAAAAGCCGGCCCGGTAACGTACCGGCCTGTTTTGCACAGCTGATTCTCAAGAATACCCATGTGCCGGTTCCAAGCAACAATGCTGCTGGCGATTGCCGCAGGGTCCTTGTGCGAGTTACTTTTTCGAACCAACGCCATGAACGCATAACGCCAGGAGTTGTTGAGCTCCCCCGCCTGCCAATCCATCCACTGCTCTACCATGGCACGCTCTATTGGATTGGCAGGCAGCAGGTCGGCGCGGCCGTGTTTGACTGCCAGATACCGGCAAATCGTGTTGGACTCCCATAGCGTGACGGGCCCATCGGTGATGACGGGCACCATTCCGTTTGGGTTGAGCGCGAGGAACTCGGGAACATCGGTGGCCTTGAAGCCAGAGCCCCAAAGCTCCTGCTCGAAAGGTAGCCCGATTTCCACGCAGGTCCACAGAACCTTACGAACATTAATCGATGACGACTTACCTAGAATCTTCAGCATGGGCGACGAATTCAGAAAGAAAATGTCGCCCCCGGGCTATCAAAGGCAACGGCGTGGATTGAAAAATATAATCAGAAGGATAACATATTCCTACTGTACAAGAATGGCCTCATAAGACCGCCGCCAGCTATCCCGTCAATAGCTACTTGCATGCAGTGGCTTCGGCCGACCATTCCCCGTCCCGTTACAAGGTCGGCAAAATCCTGAACCCCCTATCCGACGGCAACGGCGTCGCAACATCCTCAATACAGACATCGGCTACCCGGGCGGCCGGCGGCCCACGTCTTGCCCAGCGAACGAGCGCATCGATTGCCGCCTCGTCGCCATCAAAACAAGCCTCCACCGAGCCATCGCGCCGGTTGCGCACCCAGCCGCAGAGTCCCAGGGATACGGCCTCCTCGGCCAGGGAGGCGCGATAGCCAACCCCCTGCACCCGCCCACTTATCGTCAATCGCATCGCCATCGCCAATCCCATATTTGTCGCAAGCCAGAGTTTCACCGCTGCATAAGCGGCGGCCGGCCACCGCCCGCCGCGAGGCCTTTGCAAACATGATAACAACATTCGGCAGCACACCGGCAGCACGGCACCGAACATTTCCAGTGCCCCGCCGAGCGCCGCCGCCCGTGACAATCCGCGCATCTATCCGCGCGCCGACCCTGTATATTCTGCCATGTCGATATTGACAACGCCCGCCCGCACAACCGCGGCGCCCGTCGCCGGCGCCACCACCGGAGCTTCGCCATGGCCACCACCGCAGCCGCCGCACCCAACGCCTACACGCAACAGAAGGAAGCCATCCAGCTGGAGCTGGACCGCCGCGTCGCCGCCCACCGCGCCCGCTTCGAGCGCAGCGCGATGATGCAGAGCGCCACCCACCAGCTCGGCACCGCGCCGCTCAACCTGATCGCCCAGGGCGACAGCTGGTTCGACTATCCGCTGCCCGTCTTCGCGCCGAGCGACGTGATCGCCAACCTCAAGGCGATGCCGCTGTCGCCCATCATCCTGTCGCTGGCCCACTACGGCGAGGCCGCCGAGGACATGCTCGGCGTGACCAAGCTGCACCGCCTGCTGGCCCAGCTCAACGCCGGCGACGACGGCAGCCAGTACGACGCCATCCTGTTCTCCGGCGGCGGCAACGACCTGGCCGGCGACCAGTTCCGCCTCTGGCTGGCCGACGCCGCCGTGGTCCACAAGGACCCCGCCCGGGGCCTGCAGAGCGAGCGCGTCGACGCCGTGCTCGGCATCGTCAAGGCCGCCTACCAGGACCTGATCCTGGCGCGCGACAAAGTCGCCCAGGCGCAGCACCGCAGCATCCCCATCTTCGTCCACAGCTACGACCACGCCATCCCCAGCGGCGTCGGCGTGTGCACCGTCGGCCCCTGGCTCAAGCCCGGACTGGACGACCGCGGCTGGGACAAGGAGACCGGCCGTGGCATCGTCAAGCAGCTGCTGAGCCGCTTCGCCGACCTGCTCACCGAGCTGCAGGGCCAGCACGCCGACTTCATCCACGTGCCCACCCAGGGCACGCTGACGGCCGGCCAGTGGGCCAACGAGCTGCACCCAACGCCGGACGGCTTCGCCGCCATCTCGGCCAAGTTCGTCGCCGCGCTGCGCGCCCGCTTCCCGCACCGCATCTGAGCCCTCCCGGCGGGGTGGCGCGCCGCAGCTAGCCGGCGACGATCTGCGCCACGGCGGCGCAGACCCGGTCGACGTCGGCCGCCGTCATCGCCGCGTGCAGCGGCAGCGTCACCGTCTGCCGGCCGACCCGCTCGGCGTTGGGGAAGTCGCCCTCGGCGTAGCCCAGGCCCCGGCCCAGCGTGGTGGTGTGCAGCGCCTCGTAGGAGATGCCGGTGGCGATACCGCGCTGTTGCAGCGCGTCGCGGACCTGCTTGCGGTCCAGCGCCATGGTCTCGAACGGCAGCATCACGCAGAACATGTTCCAACTCTGCCGCGCCATGCCCCGCGGCGGCAGCATGGCGCCGGCGATGGCCGGGAAGCGTTCGAAGTAGCGCGCCACCAGCGCCGCGCGGGTCGCCAAAAAGCCGTCCAGCTGCGCCAACTGGCGCAGGCCGATCGCCGCCGACACGTCCGACATGTTGAACTTGCCGCAGGCCGCCACCACGTCGCGCGTGCCGTCGGGCAGGCGGGCGATGCCGTGGAAGCGCTCGATGTCGACCCGCTTCGCCTCGTCCTCCGAGGCCAGCACGATGGCGCCGCCCTCGATGGTGGTCATGTTCTTGTTCGGGTGGAAGCTGAAGGTGGCGATGTCGCCGAAGCCCCCAACCGCCTGCCCGTTCCAGCAGGAGCCCTGCACCAGCGCGGCGTCCTCGATCACCCGCAGGCCGTGGCGGCGCGCCAGCGCGTACAGCGCGTCCATGTCCACCAGGCTGCCCGGGAAGTGGGTCGGCATGATGGCCTTGCTGCGCGGCGTGATGGCCGCCTCCACCTGCGCCAGGTCGATCGCCCGCGACGGCAGCACGCAGTCGACGAAGACCGGCCGCGCGCCGACCTTGACGATCATGTTCATGGTCGAGAAGAAGCTCTGCGCGCTGGTGATCACCTCGTCGCCGGGGCCGATGCCGCAGACCCGCAGCGCCACCTCCATCGCGCCGGTGGCCGAGGTCAGCAGCCGCGTCGGCCGGCCGCCAAAGCGCGCCGACAAGGCCGCCTCCAGCGCCGCCACCTTGGGGCCGGTGGCGATCCAGTTCGACTGCAGCACCGCCGAAACGTCCTGGATGGTCTGCGCGTCCAGCACGGGCTGGGCGAAATTGAGCGGCGAAGCTTGCATGGGATGGCCTTCTGCGACAAAGCGCGAACTGTAGGGCCGCAAATTCTATCATTGCCCAGTAAGTAACTCTGCGGCATCACAACGCCACCTTCCAATTGGCGACCCCGACGCCAATTGCCAGATAGAAGTCCCTGGTGTTGTTCGTTACAACGACAAGCCCGCGCCGTTTGGCCTGGGCCGCGATCATCATGTCGCGATAGAGGTCTTGCCGATGAACCAGGCCGTTCTGAACAATGAGGTTTGCCGCCTCCTGGGCATCCTCATGGTCATAAGGCAAAGGACAAAACTGTTGAAAAACTCGCGTGAGCGCGATCCTTGCCGACTTAGATTGCCTATGCTTCAAATAGAAGCCGATAGTGAATTCAGTAACAACAATCGAGCTCGTCACGATCGAGGTCTTGGGGTATCGAAAAATTTGTCGCCGCAAGTTTTCATCCCCCCTTTCCAAGTCGATAATCGCATTCGTGTCCAGCAAAAATCTCATTTCTTGTGCGCCCGGATAATCCGCAACGCCTCCTCACGCCGCTGTCGAGTTTGGATGTCCATTTCATCCATAAATTCAAAAAACGCTTTGGAGAAAACAGGCTTGAACGGGGCCGGCCGTACAACATCTGGTTGCTCGGAGGAATCATTATCAGCAGGTAGCGACCTCTTGACGTCACCTTTTCGCGGCGAAATTCGATCTTTCATTTTGAGAGCTTTGATTTTTATAGGCATGGTACTCACCTCCATGGCGACGGGTTCTTTAACACTACGCCGGCCACCTGCATTTTTCAACCGGCAGTACCGCAGGGCGATTCGCACAGCATGCCACGCCATCCAGACCCGACATTTGATCGAACCCCGCCAAACAGCGAGCCAATCCGCCAAACCCAGCTCGCCGATTTCACCATCCTCTTGTCAACAGGACAAAACAGCAGCATTTCACTTTCCTCATTTATGACAAACTGTCACAATCCTGCTTTGCCCGGCGCGGCCGCCAACCCGCCCGCCGCCAGCCCAACCACCCGAGGAGAAGTGCGTGAAGGACCAAGACCGCGACCAGCAGAACCCGACTGCCGACCAACCCAGCAATCCCTCGCGCCGGCGCATCTTCCAGGCCGCCAGCGCCGCCGGCCTGGTCGGCGCCCTGCCCGCGATGGCCGACGCCGCCCCGGCCCGCAAGCTGGCCAAGGGCTCGCTCGACGCCAAGCTCAAGGCCCACGTCAAGAACGTCGTCGTGATCTACCTGGAGAACCGCAGCTTCAACAACCTGTTCGCCAACTTCCCCGGCGTCGCCTCGCCGCTGTCGGCCGTGCCGGCCGCCGCCAGCGCGCAAAAGGATCGCGACGGCAGCGTGCTGCCCACCCTGCCCAAGGTCTGGGGCGGCATCGTGCCGACGCCGCAGGACATCGGCGGCAAGAAGTACGTGCTCAACGAGGACCAGGTGCAGGGCCTGCCCAACGCCCCCTTCAAGCTGGTCGACGCCGAGGGCAAGCCGCTGCCGGAGGCGGTCATCACGCGCGACCTGTGGCACCTGTTCTACCACAACCAAATGCAGATCAACGGCGGCAAGAACGACGGCTTCGCCGCCTGGGGCAACACCGGCGGCATGGTCATGGGCTACTACGGCGAAACCAGCAAAAACCTCGGCCTGTGGAAGATCGCCGAGCAGTTCACCCTGTGCGACAACTTCTTCATGGCGGCCTTCGGCGGCTCCTACCTGAACCACCAGTTCCTGGTCAGCGGCCGCACGCCGGAATACTTCAACGCCGCGCAAACGCCGGCCAAGAAGAAGATCGCCGTGCTCGCCGACGGCCCCACCGGCACCCGCCTGAAGCTGGCGCCGGACTGCCCGCCGTCCGCGCTGGACGGCAAGCCGAGCTTCGTCAACGACGGCGGCGCCATCACGCCCGACGGCTACGCCGTCAACACCATGGCGCCGCCCTACCAGCCCAGCTACGTGCGCCCGGCGGCCGGCGGCGACGCCAACCTGGCCGACCCGCTCGACCCGAGCACGCTGCCGCCGCAAAGCTACGACACCATCGGCGACCTGCTGTCGGCCAAAAAGGTCAGCTGGGCCTGGTACGGCGGCGCCTGGCAGGCGGCACTGGACGCGCGCGGCGGCGGCGCCAAGCCGAACTTCCAGTTCCACCACCAGCCGCTCAACTACTTCAAGCAGTTCGCCCCCGGCACCGCCGCGCGCGCCGAGCACCTGCGCGACGGCGGCCTGGGCGACAGCCCGATCTCCAACAAGTTCCTCGCCGACGCGGTGGCCGGCAAGCTGCCGGCGGTCAGCTTCTACAAGCCGCAGGGCAACCTGAACCTGCACGCCGGCTATTCGGACATCGAGTCCGGCGACCAGCACATCGCCAACGTCATCGAGCACTTGAAGAAGTCGCCGCAATGGCAGGACATGGTCATCGTCATCACCTTCGACGAAAACGGCGGCTGGTGGGACCACGTCGCGCCGCCCAAGGGCGACCGCTGGGGTCCGGGTTCGCGCATCCCGGCCATCGTCGTTTCGCCGTTCGCCAAGAAGGGCCAGGTCGACCACAGCTTCTACGACACCACCTCGATCCTGCGCCTGATCACCCGCCTGCACGACTTGCCGCTGCTGCAGGGCCTGGCCGTGCGCAACGCCGCCTTCGCCGAACGCGGCGCACTGCCGCCGGGCGACCTGACCGCCGCGCTGAGCTTCCGCTAGGCGCGGCAATGGGCGGCGCCGTACTGGCCGGCGCCGGCGCGGCCGCTACCGGCGGCCGGCGCCGGCCCGCCCCCCCCCCACGGCCAAAACGGTTTGTGATACACTGCGTCCACTAAAAATTTACCGAGCCCGACTGCTGCAGCCGGGCTTTTGTTTTGTGCGGCGCATTTTACGCGCCGCCTTGTTCAAGCGTCCCCCGGCGTCGCCACGCCGGCCGGGGACGCTCCATTGCGCCAGCCGCCGCGGGCAATGGGTATGAGGTTCTGAAATGAGAGATAAAAAAGACAACGCGACGTTCGACCTGCCCGGCTTTAGCCCGGCGGCGCCGCTCGAGCCCGAGCCCAAGCGCGGCACCGGACCGCGCGGCAAGCGCGCCATCATGAAACAGGTCCAGCTCGAACTGCTCGAGGCGACCGACAACTCCGGCCTGCCGGTCTGGACCCGCGACGACGCGCTGGACCTGACCGGACTGCCGGTCTGGGCGCCCAACTAGCGTCCGGCGCAGCCGCCGCGCGCGGCTGCCCACCCATTGCACCAAGGCCCGCAGCCGCAGCTGCATCCAGCCTGTTAGACTGTGCCCCATCCCCTCTTTACCCGGTCCGCCACCATGACTACAGATTCCTTTTCCAGCCTGCCGCTGACGCCCGCCTTCCTGGCCAACCTCGACCTGCTCGGCTACCACAAGATGACGACCATCCAGGAACAGAGCCTGCCGGCGGTGCTGGAGGGACGCGACCTGATCGCCCAGGCCAAGACCGGTAGCGGCAAGACCGCCGCCTTCGGCATCGGCATCCTGCACAAGCTCAACCCGGCCTGGTTCGCCACCCAGGCGCTGGTGCTGTGCCCGACCCGCGAGCTGGCCGACCAGGTGGCCAACGAGCTGCGCCGCCTGGCCCGCAGTGCCGGCAATATCAAGATCCTGACCCTGACCGGCGGCTCGCCGATGCGCCCACAGATCGCCTCGCTCGAGCACGGCGCCCACATCGTGGTCGGCACGCCAGGCCGCCTGCGCGACCACCTCGGCCGCAACACGCTCGACCTGTCCAAGGTGCAGACCCTGGTGCTCGACGAAGCCGACCGCATGACCGACATGGGCTTCTACGACGAGATCGCCGGCATCGTCAGCGCCTGCCCGGCGCGCCGCCAAACGCTGCTGTTCTCGGCCACCTACCCGGACGACATCCGCCGCGCCACCGCCTCCTTCCTGGTCAACCCGCTCGAGGTGACGGTGCAGGCGCAGCACGACAACAGCCAGATCGAGCAGCGCTTCTACGAGATCGGCTTCGACCAGCGCAACGGCGCCGTCGCCAAGCTGCTGGCCCACTTCAAGCCCGTCTCGGCGCTGGCCTTCTGCAACACCAAGGTGCACTGCCGCGAACTGGCCGACGAGCTGCGCAGCCAGGGCTTCTCCGCGCTGGCCCTGTACGGCGAGCTGGAACAGCGCGAGCGCGACGAGATCCTGGTGCTGTTCTCCAACCGCAGTTGCTCCGTGCTGGTGGCCACCGACGTCGCCGCGCGCGGCCTCGACATCAGCAACCTGGAGGCGGTGATCAACGTCGACGTCTCCAAGGACACCGAGGTGCACATCCACCGCGTCGGCCGCACCGGCCGCGGCGGCGAGAAGGGCCTGGCGCTGTCGCTGTGCGCGCCCAACGAGAAGAAGTGGGTCAAGCTGATCGAGGAGTACCAGAAGGCGCCGGTCGAATGGCACAAGCTCGACGAGATCGAGGACGACGAGTACGCCGTCGCCGAGCCGGCGCCGATGATGACGCTGGTGGTCATGGGCGGCAAGAAGGACAAGCTGCGTCCGGGCGACCTGCTCGGCGCCCTGACCGGCGACGCCGGCCTGACTAAGGAACAGGTCGGCAAGATCAACGTGTTCGAGTTCATGAGCTACGTCGCGCTGGACCGCCGCGTCGCCCACCAGGCCTTCGAGCGCCTGGCCAAGAACAACCCGCTGGGCGGCGACTTCGGCGCCATCAAGGGCCGCAACTTCAAAATGCGCTTCATCGAAGCATAAGCCGGCAGCCCCGGTTCGCCAACAAAGCCCAGCGGCACAAACGAGGGTCAGACCCTAGGGTCTGACCCTGGCTCTTTGCCGTTGGGAGGTTCTAAAAACCTAGCGCCATCAAGCCCGGCCAGCCACGCTGGCCGGCTGCTCGATGTGCGGCAACAGCACCGTCAACACCCCCAGCAGCGGCAGGTAGGAGCACAGCTTGTAGACATAGGCGATGCCGGCCACGTCGGCGATATGCCCCATGGCGGCGGCGCCGATGCCGCTCACGCCGAACATCAAGCCGAAGAAGATCCCGGCGATCATGCCCACCTTGCCCGGCACCAGCTCCTGCGCGAACACCACGATGGCCGAGAAGGCCGACGAGATCACGAAGCCGATCACCACCGACAGCACGCCAGTCCAAAACAAATCCACATACGGCAGCAGCAGCGTGCACGGCGCCGCGCCGAGGATTGATATCCAGATCACGCGCTTGCGTCCGACCCGGTCGCCGATCGGCCCGCCGGCGAAGGTGCCGGCCGCCACCGCCGCCAGGAACAGGAACAGATACAGCTGGGCCGAGCCGACCGACAGCGCGAAGCGGTCGATCAAATAGAAGGTGTAGTAGCTGCTCAAGCTGGACATGTAGACGTACTTGGAAAACACCAGCATCGCCAACACCGCCAGCGCGCCGACCACGCGGCCGCGCGTCAACGGCGGGCCGGCCGGCGCCACGGCCTTGCGCGCCGGCCCGGCCAAATGCCCGCTGTGCCAGCGGCTGACGCGGACCAGCACCACAATCGCCAGCAGCGTCAGCAAGGCGAACCAAGCGATATTGCCCTGCCCCCGGCCGACGATCACCGCCGCCGCCAGCAAAGGCCCGAGCGCCGAGCCGACATTGCCGCCCACCTGGAACAGCGACTGGGCGAAGCCGAAGCGTCCGCCCGAGGCCAGCCGCGCCACGCGCGAGGCCTCCGGATGGAAGGTCGACGAGCCGACGCCGATCAGCGCCGACGCCACCAGCAGCGTGGCGAAGCTGTCCACCAGCGCCAGCATCAACACGCCGACCAGCGTGAAGCACATCCCCAGCGGCAGCAGGAAGGGCAAGGGGCGGCGGTCGGTGTACAGGCCGATCCACGGTTGCAGCAGCGAGGCGGTGCACTGGAAGGTCAGCGTGATCAGGCCGACCTGGGTGAAGCTGAGGCCGAACTGCGCCTTCAGCATCGGATAGATCGACGGCAGCATCGCCTGCACCAGATCGTTCAGCAGGTGGACGAAGGCGACCGCGCCGAGGATGCGCATGACGGCGCCGGCCGGCGCGTGAATGGCCGGCGCCGGGGAGTCGGCGCCGGGCTGGGAACGGGAAAGTGCGGAACTGGAGGTGGTCATAACTTGGCGATTGGTGATGAAAGGGGCCTGCGGCGTAGCGTGGACTTTGCCGCCCGGTGCAGTGTAATATGGCCGTGCCGAACGCAAGTTCCAACAATCGTCGCCCAACTGCCATTACTGGCACAGCACCGCCATGCCCACCATCGCCGCCGCAGCCAACGCCAGCAACGCCGCCCACGCCGTCACACCGCGCAGCCGCGACGCGCGCGACTACCAGCGCGTCCCGCGCGTCATCACCGCCATGCACAAGGACCAGGAGTACGGCAGCCACATCCCGCCACACAGCCACGAACGGGCGCAGCTGCTGTACGCCATCGACGGCGTGATGCGGGTCAGCACCGAGTTCGGCGTGTGGATGCTGCCGCCGCGCCGCGCCCTGCTGATCGCGCCCGGCGTGGTGCACGAGTTGAACATGCACAGCACGGTGCGCATGCGCACGCTCTACATCGAAGCCGGCGCGGCGGCCGCCTTCGGTCCCGGCTGCAAGGTGATCGAGGTTAGCGCGCTGCTGCGCGAGCTGATTTTGGCGCTGGTGGCCGAGCCGATCGAGTACCCCATCCCCGGCCCCGGCGAGCACTTGGCGGCGCTGATCCTGCACGCGCTGAAGGCCGCCGAGACGGTGCCGATCGCCATCCCCTGGCCGCGCGACCGCCGCCTGCTGGCGGTCTGCGACGCCATCGTGCGCGAGCCGGGCCGGCGCCACCGCATCGACGAGCTGGCCGCCGGCGCCGGCGCCAGCGGCCGCACGCTGATGCGCCTGTTCCCCAGCGAGACCGGGCTGCACTTCCGCCAATGGGTGCAGCAGGTGCACCTGGCCGACGCCTTCTGCCGCCTGGCGCGCGGCGAGAGCGTGGCGCGCATCGCCGCCGCGCTGGGCTACGCCAGCCCGAGCGCCTTCACCGCCATGTTCCGCCGCATCCTCGGCCACACCCCGCAGCACTACCTGAACGAATGGCGCCACCGCGCCGACTGAGCCGCATGCCTTGAAGCCAAGGCGCCAGCGGCTGCAAAACCACCCACCGGCAAGAACCCAGGGTCAGACCCTAGGGTCTGACCCTCAATTTTTCCGGCGGGTACGCCGAGCCTCGCCAGATTGCGGAGCATGCCCAGTAGCCACTTGACCACCTCACAAATTCCAATATACTAGACAACAAATTCCACATTAATGGACACCATGGACATCAACACCATCATCGCCCAGCGCGTGCGCGAACTGCGCGACGCACAGAACCTGTCGCTGGAGGCGCTGGCCAAGCTCAGCGGCGTCAGCCGCTCCAACATCTCGCTGATCGAGCGGGGTGAAAGCAGCCCCACCGCCGCCCTGCTCAACAAGCTCGCCGCCGGCCTGGGCGTCGCCCTAGCCTCGCTGTTCGAGCCTGCCCAGCCGCCGGCCGGCGAACCGTCGCCCGTGTCGCGCCGCGCCGAGCAAGCCGAATGGACCGACCCGGCCTCCGGCTACCGCCGCCGCAACTTGTCGCCGGCGGCACGCTCGCCGCTGCAGTTGGTCGAGGTAGAGTTCCCCGCCGGCCAGCGCGTTGCCTACGACGGCCTGGCGCGCGAGGTCGACATCTACCAGCAGGTCTGGATCATCGCGGGTGTGATGGAGATGAGCGTCGGCGACCAACAATGGCGCCTGGAGAGCGGCGACTGCCTGGCCATGCGCCTGGACCAACCCATCGTCTACCACAACCCCGGCAGCACGGCGGCGCGCTATCTGGTCGCGCTGGCGCCGCAACCCTTTAGCCCAAACAGGAGGTCCGCATGACCATCAACATCCGCCGCCTCGACGCCGACGCGGCCGCCGCCAACATCGACGCGCTCGCCGACGTGTTGATCGATTGTGTCGAGGGTGGCGCCTCGGTCAGCTTCATGCTGCCGCTTGCGCGCGCCAAGGCCCTGGCCTTCTGGCGCGACGTGGCCGGCGGCGTGGCGCGCGGCGAGCGCGTGCTGCTGGCCGCCGAGGACGACACAGGCCGCATCGTCGGCACCGTGCAGATGATCACCGCCCAGCCCGACAACCAGCCGCACCGCGCCGACATCGCCAAGATGCTGGTGCACCGCCGGGCGCGCCGCAACGGCGTCGCCCAGCGCCTGATGGAGGGAATCGACGCGGCGGCGCGCGACGCGGGCAAGTCGGTGCTGGTGCTCGACACGGTGAGCGGCGGCGACGCCGAACGGCTATATGAACGCGCCGGCTGGCAGCGCGTCGGCGAAGTGCCGCAGTTCGCGCTGATGCCCAACGGCGAGCCGTGCGGCACCACCTTCTTCTACAAGCACCTCAGCGCATATTAAGCAGCACGCTGGCCGGATACTTCGGCGCGCGCCAATGCAGCGTGGCCTGCTCGAAGGCGTAGGCCATCTGGATCAGCGCCGCCTCGCTGTAGGCCGCGCCGACGAAGGACAGGCCGACCGGCCGGCCGCAGGCCTGCCCGGCCGGCACCGTGATGTGCGGATAGTCGGCCAGCGCGGCCGGCGCGCACGACGGCGCCACCAGCGCGTCGAGGCGGTGCTCGCGCATCAACTCGTCGATGTCGCGCAGCGCCGGCTCGTCCTGCCGCTGCGCCCCGCCCAGATGCACGTCAAGCAGCTGCGCGCCCTGCTGCAGCAAGGCCTGCAGGGCGTCGCCGATGACCAGGTCGAGCTCCTCGCTGCGGCCGAAAAAATCGCGCGCCACGCCGATGCGGCGGCCGGCCAGGCCGGCCTTGTCCAGCGCGGCGCTGTAGTCGACCACCCGGCCGGCGCTGGCCCGGGTGGCCGGATCGGCGGCGTCGACGCCGGCCATCACCGCCAGCATCAGCGCGGCGTCGGCCACGCTGCGCGCCAGCGGGCCGGGCGTGTCCAGGCGCAGCGTGTGCGCCACGATGCCGCTGCGGCTGACCAGCCCCTGCGTCGGCTTGATGCCGACCAGGCCGCAGAACGAGGCCGGCGCCACACAGACACCGTCGTTTTCCGTGCCCACCGCCAGCGTCGCCAGGCCGGCGGCGATGGCCGCGCCGGCGCCGCCGGCGTAGCGCTCGCGCGGGTAGACGTTGGCGCCCTGCCCGCCCAGGCCGTTGAACAGGTCCTCGGCCGGCGCGCCGCCCCGCTCGCCCGGATTGGTCTTGCCGATGATGACGGCGCCGGCCGCGCGCAGCTGCGCCGCCACGTGGGCATCGTGCGTGGCGCGCGTGCCGTCGGCCGTGGCCATGCGGTCGGCGGTGGCGATATTGTCTTTGAGTAGAACGGGAATGCCGTGCAGCGGGCCGCGCAGGCGCTTAAGGGCGCGCTCGCGGTCCATCTCCAGCGCGATCTTCAGCGCCTCGGGATTGATGTCGATGATGCCGCCGTGGCGGGCGCCGCCGGCGATGGTCTTGATGCGGGCCAGGTATTGCGAGGTCAGCCAGTGCGAAGTCAATTTACCGGCCTGCATCAATTCCTGCTGTTCCTGCACACCGGCGTCGAGGATCGGGCTGGCGCCCAGTTTAGGCGGCAGCTTGGGTAGCGTCGCCGCCGCCCCTTGCGCGCGATTGGCCCCCGCCGTGGTCCCGGCGTTCAGCCCAATCCGAACGAAATCCCTGCGATCCATGCCATCCTCGTGAGTGCTTGTATCAAGTATCCGCAATTGCGTGCGAATAGCTTACCAGCAAGAAGGTTTCCAAACAACAAAATTGCTACTAAGAATAGAACATTCTTCAAGATCACGTATAGCAAAAGAAACATTGGTCTGGCGCGCGGCGGCCGGGCGAATCCGCAGGCGTAAAAAAAGCACGCCGGCAAAGCCTGGCGTGCTTCTGTCGCCCGCGTCCCGCGCGGGGCGGAACGTGGCGGTTGCGACGAGGTGCTTAGTTGCGCACGACGCGCTTGTACTCGTTGGTGCGGGTGTCGATCTCGATGACGTCGTCCTGGCTGACGAACAGCGGCACTTGAACGATGTGCTGATGGGCTTCGATCGCGTTTTCGATCTTGGCTTCCTTCAGGACGTTGCCCGAAGTGTTGCCCTTGACCGCAGGCTCCGAGTAGACGATCTGGCGGGCGATGGTGGTTGGCAGCTCGACCGAGATGGCCTTGCCGTCGTAGAACACCGCTTCGCATTCCATGCCGTCCTTCAGGTAATGCAGTGCATCGCCCAGGTTCTCTTCTTCGATTTCGTACTGTTCGTATTCGGAATCCATGAAGACGTACAGTGGATCGGCGAAGTACGAGTAGGTCACTGGCTTCTTATCCAGCACGACGACGTCGAACTTGTCGTCGCCGCGGAACACGTTTTCCAGCGGGCTGTTGGTCAGAAGATTCTTCATCTTCCATTTGTAAGTGAAGCCCGTGCGGCTCGAACCGTTGACATCAGAACGCAACACGATCATAGGCTTGCTATCAACCATAATGATGTTGCCAACACGAATTTCTTTTGCAGGTTTCATAAAGAGTGTACGTAAAAAGTGGGTTGCATAAAAATCATCTGCCGCCTTCGGACTTGGCGCCCTCGGCTCACGTTTGATCGAGTAAAAATACGGTAGAAATTAACCGAATATTATACCTTCTTTTTAGCCTGTCGCCGACCTCAGCGAACAGGCAAACTTCAGCAAATTGCCGGTCATATCATCGTTTTCCGTCATTTTTTGCTGCCATGCCTCGGCCTGGCCGGCCATTTGCGGCAGGTCGGCGCGCAAGGCGGACCACAGGGCGGCCCAGCCGTCCTGCTGCGGCGCGGCCTCGGCGCCGTTCCAGCACAGTGAAAACCGCGCCAGGCTGTCGATGCCGCCGGCGTAGCGGCTCAGGAATGCGCGCAATTTTACATGATGCAGGTTCTCGTCCTGCGGATAAATATGCCAGACGAAGGGCCGGCCGGCCCACTGCGCGCGCACGAACGAGTCCTCGCCGCGCACCAGGTTCAGGTCACAGGCCCACAACAGCTTGTCGTAGTCCGGCTGGGCGACAAAGGGCAGCACGCGCACGCTGAGCGAACCGACGGTGCGCGCCGCGCCGGCGCTCGGCGCCGCGTCGAGGAAACCGCGCACCGTCTCGCTGGCCACACCCTCGGGCACCAGGCAGGTGACCGCCTCCGCACCCTGCTGCCAAGCCTCGAACAGGGCCGCCACCGGCGCGTGCGGATAGCAGAACAGCGACACCTTGATCGACGCCATCTCCGCCGCCGTCACGCCGAACGGCGCCAGGAAGGCAGCCATCGCCGCCGGATCGGCCTGGAACCGGCGCCGCTGCTCAAGCAGATCGGCCTCGCGCAACAGGCCGCCGGTCTTGTCGGTGAAGCCGGGGAAGAAGAAGTGCTTGGTCAGCGGCAGGCGCGGGTGCGACGAGGGCAGCGTGTGGCAGCCCTCGACCCACTCCTCGGCGCTCAGCCCCTCCAGGTTGAACCACACCGGGCGCGGCTGGCACTGCGCCATCGCCGCGATGTAGCCGGGCGGGATGTCGACGGCGAAGAACTCGATGACGATGTCGGCGATGTCCTCGGGCGCGAACACGCCCTCCTGGTCGCGCCAGTGGCACACCGTCACGCCCTCGATCTGCTGCGTCTCGGCGCCCGGCACCACCGCGGGGCAGATGCGGCGGAAGCTGGCCAGGTCGTCGACCCACAGGGTGACGGCGATGCCGTGCTCGCGCCACAACTGGCGGGCGAAACGCCAGCAGATGCCGATGTCGCCGAAGTTGTCGACGACGCGGCAGAACAGGGCCAGGGTGCGGAACGGATGTGTACTCGGGGACATAGATGCTCAGGCGGAACGGGAAAAAATGATCCGCAGCTGGACGACTTGTTGCAGGCGGTCGCGGGCGCGCCGTCGGCGCGTCCAAGGGCGCCATTCTAACCGATTTCGGCTACGGGCCTGAACGGCCGACGAACAAGAAAAAAGCCGCGCTAGTGACCTAGGCGGCTTTTTCTTGTCGCTCCGATGGAGCTTGACTGGCGTCCCCAAGGGGATTCGAACCCCTGTACTCACCGTGAAAGGGTGATGTCCTAGGCCTCTAGACGATGGGGACAGAAATCTGTCCTTGGATGCCGACCACACATCCAGACCTGATGCTACTACAACTTACTACCGAATCCTGGCGTTCCCAGGGGGATTCGAACCCCCGTACTCACCGTGAAAGGGTGATGTCCTAGGCCTCTAGACGATGGGAACCTGGCGATCATGTCGAGTCTTTACCAGCCCTCAAAAAAGCGTGCGCGAATCATAGCACAGCGCAAGAATGCAAATCAATAGATTCGACGGCTTTTCGCTGTTTTCACCAATCAAATTGGTATCGAAACAACATTGCATGCAAAAAATGTGCGGCGCGCGCCCGCCTGCGACAAATAAGCGAAAAATACACGCGGAATAAATAGACAACAAAAAAGCCGCTCTAGGCGACTTGATCGATCGAATCTATATTTTTTGGCGTCCCCAAGGGGATTCGAACCCCTGTACTCACCGTGAAAGGGTGATGTCCTAGGCCTCTAGACGATGGGGACTCACATATTTCTGCGCCAATGGTGGAGGTAAACGGGATCGAACCGATGACCTCTTGCATGCCATGCAAGCGCTCTCCCAGCTGAGCTATACCCCCCGGGCGCAGAAATCACAACAGCCGCTGTGGGCGACTTCGCATCCTCTGCAGGATGCTTTCACTACTACCAACACCGTTGGCGTCTCCAGGGGGATTCGAACCCCCGTACTCACCGTGAAAGGGTGATGTCCTAGGCCTCTAGACGATGGAGACTCATGTCCGTTTGTTTCTGCGCTATTGGTGGAGGTAAACGGGATCGAACCGATGACCTCTTGCATGCCATGCAAGCGCTCTCCCAGCTGAGCTATACCCCCCGGGCGCAGAAATCAATATACCGCTTGCGCGATCTCGTGCCCTTCTACAAGACACTCTTTTTACTACCTTTACCACTACCAGCGTCAGCTGGCGTCCCCAAGGGGATTCGAACCCCTGTACTCACCGTGAAAGGGTGATGTCCTAGGCCTCTAGACGATGGGGACCAGGAACTACCGACAACATGTACTGCTTCACAAACTACCTACTTCTACGCTAGTGGTGGAGGTAAACGGGATCGAACCGATGACCTCTTGCATGCCATGCAAGCGCTCTCCCAGCTGAGCTATACCCCCTCTGGCGTAGAAATAATAAAAGTCGCACAGGGCGACTTTTGTTTCACTACTTGTTTCAAATCCAGCATCAAGCCAAACTTCCAACAATCAGTACAAACAACGGTCAAACTACATCTACATCTACATCTACATCTGTATTCTACTACAACAACTCTGGCGTCCCCAAGGGGATTCGAACCCCTGTACTCACCGTGAAAGGGTGATGTCCTAGGCCTCTAGACGATGGGGACCGCGAACAACTATTTCTGCACCACTAGATCATATCAGAACCGACTGCTTCCCGATATTGGTGGAGGTAAACGGGATCGAACCGATGACCTCTTGCATGCCATGCAAGCGCTCTCCCAGCTGAGCTATACCCCCGTCTGGTGCAGAAACAAGAGTATAGCAAAGGATCCTCACTCTGCAAATACCCTTTTGCAACTTTGCAGATTTATTCTCTGCGGCTGCCCATTCGCACATGTTTGGCGAGTTACAGGAACTTCGCCAGACGCGCCAAAATCGCTTCGCGGCCGAAGATCTGCAACACCGCGTCGATGGCCGGCGTCTGCAGCTGGCCGGTGATGATCAGGCGCAGCGGCATGGCCATCTGCGGCATCTTCAGCGTGTTGGCGGCCAACACCTCCTTGATCATCGCCGACAAGGCCTCCTTGCCCCACTCCACCGTGGCGCAGCGCTCAGCGAACTGGGCCAGCGCCGGCTTGACGGCGTCGGTCAGGTGCTGGGTCAGCAGCGCCGCGTCCGGCTTGGGCTCGCGGTAGAACAGCATGGCGGCGTCGGCCAACTCGTTGATGGTGTTGACGCGCTCCTTCATCAGCGCCAGCACGGCCGGCAGCGCCGGCGCGCCGTCGAACTGGGCGCCGTCGTCGACCATGCGCGGCATGGCCAGCTTGGCCAGGCGCTCGTTGTCGGCCAGCTTAATATAGTGGTTGTTCAGCCAGGCCAGTTTTTCGTTGTTGAACTGGGCCGCCGAGCGGGTCAGGTGGTCCAGGTTGAACCATTCGCAGAACTGCTCCATCGAGAACACCTCGTCGTCGCCATGGCTCCAGCCCAGGCGCGCCAGGTAGTTCAGCATCGCCTCCGGCAGATAGCCCTGGGCCGGGTAGTCCATCACGCTGACGGCGCCGTGGCGCTTGGACAACTTCTCGCCGTCGGAACCGAGGATCATCGGCAGGTGGCCGTACAGCGGCAGCGGCGCGCCGATCGCGCGCAGGATGTTGATCTGGCGCGGCGTGTTGTTGACGTGGTCGTCGCCGCGCAGCACGTGGGTGATGCCCATGTCCCAGTCGTCGACGGCGACGCAGAAGTTATAGGTGGGCGTGCCGTCCGGACGGGCGATGACCAGGTCGTCCATCTCCTTGTTGGCGATGGTGATGGTGCCCTTGACCACGTCGTCCCAGCTGACCTCGCCGTCCAGCGGGTTCTTGAAGCGCACCACCGGCTTGCGCTCGGCCGGCACCGGTGGCAGGGTCTTGCCCGCCTCCGGACGCCAGGTGCCGTCGTAGCGCGGCTTCTCGCCGGCCGCGCGCATGCGCTCGCGCATCGCCTCGACTTCCTCCGGCGAGGAGTAGCACAGGTAGGCGGTGCCGGCTTCCAGCATCTGCGCCACCACCTCGCGGTAGCGGTCCATGCGCTGCATCTGGTAGAACGGGCCTTCGTCGTGATCCAGGCCGAGCCACTGCATGCCCTCGATGATGGCCTGCACCGCTTCCGGCGTAGAACGTTCGAGGTCGGTGTCTTCGATGCGCAGCACGAAGGTGCCGCCGAAGTGGCGGGCGAAGGCCCAGGAGTACAGCGCCGTGCGGGCGCCGCCCAAGTGGAGGTAGCCGGTAGGGCTGGGAGCGAAACGGGTGCGGACGGGCTTGGCTGGTGCGGTGGCAGTGGTCATTGGCGGGGTAGGAATGCTTATATGTAAAAGAAGCTATTTTACCGCGTTGCCACCGAGTTGAGACCCCGGCGCGTCCCAAGGACGCAGAGCCAGGGCCAGAGCCAGGGTCAGACCCTAGGGTCTGACCCTCAATTTGCGCCGCTACTTGACGGTGACCTTGATGCTCTTGCTCAGGCCGGGGCCGTAGGACTGGTGGGCGCCGTTGGCGAACTGCATGGTCAGCGTGTAGCTGCCGGGCGGCAGCTTAACCTCGGCCTCGGTCTGCCCCTTGCCGAAGTGCAGGTGGGTCTCGTCGAACGGCACCGACTCGCCGGCCTTTATCGCCGAGGCGTTGATCAACAGGTGGTGGTGGCCGGTGTTGTCGCTCATGTCGCCGGCCGGTTTGACGTCCATGCCGCTGACGGCGAACTTGACCTTGAACGGGCTGCTGACGGTGGCGCCGTCGACCGGCTCGGCAAACGACACCGTTTGCGCCAGCGCGCCGGCCATCACGCCGCCACCCAGCGCGGCGGCCAACAACACGCGCCGCACCAAACGGGCGGCGGGGAACGCGGTAGTCATATTCTTCGTCATTTTGATCTCCTCTTGTGGTGTAAAACGGAAACTAAGCAAAATGACAATACTATACCGCAAACCGGAGAGCCGGGCCAACACCTGCCCGGCCCGCCAGCCTCAGTCGTTCTTGATGACGATGCTAGGGAACTTGCTGGTCATGTCCTTGGCCTTTTCCGCCACCTGCACGGCGATCTTGCGGGCGATGTCCTTGTAGATGGCGGCCACCGGGCCGTCCGGCTCGGCCACCACGGTCGGCTTGCCGGAGTCGGTCTGCTGGCGGATCGCCATGGTCAACGGCAGCGCGCCGAGGAACTCGACGCCGAAGTCGGCGCACATCTTGGCGCCGCCGCCGGAACCGAAGATTTCTTCAGCGTGGCCGCAGTTCGAGCAGATGTGGGTGCTCATGTTCTCGACGATGCCAAGGATCGGGATGCCGACCTTCTCGAACATCTTCAAGCCCTTGCGCGCGTCCAGCAGGGCGATGTCCTGCGGCGTGGTGACGATCACCGCGCCCGTCACCGGCACTTTTTGCGACAAGGTCAGCTGGATGTCGCCGGTGCCCGGCGGCATGTCGACGATCAGGTAGTCCAGGTCGCGCCAGTTGGTCTGCTCCAACAGCTGCTGCAGGGCCTGGGTGACCATCGGGCCGCGCCACACCATCGGCTCGTCCGGGTCGATCATGAAGCCGATCGACGACACCTGTAGGCCGTAGTTCTCCAGCGGCTCCATGGTCTTGCCGTCCTTGGTGACCGGCTTGCCGCTCACGCCCAGCATCATCGGCTGCGACGGGCCGTAGATGTCGGCGTCGAGCACGCCGACCGAGGCGCCCTCGGCGGCCAGCGCCAGCGCCAAGTTGACGGCGGTGGTCGACTTGCCGACGCCGCCCTTGCCCGAGGCCACGGCGATGATGTTCTTCACGTTAGGCATCAGCTTCAGGCCGCGCTGCACCGTGTGCGAGATGACCTTCGAGGCCACGCCCACCTCGATCGCGCCGACGCCCGGCAGCGCCTGCAGCGCCGTGGCGACGCTGGCGCGGATCGCCGCGAACTGGCTCTTGGCCGGATAGCCGAGCTCGATGTCGAGCGAGACGGCGTTGCCGTCGACCTTCAAATTCTTCACAGCCTTGCCGGACACGAAGTCCTTGCCGGTGTTCGGATCTACAACTTTTGACAATGCCGCCTTGACGTCTTCTACCGTGATGCTCATGAAAATCTCCGTATGTGATGCAGCAGTCTAGCGCAAAATAGCCAAAATTACAGGATTCACCCTGCCGCCAAAGTGCCCACTGCGGGCATCCGCTGTTAAAATGCTTGTTTCCTCCACCCACAAAGTGCATCAATCATGACCCGCAAGCTGTTCGTCACCACTGCCCTGCCTTATGCAAACGCCGCCTTCCACATTGGCCACATGATGGAATACATCCAGGCCGACATCTGGGTCCGTTTCCAGCGAATGCAGCGCGACGGCGCCGGACTGCGCGAGGTGCACTTTGTCGGCGCCGACGACACCCACGGCACGCCGATCATGATCGCCGCCGAGAAGGAAGGCATCACGCCGCAGGAGTTCGTCGCCAAGATCGCCGCCGGCCGCGCCCAGTACCTCGACGGCTTCCACATCGCCTTCGACAACTGGTACTCGACCGACTCGCCGGAAAACGTCGAGCTGTCGCAGGGCATCTACCGCAAGCTGCGCGACACCGGCCTGATCTCCACCAAGATCGTCGACCGCTTCTTCGACCCGGTCAAGGGCATGTTCCTGGCCGACCGCAACATCAAGGGCGAGTGCCCGAAATGCGGCGCCAAGGACCAATACGGCGACAACTGCGAAGTCTGCGGCGCGGCCTACCAGCCGACCGAGCTGGTCAATCCCTTCTCGGTGTTCACCGGCTCGACGCCGATCCTGAAGCCGTCCGAACAGTACTTCTTCAAGTTGTCCGACCCGCGCTGCTTCGAGTTCCTCAAGGACTGGCTGAACACCCCGGGCCGCTTGCAGCCGGAAATGGTCAACAAGGTCAGCGAATGGCTGGGCGAGGCCGGCGAAAAGCTGGCCGACTGGGACATTTCCCGCGACGCGCCCTACTTCGGCATCCCGATCCCCGACGCGCCGGGCAAGTTCTTCTACGTCTGGCTGGACGCGCCGGTCGGCTACCTGGCCAGCCTGAAGAACTACTGCCAGAAGAAGGGCATGGACTTCGACGCCCTGCTCAACGACCCGGCCACCGAACAGATCCACTTCATCGGCAAGGACATCGTCTCCTTCCACCTGCTGTTCTGGCCGGCCATGCTGAAGTTCGCCGACCATCCGGTGATCGACAAGCTGAAGGTCAACGTGCACGGCCACCTGACCGTCAACAACGAAAAAATGTCCAAGTCGCGCGGCACCGGCATCTCGCCGCTGCGCTACCTGAACCTGGGCATGAACCCGGAATGGCTGCGCTACTACATCGCCTTCAAGCTCAACTCCAAGGTCGAGGACCTGGACTTCACCGGCGACGACTTCGTGGCGCGGGTGAATAGCGACCTGATCGGCAAATACGTCAACATCGCCAGCCGCTGCGCCGGCTTCATCGCCAAGAAGTTCGACGGCAAGCTGGCCGCCAGCCTGTCCGAAGGCGCCCAGGGCTGGATCGCGCGCGCCCTGACCACCGCCGACGGCAAGCAACGCCAGGCCAGCATCGCCGCCCACTTCGACGGCCGCGAGTTCGGCAAGGCGCTGCGCGAGATCATGGAGATCGCCGACATCACCAACCAGTACGTCGACGAGAACAAGCCGTGGATTTTGGCCAAGGACGCCGACAAGACCGCCGAACTGCACGACGTGTGCACCACCGCGCTGATCCTGTTCCGCCAGCTGACCATCCTGCTGTCGCCGGTGCTGCCGGGCGTGGCCGCCAACGTCGCCAAGTTCCTCAACGACGAGCAACTGGTCTGGGCCGACACCGACGTCGCCAGCGGCGTCGTCTCGCAGGCCATGCTGGGCCGCAGCATCGGCGCCTACAACCACCTGATGACCCGGGTCGACGCCAAGATGATCGAGGAACTGTTCGACGCGCCGGCGCCGGCCGCAGCGGTAGCTGTTGCCGCGCCGGCCGCCAAGGCCGCCGCACCTGCCGCCGCGTCCGCCGCCGCCCCGCTCGACGGCGTGGAAGCGCTGGCGCCCGAGATCAAGATCGACGACTTCATGAAGATCGACCTGCGCATCGCCAAGATCGTCAACTGCGAGCACGTCGACGGCTCCGACAAGCTGCTGCGCCTGACCTTGGACGTCGGCGAAGGCCGCCTGCGCAACGTCTTCTCCGGCATCAAGTCGATGTACCAGCCGGAAGAACTGGTCGGCAAGCTGACCGTGATGGTGGCCAACCTGGCGCCGCGCAAGATGAAGTTCGGCGTGTCCGAAGGCATGGTGCTGGCCGGTTCGGCCGCCGACGAGAAGGCCAACCCTGGCATCTACATCCTCAACCCGTGGCCTGGCGCCGAGCCTGGCATGCGCATCCGCTAAGGACAGCCGATGAACATCGTGGTGCGCGAAGCAACGAATGACGATGCCAGACTGATCGCCGACCTCACGCGTTCCGCGTGGGCCGGCAAGGTCAACGTCACCTCGAGTGGCCACCGGGAAACCGCCGTACTCGTCGCGCAGCATTTGCGCGACGGCGGCGGTTTTGTCTTGTTGATCGACGAGGTGCCGGTCGGCTCGGTGCGCTGGCTGCCGCTCGACGCCGAGCCGGACGTGTGGGAAATCGTCCGCATGGGCGTGATCGCCGAGCGGCGCGGCAGCAATTTGTCGCAGCACCTGCTGGAGGCGGTGATCCACCACGGCCTGACCTGCGGCGTCGAGGAGCTGCGCCTGGCCGTGCGCAGCGACCAGCCCAAGCTGATCGACTTCTACGCCGCCTTCGAGTTCGAGCTGGCCGAGGAGCTGGAATACAGCCACGCCAACCCGATGGAGCCGCCGCCGCTGGTGATGCGGCGCCTGCTGCGGCACTAGAATTGGAATCAGGTCGTGAAGTTTCTTTCAACGGACTGAAGATTGATCTGACGCCAAACCAGCCTTATCGCATTCTAAATTAATGCGCTATTTCTTCCCCACTTTTTTCTTTATCAAAACACCAATCAATGCGGCCACATTTCCAATAAGAAGATATTCAAAAGCCATTAACCCATTTGCATGCGAATGATCGGCGACGTACCAACCAACTAAACCGCCTATACTCCCTACAATTAGCGTCTTCAAGATGATCATTTCCTATCTCCTGATTTTTCATTCGCATCCAAACAATGATTCGAAAACCATATGAAGGCCGCTTCATTTACTATCTAGACGGCACAGACGACCCGCTGAGATGAAGCCGCCAAATGCGCCTCCAAATGCACACACGACGAACGCCAGTGGGCCACCAAAAATGCCACCAATGGCTCCTGCCATCGCCCCTCCCATCACCGCATTCGTGCACGGCGTATCTACTGGCGCGACCTGACCACGGCTCCCCATTGCACCCGAAATCGCCTGAATCTCTACCAAGTTCAATTGTTTCATTTCGTTCTCCATCAAATGTATTAGAAAAATCCAATTTTTCTCACACCTTGAACGCTTCCGAACAAGTTATTGGAAAGAAGGCGTTGAATGCCTCTCTAAGCTCAGTTTAAGAAAATTCGAAAAATAGATATTGACATCAGGCAAACTAAGTGGAATGCATGCAACTATCATGCATGAATACTCATAGGCCTACGGGCAATGAACGAATGTAGCTGTCAAGTCCGTCGAGCCGATGGCGCGCTGCATCCAGCGCATGGCTTGGTCGATGACAACGAACAAGTAGAGGCGCGAGGTCTCGTCGGGCATCTGAGGCTGGCACTTGAATATCGACGTGCGGGGAAGCTCAGCTCATAGTCCTTGAAGGTCTTTTCGGCAGAGATCGCTTCATCCTCGCCTAACCTACTGCGGCGAGGAGCTGCGCCTGGCCGTGCGCAGCGACCAGCCCAAGCTGATCGACTTCTACGCCGCCTTCGAGTTCGAGCTGGCCGAGGAGCTGGAATACAGCCACGCCAACCCGATGGAGCCGGCGCCGCTGGTGATGCGGCGCCTGCTGCGGCACTAGGCCTTCTACCCCGACCCCGCAAAACTAAGTGGTACGCAAGCGTCACCACTTGGGGTCAGACCCCGTACGGGGTCTGACCCCGGCCTGCTGTGCGGGGTGCGCTCGCGCCCCTCAGCGGCGCGACGACACCACAATCCCGCCGACGATCAAGGCGAACGCCGCCAGGTGGTAGCCGTGCGGCGCCTCGCCGAGGAAGGCCGACGACATCAGCGCGGCGAACAGCGGCGTCAGATTGGTGAAGAAGGCGCCCACGCTGGGGCCGGCCTGCTGCACGCCGGCACCCCAGCAGCGGAAGGCGATCACCGCCGGGCCGATCGCCACATAGGCCAGCGCCGCCGCCAAGGTCCAGCTCCAGTGCACCTGGGCGCTGCTGACGGCCCACTCGCCCGCCGCGAAGGCGCCCGACCAGACCACGCCGAAGGCCACCTGCGCCGCCAAAAAGCCGGCCCAGCTGGCGCGGATCTCGTCCGGCAGCTTGGTCCGCGTCAACAGCCAGCTGTACAGCGACCAGGCGATGGTCGCCAGGATCATGAAGATGTCGCCGGCCACCAAACGCAGTTCGAGCAGATGGCCCCACTCGCCGCGCGCCAACACCAGCAGCACGCCGGCGATCGACAGCACGGCGCCGGCCACCTGGCGGCGCGACACCTTGACGCCGAAGAACATCCAGCCCGTCAACATCATCCACACCGGCATGCCCGAGGCCACCAGCGTGACGTTGATCGGTGTCGAGCTTTGCAGCGCCAGGTACTGCAGCGCGTTGTAGATGCCGATGCCCAGCAGGCCGAGCAGCGCGAAGCTGCGCCAGTGCGGCCACACCGGGCCGTCGCGGCGGAACACCGGGCCGGCCAGCGGCAGCAATATCAGCAGGGCGATGGCCCAGCGCAGGAAGTTGAGCAGGATGGGCGGCACGGCCTCGTGCACCAGACGGCCGACGATGGCGTTGCCGGCCCACAGCAAGGGGGCCAGGGTCAAAAGGAAGGCGGTCTTGGGCGTGAGGCGGTGGTTCATGCGCGGGGGTAGGAATATTGGCAAAGGCACAGCATACGCGATTCGCTTGTCGCCGTCCCGCTACACCGCGCCGCAATAACTTGAAGTTGTGCCAATAAGGGGTAGCATGGGACGGGTTTTAGCCACCGATTGACAGGAAAAACCATGAAAACTGTTTCCGCCGCCATGCTGGTCCAGGCGCTGTTTTGCTGCGTCGCAGTACCGGGCGCGGCCATGGCCCAGGCCCAGGCCCAGCCGGGCAATGTGCGCCTGTACGGCCTGGTCGACCTCTACGCCGCAAGCGGCAACGGCGCCGGCAACGGCGCCGGCAGCGGCACCGCCGGCCCGCGCAGCACGGTCGTCAACAACGGCGGCATGACCACCTCCTTTTGGGGTGTGGCGGGAACGGAACAACTGGGCGGCGGCATGTCCGCCCAGTTCGCGCTGGAAAGCTTTTTCCGCGCCGACAGCGGCGAGGCGGGCCGTGTGCCCGGCGAGGCACTGTTTTCCCGCGCCGCCTATGTCGGCCTGGCCGGCAACTGGGGCACCGTGCGCATGGGCCGGCTGCCCAATCCCCTGTTCATCGCCAGCGCCTACGCCAATCCCTTCGGCGTCTCGACCCGCCTGTCGCCCCTGGTCGACCAGTTGTGGAGCGCGCCCTTCGGCAGCGCCATCGTCGGCGACACGGGCTGGAACAACGCCCTGGCCTACCTGTCGCCCACCGTCAACGGCGTCAGTCTGACGCTGCAGGGCAACTTGGGCGAAGGCGCCGCCACCAGCTTCGGCAACAACAAGGCGGCCGTGCTGCGCTACACCGGCGCCGCGCTGGCGTTGACGGCGGCGGCCCAGCGCGTCGCCAACGGCCTCAACATCAGCGCCGCCGCGCCGCAGCAGACCGTGTATTTCGCCGCCGCCAGCTACGACCTCGGCGCAGTCAAACTGTACGCCGGCTACAACCGCGCGCATACCGAAGTGAGCGACCGGCGCAGCCGCACCGGCCACCTCGGCCTGTCGGTGCCGGCCGGCGCCGGCAACTGGATGCTGGCCTGGGCCCGCACGCGCGAGAACGCGGCGCTCAAGCCGGCCTTCCACCGCGACACCGCCAGCGCCGGCTACGACCACAACCTGTCGCTGCGCACCGACCTGTACGCGGTCTACCTGCGCGACAAGCTGAGCAACGCGGCCGGCGGCAACACCCTGGCACTGGGCCTGCGCCACAAATTCTAAACGGGCCGGTGCCGCCGACCGTGCGCGGCGCGGCCGCCGGATTGCCCACCGGCAGCGATAGAATTACCGCCGCCGCGCCGGGCGCGGTAAAATACGCGCTGCTGATCCACCCACATTGAATCCATGAAACTGACTAAACAACATCAGATGTACGAATCCGAGCACACTTTGTTCATCAAAGAGCTGAAGGCCAAGAATCCGGGCATGGAAGAAGGCCAGCGCGCCGGCCGCGCCCTGCTGTGGGACAAGGCACCGGTGTCGCTGTCGGAACAAGAGCGCCAGCTCGAGTCGGCCGTCAAGCAACAAGCCTACGTCTACCAAAACAAGGTCTAACAGCCCGGGGCGGCTAGGATGTTGCCAGAGGAAACGGCCAGCGCCACGGCGCTGACGCCGGCTGAGGACGCTATCGCGCTGCTCGACGCGCCGCCCACCGGCGGCACCGGGCCGGCGCCCGCCGCCGTCGGCGCCGTCCTGGCGGCCCGGCCGGCCGATCCGGCCGATGCGGCCACAGCGGCGGCCGACGCGCCGGCCGTCGACACCGCGCTGGCCCGCCTGTACGGCGAGCCGCTGCTGCGCATGCCGACCGACCTGTACATTCCGCCCGACGCGCTGGAGATCTTCCTCGAGGCCTTCGAGGGACCGCTCGATCTGCTGCTCTACCTGATCCGCAAGCAAAACTTCAACATCCTCGACATTCCGATGGCGCAGGTCACCCTGCAATACCTGAAGTATGTCGACCAGATCCGCCTGTCGAACCTGGAGCTGGCCGCCGAATACCTGTTGATGGCGGCCATGCTGATCGAGATCAAGTCGCGCATGCTGCTGCCGCCGCGCCACAGCGAGATCCTCGACGCCCCCGACTTCGACCCGCGCGCCGACCTGGTGCGCCGCCTGCTCGAATACGAGCAGATCAAGCTGGCCGCCTACGACCTGAACACCATGCCGCAGCTGGACCGCGACTTCGTCCGGCCGCGCGTGTTCATCGAGCAGGGCCTGGAGCAGCACTGGCCCGAGGTCGAACCGATCGACCTGCAGCGCGCCTGGCTCGACGTGTTCAAGCGCGCCAAGCTGACCCAGCACCACCAGATCAGCCGCGAGGAGCTGTCGGTGCGCGAGCACATGACCTCGATTTTGCGTAAGCTGCAATCGTCGCGCTTCATCGAGTTCGACGACCTGTTCGACAGCGCCGGCGGCGTGCCGGTGGTGGTGGTCAACTTTGTCGCCCTGCTGGAGCTGGCCAAGGAAACCCTGATCGAGATCACCCAGGCCGAACCGTTCGCCCCGATCTACGTGCGCCTGGCGTATTCGCCGGCCTGAGCCGCGACGCCGCGCCCGCCCCCTCTTCCCCATCTAGTCCATCGCGAAAGCCTGCCATGAAAATCATCTCCTCCATTGAAGAACTGCGCGACCAACTGAGCGGCCAACTGCGCACCTCCTTCGTCCCCACCATGGGCAATCTGCACGAGGGCCACCTGTCGCTGATGCGCCTGGCGCGCAAGCACGGCGACCCGGTGGTCGCCTCGATCTTCGTCAACCGCCTGCAGTTCGGCCCCGGCGAGGACTTCGAGAAGTATCCGCGCACCTTCCAGGCCGACGTCGAGAAGCTGGAAAAGGAAGGCGTCTACGTGCTGTTCGCGCCGACCGAGAAGGACCTGTACCCGGAGCCGCAGGAGTTCCGCATCCGTCCGCCCGAGGACCTGGGCAACACCCTGGAGGGCGAGTTCCGCCCCGGCTTCTTCACCGGCGTGACCACGGTGGTGATGAAGCTGTTCGCCTGCGTGCAGCCGCGCGTGGCCGTGTTCGGCAAGAAGGACTACCAGCAACTGATGATCATCCGCAACATGAGCCGCCAGTTCGCCCTGCCCACCGAGATCATCGCCGCCGAGACCTACCGCGCCGAGGACGGCCTGGCCCTGTCGTCGCGCAATATGTATTTGTCGGCGCCGGAACGCGCCGAGGCGCCGGCCCTGTACCGGGCGCTCAACTTCGTCGCCAGCGAGATGCGCGCCGGCCACCTCGACATCTACCAACTGGAGCACCAGGCGATGGACGAGCTGGCCAAGCGCGGCTGGAACCCGGACTACATCTCGATCCGCAAGCGGATCGACCTGCAACCGCCGAGCGCCGGCGACCTGGCCCAGGGCACGCCGCTGGTGGTGCTGGCCGCGGCCAAGCTGGGCGGCACCCGCCTGATCGACAATCTGGAAATCTAAGCGGCGCCAACAAAACCCAGCGTAGCAAGCGGCGCGGCGCGAGGGTCAGACCCTAGGGTCTGACCCTGGATCGACGCCGCTGGGTTCGACGATGGCGCCCAGCCAAGCCGGCTAGCTCGCCACGTTCTGCGCCCAGGCCAGCGCCGACAGGTGGGCCTGGTTGACCTCTTGCGGGCTCAGGCCGAGCGAATGGGCCAGCGCCGCCACCAGCGTCGAGTTGAGCTCGCAGGCCTCGGCCAGCGCCAGATAGGGGCCGTACTTGCCGCCCCGCGTCAGCAGCGCCACCACCACGTCGTCGGACAGCTGGATCGCCTCCAGCACCCGTTCCATCGGCATGCCGAGCAGGCGGTCGAGCAGCGAGAACATGCCGGCGACGAAGATGTTCTCCGCCTCGCCCTTGCCCAGCGCGGCTAGGCCGAGCAACTCGGCCAGGCGGCCGCGCACCACCGCCGTCTCCAGCAGCACCGGCGAGTAGCCGTTGCTGCTGGCGGTGGCCAACAGCAGGGTCAGCCAGCGGTACAGCGGCGAATAGCCTAGCAGGGCCAGCGCCTGGCGCAGCGACTGCACCTCGCGGCCGGCGCCGAAGCCGGCCGAATTGATGAACCTCAACAGTTTGTAGGACAGCGTGGCGTCGCGCTTGAGCACCGCCTCGATCTGTGCCGCGTCGGCGTTCTGCCGCACCATCTGCATCAGTTGCAAAATGACGGTCTGGGCCGGGTTCATGCCCTTGGCCGCGCTGCCCGGCCGCGGCGTCAGGTGCAACTTGCCGACGAAGGCGTCCAGGCCGAGCGCGGCGCAGGCGTCGAAGTCGGCCCAGTTGCCCACCGGCCGGCCGACCATCCGCACCGCCGCCTGCCGCAGCGCGGCGTAGTTGCGCGCCTGGGCCGCCACGTCGGCGCCGGTGAAGCGCACCTCGACGTGCGAGGCGACGCCGGCCAGGCCCTTGCCCAGCTTGGCCAGGTCGGCCTCGCGCAGCAGGATGCCGACGCCGCCGGCGCGCAGCGCCCGCACGGCCGCCAGCGTGGCCGGGTCGGCCAGGGTGGCGGTCTGGATCGACAGCACGGTGTGTTCGGGGGGCATGTTGTGCAGCGCGTCGGTCGACAGCATCGCCGGCACCGCCTGCAGGAACAGGGTCTTGTCGCGCAGCAGCCAGCCGTCGTCCGGGTGGTTGACCTGGCCGGCGACGAAGCCGACCAGCTCCTCCAGCGCGGCCGGCGCGGCCGCGCCGGGCGCGCCGTCCTGCCAGCTCAGCTCGTAGCCGAGCACCCGCTGTTGCGGATCGAGCAGGGGTTCGCGGACGAGGAAATTGGTGTGGTGCATGGCGGGCGCGGCGTTCGAGGTCCGGTGGACTACCCTGCTGGCACGCGGCCGGCGCCCCGCTGGCGGGCCGCTCTTGCACCGCGGACTCGCCACGGCCGCCACGCGGCGGCCGTCCGCGCCGCCCCCAGCAGGGGAGCCGGCGCGGGCCCCCCCCGAGGCGGGGGCGACGCGATCCTAGTTAAAAGCCGAGACTGTCGAGCAGGTCGTCGACCTGCCCCTGGTCGGCCACAACGCCCTCGCCGGCCGGGTCGATCTGCGGACCGTTGAGCAAGCCGTTGTCGATTTCCTTCTTCAGCTGTTCCGGCGCGAAGTCGATCAACATCTGCACCAGTTGCTGCTCCACGTTCTGGGCGATCGAGGTGACCTTCTTGATCACCTGCCCCGTCAGATCCTGGAAATCCTGCGCCATCATGATGTCCATCAAATGCGACTTGGTGCCGCTGGTGTGCGCGCTCGTCGCGCCCAGCGTGGCGATGGTCTGCTGCGCCAGCGCGCGCCAGTCCTGCTCGCCGGCACCGTTGGCCAGCAGCGTCTGCCAGGAGCTGCTCAGCTGCTTGGCGTCGGCGCCGATCTGGTCCTGCAGCGGGCCGGCCGCGTCGGTGGCGTTGAGCACCTTCTGCGCCGCGTCCTCGCTGAGGCGGGCGACGTACTCGAGGCGGTCGCGCGCGTCCGGCATGTCGGAGGCGGCCTTCTCGATCAACTTGTCGAGGCCGAGGCCGCGCAAGTTCTCGTGCAGCGCCCGCGTCATGTGGCCGATGCGCGACAAGAACTCCTCGTTCGGCTCCACCATTGCTGCCTGCATGGCGCCGTTGTCTTGCTCGGCCATCGTCAAGCTCCGAGTTTTTCGAAGATCTTGTTCAGCTTTTCATCCAGCGTGGCCGCCGTGAATGGCTTGACGACGTAGCCGTTGGCGCCGGCCTGGGCCGCCGCGATGATGTTTTCCTTCTTCGCCTCGGCGGTGACCATCAGCACCGGCAGCTTGGCCAGCGCCGGGTCGGCACGAATGTTCTGCAACATGGTCAAACCGTCCATGTTCGGCATGTTCCAGTCGGACACCACGAAGTCGAACGATTCCGCGCGCAGCTTGGCCAGCGCCATGACGCCGTCCTCAGCCTCGTCGACATTGGCATAACCCAGTTCTTTCAACAGATTCCGGACGATGCGGCGCATCGTCGAAAAATCGTCAACAACTAAAAATTTCATCTTTGGATCAGCCATGAATTACTCCGTTGTTTCTTCTTACGCGGTTGTTAATAGTGTCTACAATTGCCAGCAAGTTGTAGGATAGCATTTTCGCTGCCCCGGGGGCGAACAAAGTAACAGGAAAACGTCGGCGATCGTGTATTAAACACGCAAAGCGCGCATGCCGTGTGCCGCCAAATAGCCCAGCACCATGCCCGGCAGCGCCTGCAGCGCGCCGACCTCGTGGGTGGCCCCCACGGCGATGGCCTCGCGCGGCATGCCGAACACCACGCAACTGGCCTCGTCCTGGGCGAAATTATACGCCCCGGCGTTCTTCATCTCCAACATGCCGAGGGCGCCGTCCTTGCCCATGCCGGTCAGGATCACGCCGACCGCGTTCTTGCCGGCGCACTGGGCGGCCGAGCGGAACAGCACGTCGACCGAGGGGCGGTGGCGGTTGACCGGCTCGCCCTGGTCGATCTTGGTCATGTAGTTGGCGCCGCTGCGCGTCAAGGTCAGGTGCGAGTGGCCCGGCGCGATGTAGGCGTGGCCCGGCAGCACCCGCTCGCCGCCGGCCGCCTCGCTCACCGAGATCTTGCACAGGCTGTCGAGGCGCTTGGCGAAGGAGCGCGTGAAGCCCTCCGGCATGTGCTGGGTGATCAGGATGCCCGGGCAGTCCGACGGCATCTGCATGAGGAACTCGCGGATCGCCTCGGTGCCGCCGGTCGAGGCGCCGACGATGATCAGCTTCTCCGACGAGGTCAGGGGGTTGCGCAGCTGCGGCAGCTGGCCGGCGGCCACCTCGCCCGGCTGCGGCAGCGTGCGGGCGCGGATGCGCGCCTTCGAGGCGGCGCGGATCTTGTCGGCGATCAGCTCGGTGTACTCGCGCATGCCGGACTGGATCGAGATCTTCGGCTTGGTGACGAAGTCGACCGCGCCCAGCTCCAGCGCGCGCATGGTGATCTCGGAGCCGCGCTCGGTCAGCGAGGAGACCATCACCACCGGCATCGGCCGCAGGCGCATCAGTTTTTCCAGGAAGTCGAGGCCGTCCATCTTCGGCATTTCGACGTCGAGCGTGAGCACGTCGGGGTTGGTCTGCTTGATCAGCTCGCGCGCCACCAACGGGTCGGGGGCCACGCCCACCACCTCCATGTCGGGTTGGCTGCTGATAATTTCGGTCATGACACTGCGGATCAGGGCGGAGTCATCGACGATCAGGACTTTGATCTTCATAGCGCTACTTTCTTATTCTGGTTCAAATACGGCCCGCCGCCCACGCGGCGCGCCACAAACTGGCGGGCGGCGCGGCCGCCCGTTCCGGCTAGAACAAATCGATCTCGCCGCCGACCGGCGCCTTCTTGAGGCGGCTGGCGTAGTCGAGCTCGCGCTTGGCCAGCGTGTCGTTGTGCGCCTGCATCAACTTCTTCACCAGCACCTTGCCGCTGCGCGGGAAGAAGTAGACCTTGCGCGGGTGGATGTCGTTGAGGTCCTCGGCGACCACGCGGATCTTCTCGACCTTGAGGAAGTTGAGCACGAAGGCGGCGTTGCGCTCGCCCACGTTGATGGCGGTGAAGCCCTTCAACACGGCGCCGCCGCCGAACACCTTGGCCTCCAGGTTCTCGCGCCGGGCGCCGGCCTTGAGCAGGTCGTTGATCAGGATCTCCATGGCGTAGGTGCCGTAGCGCGCCGAGGCCGACACCGGGCTGTTGGTGTCGCTGCCGCCGTCGGGCAGCATGAAGTGGTTCATGCCGCCCAGGCCGGTGACGCGGTCGCGGATGCAGGCCGACACGCAGGAGCCGAGCACGGTGACGATCAGCATGTCCTTGTTGGTGAAATAATACTCGCCGGGCAGGATCTTGGCGGCATCGCAGTCGAACGTCCTATCGAAATAGACGTTGGTGGCAAATTGTTCGAGGTCCATGTCGTAGTCTCATTAGCGGTGCGACGTTGCTTTTTGGCCCGCGCCGTGGTCCAGCTCGTAGACCGTCTTGCCGCGCAGTTTCAAGGATTCCGAGACATACAGGAAATTTTCCGAGTGGCCGGCGAACAACAGCGCGTCCGGCTTCATCAGCGGCACGAAGCGCGCCAGGATCTTGCGCTGGGTCGCCTTGTCGAAATAAATCATCACGTTGCGGCAGAAGATCACGTCGAACTGGCCGCTGATCGGCCAGCTGTCGGCCAGCAGGTTGAGCTGCTTGAAGGTGATCATCTGGCGCAGCTCGGGGCGCACGCGCACCATGCCCTCGCGCTCGCCCTTGCCCTTCTGGAAGAAGCGGCGGGCCCGCTCGGGCGCCATCTTGTCGAGCCGGTCGAGCGTGTAGACGCCGTTGGCGCCGGCCGCCAGCACGTTGGTGTCGATGTCGGTGGCGATGATGGTGACCGGCGGCGTCAGCGTGTTGAAGGCCTCGCACACGGTCATGGCGATCGAATACGGCTCCTCGCCGGTGGAGGCGGCCGAGCACCAGATGGTGATCGGCCCGCTCAGCTTCTTGACGTGCTCGGCGAGCAGCGGGAAATGGTGCGCCTCGCGGAAGAAGGAGGTCAGGTTGGTGGTCAGGGCGTTGGTGAAGGCCTCCCACTCGTCGCCCAGGCGGCCCGCCTCGAGGTCGTCGAGGTACTTGACGAAGGACGAGATGCCGGTGGCCCGCAAGCGCCGCGCCAGGCGGCTATACACCATCTCCTGCTTGCTGTCGGCCAGCGAGATGCCGGCCCGCTTGTAGATCAGGCCGCGCACTCTTTCGAAGTCCTTGGCGTTGAAGTCGAACTCTTTGACGGTGTCTTTAGATTGCGGCATTTGTTAAACCCTTATTTGATGCTGGAACAATGCCTTGCGCCTTGCGGCGCCGGCGCGCGGGGCGCCGACGTACTACGCTCACATTACACGACTGCCGCGCGCTTGCGCGGCCTTACTGCTAAAAAACCCTTGCTTAAAACTCTTAGGCTTAAAACTCTTCCCACTCGTCGCTGCTGGCCGCCGAGGCCAGCTTCTTCGGCGTGGCCGTGGACTTGCTGGCCGCCGGGGCGGCGGCACGCACCGGCGCGGCCGGCCGCGGCGCGGCCACCGCCTTGCTCGGCGCCGGGCGCGGCGCCAGCTGCGGCGCGGCGTGGCGCGGCGCGTTGCCGTCGGCCGACAGTTTGAAGATGCTGACCGCCTGCGCCAGCTTCTGCGCCTGCTCCTGCATGCTCTCGGCGGCGGCGGCGGCCTGCTCGACCAGGGCGGCGTTCTGCTGGGTCATCTCGTCCATCTGGGTGATGGCCTGGTTGACCTCCTCGATGCCGTTGCTCTGCTCCTGGGTGGCGGCGGTGATCTCGCCCATGATGTCGGCCACCTGCTTGATCGAGGTGACGATCAGGTCCATGGTCTGGCCGGCCTCGTCGACCAGCTTGCTGCCGGCGTCGACCTTGTTGACCGAGTCGCCGATCAGTTCCTTGATCTCTTTGGCGGCGCCGGCCGAGCGCTGCGCCAGGTTGCGCACCTCGGAGGCGACCACCGCGAAGCCACGGCCCTGCTCGCCGGCACGGGCCGCCTCGACGGCGGCGTTCAGCGCCAGAATATTCGTCTGGAAAGCGATGCCGTCGATGACACCGATGATGTCGACGATCTTGCGCGAGCTTTCCTTGATCGAGCCCATGGTGTCGACCACCTGCGACACCACGCTGCCGCCCTTCACCGCCACCGACGAGGCCGACACGGCCAGCTGGTTGGCCTGGCGCGCGTTGTCGGCGTTCTGTTTGACGGTCGAGGTCAGCTCCTCCATCGAGCTGGCGGTCTGCTCGAGCGAGCTGGCCTGCGACTCGGTGCGCGAGGACAGGTCGGCGTTGCCGGAGGCGATCTCGCGCGAGGCGACGGTGATCGTCTCGGTGCCGGCGCGCACGTCGCCGACGGTCTTGGCCAGGCTGTCGTTCATGTCCTTGAGCGCCTGCAGCAGCTCGCTGGTCTCGTCCTTGCCCTCGACCACCACGTGCGAGGTCAGCTCGCCGCCGGCGACCTTCTGCGCCACCTCGACGGCGCCCGACAGCGGCCCGGTGATCGAGCGGGTGATGACGAAGGCGCAGGCCACGCCCAGCGCCACGGCGACCGCGCCCAGGCCGAACAGCATCAGCATCAGGCGCGTGTCGGCGGCCACCGAGCCGTCCAGCACCTCGCGCGCGGCGGCCTGCTGCATCTCGACCATCTTGTTGATCGAGGCCAGGGTCTGGGTGTTGAGCGGGTCGATGCGGCTGGCGATGACCTTGGCCGCGCCCTCGCTGTTGAAGGCCAACACCTGGCCGATCGCCTCCTTGAAGGCGGTGTCGACGTCCTTGTCGAGGGCGGCGATGTCGGCCAACACCTTCTTCTCGGCGTCGTTCAGGCCCAGCGCCTTGAGCGCCTCGACCGCCGCCTCGTAGCGTTTGCGCTGGTCCTTGACCTTGCCCTCCTCTTTTTGCATCAGGCTGACGTCGGACTGCAGGCCGATGTTGCGCATCGCGATGCCGGTTTCCAGCATGGCGCTCTTCATCGCCGCCGCCTGCAGGTTCTTGGCGGTCGACAATTGCAGGCCCTTGGTCAATTCGGATTTGTTGCTGTAGTTGAGGAAGTTGGCCGACAACACCATCGCGACCAGAATCAGCAAAATGATCCCGAAGCCGATTCCCAGACGTGCACCAATTTTAAAGTCGCGTAAGTTCATTGTAGTCTCCCCTTGATATGCCAGTATTCCGCTAGTTTTTTTGTGTGTCCGCCGGGTGCTGCTCGCGGACCCCGTGCGCCGGATCGCCGTCCGGCCGGTGCCGCCCTCTATGGAACGATCGCCTCCTGCCCTTACTGCCAGCTGACCAGCCTCCTCAGGCCGCCAGCATGTCGATCAGGCCCATCTCCGGGCTCGACATCAGCTTGTCGATGTCGACCAGGATCAGCATACGCTCGTCGATGGTGCCCAGTCCAATCATGTAGTCGGTGCTGAAGGCGGTGCCCATCTCCGGTGCCGGCTTGACCTGCTCCGGCGTCAGGGTGGTGACGTCGGACACCGAGTCGACCACCATGCCGACGATGCGGCCGTTGATGTTGAGGATGATGACCACGGTGAACTGGTCGTACACCGGCTCGCCCAGCTTGAACTTGATGCGCATGTCGACCACCGGGATGATGATGCCGCGGAGGTTGATCACGCCCTTGATGAAGGCGGGAGCGTTGGCGATGCGGGTGACCGCCTCGTAGCCGCGGATCTCCTGCACCTTGAGGATGTCGATGCCGTACTCCTCCGAGCCGAGCGTGAAGGCGAGGAATTCGTGGCCGGCGATTTCTTTGGCGCCGGTTGTCAGTGCGTCTGCCATGGTGGAGTCCTATATGGTTGGGGCAGTCAAGAAAAAATGGTTTCGTCGGCCAGCTGGCGCGACGAGCGGATCAGCGCGGCCACGTCGAGGATCAGCGAGACGCCGCCATCGCCCAGGATGGTGGCGCCGGAGATGCCGGCCACCTTGCGGTAGTTCGATTCGAGGTTCTTCACCACCACCTGCTGCTGGCCGACCAGGTCGTCGATGAACAGGCCGGCCTTGCGCCCGTCGGTCTCGATGATGACGACGATGCCCTCGGACGGGTCGGCGAAGCGCGGCGTGATGTCGAACATCTGGTACAGCGGGATCAAGGGCAGGTATTCGCCGCGCACCTTGACCACCGTGCCCTTGCCGCTGATCTCCTTGACGTCCTCGGGGGCCGGCTGCAGCGACTCGATGACGAAGCCGAGCGGCAGGATGTAGACCTCCTCGCCGACGCGGATCGACATGCCGTCGAGGATGGCCAGGGTGAGCGGCAGCGAGATCGAGATGGTGGTGCCGAAGCCCTTGGCCGAGCGAATGTCGACGACGCCGCCCATGGCGGTGATGTTGCGCTTGACCACGTCCATGCCGACGCCGCGGCCGGACACGTCGGTGACCACCTCGGCGGTCGAGAAGCCGGGCGCGAAGATCAGTTGCCAGACGTCGGCGTCGCTCATGTTCTCGGCCAGCGGCAGGCCGTTCTGCGCCGCCTTGGCGAGGATGCGCTCGCGGTTCAGGCCGCCGCCGTCGTCGGACACCTCGATGATGATGTTGCCGCCCTGGTGGCTGGCCGACAGGAACAGGCGGCCGGCGTCGCTCTTGCCGCCGGCGCGGCGCACCTCGGGCATCTCGATGCCGTGGTCGATGCTGTTGCGCACCAGGTGGGTCAGCGGGTCGACGATGCGCTCGATCAGGCCCTTGTCGAGCTCGGTGGCGGCGCCGTTGGTGATGAAGTCGACCTTCTTGCCCAGCTTGGCGGCCAGGTCGCGCACCATGCGCGGGAAGCGCGAGAACACGAAGTCCATCGGCATCATGCGGATCGACATCACCGCCTCCTGCAGGTCGCGGGTGTTGCGGGTCAGCTGGCTGACGCTGTTGAGCAATCGCTCGTGCTTCATCGGGTCGAGCGTGTCGACGCGCTGCTCGATCATGGCCTGGGTGATGACCAGTTCGCCGACCAGGTTGATCAACTGGTCGACCTTCTCGATCGAGACGCGGATCGAGCCGGCCTCGGCGCCGGCGGCGACCGCCGCCTTCTCGCCCTTGGCCGGTTTCTTCTCGTGCTCCTCGACGTGCGCCGCGACGGCGGCCGGGGCGGCCTCGGCGACGATGCCGGCGGCGGCGCGGATCTGCTCGATCGGCTCGAAGAAGCCGTAGCCGCGGTTGTCGTCGGCGCCGGCCTCGGCGGTGGAGCGGATCTGCTCGATCGGCTGGAAGAAGCCGTAGCCGACCCCGCCCACCTGGGGCGGCGGCAGCAGCTCGATCTCGTCGAAGAAGCCGTAGCCGAGCTCGGCCTCGGTCTTGGCGCGCTCGGCGCTCTCCAGCTCGGCGCGGGCGGCGTCCAGCGGCGGCAGCTCGGTCACCACCATCTGCTCGGGATCGAGCACGAAGGAGCAAATGGCGATGATGTCGTCGAGGCTCTCGTGGGTGGTCACCACCATGGCGTTGCGGTCGTGGTCCAGCGGGGTGATGGCGACGTGGCCCATCAGGCCCAGCTCGGCGCCCAGCGCGGTCACCTCGCGGTGCACCATCACCGGCAGCTCGAGGCGGTAGCGCCGTCCGCCGCTGTGGTCGACCACCTTGGCCTCGGGCGCGTTGAAGCCGGGCGCCATCGGCGCCAGCGCCGCCACCGGCGCGTGCGCCGTCAGCGACTGCAGCATCATGCCGACGTCGGCGACGGCGTCCTGGTCGACGGCGCTGCCGAGGCGGTGGCCGTCGAGCTGCATCTTGAGGATGTCCTTGGCGGCCAGGAAGGCGTCGACGTGCTCGGTGGTGAGCGCCATCTCGCCCTTGCGGATGCGGTCGAGCAGGGTCTCCAGGATGTGGGTGACCTCGGTCATGTCGGTCACGCCGAACGTCGAGGCGCCCCCCTTGACGGAATGGGCGGTGCGGAAGACCGCGTTGAGGTCCTCCGGATCGGGATTGTCCAGGTCGACGGCCAGCAACAGCCGTTCCATTTCAGCCAGCAGTTCCTCGGCCTCATCGAAAAAGACCTGGAAGAACTGGCTTATATCGATGGTCATAGGGTGACTCCGTGAAGTTCGCTCGACATCATTGCACTCGCTTCATCAGCCGATGACCTTTTTGACCACCTCGATCAGTCGCTGCGGATCGAAGGGCTTGACCAGCCAGCCGTTGGCGCCGGCCGCGCGGCCCTTGGCCTTCATCTCGTCGGACGACTCGGTGGTCAGCATCAGGATCGGCACCTTCTGGTAGGTGGGCAGCTCGCGCAGCAGCTTGATCAGCTCGAGGCCGTCCATGCGCGGCATGTTCTGGTCGGTCAACACCAGGTCGACCGCCTGCTGCTTGGCCTTTTCCAGGCCGTCCTGGCCGTCGACCGCCTCGACCACCAGGTAGCCGGCCGCCTTCAGGCTGAAGGCCACCATCTGGCGCAAGGAACTGGAATCATCCACTGCAAGTATTGTCTTTGCCATCTTTGCTCTCACTCTTTGAAATTCCGGGACAGCGGCCCCGCTCTATTAACGTTCGATCAAGGGCGCCCGGGCTAGAACAGCTCGATGTCGCCACTCTCCAGGTGTTTTTGACTGACGGCCTTGCGCAGCACGCTGCGCAACTCCAGGCTTTGAATCGCCAGCGCCATGCTGACCTTACCGAGCAGGTCGACAATTTCCTCATTGTCGCTTTCAGGCAACATCTCGGCGCCGTGGGCGCCCAGCGTGCCGAGAAATTCGCGCAAGCCGGTGACCCGTTTCAGGGTGCGGTCGATCAGCTGGCTGGTCATGTCCTGGAACTGCATGCTGGTGATGGCGGCGTTGACGTGGCCGCCCACCTGGCCCTGCAGCGCCTCGAGCTGGGCGCGCTGCTCCGGCGTCGGCGCGCCGCCTTCGAGCAGCATGCGGATGGTCTCCTGCTGGCCCTCGACGGCCTGGTGGATGGCCATGAAGTTGAAGGACAGCTTCTCGATCGCCTCCTCCAACAGCAGGCCGGTCTGGATCAGGTCGGTCTCGACTTCGGTCAGATGTTTCTTGCCGTGGTCGGACACGCCCGACAGCAGGCGCTTGACATGTGAACCAAGGATTTTTTTTCTCGTCATAACAGTCTCGTTCTGGTGTAACAGCGCCCTCGCTGGGGGCGCGCTGCGCTATTTCCTGGCGCGCGGCGGCGCCGCCGGCGCCGCCGCGCCCTGCTCCTCGGCGCCCACTTCGATCTTGGCGCCGTCGCGCATCACGTTCTCCTCGGTCTTCTTGTTCATCACGATGATGCTGATGCGCCGGTTGATCGGGTTGAACGGGTCCTGCTTGTCGAGGTGGGCGGCGGCGGCCAGGCCGACCACGCGCAGCATCTTGGCCTCGCCCATGCCGCCGGCGATCAGCTCGCGGCGCGAGGCGTTGGCGCGGTCGGCCGACAACTCCCAGTTGCTGTAGCCGGCGTCGCTCATATAGGGCGTCGAATCGGTGTGGCCGGACAGGCCGATCTTGTTGGGCACGTCGTTCAGCACGAAGCCGATCTCGTGCAGGATGTCGCGGGTATAGGGCTGCAGCTCGGCCTTGGCCAGCGCGAACATCGGACGGTTCTGCTCGTCGACGATCTGGATGCGCAGGCCCTCGCTGGTGAAGTCGAGCAGCAGCTGGTTCTTGTATTTTTTCAGCAGCGGGTTGGACTCGATCTTGGCCTCGATCTTCTCCTTCAACTGCTGCAGGCGGACCGTCTCCTCGCGCTCGAGCGCGGCCTTGGCGGCGCTCAGGTTGTAGGTCTTCTTGACGGTCGGGTCGTCGGCGTTGCGCACCTGGCCGTCGCGCCGGGTCAGGTCCTTGCCGCCGCCGGGGATCACCGACGAGCTGTCGCCGCTGCCGGAGCCGCCCTGCATGGCCACCTTGAGCGGCGTCTTGAAGTATTCGGAGATGCCGTTGAGGTCGCCCTTGGTGGTCGAGCCGAGCAGCCACATCAGCAGGAAGAAGGCCATCATCGCCGTCACGAAGTCGGCATAGGCGATCTTCCACGCGCCGCCGTGGTGGCCGCCGGCGGTTTTCTTGATGCGCTTGACGATAATTGGCCGCAAGCCCTCTTCAGCCATGGCGATTCCCCGTTGTTTCCATCGTTACAAACATCATATCCGCGGCCGCGCCTACTTGGCCTTGGATTTTTTGATGTGGTCCTCTAGTTCGGCGAAACTCGGCCGCTCCGTCGAGTACAGCACCTTGCGGCCGAACTCCACCGCCAGCGCCGGCGCGTAGCCGTTCAGGCTGGCCAGCAGGGTCACCTTGACGCACTGGTACATCTTGGTCGACTCGTCGAGCTTTTGTTCCAGCAGGCTGGCCAGCGGCCCGACGAAGCCGTAGGCCAGCAGAATGCCGAGGAAGGTGCCGACCAGCGCGTGGGCGATCAAAATGCCCAGCTCGGCCGGCGGCAGGCCGACCGACTCCATGGTGTGCACCACCCCCATCACCGCCGCCACGATGCCGAAGGCCGGCATGCCGTCGCCCAGCTTGGCGATGGCGTGGGCCGGCACGGCGCCCTCGTGGTGGTGGGTGTCGATCTCGTTGTCCATCAAGTTCTCGATCTGGAAGGCATCCATATTGCCCGACACCATCAGGCGCAGGTAATCGGTCATGAACTCGACGATGTGGTGGTCGTGCAGCACGCTGGGATACTTGTTGAACAGCGGGCTCTCGTTCGGACTGTCGATGTCGCCCTCGATGGACATCAGGCCTTCCTTGCGCACCTTCGACAGCACGTCGAACAGCAGCGACATCAACTCCATGTACAGCTCTTTGGTGTAGCGCGAACCCTGGAACAAGGTCGGAATGGCGGCCAGCGTGGCCTTGATCGCCTTGCCGTTGTTGCCGACCAGGAAGGCGCCGGCCGCGCCGCCGCCGATCATCAGCAACTCCAGCGGCTGGAACAGCGCGGCCAGGTGGCCGCCGCCCATCGCGAAACCGCCGAACACGCCGACGCAGACGATGACATAACCGATTATGACTAACAAGTGCGCTAACTCCCAAAAGTCCGAATGCGCCGGCGGTGCCGCCCGGCTTGGCGCGGGCCGGCGAGCGGCCACCAAAAAGGGGGAATTTCCCCTTGAATACGCTCGAATTCAATAAATTTACACGTGGAACTACAATAGCGTGAGAGTGGTAGCAGGAGCAAGTAAATAACGCAAAATGATGCTTAAAAGTACCATCCGAAGAGCGCCGCTCCCCCTGCTGTGGTGTGGATGGTCTTGTCGGGCGGGCGCCCGACGATGGCGAATTCATAGCTGAGCAGCAGCGTGCCGGGGCGCATTTCGGCCGCCGCCTTGGTCCACAGCCGGCTCATCACGGCCGGCGACAGGTAGGCGAAGACGAGGTCGAATTGAGCGAAATCAAGTTCCTCGTAATCGCCGCGCACAAAGCGGGCGCGGCTGCCGGCCAGCGCGGCGCGCAGGCGGCTGGCCAGCCAGGGCAGCGGCGCCAGTTCGATGCCGACGCAGTCGACGTCGGCGCGTTGGCGCGCCAGGTGCAGCACCAGCCCGCCCAGGCCGCTGCCGATGTCGACCATGCGCGCCGGACCGGCCGGCAGCAGCGTCTGCACCGCCTGCCACACGGCCGGATTGGACGGGTAATACGGCACCTGGGTGCGGAAGGTCGACCAGTACAGGCCGAGCAGGAAGAGGAAGACCAGCAGGAACAGCAGCGGCGGCAAATGCCAGGCGCTGGCGCCCAGCAGCGCCAGCGGGAACAGCAGCTGGATCGGGCGCCACCAGGCGGCCAGGCCGGCGCGCCAGCTGAGCGCCGCCGCGCAGACGCCCTGCGCCAGCGCCGCCAGCAGCGGCGTGACGAGGTGGCCGCCGCGGGCCAGCAGGGTCAGCAATAAAAAGGTGGGCAGCAGCGCCAACGTCTGCAGCAACAGGGCGCGCACCGCCGGCGCCCGCCACAGCCACGACAGCCGCGCCAGGTGCGCCAAACGCGGCCGGCGCATAGCAAAACGCGGCCGGGGACTCATGCCCGGCCGCGCGATGGGAAGATGGGGGAACGCTGGATCACGCCGCCAGTAGCGCGTCGGCCTTGGCTTTCTTGGTCTTGCCGGCGCGCGAGGGCATGTGGCACAGGCCGCAGACATAGCTGCCGTTCAAGTCCATGCAGTTGACCACGAACTTGCCCTGGCATTTGCCGCAGGGCGCCAGCTCGAGCATCTTGCCGCTGAAGAAGCGCACCAGCGTCCAGGCGCGGGTCAGCGACAGCATCGGCTCCTCGCCCGGCTCGGGCGGCATTTGTTCCAGGTACAGCTTGTAGGCCTTCATCACCGCCTCGACGCCGCTGGCGCCGGCGTGCTCGACGAGGAATTTGTGGATGTTGATGAACAGCGAGGAATGGATGTTCGGCTGCCAGGTGAGGAACCAGTCGGTCGAGAACGGCAGCATGCCCTTCGGCGGCGAGACGCCCTTGAGTTCCTTGTACAGCTTGAGCAGGCGTTCGCGCGACAGCGACACCTCGGATTCGAGCAACTGCAGGCGGGCGCCGAGCTGGATCAGTTCAATCGCAAGCTGGATCTCTTGCGCTTCGGACACTACACTCTTCTTGGCCATGATATCGACTCCGGGACGTTGCATTGCGGACAGCTCACTACTCTGCTATTTACGACTGGCGACCAATCTTAAACGATTTCTTCGACCGCTTGGCCGGCCATCAGGATGGCGGCGTGCGACTGGGCCAGCACGCGGTCTTTATTGTGGCTGGTCAGCATCGACAGGATGGCGCTGTCGTCGAAGCGGAAGCGGGCCAGCATCATGTTGCCGCCGGCCAGTTTCAGGATCTGGGCGTTGCTCATGCCCTCGATCAGGTCGGCGATTTCGGCGGCGAGGCCCAGGCGGAAGATGGCGGTCACCTTGTCCGCGCGGATCATTTGCTGAGCCAGCATCAGGTAGCTCAGGTTGGCATCGCGAATCTCAGCCATCATGTCGTTTGCAGTCATTTCCATCTCCTCAATCCGTTGCGGTGTATTCACTTCGGAACACGTTTGCGTTTCCAGTGAGATACATTCTGCTTGAGCAACAAAAATGCGAGAAGAGGTGGGGAGCTGTATTTTCCGTCGGGAAATAGCGGATGCGACCTGTCGGTGTTTGTCTTACAAACACTCGCAGATTGCTTGCCGACGCCCTAGCGGCGCGGATATTTGGTGGTCTGACAGCTTCAAAAATGGCCTTTGGCACGTACAACTTATTTGATTTAAGTCGACTCTTTTTTGCTACGTCTGACTCTTTAACGACACCCTTTTCAGGAACTTTAGGGTTGGAGCGAAATATTTTTGAAAATTTTCGATTTCCTTGCCTGTCGTCCGAAGAACTTGAGGAGGCTTAACGCCAACCCATTTCCGCTCTTCATGAAACTGGTAACGGCGCCGTTTCGGAGAACTTTAGGGTTTTTTTGAATTATTTTTAAAAAAACTGAAAATACTTGCGCGATCGGCCGCAAAGCCCGTATCCATGCGGGCTTGCCCCGTCGAGAAAAATACCCGCCCGGCCCCCCGGCCGCCCATTTTGTGGTTGCGGGGGCAAGAAATTGCTACACTCCGCCATGCATCGCAAAATAGATGAAGCTTCAAGTATCTCCTCCCACTCGAAGAAAGTTACTTAATGACAACACGTGACGACTGCCTGGGCCGCGACGCGCAAGATCCGCTCGCCGCCCTGCGCGCCCGGTTCGACCTGCCCGCCGGCCTGATCTACCTCGACGGCAACTCCCTCGGCGCCCGGCCGCGCGCCGCGCTGGCCCGCGCGCAGGACGTCATCGCCCGCGAATGGGGCCAGGACCTGATCCGCAGCTGGAACACGGCCGGCTGGTTCGACCTGCCCAAGCGCCTGGGCAACCGCCTCGCCCCCCTGCTCGGCGCCGGCCAGGACGAGGTGGTGGTCACCGACACCACCTCGGTCAACCTGTTCAAGGCGCTGGCCGCCGCGCTGCAGATGCAGGCCGAGCAGCCGGCCACGGCAAGCCGCCGCGTGCTCGTCACCGAACGCAGCAACTTCCCCACCGATATTTACATGGCCCAGGGCCTGGCCGGCTGGCTGGCGCGCGGCTACACGGTGCGCCTGGTCGACTCGGTCGAGGAGATCGCCGCCGCCATCGACGCCGACACCGCCGTCGTCATGCTGACCCACGTCAACTACCGCAGCGGCTACCAGCACGACATGCGCGCCACCAGCGCCCTGGCCCACGCCGCCGGCGCCCTGGTCGTCTGGGACCTGGCCCACTCGGCCGGCGCCGTGCCGCTAGCCCTGAACGGCGACGGCGCCGACCTGGCGGTCGGCTGCACCTACAAGTATCTGAACGGCGGCCCCGGCGCGCCGGCCTTCATCTGGGTGCCGGCCCGGCACCAGGCGCGCTTCCGCCAGCCGCTGTCCGGTTGGTGGGGCCACGCCGCGCCGTTCGCCATGGCGCCCGACTTCGCCCCCGCCGACGGCATCGGCCGCGCCCTGTGCGGCACCCAGCCCATCGTCTCGCTGGCCATGGTCGAAAGCGGGCTGGAGGTGTTCGAGCAGACCGACATGGCGGCGGTGCGCGCCAAGTCGCTGGCGCTGACCGACCTGTTCATCGAACTGGTCGAACGGCGCTGCGGCAGCCATCCGCTGGGACTGGTCACGCCGCGCCAGCACGCGCGGCGCGGCAGCCACGTCAGCTTCACCCATCCGCACGGCTACGCCGTGATGCAGGCGCTGATCGGGCGCGGCGTGGTGGGCGACTACCGCGAGCCGGCCATCATGCGCTTCGGCTTCACGCCGCTCTACACCAGCTACACCGAGGTGTGGGACGCGGTCGAGATCCTGCGCCAGATCCTCGACGACACCGCCTACGACATCGCCGCCAAGCGCGACGCCGTGACCTGACCCCACCACAAGAACAGAGCCACCATGACCGACAAGAACGACAGCCCGCAATGCCCGCACGCCCAGTGGCACGGCGCGCAGATGGATTTCAGCGAATCGATGAGCTACGGCGACTACCTGGCGCTGGACCGCATCCTCACCGCCCAGCACCCGCTCTCGCCCAACCACAACGAGATGCTGTTCATCGTCCAGCACCAGACCAGCGAACTGTGGATGAAGCTGATGCTGCACGAGATGCACGCCGTGCGCGCCAACCTGCAGGCCGACAACCTGGCGCCGGCCTTCAAGATGCTGGCCCGGGTGGCCCGCATCATGGACCAGCTGGTGCACGCCTGGGACGTGCTGGCGACCATGACGCCGCCGGAATACTCGGCCATCCGGCCGTATCTGGGCGCCTCGTCCGGTTTCCAGTCCTACCAGTACCGCGAGATCGAGTTCATATTGGGGAACAAGAACGCCGCCCTGCTCAACGTCCACAACACCGCGCCGGCCGCCTTCGCCACGCTCGACGCCGCGCTGCGCGCGCCGTCGGTGTACGACGAGTCGATCAAGCTGCTGGCCCGCAACGGCCTGGCCATCGCGCCCGAGCGCCTGAACGCCGACTGGACCCTGGCCACCGTGGCCGACGAATCGGTCAAGGCCGCCTGGCTGGAGGTCTACCGCGACCCGAGCAAATACTGGGCCTTGTACGAGCTGGCCGAAAAGCTGGTCGACCTGGAGACGGCGTTCCGCTTCTGGCGCTTCCGCCATGTGACCACGGTCGAGCGCATCATCGGCTTCAAGACCGGCACCGGCGGCACGGCCGGCGTCAGCTACCTGCGCAAGATGCTCGACGTGGTGCTGTTCCCCGAGCTGTTCGCCCTGCGCACCGCCCTCTAATCCCACCCCGCACCCCGGGGTCAGTGCCGACATTCGGACATTCACGCGATGAATGTCCGAATGTCGGCACTGACCCCGATGCTTTCTCCTAGCGCGATTGCCAGCGCCGCAGCGCGTTGACGGCCTCGTAGCAGGCGCCCATGTTGTGGTAGTCGACCTTGCCGGCCGGGCTCTTGTCGTCGGTGCAGGCGCTGTTGTCGCCGCGTAGGATGCGGAACCAGGCGCCGTGGCGGTGGTCGACGAAGTGCGTCCAGCAGTAGTCCCACAGCTTGTCGTACCACAGCCAGAAGCGCGCCTCGCCGGTGCGCTCGGCCAGCACGGCGGCCGTCGCCATGCTCTCGGCCTGCACCCAGTGGTATTTGTCGGCGTCGCAGATGGCGCCGTCGGGGGCGAAGCCGTAGCAGATGCCGCCGTGCTGCTGGTCCCAGGCGGTGTCCAGGCCGGCGTCGAACAAGGCGATGGCGCGCGGCAGTATCCAGTCGGCCGGTTGGCGCAGCTGCTTGGCGTGCCGCTCCAACAGCAACAGCAGCTTGGACCACTCGGTCAAATGGCCCGGCTGGTAGCCCCACGGGCGGAAGATGTTGGAGGCGTCGTCGCGGTTGTAGTCCCAGTCCACCGACCAGTCGATATGGTAGTGCTCCCAGATCAGCCCGTCGCACAGAGCCGCCTGACGCACCGTGATGTTGTGGGCGATGCGCTCGGCGCGGTGCAGGAAGCGCAGGTCGTCGGTGGCCTCGTAGGCGGCCAGCAGCGCCTCGACCGAATGCATGTTGGCGTTCTGGCCGCGATACGGCGCCAGCGTGGTCCAGTCGGTGCTGGCCTCGTCGGCGTACAGGCCGAAGTCGGCCTGCCAGAAGTGCTTCTCCATCAAGTCGTAGGTTTCGTCTATCCAGCCGCGCGCCTCGTCGACGCCGGCCAACAGCGCGTGCGAGTAGGCCAGCAGCACGAAGGCCAGGCCGTAGCAGTGGTTGCTGCCGTCGACCACGGTGCCCTGGCCGTCGCGCCAGTCGAGCAGCCAGGCATAGCCGCCTGTAAGCGGATTACGGTGCGCCTCGCGCAGGAAGGCGAGGCCGTGGCGCACCTGGGGCAGGTATTCGTCGGCGCCGAAGTGGCGCGCCGCCATGGCGTAGGTGAAGACGAAGCGGGTGCTGCTGACCAGATGCCGGCTGCGCTCGTCGTAGACCCGGCCGTCGTCCTTGTAGAAGTGGTAGAAGCCGCCGCTGGGGTCGATACAGCGCGGATGGTAGAACTGCATCGTCTCTTGTATGTGCTTGCGCAAATCTGTTGGGGAGTGAAAATCCGGGGCGGTCGTCATGGCATACTCTTCCACATTGAGGAGCGCTAATTCTACGCGTTTCGTCCGCTCCGCGCGTCGCAAGAAGAAAGGAAACTACATGGATTTCGAGGTACTGACACTGGCCGGCCTGTGGAACTCGGGCCCGGCCCACTGGCAAACCCGGTGGGAGGCCGAGCATCCCGCCTGGCTGCGCGTGCCGCACCGCGACTGGGACACGCCCCGCTGCGACGAGTGGGTGGCCGAGTTGGACGCCGCCATCGGCCGCTGCCAACGCCCGCCGGTGCTGGCGGCGCACAGCCTGAGCTGCTCGCTGGTGACGCGCTGGGCCGCCGCCGGCTCGCGCCACGCCGTCGCCGGCGCCTTCCTGGTGGCGCCCAGCGATGTCGACGCGCCGTCCTACCCGGACTGCACCAGCGGCTTTCAGCCGATGCTGCTGGCGCCCCTGCCCTTCCCCAGCATGGTGGTGGCCAGCAGCGACGATCCCTATGTGACGGAGCAGCGCGCCCGCCTGTTCGCCGCCAGCTGGGGCAGCGAGTTCGTCTCGATCGGCGACGCCGGCCACATCAACGGCGACGCCGGCTACGGCCCCTGGCCCGCCGGCGCGGCGATGCTGCTGGCCTTCTGCGCCCGCGTGCAGGGCTGATCCGCCTGCTGGCCAGCCGATTGCGCATTCTGTCGCATGGCACTGGCGGTGCGCCGGCCGCCGAGGCGCAGGAGAAGATGGTGTTGATGAGCTTGATGCCGACGCTGAACAAAGGAAAGTGATGCAAGGCGCCGCCTGCCATACCCGCACAGGCGGCGCTGAATCGCACGTCCGCGGCTACATCGCCCGGCCGCCGCAATCCTCAAAGCAGGCGTCGCGGTCGGCGGCGCACTCCACCGGGTCGCCACCATGTTTGATGCAGTTGCGGTAACCGATCGCGCACCAGCCTTGGCAGCTGTTGGTGGACGACTCGGCGGCGTAGGCGAACGAGCTGCCCAAGCCGATAGCAAACATGAATAGTGCGAGCTTCATTTTCATTTGAGTTCCCTAGAATTAGACATCCGATTGATCGTTCTTCTTGCCGCGCCGGCGCGACATCTGCCAAGCCAGCGAGCGGGACAGGCAACGCCGCCTAAATTAGGGCTCTTGGATGCCACAACGCTGCAAGCAAGCGGTTTTCCGCGGCTCGCAGAACTCCATCGTGTTCACGCTCATGCAATAGCGGTAATCCGAATAGCAATAGCTTTCGCAACTGAAGCCGTTGGTCTCGGCGGCGTAAGCGAACGAGCTACCCAGGCCGATGGCAAACATGAACAACGCCAGTTTCATCTTCATTATTTCTCTCCAAATTTAGACATCAGACGGATCGTTATCCAGGAAAGACATTCCGCCCCACACGCCCTTCCCGCAACAAGGACATCGTTGCCTTGTTCAAACTGCGCCCCGGTGGGGACGCCAGCCCAGGAAGGCAAACCGCAGGCCGCTTAGGTCCGCCGCTTACCTTTGCTTTACATCAATTGCATGAAAAAATATCATATGAATATTACCAAAACAATATATTTATTTATTTCGCATTATTGTTGTAAATTTAAGACGCGGCGCGCCGGCGCCGGACGAAAAAAAAAGCCTCCGAAGAGGCTTTTTTTTGCTACACGAGGGTCGCTTACTTGCCGGCGCCGGCCAGCAGCATCTCGTTGAGGCGCTTGACGAAGGTGGCCGGATCGCTCAGCGAACCGCCTTCGGCCAGCATGGCCTGGTCGAACAGGATGTGGGCCCAGTCGTTGAACTGGCTGCCGGCATCCTGGTACTTCAGGCGCGTCACCAGCGGGTGGTTCGGGTTGATCTCCAGGATGGGCTTGGAGTCCGGCGCGTTCTGGCCGGCCGCCTTCAACATGCGCAGCAGGTTGCCGGACAACTCGTTCTCGTCGGCCACCAGGCAGGCCGGCGAATCGGTCAGACGGAAGGTGACGCGCACGTCCTTGGCCTTGTCGGCCAGCGCTTCCTTCATCTTGCCGACCAGGTCCTGGTAGGAGGTCTCGGTCTCTTGGTGTTCCTTCTTCTCGGCCTCGTCCTCCAGCTTGCCCAGGTCCAGGCCGCCCTTGGCCACCGACACCAGTTCCTTGCCCTCGAAGTCCTGCAGGAAGGACAGCATCCACTCGTCGACGCGGTCGGTCAGCAGCAGCACTTCGACGCCCTTCTTGCGGAAGATCTCCAGGTGCGGACTGTTCTTGGCGGCGGTGTAGTTGTCCGCCGTGACGTAGTAGATCTTGTCCTGGCCGTCCTTCAGGCGCGCCACGTACTGCTCGAACGAGACGTTCTGCTCGTCGTTGTCGTTGCCGGTCGAGGCGAAACGCAGCAGCTTGGCCAAACGCTCCTTGTTGCCGGCGTCCTCGCCGATGCCCTCTTTCAGCACCTGGCCGAACTCCTTCCAGAAGGTGGCGTACTTGTCCTTCTTGTCCTGCTCGTCGGCGTTGGCCAATTCCTCCAGCATGCCGATGACGCGCTTGGTCGAGCCCTCGCGGATCACCTTGACGTCGCGCGACTCCTGCAGGATCTCGCGCGAGACGTTCAGCGGCAGGTCGGCCGAGTCGATCACGCCCTTGACCATGCGCAGGTAGGCCGGCATCAGCTGCTCGGCGTCGTCCATGATGAAGACGCGCTTGACGTACAGCTTGATGCCGCCGCGCTTGTTGCGGTCCCACAGGTCGAACGGCGCCTTGCTCGGGATGTACAGCAGCTGGGTGTACTCGCTGCGGCCCTCGACGCGGTTGTGGGTGTGCGTCAGCGGCGACTGGAAGTCGTGCGAGACGTGCTTATAGAACTCGTCGTACTGTTCCGGCGTGATGTCGGCCTTGTTGCGGGCCCACAGCGCGCTGGCCTGGTTGATGGTTTCCAGCTCGTCCTTGACGACGGTTTCCTTCTTCTCGTCGTCCCACTCTTCCTTGGCCATGACGATCGGCAGCGAGATGTGGTCGGAGTACTTGCGGATGATGGATTTGATCTTCCAGCTCGACAGCAGCTCGTCCTCGCCTTCGCGCAGGTGCAGGATGATGTCGCTGCCGCGCGAGGTTTTTTCGATCTGTTCGACGCTGTAGTCGCCCTCGCCGGCCGATTCCCAGCGCACGCCCTCGTTGGCGGCGGCGCCGGCGCGGCGCGTTTCGACGGTGATCTTGTCGGCGACGATGAAGCCGGAGTAGAAGCCCACGCCGAACTGGCCGATCAGCGCGGCGTCCTGCTGCTGGTCGCCCGACAGCTTGCCGAAGAATTCCTTGGTGCCCGACTTGGCGATGGTGCCCAGGTGCGAAATGGCCTCGTCGCGGCTCATGCCGATGCCGTTGTCGGAGATGGTGATGGTGCGCGCTTCCTTGTCGAAGCTGACCTTGATCTTCAGTTCATGGTCGTTGCCGTACAGGGCGTCGTTGTTGATCGCCTCGAAGCGCAGCTTGTCGGACGCGTCGGAGGCGTTCGAGATCAGCTCGCGCAGGAAAATCTCCTTGTTCGAGTACAGCGAGTGGATCATCAGTTGCAGCAGCTGTTTGACTTCAGCTTGAAAACCCAGGGTTTGCTTGTTGTCGGCCATTTTTACCTCTAATTAGTCTGTGTTGATACGGGGTTTGTTGCGCGGATTTTCCAAAAGTGGGGATTATATGGCCGATTTCAAGGCTTGGCGAGGCGCCGCGCTCGCGGCCCGGCGCGCGGCCCAACTGGCGGCCCAACTGGCGGCCCGGCTCAGCGCCCCAGCTCGCGCTCGAGGAAGCGCCAGATGGCCGGGTCCTGCATCGCCGCCACGTTCAGCCGCATCCGCGTCGAGGCCAGCTGCTTGGGCGAGAACAGGCTGCCCGGCGCCAGCAGCAGGCCCTCGGCCATGGCCCGTTCGGCCAGGGCGTTGGTGTCGCGGCCGGCGTCGGCCCAGACGAACATGCCGGCCGGGCTGACGATGTCGACCGTCAGGCCGACCCGCTCCATCTGCCGCACCGTCTTGCCGCGCACCGCGTCCAGACGCAGGCGCATGCGGTCGGCGTGCTTGCGGTAGGAGCCCTCGGACAGCACCTTGTAGACCACCCGCTCGCCGATGTCGCTGGTGGTCAGGGTCGACAGCATCTTGCGGTCGGCCAGCCGCTCGGCCCACTGGCGCGAGGTGGCGATGTAGCCGACCCGCAGGTTGGCCGCCATGGTCTTGGAGAAGCCTCCCAGGTAGATCACCCGCTGCAGCTGGTCGAGCGCGGCCAGGCGGGTGGCCGGCTGCACCGCGCTGCCGGGGTGCAGGTCGCAGTAGATGTCGTCCTCGACGATGGTGAAGCCGTGCTGCTCGGCCAGGCGCAGCACCTGGAAGGCCTTGGCCGCCGACAGCGAGGTCGAGCTGGGGTTGTGCAGCACCGAGTTGATGATGTACAGCTTGGGCTGGTGCAGCGCGGCCAGCTCGGCCAGGCGGGCGATGTCCGGCCCGTCGCCCAGGCGCGGGATGCCGACCACCTTGGCGCCCAGCGCGGCGAAGGAGCCGAACATCAGGAACCAGGCTGGGTCGTCGACGAAGATGGTGTCGCCGGGGCGGGTGAACTCGCGCGCCACCAGGTCCAGCGCCTGGGTCACGCCGGCGGTGGTGACGATCTGCTCGGGCGCGGCGACGATCTCAAGCTCGGCCAGTTTCTGCTGCAGCTGCTGGCGCAGCGGCAGGAAGCCCTGCGGCAGGCCGTAGCTGAGCAGCAGGTTGGGGTTCTGCCGGCCCACCGCGCGCAGCGCGTTGGCCACCGTCTGGCCGTCCAGCCACTCGTTGGGCAGCACGCCGGAGCCGGGCATCTGCTGGTAGGGCGTCTGGCGGAACATGTTGCGGATCAGCCAGACCACGTCGATCGCCTTGCCGGCGTCGGCATCGGGCCAGACCGGCGCCGGCTCCACCCCGGCACCTGCGCCGGCGGCGGAGCGCTGGTCGGCGTTCAGCGGCGAGCGCTCGCGCACGTAGAAGCCGGCGCCACGGCGCGACTCCAGGTAACCGCGCGCCACCAGCTTGTCGTAGCTGGCCACCACGGTGAAGCAGGATACGCCCTGGGCGCCGGCGAACTGGCGGATCGACGGCATGCGGGCGCCGCCGCGCAGCACGCGGTCGTCGATGCGCGCCGCCACCGAGCGGACGATCTGCTCGATCAGCGACTCGCCCGATTCGCGCGACAGCAGCGCCACCAGCGCGGTCGGCTGGGCCTTGCCGGCACGCGCCGGCGATGCTTGGGTTTGTGTATTGGTCATTTTACCGTTACAGCATAGTGAATTATGTTCGAAGGTGTATTGGCACTGTACTGGTTTTGTCATTTAGGATACACCTAACTCCCGCCCAAAGCCACCCAGAAAGACAGCGCCATGCACCAGCCCAGCACCGCCGCCACACTCGCCGCCAGCGCGCCCGCCGCGCCGCCGGGGTCCCTGCCCCCGGTGGGCCGCGCCGGCCTGTCCGACGAAACCCGCGGCATGCTGCTCGGCCTGGCCGGCGTGGCCATCTTCAGCCTGACGCTGCCCTTCACCCGCATGGCGGTGGCCGGCCTGGACCCGCTGTTCGTCGCCCTCGGCCGCGCCCTGGTGGCGGCCGTGCTGGCGGCGGCCTGGCTGGCCTGGCGCCGCGCCCCGCCGCCGCCGCGCGACGCGCTGCCGGCGCTGGCGCTGGTGGCCGGCGGCTGCATCATCGGCTTCCCCTGGCTCACCTCGATCGCCATGCGCACCCTGCCGGCCGCCCACGGCGCCGTGTTGGTCGGCGTGCTGCCGCTGGCCACCGCCGCCTGCGCCGCGCTGGGCGGGCACGAACGGCCATCGGCCGGCTTCTGGGCCATGTCGCTGTTGGGCAGCGCGCTGGTGGTCGGCTTCGCCCTGCGGCAGAGCGGCGGCGGCCTGCAGGCGGCCGACCTGGCGATGTTCGCCGCCGTGCTGCTGGCGGCGGCCGGCTACGCCGCCGGCGGCCGGCTGGCGCAGCGCATGGGCGGCCAGCAGGTGATCTGCTGGGCCCTGCTGCTGGCCGCGCCGCTGCTGCTGCCGCTGCTGCTCTGGCACAGCTGGGACCAGGCCGGAGCCATGCTGCGGGCCGGCGCGCGGGCCTGGACCGGCTTCGCCTATGTCTCGGTTTTCTCCATGTTCATCGGCTTTTTCTTCTGGTATCGCGGCATGGCGCTGGGCGGCGTGGCGCGCGTCGGCCAGGTGCAACTGGTGCAGCCCTTCCTTTCGCTGCTCGGCGCCAGCCTGGTGCTGGGCGAAGCGCTGGAATGGGACAACCTGGTTTTCGCACTCGCCGTGATCATTGTGGTGGGCCTGGGCCGCAAAATGCAGGTGAAACGGCCATAACACCATACAGGATTTTGATTTCGGCCCTGTTGTGGGCAGCTCCAGCCGCACGACGTACAATATCGGTCTTGCCGCGCCCGTCGCGCACCGACACCAACCTTCGTCGAGCAATCGACACCTAACCGGGACGCCACATGTCTATTTACGAAAAACTCAAAGCCCTCGATATCACCCTGAGCGCGCCCGCCGCACCGATGGCCGCCTACGTCGCGTACGTCCAAAGCGGTAACCTGGTGTTCATCTCCGGTCACATCGCGCGCAAGGAAGACGGCTCGCCGTGGGTCGGCCAACTGGGCAAGAACATCGGCGTCGACGAGGGCAAGGCCGCCGCGCGCAGCGTCGCCGTGGCGCTGATGGGCACCCTGCAGGAAGCCGTCGGCGACCTTGCCCGCGTCAAGCGCATCGTCAAGCTCACCAGCCTGGTCAACTCCACGCCCGACTTCACCGAGCACCACCTGGTCACCAACGGCGCCTCCGAGCTGCTCGGCGAAGTGTTCGGCGACGCCGGCAAGCACGCCCGCGCCGCCTTCGGCGTGGCGCAGATCCCGCTCGGCGGCTGCGTCGAGATCGACCTGGTGGTCGAGGTGGCCGACGCGGCCTAAGCTCGCCGCGACTCCGACTTCTGCTTTACCGGGCGGCGCCGACCTACCCGTGGCGCCGCCCTTTCGAGGGCCGCCACAAGCGCGCTTGTTCATCGACCGGCCGGCCCACAGGCTCCGGTAATTACTCAGTGAGACATGTATGAAAATTGAAAATCCAAACCCGATGCAGTGGCGTTTCGCCGAACGCGCCGAGCAGCTGCAAAGCTCCTTCATCCGCGAGATCCTGAAGATCACCCAGCAGCCGGAAATCATCTCCTTCGCCGGCGGCCTGCCGTCGCCGGCCACCTTCCCGGTCGACGAGATGAAGATCGCCTTCGACAAGGTGCTGACCAACTCCGGCAAGGTGGCGCTGCAGTACGGCCCGACCGACGGCTACCTGCCGCTGCGCCAATGGATCGCCGATTCGCTGTCGGCCAACGGCGTCAAGATCGTGCCGGAACAAGTGCTGATGACCTCCGGCTCGCAGCAGGCGCTCGACCTGCTGGGCAAGGTGCTGATCGACGAGGGCAGCCGCGTGCTGGTCGAAACGCCGTCCTACCTGGGCGCGCTGCAGGCCTTCTCGGTCTACCGTCCCGAGTTCGTCTCGGTCGACACGGACGAACACGGCCTGGTTCCCGAGTCGCTCGACAAGGTGGCCCAGGGCGCGCGCCTGCTGTACGCGCTGCCGAACTTCCAAAACCCGACCGGCCGCACGCTGTCGCTGGAGCGCCGCCACCAACTGGTGGAAACCTGTGCCCGCCTGGGCCTGCCGCTGATCGAGGACGACCCTTACGGCGCCTTGAGCTACAAGGGCGCGCCGTTGCCGAAGATGGTGGCGATGAACCCGGACGGCGTGATCTACATGGGCTCCTTCTCCAAGGTGCTGACGCCGGGCATCCGCCTCGGCTACGTGGTCGCCCCGCTGCCGCTGGTGCGCCGCCTGGAGCTGGCCAAGCAGGCCGCCGACCTGCACACCTCGCAGCTGACGCAAATGGTGGTGCACGAGGTGATCAAGGACGGCTTCCTCGACCGCCACATCCCGCAGATCCGCACGCTGTACGGCGACCAATGCCAGTGCATGCTCGAGGCGATGGCACAGCACTTCCCGGCCAGCGTCAGCTGGACCAAGCCGGAGGGCGGCATGTTCATCTGGGTCACCCTGCCCAAGCACATCAACGCCATGGCCCTGCTCGACGAAGCCATCGCCGCCAAGGTCGCCTTCGTGCCGGGTTCGCCGTTCTACGCCAACGAGCCGGAAACCAACACGCTGCGCCTGTCGTTCGTGACGGTGTCGCCGGAACGCATCCGCACCGGCATCGAGATCCTCGGCAAACTGATCGCCGCCAAGATCTAAACCGGTTTCCGCGTGGCGCGGCCCGACGGCCGGGCCGCGCGCCGCAACATCCCGAGTGGGCGCCCAGTGCGCCCACTTTGCGTTGCCGCCGCCGGGCGGATTCCCACCATCCAAAATACAACACCGGCTGTTGAAATTTTGAACCATTTCATACCCGAAATTAGCCACCGATAGTTACAGCCTCGCTCTTGCTGCCGCAAGGAAGACGGTAAATAGTGTCGAAAAGCTACCTATCATTCGGCAATTCGAAGATTTCCTCAAAAAAACATTTGGTGTTTTTCTACAAATCACTTTCCCGAAGCGGTATGATTTAGACAGACAGTCACTTTTATCGACAGGCCAACCTTTGTCCGCAGACACCGAAATCGCCACCGACCGCCCCGCCGCCCGGCCCCGCCGCGCCGGCTCGCGACGCCCGCCGATCGGCGCACTGCGGGGTGCCGCATGATGATGCCGTCCGCCCTACCCGAGCTAGCGGCGCGGCGCCAAGCGACCATCCTGATCGTCGACGACGCCGCCGACAACCTCGCCGTGCTGCGCAAGCTGATGAGCCAACAGGGCTACCAGACCTTCGTCGCCAGCAACGGCGAGCGCGCCCTGCAGATCGCCCGCCGCGTCCAACCCGACCTGATCCTGCTCGACGTGGTCATGCCCGGCATGGACGGCTTCGAGACCTGCCGCCAGTTGAAGAACCACGCCGCCACCCAGGGCATCCCGGTGGTCTTCATGAGCGCCCGCACCGAGGCCGACGACGTCGTCGCCGGCTTCGACCTGGGCGCGGTCGACTACATCAGCAAACCGCTGCGCCTGGCCGAGGTGGGCGCGCGGGTGCGCAGCCAGCTGCAGATCCGCAGCCGCAGCGAGAACCAGGGCGAGCAGGCCGAGCGCCTGCGCACCATCGTCAACAACATGGCCGAGGGCCTGCTGATCATCGAGGCGGACGGCCGCATCCAGTTCACCAACCCGGCCTGCGACAAATACCTCGGCTACCGGGAGGGCGAGCTGGCCGGCCGCTCGATCGGCGAGCTGCTCAATCCGCTGGTGGCGCGCGAGTACCTCGACTACTTCGAACGCTACGGCGCCGCGCCGGAGACGGCGCACAGCCACGGCACGCGCGAGGTGATCATCCGCCACTGCGACGGCCGCTCGGTATGCATGGACCTGACGCTGACCCCGATGTACCTGCGCCAGCCGCTGTTCATCGGCCTGCTGCACGACATCACCCACCACAAGCTGTCCGAAGACGCGCTGCAGCGCGCGGCGATGGTCGACCCGCTGACCAAGATCGCCAACCGGCGCCATTTCGACGGCTTCCTCGAGAAGGAATGGCAGCGCGCCCTGCGCAGCGGCCAGCCCTTGTCGCTGGTGGTGCTCGATGTCGACCACTTCAAGCTGTACAACGACACGCTGGGCCATCCGGCCGGCGACGCCTGCCTGGCGCAGGTGGCGCAGGCGGTGTCCTCGCACGCGCTGCGGCCGACCGACCTGGCGGCGCGCTACGGCGGCGAGGAGTTCGTGCTGCTGTTCGCCGAGACGGACGCCGACTCGGCCCATCTGCTGGCCGAGGCTATCCGCGCCCACATCGAGGCGCTGCAGCTGCCGCATCCGCGCTCGCCGACCTCGCCGTGGATCACCGTCAGCATCGGCGTCTCGACCATCCACCCGAACCAGTTCGACAGCACCGAGGCGCTGTTCGTCGCCGCCGACCGCGCCATGTACGTGGCCAAGGAGGGCGGCCGCAACCAGGTGCGCGCCAACAAGCCGGACAGCGCCGCCCTGGACGCCGTGCAGGCGCTGATGGGCTGATGGCGCAGAGCCAGGGTCAGACCCTAGGGTCTGACCCTTCTAGACTGTCGCCGCCGATTCTTGCTTGTTGGAGTGCTGAACCACCTTCCTCACAGGCGCTCGGGATAGCCGGTGATGTCGGCGATTTCGGCGTACATCGGTTGCAGCCGCTGGTACATCTTCAAATACACGCGGCGGTATAGCCGCTCGTAGATCGCCTGGTTGGCCGGGATGGGCAGGAACACCCGGCCCGGCCGCGTCATGGCGCGGGTGGCGGCATCGAAGTCCTTGTGCAGCCCCAGCCCGGCCGCCACGGCGATCGCCGCGCCCAGGCCGGAGGTCTCGTAGACGTGGGCGCGCGCCGCCGGCAGGCCGAAGATGTCGGCGGTCAGCTGCATCGCCGCGTCGCTCTGCGAGCCGCCGCCGGCCACGCGCAGTTCCGTCACCTTGACGCCGCCGCGCTTCTCGATGCGCTCCATGCCCTCGCGCAGCGCGTAGGCCAGCCCCTCCAGAATCGCCCGGTACATGTGGGCGCGGGTGTGCACGTCGCCGAATCCGATCATCGCGCCCTTGGCCTCCGGCCCCGGCACGCGGATGCCGGGACTCCAGTACGGTTGCAGCATCAGCCCCATCGAGCCGGGCGGCACGTCCTCGACCAGGCCGTCGAACAGCTCCTCCGGCGAGCCGCCGTGGCGGTGCGCGGCGGCCTGCTCCAGGTGGCCGAACTGCTCCTTGAACCAGTTGACCATCCAGTAGCCACGGAAGATCTGCACCTCGGTGCTGTAGGCGCCCGGAATGGCGGCCGGGTATGGCGGAATGAAGGGCGTCACCTCGACGTATTTTTTGGTGGTGGTGTTGACGGTGGCCGTGGTGCCGTAGCTCAGGCAGCCGATGTGCGGCTCGGTGGCGCCGGCGCCGATCACTTCGCAGGCCTTGTCGGCGGCGGCGGCCACCAGCGGCGTGCCCTGCGGGATGCCGGTGGCGGCGGCGGCGGCGGCCGTGATGGCGCCGATCACCGTGCCCGGCGCAACCAGCTCGGGCAGCATGCTCGGCTTGATCGCCAGCGCCTGCCACTTCCAATCGCGCGGGCCGGCCCAGCGGTGGTGCTTGTAGTCGAAGGGCAGATAGGCCACCTGCGAGCCGATCGAGTCGACGAAGCGCTCGCACAGGCGGTAGTTCAAAAAGCCGGACAGCAGCAGGAACTTGTCGGTGCGTGCCCAAATGTCGGGCTGCTCGGCGGCGATCCAGTTGATCTCCGCCTCGCGGCGGAAGAACTCGATGGTCGAGTCGACCCGCGCCAGCTTGAAGGCGGCGCGCCACCAGGGGCTGAGCGGCGGCACCTGGTCGGTGCGGCGCTGGTCCAGCCAGGTGATGGCCGGGCGCAGCGGCTTGCCGTGCTTGTCGAGGTTGACCACGGTGCCGCGCTGGGTGGTGACGGCGACGCCCTTGACGGCGGAACGGGGGATGTCGGTGACGCTCCACAGGCGCTGGCAGGCCTCGCAGACGGCCTGCCAGTAACCCTCGGCGTCGTGCTCGGCCCAGCCGGGATGGTCGGAGAAGTAGGCCTCCAAATGCACCTGCGCCTTGGCGGCGAGATTGCCGTCCAAATCGAACAGCAGCGCGCGCACGCTCTGGGTGCCGTTGTCGATGGAGAGGATGTACTGGTCTGGGTCTGCCATATTGTTCATGTTGTTGTTCACCGATTCTGTGCCGGCCGCCGAACCCGGCGGCGGCAATCCAGGGTCAGACCCTAGGGTCTGACCCTCGCTCGACGCCGCAGGGGTTCAATCGTCGCGCGCGGCGTGCTGGCCAAAGCGCGTCAGGGCGCCGGCAGGCTGTAGTGGCTGTTCCATAATGCCAGATAGGCGTTCTGCTCGGCGCTCCAGCGCGCGTCGCTCCAGCCCAGCTCGGGCTGGCAGATGGCGCGCACCCGCGCCATCACCTCGACGCCGCCGCCGCGCAGCTGCAGGCCCAGACGGGTGCGGCGCAGCAGCAGGTCCTCCAGCTTTTGCACCGCCTCGCCGCGCGCGGCCCAGCGCAGCTGGGCCCAGATGGTCTCGCTGCCGGCGATGGTCTCCAGCTCGCCGTCCTGGGCGGCGTCGACCAACGCCTGCGCCTGCAGGCCGTAGCGGCCGCGCAGGCGGGCCGCCTGGCTGACCGACAGGCGGCGGTTGTAGCGCAGCGGCGGCGGCTGGATGAACACCGGCTGCGGCTGCAGTTCGGCGTCCCAGCCGGGCAGCAGCGGCGCGGCCTTCTTCAGCGCGTCGAGGGCGATCACGCGGAAGGTGGTCAGCTTGCCGCCGGTGACGGTGAGCAGGCCGTTCTCCAGCCACAGGGCGTGTTCGCGGCCCTCCTTGGACGGGTCGCTCTGGCCGCTGTCGATCACCGGCCGCACGCCGGCGTAGGTGGCGATGATGTCCCGCTCGACCAGCGCCAGCTGGGGGAACTGGTCGTGCAGCGCCGCCATCAAATAGTCGACCTCGGCGCGGGTGATGGCCGCCTCGTGCGCCATGTTGTCACGGTGGTCGACGTCGGTGGTGCCGACCAGGGTCACGCCCTCCCAGGGGAAGGCGAACACCGGGCGGCCGTCGGCCGGGTGCATCAGGCTGACCGCCTGCGCCAGCGGCAGGCGCCAGGCCGGCAGCACCAGGTGGCTGCCGCGCAGCGGCCGCAGGCGCGGCTCCGCGCCGCCCTGGGCGCGCAGGCCGTCGGCCCAGGCGCCGGTGGCGCTGACCACCAGCCGGGCGCGCACCTGGTATGTCGCCTCGGTGATGCCATCGCGCAGGCGCGCGCCGCAGACGGCACCGCCCTTGCCCGCTGTGGCGGCTGGCGGGGCAAGGCCTGCGGCGGCGCCGTCGGCGCGCAGCAGCTGGTCGACCGCCAGGTAGTTGACGGCCACGCCGCCGTGGCGCTGGGCCTCGTGCAGCACGCGCAGCACCAGGCGCGCGTCGTCGGTTTTGGCGTCGGTGTAGCACATGCCGCCTTCCAGGTCGGTGGTGGCGACGTTGGGCGCCAGCGCGAGGAAGTCGGCGCGCTTGTAGTGGTGGCGGGCGCGCTGGCCTGCCATCAAATCGTAGATCGCCAGGCCGAGCTGGAACATGCGCCGGCCCGGCTTGCGGCCCCGGTAGTCGCCGAAGGCGAAGCTCTGCGGTTCGACCAGGCCGGCCGCCTCGCGCAGCAGGTGCTCGCGCTCCCGCACCGATTCGCGCGTCAGGCCGAACTTGCCCTCCTTCAGATAGCGCAGGCCGCCGTGCACCAGCTTGGACGAGCGGCTCGAGGTGCCCCAGGCGAAGTCGCGCTGCTCGACCAGCAGCGCCTTCAGGCCGCGCCGCGCCGCCTCCAGCAGGATGCCGGCGCCGGTGATGCCGCCGCCGATGATCAGCAGGTCCCAGTCGCGCGCCAGCAGCGCCGGCAGCTCGGCGCGGCCGCCGTCGGCGCCGCCGCCCCCGTTCAGGCGCGGGTTCATGGCGCCTCGCTCTCGGCCGGCAGCAGTTTGCCCGGGTTCATGATCTGCTGCGGGTCGAAGTGGCGGAACAGGGCGCGCATGGCGCCAATGCCCAGCGGCCCCTTCTCCGCCTCCAGGTAGGGCGCGTGGTCGCTGCCGACGCCGTGCTGGTGGCTGATGGTGCCGCCGTGGTCGACGATGGCCATGCTGACCGCGCACTTGAGGCTGCGCCAACGCGCCAGGTCCTGCTCGAAGTTGCCCGCCAGCCGGTAGACGAAGGTGGTGTAGACGCTGGCGCCCTGCGTGTACAGGTGCGACAGGTGGGTGTAGGTGTGCACCTTCTCGCCGTGCAAGGCCAGGGCGGCGCCGGCGGCATCCTCGACCGCCTGCATCATGCCGCGCACGCGCGGCCAGTCGACCGCCGTCTCCACCGTGTCGATGGCGTAGCCGTGCTGCCAGGCGGCGTTGCGCAGGTAGACGTTGCGGAAGCGGTTCTGCTTCCACTTGTCGCCCATCTTGCGGCCGATGTGCACGCCGCCGTGCGGCCGGACCAGCGCCAACGCGTCGGCCAGCGCGGTCTTGGCGGCGCGCTTCTTGCCGCTCACGCCGATCATCAGCATGCACTTGTCCTCCTTGCAGCCGCGCCAGGACAGCCAGGTCTCGAGCGCGCCGATCAGGCCCTTGTGGCCGGCCAGCGCCAGCATGGTGACGGTCTCCAGCGGGTTCGACAGGCGCAGCATCGACAGCGACAGGCCGCCCTGCACCACTGCGCGCACCGCCGCCTCGGCCTGCTCCCAGCCGGGAAAGAAGACGGCGTGGAAGGCCTCGTACTCGGCCAGCGGGGTGATGCGCACGGTGGCCTCGGTGAGGATGCCGAGCCGGCCCTCGGAGCCGAGCACCATCTCGCGCAGGTCGGTGCCGGCGGCCGAGGCCGGGAAGGTGGGCAGGTCGAGCCGGCCGGCCGGCGTCTCCACCGAGCCGCCCTTGAACATTTGCTCGATGCGGCCGTAGCGCAGCGACTGCTGGCCGGACGAGCGGGTGACGATCCAGCCGCCCAGGGTCGAGTATTCGAAGGACTGCGGGAAGTGGCCCAGGGTGTAGCCGTGGGCGCGCAGCTGCGCCTCCAGGTCGGGGCCGAAGACGCCGGCGCCGAAGCTGGCCAGCTGCGACTGGCGGTCCAGGCTGAGCATCTGGCACAGGCGGACCGTGCTCACGCTGAGCACGGCGCGCGGGCCGCCCGGCGCCGTCAGGTGGCCGGCCACGCTGGTGCCGCCGCCGTGCGGCACCAGGGCCACGTCGTGTTCGGCGGCGTAGGCCAGCAGCTCGCGCACGTCCTGCGCGCTTTCGGGGAAGGCGACACCGTCGGGCGCCGTGTCGATCTCGCCGTAGCGCAGGCGCAGCCAGTCGGGCAGGCTCTGGCCCAGCGCGTGGCGCAGGCGCACGGCGGCGGCCGTGTCGATCAGCCGCTGCGGCGCCAAGCGCGACGGGCGCAAGCGGGCGCAGGCCTGCTCGAAGGCGGCGTCCGCAATCGCCGTTCCGCTGCCGATGCGCCCGGCCAGAAAGCCCAGCGCGTCCGCGTCGAGCGCAAATTCTATCGTGTCGTCACCCCAGCCGTTCCAGCGTCTCATGGTTTTCCTGTTTGCGTTGCGGCGCGCTTGCTATACTGGCGCGCACTTGTCGATTGATGACAACAGGATAAGACCCAACCCTTCACCGGTATTGCGCATTCATGCCATTCGCCTTGTTCGATCATGCCAAGTCCGCTCCCTGAACCGCGCCACGCCGCCCGCGTGGCCGGCTCCTACCTGCTGCCGCTGCTGGAGGCGGCCGCCGCGCGCAGCGTGCCGGCGGCCGAGCTGGAACGCGGCGCCGGCCTGGCCGCCGGCGCGCTGTGGCCGCTGCCCGAGACGCTGCCGGCCGACGACTACGTGCGCCTGCTCGAGGTCGGCGCGCGGCTGGCCGGCGACGCCCACTTCGGCCTGCACGTGGGCGAGCGCTTCAAGCTGGGCACCTACAGCGTCTACGGTTTGATTTTGTTGAGCTGCCGCGACTTCGGCCACGCCTTCGAGCAGACCATGCGCTACGAGCAGCTGGCCCACGACCTGGGCCGTTCGGCGCTGCACACGGCCGACGGCCTGGCCCGCTACACCTGGCACAGCCACTACGACGCCGGCCAGCGCCACCTGGCAGACAGCGTGTTCGCCGGCATCCGCGTGTTCGGCAACTGGCTGGCCGGCCTGACCTTGCCGCCGGCGCAGCTGGAGCTGAGCCACGCCGGCGCCGGCCGGGACGGCGACGCCGAGTACCTGCGCGTGCTGGGCGCGCTGCCGCGCTTCGGCGCGCCGGCCAACGTCGCCACTTTCGACGCCCAGCTGCTGGCCTGGCCGGTGCCCAACGCCGACGTCAGCCTGTACCCGGTGCTGCAGCAGCACGCCGAACAGCTGCTGGCGCTGCGCGCCCGCGCCGGCGCCGACATCCGCGTGCAGGTGCGCGGCGCCATCGCGCGCAAGCTGGCCGAGGGCCAGGTGCGCCTGGCCACCATCGCCGAGGAGTTGAAGCTGTCGCCGCGCACCCTGCAGCGCAAGCTGAGCGAGGCCGGCGCCACCTTCCAGCAGGTGCTCGACCAGGCCCGCTTCGCGCTGGCCAAGGACTATCTGCGCCAGCCGGGACTGAGCCTGGTCGACATCGCCTTCCTGCTCGGCTACCAGGAGCAGAGCGCCTTCAACCACGCCTTCCGCGAATGGGCCGGGGTCAACCCGGGCGCCTACCGCGAGCGCGGTATCGGCACCGGCGGCGGCACCGGCGGCGGCACCGGCACCGGCGCCGGCTAGGTCTCGGCGCCGCGCAGGCGCAGGAAGGGGCCGATGCAGCGCTTGCCCTCGCGGTCCAGGCAGGACAGGAACATGTTGCCGCCGGGGTGGAACAGCAGGTAGGTGGTGCTGACGTGGCCGGGCCGGGTGATCTCGCCGCTGCAGTCGCGCTTGCCGTTGTCCTTGACGATGGTGTCGACCTGCTTGTAGTAGCCGCGCGGGTCGGGCTGGTCGGCGATCTCGAACGAGGACTCGGCCACCTCCTGCGCGCTGGTGACCAGGCTGCTGCCGTCCGGGTGCATGCGGTAGATCTCGCGGCAGGCGCCGTCCGGCAGGGTCAACTGCCAGGTGCCGATGATGGGGTGGTCGGCGCGCAGCGGCGCCGCCGTGGCCGCCGCCGGCGCCACGGCCAAGGCCAAGGCCAAGGCCAAGGCCGGGGCCGGGGCCGGGGCCGGGGCCGGGGCCGGGGCCGGGGCCAGCAGCGACAGCACTAGTCGGATACTCGGTTTCATCGCGCCTCCCCCGCTGGGTTGGACGGCCTACTGCTCGGCCGCCACCTTCATGTTGGCCAGACCGGTCTCGAAGTCCTTGCCGATCATGCTGTCCATGCTGGTCACCAGCCCCATCAGCTTGGTGACGAAGCTGGCCGGGCCGGACATGGTCCAGGTCACCACGGTCTGCCCGCCCTGCGGCGTCAGCAGAAACTCGGTGGTGTTGTGCGACTCGAAGGGCTTGAGGAAGTCCAGCTTGATCTGCGCCCGCGTCGGCGCGGCCAGCGCGACGATCTCCATGCGGCCGGCGCCGACCTTGTCGTTGCCCTCCCAGGAGTAGACGGCGCCCTGCTCGCGCGCCGCGCCGCTGAAGGTGCGCCGCATCGCCGGGTCGAGCTTCTCCCAAGGCGACCAGGTGGTCCAGTTGTGGAAGTCGCTGATCAGCGGCATGATCTTCTCCGGCGCCGCCTTGATGGTGGCGCTGCGCTGGACCCGGAAGCTGTTCGGCTGCAGCGCGGCGGCGAACAACACCAGCGCGATCAAGACGACAACGGCAATGGCGGTTTTCTTGAGCATGGCTTCCTCTGCTGTCGGTGGGTGGACGGCCGGCCGGGCGACGCGGACGGTACAGCGCGCCGATGGGACAGCGGCCGGCCTAGATTAGCATGTTTTCCGGCGCGCTTAGGCGCCGCGCCGCGCCGTGTGCGTCCGCTTCGACATGGCGCAAACCGCTCAGCGCGCGCGCAGCCGCACCGGCAACGAACTCGGCGTCATGGTGAAGGTGAAGGTCTCCTCGGCCGGCGCCGCGCCCGGCACCGGCTCGAGCACGAAATTCTTCGCCAGCATGGCCATCGCCATCTTGATCTCGGCCATCGCCAGGTAGCGCCCCGGGCAGAAGCGCGGCCCGCCGCCGAAGGGGAACAGCTTGCGCGCCGGGTCGTCGCCGGCGCCGCCGGCGCCGTCCAGCCAGCGCTCGGGGCGGAACTGGTCGGCCTGCTCGAACTCGCCGCCGCGCTCGGCGCAGTGGCGCAGCAGGCAGAAGATGATGGTCCCGGCCGGCACCGCGACGTCGCCCAGCGCCATGTCGTGGTTCGGCTGCAGCGCCATGATCGGCGCCACCGGCTTCAGGCGCATCGCCTCGCGCGTCGCCGCGTCCAGGTAGCGCAGCTGCTCGAGGCCGCGGTAGTCGTCCAGCACGGCGGCGCCGCCCAGCACCCGCGCGCTCTCGGCGGCCAGCGTCTCGGCCTCGCGCGGCTGGCGCGCCAGGAAGTCGATCAGCCAGGCCATGGTGTTGGAGGTGGTGTCCTCGCCGGCGAACACCATGGTCACGGCGTTGCCGACCACCACCTCGTCGCTGAAGCCGGAGCCGTCCTCGTCGCGGGCGGCGATCAGCGCCTCGAGCATGTTCGACGGCTTCTGCCGCAGCGCCGGATCGCGCTCCATGCGGCGGCGCGCCTCGGCGATGAAGCCGAGGATGGCCTGGCGCACGCGCGCCGAGGCGGCGTCGGCCTCGCGGTCGACGGCGCGCTTGAGCAGCCCGACGCGCCAATAGGCGAACGGCGAGGTCAGCCGCCGCGCCAGGCGGTTGAAGAGGAACTCGATGTCGCGCTGCAGCGGGTTGTCCTCGCGCTCCAGGCTGTTGAGGTCCTGCCCCATCGCCAGGCCGACGGTGACGTCCAAGGTGTAGGCCTTCAGGTCGCGCGCCAGGTCGACCGGGCGGCCGGCGGCGACGGCCGCCTGCCAGCGCAGGCGCAGGCGTTCGGTGTAGGCCGCCAGCGTCGGGAAGAAGCGGTGGATCACCTCGGGTGTCAGGGCGCGCATCACCAGCTTGCGCTGGCGCCGCCACTCCTCGCCCTCGACGGTGAACAGGCCGCGCGTGCCCATCTCCTCGAGCAGGCGGGCGGTGCGCGCGGGGCGCCGCATCGCCTCGGGCCGGTCGCGCAGCAGCGCGGCGATGAGCTCGCGCTCGGCCGTCACCAGCACCGTGCGGTTGAGGATACGGAAGCGGTACAGCGGGCCGAATTCGCGGCCCCAGTCCTCCAGCACGCGGTGGAAGCGGGTCGTGTTGATCGCCCTGGCGCTGCCCATGATGGGGCTGCCCTTCGGCCCCGGCAGGTCGGCCAGCTGGCGCCCCGGCCGCCGCGCCTGCTCCCGCCCCTGCTCCCGCCCGTGCCGCTGTGGCTCGCCGCCGGCCAGGCCGGGCGCCGCGCCGATGCTGACTTCATCCATCGTCGCTCCTCTCGATTCGGATCGTGCCGCCCGCCGCCGCAGTGGCGCCGGCTTCAGCCGGTCTCTACGCGGCGCCGCACCGGGTTGGCCGGGTCGCGGCTCCATTCGCACCAGCCGCCGTCGTAGACGCTGATGCCCTGCCAGTCCATCAACCAGGCGTAGAAGAACGCCAGCGAGGCGCGCCAGCCGGTGCCGCAGTAGAAGGCGGTGCGGCCGGCGCCGACGATGCCGGCCCGGCGCCACTGTTCGCGGATCTCCCCGGCCGGACGCATGCGGCCGTCGGCCAGGTGGAAGGCGCTCATGCTGTTGACGTCGCCGTCGTCGCCCGCCCTGCCCCACAGCGCGCCGGGGATCTCGCCCCGGGCCTCGATGTAACTATACCCCGAAATCTTGCCAGTATGTTCACTCCAGCTGCGAATACTCACCAGCGCGCCGTCGCCGCCGGCCAACAGGGCCTTGGCGCCGATGGTATCGATCAGATAGTCGGGCCGCGCCGGGAACGGCGCGCCGAAGGCGGCCACGGCGTCGTGGCGGGCCGGCGGCCCGGCCTGCACGGCGTGGCCGCCGGCGCGCCACAGGGCGAAGCCGCCGTCGAGCAGGCGCACGTCGCGCACGCCGGCGTACAGCAGCAGGTGGGCGGCGCGCGCGGCGGCCAGCGTGCTGCGGCCGTACAACACGACGCAGCCGTCGTGGCGCACGCCGAGGCGCAGCAACAGGCGCAGCAGCGTCTGGTCGGACACCTTGTTCCACAACGGCTCCTGCTCCAGTTCGGCCGTGTCGATGTAGCCGGCGCCGGGGATGTGCGCCTGCTCGAACAGCGCGGCGCCGCCGCAGCCCACCTCGAACAGGCGCCAGCCGGCCGGCGGCGCGGCCGCCACCGGCCGGCCGGCGTTGAGCGCGGCCAGCCAGGCCGGCGCGACCAGCTGGCGCCAGCGCACCAGGTCCGGGCGGAAGGCGTTTGCGCTACTATGTTGGTCGGCTGGGTGGTTCATCGGTGGACGGCGCGCGGCACGGCCGCGCTGTGGCTATATACTGGAACTATCGACTGGAATTATCGACTGGAATATCAACTGGAAAGGGAGTTCCATGCTGTCGCGCCCGCAGTTCGTCATCGGCGCGCCGTTCGACGGCCGCGACGGCGCGCCGGGCCTGCGGCCGGAATACCATGCGCACTACTACGGCGCCTATCTGCGCGACCCGGACGGCAACAAGCTGTGCGTGGTCTGCCACGACGCGCCGGCCGCCTGAGCGGCGCCGCGCCGTCACGCCGGTCAGGCCAGCGCTTCCTTGGCCGCCTCTTCCGGCGTCAGGCCGTCGTAGAACTGGTCGGTGAACCACTCGACCTCTTCCTCGATGTGTTCCTGCGCCTGCTCCTGCGTGGCGCCGCCGGCCACCAGGAAGCCCTCGACTTCGATGCACCAGTTAATCAGCGCCATCGTTTCCGGGTCCAGCTCTTCTTTTTTCTTCGCCATCTTGATACCTCTTGCCAAAATCACGCACGCCAACCGGTGCCAGCCCGTAGTGTAGCAGCTCGGCCCGGCGGCGGCGGCGAATCGGCCCGCCCGACGCCCGCCCGGGTCTAGTGGAAAACCCCTAGGCGCGCACCGGATCGGCCGAATTGCGCTAGAATTGTCGCGCTTGCCATCCGGCAGGCACAACAATACGTCTTCGGGGCGGGGTGCGATTCCCCACCGGCGGTAAGACCGGCAACGGTCAAGCCCGCGAGCGCCCGCCGGGCAGTGTGCCGGCGGGGTCAGCAGATCTGGTGCGACTCCAGAGCCGACGGTATAGTCCGGATGAAAGAAGATGTGCGGTAACGTGGTCCCCTGTCCGATGCGTCGGCGCGGGCGGCCGCGCGTATTCGCTTGCCCTGTCGCGTTTTTCGCCATCGATGCGAGGAGCGTTTCCCATGTTAGTCAGCACCAACCCGTCCCACCAACTCCACTCCACCGACCTGGAGGGCCGCATCGCCGCCGCCCTGGCCGCCATGCGCGCCGGCGTGCCGGTGATCCTGCTCGACGACTTCGACCGCGAGAACGAGGCCGACCTGATCCTCGCCGCCGAAAAAGTCACCGTCGAGAGCATGGCCCTGCTGATCCGCGAATGCAGCGGCATCGTCTGCCTGTGCCTGACCGCCGAGCGGGTGCGCGAGCTCGAGCTGCCGCCCATGGCCGCCGACAACGGCAGCCGCTACGGCACCCCGTTCACCGTCTCGATCGAGGCGCGCGACGGCGTCACCACCGGCGTCTCGGCGGCCGACCGCGTGACCACGGTGCGCGCCGCCATCGCCGCCGACGCCAAGCCGGCCGACCTGGTCCACCCCGGCCACGTCTTCCCGCTGCGCGCCACGCCGGGCGGCGTGCTGGCCCGCGCCGGCCACACCGAGGGCTCGGTCGACCTGGCCCGCATGGCCGGCCTGCAGCCGGCCGCCGTGCTGTGCGAGCTGATGAATCCGGACGGCAGCATGATGCGCGGCGCGGCGATCGAACGCTTCGCCGAGCAGCACGGCATGCCGATCCTGACCATCGCCGAGATGATCAGCTGGCGCCGCGGCCGGGGCGAGTAGGCCGTCCGACGGCAACGCACCAGGGTTGACGCAAGGGCAGGCGCCAGGGTCAGACCCTAGGGTCTGACCCTAAGGATGCGGCGTTCAAGCCTCGGGCAGCGCCGCCAGCGGCGCCGACGGCCTGGCCAGCCTGACGTGGCGGTACACCAGCGCCCAGGCGCCGGCATAGGCCAGCGCGATCAGCCCGAAGGCCAGCGGCAGGCGCCACCGCCAATCGAGCGCCATGTGCAGCACGCTGCCCATCATCGCCACGCCGACCAGGGCGCCGATCTGGCGGTTGGCGTTCAACGCGGCGGCGGCGCTGTTGGCATGCACCCGGCCGGCCACCTGCATCACCGTCGCCGTCATGCCCGGTATCGCGATGCCGATGGCGACGTTCATCAGCATCGTCCCCAACACCAGCAACAGATAGGGCGTGTCCGGCCGCAGGAAGGCCAGCAAGGCCACGGCCATCGCCAGGCCCACGCTCAAACCGTACAACATCGGCGGCCGCACGCCGACCCGCGCCGAGATCCGTCCAGACAGCAGATTGCCGGCGGCGAAGGCGGCCATCATCGGCACCAGTTGCAGCCCGGTGTGCAGGGCGTCGGCCCCGCCCGACTGCTGCAAAAACAAACTCAACAAGAACAACTGGCCGAACACGGCGAAATTGATCAGGAAACCGACGCCGTTGGCGGCGCCGAAGGTGGCGCTGGCGAACAGCGCGCGTGGCAGCAGCGGATGGGCGCCACGGCGTTCCCGCCGCAGCAGCGCGCCGGCCGACAAGACCGTCAACACGGCCGCCGTCAACACCGGCGCCGAGCCCCAGCCCAGCGTTGGCCCCTCGATCAGCACGAAGCTCAACGCGGCCAGTGCCAACACGCCCAGCGCGTGGCTGAGCAGGGACAGCGCGCGCTCGTGCCGTGGCGTGGCCGGCAGCAGCGTCTGCGTCAGCACGATGCCCAGCAGGCCGATCGGCACGTTCACCCAAAACACGCTGCGCCAGCCGAAGCTGTGCACCAGGATGCCGCCCACCAGCGGACCGGCCGACGAGGCGCAGCCGACGATGGCCGACCAGGTGCCCAGCATGCGGGCGCGGGTGTGGTCGTCGTCGTAGGCGTGGCTCAGCAGGCTGAGGGAGCTGGGCATGAACAAGGCGGCGCCGGCCCCCTGCAGCAGGCGCGCGGCGATCAGCGCGTTGCCGCTGGGCGCCAGCGCGCACAGCACGGAGGCGCCGATGAACAGCGCCAGGCCGCCCTGGTAGACGGTCTTCGGGCCATAGCGGTCGGCCAGCGCGCCGCCGGCCAGCAGCAGCGCGGCGAAGGTCAGCGTGTAGCCGTCGACCACCCAGACCAGGCCGGTGAGCGGCACCGCCAGGTCGAGCGAGATGTCGGACAGGGCGGTGTTGACGGCGGTGACGTCGATCATCGCCATCACGAAGCCTATCGCTAACGTCAGCAGCACCAACAAGGCCGGCACGGCCGGCTTGGCTGCTGCTGCGGCGGCGGCGACGGGCGCGGCGGCGGGGGATTTCTGCGGGGATGTCATGGCTTTCCTATGGCGGGAGAGATTTCAAGCCGCATGGTAGGCCGCTTGCGTGATGCAGTAAATACGCATAAGATCGGCACCCCGATGCGAAAATGCATCGCCAGCACACCACCTCGCCCACACCTCGCCAGGAGCAGCGCCATCGACTGGGACAACGCCCGGATTTTTCTCGCCATCTACCGCTCCGGCACCCTGCGCGGCGCCGCCGGCACCCTGCTGATCGACCAGGCCACGGTGGGCCGCCGCCTGGCCGCGCTGGAAACCTCGCTGGGCGCCCGCCTGTTCCTGCGCACGCCGTCCGGCTACGTCGCCACCCCGGCCGGCGAGCTGGCGCTGGCCGCCGCCGAGTTGATGGAGCAGGCCGCCGACCAGCTGCAACGCGAAATGCAGGGCATCGACAACCGCTTGTCCGGCATCGTCCGCGTCGCCACCACCGACACCATGGCCAGCAGCTTCGTCATCGCCGCCCTGCAGCGCCTGCACGTGATGCACCCGGAGATCCGCATCGTCCTCAGCACCACCACGCAGATCTCCAGCCTGACCCGGCGCGAGGCCGACCTGGCCGTGCGCACGCTGCGCCCCACCAGCCCCGACCTGATCTCGCGCCACCTGACGCGGCGCGACATGGGCCTGTACGCCACCGCCGGCTACCTGCGCGAGCGCGGCGAGCCGCAGCGCGGCACCGCGCTGGCCGGCCACGACATCGTCATCTACCAGAGCAGCATCGCGCCGCGCCACCGCGAAAAAATCTGCGGCGAGCCGGTCGCCAACGCCCGCGTGGCGATGGAGGTCAACAGCGGCATGATGCTGATCGAGGCGACGCGGGCCGGCCTGGGCATCGGCGAGCTGCCCTGCCACATGGCCGACCTCGACCCGCAACTGGTGCGCATCTGGCCCGAGCGGGTCGAACACTACGACACCTGGCTGGTCATGCACAGCGACCTGAGTCGCAGCGCCCGCGTGCGCGCCGTGGCCGACGCCATCGTCGAGACCTTCGCGCCGCAGTAGCGCGGTAGCTAAGTAGAAGCCGGCGGCCCAGCCGGACGCCCCGGCGCCGCCACGCAATGCTAAGATGCCAATATGATTTCATCCACATCCATTCCGGCCGCGCTGCGCCGCCTGCACCGTTCCGCCATGAGCTGGCTGGGCGGCTGGTGGCGCCTGCTGCACTTCGCCGTGCTGATGCTGGAGCTGGCGCTGATGCCGAGCAGCTACCGCCAGCCGCTGCGCCCCGCGCTGGCGCGCCAACTGGTGCAGGCCACCGCGCCCAACCTGCTGTGGTTCACCGTGCTGGCGTCATTGATCAGCCTGGTGTTGATCCGCATCGTCGTGGTCACCTCGCAAAGCTACGGCCTGTCGCGCTTCGCGCTGGAGATGGTGGTGCGCGTGCTGGTGCTCGAGTTGATCCCGCTGACCGCCGCCGCCTTCGTCGCCCTGCGCAGCACCCTGCCCACCGGCCTCGAACTGGCGCAGCGCCGCGCCGAGGGCGACTTCGGCGCCCAGGCCAGCGGCATGGCGCTGCTGCGCAGCGAATACTTCCCGCGCGTGGCCGCCGGCGTGTTCGCCGTCTGGCTGCTGGCGGCGGTCAGCTGCGTGCTCACGCTGCTGCTGGCCTACCTGTCGCTGTACGGCTTTACGCCGTGGGCGCTGGACGGCTACACCCGCGTCGTCGGCCAGGTGTTCAACCCGGCCGTCGCCCTGATCCTGCTGTTGAAGATCGTGTTCTTCAGCTTCGCCGCCGGCCTGATCCCGATGGCCTCGTCCTTTTACGACGGCGCCAGCTACCGCCCCCGCGCCAGCCACGGCCTGAACGACATGGTGCGCGTGTTCGGCGTCATCCTGCTGATCGAAATCGCCTCCCTGATGGGCAACTACTACTGAGCGCGCCAACGCGCCACCCGACATGACCGACACCACGCCCTCCCCCCTGATTCCACCCGAGCCGCCACCGATCCGCAACGCCGAGTTCAAGGCCGCCCTGCTGCTGGCCCTGATGGTGGCGCTGCTGCTCGGCGCCGTGCTCTACCTGATGTACGCGCGCGGCGCCTTCGAGGCGACCCAGACCCTGCTGCTGCAAGCCGACGACTCCGAGGGCGTGGTGGTCGGCATGGACGTCACCTTCGCCGGCTTCCCGGTCGGCCGCGTGCGCCGCATCGAGCTGGCCGAGGACGGCAAGGCGCGCATCGTCGTCGACGTGCCGCGCAAGGACGCCCACTGGCTGCGCACCACCAGCATCTTCACGCTGGAGCGCGGCCTGGTGGGCGGCGCCCGCCTGCGCGCCTACAGCGGCATTCCGACCGACCCGCCGCTGGCCGACGGCGCCGTGCGCGCCCTGCTGGTGGGCGACGCCGGCGCCGAGATCCCGCGCCTGCTGGCCGCCGCCAAGGAGCTGCTGCAAAACCTGAGCAGCCTGACGGCGGAAAACTCCGCGCTGGAGGCCAGCCTGCGCAACGTTAAGGGCATGACCGACAAGATCAACGGCCCGGCCGGCGCCATGGGCCTGCTGGCCGGCGACGACAAACAGGCGCAGCAGCTGGTCGAGCGGGCCAACAAGCTGTTGGTGACGGTGGACGCGCTGGCCCTCAAGGCCGACAGCCTGATCGGCAACGCCGACCGCCGCGTCTTCGGCAAGGACGGCGTGATGACCGACGCCCAGGCCACCGTGGTGCAGCTCAACGCCCTGCTGGCCGACGCCCGCGCCAGCCTGAAGAAAATGGACGCCGTGCTGGTCGAGGCGCAGGCCGTCGGCGCCAACGCCAGGGTCGCCACCGCCGACCTGGGCAGCTTGCGCGCCGAGGTCGAAAGCAGCCTGCGCCGGGTCGAGCAGCTGGTCAACGAGATCAACCGCAAATGGCCGTTCAAACGCGACACGGAGATCAAGCTGCCATGACCAGCACAACGACATGCAACGCCGCCACCACGCCAGCGCGCCTGCCACGACCAGCGACGCTGCTGGCCGCACTGGCCCTGCTGGCCGGCTGCGGCAACAACCCGCCGCTGCCGGATTGGCAAATGGACGCCCACGGCGCGCTCGACCGCGCCCAGGCCGCCTACATGGAGGGCAACGCGAAAGTGGAGGCGGCCGAGTTCACCCGCGCCCGCGCCAGCCTGGCCAGCACCGGCCAGCCCGGCCTGGTGATCCGCGCCGAGCTGCTGCGCTGCGCCGGCCACGTCGCCGCGCTGGCCTTCGACGACTGCCCCGGCTTCGAGCAGCTGCGCCCGGACGCCGGCGCGGCCGACCGCGCCTACGCCGCCTACCTGGCCGGCCGCGCCGGCGCGCAGGAGGCCGCCCTGCTGCCGCCGCAGCACCAGCCGGTGGCGATGGCCGGCAACGACGCCGCCGCCGCTGCTGCTGCCGTGCAGGCGATCGCCGATCCGCTGTCGAAGTTGGTGGCGTCGGGAGTGTTGTTGCGCGCCGGACGCGCCAGCCCGCCGGTGTTGGCGGGCGCGGTGGAGGCGGCGTCGGCGCAAGGCTGGCGCCGGCCGCTGTTGGCCTGGCTGGGCGTACAGGCGCAGCGCGCCGAGCAGGCCGGCGACGCGCAGGAGGCCGCGCGCCTGCGCCGCCGCATCGCGCTAGCCTCTGAGCCGCAAAGATAAAGAACCCCGGGGTCAGTGCCGACATTCGGACACGAACTCAACCATATACCGTGCCATCGCGCCGGCTTACAGCTGAGCCTGTGTCCGAATGTCGGCACTGACCCCGCCTGTTACTACTATTCGCCGGCCAGGGCGGCGGCCTCGCGCAGCTTGTCCTTTTTGCTCTTGCGCTTGCCCTTGATGCCGCCGTTGACCGTGTCGGTCACCGCCGCCACCGGCGTGGCCTGCTCCACCGCTTCGAAGCCGGCGATCTGCTCGCGCTCGAGCAAAATTTCCTGGCGCTTCTCGATCAGGCGGAAGTGCGCCTCGGTGTCGGCGCTGACGAAGCTGACCGCCACGCCCTTCTCGCCGGCGCGGCCGGTGCGGCCGATGCGGTGGGTGTAGTCGACCGCCGAACGCGGCAGGTCGTAGTTGACCACCGCCGGCAGCCGCGCGATGTCGATGCCGCGCGCCGCCACGTCGGTGGCCACCAGCACCTGCAGGCGGCTGGCCTTGAACTCGGCCAGCACCTCGCCGCGCGCGCCCTGGCTCAACTCGCCGTGGAAGGCGCCGGCCGGAATGCCGTTGCGGCGCAGCTTGTCGGCCACGTGCTCGGCGGCGTACTTGGTGGCGACGAACACCAGCACCTTGCTCCAGCGCTGCTGCAGGATCAGGTTCTTCAGCAGCTGGGTGCGGCGCGGCGCGTCGACCAGGATGGCGCGCTGGGCGATGTCCGGCTTGCTGGCCGGCTCGCCGAGCACCTCGAGCCGGGTCGGCTGGTGCAGCATGGTGTCGGCCAACGCCTGCACCTCCGGCGGGAAAGTCGCCGAGAAGAACAGGTTCTGCCGCTGCGTCGGCAGCTGTTCGAGGATGCGGCCCAGCTCCTCGCTGAAGCCCAGGTCGAGCAGGCGGTCGGCCTCGTCAAGCACCAGCATGGCGGTGCGCGAGATCTTCAGCGCGTTGTGGTCGAGCAGGTCGAGCAGGCGGCCCGGCGTGGCCACGACGATGTCGGCGCCGCCGCGCAGCGCCATCATCTGCGGGTTGATCGACACGCCGCCGAAGACGATAGCGACCTTGACCTGCATCGGCAGATGCAGCGCCAGCTTGCGGATCGTCTCGCCCACCTGGGCGGCCAGCTCGCGCGTCGGCACCAGCACCAGGCCGTGCAGCTGGCGCGGACCGCTGCGGTTGTCGAGCAGCGACTGCAGCAGCGGCAGGGCGAAGGCGGCGGTCTTGCCGGAGCCGGTTTGCGCCGCGCCCAGCACGTCCTCGCCGCGCAGCACAGCGGGAATGGCGGCGCTTTGGATCGCGGTCGGTTCGGTGTAGCCGCTAGCGGTGACGGCGTTGAGCAGCGAGGGAGCAAGGCCCAGCGAGGAAAATGACATGATGGCCTTTGGCGTTGAATGCGTATTGATTGCGTATTGATTGCGTACTGGTTGCGTACAGCTTGCGTTGAATTTTCCGCCAGTATAAAGCAGGCGCCGGCGGCGGACAGGAAATCGGTCCGTGCACAATTGTGGTTTCTACAATTGCGCCTTGCCGCCGTTCGTGGGAATATGACATTTTGACAAACCGAGACCGGATTCATGATCAACTGGGACGCCCACGCCTGCCTGCCGCAACATCCCCAGGCCGATTTCACGCCGGTCAGCCAGTTGCACGCCGCCGGCGTCAATCACGTCTCGCTCAACGTCGGCGCCGACATGAACCCGGTGTCGCAGGTGATGTCGGTGATCGCCGGCTACCGCGCCACCATCGCCGCCCACCCCGAGCGCTTCACGCTGATCTCCAGCGTCGACGACATCATCCAGGCCGCCGCCGACGGCCGCATGGCCATCAGCTTCGACCTGGAAGGCTCGACGATGCTGCTCGACCAGCCGGACATGGTGGCGCTGTACGCCGAACTGGGCGTGCGCCAGATCCTGCTGGCCTACAACCGCAACAACAGCGTGGCCGACGGCTGCCACGACGTGCCGCGCGGCCTGACCGGCCTGGGCCACCGCATGGTCGAGGCGATCAACGAGGCCGGCATCCTGCTGGACTGCGCCCACAGCGGCCGCCTGTGCAGCATGGACGTGATGAACGCCTCCAGCAAGCCGGTGATCTTCAGCCACGCCAACCCCTACACGCTGGTGCCGCACGGGCGCAACGTCAACGACGAGCAAATCCGCGCCTGCGCCGCCACCGGCGGCGTGGTCTGCGTCTCCGGCCTGTCCTGGTTCCTCGGCAGCAGCCACCCCAACGCCGACGACGTGGCGCGCCACGCCGCCTACATCGCCAACCTGGTCGGCGTGGCCCACGCCGGCATCGGCCTGGACATCTGCTTCCAGCAGCGCGGCCTGGACGACACGCCGCCCGGCCAGTTCGACCCGGCCTACTGGTGGCCCGCCTCGGCCGGCTACAGCGCCAGCAAGGCGCCCACCTTCACGCCGCCGTCGGTGTGGCGCGAGCTGGGCGCCGCCCTGCGCCGCACCGGCATGAGCGAGGCCGAGGCCGAGATGGTCATGGGCCGCAACATGATGCGCGTCGCCCAGCAGGCCTGGGCCAAGCCGCAGCCGCTCAAGCTGATGGCCGCCTAAGGCTTCCCCGCCCGGTCGTTCCCGCGCAGGCGGGCACCTACATGGGCTGCCGCCTGCGGGCGGTCCGCCAATGCGGACCGCCGGGTTTTGGCGGCTCCTTTAAAGCAACTCCAGCAATGACTTCGCCATTACCATACCAAGCAAATTTGATATTTGTTATTAATTAAGAAGATGAATGATTTACAACAAGACTTTTATCTAAAAATACCTTATTGTAAGAATTATTCTCAGCAGTACCAACATCAACCAACAAATACTTCCCGATCCCCGGCATGAATCGAACTGAGCGCATCTACAAGATCGAACGGCTGCTACATGATCGAGGTATCGTTCCACTTTCGGCTTTTTTAGATGAGCTGGAAATCTCAAAAGCGACCTTCAAGCGGGATCTAGAGTATTTACGAGATCGCATGAATGCCCCAATTATTTGGGACCGCGAGATCGCCGCCTATCGTTTCGACAAGCCGAACGAGGGCATCAAGTATGAATTGCCCGGTCTATGGTTCAGCGCCTCGGAGATCCACGCCCTGCTGACCATGCAACAACTGTTAAGCAGCCTCGGCCCAGGTCTGCTCACGCCTCATGTTGCCCCGCTGCTCACCCGCCTCCGCGCCATCCTGGGCAACGACCGGTATCCAGTCCAGGAATTTGAAAAGCGCATTCGCATTCAACGCCTCAATGCCCGCGCCTACGAACCGGAACATTTTCTTCCGGTGGCGACGGCGGTATTGCAACGAAAACGCCTTCAAATAGAACATTACAATCGATCGACGAATCAAATCACCCAACGGGAAATTTCCCCGCAGCGATTGAATCACTATCAGGAAAACTGGTATCTGGACGCTTGGTGTCACTTACGAAAAGATATACGCAGATTCTCACTCGATTCGCTTCGCGCCGTCCGCATTACTACCGAGCCGACATTGGACATCTCCGATGAAAAACTGTGCATCACCTTGGACAGCGGTTACGGAATATTCTCCGGTCATGAACTGCAGTGGGCCGAGCTGATATTTTTCAACGAGCGCGCGCGCTGGGTAAGTCAAGAAACCTGGCACCCCGAGCAGCAGGGAAAGTTTGACGAGGCCGGCCGCTATCACCTGAAAGTGCCGTACAGCGATCCTCGGGAATTGGCAATGGATATCCTGCGCCACATGCCGGAAGTATGTGTGGTCGCTCCACCGGCGCTGCGCCAGCTGATTCAAGAGCAACTGCAAAAGGGACTGGCGCTCTTTAAGACAAGCTCATCCTGTGAGCCACCAATGGCCTAGCATAGGTAGTACCAGCTCGGAACGGAGCCGCCGTCTCAACCTACACCTGCCGCCTCCATGCCAAATTTCTATGCCCACTCCACCGATCAGGCCGACAAATCGGATTGGCAACCACTCAGTGAACACTTGCAAGCAGTTGGTGACATGGCGGCCCGGTTCGCTGGAGATTTTTCTGCGGCGGAACTTGCCCGTGTTGCCGGACTGCTCCACGATCTAGGCAAGTACACCAAAGAATTTCAGCTCCGCCTGGCTGGCGAACACGGCCGAGTCGACCATTCCACCTGGGGTGCCAGGATCGCTTGCGAACGATACGGGCAGCTCGGCAAGCTGCTCGCCTACGGCATCGCCGGCCATCACGCCGGCATGGCCAACGGACGCGACCCGGGCGAACGGTCGCCTCTGGCTGAACGCTTGCGCGCGGACCTGCCGCAGTTGTTAGCCGACTGGCAAACCGACCTCGATCTGCCAGCGCCGGGACAACTGTCGATGCCAAGCGATTTTCAAGTCACACAAGGACGAGGCCAATTCCAACTGGCCTTCCTTTGCCGGATGATTTTCTCCTGCCTAGTGGATGCGGATTATCTGGATACCGAAGCCTATTACCAGCGCATCGAACATCGCAAGACCCGGCGCGACACGAGCGCGACACCGTTGAGCACGCTGCGGACGAGGCTGGAGACTCATCTCGCGTCCTTCAAGGCCGACTCCCCGCTGAACATTGTGCGCGCCGACATCCTGCTCAAGGTGCGACAAGGTGCGGCATTGCAGCCCGGCCTGTTCTCCCTCACCGTCCCCACGGGCGGCGGCAAGACCTTGGCCTCCCTCGCCTTCGCGCTGGAGCACGCCATCGTCCACGGTCTGAACCGCGTCATCTACGTCATTCCCTTCACCAGCATCGTCGAACAAACCGCCGCCGTGTTTCGACATGCACTCGGCGACCTTGGCGACAACGTGCTGGAACATCACGGCGCCTTCGAAGACGACCCCAGCCAAAGTGCCGAGGCCCGCGACAAGCTGCGACTGGCCATGGAGAACTGGGATCGGCCGATTATCGTCACCACCGCCGTGCAGTTCTTCGAAAGCCTGTTCGCCGCCAGACCGTCCGCCTGCCGCAAACTGCACCATATAGCAGCCAGCGTGGTCATCCTCGACGAAGCGCAGACTTTGCCGCTGAAATTGCTGACGCCATGCGTCGCCGCCATCGACGAACTGGCGCTGAACTACAAGGCCAGCGTCGTGCTGTGCACCGCCACCCAACCGGCATTGAACGCGCCCGGGTTCGTCGGAGGCCTGCGAGACGTGCGGGAATTGGCACCGGAGCCGGCCCGCCTGTTCAGCGCGCTCAAGCGGGTGCAGATCCGTCACGCCGGCATCTTGAGTGACGACGAACTGGCGGCGCGCATGGGCGCGTCTTCACAAATACTCTGCATCGTCAACAACCGACGACACGCGCGCGCGCTCTACGAATCCATCGCCAACGCGCCGGGTGCGTGCCATCTGACGACGCTCATGTATCCCAAGCACCGCAGCAAGGCGCTGGCGGAGATACGCGCCAGGCTACGCGACGGCAAGCCCTGCCGCCTGGTCGCCACGTCCTTGATCGAGGCCGGCGTCGATATCGACTTCCCCACCGTGCTGCGCGCCGAGGCGGGCCTCGACTCCATCGCCCAGGCGGCGGGACGGTGCAACCGGGAAGGCAAGCGGCCCGTATCGGACAGCGAACTGCTCGTCTTCACTCCAGACAACCCCGATTGGGCGGCACCGGCGGAATTGAAGCAATTCGCCCAGGCCGCGAGGGAAATACTGCGCCAACACGGCGCCGATCCCCTGGGCCTGCCCGCCATCGACAGCTATTTTCGCTTGCTGTACTGGCAAAAAGGTGCCCGGCAACTGGATGCCCACAACCTGCTTGGTCAAATCAGCGACGCCGGCCTGGACGGTCTGCCATTCGAGATGCTGGCAAAGAAATTTCGCATGATCGACAACACGCAGATGCCGGTCATCATCGCCCTCGACGAAGCGCCGCGAAAAATCTTGCGCGACCTTGAATTCGCCGACGGCTGCGGCAAGGCGGCACGCGGCCTCCAGCCTTACATGGTGCAAATTCCGCGCCAGACCTTTGCGACCTTGCGGCAGACCGGCGCGATACAAGCCGCCTACGAGAAACGCTACGGCTTGCAATTCATGGTGTTGGCAAACGAGGAACTGTATCACCCGCAATTCGGATTGCATTGGGACGATCCGACTTTCATTCGCAGCGAAGGCTTGTGCTGGTAGCCCATGGCACAGCAACTAGCCGCCGACATTCACTCAGGAGGTCAAATGACGTATGGAATACGATTGCTGGTCTGGGGAGAGCGAGCCTGCTTCACCAGACCGGAAATGAAGGTCGAGCGTGTGTCTTACGATGTCATCACACCCTCGGCGGCACGCGGGATTCTGGAGGCCATTCACTGGAAGCCCGCAATCCGCTGGGAGATCGACCGCATCCAGGTGCTCAAGCCGATCCGCTTCGAATCCTTGCGCCGCAACGAAGTCGGCGGAAAACTATCCGCGTCCAGCGTCGGCAAGGCGATCAAGGCCGGGCGCACCGACGGCCTGCTCACCTTTGTCGACGAGGATAGGCAGCAGCGGGCCGCCACCATCTTGCGCGACGTCTCCTACGTCATCGAAGCCCACTTCGAGCTGACCGCCCGCGCCGAGGCCGGCGATTCCGTCGGCAAGCATCTGGACATCTTCAACCGCCGCGCCCGCAAAGGGCAATGCTTTCATGCGCCCTGCTTGGGGGTGCGTGAATTCGCCGCCAACTTCCAACTGTTGGAAGAGAACGACGACGCGCCCGCCGTCGACCCCGCGCTGCTCGGCAAAACCATCGACCTCGGCTGGATGCTGCACGACATAGACTTCGCCGATGACATGACGCCGCATTTCTTCCGCGCACAGATGACCGATGGCATGATCGCCGTGCCCAGCTTCGATCCCCGTGGGGTGAAGTCATGATACTGAGCGCACTCAATCAATACTATCAACGCCTGGCGGCGCAGGAAAAGGTGCCGGTGTTCGGTTTCAGCCAAGAGAAGATCAGCTATGCCTTGATACTCGGCAGGGACGGCGCCTTGCTCGATGTGCAGGATATTCAAGACACCACCGACAAAAAGCCCCGCCCCCACCTGATGATCGTGCCACAACCGGCAAAGCGCGCCTCCAACATCGCACCGTGTTTTTTGTGGGACAAGACAGGCTATGTGCTCGGCGTCAGCGACAAAGCCGGGCCGCGCACTGCTTTGGAGCACGAGGCGTTCAAAACCTTGCACCAACAATATCTTGCCGACTCCGACAACCCGGCGTTGCAGGCCTTGGCGCAGTTCCTACAACACTGGACACCCGAGCAATTTTGTCCACCGCTGTTCAATGACGAGATGCGGGACGCCAATATCGTCTTCCGCCTCGACGGCGAACAGCAGTATGTCCATCAATCGCCGGCGGCGCAGTTGCTGCGCGCCAAAGTCCTGGCCGGCGCCCAAGCGGCCAGCGGGCTATGCCTGGTCACGGGCGAAACCCTGCCCATTGCGCGACTGCATCCGGCCATCCGCGGCGTGAATGGCGCACAAAGCTCGGGCGCGTCGATCGTGTCGTTCAATCTGGAAGCCTTCGCCTCGTATGGCAAGCAACAGGGCGACAACGCGCCGGTTTCCGAGGCCGCCGCCTTCGCCTACAGCACGGTACTCAACCATCTGCTGCGACGCGACGAACATAACCGCCAACGCCTGCAAATCGGCGATGCCAGCGTCGTATTCTGGGCCGAGGCCAACTCGGCGGACGCCTGCGACAAGGCCCAGCTGCTGTTTTCCGAACTGTTGAACCCGCCAATCGACGACGCCCAAGAGGCGGCAAAGCTGAAAACGGTACTGGAAGCGGTCAGTGCCGGCAGGCCCCTGCGTGAGCTTGGCTTGGATCTCGATGACAACACAGAACTGTTCGTGCTTGGTCTGGCGCCGAACGCATCGCGCTTGTCGATCCGCTTCTGGCAAAACGGCACCTTGGAATTTTTCGCCCGCCGTATCGCCGAACATTTTCAGGATCTCGACATCGTGCCTCAGCCATGGAAAACCGCGCCTGCCATCTGGCGCCTGCTGCACGCCACCGTGCCCAGTCGCGACGGCAAGACCAAGGCCGAGGACATCGCGCCCCAGCTTGCCGGCGACATGATGCGCGCAGTACTCACCGGCAGCCGCTATCCGCGCAGCTTGCTGGCAAACATCATCATGCGGATGCGCACCGACGGCGATATTTCCGGCGTGCGCATCGCATTGTGTAGAGCCGTCCTGGTGCGCGATAGGCGCCTGGGTGTTCATGGAATCAACGAGGAGATCGCTGTGAGTCTTGATCTGGAAAACCGCAACCCCGGCTACCGCCTGGGACGCCTGTTCGCAGTCTTGGAAGATGCCCAACGCAACGCCATCGGTGCGCAAGTCAACGCCACGATACGGGACCGCTACTACGGCGCCGCCTCGGCCGCGCCCGCCACCATTTTTCCCATGCTAGTGCGTAACGCCCAGAATCACCTGAGCAAGCTGCGCAAGGAAAAGCCCGGCCTGGCCGTGGTGCTGGAACGGGAAATCGGCGACATCATCGACGGCATCGGCAGCCAATTCCCCCGCAGCCTGAGGCTGGAGGATCAGGGCCGGTTCGCCATCGGTTACTACCAGCAGGCCCATTCCCGCTTCAACCGCAAAACCGACTCCGACAAAGGAACCGAACAATGAACGCCATCACCAACCGCTATGAATTCGTCTACCTGTTTGATGTCAGCAATGGCAATCCGAATGGCGACCCCGACGCCGGTAACATGCCGCGTCTCGATCCCGAAACCAATCAGGGCCTGGTCACCGACGTGTGCCTGAAACGCAAAATCAGAAACTACGTCACGCTGGAAAAAGAGGGTTCGCAAGGCTATGCCATCTACATGCAGGAGAAAGCGATCCTGAACAATCAGCACGAGCTGGCCTGGAAAGCGCTGGACATTCCGGCCGACGCCAAGGACGGCTACAAGAAACTGCCGAAAGAGGCGGCCAAAGCCAAGGAATTGACGGACTGGATGTGCATGAATTTCTTCGACGTGCGCAGCTTCGGCGCCGTCATGAGCACCGGCGTCAATTGCGGCCAGGTGCGCGGCCCGATTCAAGTCGCCTTCGCCACCTCGATCGACCCGGTGGTGCCGATGGAAATTTCGATCACCCGCATGGCGGTCACCACGGAAAAGGAAGCCGAGGATCAAAGCGGCGCCAACCGCACCATGGGCCGCAAGCACATCATCCCCTATGGCTTGTACCGCTTACACGGCTTCATTTCGGCAAAACTGGCGGAACGCACCGGATTTTCCGAGGCCGACCTGGAGCTGCTCTGGCGCAGCCTGATCAACATGTTCGAGCATGACCGCGCCGCCGCGAGGGGCGAAATGTCGGCCCGCAAGCTCATCGTCTTCAAGCACGAACACGCCATGGGCAACGCACCGGCCCACGTGCTGTTCGATCGCGTCAAGGTAGGCCGCGTGCAGGGCGAAGCAGACACGCCGGCGCGCAATTTTTCCGACTATCAGGTAACGGTCGACGTTGAGGCGCTGCCGCCCGGCGTCAGCGTCAGCTCCTTGATTTGATGCGCCGGGGCGGCGATGGAAGATGACGAACTGATCCCGCTGTCCGCCCTCCAGCATTTTCTCTACTGCCCGAGGCAATGCGCGCTGATACACGTCGAGCAGATGTGGGCGGAAAACCGGCTGACGGCGGAAGGAAAGCTATTGCACGAACGTGCAGACCAGGCGCAGACCGGCCAGCGGCATGGCGTTCGCACGGCGACCGCCATGCCGCTGGTCAACCGGGCCTTGGGCATCGTTGGCGTCGCCGACGTGGTCGAGTTTTACGCCGGCGACACAGCACGCGTCATGCCCGTCGAGTACAAGCGCGGCCGTCCAAAGCAACACCGCGCCGACGAGGTGCAACTGTGTGCGCAGGGGTTGTGCCTGGAGGCGATGCTCGCCCTCCCCATTGAGGAAGGCGCCTTGTTTTACGGCCAGTCCAGACGACGGGTTCGGGTCGTCTTTGATTCAGCACTACGCGAGTTGACACTCAGCACCATCGCCGCCACGCGTGCACTGATCGAGGCGGGCCGAACGCCGCAAGCCGAGTATGCGGCCCGGCGTTGCGACGCCTGCTCGCTAATCGACATCTGCCAACCCCGCTTGCTTGGCCGCCACGTGTCGGTCAATGCCTGGTTGGCCAAGCAATTGGAGGACGACTAATGCGCCGCCAGCTCAACACGCTATATGTCACCACGGAAGGAGCCTGGCTCCGCAAAGACGGCGAGAACATCGTCATGGAAGTCGAAGGGGAAACCAAAGGCAGGCTACCAATCCACATGCTAGAGAGCCTGGTATGCATTGGCCGCGTGCTGGTGTCTCCGCCTTTGCTCGGTTTCTGTGCGGAACGAGGAATTTGCGTCTGCTTTCTTTCCACGTATGGGAAATTCCTTGCCCGGCTGGAGGGACCGGTATCGGGGAACGTGCTGCTGCGGCGCGAACAGTATCGGCGCAGCGACAGCGCGGCGGGACACGCCGCGATCGTTCAAAATATGCTGGCCGGAAAACTGCACAATCAACGCGCCGTGCTGGGTCGCGCGTTGCGCGATCATAGCGACAAGCTTCCCGCCGCTGCGGAGGCAATGGTTCGTCACGCCAGGCTGAGGCTGAAACGCATCGGCGCCAGCCTGGCTGGCGAAAACGATATCAACATCCTGCGCGGAATGGAGGGCGAAGCAGCGCAAGCCTACTTCTCGGTGTTCGACCAATTAATACGGGTCGAACACCCTGCCCTGCGCTTCAAAGGGCGCAGTCGCCGTCCACCACTTGACGCGGTCAACGCCTTGCTGTCGTTTCTGTACACCCTGCTGACCCACGACTGCCGATCCGCACTGGAGAGCGTTGGACTCGACCCGGCCGTCGGCTTCCTGCACAGGGACAGGCCGGGCCGGCCCAGTCTTGCCCTGGATCTAATGGAGGAGTTTCGGCCGGTGCTGGCCGACCGGCTCGCGCTCTCGCTGCTCAATCGTCGACAGTTGACCGAGAAGGACTTTCGGACCATGGACAATGGCGCCGTATTCCTGCGCGACGAGGCGCGAAAAACGCTACTGGTGGCGTATCAGGATCGCAAGCGCGAAGAATTGCTGCATGCGTTTCTGGATGAGAAGGCGCCGCTTGGTCTGTTCCCCGCGATACAAGCGCAATTGCTCGCTCGGCATTTGCGCGGCGACATTGACGGCTATCCGCCATTTCTTTGGAAGTGAGAAATCAGTATGATGGTACTGGTCAGTTACGATGTCAGTTTCGGCGATAGCGGCGGTCCGAAACGCTTGCGGCGCTTGGCCAAGGCCTGTCTCAACTATGGGCAGCGGGCACAATACTCTGTGTTTGAGATCGAGGTCGATCAAGCCCAATGGGTATTTCTGAAGCAACGCCTGTGCGACATCATCAATCCCGATTGCGATAGTCTGCGCTTCTACTATCTTGGCAGGAATTGGGTGAATCGAGTGGAACATATTGGTGCCAAACCGCTAATGGACCTCAACGGCCCATTGATTTTGTAGTGCAGTGCGAACCATAAGCGACCGGCTCATCCCCTGTGGTTTCGCACTGCCCTAACATGTTGATTACCTTCAAAAAATTCCCTCATCTGATGACTTTGGCGATATCAAGGAGGGGAATTATGTTCGGTTCGCAAAAATTGGGATATTTCCTTATTGAATTGAATGGGTTATAACTACCAGGTCGCGCCCCGCGTGGGCGCGTGGATTGAAACT
>NZ_FOTW01000064.1 GCF_900114705.1 Rugamonas rubra
GGTGTCCAGTTTGGTTTGGAACGGGTGTCCAGTTTGCGCTGGAACGACTGTCCAGTTTGCGGCGGAACAGGTGTCCAGTTTGCGTGGAATACGCAACCAAGGCGCGTCGTGAAACCGGAAGATCGAACTAAAGCGGCCAGTCGCACGGTCCAACCTGTGTTTCGTAATTTTGAGAACGTAAAACGACGGGAGCTACAAGTGCAGCGAGGAACAAGCTGCCGAAGTAGCTCGCTATCCACCCGAAATCCCGACCTACCGCCGAGATGGCTTCAGACTGGCTTGTTGGCGCGGACGACAGCAGCTTCAGAAGTACTGCGGGCTCGAAGCGCTGGGAACATAAGAAAAAGGAGAGGAACAACCACAGAAGGTGCGCGAATAACGCACACAGTATTGCGTCAGCAGCGACGCGACCGAATGGAGAGAAGTCGAGCGAAGTCCGCTCTGCCAATTAAAAGCGAGCGCGAAAAATGAATCCGGGAAGCAATAACAAAAATGCGACAAGTGCGGGGAGGGCGATATTCATCCAAGATGAAACTATGCCGTTTTTGCTTTGGGCACCAGCACCGCCGTAACGGAACCTCCACTCTTACGTTGGATTCCGATAACCTCGTTTAGCGGCTGGCGCTGCGCCGAAGCAGAATCGAGACGCTTGGCGATCATGAACCGCCGAAGCTGATCTCTCGCCTTGGGGTCAGCGAGCAATTCCGAAGCGAGCTGGCTTTTGAGTGCTTTCATACGCCTACTATGCCACAAGACGGCAAATAGCGCAGCAAAGCTTGATTGACTCCGGTTGACTAGCGAGAAAGAGCTTCGTCGTCCATGCCGCCTCCAGAAATGTCCGCGAGATCAGCCATGTTGAGTTTGCCGGCACCTCCATCGCGTCGCCGTATTTGCCGAGGCAGGGCTGGCACGCCCGCTTCGAAACGCCTACTTCCTGCGGGTGTAGCTGATCTCCATCCACTTCACGTTCTTGCCGGCGGCGTCCGGCCCCCACATTTCCAGCGTGTGGTGGTCGTTGTCGGCGATGTTGACCGTCATGGTGTACTTGCCGCTCTTGCCCGTCACCGGGTCCGTCATCGCGCTGGTCGACTTGAGCACCTTGCCGCTCATGCTGCCGGTGCTCGTCATCATCGCCGTGCCCATGGTGTCCATCCAGGAGCCGACGTAGCGCTTGTTGACATTGTCGTAGCCCTGGTAGCCGATGCCGGTGAACGGCTGGCCCATGAAGGTGCCGCTGTAATCCTCCTGCAGAAAGCGGTTGCCGAGTACCCACTTGCGCACCGAGGTGGCGCTGGACTCCTCGGGCGGTTTGGACGGGTCCATCCAGGAGCGCGACTTGGCGTCGAAGCTGCCGGCCAGCGGCTCCAACTTCTTGTGCGCCTCGCCGGGCGTCCCCGCCTTGGCCATCGCCTCCATCGCCGCCTTCTCGTCCGGCGGCGCGGCGGCCTTCTTGGTTTTGTCTGCGGCCGGCGCGGCGGCCGCAACGGCCAATCCAACAACAAGTACCAGGTGTTGCACGATGCTCGGAATCCTCATGATGCCCTCCTCGTGACCAACGGTTGTGCGGAAGGCCATTGTGGTGTTGCTCGCGCGGCGTTGTCAATCGGAGTCTGGAGCACCAGTGCCATCCCGTATTAAACTTCACGCCAGCATAAATTTGCTGTATAAAAACACAGTATAATTCTCGCCGATGCATCACTCCGCGACAAACCCGGCAACGCCAAAGAAAGCGCATTTATGACAGAACTGAACAACTATCTCGCCGAGCACTATCTAAACGAGGCGCAGCTGTCCGCCGCCACCGGGGTGGGCATGGACGAACTCGACGCGCTGATCGGCGACCGCCTGCTGCCGGCACCGTCCTATGTGGTCACCGACGCCGGCAAGCTGTGTTCCTTTGTTTTCGGCGAGATGGCGGCGCCGGGCGCCACCGCCGGCCGCTATTTCCATCCGTCGCAACTGGCGTGGCTGGCGCGGGCGCGCGAGGCACTCGCCAACCATGGCGCACAGGGCGCCGAAGCTTTTTTGCAGAAACGCTTCGCCGGCGATTTCGCCGCCGCGCTCGCCACGCTCAACCTGACGACTTGGCGCCTGCGCGACTGCTTCGACGACGCCGGCACGCCGATTGCCGAAGGCTTGCGCGCCCGCATCGACAGCGCCTGGAAGCATCTCCTGAACGGAACGTTTTCCTTGTGCGTCGCCAATCCCATTTCCGAGGCGCACATCGCCCACAAGGAGGTGTTGCAGGAAAAGCTCGCGCGGCTCAGCGAGAACGGCGGCAGGACGGCGTTCCCGCCACAGCAGTTGCCGGCGATGCACGAGTTGATCGACGCCTACGCGGCGGCGTCCATGCCGTTCTCGCCCGTCGAGTACCCGGTGAGCAGCCGCAAGCGCCTGGTCGAGGATCTGCGCGCCAAGCTCCACGCGACGGACGACTGATCGCATTGGCGCATCAAGAGTTCCCGGGACTGCGCAAGGCCAGCGCGGCGGCGGCGCCAAGAACGACCGTTCCGCCACCTCGTGCCAGCACACTATGCGCCAGAGCGGCTACAGGTATCAGGTAGTTTTTCACCGATCTCAATGCCAAATTGCTTCGCCACAAGCAGCATCTCCGCCAGTTCCGAAGAATCATTGAAGCGTAGCAAGTGTTCCAGCTGCGTTGGCGCCACGCCGGCTTGCCATGCCATCGCTTTCATCCCCGCCGAGCGCGCAACAACCCGCAATGCCGCAGCGACAAGTTTCGCGTTCCCCGTGTCGAATGCATCCGATAGAAAGACTTCGACCGTCGCCTTGCTGATCAGCACGTCAGCTGGATCATAGGGTAAAAATTCTTCAGCCATGGCTATCTCTCCATTGACGAGCCAAGCGCTTCGCCGCGCGCACATCGCGTGCCTGCGAACTCTTGTCACCACCGCACAGCAACACGACAATGGCAGCTCCCTGGCGAAGAAAGTACAGGCGATATCCGGGACCTGAGTGAATCCGCAATTCGTACACCCCTTCGCCAACGAATGCCACATCGCCAAACATTCCCTCATTGACATCCTCCCCGCCCTAAAGGACGGGGATTCCTACGGCGCCGCGTGATGA
>NZ_FOTW01000008.1 GCF_900114705.1 Rugamonas rubra
AAAAGTCGGGCCTGAACCGCGCCATTCTCGATCAGGGATGGGGCGAGTTCCGTCGTCAGCTTGGCTATAAGCTTGCATGGAACGGCGGCATGTTGCTGGCCGTGCCACCGCACCATACCAGCCAGACGTGCCCGGCTTGCGGCCACGTCTCAAAAGACAATCGGCAGACGCAGGCTTCATTTCTGTGCGTCGACTGTGGCTATGAAAATCACGCCGATGTTGTTGGCGCGATCAATGTTTTAGCGCGAGGACATCGCGTCTTAGCCTGTGGAGAGTCGGCGCATTCAGGCCGCTCGATGAAGCAGGAACCCACCGAAGCGACCCGTAGATCATCACGCGGCGCCGTAGGAATCCCCGTCCTTTAGGGCGGGGAGGATGTCAACATAGCGCTGGCCCGGTCTGTGGCCGGCCCCGCGACAGGGGCGGCGCGGCGCATTCGAGCTGCCGCGCCTTCGCCTCGCCGCCCGGGGAAACTTTGCGCGCGCCACGCGGTCAAATTGGGACCGGCCCGACGCGGCCCTGTTTGCCAATGAAGGAGCTCATCATGTTACAAACGAACGAGATACAGCGCCGTTTTAGCAGTGTTGAACAAGCCATCGGCCAGGCCGCGCAAGCCTGTTCGGCGGAGCGCGATGTGCCCAGCGAGCTGCGCGACTGCCTGCAGCGGCTGGACCAGCAATCCGATCTGGTGAGGGAGGTGATCCAGACCAAGGACGAATCGCGCATCCGCAAAGTGCTCGACGAGCTGGAGGAATTGGGCGACCGCGCCAAGCGCGTCTGCTCCAGCGGCGCCAAGCTGACGCCGCGGATGCGCAGCGCCGTGCTGCACATGCACGACGAGCTGTCGGAACTCAAACACCAGCTGCACTGAGCGCCTTGCGCGGCAAGCGCGTTGGCTAGTCTTACAGCACGCCCTTGGCGCGCAGCGCGGCGACGTCGGTGGCGCTGTGGCCGAGCAGCTGGCCCAGCACCTCCTCGGTGTGCTGGCCCAGCAGCGGCGGCGCCAGGTCGGCCAGCGCCGGCGTGGCCGACAGCCGCATCGGGTTGCGCACCAGCTTGACGGTGCCGGCGCTCGGATGCGGCAGCTCGACCACCAGCCCGCGCGCCAGCACCTGCGGGTCCTGGTAGACCTCGCCGACGTCGTTGATCGGGCCGCAGGGCACGCCGACCGCCTCGAGCTCGGCGATCCAATGGTCGCGGCTGCGCGTCAGCACCATCGCCGCCAGCAGCGGCACCAGCGTGTCGCGGTGCTGCACGCGCAGCGGGTTGGTGGCGAAGCGCGGGTCGCCGGCCAGCTCCGGCCGGCCGCCCGCCTCGACGAACTTCTGGTACTGGCCGTCGTTGCCGGTGGCGACGATGATATAGCCGTCGCTGCAGGCGAAGGTCTGGTAGGGCACGATGTTCGGGTGGGCGTTGCCCCAGCGCTTGGGCGGCTTGCCGCTGTTCAGGTAGTTGCTGCCGACGTTGGCCAGCATCGCCACCTGCACGTCGAGCAGGGCCATGTCGATGTACTGGCCGCTGCCCGTGCGGTCGCGGTGGGTCAGCGCCGCCATCACGGCGATGGTCGCGTACATGCCGGTCATCAAATCGGTCAGCGCCACGCCGACCTTTTGCGGGCCGCCGCCGGGCAGGTCGTCGCGCTCGCCGGTGACCGACATCAAGCCGCCCATGCCCTGGATCAGGAAGTCGTAGCCGGCGCGGTGGGCGTAGGGGCCGTCCTGGCCGAAGCCGGTCACCGAGCAGTACACCAGGTCCGGCTTGATCGCCTTCAGGCTGTCGTAGTCCAGGCCGTAGCGCTTCAGCTGGCCGACCTTGTAGTTCTCCAGCACCACGTCGCAGTGGCGCACCAGCTCGCGCAGCAGGGCCTGGCCCTCGGCGCTGGCGATGTCGACCGTCACCGAGCGCTTGCCCCGGTTGGCTGCCAGATAGTAGGCCGCCTCGCTGGTGTCGACGCCGGCGGCGTCGCGCGCGTAGGGCGGGCCCCAGGCGCGGGTGTCGTCGCCGCAGCCGGGACGCTCGATCTTGATGACGTCGGCGCCCAGGTCGGCCAGGTTTTGCGAGCACCACGGCCCGGCCAGGACGCGGCTCAGGTCGAGCACGCGGATGTGGCCCAGCGCCTTCGGCATGCCAGAATTGTGTTCTGTGGCATCTGTCATGATGTGTCTGCCTCTGAAGAAAACGGATAGGGCGCTAGCTTACCGTCTGAGCCCGTCCGGCCGCCACTGTTTTTATGATTCGACAACGTTGTGCGCCGCAGCGAAGATTTTCCGCGCCATTTTCCGGGACGCCGAGCATTTCAATATGACTCGTGTTAATGTTGCAAATCCCGTCATAACAATGGTCTCCAAGGCAATCTATGTGGCCCTATCCAAAAATCGTCGCCCATCGCGGCGGCGGCACGCTGGCGCCGGAAAACACCCTCGCCGGGCTGCGCGCCGGCCTGGCCTACGGCTTTCGCGCCGTCGAATTCGACGTCATGCTGTCGCGCGACGGCATCGGCATGGTCATGCACGACCCCGAGTTCGGCCGCACCGTGGCCGGCCGGGGCAGCGTGGCCGAGACCGACGCCGTCGAGCTGTCCTATATGGACGCCGGCAGCTGGTTCGGCCCGCAGTTCCGCGACGAGCCGGTGCCCTTCTTCACCCAGTTCGTCGACTATTGCAAGGCCCAGCGCATCTGGATGAACATCGAGATCAAGCCGGTGCCGGGCCACGAGCAGGCCACCGGCGACTGGGTGGCGCGGCAGACCCGCAGCATGTTCGCCGCCGAGCTGGCGGCCGGCGATCCGGCCGCCTTGCCGCTGCTGGCCTCGTTCAGCGTGATGGCGCTGGTCGCCGCGCGCGACGCGGTGCCCGAGCTGCCGCGCGCCTGGCTGCTCGAGCGCGTGCCCGACCACTGGCAGGCCCAGGCCAAGGCGCTGGACGCGGTGGCCATCCACACCAACCACCGGCATTTGACGGCCGAGCTGGCCGGCGCCATCAAGCGCGCCGGCTACGGCCTGTTCTGCTACACCGTCAACGAGCCGGCCCGCGCCCGTGAAATCCTCGCCTGGGGCGTCGACGGTTTCTGCACCGACCGCATCGATTTGATCGGCCCGGGCTTCGCCTAGGCCGTCGGCCGCCGGCCGCCCGTGAGGCGTCGGCGCCGGCGCCGGCGGGGCCGCTGCGCCGCGCGGCCGAGGCCGGTCTCCAATTCCAGCACCATTTTGTCGACTTGAATCACGTATAATCAACCCTTTGCATCTGCCAGCCACCTCTGCCAATACGACATGAAATCATCTGAAATCCGCGACAAATTCCTTAAGTTTTTTGAATCCAAGGGTCATTCGATAGTCCGTTCCAGTCCATTGGTACCAGGCAACGACCCGACCATGTTGTTGACCAACAGTGGCATGGTGCAATTCAAAGACGTCTTCCTCGGCCTCGACACGCGTGCCTACTCGCGCGCCACCTCGGTGCAGCGCTGCGTGCGCGCCGGTGGCAAGCACAACGATCTGGAGAACGTCGGCTACACGGCGCGCCACCACACCTTCTTCGAAATGCTGGGCAACTTCAGCTTCGGCGACTACTTCAAGCGCGACGCCATCAACTACGCCTGGGAACTGCTGACCAAGGTCTACCAGCTGCCGGCCGACAAGCTCACCGTCACCGTCTACTTCGAGGACGACGAGGCCTACGACATCTGGGCCAACGAGATCGGCGTGCCGACCGAGCGCATCATCCGCATCGGCGACAACAAGGGTTCGCGTTACGCTTCGGATAACTTCTGGCAGATGGCCGACGTCGGCCCCTGCGGTCCCTGCACCGAGATCTTCTACGACCACGGCGCCGACATCTGGGGCGGCCCGCCGGGCTCGCCGGACGAGGACGGCGACCGCTTCATCGAGATCTGGAACCTGGTGTTCATGCAGTTCAACCGCGACGAGCAGGGCAATATGAACCCGCTGCCCAAGCCCTGCGTCGACACCGGCATGGGCCTGGAGCGCCTGGCCGCCGTGCTGCAACATGTCCACAGCAACTACGAAATCGACCTGTTCCAGAACCTGATCAAGGCCGCCGCGCGCGAAACCGGCGCCACCGACCTGGAATCGAAGTCGCTGCGCGTGATCGCCGACCACATCCGCGCCGCCTCCTTCCTGATCGTCGACGGCATCATCCCCGGGGCCGAAGGCCACGGCTACGTGCTGCGCCGCATCATCCGCCGCGCCCTGCGCCACGGCCACAAGCTGGGCCAGACCAAGCCCTTCTTCTACAAGCTGGTGGCCGACCTGGACATCGAGATGGGCACGGCCTATCCCGAGCTGACCGAGGCCGCCGCGCGCGTCGCCCAGGTGCTCAAGCAGGAAGAAGAGCGCTTCGGCGAGACGCTGGAAAACGGCATGAAGATCCTCGAGGCGCAGCTGGCCAAGGACGGCAAGAACCTCGACGGCGCCACCGCCTTCACGCTGTACGACACCTACGGCTTCCCGCTCGACCTGACCGCCGACATCTGCCGCGAACGCGAGGTCACGCTGGACGAGGCCGGCTTCGCCGTGGCGATGGAACTGCAGAAGAAAAAAGCCCGCGCCGGCGGCAAGTTCAAGATGGCCGCCAACGTGGTCTACTCGGGCGAGAAGAACACCTTCGTCGGCTACGACCAGCTGGCCCACGACAGCAAGATCGTCGCCCTGTACGCCGACGGCGCACCGGTCGAGCAGCTGAACGCCGGCCAGGTCGGCATCGTGGTGCTCGACACCACCCCGTTCTACGCCGAATCCGGCGGCCAGATGGGCGACCAGGGCGTGCTGAGCACGGCCGGCGCCAAGTTCGAGGTCGAGGACACGCTGAAGATCCAAGCCGACGTGTTCGGCCACCACGGCGTGCTGGCCGCCGGCTCGCTGAAGGTCGGCGACGCCGTCGCCGCGCAAGTGGACGAGGCGGTGCGCGCGCGCACCATCCGCAACCACTCGGCCACCCACCTGATGCACAAGGCGCTGCGCGAGGTGTTGGGCGGCCACGTGGCGCAAAAGGGTTCGCTGGTCGACGCCGACAAGACCCGCTTCGACTTCAGCCACAACGCCGCGCTGACGGCCGAGGAAATCGCCCAGGTCGAAACCATCGTCAACCGCGAGATCCTGGCCAACATCGCCACCCAGACGCACAATATGTCGTTTGACGACGCCGTCAAACACGGCGCCATGGCGCTGTTCGGCGAGAAGTACGGCGACGAGGTGCGCGTGATGGATATCGGCAGCTCGAAAGAACTGTGCGGCGGCGTCCACGTCCACCGCACCGGCGACATCGGCCTGTTCAAGATCATCGCCGAAGGCGGTGTCGCCGCCGGCATCCGCCGCGTCGAAGCCGTCACCGGCGAGGGCGCGCTGGCGCTGGTGCAAGCCATGAACCGCCGCCTGCTGGACGCCTCGGCCGCGCTGAAAGCGAATCCGGAAGAGCTGACCGCGCGCATAGTCCAGGTGCAGGACCACGTCAAGGCGCTGGAGAAGGAACTGGCCGCGCTGAAGTCGAAACTGGCCTCGGGCCAGGGCGACGAGCTGGTCAACCAGGCGGTCGACGTGAACGGCATCAAGGTGCTGGCGGCGACCCTGGACGGCGCCGACGTCACCGCGCTGCGCGAAACCATGGACAAGCTGAAGGACAAGCTGAAGACGGCCGCCATCGTGCTGGCCAGCGTCAACGACGGCAAGGTCAGCCTGATCGCCGGCGTGACGGCGGACGCCATTGGCAAGGTCAAGGCGGGCGAGCTGGTCAACTTCGTTGCCCAACAAGTGGGCGGAAAAGGCGGCGGACGCCCCGATATGGCGCAGGCCGGCGGCACCGATCCTAGCGGTCTGGCGGGCGCCTTAGCTGGCGTTGCAGCATGGGTCGCGCAACGCGCATAAGCAGCAAACATGCGGCCCGCGCCCATGGTGCGGGCCGTTACTATTCTGAATTTATCGTTGTGACTTCACAACGGACGGTGAACTATTTTGGTGCAGCGCGTCAATCGACCTGATTTGGAGTAGTATGTCAAAAATCAGTACAACAACATTGCGGGTATATTGATGAGTGAAACTTTACTTGAAACCGAGATCATGGAATTCCACAAAGAGCTCGACGCCCGGGGGCTGAACTGCCCGTTGCCGATCCTCAAGGCAAAGAAGGCCTTGTCCGAGCTGGAAAGTGGCGAGGTCCTGCGCATCATGGCGACGGACCCCGGCTCGGTGCGCGATTTCCAGGCTTTCGCCAAACAGACCGGCAACGCTTTGCTGTCGCATGTGCAAAACGGCCGCGAATTTGTCTTTTTGATGCAACGCAAATAAATGCGCGGCGCCGGCCGTCCGGCCGGTGTTCCACCGCCGTTTGTTCGGGCGGGGCAGGTTTTCTCGCCCCGACTCGTTCTCCCAAGAAATGTTAATCCAAGAAAAGTGCGTCATTTAGACGATTTATACTAGTAAAAAAACGCACGATCGTGCTTAAATTCTGTTTGTGGGCTAGTTTTCTCATATAATCTAGCCCACTATTTAGTCCCGTCATTCTTTATTTTTCCCAAAGGCACAGCTATGAAAGTCTTGGTACCCGTCAAACGCGTGGTCGACTACAACGTCAAAGTGCGCGTCAAGTCTGACGGCAGCGGCGTCGATATCGCCAATGTCAAAATGTCGATGAACCCGTTCGACGAGATCGCTCTGGAAGAGGCCATGCGCCTGAAGGAAGCCGGCAAGGTCACCGAAGTGGTCGCCGTCTCCTGCGGCGTGACCCAGTGCCAGGAAACCCTGCGCACCGGCATGGCGATCGGCGCCGACCGCGGCATCCTGGTGGAAACCGCCGTCGAGCTGGAACCGCTGGCCGTGGCCAAGCTGCTCAAGGCGCTGGCCGACAAGGAACAGCCACAACTGATCATCCTGGGCAAGCAGGCGATCGACGACGACTCCAACCAGACCGGCCAGATGCTGGCGGCCCTGCTGGGTTGGCCACAGGCGACCTTCGCCTCCAAGGTCGTGCTGGAAGACGGCAAGGTCAGCGTCACCCGTGAAGTCGACGGCGGCCTGGAAACCCTGTCGCTGACGCTGCCGGCCATCATCACCACCGACCTGCGCCTGAACGAGCCGCGCTACGTCACCCTGCCGAACATCATGAAGGCGAAGAAGAAGCCGCTCGACGTGACCAAGCCGGAAGACCTGGGCGTGGACGTGACGCCGCGCCTGAAGACCCTGAAAGTGGTCGAGCCGGCCAAGCGCTCGGCCGGCATCAAGGTTCCCGATGTGGCGACGCTGGTAGCGAAACTGCGTAACGAAGCCAAAGTTATCTAAGCGCGGCCTGGCCGTTTATATTTTTACCCCAGCGCACCGAGGCTGGGGTCAGACCCCGGATTGTTGTCGCAGGCCGAAGTTCGCGCCGCCGCAATAGGGTCTGACCCCGGGTTCCGGGTCGCGGGTTTAGAACACAATCTAGGAAAAAATCATGGTCGCATTAGTTATTGCTGAACACGACAACGCTAGCCTGAAAGGCAGCACCCACCACACCGTCACCGCTGCGCTGCAGTGCGGCGGCGATGTGCACGTTCTGGTGGCAGGCTCCAACGCCGGCGCCGCCGCCGCCGCCGCCGCGCAAATCGCCGGCGTGTCGAAGGTGATCGTGGCCGACGCCGCCCACTTCGCCGACGGCCTGGCCGAGAACATCTCGGAACAAGTGCTGGCGCTGGCCGGTTCGTACAGCCACATCCTGGCCCCGGCCACCGCCTACGGCAAAAACATCCTGCCGCGCGTCGCCGCCAAGCTGGACGTGGCGCAGATCTCGGAAATCACCAAGGTCGATTCGCCCGACACCTTCGAGCGTCCCATCTACGCCGGCAACGCCATCGCCTACGTGCAGTCGTCCGACAAGGTCAAGGTCATCACCGTGCGCAGCACCGGCTTCGACGCCGCCGCCGCCACCGGTGGTTCGGCCGCCACCGAAACCGTCGCCGCCGTCGCCGATTCGGGCAAGTCGGTCTTCGTCGGCCGTGAGCTGGCCAAGTCGGACCGTCCCGAGCTGACCGCCGCCAAAGTCATCGTTTCCGGTGGCCGTGGCATGGGTTCGGGTGAAGCCTTCAAGGTTCTGGAACCGCTGGCCGACAAGCTGGGCGCCGCCATGGGCGCCTCGCGCGCCGCCGTCGACGCCGGCTTCGTGCCGAACGACTGGCAGGTCGGCCAGACCGGCAAGATCGTCGCGCCGACGCTGTACATCGCCGTCGGCATCTCCGGCGCGATCCAGCATTTGGCCGGTATGAAGGATTCGAAAACCATCGTCGCCATCAACAAAGATCCTGAAGCGCCGATCTTCTCCGTGGCCGACTACGGCATCGTGGGCGATCTGTTCGAGATCGTGCCGCAACTGGTCGCAGAACTGGGCTAATCCGCTTCGACAACACTTGGATTGAACACCACCAAGCCACGCCGATCCCGCCACATAGCCGGGTCGCCGTGGCTTGTTTTCTTGGAGAATAGAGAATGCCGTATCAAGCACCGCTGAAAGACATGTTGTTCGTGATGAACGAATTGGCCGACCTGGCCGCCGTCAACGCCCTGCCGGGCAACGAGGACGCCACCGCCGACACCGCCGAGGCCGTGTTGGAGGAGAACGCCAAGTTCTGCGCCAACGTCGTCGCCCCGCTGAACAACCCAAGCGACAAGGAGCCGAGCTTCTGGCACGACGGCCAGGTCACCACCTCGAAGGGCTTCAAGGAGGCCTTCAAGGCCTTCGCCGAGGCCGGCTGGCAGGGCGTGCAGCATCCCGTCGAGTTCGGCGGCCAGGGCCTGCCCAAGCTGTTCGCCACGCCGTGCATCGAGATGCTCAACTCGGCCAGCATCTCCTTCGCGCTGTGCGCGCTGCTGTCGGATGGCGCCATCGAGGCGCTGCTGACGGCCGGCAGCGACGCGCAAAAAGCCACCTATCTGGAAAAACTGGTGTCCGGCCAGTGGACCGGCACCATGAACCTGACCGAGCCGCAGGCCGGCTCCGACCTGGCCGCCGTGCGCAGCCGCGCCGTGCCGCAAGGCGACGGCACCTACAAGGTGTTCGGCACCAAGATCTTCATCACCTACGGCGAACACGACATGGCCGAGAACATCGTCCACCTGGTGCTGGCGCGCACGCCGGACGCACCGGCCGGCGTCAAGGGCATCTCGCTGTTCATCGTGCCCAAGTTCCTGGTCAACGCCGACGGTTCGCTCGGTGAGCGCAACGACGCCCACTGCGTGTCGATCGAACACAAGCTGGGCATCAAGGCCAGCCCGACCGCCGTGCTGCAGTTCGGCGACCACGGCGGCGCCATCGGCACCCTGGTCGGCGAAGAGAATCGCGGCCTGGAATACATGTTCATCATGATGAACGCGGCCCGCTTCGGCGTCGGCATGCAGGGCATCGGCCTGGCCGAGCGCTCCTACCAGAAGGCCGTCGCCTTCGCCAAGGACCGCGTGCAGTCGCGCGACCTGGCCGGCTCGGCCGGTCCCGTCTCGATCATCCACCATCCGGACGTGCGCCGCATGTTGATGTCCATGCGTTCGCAGACCGAGGCGGCGCGCGCGCTGGCCTACGTCGGCGCGGCCATCAGCGACGTCGCCCACCACCACGCGGACGCGTCGGTGCGCGCGGCCAACCTGGCGGTGTACGAGTACCTGGTGCCGGTCATCAAGGGCTGGTCGACCGAGATGTCGCAGGACGTCACCCGCGACGGCGTGCAGGTGCACGGCGGCATGGGCTTCATCGAGGAAACGGGCGCCGCCCAGCACTACCGCGATTCGAAGATCCTCACCATCTACGAAGGCACCACGGCGATCCAGGCCAACGACCTGGTCGGCCGCAAGACCGTGCGCGACGGCGGCGCCGTGGCCAAGGGCATCATCGCCCAGGTGCGCGCCACCGAGGCGCAACTGGCCGCGCTGCCGGGCGCCGACTTCAAGGCCGTGCTGGCCCAATTGTCGGCCGGCAGCAAGGACCTGGAGGCGGTGGTCGAGTACGTCGCCAACAACATGAAGAGCGACATCAAGGGCGTGTTCGCCGGCAGCGTGCTGTACCTGAAACTGGCCGGCATCGTGCTGGGCGGCTGGCAGATGGCGCGCGCCGCCATCATCGCCCAGCAGAAGCTGGACGCCAACGAGGGCGACGCCAGCTTCTACCAGGCCAAGATCGCCACCGCACGCTTCTTCGCCGACCACATCCTGTCGCAAGCCTCGGGCCTGCGCGTCGCCATCATCGACGGCAGCGCCGGCGTGCTGGCCTTGACGGAAGACCAGTTCTAAGCGGGACTGTCGTGCGGCATTGAGAAGCGGCCTTCGGGCCGCTTTTTTTGTACCCCGGTGTCCGCGGCGGGGCTAGCGTAGATGCACGGCCAACCACAACGCGCCCTGCGACACGCGCATTACGGTGTGCGGCGTCTGCGACGGGAGAAACAGATAGTCGCCGGATTTGAGCTCGATACTAGTGCCGGCCACATTCAGCGTCGCCTCGCCCTGCAGCAGCACGACCCATTCGTCCTGCTCCTGCACATACTCGTGCGCTTCGATTTTCGCTGAGCTGACGATGCGCTCAATATGCAGGCCTTTGTGCGCCAGCAGCGTCTCAAAACGTTCGCCGTCCGCAGGCGGGGCCGCATTCTCGTACAGATTTCCGTCCTGCATATCTGCCACCTTTGCCTCCGTATCGTCGTCGCCAATGTACACTATGATGAAGACATTCGAGCTGATTGAGTTGTTACATGCGAATGCTCGGTTTCAAGTTCGTGTGCGAGGAAGTCATCGACAGTTCAGGCATGATGACTTGCCCTGCACGGTGACCATTGCCGGCAAACTGGGCACGGACGTGCCAATTGGTACTTTGCGCAGCGTGCTGAGGCAAGCGAAGCTGGCGAAATAGGGGGAGCTATGGGTTTCTTAGTGGTTGTCGAAGAGGGGCCGTCGTCTTTCGGGGCGCATGTGCCCGATTTGCCGGGTTGTGTCGCCGTTGGCGCCACGCGCGAGGAAGTGCTTGCCTCGATCGAAGAGGCGATTCAGCTTCACATCGAGGACATCAAGGCCAGCGGCCTGCCTGTCCCGCAAGCCGTCTCGTCGATGGCGACGGTCGAGGTCGCCGTCAACTAGCCGGGCGTGGCACGGTTGTGGGGGCGGCGCATCACTTGTCGCCGGGAGCGTTGTTGTTCGCGACGGTTTACGTGCATACTATCTGTACGGCAATATCGTTTCGCCTTGAAATGGAGTCGCCGGCAAGTAGCGCCGGCCTGTTCCTCGGCGGCGAATAGCCCGCGCCGCCGGTGCCCGGCACCGGCGTCCTCGCGGTACAACCGACCATGTGACTGGACTATGAAGACCACTTACTCCACCATTCTGCTGGGCGCGCTGTTGGCGGCCGGCCTCGCGCAGGCGCAAACGGCGCCGGAACTCAAACCACCGGCCGATTCGACCATTCCCGCAGGCCCCAAGGGCGCCGCCATCCAGGCCGGCAAATTGCTGCTGGGCGAAACCCACCAACGCCTGCCGGCCAACGTCGGCAACAAGCTCAACTGCACCAACTGCCACATGACGGGCGGCACCGTGGCGTTGGCCTCGCCGTGGATCGGCATCTGGGGCGTGTTCCCCGAGTACCGCTCGCGCAGCGGCAAGATCATCTCGCTGCAGGAGCGCGTCAACGACTGCTTCGAACGGTCGATGAACGGCAAGGCGCTGGCCTACAACTCGGACGAGATGAACAACATCCTGGCCTATATGCAATGGCTGTCGAGCGACGTGCCGACCGGCGTCAGCGTCAAGGGCCGGGGCTTCGGCGCGATCGACCAGAAGCTGGTGCCGGACGCCACGCACGGTAAAAAGATCTACGGCGAAAAATGCGCCAGTTGCCATGGCGCGGCCGGCGAGGGCTTGAGCAACGGCGCCGGCGGCTACGCCTTCCCGCCGCTGTGGGGCAAGGATTCGTTCAACGACGGCGCCGGCATGGCGCGCACGTTCACGGCGGCCGCCTTCGTCAAGTACAACATGCCGCTGGGGCAGGGCGGCTCGCTGTCCGACCAGGACGCGCTCGACGTCTCCGAGTTCTTCGCGCACCAGCCGCGCCCCGTGTACGCCGGCAAGGACAAGGACTGGCCGAAGGGCGGCAAACCCAAGGACGCCCGCAACTAAGTTAAGTCGCGCCCGTCCGCCTGGTGGCCGCTTAGGCCATCAGGTCGATCACCGCCTGGTACAGCCGCACGGGTTCTTCGGCGATGCGGTTCAGCACGTACAGGAAATGCTCCTCGCCGAACACCGCGTATTCGCGGGTGGGGAAGCCGCGCGCCAGCAGACCGTCGATCTGCGCGCCGCCCAGGCCGATCAGCGATTCGAATTCGTAGTTGCGCGGGTCGATGCGCTCCTTGATGATGAGTTCGCTCAAATCGTGCTGGATGGCGCGGTCGTGGGTGGCGAGCGAACACTTGTGGCCGCTCAGCAGCAGCTCGCCGGCCAGCGCGCGGTAGGCCGCCGCCAGCTCGGCGCTGTTGCGGTGGTAGGCCACGTCCTCGGATTCCAAAAATGCGCCCTTGACCAGGCGGATGCGGCCCGGCAGGCGCATCAGCGCCGGCAGGTCGGCCGGCGTGCGGTGGCGCTTGGCCGGGACGGTGATGCCGACGTTGTCCAGGTTCTCTTCCTTGTGCAGGCGGGTGTAGATGGCGTAGATGTCGTCGGCGCGCTCGGCCGCCTCCATCGAGATCATCACCTCGCGATTGATGCAGGCGGCGGCGTGGGCGATGCGGCGGGCGTTGCGGAAGCCCAGCTCGGGATCGACCAGCGAGCCGACGTGCGACAGGTCGAAGGAGATCGAACACTTCAAGTTCTGCTCGCCGATGGCCTTGCACAGCTCCATGAAGACTTCCGTCTCGGCCATGGCGAAGGCCTCGTCGCGGCAGCTCTCGCCCATGTACTCGGCCGAGGCGGCGTGGCCGCGGGCGTTGATCTGCGCCACCCGCTGCAGCGCCGAGGCGACCGTCTGGCCGGCCACGTAGCGCTGCGACACCTTGTGCATGTAGGGACGCAGCAGCGGGTCGTTGCAGAATTTTTCCTTGGCGGTCTCGTCGAGCGCCAGCGCGCGCAGGGTGCTGGCGGCCTGGTCGACCAGCGGTTGCCATTGGACGGGGAAGGTGGGTTGCGGCTGCACGGCGTCTCCTTGTTGGGTGAAAATATTGTCTGGTGGATATGATGGCAAAGGCGAAAAAAAACAGCCCGTAGGCTGTTTTTTTCTTGCCGCAGTTCGGTGCCTAGTTGCGCACGATGCTGCCGTTGGCGTTTTTGACGCGGTCGCCGGCCATCAGGCCCGGGTCGTGGTCGAAGTTGAAGCTGGCCTGCTTGCCGTCCTGGTACTGCACGGCGACGGTCCAGACCTTGCTCGACTTGGCCTTCTGCTCGATCTTGTTGCCGGCGTAGGCGCCGCCGGCGGCGCCGGCGACGGTGGCCAGTTCGCGGCCGTGGCCGCTGCCGACCTGGTTGCCCAGCAGGGCGCCGGCGACGCCGCCGGCGATCACGCCGAGGGCGCTACCTTCGCCGGCCTTCTCGCTGACGTTGACCGACAGCACCTTGGCGCAGTCGTTGCAGGCGGCCTGCTTGGCCGGGCCGGCCTTGAGGGCGGCCTTGGCGGCCTTCACGCTCTTGTCGTACTCGCTTTTGGCGTCGCGCGTGCACTGCATGCGGGCGCCGGAGCTGCTTTCCTCGGCGCACAGCTTCTTGTCGTCGGCGTAGCGCGTCGCGGCGCGCTTGCTGTCGATCGAGTATTGTTCCTTGGGGCTGAGCGGCGGCTGGGCGTAGGCGCTGGACATCATGCCGGCCAGCAGCAGGGCGGCGATCATTGGGCGACTCGTCATTTTTTTCTCCGTGGTGTTGTGTGGGGGTGCGGAATTAACCGTATGCCCCGCCAGTGTACAACAAGTCAAACAGGCGCGAAATCGTGGCAATCAGGCCGCCGGCGCCGAGCATCAGCGTGGCCACCAGGATCAGCGCCAGCGGCCAGGTCGAGTCCGACTGGCGGCCGGAGCCGGCGTTGAAGCCGGCGTCCCATTTTTCGTCCGACATCAAGCCCAGCACCAGCGCCTCGAGGAAGCCGACCAGCACCGACAGCGTGAGCGGCATGATCTGGTAGAACCAGTTGGCGCCCGGCGCGGCCACGGCGACCAGGGCGGTGGCCGGCAGGCAGGCCAGGTGGGCCCAGCCCCAGCCGTCCTTGGCGCCGCGCAGGTAGAAGCGGTGGGCGCCCAAGCCGCCGAGCAGGAAGCCGAGCAGGGTGGCGAAGGTCTTATTCTTGTGCGAAACGGTCATAAATATCGTGGCAAATGCACGCCGGTTGCGGGAAAGTGGGCAGTATCGGTCATAATACGGGCCCCGGCCTACCTTTTTTAGGTAACAAGGCTATTGCCCCCTGCGCCGGAACGAGGGATAATCTCCGATTACCCCAACACTGCCCAATTATTTGATAACGCTTGCTGCTTTGCGGTCAGGCGCGCTATAATTTGCGGCTTTTTCCGTCTCAGCACACTTTTTGGAAATATTATGGTCGTTATTCGTTTAGCTCGTGGAGGCGCCAAGAAGCGTCCGTTCTTCAACATCGTTGCAACCGACTCGCGCAATCGCCGCGATGGCCGTTTCATCGAGCGCATCGGTTTCTACAACCCGATGGCATCGGGTGGCGAAGTGCCATTCCGCATCACCGCTGACCGTCTGGCTCACTGGGAATCCGTCGGCGCGCAACTGTCGCCAACCGTGGCCCGTCTGGTCGCCGCGAACAAATCGGCTTAAGTCTGGTCCACTGGTTTGACCGATAAGCATGCATCCGGGGTGCAAGTCCCCGACGATTTGACACAGGTAGGCTTTGTCTACGGTGCCTATGGCGTCGCTGGCTGGGTGAGGGTAAGACCTTTCTCGGAAGATGCGGATGCCTTGCTGAACGTCGAATCCTGGTGGCTCGACAAGCCGGCCATGCGCGGTGTTGAAGTCAAGCAGTGCAAACTGCATGGCGGCGACGTTTGCGCACAGCTGGCGGGCGTGACCGACCGGAATGGAGCAGAAGCGCTCAAAGGCGCCGCTGTGTTCGTTCCGCGCAGTCATTTCCCGACGCTGTCGGCAGATGAATTTTATTGGGCCGATCTGATCGGCCTGACAGTAGAAAATGTACAAGGTGAGCACCTGGGGCAGGTGACTGACATGATGAGCAACGGACCGCAATCGATCCTGCGCATCACGCCAGCGGCCGCAGTCGATGCAGACCCGGCAGTCGTGGCGCCAGAGCGCCTGATTCCATTTGTCGACCAGTTCATCGTCAAGGTGGACAAGGAAGCGAAGAAGATCACCGTCGACTGGGGCCTGGATTATTAAGTCGCTCCCGAGTAAGCGTAGTGGACAGTCCGGAAAGGCAGGCCATGCAATTTGATGTCGTGACCCTGTTCCCGGAAATGTTCGGCGCACTGACGCAGTCGGGCATCACCCGGCGCGCCTTCGAACAGAATAAATGTGGCTTGTCGCTGTGGAATCCGCGTGATTTCACCACCGACAATCACCGCACCGTCGACGACCGCCCCTACGGCGGCGGCCCCGGCATGGTGATGCTGGCCAAGCCCTTGGAAGCGACCCTGGCCGCCGCCAAGCAGCGCCAGACCGATGCCGGTCTGCCGCCGCCGCGCGTGCTGTTCATGTCGCCCCAGGGCAAGCAATTGACGCACGAGCGCGTGATGCAGCTCAAAGCCGAGCCGGGTCTGGTGATCCTGTGCGGCCGCTACGAGGCGGTCGACCAGCGCCTGATCGACCGTTGTGTCGACGAGGAGATCAGCCTGGGCGACTTCGTGCTGTCGGGCGGCGAGTTGCCGGCCATGGCCCTGATGGACGCCGTGATCCGCCAGCTGCCCGGCGTGTTGAACACCGACGCCTCGGCGGTCGAGGACAGCTTCGTCAACGGCCTGCTCGATTCGCCGCACTACACCCGGCCGGACGTCTACGAGGGTGTGGCGGTGCCGCCCGTGCTGATGGGCGGCAACCACGCCGAGATCATGAAATGGCGCCGCCAGCGCATGCTGGAGGCGACGGCGCGCAAGCGCCCCGACTTGCTGGCCAAGGCGCGCGCCGCCGGCCTGCTCAGCAAGCTCGATGAAAAGTTTTTGGCGGGTTCGTAAATCCGCTGTTGTACCCTGCGGGCATGTTGCCCGCGTGTTTAACCCCATCCTCTACCGGGCTCAGGGCGTCCCGCACGCCATGGCCGCGCCGGCAAGATGGTTTATGGAGTAAGAAAAATGAATCTGATTCAACAACTCGAGCAAGAAGAAATCGCTCGCCTGGGCAAAACCATCCCTGAGTTTGCACCTGGCGACACCGTGATCGTCAACGTCAACGTCGTCGAAGGCACCCGCAAGCGCGCCCAGGCATACGAAGGCGTGGTCATCTCCCGTCGCAACCGTGGCCTGAACTCGAACTTCATCGTTCGTAAGATCTCGTCCGGCGAAGGCGTCGAGCGTACTTTCCAGCTGTACTCCCCGCTGATCGCTTCGATCGAAGTGAAACGCCGCGGTGACGTCCGTCGCGCCAAGCTGTACTACCTGCGCGAGCGTTCGGGCAAATCGGCACGTATCAAAGAAAAACTGCCAAATCGCCGCGTTGTGGCGAAAGCAAGCGCTTAATTGCCGCTTGTGTTTGGATAGAAGGGGCGCCGACTGGCGCCCCTTTTTTGCATCTGCGCGCTGTCCGCTGTACAGTGGCGTGAGGAGGTAGTGCGCGTGGCCAAGTCCCAATTCGATCCCCAACAACTGCCGGCCGGCGACATCGCCGGCGAACCGCCGCTGGCGGCCGAGCGCCTGGCCGCCGACTGGCTGCGCCGGCGCTTCGCCGCGCCGCCGCTGTGGACGCCCGAGCACAGCGAGCCGGCCTTCGCCTTGCGCGCAGCGCCGACCCCGGCCTCGGTGCTGATCCCGCTGGTGCAGCGCGCCGCCGGCATGACCATTTTGCTGACCCAGCGCACCGCCCACCTGACCGACCACGGCGGCCAGATCAGCTTTCCCGGCGGCCGCGCCGAGCACTACGACGCCTCGCCCATCGCCACCGCGCTGCGCGAGTCGGAGGAGGAGATCGGCCTGCAGCGGCGCCACGTCGACGTGCTCGGCACCCTGCCCGACTACTACACCGGCACCGGCTACCGCGTCACGCCGGTGGTCGGCCTGGTGGCGCCGCCGTTCGAGCTGAACGCCGACCCCGGCGAGGTGGCCGAGATCTTCGAGGTGCCGCTGGCCTTCCTGATGGACGGCCTGAACCACCAGCGCCTGTCGGTCGCGCTGCCGGACGGGCCGCGCTCCTTCTATGCGATGCCGTATGATCGCTTCTACATCTGGGGCGCGACGGCGGGCATGTTGCGCAATCTATTCCATTTCCTGCGCGCATGATTGGCACGGGCGTAATGAAATTCCCGCAATAAGTTTGATTCCGCCACTGCACTGCGCTATCGTAGCGGGCATTACGGCATTGTTGACTAAAAGGACGTTTGATGACATTTCTTTCCATTCTCTGCGCGCTACTGATCGAGCAACTGAAGCCCCTGCGCGCGGACAATCCGATCTACGCCGAGATCAAGAGTCTGGCGTTGCGGATGGAGACCTGGTTCAACGCCGGCCACCCGCGCCACGGCCGCATGGGCTGGTTCCTGATGATGGCGATCCTGATGGTGCCGACGGCGGCGATCTACTGGGTGCTGATGCACTACAAGCTGTTCATCGCCGCCTTCGCCTGGAACATCCTGATCGTCTACCTGACGCTGGGCTTTCGCCACTACAGCCACTATTTCACCTCGATCCAGCTGGCCCTGAACGCCGGCGACGAGGCCACCGCGCGCGGCCTGCTGGCCGAGTGGACCAAGCTCGACACGGTGGGCATGGAGGTGGCCGAGATCTCCCGCATCGCCGTCGAGAAGTCGCTCATCACCACCCACCGCAACGTGTTCGGCGTGTTCTTCTGGTTCCTCATGCCGCTCGGCCCGGCCTGCGCGGTGATGTACCGCGTCGCCGAATACCTGTCGCGCGCCTGGAACGAGCCCGAGCACATGCGCAACGAGGCCTTCGGCCAGTTCGCCGCCCAGGCCTTCTACTGGATCGACTGGATCCCGGCGCGCCTGACCGCCGTCGCCTTCGCCGTGGTCGGCAACTTCGAGGACGCCATCTACGCCTGGCGCAACTTCGCCGACCGCTGGCAGGACGAGGCGATCGGCATCATCCTGTCGGCCGGCGGCGGCGCCATGGGCGTGCGCCTGGGCACCCCGGCCGAGAACGCGGCCAAGGTGCTGCCGGTCGACGCCGCCACGGTCGACACCACCGACGTCGAGCAGGAAGTGCTGCCGGGCGAGGAGCCCAGCGTGCGCGCCCTGCAGAGCACGGTCGGCCTGGTCTGGCGCGCGCTGTTGTTGTGGATGATGCTGCTGTTATTGCTGTCGGGAGCCGTCTGGCTGGGCTAAGCCGGGAAACAGGCTTACAATTGTGGCTTGCCTGTAGGATACAGACAACAGTAACGCACTGCACTGGTGCGTATCTGTCTGCAGGCCGCCCCTTGCTTGTAAAAAGTGCATGTAATCAAGGGTTTAGCAATTCAGGTCTTCTATAAGATATAATACTGAAATCCGCAAAGGATCGCTTTACCAGCCCGACGTACCTGCCGGGATCTTCCACGCACACTTGTTACCCACAAGCCGCCTATGGCCGAGTCAGCTCAAAACAAGAAAGAACCGCGCGACGAGTTCTTTATTCTTGGCATCACCAGCAATGGCCGCCAGTTCCGTCCCAGCGACTGGGCCGAACGCCTGTGCGGAGTGATGTCCTGCTTCCGCCCCGAGGGCACCACCTCGCGCCATTCCCACCTGCAGTTCTCGCCGTATGTGCATCCGACCGTCGTCAACGGCGTCAAGTCGGTGGTGGTCAACGCCAAGCTGCGCCAGATCGAACCGATGGCCTACCACTTCGTCGTCGCCTTCGCCAACGACAACGACCTGCAAATGGTCGAGGCCTGCCTGATGCCCGAGCCCGAACCCCAGCCGGGCAAGCCCTAAACCATCCCCTCCCGGCCCGCCCATTTGAGCGGGATCAGTTTTTTTCTCTCCCCAGCGTGTTAACGTAGGACATTGTCCGGCATGTCGCCGGGGGAGGGGACTGCCATGCGTATTGGTGAAATCTGTACCATGCAAACCGTGCACTGCAAGCGCGACCTGGCCGTCCAGGGCGCCGCGCTGTTGATGCGCAACCATCATGTCGGCGACCTGGTCGAGTTCCTCGCCGAGGAGATGGGCGAGTTGTCGCGCATCAGCTCGCGCTGCTTGGCCAACGAGAAGCAATTGCGCCAATAGGGCCGCCGCCGTGCCGTCCGCCGCCAGCGCCAGCGCCATGCCTTGCAGGCTGGCGGGTGCTGTCGTCCGGACCAAAGTTTTTCTTCTGGCAATATTTCAATTTCAAACTTCCCTTTCGGGGCGAACAGCGGGTATGCTGTATTCCCCGATTTCATCGATGTTTCCCCCTCCCTTGAAAAATATGAAACCACCTGTCCGCAAACACGGCGTGCGCGCCGGCATGTTCCTTTGCAGCATGTCCTTCGTCGTCAGCTCGGTGGCCTGGGCCCAGGCCCTGCCGGCCGGCGTCGTCAAAGGCCCCGCGGTCGAGGGCATCACCGAATACCAGCTGGCCAACGGCCTGAAGGTGCTGCTGTTCCCCGACGCCTCCAAGCCGACGGTGACGGTCAACGTCACCTACCTGGTCGGCTCGCGCCACGAGAACTACGGCGAGACCGGCATGGCCCACCTGCTCGAGCACATGTTGTTCAAGGGCTCGCCGAAGAACCGCAGCATCCCCAAGGAATTCGCCGACCGTGGCATGGACTTCAACGGCACCACCTCCTACGACCGCACCAACTACTACGAGGTGTTCCAGTCCAGCAAGGACAACCTGAAATGGGCGCTCGACATGGAGGCCGACCGCATGGTCCATTCCTTCGTCGACCGCAAGGAGCTGGACTCGGAGATGACGGTGGTGCGCAACGAGTACGAGGCCGGCGAGAACTCCCCCTTCGGCGTGCTGCTCAAGCGCATGCAGAGCGTGGCCTACGACTGGCACAGCTATGGCCGCTCGACCATCGGCAACCGCAGCGACATCGAGAACGTCAAGATCGACAACCTGAAAAACTTCTACCGCACCTACTACCAGCCGGACAACGCCGTGCTGCTGGTGGCCGGCAAGTTCGACGCGGCCCAGACGCTGGCCTGGATCAACAAATCCTTCGGCGCGATCCCGAAACCCAAGCGCAGCCTGCCGCCGTTCTGGACGGTCGAACCGACCCAGGACGGCGAGCGCAGCTTCACCGTGCGGCGCAAGGGCGACATGCAGATCGTCGCGCTGGGTTACAAGATCCCGTCCGCGCTGCACGCCGACAGCGACGCGCTCAGCTTCATGTCCGAGATCCTCGGCGACACGCCGAGCGGCCGCCTGCACAAGGCCCTGGTCGAGAGCGGCAAGGCGGCCCAGGTGTTCAGCTTCGGCGAGACCGGCTACGCGCCCGGCCTGCAGATCATCGGCGCGCTGGTCAAGACCGGCCAGCCGATCGAGCCGGTGCGCGAGGCGCTGACGGCGGCGGTGGAAAGCTTCGCCGCCACGCCGCCGACGGCCGAGGAGATGGAGCGGGTGCGGCGCAACTTCGCCAACGGCATCGAAAAATCGCTCAACGATCCGCAGCGGGTCGGCGTCGCCCTGTCCGAGGAGATCGCGCTGGGCGACTGGCGCCTGCTGTTCCAGGGCCGCGACCGCCTGCCGACGATCACCGCCGAGCAGGTCAGCGCCGCCGCCGGCCGCTACCTGAAGCGCGACAACCGCACCGTCGGCGTGTTCCTGCCGGAGGACGCGCCGCAGCGCGCCGAGATCGGCGCCGCGCCCAGTGTGGCCGAGGCCATGCAGGGCTTCAAGGCCCAGGCCGCCACGCTGAGCGCCGAGGATTTCGAGCCGACCCAGGCCAACATCAACGCCCGCACGACGCTCAAGAGCATCGGCGGCCTGAAGGTGGCGCTGCTGCCGAAGAAGAACCGGGGCGGTTCGGTCTCGGTCGACCTGCAGCTGCACTGGGGCGACGAGAAGAACCTGTTCGGCAAGTCCGTCGTCGCCGCCGCCGCCAACGACATGCTGATGCGCGGCACCAGCAAGTACAACCGCGAACAACTGGCCGACGCCTTCTCCAAGCTGAAGATTTCGGGCAGCCTCTACCATTTCGACACCACCGGCGAACACCTGGCCGAGGCGTTGCGCCTGGTCGGCCACGTGCTCAAGGACGCCAGCTTCCCCGAGGCCGAGTTCGAGCAGATGCGCCAGCAGTGGCTGGTCGGCGTCGAGGCCGGCCGCAACGAGCCGCAGTCGCTGGCCATGCAGGCCGTCGCCGAATACTTCGACCACTATCCGAAGGGCGACATGCGCGCCGTGATGACGGTCGACGAGCAGTTGGCGGCGGTCAAGGCGCTCAAGCTGGAGGACGTCAAGGCCTACCACCGCGACTTCTACGGCGCCTCGAAGGGCGAGCTGGCCATCGTCGGCGACTTCGATCCGGCCGCCGCCGGCAAGGTGGTCGAGGAGACGCTGGGCAACTGGCGCAGCCCGGCGCACTACGCCCGCCTGGAGCGCAGCAACGCCGACAAGGCGGCGTGGCGCAAGGCCATCAACACGCCGGACAAGGAGAACGGCTTCTACACGGCGCGCCTGAACCTGGACCTGCAAAGCACCGACGCCGACTACCCGGCGCTGATGCTGGCCAACTACATCTTCGGCGAGGGCGGCTTGAAGTCGCGCCTGATGGACCGCATCCGCCAGAAGGACGGCCTGTCCTACGGCGGCGGTTCCGGCCTTGACGCCGGCGACACCGACCGCGCCGGCAGCTTCGCCATCTACGCCATCGCCGCGCCGCAGAACCTGGCCAGGTTGGACGCGGCGGTGCGCGAGGAGTTGGCGCGCGCGCTGAAGGACGGCTTCAGCGCCGCCGAGGTGGCCGGCGCCAAGTCGGGCATGCTGCAGCAGCGCGTGCAGAACCGCTCGAAGGACGGCGTGCTGGCGGCCGGTTGGAGCAAGAACCTGTACCTGGGCCGCAGCTACAGCTTCAGCCAGCAGTTGGAGGACAAGCTGAAGGCGCTGACGCCGGAGCAGGTCAACGCCGCCTTCCGCAAGGCGATCGACGGCGGGCGCCTGAGCGTGGTGCTGGCCGGCGACGAGAGCAAGGCCGGCGCCGCGCCGGCGGCCAAGTCGGCGCCGAAGTAAGCACGCCGGACGAAAAAGGGGCGGAACGCGCAAGGCGTTCCGCCCCTTTTTTCGTCGGTGCCGAGGCCGGTAGCGCCAATCCAGGGTCAGACCCTAGGGTCTGACCCTATGAACCGGTCCCGGCTATCTGCAATTGGCGGGGCCTGCATCGCGCCGGCGGCCGCGAACGCCTAGCTGGTGCTCAGCTCGGCGACGAAGTCGTACATGTCGCCACGGAAGATCGAGCGGCAGAACTCCACCGCGCGGCCGTCGCGCAAGAATCCCAGGCGCTCGACGGCCAGGCCGGCGTCGCCCTGGTTGGCCTGCAACAGCGCGGCCTGCTCGGCGTTGAGCAGCAGCGCGCTGAGCCGTTGCAGCGCGCGCACCGGCCGGTTGCCGGCCTTCTCCAGCGCGTCGTACATCGACACCTGCACCGCCTCCAGCGAGGGCAGGCAGGCGGCGACGATGGTGGCGTACTCCAGGCACATCGGCACCTCGTCGGCGTAGCGGATGCGGTGGAAGCGGTACACCGCCGCGCCCGGACTCAGGCGCAGGCGCAGCGCCTCCTCCGGCGTGACGGTGCCCTCGGCGCGCTTGAGCCAGACGCTGCGCGGATCGCGCCCGCGCGCCCGCATGTCCTCGGAGAACGAGGTCAGCTTGGCGAAATTCTTCTCGATGCGGGTGTTGATGAAATTGCCCGAGCCGGGCCGGCGCACCAGCAGACCCTCCTCGACCAGGCCGTCGATGGCCTTGCGCACGGTGATGCGCGACACCGACAGGTCGATGGCCAGCTGGCGCTCGGCCGGCAGCGCCTCGTCCGGGCCGAACAGGCGCTTGTCGATCGCCTCGCGCAGCGCGCGCTGCAATTGCTGGTACAGGGGCAGGCTGCTGTTCTGCCCCAAGTTCTGCATGATCTCTGCGAGCGAAGTCATTGCTGTTGGTCTCCCGTCGTGGCGGCGCGTACTTGGCGCGCCTGCCTTTGTGTCAAATGTGTCGCTGGATAATACCAAAAAAAGACCGCGACGTTGGTATTACTCGGCGCCCTGCGGTTTCTACGTACTACGCCGGGCAATGTGTCAAAACGGGGCGGGAATTTGCGCAAAGTGGTCTGTGTGTGACTTGCAACATGCTCAGAATCCCTCTTAAATTGGTAGTATTTCGGTATTTGATAACTGTATATTGGCGTTGAATTGGTTCTGTAGGTGGTCATAGGAAATGGACCTTCGGGACGCCGCGCTGCTGGTGAAGCGGCAAGAGGTCTTTATAAAAACGAAATGGTTTCCAAAGCGAAGCCACAATCAAGGGGGAAGACATGAAACACAAGGAGAGCGCAGTGGGTATGGTCGATATGAGCGCGGCCGGCCGCAGGATGAAGCCGATCGCGGCGGCGGTGGCGCTGCTGGTGATGGGCGCGGCGTTGCCGGCCCAGGCCCAGCAGGCGGCGGTCAAGGAGGAGGTGGTGGTGGTGACCGGCATCCGCGCTTCGCTGCAACAATCCTTGAACCAGAAGAAGATCGCCGACAGCCTGGTCGAGGTGGTCACCGCCGAGGACGTCGGCAAGATGCCCGACAAGAACGTGGCCGACTCGCTGGCCCGCGTGCCCGGCGTCACCACCACCAGCGCCGGCTCGGCCGAGGGCTCGTTCGGCGAGAACGAACACGTGCAACTGCGCGGCCTGTCCTCGCAGCTGACCCTGACCACGCTGAACGGCCACACCGTGTCGAGCGGCGACTGGTACGGTCCGAACATCTCCAGCGGCGGCCGCAGCGTGTCCTACACCGTGCTGCCGTCCGACCTGGTGGGCCGCATCGTCGTGCACAAGTCCGCGCAGGCCGACCTGATCGAGGGCGGCGCCGCCGGCACGGTCGACATCCAGACCCGCAAGCCGCTCGAATTCAAACAAAACCTGACCACCTCCTTGTCGGCCGAGGCGGCCTACTCGACGGCGGCCAAGTCGACCGACCCGGCCGTCACAGCCCTGCTCAACTGGAAGAACGCCGACAACACTTTCGGCGTGCTGGCCCAGCTGTTCTCGCAGACCCGCAAGCTGCAGCGCGCCGGCTCCGAGGGCGTGTGGTGGGACAAGACCGGCGCCAACTACGCCGACCCCGCGCTGGCCGGCAAGAACATCAGCCTGCTCAGCGGCGCCGTGCTGTTCGAGCAGGAGCGCAAGCGCCAGGGCGGCTATATCGAGGCGCAATGGAAGCCGGTCGGCAACGTCACGCTGGACCTGTCGGGCTTCCGCTCGACCGTCGACGCGAAGAACTACAACACCAACTACATGGCCAGCACCATCAACGCCGCCACCGGCCCCGGCGGCAACGGCAACTCGGTCAAGCCGAGCGGCCCGGCCACCGTCTCCGGCAACACCATCACCTCGGTGTTCTACGACAAGAACGCCTTCGGCGCCAACAGCAGCGGGGCCTATTCGGTGATCGAGGACGTCGCCGCCCGGCCCGACGCCAAGACCGACTCGACCTTCGTCAACTTCGACGCCAAGTGGGTGGTCGACCAGGACTTGACCGTCAGCGGCAAGCTGGGCCACACCAGCGGCAGCGGCCGCACCAAGGACGTCGGCTTCGAGGTGCAGAGCGGCTGGAACCAGGGCGCCGGCTACTCACTGACGCCGGACGGCATCTTCGTGCTGAACGTGCCCGGCGGCGACAAGTTCGTCCGCGCCGGCGGCGGCATCGGCGGCTGGGGCAGCTACACCGAGTCGAGCGACAAGGAAAGCTACGGCCAGGCCGACGGCGAACTCAAGCTGTCCTTCGACAAGGTGCCGTCGATCAAGTTCGGCTTGCGCTACGCCAAGCACCAGCGCGAGCTGACCAAGCTGGCCATGACGCTGGGCGCCGGCTCGGGTGACGACGCGCAGATTCCCGACAGCGCCGTCGGCAACTACGGCAGCAACTGGTACGGCAAGCTGCCGGTCAACCCGACGCCGGGCTTCAGCCCCTTCAAGATCAGCAACGACTACGTCGCCTCGTGGGTGGCCAAGTACGCCACCTTCGACAGCCACGCCCCGCAGCAGGAGTACAACATCAAGGAGAACGCGGCGGCGGCCTACCTGATGGCCACGCTGCAGCCGAGCGACGCGGTCAGCGGCAACGTCGGCGTGCGCGTGGTGCGCACCGAGATGGACATCCGCGCCTTCCTGCCGGGCGGCAAGCCGAACTATGAACAGAGCTTCCAGGACTTCCTGCCCAGCCTGAACCTGCGCGCCGATCTGGCGCCCGGCCTGGTCGGCCGCTTCGCCCTCAACCGTGGCATGTCGCGGCCCGATTTCGGCCAACTGGCCGGCAACGACCTGAGCGATTTGCAGCACACCGGCGTGGGCAGCAACCCCTTCCTCAAGCCCATCCGCAGCAACAACGTCGACGCCACGTTGGAATGGTATTTCGCGCCGAAGGCGATGCTGTCGGCCGGCCTGTTCGCCAGCAAGCTCAAGGGCGTGATCGCCTACGGCCACAGCGTGCTGCCCTACGCCGACGCCGCCAAGCAGGGCGCCATCGCCAACTACGACATCTCGGCGCCGCTCAACACCGACGGCACCCTGACCGGCTTCAACGGCGCCTACGAGCAGAGCATCTGGGGTGGTTTCGGCGTGTCGGCCAACTACACCTACGCCGACGGCAAGCAGACCGGCAAGCTGGCCGACGGCACCTGCAACGGCAAGGCCGGCGAGGACTGCTCGCTGTACGGCACCTCGAAGAACTCCTACAACGTCGGCGCCTTCTACGAGGACGAGCGCTTCAGCGCGCGGGTCGGCTACAGCCACCGCTCGACCTACAAGCTGGGCAACCGCGGCGGCAGCGATTACTTCCAAAGCGCCAACGGTTCCTTGAACGTCTCGCTGAACTATACTTTCAACAAGTCGGTGCAGTTCACGCTGGAAGCGCAGAACCTGAACGACCCGCTGCTGACCGTGTTCAAGACCGACACCACGCAGATCGCCGGCGTCTACAAGAACGGCAAGACCGTCTACGGCGGCGTGCGCATCAAGTACTGACCGTCCCGCGCCACCTCACCTCCATTCGGGGTCAGTGCCGACATTCGGACACGAGCTCGAGCGGAGAAGGTTGGCGCGACGTCCGTAGCGCCGGGGAAATGTCCGAATGTCGGCACTGACCCCGCGGGTGGGGCCGCCATTGTTGGCGGCCTTTTTCGATTGCGATGAATGGAGTAAGCATGCGCATTACTGTGGGTTTGGCGGTGCTGGCGTTGGCCGCGCTGGCGCCGTCGGCGGACGGCAGCGAGATCGTCGGCTACTATCCGGGCTGGAAGTCGGCCGGCTTCGCGCCCAGCGCGGCCAACATCGACGCGCGCAGGCTGACGGTGCTGATGTACGCCTTCCTCGACACCTGCCGCGACGGCCGCCATGGCAATCCGGACCCGGCCACCGGCGGGCTGGCGCCGTGCCAGGACGTCGACGGCGCGGCGGCCCGGCCGGCCGACGGCTCGCTGGTGCTGGCCGACGCGGTGCAGGACGGCGCCAAGCTGCGCGCGCTGGTCGCGCTCAAGCAGGCCAATCCCAAGCTGCGCGTGCTGCTGTCGGTGGGCGGCTGGAACTGGTCGAATCAGTTCTCCAATCTGGCCGCCGCGCCGGCCGCGCGCGCCGCCTTCGTGGCGTCGACGCTGGCGCTGTTGCGCCGCTTCGGCCTCGACGGCGTCGACATCGACTGGGAGTATCCGGGCGCGGTGGGCGTGGCCTGCACCGCCGGCCAGGTGTGCGAGCGCGCCGCCGATAAACAGAACTACGTCGTCCTGGCGCGCGAGTTGCGCGCCGCCTTCGACGCCGCCGGCCGCGCCGACGGCAAGCGCTATTTGATCACCATCGCCGCCGGCGCCAACGCCTCCTTCATCGCCGACGGGCCGCAGGGAAGCGCCTGGATCAAGGCGCTGGCGGCGAGTCTGGACTGGATCAACATCATGTCCTACGACTTCCACATGCCGTGGGAGAAGAACAGCGGCCACCTGGCCGCGCTGGACGCCGACCCGGCCGATCCGCTCAAGGACGGCGGCCTGTATGGCACGGCTTCGGTGCGCCGCTACCTGGCCGCCGGCGTGGCGCCGCAGCAGTTGGTGCTGGGCCTGCCGTTCTACGGCCACGGTTGGAAGGGCTGCGCGCCCGGCCCGGCCGGCGACGGCCAGTACCAGGCCTGCGCCGGCGCGGCCGACGGCGGCAACGACGGCGGCTCGAGCTACAGCTTCGGCCATCTGCTGCAACAGGGCTTGCTGCTGGCCGACGGCCGGGGACGCTACACGGTGGGTGGCAAGGGCTATGTGCGGCACTGGAACGCCAAGGCGCAGGTGCCGTATCTGCACCACGCCGGCAGCGGCAATTGGATCAGCTACGAGGACGAGGCCTCGCTGCGCGCCAAGGCGGCCTACATCCGCAGCGCGGGACTGCGCGGCGCGATGTTTTGGGAGCTGAGCGCGGACGCCAGCCAAACGCTGGGCGGCGCGCTGGCGGAGGCGTTGGCGCACTAGCTCCGATGGGCAGTGGGTGAAGGCGGGGCATAAAAAAAGCTGGGCGGTTCGCGTGAACCGTCCAGCTTTTTTTCGCTTTGACCGGCGGGTGCCGGCGCGCTGTTACTTGGCGGCCGGGGCGGCGGCCGGCGCGTTGGTGTCGGCGCGGTTCAACCAGACCAGCCAGTAGCGGGCCAGGTCGTTGCGGCCGTCGTTGCCTTGGACGGCGCTGAGCGTCTTGATCGCTTCGGCCTTCTTGCCGGCCATCGCGTAGGCGTAGCCCAGGCGCAGCTTGGCGTCGTCCGGATTTTTCAGCACGCCCTTGGCGATACCCTTTTCCATCAGCTCCAGACCCTTGTCGAACTGGTCCATCGTGACGTAGGCGTAGCCCAGGTTGACCAGGCCGACGCCGTCTTTCGACTTGGCGGCGGCGGCTTCGCCCGAGGCGATGGTCTTGGCGTCGTCGGCGGCGCCCTTGTTGGCGGTGTCGCGCAGCTTCTTGTGCTTGGCGGCGTTCGGGCCGGTGCCCAGTTCGCCCAGTTCGAAGCCGGCGTCGACCGCCTTTTTCGCTTCGACGAAGAAGCCGGCTTGCAGCGCCAGTTCGGCCATGTCGACGTAGTCGTCGGCGCCCATTTTGCTCATCACGAGTTTTTGCAGGCGCAGCACGTCGAGTTGGAAGCGGGTCGAGAAGGTGGCTTTGCCCTGGGTGCGCGCCAGCAGGTCGGCCCAGTAGGCGTCGGTCGGGTAGTAGGTGGCCAGTTCCTCGATCGCGCGCAGGTACAGCGCGGTGTCCTTGGTCTTGGCGCCGACGTTGGCCAACAGCTGCAGCGTTTCGATCGTCGGACGGGTGCCGGCGGCCTTGTTGGCGGCCAGGTCGGTTTCCACTTCGCTCTTCACGGTGGCGAAGTCGTTGCTGAAGAAGTAGGCGCGCAGGATGAATGGACGGACCGTTTTGGTGTCGCCCGACTCGGCCTGGTAACGCTTGAACCAGGTCACCGCTTTCGGGTAGTCCTTGGTGTTGTAGTAGATCGTGCCCAGCGCCTGGGCGAACTGCGCCTGCTCGTTGGCCGGCAGCTTACCCGAGGCGATCACCGCTTCGAGGGCGGGGATGGTGATGGCGTTGTTGTTGGTGACCGAGCCGAGCGCCACGCGCATGCGGTTCAGCACGAAGTCCTCGTAGGGCGTGCGGTTGGCCATCGCCTCGGCCTGGTCGAGACGGCTCTGCACTTCGGTGTAGTTCTTCGCCGCCATCAGGTCCTTGATCTGGACCGGATCGACCAGCTTGTAGATCTCCGGGCGCACCGTGTCCGGCTTGGGGGCCTCGGCTGCCGGCGCGGCGGCTTTTTCGGCGGCGCTGGCGGCCGACATGCCCAGCAGGGCGGGGGCGGCGTTCAGGCCGATGGCGGCCAGGATCAGGCTGATGCGGGCGAGACGGAAGTGGGACATGGATTATCCTTCAATCAAAGACACGATGACGCGCGGCGCTGATAGGCCGCATCGTCGCTTAGGGACCTGCGAATTCGTCGAATCCGCCAAAACCGCACATTCTGCCACTCCTTGCGGGGAAGGAGAAGGGCGGCCCGGCAAATCGGCCATATTGTTACATAAAACCGGCGCCGGCCGGCGCGCGCCGGCGCGCCACGACGGCGTCAGGGCGGCGGCAGGGCGCGGCCGGCGCCGTCGAACAGCAGGCAGCGCTGCGGCGGCAGGTGGACGCGGGCGCGGCTGCCGGCCAGCGGTGGCGCCGAATCGGCGGCGCGCTTGACGGCGACCATCTCCGGCGCGCCGTCCAGCGTGGTGTAGACGATGGCGACGTCGCCCAGGTACTCGACATGGCCGACGCCCACCTCGATCAGGTTGGCGCCTTCCTGCCGCGCCTCGTGTAGCGTGAGGTGCTCGGCGCGCACGCCGAGGCTGAGCTGGTCGCCGACGGCCACGCCGCTGTCGCTGTGCTGATCGGCCGGCGCGGCCGGCTCGGCCGGCGCGGCCACCGCCACCGCCACCACGGCGCCGCCGGGCAGGCGCACCGTCACCTGACCGGGCGCCAGCGCCACCACCTCGGCCGGGATGAAGTTCATCTTCGGCGTGCCGAGGAAGCCGGCGACGAAGCGGTTGCCGGGCCGGTTGTACAGCTCGAAGGGCGTGCCGACCTGCTCGATGCGGCCGCCGTTGAAGACGACGATGCGCTGGCCCAGCGTCATCGCCTCGACCTGGTCGTGGGTGACGTAGATCATGGTGGTCTTGAGTTCCTGGTGCAGCCGGCTCAACTCGACGCGCATCTGCACGCGCAGGCTGGCGTCCAGGTTCGACAGCGGCTCGTCGAACAGGAACAGCTCGGGCTTGCGCACGATGGCGCGGCCGATCGCCACGCGCTGGCGCTGGCCGCCGGACAGCTCCTTCGGTTTGCGCTTGAGCAGCGGGACGATCTGCAGGATGTCGGCGGCGCGCTGGACGGCGGCGCGCACCGCCTCGGCCTGGTGGCCGGCCAGCTTGAGGGCGAAGGCCATGTTCTCGTACACCGTCATGTGCGGGTACAGCGCGTAGGACTGGAACACCATGGCCAGCTTGCGCTGCGCCGGCGCGATGTCGTTGGCCAGTTCGCCGCCGATGTGCAGCTCGCCGCCGCTGATGCCCTCCAGCCCGGCGATCATGCGCAGCAGGGTCGACTTGCCGCAGCCGGAGGGGCCGACGAAGACGACGAACTCGCCGTCGGCGATGTCGAGGTCGACGCCGTGGATGGTGTCGTGCTTGCCGTCGTAGCTTTTGACGATGCCGCGCAGGCTGACGCTGGCCATCAGCCGGCCTTGGCCACGGCCGGCTCGGCCTGCGCCGCCTGTGCGTCCTGCGGCTGCGGCCGCGCGCTCATCGGAATGAGTTGCGACAGCACCGCCACCGGCACCGCGCTGAGCATGACCCAGATGAAGAAGTGCTGGTAGCCGATGGCGACCTGGATGTCGCCGCTGACCAGCTTGAACAGCACCAGGCCGAGCTGCATGATGCCGGTGGCGAAGGCGTAGTGGGCGGTCTGGTATTTGCCCGGCGCGACCACCTGCATCATGTACAGGATCAGGCCGACGAAGCCGAAGCCGTAGCCGAACATCTCGACGCTGAGCGCGCTGCCGATCACCAGCAGCTCGGTCGGCTGGTAGGCCGACAGCAGGTAGAACACCACGTTGGGCAGGTTGACCGCCAGGATCAGCCAGAGCATGGCGCGCTTCAGGCCGAGCCAGGAGGTGAAGTAGCCGCCGGCGATGCTGCCGACCAGGAAGGCGACCGTGCCGACGGTGCCGTAGACGGCGCCCACCTCGGCGGTGGTCAGGCCCAGGCCGCCCAGTTCGCGCGCCTCGCGCAGGAACAGCGGGCCGATCGCCTGCACCTGCGCCTCGCCGGCGCGGAACAGGATGATGAAGACGATGGAGACCCAGATGCCGGGCTTTTTCAGGAAGTCGACGATGACCTCGAACAGGGTGCGGGCGATGGCCTTGGCGGTGATGTCGGCGGCGATGACGTTCTTCGCCGTCGGCAGCGCCCAGCTGTTGTAGGCGCCCAGCGCCAGCATCAGCGCGGCCAGGATGCCGAAGCAGATGGTCCAGGCCGGCACCACGCCGAGGGTCTTCTCGAAGTGGCCGGCCAGCAGCAACAGGGCGCCGGTGGTGAAGAACTTGCCGGCGTTGAAGAAGGTGCCGGTCCAGCCGGCGTACTGCGCCTGGCCTTTTTCGTCCAGGCTGGTGATGTACAGGCCGTCGCAGGCGATGTCGTGGGTGGCCGAGGCGACCGCCACCAGCGCCAGCATGGCCATGGCGGCGGCGAACCAGAACGGCGCCTGCAGCGCCAGCGCCACCAGGCCGAGGCAGACGCCGCCGAGGATCTGGAAGGCGACCACCACCAGCTTTTTGCTGCTGGCCAGTTCGAGGAAGGGACTCCACAAGGGCTTGAAGACCCAGGCCAGGCCGATCAGGCCGGTCCAGTGGTTCAGCTCGTCGTTGGGCACGCCCATGCTCTTGAGCATTTGGCTGGCCACGATGGCCACCGCGAAGAAGGGCAGGCCCTGCGCCAGGTACAGGCTGGGGACCCAGAATTTCGGGTTGCGTACGTCGTGGTTTTGCTTGTCCATCGCTGCGTCATCTCCATCTGCCGGCGTGGTCGCCGGCTGGTTTGTTGTTGGTGTGTTGTTGGCTTGTCGCCGCCGGCTCGGTTCAGTCGAAGCCGGGCACCGGCACGCGGCCCTTGGCTTCCAGCTGGCCGGCCAGCCAGGCGTTGACGGCGTCCAGCGCCGGCGTGGCGAAGCCGTAGGTGATCAGCGCCGGCGCGGCGAAGTCGAGCGCCTGGTAGGGGTTCCACAACGCCAGGTGCAGGTCGGGGCGCCAGGTGGCGCGGGCGTGTTCTCCGTAGCGCAGGCGCGAGGTCGAGGCCAGCACGGTGTAGCGGCCGTCCTGCGGCAGCGCGCTCCAGTCGAAGGCCTCGGCGTCGGCGTAGGTGACCAGCTCGACGTCGTACAGCCGGCGCAGCGAGTCGGCCACCACCTCGGCCGGCACGCCGGCCTCGGAGACGCCGTCGCTGACCACGTCCTGGCGCACCACCAGGCGCAGCTTGGCGTCGCGCGCCGGCCGCCGCGGCGCGCCCTTGGCGCTGAGCGCGCGGCGCCAGCCCTCGGCCATCAGCACGCGGTCGCCAAGGTCCTCGGTGTAGGCGCGCGGCCGGCAGGGGTAGGCCTGCGCCAGCGCGGCCAGGCGGCCCAGCCGTTCGTTCATGTCGTCGAGTTGCAGCGTGCCGTCGGCCAGCGCGTGGGCGATGGCGTCGAGCGTCTCCTCCTGGGTTGCGCTGGTGCCGAGCGCCATCACCATGTCGGCGCCGGCTTGCAGCGCGCGCACGGCGGCCTTGCCGACGCCGTAGCGGCCGGCGATGGCGTGCATGTCCATGCCGTCGGTGATGATGATGCCGCGATACTGCCATTGCTCGCGCAGCAGATCGTGCAGGATGCGGCGCGACATGGTGGCCGGGTTGTCGGCGTCGAGCGAGGGGTAGACGATGTGCGCCGTCATCATCGCCGGCGCCGTTGGCGCGGCCATGCGGAAGGGGGCGAACTCGAACTGCTCCAGCTCGGCCAGCGGCTTGTCGACGGTGGGCAGGTCGCGGTGCGAGTCGACGTGGGTGTCGCCGTGGCCGGGGAAGTGCTTGACGCAGCAGGCCACGCCCTCGGCCTGGCTGCCGGCCATCCAGGCCATGCCCAGTTCGGCGGCGCGGCGCGGCTCGGCGCCGAAGGAGCGCTCGGCGATGACCGGGTTGTGCGGGTTGTTGTTCAGGTCCAGCACCGGCGCGAAGTTCCAGTTGAAGCCGAGCGACTTGACGGCGCGCGCCACGGCGGCGCCGGTGCGGTAGGCCAGGTCGCTGTCGTCGGCCGCGCCCAGGCCCATCGCCGCCGGCGGCGCCGGCACCCAGGTCGAGCGCACCACGGCGCCGCCTTCCTGGTCGATGGCGATGAGGGAATCGGCGCCCATCACCTCGCGCAGTTCGGCGGTCAGGCGGCCCAGCTGCGCCGAGTCGCGCATATTGCCGCGGAACAGGCAGACGGCGCGGATGGCGTTGGCCTTCAGGAAGGCGGCGGTGGCGGCGTCCAGTTCGGTGCCGGGGAAGCGCACCATGATCAGTTGGCCGGCGATGCGGCGCAGTTGTTGGTGGCTAGTCGTTTGGGGGGTAGTCATTTCACAGCTCCATCCATGCCACGCATGAAGAATCGTTGAGTAAAGAGGAAGGCGGCCAGGGTCGGCAGCACCGTCAGCACGGTGCCGGCGGCGATCACCCGGGTGCTGCTGCCGAAGGTGCCGCGCAGGTAGAGCACGCCGACCGACAGCGGGAATTCATCCGGCTTGCTCATCACGATCGAGGGCCAGATGTATTCGTTCCAGGCCTCGACCGCCGTCAGGATGCCGACCGTGGCCAGCCAGGGCGCCACCAGCGGCAGCATGATCCTGCTGAAGATGGTCCACTCGGAGGCGCCGTCGACGCGGGCGGCGTCGATCAAGTCCTGCGGCACCTCCTCGAAGGCCTGCTTGAGTAGCAAAATGGCCACCGCCGTCACCACGTTGGGCAGGATCACGCCGGTGTAGGTGTCGACCAGGCTGAGTTTGGTGACGGTGATGAAGTTGACCAGGAAGTTGACCTCGGACGGCAGCACCAGCGTTGCCAGGATCAGGCCGAACACCAGGCGGCGGCCACGGAAGCGCAGCCGCGCCAACGGATAGGCGGCCATCGAGCACAGGGTCAGCTTCCAGAACACCGTGCAGGCGGCGATGAACACCGAGTTGCGCAGGAAGGACCAGAGCGGAATGGCGCGCAGCACCTCGGCGAAGTTCTCCAGCGAGGGCGCGCGCGGCCAGAAGGTGGGCGGGAAGGCGAAGATGTTGCCCTCGGTGGACAGGGCCGTGACCAGGGTCCACCAGAACGGGAACACGCAGACGACGGCCAGCGCGCACAGCACGAGGTAGTGGCCCAGCATTTGCAGGTGGCGTGGCTTCATCAGCGGTGCCTCGGTTTCAGGTAGCGCAGGCACAGCATGGCGATGGCCACGCAGATCAGCGAGACGACGAAGCTGGCGGCCAGCGCGCGCGGCAGCTTGAGGTGTTTCAGGCCCTGGTCGTAGGCGTAGTACAGCGCGGTGAAGGTGGAGTTCATCGGCCCGCCCTGGGTCAGCACGTCGACCTCCTGGTAGGCCTTCAGCGCGGCCAGCACCGACAGGATGGTGCAGACCATGATGGTCGGGCGCAGCATCGGCACGGTGATCCGCCAGAAGCGCTGCCAGCGGTTGGCGCCGTCGAGGATGGCGGCCTCCTGCATGTCGGCCGGCACCGCCTGCAGTGCCGCCAGGTACATCACCATATACCAGCCCAGGCCGCGCCACAGCGTGACGAACATGATGGCGAACAGCGCCAGCGCGTCGTTGGACAACCAGCCGACCGGCGCGCCGACCAGGTGCATGGCCATCAGCACGTAGTTCAGCGCGCCCTGTTCGTGGAACATGAAGCCCCACATGATGCCGACCACCGACACGGTGGTCACCACCGGCACGTAGAAGGCGGCGCGGAAGTAGCGGATGCCGGGCAGCTGGTTGTTGACCAACACGGCCAGGCCGAGCGCGCCGATCTGCACGAAGGGCACCATCAGCAGGAACAGCAGCGAGTTGGTGAGGCCGGTGACGAACATGTCGTTGTCGAAGATGTAGCGGAAGTTGTCCAGGCCGACCCAGCTGGTCGGGCGGATCAGGCTGTAGTCGGTGAAGGCCAGGTAGGAGCCGAAGCCGACCGGCCAGAACGAGAACACCGCCAGCAAGATCAGGGCGGGGGCCAGGAACAACCAGGCTTGCAGGGTGTGGCGGTTGTGGCGATTGTGGTCGAGCATGGGCTTGGGCATGGTCAGCGGCTCCGCAGGGCGGCGAGTTTCTTGTTCCAGATCGTCACCGCCTGGTCGAGCGCCTGCTTGACGTCCTGCTTGCCGGTGACGCCCGCCTCGACCGCCTTGACCAGGTAGCGGCGCAGTTCGTCGTAGTCGTCGATGCCGGCGACGTACAGGGTGTGCGCGTGCGGCATCGAGACGGCGCCCGCCGCGACGGCCTTCTCGGCCGCGCCGGCGCGCGCCGGCAGGCTGGTGAAGAAGGCGTCGTTGGCGGCCTGGCGCATGGCCGGGTAGACGCTGGCCTGCTTGGCGAAGGCCAGCTGGTTGGCGTCGTTGGTGAGGAAGCGGGCGAACTTGCCGACCGCCGGCAGCAGCTTGGCGTCGACCCCGGTGGGCACGGCGAAGTGGATCAGCCAGCCGCCGTCGGCGATGCCGGTCGGCCCCAGCGGTGCCGGCGCGACGTCGGTGATGGCGTAGATGTCCTTGGCGTCGCCCTCGATGCGCTTGAGCGCGGTGGGCGGCGCCAGCAGCATGCCGAGGCGGCCGCCCTTGTAGGCGTCGATCGCGGCGGGGAAGTTATCCTCGGCGAACAGGCTGTCCTTGAGCAGGCCGCCGGCGCGGTAGGTGGCGGCGAGTTTTTCGATCAGCGCGACGTGGCGCGGCGAGTTGAACACGGCGCGCTGCTTGACGATCAGCGGCAGGCCCTGTTGCAGCATCAGGCCGTCGATCTTGGCCAGCGCCGGACACAGGCCGGCCTTGCCGGTGCGTTCGGCGATCTGACGGGCGAAGGCCAACTGCTCGTCGAGGTCGCGCGGGGCGCGCACGATGCCGGCGGCCTTGAAGATGTGGGTGTTGTAGGCGATCACCGCGACGTTGCTGTAGAGCGGGAAGCCGTAGGTCTTGCCGCCGAAGTTGAGGTCCTCCAGCGTCGACGGGATGTAGCGCTCGCGCGCCTCGCCGAGCAGGGCGTCGACCGGCGTGAGCAGGCCGTCGCGGGCGAACTCGTCGGCCCAGGGCACGTTCAGGTTGACCAGCGCGGGCGGCGTGCCGGCCACGATGCGGGTCACCAGTTTGGTTTGGATGACGTCCCAGGGGAAGTCGACCCATTCGATCTTGACGCCGGGGTTGCCGGCCTCGTACTGCCGCACCAGGCCCTCGAAGTAGGGGGTGAATTTGGGCTTCATGCTGAAGGTCCAGAATTCGATCTTGCTCGGCGCGGCCGCGGCGGCGGCGGCCGCGCCGGCGCCCGCGCCCGCCAGGGACAGGCCCAGCGCCATCAATGCGGTCAGCAGCGTGTTGATCTTCATCGATGGTCCGGGCCGGGTGGGCGTGGTTGGGCTAAGCGTGGCTAAGCGTGGCTTAGTTGGTCTTGGTGACTTTGCTCAGGTGGCGCGGACGGTCCGGGTCCATGCCGCGCGCCGCCGACAGCTTGGCCGCCATGACGTAGAAGGCCTGCACCGCGACGATCGGGTCGAGGTCGGGCGTGGCCGCCACCGGCAGGGTCAGGTCGCGCTCGGCCACGTCGGCCGGCGCGGCCAGCAGCACGCGGGCGCCACGGCCGCGCATTTCGGTGGCCAGTTGCAGCAGGCCGGCCTGGGTCGGGCCACGGGTGGCGAAGATCAGCAGCGGATAGCCTTCCTCCACCAGCGCCATCGGGCCGTGCTTGATCTCTGCGCCGCTGAAGGCCTCGGCCTGCAGCGCCGAGGTTTCCTTGAACTTCAGCGCCGCCTCCAGCGCCAGCGGGAAGCTGATGCCGCGGCCGACCACCATGATGTTCTTGGCCGGCGCCAGCACCTCGATGGCGGCCGACCAGTCCTCCTGGGTGGCGGCGGTCAGCGACTCGGGCAGCGCCTCCAGGCCGGCCAGCAGCTCGGGGTCGTTCTGCCATTGCGCCACCAGGCGGGCACCGGCCACCAGGCTGGTGATGAAACTCTTGGTGGCGGCGACGCTCTGCTCCTTGCCGGCGCGCAGGGGGATGGCCCATTCGGCGGCCTGCGCCAGCGGCGAGTCGATGTCGTTGACCAGGGCGACGGTGGTGGCGCCGCCGTCGCGGAAGTAGCGGATCGGTTCGACCACGTCCGGGCTCTGGCCCGACTGCGAGATGGCGATGGCCAGGGTGTCGCGGGTGATCAGCGGCGACTTGTGCAGCGTCACCAGCGACATCGGCAGCGAGGCGACCACGCGGCCGAGGCGGGCCATGATCAGGTAGGCGGCGTAGGCCGAGGCGTGGTCCGAGCTGCCGCGCGCCACCGTCAGCGCGGTGGAGAACGAGGTGCTCCTCAATTTGCGACCCAGTTCGGCGTAGCGCTCGGTGTCGTTGGCCAGTTGGTGGGCAACGCACTCGGCGGCGGACAGGGCTTCTTTCAACATCATTGAGGTCACAGCAGTTCTCCTTCGATATAGACGGCTTTGAGTTTGAGATCGCGGTCGAGCACCACCACGTCGGCGTAGGCGCCGGGGGCCAGGCGCCCGCGTTCCTGCAGGCCGAGGTAGTCGGCCGCATAGGTTGAGACGCGGGCCGAGGCGTCCGCCAGATCGAGGCCGAGTCCGACCAGGTTGCGCAGCGCCTGGTCCATGGTGAGGGTGCTGCCGGCCAGCGTGCCGTCGGCCAGGCGCACGCCGCCCATGCACTTGTGCACGGTGTGGCGGCCCAGCATGTACTCGCCGTCGGGCATGCCGGTGGCGGCGGTCGAGTCGGTGACGCAGTACAAGTTGGGGATGGCGCGCAGGGCGACCTTGATGGCGCCCGGATGCACGTGCAGCAAATCGGGGATCAGCTCGGCGTATTGGGCGTGCGCCAGCGCGGCGCCGACCATGCCCGGCTCGCGGTGGTGCAGGCCGCTCATGGCGTTGAACAGGTGGGTGAAGCCGGCCGCGCCGTGCTCGAGGGCGGCGACGCCGTCCTCGTAGGAGCCGAGGGTGTGGCCGATCTGCACGCGCATGCCGGCCTCGGTCAGCTCGCGCACCAGGTTCAGGTGGCCGGCGATCTCCGGCGCCACCGTGATCAGGCGCAGCGGGGCCAGCGCGGCCAGGCGCTGCACGTCGGCCAGCTTGGCGGCGCGGGCGAAGTTGGGCTGCGCACCGAGCTTGCCGGAGTTGATGTAGGGGCCCTCGAGGTGGGCGCCGAGCACGCGCGCCTCGCCGGGGCGGCGCTCGGCGCAGGCCGCGCCGATGGCGCGCAGGGCCAGCTCGATGTCCTCCGGCGGCGCCGTCATGGTGGTGGCCAGCATGCTGGTGGTGCCGTGGCGGGCATGCACGGCGGCGATGACGCGCACCGCGTCGCCGCCCTCCATGACGTCCTTGCCGGCGCCGCCGTGGACGTGCAGGTCGATGAAGCCGGGGATGACGTAGTCGTCGCCGTTTTGGCTCGGCTCGGCGGCGCTGCCGTGGATGGCGGCGATGCGCTGGTCGAAGGTGATTTCACCGCGTACCCAGCCGGCCGAGGTCAGGATGTTGCCTTGGATTGAACTGCTCATCTGCGTGACTCCGCTACGAATTCATAATAATCACTGCGGCAATACGAGTGGGTCAGTTCCACCGCCGCGCCGTTGTCGAGATAGCTGACGCGGGTGATGTGCAGCATCGCGGCACCCGCAGGAATGTTGGCCAGGCGCGCCTGTTCGGCGTTGGCGTTGACGGCGCGGATATGCTGCAGCGCGCGCATCGGGATGGTGCCGTTGGCCTCCAGGTAGCCGTACAGCGAGTCGGTCACGCTGTGCGGGTTGGGCATGTAGATGGCCGGGATGGTGGTGGTCTCGATGGCCATCACCACCTCGTCGGCGGTGCGCAGGCGCTTCAGGCGCGCCACCGGCATGTTGGGCGACAGGCCCAGCGAGAGTAGTTCGAGCGGCGCGGCGATGCCGATGTCGCGCTGCAGCCAGCGCGAGCCGGCGGTGAAGCCGCGCTGGCGCAGCTCCTCGGAGAAGCTGGTCAGGCGCGACAGCGGTTGCTCCAGCTTGGGCGTGATGTAGGTGCCGGAGCCGCGCTTGCGGGTCAGCATGCCGCGGTCGCACAGCATGTCGATGGCCTTGCGCGCGGTGACGCGCGAGATGGTCAGCATTTCCGACAGCACGCGCTCGGAGGGCAGCGCCTCGTTGGCGCGCCAGTCGCCGGCGGAGATGCCGTCGGACAGCTTGTTGGCCAACTGCATGTACAGCGGGGTGTCGCTGTCGGCGTCCGGCTTGAAATCGCTCAACTGGTCTAGCACAGTCGCTACTCCTTCAGGTGTTGTTGGACCAGGCGCAGGGCGCCGGCGGCGGAGTCGCCTTGCGGCGGCACGACCCGCGCCAGCAGCGCCGGCGGAAGGTAGGCGCGCAGCGGCGCGGCCAGGCCGCCGCACAGGGCGATGGGCAGGGTGCCGGCGGCGTCGAGCGCGCTGCCGATCAGCGCCACCTGGCGGCCCGCCTCGAGCAGCAGGGCGCGCGCCTCGGCGTCGCTGTCGGCGTGCTGCAGCACGATGCGCGCCAGTTGCGCGTATTGGGTTTGGCTGGCGTTGGCCAGCCAGACCTGGATGGCGTGGCGGTTGCCGCCGCAGGCCTCGATGACGGCGCGGGCGTAGTCGCTCGATGCGCGGCGGCCGTCGACCACTTGTTCCATGTGGCTGGCGGCGCGCAGGCCGATCCAGGCGCCGCCGGCCTCGTCGCCGGCCGGGAAGCCCCAGCCGCCCACTTCGTGGCGCGTGCCGTCGGCCTGCAGGATCTCGCCGACGCTGCCGGTGCCCAGCGCGATGATGGCGCCGGGCCGGCCGGCGTGGGCGCCGAGCAGGGTGGTGTAGGCGTCCGATTCGAGCACGACGGCGGCGTAGCCGGGGTTGGCGGCGACGAACTCGGCGGCCCACTCGGGGTTGTGCACGCCGGCCAGGCCGAGGCCGACGGCGATGTGGGCGCGGCCGGGAGTGGCCAGGCCGGCGGCGGCGAAGGCCTGCCCGGCGGCCTGTTCCACCGAGGCCCAGGCCTTGGCGATGCCGTGCAGCAGGCCGGAGGGGCCGGCGGCGCCCTCGGCCAGTTCGACGCCGTCGCGGCGCGCCAGACGTACGCGGGTGCCGCTGCCGCCACCGTCGACGCCGATTAAGTATTCGATCATGTTTGTATGAGCACGCAAATGAGTAGGCCGGTGGGTACGCCAGCGCGGCTTGCGCCGCGACCCGGCGCGGCCCTTGCGGGCGCTGAAACCGGGGAGTTGTGGGGCACTATATTGTTGCCAAACCAGCTTGTCAACAGGTATTTAACTGGTATTAAAAATTTCGGAAGTGGCATTGCAGCGCCTCGCCGCCATTGCAGGCTAAGTCATTGTTTTTTAATGATTCTACGGCCTTGCCATTTGGTATTGTCGTGGTGTGGAGTAAATGCCACTTCGAACTGGTTTTGCCCACCCCGGCGGCGGCAGGGAGTACACTGTCGCCTTTACCCCTGAGTTGGAACGAACACATGAACAAGGCAGTACAAAGCGATTATTGGGACGAGTGGCAGCGCGAAGCGCTGGCGGCGGGCGTCAAGCCGGCCCTGGCCAAGCTGGGCATGGAGGTGCTGCGCGCGCACCGTAAGAACCGTTGGCCCAAGCATTTCCTCGGTCAAATGGACGATGCGCCGATGATGCTCAGCATGTGCCTGGAGGAACCCGACGAGAGCGAGCTGCTGTTCATCGAGAACCTGCACCCCTACGACGCCAAGCTGATCGCCGCCACCAAGAAGCGCCTGTGCTTCGAGTGAGCTAGCGACTAGCCAGGCGGGCGCATGGCGCCGGCTGGAAACGACAACGCGACAACGCCCGGACTAGCGATAGTCCGGGCGTTGTCGTTTGTCGCGGCGGTGATGGCGCGGCGGGCTATTCGCGGCCCTCGCGCTGGCCGTCGCGGTCGATGGTGACCAGGCGGGCGACGCTGTTGGCCGTCTGTAAACGCGGCTTGAGCTTGAGCTGGGCGCTGCCGGGGCCGCGCACCTGCACGTCGGCCTGTTCGGCCTGCAGGTGGCGGCCGTCGAGCTCGCCGCTGCCGCGCAGCTGCGCGCTCAGCGTTTGCGTGCGGCCGTCCAGCTTGACCTGGCCGGGGCCGCTCATGGTCAGCTTGACGCTGTTGCACTCGGGGCTGGCCTGCAGCTCGCCGCTGCCGCTCATCTCGGCCTCGAGCGCGTCGCTGATCTTGTTGAGGTGGATGTTGCCGGGGCCGCGGCTGCGGGCGAAGGCGCGCGCCACCGCCAACTGGCGCGCGTCGAGCCTGCCGCTGCCGCTCAGTTCGGCGCTGAGCGTGGCGCTGCTGCCCGACAGGGTCATGTTGCCGGCGCTGCTGAGGATGACGCGGGCGTTCTGCGCCTGCAGGCCGCGCGCCGTCAGGTCGCCCGAGCCGTGCACCTCGGCGTCGAATTTCTTGATGTTGCCGGCCACGCAGGCGTCGCCCGGGCCGCGCAGGATGGCGCTGACGGCGTCGGCGGCCAGGTCGCAGGCGTGCAGGTCGCCCGAGCCGCTCAGCTCGGCGCGCAGCTCGCCGCTGGCGCCGCTCAGGCGCAGCGAGCCGGGGCCGCGCAGCAGGGCGCTGACGCGGGCCGTCTGCAGGTCGGCGACGCGGACGTCGCCCGAGCCGGCCATCTCGAGCACCAGGTCGGCGCTGACGCCGGCCGCCTCGACGTCGCCGGGGCCGCTGGCCTGCAGCGTCAGGCTGGCCGTCTTCAGCTGGCGCAGGTCGACGTCGCCGCTGCCGCCGGCGTGCACGGTCAAGGCGCGCACGCTGCCGCTGGCGCGCACGTCGCCGGGGCCGTTGGCGTCGAGGTTCAGCTTGTCGCCCTGGAACTGCTGCAGCTCGACGTCGCCGGAGCCGGACGACTTCAGGCTTTTCAGGTCGGGCGCCTGGACGTACAGCAGCAGCTTGGGCTGCTTGCCGAAGCTCAGGCTCCAGCCGACGCGCTTGGCCGGGCGCAGCACCAGCGTCTCGCCGACCACCTTGCTGTCGAGGTCGGCGAACTGCTTGCTGGGGCCGCGCAGGTCCAGCCCGCGCTCGCCTTGGGCGCTGACCACCAGCTGATAGGGGCCGGAGACGTCGATGGCGCTGAACGGCGCCAGGTTGCGGTGTTCGACGCCGACGGCGGCGTCGGCGGCGCGGGCCGGCCGCGAGCGGTCGTCGGCGCGGGCCGCCTGGACGGCGCCCAGGCCGACGAGCAGGCTGAGTAGCAGGGACGGGGCGAGCAGGGCGGGGGTGTTGTGCGGTTTCATGGGGGCAATCGTTGGCGGAGGCTGGGATAGCTAGACAATATGATAAAACAGCGGCCGGTGGAAGGGCCGTGGGACAGAAGCGCGAAACGGCGGGACCAACTGCGCAAAACCGGTGTCGAGCGGGGCGCCGTGGCGGACGAAAAAAAAAGCCCTTGCGAGCAAGGGCTATGGAAACGGCCAGCTTGCCTCTAGGCCGTGAACTTCTCGTCTTGTTCCTTTTGTGCGCTGATGACGAGCAGCACCGCGCCGAGCAGCAACATCGAGTACACCTTCGGCTCGGGCACGGTGGAGTATTTGGTTTTCGACGGCAGGGCATGGGCCGCGAACTGCTGGGCCGCTTTGCTGGCGCGGTCGAACTGGGCGGGCGCGAGGGAGCTGCGCGGTCGGCCCCACGGCGCGCCGCCGCGTCGGAGCTCGGTGTTGGCAAGGAATTGCTCGGCGCCTTGCAGGGCGTCGCCGACGGTGCCGGACTCGGTCTCGACCGTGAGAATCGGTGTGCTGCGGGCCGTGGCGCCGGGCGGCGCCGCGGGTGTGGCTGCCATTGCGGCGGGCAGCGTGGTAAGCATGAAGATGAAGGATGACGCGATTGTTATGTTTTTCATCAAAATCCCCGGTGTTATTGATACCAAGACGCTGGTATGCGTGGCCGTCCGGCTGGGGGCGATGCCTTGCCCGGCCCGGCGGTGTCCGCTGTTTTTTCCGAATGATCTGTCCGCCAAGCGCCGTCCGCCAAACGTTGTTTAGGTGGCGGTAATGGCTTGCATTTGCTTAGAGGCCGAGGTCAATTAAATCATAGTAGCCACCAGCTGCATATTAAAATTTGACAATACGTGTTGTGGTTTTGGAACGGCGAAACTATGGACCGGCTTGGTGCGGGAGGGAAGCTTTCTAGAGGGGAATTTTGCTGGTGTGTCTGCCGGCGGCGGCGAGCCGGGGCAGATTGGCGATCAGTTTCCGTGCGTTCATGATGTGGCTCCAAAAGAGTGTTGTGGTGGCGCCACGCTGGCGGCCCCCTGCGCATCTACTGCCACCCGGGCTTCGGCCGCGACCAGCTGGCGCCGCTGCTGCCGCGCTTTGCCGCCAAGCAAGCCGACATCGTGCTCGACGTGACCATGGACGACAAGAACGTCGACCTGGTCGAGGACGGCTTCGACGTCGGCATCTACATCGGCATCCAGAAGATCGAGCCGAGCATGGTGGCGCGCCGGCTGGCCACCTCGAACGTGATCCTGTGCGCGGCGCCGGCCGCGCCGCGCGAGTTGCGCGGCCACGACTGCCTGAACTACGCTTACGAGGAGCTGCGCCACCAGTGGCCGATGCGCTGCGGCGCCAAGGAGCTTGTTCCCCGAGCCGGAGGCCGACCCGTGGCTGCCGGCCGGCTGAGCGGCGCCGGCTGGAGTTTGCCGCGCCGCCGCCGTTACCATCGATAGAGCAGGGGCGCAACACGGCACGTCAGGGAGTAGTTGATTTGCCGGGCTGGTGTCATAATGCCTGCAGTGCTATGCCGTGAAGGCCCGCATAGGCGCCGGTGAGGGGGGCTGCGATGATCAAGTATATGGGGACGAAAACCACCGGCGACGGGGCGGTGCTTTACCTTTTTTTGGTTAACGGTGTGCCGAAGGAGATCCGCGAAAGCGCCCTGAAGCAACACCCGGGCTGCTACGAGGCGCTGCCGGCCACGGCCAAGGCGCGCATCAGCGCCAACCGCGCCTGGATGTCGAAACTGTAAACGACGGTCGCGGCCGCCTTCGGCGCGCGGCTGGTTCAACCCTGGAGTCTGGCATGGTGTGTCCATCATCGTTGTTGCAAGCGACGCCGCCGGGCGGGCGCCGGCCTTGCTGAGCGCGCGCCGCCTTGGCGGCCCGCCGCTTGGCGCCGGCCGGCCGCCGCTGGCCGCCGCCGGCCTGGCGCTGCTGCTGGCGCTGGCGGCCGCGTCGGCCGGCGCCGCGCCGACCACCTTCGGCACCATCATCGGCAACGGCCTGCAGTGCCGCGACCAGATCGACAACCAGTACTACTACGACTACCTGCTCGGCGCCTTCGGCCCGGCCTACAAGCGCGAGGGCGGCGCCTACTGGTTCAAGACCGACGGCACGCTGTGGGGCATCCCGATCAGCGAGGTGATGGTCAGCGACGACAGCAGCGCGCTGGTGTTCGTCGGCGCCGTCGCCGAGGCCACGCCGGAGAAGCTGGAGCAGGCCATCACCGAGCAGCTCGGCGTGCACTACGCCAAGATCGACAGCTCGGCCTTCCCGGTGCGCGAGGCCAGCCCGGCCGCCCGCATCGTCTATTTCGACACCAAATCCAAGATCTACTGCGCCAAGTTCAAACCGCTGCCGCCCGCGCTCAACGGCCGGCGACCGGGACGCTGACGCACCGCCAGGGCCTTCATGTACACCCAATTTTTCCATCTGAAACAAGCGCCGTTCTCCATCGCCCCCGATCCCCGCTACCTGTTCATGAGCGAGCGCCACCGCGAGGCGCTGGCCCACCTGCTGTATGGCGTCGGCGGTGGCGGCGGCTTTGTGCTGCTGACCGGCGAGATCGGCGCCGGCAAGACCACGGTGTGCCGCTGCTTCATGGAGCAGATCCCGGACAACTGCAAGCTCGGCTATATCTTCAACCCCAAGCTGTCGGTCGAGGAGCTGCTGCTGTCGGTGTGCGACGAGTTCCGCATCGAGCTGGCGCCGCACGGCGCCGGCGCGGTCAGCGTCAAGACCTATGTCGACGCCATCAACCGCTACCTGCTGGCCAGCCACGCCCAGGCCTGCAACAACGTGCTGATCATCGACGAGGCGCAGAACCTGTCGGCCGACGTGCTCGAACAGCTGCGCCTGTTGACCAATTTGGAGACCAGCGAGCGCAAGCTGCTGCAGATCATCTTGATCGGCCAACCCGAGCTGCGCACCATGCTGGCCCGGCCCGAGCTGGAACAACTGGCGCAGCGGATCATCGCGCGCTACCACCTGGGTTCGCTGTCGATCGCCGAGACCGGTAGTTACGTCGAGCACCGGCTGGCCGTGGCCGGCGCCGGCGCGACCTCGGCGGCGCCCTTGCCGCGCCGGCTGATGCCGTTGCTGCACCAACTGAGCAAGGGCGTGCCGCGCCGCATCAACCTGCTGTGCGACCGCGCCTTGCTCGGCGCCTACGTGGAGAACCAGCCGCAGGTGACGCGCGCCATCCTGCGCAAGGCGGCGGCCGAGGTGTTCGCCGGCGAGCGCGCCGTCAAGGCGCTGCGCCGCTACTGGCCCTATGTGGCCGGCGGCGTGCTGGCCGGCGCGCTGATCAGCGGCGCGGCGGCCTGGCATTTGCTGCCGGCATCGCCGGCGGCGCCGGCGGCGCCGGCGGCGACGGACGGCAGGGCGGCCGCGGCCAAGCCGGCCGCAGCCGTTGGCGCCGGCGCTGGCGCGGCAGCCACGGCCGGCGCCGCCGGCTCGGTCGCCGGTTCGGCCAATGGTGCCGCCGGCGGGATCGTCGGCAGCGCCGGGTTGCGCAACGGCGCCGCTGGAACCGGCGCGGTCGGCGGCACCGGTTTGGCCAATGGCGCCGCCGGCGGCGCCGCTTCGACGGCGACTCCTGGCGTCGGTGCTGGCGTTGCCGCCGCCACCGCGGGCGCGGCTGCGGCGGACAGCGAGGCCGTCATGCGCCAGCTGGCCGCGCTGTGGGGGCTGACGCTGCCGGACGGCGAGCCTTGCCAGCTGGCGGCAAAGATGAATTTGCGCTGCCTGCAGGGCAAGGCCACGCTGGCCGAGTTGCGCCGTTTGGACCGTCCCGCGCTGCTGGTGTTGAACGACAATCCCGCCGCGCCGCAGTACGCGCTGTTGATCGGCCTGGGCGACAAGGCGGCGACGCTGAGCGTGGCCGGCCGGCAGCAGAACATCGCGCTGGCGGCCCTGGAACAGCGCTACGCCGGCGAGTACGCCACCTTCTGGCGCGCGCCGCGCGGCTGGCGCGAGCAGGTCGGCGGCGGCGACCACGGCGCCGACGTCGATTGGCTGGCGCGCCGTCTGGCCCAGTTGTACGGCGTGAAGAAGCCGCTCGAGGGCCAGCCGCTGGACGCGGCGCTGCAACTGCGTCTGCGCGAGTTCCAGCAGGCCCAGCAACTCAAGGCGGACGGCGTGGCCGGTCCGAAAACTTTCATCCGGCTCAACCAGCTGGGCGGCGTGGCCGAGCCGCGTTTGCTGGTCAGCGCCAGCGCGGCCGACGTCGTGGCGGGGAAATAATATGTCGTATATCTTGGAAGCACTCAAGAAGTCCCAGGCCGAGCGCCAGCTGGGCGCCTTGCCGACGATCCACGCGCCCAGTCTGCACGGCGAGGTGGCGGCCGCGCCCGGCGCGGCGTGGAAGAAGCCGCTGCCGTTGGCCGTGGTGGCGATGGCGGCGGTCATCGTCGCGCTGCTGGCGCTGGTGTGGCGCCAACCGGCAACGACAGCGGCGCCGGTCGGGGCCACCTCGTCCGCAACGCCTGCCGTTGCCGGCGCGGTGGGCGCGCCCGCCGCCACCGCCGCCGCCGCATCCATTGCGCCCGCCGTTGCCGAGCACGCCGGGCTTGCCGCACCCGCCACGGCGGTCGCGCCGAACCCGGGCTTGGCCGCGTCCGCGCCGGCCCCGGCGCTGGCGGTGCCGAGCGCTGCGGCGCAGCCGGTCGCCATGCCGCCGCCGGCCATCGAAGCGGTCGAGACGCTCAAGCCGCTCAAGACCGCTGCGGCGCCGGCCTCGACCGAGCGCCCTGAGCCGGCACGCAAGCCGGCGCCACTGGCCGCCGCCGCCGACGGCGCGCACGCGCAGCCGAGCCCGCCCGCCGCCGCGCCGGCCGCGCCGGACGACGCCGCGCCCAGCGTGCGCGAGTTGCCCGAACCCATACAGCGGGCGATTCCACCGATCGCCGTGGGCGGCTACATCTACTCGAAGAACCCGGCCGACCGCCTGCTGCTGATCGACAAGGTGCTGCGCCACGAGGGCGAGGAGGTGGCCGCCGGCCTGGTGTTGGAAAAGCTGCTGCCCAAGGCCGCCGTGTTCAACTACAAGGGCTTTCGCTACCGCGTGCCGTACTAGCCGGCGGCGGCCGGCGCCTGCACAGCGGGCTGGCGAAATGAAACGGTCATCAAACCGTCATGTATAAATGTTATCTTCCATGCATTGTCAATTTGCCTGGGAAGATACATGAAACACTTGAGACTGTTGCCGCTGCTGATCGCCGCCGCCTACTACACGCCACACGCCCACGCGGTCGAGCTGATCGCCGTCGGCAGCCTGAGCAGCCTTGGCTTCGACTTGTCGAGCGGCACCGGCGGCGCCCTGGAAAACGGCGCCGCCGGCAACCTGCTGGGCGGCCTGGGTTCGGGCCTGGCCTACGCCGGCAACAACACCTTCCTGGCGACGCCGGATCGCGGCCCCAACGCCAGCGTCTACAACCCGTTGATCGACAACACCACCTCCTACATCCCGCGTGTCCAGACCCTGAGCCTGGGCCTGAGCGCCAACACCAGCGGCAAGGGCCTGGCCTTCAATCTGACGCCGACGCTGAACGCCACCACCTTGCTGTACAGCCCGACGGCTCTGGTCTACGGCAACGGCTCGGCCGGCACCGGCGCCGGCCTCACGCTCGGCGCCGGCACGCCCAAGCTGAACGACGCCGGCCACTACTACTTCAGCGGCCGCTCGGACAACTTCGACGCCGGCAAGTCCAGCGCCAACCCGAACAACGGCCGCCTCGATCCGGAGGCGGTGCGCGTGTCGAAGGACGGCAAGAGCATCTTCGTGTCCGACGAGTACGGTCCCTACGTCTACCAGTTCGACCGCGCCAGCGGCCAGCGCATCAACAGCTTCGCGCTGCCGGCCAGCCTGACGGCGGCCAAGCCGAACGCCAACGGCGACGCCGAGATCGCCGGCAACGCCAGCGGCCGCGTGGCCAACAAGGGCATGGAGGGCCTGGCCATCACGCCGGACGGCAAGACCCTGGTCGGCATCATGCAGGCCAACCTGGCGCAGGACGCCAAGGGCACCGTGCGCATCGTCACCATCGACATCGCCACCAAGGCCACCCACGAGTACGCCTACCAGCTCAGCACGGGCAGCGGCGTCAGCGAGATCGTCGCGCTGAACGACCACCAGTTCCTGGTCGACGAGCGCGACGGCAAGGGCCTGGGCGACGGCTCCAAGGCGGTCGCCAAGCAGTTGTTCATGATCGACCTGAACGGCGCCAGCAGCGTCGACGGCGTGGCCAAGCTGAACGCCGCCAGCCCGTCGGTCAGCAAGTCGCTGTTCCTCGACCTGGTGCCGCTGCTCAAGGCCAACGGCTACGCCGCCAACCAGATCCCGGCCAAGATCGAGGGCCTGGCCTTCGGCGCCGACGTCACCATCAACGGCGTGCTGAACCACACGCTGTACGTGGCCAACGACAACGACTTCTCGGCCGAGGCCGGCGACAACAAGTTCTTCGTCTTCGGCGTGACCGACGCCGACCTGGCCAAGGCCGGCGCCAGCTACGTGCCGCAGTCCATCTCGGCGGTGCCGGAGGCGAGCAGCTACGCCATGTTCCTGGCCGGCCTGTGCATGATCGGCCTGACCGTGCGGCGCCAGCGCAGCGAGATCTTCAAGGCCTGAATGGCCGAGAGTCTTCCCCGGCGCCGGGCCGGGGGGGGGGGCTGGGCTTGCTGCGTATAATGGCGGCAACATCATCCAGCAGAGGGTAGGGCAATGCAAGAAGAGTCAGCGGCGCGGGCGCGCCATGTGGTCGGCGTGGTCGGCCGCTCCGGCAGCGGCAAGACGACGCTGCTGGAGATCGTCGTCGGCCGTCTGGCGGCGCGCGGCCTGAAGGTCAACGTCATCAAGCACAGCCACCACGACGTCGAGCTCGAGCCGCCGCAAAAGGACAGCGCGCGGCTGCGCCTGGCCGGCGCGGCCGAGGTGATGATCGCCTCGCCGTTCCGCTTCGCCGTCATCCACGAGTTGCGCGGCGCCGAGCAGCCGAGCCTGGAGCAGCAACTGGCCCGTCTGGCGCCGGCCGACCTGACCCTGGTCGAGGGCTTCAAGTCCTACGCCTTCGACAAGCTGGAGGTCTACCGCGCCCTCGGCCAGGCGCCGCTGTACCCGGACGACCCGAACATCGTCGCGGTGGCCTCCAACCAGCCCCGGCCGTTTGATCTGCGCGACGGCGTCGCCTGGCTCGACCTGAACGCGCCGCAGGCCGTGCTGGACTGGCTGTTGGCCCGTCTGGCCACGCCGGCGCTGCCGAAATAATTGGCAGGGCGGCCTAAAGCTTTGCCGAAATCGTCCGTAAACAGGGGATAGGCATTCTTGTCCTGTACTGGAGAACCACATGGACGTATCGGGTATTGCTCAGCTGTCGACCAGCATCGCCGACACCGGCACCAAGCAGGCGGTCGGCGTCGCCGTGTTGAAGAAGGCGCAGGACATTCAGGCGTCCAGCGCCGCCGCCCTGATCGAGGCGATTCCGCCGGTTCCGGCCTCGCCGAACCTGCCTTCGCACCTGGGCAGCAGGATCAACACCACGGCCTGAACCGGGCCGCCCTGGTGTTAGCCGCGCGCGCCGCGCGCGGCGCCGTCGCGTCTGCATCATTGCGCCCGGCGCGCCGCCGTCGCTTCCGTTCGCGCTGGTTTCCCCGCCTTTTTCCGCCCCGGCGCCAGCCGTGGCGGCATGTCCGCCTCTTTCTTTGGTTCTTGTCAACAGTCCGCCGCGCCGCCGCGTTATGCATCCGTGGCGCCGTATGCTGCGCTGCGGCGCAATTATTTTCCCGTTTGTTCTGTTTTTGTCAGCAGTATTCAGTAGAATCGCCTGAGTTTCCCCGGGTTGAGATCCCCGTTCAAAAAAATAAAAAATTTGTGTAAGGTGGCGGGGGAGTGGCGCGACTACCGTTCAGTTGCAGACCATCGGGTCGCACTCTTTCGATACTTTACTTTTTTTCCCTTTAAGGAGACTTACCATGAACAAACGTCAAGCCCTGATCGCCGCCGCCCTGGCCACCGTCTGCGCCGCCACCGCCGGCAGCGCCTCGGCCGCCGCCTCGGCCTCGGCCGCCGCCGAAAAAGAGAAATGCTTCGGCATCGCCAAGGCCGGCCAGAACGATTGCGCCGCCGCCAACGGCGCCCACTCCTGCGCCGGCCAGTCGAAGACCGACAACGGCGCCGGCGAGTGGAAATACGTCGCCAAGGGCACCTGCGAGAAGGCCGGCGGCAAAACCTCGGCGCCGGCCAAGTAAGCCAGCGATCCGCTAGCGGAGTGAGCATCATGTCGCAGCGAAGCGCCGCCGTGGCCCCCATGCTGGGCTTCGGCGTCGGCCTGCGGGCGGCGCACTACCGCCAGTTCCTCGAACAGCGGCCGCGCGCCGACTGGCTCGAGGTCCACACCGAGAACTACCTCGACCTGGCCGGTTGGGACTGGCACGTGCTGCAGCAGTTGCGGCGCGACTACCCGCTCAGCCTGCACGGCGTCGGCCTCGGCCTCGGTTCGGCGCGCGGTTTTTCCGCCGCCCACCTGGCGCGCGTGCGCGAGCTGGTGCGGCGCGCCGAGCCGGCCCTGGTGTCCGAACACCTGTGCTGGGGCGCCGTGGCCGACCGCCAGCTCAACGACCTGTTGCCGATGCGCCTGGACGGCGCCGCGCTGGACCTGCTGTGCGAGCGGGTCGGCCGGGTGCAGGACGCGCTGGGCCGCCAACTGCTGCTGGAAAACGTCTCGACCTATGTGCGCTTCCACGGCGACCAGATGGGCGAGGCCGAATTCCTCGCCGCGCTGGCCGCCCGCAGCGGTTGCGCGCTGCTGCTCGACATCAACAACCTGTACGTCAACCAGTGCAACCACGGCGAGGACGCGCTGGCGGCCATCGCCGCCATTCCGCTCGGCGCGGTCGGCGAGATCCATCTGGCCGGCCACCTGGTGACACCGCTGGCGGTGATCGACCACCACGGCGACGTGGTGGCCGAACCGGTCTGGCGGCTGTACCAGGCGGCGCTGCGGCGTTTCGGCACGCTGCCCACGCTGATCGAGTGGGACACCGACCTGCCGGCGCTGGAGATCCTGCTGGACCAGGCCGAACAGGCCCGCGCCGCCGCCGCCGAGGTCGCCGGCGAGCGGGGCGGCAGCGCCGCGCTGCGCTTCGACGCGCCGGCCGGCCGGGCCGCCGCGCCGGCGCCGCCATCGCCGGCCCCGCCGCACACCTTGGCGGCCGAGCAGCACGATTTCGCCGCCGCGTTGTTCGATCCGGCGCAGGCCCCGGTGGCGCTGGCCCGCTTCAAGGGCGCGCACGCCGGGCAGCGTTTCGCCCTGTATCGCGGCAACCTGGGCGCGACCTGGAGCAAGACGCTGGCGGCGGCCTATCCGGTGCTGCGGGCGCTGGTCGGCGCCGAGTTCTTCGACGGCCTGAGCCAGGCCTACGGCCGTGCCCGGCCGTCGGAGGACGCCGACCTGAACCAGTTTGGCGCCCGCTTCGCCGACTTCCTGGCCGGCTTTCCGCATGTCGCCGAGTACCCCTATTTGCCCGACATGGCGCGGCTGGAGTGGGCGCTGCACCGCGCCCACTACGCCGCCGAGGCGGCGCCGGTGACGGCCGAGCAACTGGCCGCGCTGACGCCGGAGCGGCTGGAGGCGGCGCGCTTGCGGCTGCATCCGGCCTGCGCGCTGCTGGCGTCGGAATGGGCCGTGGTGCCGCTGTGGCTGGCGCACCAGGCCGGCGCCGGCGTCGCCTTCCCGGACGACATGACCGCGCCCAGCCACGCCCTGGTGACGCGGCCGCATTGGCGCGCCCGCCTGCTGCCGCTGGCCCCGGCGGCCCATGCCGCGCTGGCGCGGCTGGCCGAGGGCGCCAGTTTCGGCGCCGCGCTCGACGCCGCCTTCGGGCGCGACGAGGCGTTCGACGTGGTCGCCGCGTTGCGGCAATGGATGGAGCACGGTTTGATCGTCGCGATCACACCTTGAGTAGCCGCATACGACGCAGATGACGGCCCGCGGCGGGCGGCTTGCCGCCTTGCCCGTCCGGGCCAGCCGACCGCTTTATCAACCAAAGAGAAAACAATGATGAAAACGATCTTAGGTTTGCACCAGCAGTTGTCCCGTTTCGACGCCACCCTGAGCGACTGGGGCGGCTCCATGCTCAGCCTGGTGCTGCGCTTCTACGTCGGCTCGCAGTTCTTCCGCGCCGGCATGCTCAAGCTGGGCGACTGGGGCGGCACGCTGGCCCTGTTCCGCGACGAGTACAAGGTGCCCCTGTTGTCGCCCGAGCTGGCCGCCTACGTCGGCGTGGCCGGCGAGCTGGCGTTTCCGCTGTTGTTGTTCGTCGGCCTGCTGTCGCGCCCGGCCGCGCTGGGCCTGTTCGCCGTCAACCTGATGGCCGTCGTTTCCTACCCGCAGCTGTTCAGCTTCGACTGCCCGGCGGCGATCAACGACCATTTCTATTGGGGGGGGATGTTGTTGGTGTTGCTGGCCTTCGGCCCGGGCCGCTTCTCGCTCGACGCGGTGATCGAGAACCAGCGCGCCGGACGCTGAGCGGGCGGCGCCGCGCGGCGCCGCCCGCCGCCGGCGCCCCGGCTCAGCGGAAGGCGCGCAGCACGCGCGCTTCGCCGTCGGCCTCGTGGTGCAGCGCGCAGGCCGCGTCGGTGGCCTGGATCATGCGGTCGAGTTGCTCGTCCTCGAAGCGGGCCAGCTCCTCGGTGGCCGCCTGCAGCGCCTGGGCCAGTTTGGCCCTGGCGTTCTGGTACAGCGCGGTGTGGTACTGGTCGGTGTTCTTCAGCAGCTCCTCGGCGTTTTCGATCACCTGGCGCAGATCGCCGATCAAGCGTTCCTGGCTTTGCATATTGGGTTGCTGAGGGCCGTCCATGGCGTTCCCCTGTGACTGGTTGAAAAGAAGCGCGCGGCCCAAGGCCCACTATAGCGACGGCCAAATCGGGGCGGTTTGCGTGCGCTCAAGCGCGCTGGCTCCTTTCAGCTTAGTTCTATATTGCCCAAATGCAAGAGCAAAATCAAGCGGCGTCGACGCTGATTTTGACGTCGCCCACGCTGACCTGCTGGCCGGCGCGGATCTTCGCCGTCTTGCGCAACTCCTTCTTGCCGTCGACCTTGACCACGCCGCTGGCCACCATGACCTTGCCGGCGCCGCCGCTGTCGCACAGTCCGACCAGCTTCAACAACTGGTTCAACTCGACAAATTCCCCGCTCAACTCGAAACTGACTTTCTGCATTTTATCCTCTGTTGCATTGATGTGTAATGTGGCTTGCCACCACTCCGGCAAGTGTAGCGGCATTCCGACAGGCGTATAGTTTACTCGATCCCCGATGTCGCTTTGGCATTGCTATAAGGAAAATCAATTGCTAAGCTGAAATTGCTACTTGTGGCAGCACTCGTTCGCGAGAGGTCATCATGAAAACGTTCCGCTACTACCTCCACCCCGGCGCCCTCGGCTTGGCGCTCGCCTCCACGGCGGCCCTGGCGGCCGATCCGTTCAGCGCCACAGCGGCATCGGCGACGGCCGACAATCGCTTCCGCCCCTACCAAGCCTGGCAGTACCAGACTGGCGGCGCCACCCAGCACGCCGGCGCGCTGTTCTCGGCGATGGACCGTGCGGCGGGCCTGATCGAGCTGGCGCAGCCGGGCCGCAGCCTGAGCCTGGCGGCCGATGGCAGCGCCGTCGCCTTCGCCCGGCGCGACGCGCGCGGCACCGTGGTCGGCTTCGGCGCCGGCGGCATGAGCGGCAAGTTCTTCGGGCTGGAGGCGTCCGGCCTGGCGCCGCTGGAGCTGGCCGGCGGCGGCAAGTTCAACGCGCCCTACTATGCGATGGTCAACGACGCCAGCCACGCCGGCGTCAGCTTCGCCACCAGCGGCGGCGGCCGCCTGCGCGTCGGCGCCTTGTCGGCCAGCAGCCCGCGCGCCGATCCGCTCGGCCTGCTCGTCGGCGAGCACGGCAAGCGCTTCCTCAGCAGCGCCGAATTCGAACAGAAGATGGGGCGGGCGGTGGGCATCGTCAGCTTCGGCATGTTGCGCGAGAGCGGCTCGCTGCTGGGCAGCCAGCAGACCCAGGCGCTGGCGCTGAAGACCAGTCCGACCACGGTGTTCACCTCCTTGTCGGTGGGCTACGCGCTGTCGCCCAACAGCTCGCTGGTGGCGATGGCCTCGTCCGGCCGCACGGCCGGCTTCGGCGGCGCGGACAGCCTGATCGGGCAGGTGACCAGCGTGCGCACGGTGGCCTACAGCGTGGGCTGGTCGCGCACCCAGCTGTGGCACCGCTCGGATCGCCTGGGCTTGACGCTGTCGGTGCCGGCCATGGTGCGCGACAGTACGCTGCAACTGGGCGGCCAGCTGGCGCCGACCGGCCGCGCCGCGCTGGGCTATGACAGCCGCACGCTGAACCTGCGGCCGACGGCGGTCGAGCGCGACCTGGAACTGAGCTATGCCCGCGTGCTGGGCTACCAGGGCAGGCAGGGCAAGCTGACCGGCGCGTTGATGCTGCGCGTCAACCCCGGCCACGACGCCACGGCGCGCCCGGACCTGCTGATCGGCGTGCGCTACTCCTTCGGCTTCTGAGGCTATCACTACCTACTCCGGCAGCCCGAAACGCCACGGGGCTCAGCATAGGCGGGGTCAGTGCCGACATTCGGACACAGGCTCAGCATTACACATAGGCGGGGTCAGTGCCGACATTCGGACACAGGCTCAGCATTACACAGCCTCGGTGGCATGAGCAATGGTTGAGGTTGTGTCCGAATGTCGGCACTGACCCCCGGGTCGTGTCCGAATGTCGGCACTGACCCCCGGGTCGGCGTCCCGACTATCCGTGGGCCGGTGCAGCGGCTAGCCCTTGGCGTTCGGCCGCGTCATGGCCAGCGGCACGATCCACTGCTCGAACTGCTGCTCGGTGACGAAGCCGAGCGCCAGCGCGGCCTGCTTCAAGGTCGTGCCTTCATGCTGCGCCCGCTTGGCGATCTGCGCCGCGCGGTCGTAGCCGATGTGCGGCGCCAGCGCCGTCACCAACATCAGGGAACGCTCCATCAGCTCGCCGATACGCTCGCGGTTCGGCTCGATGCCGCGCGCGCAGTGGTGCTCGAAGCTGCGCATGCCGTCGGCCAGCAGGCGCGCGCTCTGCAGGAAGTTGTGCGCCATCAGCGGCTTGAACACGTTCAACTCGAAGTTGCCGGAGGCGCCGCCGAAGGTCAGCGCGACGTCGTTGCCGAACACCTGGCAGCACAGCATGGTCAGCGCCTCGCACTGGGTCGGATTGACCTTGCCCGGCATGATGGAGCTGCCCGGCTCGTTCTCCGGGATGCTGATCTCGCCCAGGCCGGAACGCGGGCCGGAGGCCATCCAGCGCACGTCGTTGGCGATCTTCATCAGCGCCGCGCCCAGGGTCTTGAGGGCGCCGTGGGCCGACAGCAGCGCGTCGTGCGCGGCCAGGGCGGCGAACTTGTTGTCGGCGCTGCGGAAGGGCAGGCCGAGCGCGCGCTCGAGCTCGGCGGCGATGCGCGCGGCGAACTCGGGGTGGGCGTTCAGGCCGGTGCCGACGGCGGTGCCGCCGGCGGCCAGTTGCAGCACGCCGGGCAGGGCCTGCTCGATGGCCTGCTCGGCGAAGTCGAGCTGGGCGACGTAGCCGGAGAACTCCTGGCCCAGCGTCAGCGGGGTGGCGTCCTGCAGGTGGGTGCGGCCGATCTTGACGATATCGGCGAAGGCCTCGCTCTTGGCCGCCAGCGTGGCGCGCAGCTGGCGCAGCGCCGGCAGCACGGCCTGGCGCAGCGCCTGGGCGCAGGCGACGTAGACGGCGGTGGGGAAGATGTCGTTGGACGACTGGCCGCGGTTGACGTCGTCGTTCGGGTGCAACAGGCGGCTTTCGCCGCGCAGGCCGCCCATCAGCTCGGAGCCGCGGTTGGCCAGCACCTCGTTCATGTTCATATTGGTCTGCGTGCCGGAGCCGGTCTGCCACACGGCCAACGGGAACTCGCCGGCGTGCTTGCCGGCCAACACCTCGTCGGCGGCCAGGGTGATCGCCACCGCCTTCGGCCCGTCGAGCAGGCCGAGCTCCAAGTTGACGCGGGCGGCGGCGCGCTTGACGCTGGCCAGGGCGTGGATCAGCTCGGGCGGCATGCGTTCGGTGGAGATGTGGAAGTGCTCCAGCGAGCGCTGGGTCTGCGCCCCCCACAGCTGCCCGGCGGGGACCTCGATGGGGCCAAAACTGTCGCGTTCGGTTCTGCTGCTCATGGCATTCCTTGCGGTGGGGGTGGTGTCGGCCATTTTAGCGCAGGGACAAGATTGATGTTTTTGTCACGACGAACGGATGGTGGCCGACAGCAATTATTTACGGAGGGCTACAAAACGGCGATTTTCAGCCGTTATAGCTGATACACTTCAAGAATTCGCATCCAAGCGACCACGACATGCAGCGCAGACCACTTTTTTCGATGACCTCGCGCGCTGGCGCCTTCCTGTTGGCGGCACTGCTGTGCCCGTCCGTGCGGGCGGTCGAGCTGGGCGACATCACCGTGCGCTCCTATGTCGGCCAGCAATTGTCGGCCGACATCGAGCTGATTTCGCTGGCGCCCGACGAGGTGGCCGGCCTGCCGGTGCGGCTGGCGCTGCCCGACGTGTTCAGCGGCGCCAACATCCGCATGAACCCCGCGCTGGGCACGGTGCGCATGTCGGTGGTGCGGCGCGACCAGCGCCAGTTCCTCCACGTCACCACCTTGCAGGCGGTCGACGCCAACTACATCCACCTGTTCCTCGAACTGGGCACGCCCGGCCGCCAGGTGGTGCGCGCCGCCACCGTCTGGCTGCAGCCCGATCCCCATCCGCTGCCGCCGCCGACGTCGGCCTATGCAGCTCCGGCACCGGCGCCGGCGCCGCTGTCGGCGCGCGCCTCCCTGGCGCCCGGCGAGGAGCTGGACGAGTTGCCGCCGCCGCGCATGGCGCCACGTCCGCCGGCCGGCGGCGTTGCCCGCCACCCGGCCGCGTCTGCCGTCGCGCCCGCGCCTGCGCCCGCCGTGGCCGCCCGTCGTCGCGCCACCGCCACCACTGCCGCCGATGCCGCCGCCAAGCCGATGCCGCCGCCCATGCGCCAGGACGCCGGCGCAGCGGCCTGCGTGGCGAAGCCGGCCGGCCTGAGCGCCAAGGAGTGCGTCGCCCTGGATTATCGCAATGCCAGCTTGTCGACCAAGTTGGTCGAGTTGGAGGACAAGGTCAAGGTGCTGCAACACGCGCTGGAGTCGCCGCCGGGCGCCGGCAAGACGCCGCCGCCCATAACGCCGGCGCGGCCGCCTGCCGCCGGTGCCGCCACGGCCGGAGCCGGCCATGCCGCCGCGCCGGCCGCCGCGCCGGCCGCCGCCCTGGTGGCGCCGCACGCCGAGTCGGCGCCGCCTGGCGCGCCGGGCTCGCATGCCGACACTGCGGCGCAGGCCACGGCCGCGCCGCACGCCGCCGCAAGCACGTCGGCGGCCTCGACGGCAACGGGCGCAGCGACGGACGCGCACGCCGCGCCGCCGCCCATCGTGGCCGCCCCGGCCGCCAAGCGTCTGCCCAAACTCAAATACAGCGACAAGAAGGAAAAGCCGCCCGAGCCGGCCGTCAACACCGGCCTGCTGGCCGCCGCCGGCGCCGCCGCGCTGCTGCTGGCGCTGGGTTTGTTGTGGTACCTGCGGCGCCGCCGCAAGGCCGCCGGCATGGGCAGCGCGCCGCTGAAGATCTGGCAGGGCTGGCGCAAGAAGAAGCCGGTCGAGGCGGAGCAGCCCTTGCCGGAGGTGATGCCGGAAGAGTTGCTGGAGCAGGAAAAATCATAAAGTCAATAAGCATTTTGAACAGGCTCGACAATTTTCAAAAATGTAGGTTATACTAACTCCGTGCTCTTAGCAGTACGAACAGGCCCTGGTCCGGCGCAGCCACCAACGATAGTGTGGCGCGGCAATTGGAATGAGCGTTGAAGAAACGACTTGGCCTGGAAGCGGTTTGCGATGCCGACAATGCGCTCGCGAACGCCGGATGCAACCGGCGACGAGGCGACACCAGGAGATACCTGGTGTTCGCTCTCCAGAATTCCCCCCCCCAAGTGATCGTCAGTGCGGCCCACCCGGCCGCACAAGGCTCAATGGTGCCCGCGCCGCAGGCGTGACCCATTTTGAAAGAGCCCCATGACAGCAGCAGACTCCCCATCTCAGCAATACCAGGCTTTCAAGCAACTCGGCCTGAAACTCGACATGTCGCGCGGCAAGCCCGCGCCGGAACAGCTCGACCTGTCCAACGCGCTGATGGAAGCGCTGCCCGGCTACAAGGCGGCCGACGGCACCGACGCGCGCAACTACGGCGGCACCGTCGGCCTGCCGGAGGCGCGCGCGCTGTTCGGCGAGCTGCTCGGCGTGCCGGCCGCGCAAGTGGTGGTCGACAGCAGCGCCAGCCTGTCGCTGATGCACGACGTCATCGTCTACAGCCTGCTGTCCGGCGTGCCCGGCCACGCGCCGTGGATCGCCCAGCAGCCCATCACCTTCCTCTGCCCGGTGCCCGGCTATGACCGCCACTTCGCCATCTGCGAGGCGCGCGGCATCAAGATGATCAACATCCCGATGACCGAGCAGGGACCGGACATGGACCTGGTCGAACGCCTGGTGGCGGCCGACGCCAGCATCAAGGGCATGTGGTGCGTGCCGAAGTACAGCAACCCGGGTGGCGTGGTGTTCTCGGACGAGGTGGTGCGCCGCCTGGCCGCGATGCGGACGGCGGCGCCGGACTTCCGCCTGCTGTGGGACGACGCCTACCGCTTCCACCATCTGGGTGAAGAGAAGCGCGCCTGCGCCAGCATCCTCGACGCCTGCGCCGCCGCCGGCAACCCGGACCGCGCCATCGTCTTCGCCTCCAGCTCGAAGATTAGCTGGGCCGGCTCCGGCGTCGCCGCCCTGGCCGCCTCGCCGGCCAACATCGCCTGGTGGACCGGCCATTCCGGCATCCGCAGCATCGGCCCGGACAAAATCAACCAGCTGCGCCATGTGCGCCTGCTGAAGGACAGCGCCACCGTGGAGGCGCTGATGGAGCGCCACCGCCTGCTGCTCAAGCCGAAGTTCGACGCCGTGCTGGCGCAGTTCGAGCGCCTGCTGGGCAAGGTCGACGGCGTCAGCTGGACCCGTCCCGACGGCGGCTACTTCATCGACCTGGTGACGCCGAACGGCATGGCCAAGCGCACCGTCGCGCTGGCCAAGGAGGCCGGCATCACGCTGACCCCGGCCGGCGCCGCCTACCCCTACGGCCGCGACCCGGACGACAGCCACATCCGCATCGCGCCGAGCTTCCCCTCGCTCGACGAGATCACCAAGGCGGCCGAGGGCATCGCCCTGGCGCTGCTGACGGCCATCGCCGAGTAAAGAAGGGGCGGGGGGCGCGGCGCTGCCGCGTCCGCCGCCGCCAGGCCGCATCCCGGCATGCCTGTCCCAGAAACGAAAAAAGCGCCCGAGGGCGCTTTTCTATTGGGCGGACGGCGTCTTACTGACGCTGCGACAGGCCGGGAACCTGGTTCATCCAAGGCTCGGTGACGTCGCGGATGGCGCGGTCGTTGGCGAGGATTTGTTTCAGCAGGTCGATCTTGCGCAGGCGCGGCGCGCCGCTCAGGGCGGGTACGCCGGCGGCGGCACCGCGTGCCTCGGAGGCGCACTGGCCTTCCAGCTGGCGCAGGCCGTCCCAATCGCTCATGCGGGCAGCCGCCACCATCTGATTGCTCAGGCCGGCTATATTTTCGTACATCGACAACACTTCGGTGGAGGTCATGAGCGCACCCTGGAAAATGGAAAAAGACTACTGCCTGTCCAGATTAACGACGTGCATTTGGGAAACTTGAGGGCTACTTTGAAATTAATTCAGATATTTTCGAAAATAATCACCAAAAGCCGGTAAGGATGAGGGTAAATGCTGTCGAAAAAGCAAAAAAGGCCGGACACGCAGCGTTGCGTGTCCGGCCTCCGTCGCCGCCAAGGGCGGAAAGCTTAGCGCACCAGGTCTTCCAAACCGGCGCTCAGTTCGTCCGGCGACGGCATCTTGTCGACCAGCGCGTTCGGCGCCAGGCCGAGGGCGTCGGCGATCTCGGTCGGGTAGCAGGAGGCGATTTCCTCTTCCGTCAGCTTGCCGTCCTCGACGCGGGCGCGCCAGGCCGCCAGGTGCACCACGGCGGCCAGGCGGTTGACTTCCGGCGTCAGCGGGTTGGGGAAGGCGCTGATGGTTTCCGAGAAGGAGGCCGGGAACTTCCAGCGGCGCGCCAGCTCGGCGCCGACGTCGGCGAAGCTGTAGCCAAAGGAGCTCATCTCGGCGTCGATGCGGCGCGAGTCGAGCGGACCGGCGACCTTGTCGAGCGCCATCGCCTGTTCCGGCATCGCCGAGTGGATCACCAGCTGGCCGATCGAATGCATCATGCCGATGGTGAAGGCCAGGTCGGTGTTCTCGCCGCACTGCTTGGCGATCCACTTGGCCGAGACGGCGGTGTGCAGGCTGTAGCGCCAGAATTGTTTTAAATCAAGGCCGGGCACGGTCTTGAAGCCGCTTACCAGGCCCGAGCTGATGACCAGCGTGCGCACGGTGACGAAACCGAGCATCAGTACGGCGTCCTCGACGGTGCCGATGGAGCGCGAGACATGGTAGTAGGCCGAGTTGGCCAGGCGCAGCAGTTTGGCGCTCAGCACCGGATCCGTCGACAATTTCTTCGCGATCTCCTCGGTGGAAACGCTGGCCTTGTCAAAGCTGCTGATCAGCTCCTCGACGACCTTGGGAGCGGTGGGCAACGCAGTTGGATTCTGGAACAGTGCATCAAGTTTCATATTTTTCTCCTCATAGGAATTCGCGTTGCTACCGGTGAACTATATAACCATTCCCAGAAGGAAAAAAGGAATTTTGCTGCCGCAGCGTATCTTTTCAAGTGCTGCCGCGACGGCGCCGCGCTTGTTGCTGTCATTTCGCTATCTATTCCGCCAAATCCGCAGTTCGTCGCAGCGCGGCTGACACGCCGCGCTGGTGGCGGACACCAACAGCCGCATCGTCAGGCTGATCGAGGGCGTCGCCGCCGACCCGGCCGCCAGCGCCGAGGCGAAGAAGGTCGCCGCCCTCGACGCCTTCCGCGCCACGCAGCGCGGGCAGCCGGAACCGGCCGACGCCGACCGCCAGTTCTTCACCGGCCCAGAAGCTGTACTTGGCGCCGAAGGACCGCGTGCGCGTCTGGTAGCGGCTCTGGTAAAGTAGCGCGACTGGCGGCGCGCATCGCGGCGCCGCCTTCGCGAGAGCAAGCATGCCCGACCACGACCAGACGCCGATCGAACAGATCACCCAGCTAACCTTGCAGCACTACGAGCGCAGCGCCGAGCAGTTCTTCGCCGGCACCATCGACCACGACGTCCGCCAGAACATCGCCGCGCTGCTCGACGCCATCGAGGCGCCGGCGCCGTTCCACCTCCTCGACCTGGGCTGCGGACCCGGCCGCGATTTAAAAACCTTCGCCGCGCTGGGCCACCACGCCGTCGGCGTCGACGGCTCGGCCCGCTTCGTCGAGATGGCGCGCGCCTTCAGCGGCTGCGAGGTGTGGCAGCAGGACTTCGTCAAACTCGATCTGCCGGCGCAGCGCTACGACGGCGTGTTCGCCAACGCCTCGCTGTTCCACGTGCCGGCGGCGGCGCTGCCGCAGGTGCTGCTCGATCTGCGCGCCTGCCTGAAGCCGGGCGGCGTGCTGTTCAGCTCCAACCCGCGCGGCGACAACCGCGAGGGCTGGAACGGGCCGCGCTACGGCAGCTACCACGACTGGCCGGCCTGGCAGGCCTTCATGGTAGCGGCCGGCTTCCTGCCGCTGAGCCACTACTACCGGCCGCCGGGGCTGCCGCGCGAGCAGCAGCCGTGGCTGGCCAGCGTCTGGCGCAAACCCGCCGAATAAACAATGTTGACGCTCCGTTCGCGAACGCACGGAAGGCCGCGTCCGTCTTCCCTATGATGGTTTCAAGCGCACGGCACAGGCCGTGTACTCAGCTGTTTAACCCATCATCAAGGAGTTCACCATGAACAAGGATCAAGTTAAAGGCACCGCGAAAGACATCGGCGGCAAAATCCAGGAAGAGGCCGGCAAACTGGTCGGTAGTTCGGAACAACAGGCCAAGGGCCTGAACCAGCAAGCGGAAGGCAAGCTGCAAAAAGGCTTGGGCGATGCCAAGGAAGCGGTCAAGAACGTGATCGACAAGATCTGATTGTGCCCGTCGCCCGTCGCTGATTGCGGCGGGCCGACAATGAAAAACAGCCGCGTGACCGCGGCTGTTTTTGCGTGCGCGGCCGCTGCTGCCGGCCGGCGCGGCGCGGCCTCACGCGGCGATGCGGTTGGTCGACAAGTCCCAGCCGCCGGCCGTGTTGCCGCCGGCGCCGCCGGTGATTTTCTGCTGCGTGTAGCGCCACTTGACCTTGGAGAATTTGAGGGAGACGTCCTCGGCCAGGATGTCGCCCTCGGCCACGCTGGGCGAGACCGCGCCGATCAGCACGTTCTCCAGTTCGATCTCGTAGTACTTGACGCGCTCGCCCTGGCCGTCGGCGCGCATGAATTCGATGCGCGCCTTGGGGATGGTCTTGCCGGCGGCGCAGGTTTGCAGCAGCACCGGCGAGGCCAGGTCGGCCAGCTTGTGCAGCACGATGTCCTGGTGCTCGCAGCGTTCGGCGGTGTGGCCGCCGCCGGTCGAAGCGGTGGCCGACTTGGGCTGGCTGACGCCCCAGTTGACCGATTTGCATTCGATCCAATCCTTGTGCTTGTCGTCGGCGGATTCGCCGCGAATACCGTCGATGTGCAGATAAACGTCGATAGCCATAATTCCTCCTGGAATCAATCATTAACGGAGCGGAAGTGCTCCGCAGCGGGCATTATCGAACGCTGAGCAAAATGCTAATTTGTGGTCGCGCAAACAAGGCAGAGAACGCCTGAGGTCGCGGGATAACTGCTTATGGTTCCTCGGCAAGGCTCTTGGCTTTCTTGGGCCGTCCGCCGAGTTTTCCATTGTTGCGCGCTGCGGCCGTCTTTGCCGGAGACGACGATTTTCCACCCGAGCGGCCGTTCTGCGCCGCCATCCAGTTGCGCGAACCGAGGAAACCTTCCAGCAAGGCGGGAATGTAAACATCCGCGTCGATTTTTGGAAAGCGGACACCGAGGCCCGACGGGCTGATTTCGGCCTCGACGAGATCGGCGACCCGTGCGTTCTCGAAACCCTGGACATCGCGAGGGAGGAAAGTAATGTTCAAGCCGCTGTTGAGCGAAATCACGATCCGTGCGGTGCGGCGGTCAAAGCGCGCCGCGATGGCGGTGGGATATGCCGCCTTTTTCTCGGCGCCGCGACGATTCGCCGCGACAAGTTCAGCATCAGTAATGAGGTCCATGAATTTTCCTCCATTCGGGCCGCTAAGCCGATTGTCAATCCGTTTGCCAGCGGATTCGAATAGATCAAAAAAATGGTTCTTCACGGATTAGCGGGGTGCGGACCTTACCCCGTAAGCAAAGGGGTCTGACCCCGTACGGGGTCAGACCCCGTGGCGTATCGGGGTGTGGGGTAAAAAAGCCCGCCATGAAGGCGGGCTTGTGCTGGCGGGCAGCGTCGCCGGCCGGGCCTACTTGGCCTCGCCCAGGTGCTTCTTGAAGAAGGCTTCGATGTTGCCGTAGACGTGGCGCTGCGGGCCGCGACCGGAGATGCCGTGCTTGGCGCCCGGATAGGTCATCAGCTCGAAGCGGACGTTGCGGTTGACCAGGGCGTCGATCATGCGCGTGGTGTTGGTGAACAGCACGTTGTCGTCGGCCATGCCGTGCATCAGCAGCAGCGGCGACTTCAAACCGTCGAGGTGGGCGTAGACGCCGCTGTCGCGGTAACCGTCGACGTTCTCCTTCGGCAGGCCCATGAACTGCTCGGTGTAGTGGGTGTCGTACAGGCTCCAGTCGGTCACCGGCGCCACCGACACGCCCATGGCGATCTTGTCCGAGGCCGCCGCCAGCAGGCGCAGCGTCATGTAGCCGCCGTAGCTCCAGCCGAACACGCCGATGCGCTTGGCGTCGACGAAGCTCTGCTGGCCCAGCCACTCGATGCCGCTCAACTGGTCCTCGATCTCGTGCCGGCCCAGGTGCTGGTAGATGGCGTCGGTGAAGGCGCGCTCGCGGCGGAAGGAGCCACGGTTATCCAGGCGGAAGACGACGAAGCCCTGCTGCGCCATGTACTGGTCGAACAGATTGCCCCATTTGCGCGCCACGTGTTGGGCGTGCGGCCCGCCGTAGGTGGACAGGTAGACCGGGTACTTCTTGAACTGGTTGAAGTTGCTCGGCTTGAGCAGCGAGTAATACAGCGTCTGGCCGTCCTTCGCCTTCAGGCTGCCGTACTCGGTGCGCAGGTGGGCGTCGCGGTAGGCGCCGTAGGGGTGCTTGGCGTTGAGTTCGTTGTGCTCCAACCAAGCGATCATGCTGCCGTCGGGACGGCGGATGCTGACCTGTGGCGGCGTGTCCGGATCGGAGAAGGTGTCGACGAAGACCTCGCCGTTGCGGGCGAAGGCCGAGTCGTGCCAGCCGTCGGCCTGGGTGATGCGCTTGGGCGCGTCGGCCGTGCTGCCGTCGAGCGCCAGCGCGTAGGTCTGCTTGTCGATGACGGCGTCGCGGTTGGAGGCGACGAAGACCTTGCCGGCCTTCTCGTCGACCGCCAGCACGTTGTCGATGCCCCATTCGCCGCGCGAGATGGCGTGCAGCAGCTTGCCGTTCAGGTCGTACAGGTAGAGGTGGTTGCGGCCGCTGCGCTCGGAGGCCCAGATGAAGGCCTCGCGTCCGCCCAGGAAGCGCAGGTCGTCGTGGATGCTGACCCAGGTCTTCGAGGTTTCGGTGATCAGCACGCGCTGCGCCAGCGTGGCGGCGTCGACCGAGACCAGCTCCAGTGTCTTCTGGTCGCGGCTCTGGCGTTGGAACAGCAGGGCCTTGGCGTTGGCGCTCCAGTCGGCGCGCACCAGGTAGATGTCCTGGTTGGCGCCGAGCTCGACCTTGCGCTGCTCGCCCGTGGTCGGCGAGACGATCATCAGCTGCACCAGCGCGTTGGCGTCGCCGGCGGCCGGGTAGCGCTGCTCGATGACGTCGGTGCGGTCGGCGAAGATCTCGAAGCGGCGCACCACCGGCACCGGCGCCTCGTCGTAGCGCTTGTAGGCGATGGCCGAATCGTCCGGCGCCCAGTAGTAGCCGGTGCGCTGGCCCATTTCTTCCTGCGCGACGAATTCGGCCTCGCCGTTGTGCACGGTGCCGGCGCCGTCGCTGGTCAGCTGGCGTTCCTTGCCGCTGGCCAGTTCGATGACGTACAGGTTCTGCTGGCGCACGAAGGAGACGTAGCGGCCCTTCGGCGAGATCTTCGGATCGTAGACGTTGCCGGCGGCGACCAGGCGCGCCTGGTCCGGCTTGGCGATGTCGACCAGGTACAGGTTGCCGGCGATCGGCACCAGCAGCTGCTTGCCGTCCGGCGACCAGGAGTAGCTCAGGATGCCCTTCAGGCTGGAGGTGCGCTCGCGCTCGCGGCGCGCCTTCTCGGCGTCGGACAGCTGCTCGTCGGGCACCAGGACCTTCGAGTCGACCAGGCGCTGCGTGCTGCCGTTCCTCAGGTTGAACTCCCACAGGTCGAGCTGGAACTGGTTGTCGTCGCGGCCGCGCAGGAAGGTCACGCGGGCGCCGTCGGGCGACACCTTCAGATTGCGCACGCCCGGCCCGCCCAGCGCCGGGTCGGCGTGGATGCGGTCCAGGGTCAGGCGTTCGGCGGCGGCGGGACCGCCGGCCAGGGCGGCGAGGAAGCAAAGGATAAAGCGCATGGATGTCTCGTTATGTGAGTGAGGCCGCCGGCCGGCGGCCCGGTAAATGACGCCAGACGATACCAGACATCGGCGCCGATAGCGAGACGGCGGCCTTCGGAATCGCCCGCCGAAAACCGTGTTTCGTTCGGCGCGGGCGAGGCCGCATATGGTTCGCCGTATGCGGCCCCGTATGCCGCCCCGTATGCCGCCCCGTATGGCTCGCGGTATGGCCCGGCTAGGCGCGCAGGCGCCGCAGCGACAGCCGCTGCAGCGAGCCGCTGAGCAGCACGGCGGCGATGGTCAGGCCCAGCACCAGGGCGATCCAGAAGCCTTCGGCCCGCATCGGCTCGGCCGGCGCCCACGGCAGCCCGGCCGGCGCCAGGCCGAGGAGCCAGCCGAGCGGCAGGGCGCAGCCCCAGAAGGCGAACAGCTGGATCAGCATCGGCGAACGGGTCACCTTGTAGCCGCGAATGGCACAGGAGGTGGCCACCTGGGTCGCGTCGGACAGCTGGAACAACGCGGCGAACAGCAGCAGGTGGGCGGCCAGCTCGCGCACCGCCGGGTCGGAGGTGTAGGCGGCGGCGATCTGGTGGCGCAGCAGCACGATCAAGGCCGCCGAGAGCACCGCGAAGCCGAGCGACATGGCCACGCCGACCCAGGCGGCGAAGCGGGCCCGCGCCGGGTTGCCTTCGCCCAGGGCCTGGCCGACGCGGGTGATCAGCGCGATGCCGAAGCTGAGCGGCACCATGAACACCAGCGAGGAGAAGTTCAGCGCGATCTGGTGCGCCGAGATCTGCACCGCGCCGTAGCGGGCGATCAGCAGGCCGACGGCGCCGAAGGCGCTGACCTCGGCGAAGTGGGTGATGCCGATCGGCAGGCCGAGGTGCAGCATGTTCTTGATCTGCGGCCAGTGCGGCGCCTCCCAGCGGCCGAACGGGTAGGTGGCGCGGTAGGCCGGCGCCAGCTTGATCCACACCACCATCGCCGCCAGCATCAGCCACAGGCCGACGCTGGTGGCCACCGCGCAGCCGACCGCGCCCAGCGCCGGGAAGCCCCAGTTGCCGTACACCAGCAGCCAGTTGACGGCGATGTTGAAGAACAGGCCGCCGATGGCGATCAGCATCACCGGCTTGGTCTGGTCGATGCTGGTGCTGTAGCCGTACAGCGCGCGGTAGGCGGCGAACGGCGGCAGGCCCAGGCTGATGATGTGGACGAACAGCGAGGCCTGGGCGTTGACCGTGTCGCTCAGGTACAGGTGGTCGAACAGCAGCGTGGCCAAGTTGGCCAGCAGCGCCGCGATGAGGCCCACGCCGAGGCCCTTCCACAGGCCCTGGCGCACCGCGCGGGGGATCTTGCCGAGCTGGCCGGCGCCGACGTCGTGGGCGACGATGCTGTTCATCGCCATCATCACGCCGGTCACGGTGACCAGGATGATCGACCAGATCGAGGCGCCCAGCGACACCGCCGCCAACTCGTCGGCGCTGGCGTGGCCGGTCATGGCGACGTCGGCCACGCCCATGCCGATGGTGGCCAGCTGGCCGACCAGCATCGGCCAGGCGAGGCGCCACAGGCCGGCGGCTTCGGCGCGGATGGCGGGCAGGGTGAAGGAGGTGGGCATGGCGTGTTCCGCGGGGAAAACCGTAGATTTTACTGTGAATTAACGTTGCCGGCTCGCAAGGTCCGACTCTGGGCAGGCGGCGGGGAAAATGTTACATTTTCATCGATTGCTATTGTCGTCAAGAATGTATGCTGTTGCGTTATTGGCCTTACTTAGATATTTTACAGAGATTCGATTATGAAAAAATTCATCAAAGCCGCCTTGCTGCTGGCCTCGCTGCACCAGGTGGCGGGCCAGGCGGGCGAGTTGACGCTGTTTTCCCGCCCCGATTTCGGCGGCCATGAAGTGAGCCTGCGCGGCGCCACGCCCGACCTGAACCAGTGGGACTTCAACGACCGCGCCTCCAGCGCCGTGGTGCGCTCGGGCGCCTGGGAGGTCTGCGAGCACGCCGATTTCGGCGGCCGCTGCATGATCCTCGAGCGCGGCGAGTATCCGACCCTGCGCCGCTTCGACAACCTGATCTCGTCGGCGCGCGAGCTCGACCGCGGCAACCGCGGCGGCTGGGGCCGCGACCATGGCCGCGACGACGGCAACCGGGGCAACCGCAACGACTACGCCCGCCGAGGCGACGCCGTGATGCTGTTCGAGCACGCCCGCTTCGAGGGCCGCCAAGTCGGCGTGCACAACGACGTGCGCACGCTGCGCGACTTCGACTTCAACGACGTGGTCAGCTCGATCGTCATCACCGACGGCCGTTGGGAGTTCTGCAACGACGCCGACTACGGCGGCCAGTGCATCACCTACGGCCCGGGGCGCTACCCGGTGATCGACATGAACGACCGCATCTCCTCGCTGCGCCGGGTGCGCTGAAAAAACAGCGCCCGGCTTGATGTGGGCAATGGAACGCGCGCCAGGGGTGCGCGTTTTGCGTTAGGCTATACTCGCTGGCGATATGGCAACCTTTGGGAGCGCAAGTGGAATACAAGGACTACTATCAAACGCTGGGCCTGAGCAAGACCGCCACCGAGGACGAGATCAAGAAGGCCTACCGCAAATTGGTGCGCAAGTTCCATCCCGACGTCAGCAAGGAGCCGGACGCGCAAAAGAAAACCCAGGAGCTCAACGAGGCCTACGGCGTGCTGGGCGACGCCGAGAAGCGCGCCGCCTACGACGAACTGGGCAAGGGCCACCAATACCGCGCCGGCCAGGAGTTCCGTCCGCCGCCGGACTGGGGCGCCGGCTTCGGCGGCGCCGGCGGCGCGGGCGCGGGCGACGCCGGCAGCGACTTCTTCGCCGACCTGTTCGCCCATCTGGGCGGGCGCCGCCGCGGCGGCTTCCAGAGCCAGACGCGCGGCGAGGACAGCCACGCCAGCGTGGTGATCGACCTGGCCGACTCCTACCATGGCGCGACGCGCACCATCAAGCTGCGCATCCCCGAGAACGACGGCCACGGCCGCGTCGTCACGCGCGAGCGCACGCTCGACGTCAACATCCCCAAGGGCGTGACGGCGGGCCAGCAGCTGCGCCTGTCCGGCCAGGGCCAGTCCGGCGGCGCCGGGCCGGGCGACCTGTATTTGGAACTGCAGTTCAGCAGCGACCCGCGCTACCGCGTCGAGGGCCGCGACGTGTTCGCCACGGTGCCGGTGGCGCCGTGGGAGGCCGCGCTGGGCCAGGAGATCGACGCGTCCACACCGTCCGGCAAGGTGACCGTGACGGTGCCGGCCGGCTCGCAGAGCGGCCGCAAGCTGCGCCTGAAGGGGCGCGGCATTCCCGGCAATCCGGCCGGCGACCTGTACCTGCTGCTGGAGGTGGTGCTGCCGCCGGCCAGCAGCGCGCGGGCGAAGGAGCTGTATGAAACCATGGCGCGCGAGATGGCCTTCAATCCGCGCGCGGGAGGATGAGCGATGGGGCAATCGGAATTGTTGAGCGGCGTGCTGGTCGATGAGGCCGCGCTGACCGTGGAGGAACTGGCCCGCGCCTGCGCGGTCGAGCCGGACTGGGTGGTGCAGCACGTGCGCACCGGCATCCTGCTGGAGGACGCGGCGGAGCACGCCGGCAGCTGGCGCTTCACCAGCATCGACCTGGTGCGCGCGCGCCGCCTGCGCCAGGTGGAGCGCGACTTCGAGGCCAACGACGACATCGCCGCACTGGTGGTCGACTTGTCGGAGGAGATCCGCCGCCTGCGCGGCCGCATGCGCGCCGCCGGCATCAAGTAGCGGTGGCGCCAGCGCCACCGCCGCTTCGGGCCGGGTAGGCGGCGCGGCGTCCGGCGCCGCCTCAGCCCCGGCCTCAGCCCAGCCGTTTGACGTGGTCGCTGTCGGCCGGCATGCTCGGCTCGAGGTCGAAGAACTGCTGCATCAACCACTTGCCGGCCGGCCCAGGCTCCTCGTCGCCACGGTGGATCACGTACAGCGGGAAGCTGAACGAGTTGCCGTCGTTGATGTCGAGGCGCACCAGCAGGCCGCGCGCCAGGTCGTCCTGGATCAGCTCGAGCGGCATATTGCCCCAGCCTATGCCGCTGCGCAGCAGGTTGTGCTTGGAGCCCAGGTCGCCCAGGCGCCAGTCGCGCAGCGCCTGCACGCCGAAGTCCTGGCCGGCGGTCAGCTTGCTGCGGTCGGTCACCACCAGCTGGATGTGCTCGCGCAGCAGCGCCGTCGGGATCTTGCCCCCGATCTGGGCCAGCGGATGCAGCGGCGAGGCCACCGGCACCATCGTCACGAAGCCGAAACTGCGCCGCTCGATGGTCTCCGGCATGCCCGGCATCCAGCCGCTGATGCCGATGTGGCAGACGCGCTCCATCACCAACTCGGTCACCGCGCCGAGCGCCTCCATGCGCAACCGCATCGACACGGTGGGGAACTCGCGCTGGAAGGCGTGCAGGATCTTCACCAGTGTGCAGGCCGGGAACATCACGTCGACCACCAGCGACACCTCCGCCTCCAACCCGGCCGACAGCGCCTTGGCGCGCGAGCGCATGCCGTCGACCTTCAGCGAGACGGCGCGGGCGTCGGCCAGCAGCGCCTTGCCGGCCTCGGTCAGCACCGGCTTGCGTTTGCTGCGGTCGAGCAGCTCGATGTTGAGCTGCTCCTCCAGGTTGGCGATGGTGTAGCTGATCACCGACTGGGTGCGGTGCAGGGCGCGCGCGGCGTGGGCGAAGCCGCCCTGGTCGATGACGGCGATGAACACGCGCAATTGGTCGAGGGAGGGCAGGCCGGGATCTCGCATAGTCTTATATCGAAAAAATCGATGTTACCGTTCTAGAAGTTAGGGATTCCATAGATATTAAACCCGAACTATGATGGCTGCAACACTCAACGGCGCGCAAGGGTATCGGCAGGCGCCCGAGCTTATCCACTTGATAAAAGGAATCGGCATCATGGCAAACCTACTCTACATCAACAGCAGCGTGCGCAACGCGGGCTCCCTGTCGCGTCAACTGTCGGCGGAATTCATCGCCAAATGGCGCGCCGCCAACCCGGCCGACAGCATCGTCGAGCGCGACCTGGTCAGCCATCCCGTGCCGCACTTGACCGAGCAGATGATGGGCGCCTTCTTCACCCCGGCCGAGGCGCGCAACGCCGAGCAGGCCCACGCCATCAAGATCTCCGACACCCTGGTCGACGAGCTGCTCGTCGCCGACGTCATCGTGCTCGGCGCGCCGATGTACAACTTCTCCGTCAGTTCCGGCCTGAAGGCCTGGATCGACCACGTGCTGCGCGCCGGCCGCACCTTCAAGTACGGCGCCAACGGCCCCGTGGGCCTGTTGACCGGCAAGAAGGTCTACGTCTTCACCGCCAGCGGCGGCGTCTACAGCGAAGGCCCGGCCGCCGCCTATGACTTCCTCGCCACCTATCTGCGCACCGCGCTCGGCTTCATCGGCCTGAGCGACGTCACCTTCGTGCAAGCCGAGGGCGTGGCGATGGGCGAAGAGGCCGTCGCCAACACCCTGGCCAAGGGCCGCAGCAAGATCGAGGAGCTGGTCGCAGCCTAAGCGCCGCGCCGGCTGGCGCTTGCCGGCGAGCCGCGCCGGCCGCCCCGCGCGGCCCATCATCGCCGCCAGCATCGCAATCACGGTTGCAGCCATCGCCATGCGGCGCACGCATGGCGATTTTTCTTTGGGTTTTTCGCATTGTTGCCTTTATCATGCAGAACACGTCCGTGCTCTGGAGCCTCATCATGAAACGCAATCTGCATCTGCTCATCATCGACCCGCAAAACGATTTCTGCGACCTGCCGTCCGGCTACCGGCCGGAGAATCCGGCCACCCGCACGGCGCAGGCGCCGGCGCTGCCGGTGTCCGGCGCGCACCAGGACATGCTGCGCCTGGCCGGCCTGATCAATCGCGGCCGCCAGGGTCTGTCGGCCATCAGCGTCACGCTCGACGCCCACCACCGCTTCGACATCGCCCACCCGACCTTCTGGGCCGGGCCGAACGGCGCCCCGGTGGCGCCGTTCACGCCGATCTCCGCCGCCGACGTGCGCGCCGCCCGCTACCTGCCGCGCAACGGCGCCACCGAGCGCGCGCTGGCCTACCTCGACGCGCTCGAGGCAGCCGGCCGCTACAGGTTGATGGTGTGGCCGGTGCACTGCGAGATCGGCAGCTGGGGCGGCTGCGTCCACGACGACGTGCGCGCCGCCTACAACCGCTGGGAGGACGCCTCGCTGGGCGTGGTCGGCAAGCTGCTCAAGGGTTCCAATCCGTGGACCGAGCACTATTCGGCGGTGATGGCCGAGGTGCCCGACGCGGCCGACCCGGCCACCGAGCTGAACCTCGCCTTCCTCGACAGCCTGGCGCCGGCCGAGCAGATCTACATCGCCGGCGAGGCCGGCAGCCACTGCGTCAAGGCCAGCGTCGAGCACATCGCCGGCCACTTCGCCGAGCGCTTCGGCGAAGCCGCGCTGGCGCGGCTGGCGCTGCTGACCGATTGCATCAGCCCGGTGGCCGGCTTCGAGCCGCAGTACCACGACTTCCTCGCCGCCATGCAGGCGCGCGGCGTGCAGCTGGTGCAGTCGGGCGAGGTGCTGCAGGAGCTGCTGAGAAACGCCGGGCGCTGAACACAAGAGAAAAAATGTCCACTGTAGATTGAACTGTCCCCAAAGCTTGGACACCGGCTTTTGGGGGCAGCCCAGATGCGTGGGCATTTTTCTGAGTGATAGTGAACTACTTCAACCCGACCACCAAGGTCTTGCCCAATACCTTGGCGGCTTGCTCGACGAATTCAATTTTCGAAGAGTGCTTAAGATCGAAAAGACGATCGACTTGAGGTGTGTGGACGTTGAGCATGCGCGCCAGATCGGCCTTGCGCAATTTTTGTGCGTACATCTCGTTCCACAGCAGTACCTTCGCTGTTTCGAGCGCGGGCAATGCCACAAGGTGCTGCCCTGGCTCAGGCACGGATGGCGCAGGCACAGGGCGGCGCTCATCGAAGTAGATTTCGAGTGCAGACTCAAGCGCGTCGACGGCATTTTTCAAGGCATCTTCGATATTGTCGCCAACCGAATTTGCCTCAGGGAAGTCGGGAAAACCGACCAAGTAGGTGCCGTTCGTATCTGGCACGAGTGTCACTGGATAATTCAGCATGGATCGCCTCTATGTTCGGTAAGGGGGCACACTATGCTCATGTGCGGAATGCATTTTCTTCAGAGGATCTATTCTGCCGCGCGAGGATGAGAAAACCCCATCCGGGGCTTTCTCACTTCAGTCCAAGGTCTTTCTTAATCTTCTCTACCAGCCCCGTTCCCATTTCTTGCGCTCCATGGTACGGGAAGACTGTTGATCGGCCATTCAGAGATACCTTATGGTGACTTCCTTTGGCAGGGGTGAAGACTGCACCCTGCTTCTCAAGCCACCGCCGGAACTCGCTGTACTTCATACATTCCCTTTCACTTGAATGGTAAATGGATGGTACAACAAATATGTTGTGTTCTCAATGCTGGTCGCAACATATTTGTTGTGTTGTTATTGGCGTACAGCCCATCCTACCCCCTGTATGGCGTAAGATATTGGCTCGATGCAACCGGAGAGCGAATTGACTATGCCCATGGCGCCTATCGTGCGCAGCCTGCTGGAAACCGACCTGTACAAGTTCACCATGTGGCAGGCGCTGCTGCACAGCCATCCCAACTCGCACACCGAATACGAGTTCGTCTGCCGCAACAGCCCGGTGTTCCCGCTGGCCGAGCTGAAGGACGCCGTCGAACGCGAGCTCGACCACCTGTGCAGCATGGCCTTCGCCGAGGACGAGCTGGACTACCTGCGCTCGCTGCGCTACATCAAGAGCGACTTCGTCGACTTCCTCACCGTGTTCCGCTTCCAGCGCAAGTTCATCCGCGTCAGCGCCGAGGGCGACATGCTGCGCATCCACGCCGCCGGGCCGCAGGTGCACGTGATGGCCTTCGAGATCTTCGTGCTCTACATCGTCAACGAGCTGTACTTCCGCCGCTTCGACGGCGCCGCCGCGCTGGCCGAGGGCCGCGCCCGGCTCGACGGCAAGATCGCCGCGCTGCGCGCCTTCGGCCAACAGCCGGCGTTGCGCCACCCCTTCGAGTTCTCCGACTTCGGCGTGCGCCGCCGCTTCTCCGCCGCCTGGCACGACGAGGTGGTGTTCCGCCTGGCGCAGGAGGTGCCGCAGTACTTCAAGGGCACCTCCAACGTCTACCTGGCCAAGCGCTTCGGCCTGGTCCCCATCGGCACCATGGCGCACGAGTACATGCAGTCCTTCCAGGCCTTCGGCGTGCGCCTGCGCGACTTCCAGAAGGCGGCGCTGGAGGCCTGGGTGCAGGAGTACCGGGGCGACCTGGGCGTGGCGCTGACCGACGTGGTCGGCATGGACGCCTTCCTCGACGACTTCGACCTGTACTTCGCCAAGCTGTTCGACGGCCTGCGCCACGACTCCGGCGACCCGGTGGTTTGGGGCGAGAAGGCGCTGGCCCACTACGCCGCGCTGCGCATCGACGGCAACAGCAAGCGCCTGGTGTTCTCCGACGGCCTCGACCTGGAGCGCGCCTTCGCGCTGTACCGCCACTTCGCCGGGCGCATCATGACCGGCTTCGGCATCGGCACCAACCTGACCAACGACGTCGGCCTGGCCCCGCTCAACATCGTCATGAAGCTGGTGGCCTGCAACGGCCAGTCGGTGGCCAAGCTGTCCGACTCGCCCGGCAAGACGCTGTGCAAGGACGAGACCTTCCTGGCCTACCTGCGCCAGGTGTTCCACCACCCAGCGCAGTAAGCCGGCGGGGCGCGGCCGGCGTGGGCGATTGTGGACACGGTGCGCCGGAATTGTTGCCCTGTTTGCCTCGGAGGCAATAAAATCGCTTACCATGGGAATAATAAATTCCATGGTGGAAACTACCGGCGACGGTGGCTGACGCGGACAGGCGGGGACGCAGCGCATGAAATATTTGTATTTTACCAATTCTGCTGTACTGTTGATGTTAGGTGCCGTGTTGTTGCTGGTGTGGTGGCGCCACCGCACCCAGGCCTTCGCCCGCGACCTGGCCTGCTCGACCATGGCGGCCGGCCTGAGCTCCGCCAGCTACTACTTCTACCGCCACGCGCCGCCGCCCTACGAGCAGCTGGCCTTCGCCGTCGGCCTGTGCGCCACCATCCTCAATCTGCTGTTCATGAGCTCGGGCGTGATGCGCCTGGCCGGGCGCCGGCTGCATCCGGTGGCGGCGCTGGCCATGCTGGCCGCCATGGCGCTGGTGCTGATCCTGCCGTCCTACGCCAACAAGCTGGCCTACTGGCCGATGGTGGTGCTGGGCGTCACCTGCGGCCTGGGCGCGCTGGCCGCCTGGTGGATGCGCGGCGCCAGCGCGCTCGAACGCGGCGTCGGCCCGATGCTGATGGTGCTGGGGCTGAACCAGCTGCCGCTGGTCTACGCCGGCGAGGAGGGCCTGGCGGCCAACCTGTTCCTCTCGACGGCGCTGCGCACCGCGCTGGTCTGCGTGCTGCTGTTCGCCGCGCTGGCCCGCTCGGCGCGCGAGGCGCGCAAGCTGTCGGCCCGCTTCGCCCTGCTGACCGAACACTCGCAACAGGGCGTGGTGGTCACCGACGGCCGGCGCATCCTGCACGCCAACCCGGCGGCGCTGGCGATCTACGGCCTGGCGCCGGCGCTGGGCGCGCCCGAACGCCTGGCCCAGCTGCCCGAGTCGAGCTTCAGCGCCGCGGCGCTGGCCGGCGTGCACCGCCAACTGCAGGAAGGCACGCTGGCGCTGGCCAACTGGGAAGGCCGGCGCAAGGTGGCCGACGGCCAATGGCGCGACCTGCGCTTCTCCGCCTGGCGCATCGATTGGGAGGGCGAGTCGGCCACCCAGCTGCTGATCACCGACGACACCGAGCGCATCGCCAGCGCGCGCGAGCTGCAGCACCAGGCCAGCCACGACGAGTTGACCGGCCTGCCCAACCGCAGCGTGCTGATGGAACGGCTGGCGCAGTGCTGCCTGGCCGACCGCTCGGGCGCGCCGCATACGCTGGTGGTGCTCAACATCGACCGCTTCAAATTGTTCAACCAGAGCCAGGGCCACCTGGCCGGCGACCGCGTGCTGCAGGCCTTCGCCGCCAAGTTGCGGGCGGCGCTGGCGCCGGGCGCCGAGTTGATGCGCCTGGGCGGCGACGAGTTCGCCATCCTCGAACCGGGCGCCGCCGGCGCGCGCGAGATGGCGCAGCGGCTGCGCGCCGTCTGCGCCCAGCCGCTGGCGGTGGCCGACGGCGAGTTCTTCATCGACGCCTCGATGGGCATGGCGGTGTATCCGCTCAACGCCGCCGAGCCGGACGCGCTGCTGCGCGCCGCCAACGCGGCGATGTACCAGGCCAAGCGCACGCCGGGCACCGCGCTGGCGCTGGCCGAGCAGCGCTTCGAGCTGATGTCGAGCCAGGCGCTGGAGCAGGAGCAGGCGCTGCGCAAGGGCATCCGCAACCAGGAGATCCATCTGCACTTCCAGCCCAAGGTCGACGCCACCACCGGCCGGCTGCTGGCCTTCGAGGCGCTGGCGCGCTGGCACCGGCCCGGCATCGGCGACATCAGCCCGGTCGAGTTCATCGCCATCGCCGAGCACACCGGCCTGATCGCCGAGCTGGGCGCCATGCTGCTGCGCGAGGCCTGCCGCCAGATCGCCTTGTGGCGCGCCGCCTTCGGCGAATGCGTGCCGGTGGCGGTCAACGTGTCGCCGGTGCAGCTGCTCGACCCCGGCTTCCTGCAACTGGTCGAGCAGGCGCTGGCGCAGCACGGCGTGCCGGCGCGCTACCTGACGCTGGAGATCACCGAGAGCGCGGCGGTCGACAACCTCGACGACACGCGCCTGCAGTTGCAGCAGCTGCGCGAGCTGGGCGTGCAGGTGGCGATGGACGATTTCGGCACCGGCTTCTCCTCGCTGAGCATGCTGCGCAACCTGCCGCTGCACACGCTGAAGATCGACCGCGCGCTGATCGACCCGCTGCCGGCGGCCGACGCGGTGGCGGTGGTGCGGGCGATCTGCCAATTGGCCGACGCGCTGCAACTACGGGTGGTGGCGGAGGGGATAGAGACGTCGGCGCACGCGCTGGCGGCGCGCCTGGCCGGCTGCCACGAGCTGCAGGGCTTTCACTTCGCCCGGCCGATGCCGCCGCAGGAGGCGACGCAGTGGCTGCGCCTCGGCCTGGAGGGCGCGCCGACGCCGGAACTGGCCGGCGTGGCCGGCCAGGATTGAACCATCAGGCTTGAACCATCAGGCTTGAACCATCAAGCTTGAACGATCGAGCTTGAACAATCAGGCGCCGAAGCCGGCCACCACGGTCTCGAAGTGCTCGACCTTGGGCGGCTGGGCGAAGCAGGCGCCGACCAGGCCGCGCCAGGCCTGGAAGTCGGCGCTTTCGCGGAAGTCGACGGTGTGGTTTTCCAGCGTCTGCCAGCCGACCACCAGGTGGTAGGTGTCGACCCGCTCGATGCAGCGGGTCAGGCGCATCGAGACGCAGCCTTTGGCGCGCTGGAACAGCGGCGTGGCTTCGGCGACGCCGGCCTGGAAGGCGGCGTGGGCTTCGGGTTTGATGTACAACTCGGCGATTTCATAGATCATGGCGGCTCCTGTGTTTGGGTGCCGCTATTTTGCCTGAAGCGCGGCGCCCGCGTGCGCGCCGGCGCCGCCGGCGGGCGATAAAGCCTTGCGCCTGTTGTGTCTACGCCTCGCGCGGCGGCGTGCGCAGGATGAACAACAGCGCCTGCTGCGCCAGTTCCTTGACGTCGGCGCCGCTGCCCGGCTTGAACCACTGCACCGTCCAGTTCAGCGCGCCGAAGATCAGCAGGCGGTCGAAGCGCGAGGGCATGGCCCAGTCGCCGGAGCGGTGCAGGGCGCCGATCACCTCGTCCCACACCGCCTCGTAGCGGTCCTTCAGCGCGACGATGCGCTCGCGCGAGGGCTGGTCGAGCGAGCGCCATTCGTACAGCAGCACGGCGATGAAGTCGTGGTCCGGCGCCAGCAGGGTGTGCAGGTGGACCTCGACCAGCCGCTCCAGCGCCGCGCGCGGCGCCAAGTTCTGCTCGCCGATGGCCTCGATCTGGGCCAGCGAGCGCGCCATGCCCTGTTCCATGATGGCCACCAGAATGTCCTGTTTGGTCTTGAAGTGGTAGAACCAGCTGCCGGCCTGGATGCCGCTGGCGGCGGCGATGTCGCGCACGGTGGTGTTGTCGTAGCCTTTTTCGCGGAACAGGCGGGCCGATTTTTCGATCAGCTCGGCGCGCAGGCCGCCACCCTCGCCCTTGGCGGGACGTCCGCGTTTTTTCAGCACGGAGGGGGGGGAGGCGAGGGTCTGCATGGTGAACTGTATCAAAAGGCACTAATTCCCTATTCTAATGCAAGCCGGCTTTCAACCCGGTTTCAAGCGGGTTTTTAGCGTGATTTGGCGCCACTTGGCCGGCTTCTAGGTCCGGCGGCAGGGGATGGTGAGCACCAGGCGGGCGCCGCGCGGTGTCGCGCCGTCCGCGCCGTCCATCCCGTCCATCCCGTCCTCGATGGCGATGGCGCCGCCGTGCAGTTGCAGCGCGCGCTGGGCGATCGCCAGGCCCAGGCCGTAGCCGCCGGCGGCGTGGTCGGCGTCGCGGCCGAGGCGGTAGAAGGGCTCGAAGACGCGGCCGCGCATGTCGGCCGGGATGCCGGGGCCGTCGTCCTGCACCACCACCGTCCAGTGGCCGGCGTCGCGCCGCGCCGCCGTCAGCACGATGCCGCCGGCGGCGTACTTGGCGGCGTTGCCCAGCACGTTGTTGACGGCGCGCGCCAGCAGGCGCTGGTCGCCGTCGGCGAGGCCGTCGGCGGCGCCGATGTGCGCCTCCAGCGTCTTGTCGCGCAGGCCGGCGGCGCAGCCGTCGGCGCAGGCGCGCAGCATCGCCGCCAGGTCGAAGGGCGCGCCCTGCGGCGCCTCGGCGTGGTCCAGCTTGTTCAAACTGAGCAGTTCGTTGACCAGCGCCTTCAGCTCGTCGACGTCGCCCTCCAGCGCCAGCAGGCGCGGCTCGAGCGCCGGATCGTCGGCCGCCGCGCGCAGCAGCTCCAGGCCGAACTCCAGCCGCGCGATCGGCGTGCGCAGCTCGTGCGAGACGGCGTGCAGCAGGTTCTTGCGCGTCTCCAGCAGCGTGGCGATGCGCTCGGCCATGTCGCCGATGCGCCCGGCCAGCGGCGCGATGCTCGAGGTTTGCCGAGGCGCCGGCCGCGCCGCCAGGTCGCCCCGGCCGAAGTCGTCGGCCACGCGCGACAGCGCCTGCAGGCCGCGCCAGTGCGAGCGCGACCACCAGCCGATCGGCACCAGCAGGAACAGCGCGACGATGGCGAAGCGGATCGCCTCCATGCCGAGCGCCTCGCCGATGTCGATCGGCAGGCGCTGCACGTGGATCACCTCGGCGTCGCTGTCGATGTAGCGCGCGCCGGTCAGGTCGACGCGGCGGTAGAAGGCCTTGCCGGCCACGTCGAGCACGATGGCGCCGCGCAGCAGCTCGGCGCGGCGCCGCTCGGGCAGGGCGCCCAGCGCGGCCGGCAGCGCCAGCAGTTCCATGTCGGCGCCGGACACCTCGCGCACCTTGTTCAGGCGGGCCAGCCACTCGTCGCTGGCGGCCCGATCGATGTACTGCTCGAGCAGGAAGATCTGGCCGGCCGCCTGGCGCGTGGCGATCTGTTCGAGCGGGTCGCCGAACAGGCGGCTGAAGGTGAAGTAGATGACGAAGGTGGCCAGCGTGATGGCCAGCATCACCAGCACGACGAAGCGCTGAAAGATGCGGTTCAAGGGCTATTCCCAGGCGGCCGGGCTGAACAGGTAGCCCTCGCCCCAGACGGTCTTGATGCGCTCGGCGCCGCCGTCGTCGAACTTGCGGCGCAGGCGCGAGATGCAGTTGTCGATGCTGCGGTCGAGGCCGTCGAACTCGATGCCGCGCATCTTCACCAGGATGTCGTTGCGCGACAGGACGCGGCCGGCCGCCTCGGCCAGGATCAGGAACAGCTTGAACTCGGCGCCGTTCATGGCCACCTCGGCGCCGCGCCAGAACACGGCGCGGTCGGCGCGGGCGATGCGCAGCGCGCCCACCGTCAGGTCGGCGTTGGCCGGCGCGGCCGCCGCGCCGCGTTCGCCCCGGCGCAGCAGGGCGCGCAGGCGGGCCAGCAGCACGCGCGGCTGGATCGGCTTGTTGATGTAGTCGTCGGCGCCCTGTTCGAGGCCGGAGACCTCGTCGAACATGTCCTCGCGCGCGGTCAGGATCAAAATCGGCACCTCGCTGCGCTGGCGCAGCTGGCGGCACACCACCATGCCGTCCATGCCGGGCAGGGTCAGGTCGAGCACCACCAGTCCGGGCAGCGTGGCGTCGAAGCGGGCCAGCGCCAGGTCGCCGCGCGGCACCACGTCGACCTTGAACTCGTAGGCGTCCAGGTACTCCTTGACCAGCGCGGCCAGGCGCGCGTCGTCCTCCACCAGCATCACAGCGATCATCCAGCCTCCATTGTTGGGCAGCCGTATTGTATAAGAGGCACTGCGCGGCGGGGGCATTCCGACAATCGCATACATGGCCGTACATTTTCTATACAAATGGCGCGTACAAATTGACGACAATTGCACGACACCGCGAGGAGGACTTCGGCGCCGGCCGTCTCTACCATTGGTCGCTCCTACCACCACTCGGAATCAATCCCATGAAGCCTATCCTGAATACCCTGCTGTTCGCCGCCGCCACCGTCGCCACCGCCGCCTACGCCCCGCTGGCGCTGGCCGACGATTTCTATGTCGGCGTCAACATCGCCAGCAAGAGCGACGGCTACATCAACCAAACCGGCAAGGACGGCAAGACGACGCGCGCCGATGTCAAGGGTGGCGGCATCCCCGTCAAGGTCTACGGCGGCTACAATCTGTCGCCGGTGTGGGCGCTGGAGGGCGGTTACCAGCGTTTCGGCACCAACCATTTCGACCTGCCGCTGGGCGGCCAGCTCGGCGCCGAGGCGCACGCCTTCTATGCCGCCGCCAAGGGCACGCTGGCGTTGAACGAGCAGTGGTCGCTGTTCGGCAAACTGGGCGTGGCCCGCACCAGCTCGAAGATCACCTTGTCCGGTTTGGGCGCCGCCTCGGACAGCCGCAGCGCCAACCGCAACAGCCTGTATGCCAGCGTGGGCGGCGCCTATGCGATCACCCAACAGCTGTCGGTGCAGTTGGAGTGGGATCGCTTCGGCAAGGTGGACAACGAGGGCATGGTCTCCAACCTGAACAACCTGTCGCTGGGCCTGCGCTACAGTTTTTAGGCCGGCGCCGCCGGTTTAACCTTAGAATGCGGTGGGCTTGGCCCGCCGTGTTCCCCTATTATGAAAAGTCGCCGATGATCAAGCTGTCCCCGCTGTTACTGCTGCTGGCCTGCGCGCCGGCCCTGGCCGACGAAGCCCGCGTCGCCATGCTGCCCGACGGCAGCACCGACATGTACGTCGGCATGGCCGTCGGCGCCCGCCTGGGCAGCGCCGACCTGAATGGGCATGGCCGCGGCAGCGTCATGCCGCTGCTGCAGGTGGAGTGGGCCAACGGCATCTTCATCGCCAACCTGACCACGCTGGGCCTGCATCTGTCGACCACTCCGGGGCTGGAGTACGGCCCGTTTTTGGAAACGCGCGACAGCCGCCACCCGAACGACCGGCGCGGCCTGGCCGGCACCGAGACCATCGAAGGCAACCCCAACCTGGGCGCTTTCGTCAACTACTACCTGGGCGCGGAGGCGCGTCTAACCAGCTCGCTGTACTACGACAGCAACGCGCACGGCATCGGCCTGCACGTCGGCCTGCAAAAGAGCCTGCGGAACATCCTGCCGCACCACACCTTGACATTTTCGCTGGGCCTGTCGGCCGCCAACGGCCGCGTCATGCGCCAGCGCTACGGCGTGACGGCGGACGCCGAGCGCTACCCCGGCCTGCGCGGCTACCGCGCCACGGCCGGTCTGAGCAGCGTCGACGGCGGCGTCAATTGGAACTGGAAGCTCAGCCCCAGCTGGATGATCAACACCGCCGTCAACGCCAGCCGCTTCGGCGCCTCGGTGGCCGACAGCCCGACCGTCAGCCGCAGCAGCGTCGTCAGCGTGTCAACCGGCCTGGCCTACCGCTTCTAGCCGCCGCGCGCCGCCATGCCCCGACCGCTCCGCCTACTGCTGCTGTGCGCCTTGCTGGCGCTGGCGCCGGGGCGCGCGCTGGCGCAGGCGGCCGAGGCCGGCGAGTCGGACTGGGTCGAGTACCGCGACGCCTACCGGCAGATGATCTGGTTCGAGAAGTACAGCAAGCCCAAGCAATTTTTGCTGAGCCACTACCGGGTCCGGCCGCGCGACAAGGGCGCCTCGCTCGACGGCCTGCGGCTCACGCTCAACAGCAAGGCCGGTAGCTTGAACCTGGCGCTGGACGCGCTGGGCCGCGCCGTCTTTCCGTTCTCCAAGGCCGCCTACGACGACAACGCCGCGTTGACCTTGAACCGCAAGGCCGGCCAGTTCCACTTTGGTGCGTGGGTTTCCATCGCCACCCGCGCCGACGGCGTCTACGAGGCGGCCGACCTGCGCCTGGCCTGCGAGCAGCTGCTGGCCTATCTGCGCTACGTCGGCGATGGCGGCGTCGGCGGCAAGAGTTGCGTCGGCGTGCAGTTCTCCTATGCCCGCCACGACGGCGAGGCCGAGGTGCGCCTGCGCCGCGCCGACCACGGCCAGAGCGCGCTGCCGCCGCGCGAAGGCCCCGCCTTCCCGGGCGACGTGGTGAACAACCTACGCCTCTTCGTCTACCGCTTCGCCGCCGCGCCGGAGGCCGGCCAGCTGGTCACCCGCAACACGCCGCTGGCCATCGCCGCGCTGCTCGAGTAGGGGGGGGCGGCGACGGCGCGCCGATTGACAATCCGCCGCAAACGGAAGAGCATTCCATCATGGAAGCGCGCCTCGCCAAAATCGAATCCGTGCAGGAACAGACCGTCAGGGCATTGGACCTGTTGCAGCGGCGTTTGGACGATGGACTCCGGGAGTTGCATGCGGAAATCCGCGAGGCGCGCAGGGATGCCAGGGCGGACACCGACAAGGTGCGCAGCGAGGCCCGCCAGGACAACGAGAAGACCCGGGACGAACTCGCCTCGGCGCTGAAATGGCTGGTCGGCCTGCACCTCGCCACGCTGCTGGCGGTGTTGGGCGGCCTGGCCAGGCTGGGCCATCTGCTCTGAGCTGGCCGGCCGCATATCCGGCCGCATATGCATTTTATGCATATGGAAATGACTTTATATTATTTTGACGCATAGTTGCTTTCTTCTATGCTGGGGCGGCGAATTTGGCAACACCACCCCAAGGAGATGCAATGAAGCTGGAAACCATCGCCGTCCACGGCGGCTACACCCCCGACCCGACCACCCGCGCCGTCGCCGTGCCGATCTACCAAACGGTCGCCTACGCCTTCGACGACACCCAGCATGGCGCCGACCTGTTCGACCTCAAGGTGCCCGGCAACATCTACACGCGCATCATGAACCCGACCCAGGACGTGCTCGAGCAGCGCGTCGCCGCGCTCGAGGGCGGCATCGGCGCGCTGGCGCTGGCCTCGGGCCAGGCCGCCGTCACCTACGCCATCCAGACCATCGCCGAGGCGGGCGACAACATCGTCTCCGCCTCCACCCTGTACGGCGGCACCTACAACCTGTTCGCCCACACCCTGCCGCAGTTCGGCATCAGCACCCGCTTCGCCGACGCCGCCCGGCCCGAGACCTTCGCCGCGTTGATCGACGAGCGCACCAAGGCCATCTTCGTCGAGTCGATCGGCAACCCGCTGGGCAACATCACCGACATCGCCGCCATCGCCGCCATCGCCCACCAGCACGGCCTGCCGCTGATCGTCGACAACACCGTCGCCACGCCCTACCTGCTGCGCCCCTTCGAGCACGGCGCCGACATCGTGGTGCACTCGCTGACCAAGTACCTGGGCGGCCACGGCAACTCGCTGGGCGGCGCCATCGTCGACTCCGGCAAGTTCCCCTGGGCCGAGCACAAGGCCCGCTTCAAGCGCCTCAACGAGCCCGACGTGTCCTACCACGGCGTGGTCTACACCGAGGCGCTGGGCGCGGCGGCCTACATCGGCCGCGCCCGCGTGGTGCCGCTGCGCAACACCGGCGCCGCCATCTCGCCGTTCAACGCCTTCCTTATCCTGCAGGGCATCGAGACGCTGGCGCTGCGCATGGACCGCATCACCGAGAACGCGCGCAAGGTCGCCGAGTTCCTGCAGGCCCACGCCAAGGTCAAGTGGGTCAACTACGCCGGCCTGGAAAGCCATCCCGACCACGCGCTGGCCGTCAAGTACCTGGGCGGCCGGCCGTCCGGCGTGCTGACCTTCGGCGTGCAGGGCGGCGTCGAGGGCGGCGCCCGCTTCCAGGACGCGCTGCGCCTGTTCACCCGCCTGGTCAACATCGGCGACGCCAAGTCGCTCGCCTGCCATCCGGCCTCGACCACGCACCGCCAGCTCGACGCGGCCGAGCTGGCCAAGGCCGGCGTCAGCGTCGACACGGTGCGCCTGTCGATCGGCATCGAGCACAGCGACGACCTGCTGGCCGACCTGGCGCAGGCGCTGGACGCCGTCTAGCCGGCCGCCTGGTACAGCGCGCCGCGGTCGCGCCCGGCCTTCTTGGCGGCGTACATCGCGCTGTCGGCGTGCTTGCTCAGCGCGGTCTGGTCGGCGCCGTGCTCGGGGTAGACGGCGATGCCGATGCTGGCCGAGATGTCGATGTGGTGGCCGTCGATCTGGTAGCCGGGCCGCAGCGCGGCGCACAGCTTGTCGCCCATGGCCAGCGCGGCGTGGGCGCTGCCGACGTGGCGCAGCAGCACGACGAACTCGTCGCCGCCGATGCGCGCCACCGAATCGGAGTGGCGCACGCTGCGCAGCAGGCGCTGCGCCACCTCCTTGAGCAGCAGGTCGCCGACGCCGTGGCCGAACTGGTCGTTGACCGGCTTGAAGCCGTCCAGGTCGATGAACAGCAGGGCCAGGTGCTGCTGGTCGCGGCGCGCCCCGGCCAGCGCCTGCTCCAGCCGGTCGGCGAACAGGGCGCGGTTGGCCAGGCCGGTCAGGCTGTCGTGCTGGGCCATGTGGCGCAGCGCCTGCTCGGCCTGCTTGCTGGCGGCCAGCGCGCGCGCCAGCCGGCGGTTGACGCGGTGGATGTAGAGGGCGATGGTGCCGGTCAGGCCGAGCAGCGCGGCGGCCGCGAACAGCCAGCTCAGGTCGGCCTTGGCGTCGGGCTGGTAGAGGAAGCCGCGTAGCGAAAAGCCGCGCGGCAGCAGGCCCAGGTCGGCGTAGGTGTCGGCGATGTGCAGCCAGCGCACCGGGTTCATGTAGCCGACCTCGATCAGGTCGGTGCGCATCAGCGGCTTCATCGCCGCCGCCTCGTACAGGTAGAACTCGCGGCTGTGGGGCCCCGGGTAGTGTTTGAGCATCATCTCGACCACCTCCTGCGGGTGGGCCACGGCATACTCCCAGCCGCGCAGGCTGGCCTGGCGGAAGGCCTGCACGCGGGCCGGATGGGCGGCGATCTCGGCCTCGGTGGTGAACAGGTTGTCGCCGTAGAAGTCGATGCCGGCGGCCAGCGGGCTGAGCAGGCGGTAGGCGAAGCCGGCCCGCTCCAGCAGATACGGTTCGGTGGTGGAGTAGGCGGTCATCGCGTCGACCTTGCCGTCGATCAGGTCCTGCGTCTTCTGGCTGTGCGGCAGTTGCACCAGTTGCTCGGCGCCTATGCCCTGCTGGCGCAGATAGGCCAGCAGCTCCTCCGACTGCGGCTCAACCATCACGCGCTTGCCGACCAGGTCGCGCGGTCCGCTGTGCATGGCCGACTGGGCCACCAGCAGCACCGACGGCGAGTGCTGGAAGATCACCGCCAGCGCCACCACCGGCTTGCCGGCCTTGCGCGCCAGCAGCAGGCTGCTGGTGCCGACGCCGAACTGGGCGCGGCCGTCGAGCACCCTTTGCAGCGTGTCGACGCCGCCGCCGCCGGCCTCGATGCGCACGTCGAGGCCGGCCTCGCGGTAGTAGCCCAGCTGCTGCGCGGCGTAGTAGCCGGCGAACTGGAAGGCGTGGCTCCACTTCAACTGCAGGGTAACGGCGTCGAGGGCGTGCGCCGGCGCGGCCAGCGCGGCCAACGTCAGACAGCAGGCAAGCAAGAATCGATACGGCAAAAGTCCACCCCTCAATGCGCCGACGCGACGGGCGGCTCGGTCGCGGCGGGCCGCCGCGTGATGAAATTATACGGTTGGGCCGGCGCGGCGTAGCCGCCGTGGCGGCGGCTGCGCTGCGCAAAGGCGCGAAACTGTTGCGTATCTGTCGCGTAATTGTTGCATCGGCGCGCATCCGTTGCGCGAAATGGCAAGCTTGCGCGCGCCGCCGGCGCGCCTTAGGGGGCCTGCAGGATGAATTGGCTGCGCAGGTCCTGGCGCATTTTCTTGATGTCGCCGCGCATCGCCCGGTAGTCGTCCGGGGTGCAGATGCGGCTCCTCAAGCTTGCCGATAATCGAAGGTGTACTATATTCGGAGGTGTTGATGCAGGCCGTACCGGAATTTCCGTCGATTGCTCATAGCTGGAGTGTCTTATGTCCAATAAAAATCTACAACGTTCGGCCGCCTCGGGGATGTTTATTGCGACGAGAGAGGTCCAGAAAAATTCGCGTGGAGGCCAAGTCGCTCAGGGTGAGCGTACGGTGAAACCGCCGCCGCTTAGCGGGACGGTTTCGCGCGCTACCGCCAAATCCGCCGTGGCGGAAGTGATTTCCTCACGCAAAAAATAGCGATGGGATATGCCGATAACGTGTTCATCAACTTATCGGTGCGGGCCGCTATGGCGGCCGCCTGCAGAAGAGCAAAAGCACGTTGATACTGGACACGGAGCAATATCGCTATCAGAAATTCATCTCGGATATAGCCGGGCAGGATATACGGGCGCACGAGAATTCTGAGTCGAAGGTTATTGCTTGCGTCCGAAACTGGCTGATGACCGAGTCGAAGCGGAAGGACATTCCCGGCGGCGGGCACATTTTCGTTCGTTATGAGCGTTTTAAGGCCGACCTGCCCGCGATCTGTAAAAAGACGCGAATCGAGCTAACCGAGCTGACCTACCCGGACTACGTTACTTTTGCCGCAGAGTGGGTAAAGGTTGAGCCATTGGAGGAGGGAGGCCACGCCGATCAAGACTTAAGTTAGCTCCCAGCCGTTCGCCAGGCGAGCAGCGCTGCGGTGTCGGGCGTGGCGCGTCACTTCAGCAGCGCCGCCGCGTCGACGATGTCGACGCCCTGCAGCTGGCCGAGCCAGGCGTCGAACCACGGCTTGTGGGTGGCGCCGACGATCGACAGGACGCGCGCGCCGGGGCGTTCGCGGTAGGTTTCGCGGATGTTGGCGACCATCCGCAGGTTGCGGATCTCCCAGCCGGCCACCCAAATCTGCGGGTAGCCTTGCGCCGACTTGGCGCGCATGGCCGGGCCGACGTTGGCCTCGGCGCGCAGCAGCAAGCCTGCCGGCTCGTTGACATAGCGGTACAGCGGCAGCAGGTCGCTGGCCTGCGCCAGCGCCGCCTCGCGTTTCTGCTGCTCTTGGATCGCCGCGCCGCCCTCCGCCCAAGCCGCCTCGATCGAGCGGACGAAGGCCTTGGTGTCGGCCACGTCGATGTTGTCGCCGGTGTGGTTGTCGACGGCGTGGACGCGCTGCAGGCCCAGCCGCGCGGCCAGGCGCGCGGCCAACTGGTAGGTCTCGTTGTTGCGTTTTGCGATTGTGCCGAGCAGCTCCACCAGCGCCGGGTTCAAGCTATCGCCGGCACGGCGCTCTGCCTCGGGCAGCTGCAGCCACTGCACATAGGCCGAGGCGCGGTCGCTCGCCGCCAGGAACAGGGCGGCGAGGCGGCGCCGCTGCGCCGGCGTCGCCTGCGCCGGCCACGCCTGGAGCGTCTTGTCGACCTCGGCGATGGCGGCTGGCAGGTCCAGGCCGGTGGCCGCCTTCGCCGCGTCGGTCGGGGTGCAGTAGTCGGGGCCGTACCTTGCGGGGTGGCGCGCGGCGAGGTCGCACTCTTCGCCGGATTCGGTCTCGATGGTGATGATGTCGGGCTTGAACGCGGCCAGCCGCTTGAGCACGCCGTCCAGCGATGCCTGATCGAAACCGGCCGGCATGCCGCTCAGGTGGACGGTGCCCAGCACCAGTATCTGCGCCCGTGGCCCAACCATGTCGCGGTCTAGCCCCTTCAGGTCGCCCTGCGCCTGCGCTGCGAACGGCACTGCAGCGATTACTCCCCAGATCCACTTTGTCCAATTGCCCATGTCGTGTTCTCCCTTGTGGTGTAGGGGCCAGTGTAAGAATGGGTGAAAGAAGCTCAAGCCTGTTTTGGACAGAATGCGCTTTCGTGGGGCCAGGATGTCAAAAATGCTCTATTGCTAAAAAATATGTATGCCAGCCAGGCGGTAGCGGCAGGCGTCTTCGGCGTGCCGACGATCTGCGTGGATGGCAGCTTGTTTTGGGGGCTGGACTCGCTACCCATGCTGAGGGCCTACCTGCGCGGGGATGCGGGGCCGGACTCGCCGGCAATGCGGGCCGTTGGCAAGGTCCGGTTTGGCGCGGCGCAGTAGTTCAAGCAGCTTGGACAGGACGCATGCCCTACAGCTCCACGTACACCAACCCCTTGGGCCGCTGCAACGAGGGCGCGAACGACGCTGTTGACGATTGTCTTTTAACGGCGGGGGAGCCGCCGGCCTGCATGCAGTCTTTAGCCTATAGAATCGGAGCGGCCTCGGTCGGAGCGCTATTCCTTGGATGTTGACGAGATCGTCTTGCTCACCTTGCCTGTTTCATCCAGCATTTGAATTTCGGCCTTGCCATCCGCACTCACCAGCAGCATCATGCGAACCCGGCCTTGAGCATCCTTCAACTGCAAGGACGAGCCTTTGTCGCGCGTGTTTCCCAACCAGATGCGATTGTTGCTCATGCGGCCTTGAACGTTCAGTTTTTGCCAATAGGCTTGCTGCTCGGGTTTGGCCAGCTTGTTCGCTTCTTCAGCAAAGCGGTTGATGTCCTCCAACGACGTGACCGTAAATAAGGGAACGTCGTTGATCCTGATCCCGGTCTGCTGATGGACCGCGCTGTCATTGTTCATCAATTGAAGGGCCTGATCCTGGCGGAAGCGGTCGAAAGTCAATGACAAACCGGAAGATACCTTGCCATCGGCAGCAATGCTGCCCTTTTGGATCAGGCCGCCATTCTCGGTGCCTTCTTCGTTGATAAACAGCATGCCCGCAAAGCTGCTGCGATCAGGCCGGCTGTTTTCTTTGCCCTGCATGAAGTCGCCGGGAAACTGAGCCTTGTTCGAAATGACGATGCGTTTGGTGCCGTCGGGTTCGACGATATTGATTCTACCAACAGTGATCTCATCAAATCTTTCGTTCCTAGGCGGCTCCTTGGCACCGGTCAAGAAAAACACCGCCGCCAGCGCGCTGGCCATCGTGGTTGCACCGGCTAAAAATGTTCTAATTTGCAACACTATACGTCTCCTTTATTTACTTCAATTCATCTTGGTCTGCCACACCTGCTTTATGCATCCGCCATTCAAGCAAATCCGTGCCGATCAAAGATCCCGGGCACTCCGATATTACTCAACCGATCCCGTAGCAAGCAGTGCGTCGAGCCAGTGCTCAATATTGCAGTCTGTGCAATAGTATAGTTGATCAATACGGCAGCGTTGGCGATTGCATGCCCCCAGCAGGATACTGGAATCGAGCAGGGCTTTTACCATTCGGCGCGCATCTCCTCTTGGTACGCCAGTCCGTCTTTGGGAATGCTTGTGAGGCCTGGGCAGGCCTGTGTATTTGAAGATTTGAACTAGCTATCCAGATTCGCCACGCTGGGCCGCAAGCGTAACGTTGTGCTCTCGGCTGAATCGTTCCTGTTCGCGCCCGAAATCGTCGCCCACGACGACTTTGTTACGCGGACAAACGATGTTTTGCGACATAGTCGCGCAAGGCTTGATCCATTCGCGTCTGCCAGCCTGGGCCGGTGGCGCGGAAAAAGGTCAGCACTTCGGGGCTGAACCGTACCGCGACCTGTTCCTTGGTTTCTCGTTTGTTCGGTCCGCGCGTGCGTCGTGCCGTAACCGCTGCTCGCAGTTCATCAATTGAATGGGTGACAAATGCATCGCTCCAATCGCCGGGCTGGGTAGCCGGAGTGTCATCGATTGAAACAGGCCCACGCTTCGCGCTCATGTTTTGCCACCTTTCTTACTGAAATGACATTGCGGCGGTCGATCCCATGCTTGCTGAGGTTGGCTTGCCGCTGGCTTTCGTCGAAGGTAATCATCGACGAATTGTAGGGGCATTGTAAGTGTGCTCTGGTTAAATTGTAGATGCAATTTGATTGGAGCCAAGTGCAGTTCGACGATTGCGTGGCGAGAGAATAGCTAGGGCGCGAATGATGCTGAAGGTGATTTTCTTAACGGCGGTGGAGCCGCTGGCCTGCATGCAGTTTCTAGTCAGTAGAATCGGAGAGGCCTTGCGCTTGCAAGCGCAAGGCCGCTTTTGCGGGGCAGTCGGCGAGCGGCGCTCGCCGACTGCCCCGCAAAAGCCCCGCGTCCCGCGGTTTCGATTCCCGGCCAGCGCCAACGATAGGATTAAAAACAAAGGCCCCGTGCTTGCGCACGGGGCCTTTGTTTTTAATCCAGTGGTGGAGACGGCGGGAATCGAACCCGCGTCCGCAAGCACTCTACAGACAGTTCTACATACTTAGCACTATCATTTAATTTAACCTGTACAGCACGGATGTGCACGTTCTGGACAAGCGATTCACCTTAGATTTAGCGCGGATTGAAGTGACCCCTCACAGCGCGAGTCCCTGTAAATGACTCCACAGCTTTTAACGGCCCACCCCAGGGACGAGGTGTTGTGGAGCTAACAGCAATTAAGCTGCCAGTGCGTACGAGTTATCGTTTGCAGTTAAGTTTTTTCTGGTTGTATTTACGAGGTGGCCAGCCCTCGGTATGCCCTGCGCTGCTTTGCAACCCACGTCGAAACCAGGTCGTCCCCACAGAACCTCCATTGTAGCGCATTCCTCGGCCGCTTGCACCGCTTATCCTGCACCCCGCCGCGGGCCGCGCCGGCTGTGCATTTTGCCCCGGAAAATTGCACGGCCCCGTTTGTCTAGGGCAAACTTTGGTGTAATCTTTTGCTTATCCGCCGTTACCCGCATGCAATGAGTCCTGTCCGGCCGCAAGCCATTGCGGGCCTCTTGCCGAAACCCGTCCGGCGTGCCGCCGTCCCCCATCCCTGGATAGTTGCGAGCGTGGAAATGTTGAAACTCTTTCGATGCGCGCCGCGCCTGTCCGTGCTGCTCTGCCTGCTGGCGCTGGCCGCCTGCGGCCGCCCGGAGCCGGCCGCCGCGCCGCCGCGCGCGCCGCCGACCACCACCATCACCGCGCTGGTCTGGGCGCCCGACTGGCCGCAGGAGATGCAGCAGGTGGCGGCCGCCTTCAGCCGCGCCCATCCGGACATCAAGGTCGAGTTGCAGTTTATGATCGGCAACTCGGTGGAGGAGAACCTGAAGCCCAAGGTGGCGGCCAACCAGCTGCCCGACCTGGTCTCGGTCAACCCCAACAGCTACGCCGCCGGCTTGGCCGACCAGGGCCTGCTGGCCGACCTGGGCGGCAGCGCCGCCTGGGACAATATGCTCGACGTGCTCAAGCCGGACTGGACCTCGCCGGAAAAGAAGCGCTTCGGCGTCGCCGGCGGCGTCGCCGCGACGCTGATCTACTACAACAAGGAGTTGTTCCGCCAGGCCGGGGTGGAGCGCCTGCCGACCGATTTCGACCAGTTCCTGGCGCTGTGCGAGCGCCTCAAGCGGGCCGGCATCACGCCGCTGGTGTTCGACGCCGGCTTTCCCAACATGCTGGGCAACGGCCCGTTCAGCTTCGGCTTCGCCAACAATGTGGCGGCCGGCCGGCCGGGCTGGCGCGCGGCGCTGGCGGCCGGCAAGCTCGACCTGGACACCGAGGCGGCGGCCGACATCTTCGGCAAGATCAAGCTGCTGGCCGAGCGCGGCTATGTGCAGAAGAACTTCCTCAACACCGGCTACGACGAGGGCATCCAGCTGTTCGCCGGCGGCAAGGTGGCGATGGCCTTCCACGGCACCTGGGCGGCCGGCCGGCTGATGGCCAGCAAACACTTCGCCAGCGGCGTGTTCGTGCCGCCGTGGAACGCGGCCGGCCGCGCCGTGGTGCCGGTGGTGGGCAGCGAGACCGGCTTCGCCGTCTGCGAGACGCGCAACAAGCAGGCCGCCCTGATGTTGCTCGACTTCATCGTCGGCCAGGGCTTTCCCCTGCAGCAGAACAAGCGGCAGAACGTGCCGCCGATGAAGCGGGTGCCCGGCCCGGTGCGCAACGACGCGCAGATCACCGCCTACGTCGCCGCCGTCGGCGCGGCGGCGCAGACCAGCGGCCCCTATTATTCCTTCCTGCCGGCGCCGGCCATCGAGCTGCTCCACACGTTGTTGCACGAGGTGTTGGCCGGCCAGACCTCGCCGCGCCAGGCGGCGGCCGCGCTGGACGCCTCGGTGCGCGCGGCGGCGGCCCAGGACAACCGCTGAGCCCGACCCGGCCGGCATCTTTTTCGGAGCGCCCAGCATGCCCCTGTTGTTGGAACACCGCCTGACCGCCCTGTTGCGCGCGCTGTCGATCCGCCACCGGCTGATCGCCTCCTTCGTGCTGCTGTCGCTGCTGCCGCTGCTGGTGTCGGGCTACATCTCCTATGCCGAGTCGAGCGGCGAGATCGAGCGGCGCACCCGCCTGTTCGCCACCGAGGTGGTCAAGCAGGTGGCCAAGAACGTGCAGCTGCAGATGCTCGAGGTGGAGACGGCCAGCGAGGCGCTGGTGCTGTCGGACGGCGTGCAGGCGGCGCTGGCCCGCTACGCCGTCGACGACGCCGCCGAGAAGGGCCGCGCCCGCGCCGAGCTGACCAAGATCCTGCTCGACAGCTACGGCTCCTTCGAGGACGTCAGCCAGAAGTACTTCCTCGACAAGGACAACCGCGTCCTCGACCCGCAGGTGCTGGGCCAGCTGGGCGGCGCGCTGGAGCAGTTCGCCGCCGCCGCGCCGCCGCGCCGCGGCCGGCCGCACTGGGGCGCGCTCGAGCTGTGGGGCGGCCAGAAGAGCATCGTCATGCTGCGCCAGGTCTACTTCAAGAGCAACAACCGGCTGGCCGGCAGCCTGTTCCTCGGCGTGCGCCCGCTGCGCTTCGCCGGCATCTTCGACAACGTCCAGCTGGGCGAGGGCAGCGACATCTTCATCCTCGACGGCCGCGACGGCAGCGCCGTGGTGCAGGCGCGCGAGCGGCCCGCCGGCGCGCCGCCGGCGGCCGGCCTGCTGGCCGAGCTGGGCGCCAGCCAGCGCCGCGGCCAGGCCAGCGGCTTCGCCGCCTACGAGGACCTGGCCGCCGACGGCCGTGGCCGCGCCAGCTACCGCGCCGCCTACGCGCAGATCCCGCGCACCAGCTGGTACGTGGTCAGCACGCTGCCCAACGACAGCCTGCTGGCGCAGGCGCAGTCGGTGCGCGACAAGATCCTGCTCATCGGCCTGGTCTGCTTTGTCGGCGCGCTGGCGCTGGCCTACCTGATCGCCCGCTCGATCTCGGCGCCGCTGGAGAAGCTGGCCGCCCTCATGCGCGCCACCGAGGGCGGCAACTACGGCCTGCGCATGGACTACACCGGGCGCGACGAGCTGGCCCAATTGGCGCGCAAGTTCAACGAGATGGCCGGCAACATCGGCCAGGCCCACGAGCAGCTCGAGAGCCGGGTGGCGGCGCGCACCCGCGAGCTGGAACTGGCCAACGAGAAGCTGGCCACGTTGAGCATGACCGACGCGCTGACCGGCATCGCCAACCGGCGCCGCTTCGACGCCGTGCTCGAGGCCGAGCTGCACCGCGCCGGCCGCTGCGGCCAGCCGCTGGCGCTGCTGATGATCGACGTCGACCACTTCAAGAGCTACAACGACTTCTACGGCCACCAGGACGGCGACGCCTGCCTGCTGCGCGTGGCCCGCCTGCTGCACGGCCACGCCCGCCGCGCCGGCGACCTGGCGGCGCGCTACGGCGGCGAGGAGTTCGTCATGCTGGCCGCCGACACCGACCTGGAGACGGCCGCCGCGCTGGCCGAGGGCATCCGCCTGGCGCTGGAGCAGGCCGGCCTGCCGCACGCCGAGTCGCCGATCGGCCGCGTCAGCGTCAGCATCGGCGTGGCGGTGCTGCTGCCGGACGAGCGGCAGAGCGGCGAGATGTTTATCCGCATGGCGGACAAGGCGATGTACCGCGCCAAGCAGCAGGGCCGCAACCAGGTGCAGCTGGCCGGCGGCCGCAGGATCGCGGCGGCCTAGCGGGGGGGCGGCAGGTTGGGGAAACCCGGCGGCGCACATATAGGGTCAGACCCTCAGGGTCTGACCCTGGCTCTGCGCCGTTGGGTGGGTGGGGCCGGAACGCCTAGCGCTTGGCGGGTGTGGCGATCTTGTCCGGCACGCGGGTGATCTCGATCTCGCCGCCGACGATGCGGCAGTCGAGCACGTGGCTGCGCGACATGGCGGCGTGCTCGGACATCAGGTCGTGGTAGTTGTCGGCGCCCTCCAGGCGCAGGTCGATGCGGAACTGCTCCAGATGGTTGGCGGCGGCGATCTCGCGCACCCGCTCGCGCCGTGTCTGCACCTCCTGCTCGAGGCGGCCGCGCATCTGCTCGCCCTCGAAGTAGCGGATCAGCGCGCACTCGACCAGGTCCATGCGGTCCTTCAGCAGCGCGTCGGCGGCCACCGCGTTCTGGTTGGCCGCCAGCTCGGCCGGGTCGCCCTGCGCCGACACCACCTCGACGCTCATGCGCTGCACCAGCAGCAGCGTGTCGTTGTCCTCGCTGTACTTCTGGTGCACCCGCTGCACCGCCGACAGGCGGGCCTTGGCCAGGCGGCCGGCCGGGTCGCGCGTCTGGCCGACGTAGCGCACCATGCTCGGCGCGGCGAACTGGTTGGGATAGTCCTGCAGAATGTCGTGGATCGAGCGCGCCTCGATCAGGCCGCCCCAGTTGAAGGTGACGAAACGCTCGCTGAGCGTCACCGTCGGCTTCTTCAAGGTCGCCGCCATCGGCACGGTCAGTTCGATGGTGACGCTGTCGCGTTTTTTCTCGACGCCGACCAACAACGGCAGCGTCAGCTTGAGCGAGAAGAAGCCCCACTGCACGCTACGGCTGGGGTCGAGGCGGATCACCGGGCGGTTGACCACGCAATAGATCAGCCGCTTCTCCACCGCCGCCTCAAGGTCGAACTGCATGCGGCGCAGGTAGCGCCCGACCGGGTCGCGGATGTCCGGCACGGCCGGGAAGCCGGCGATCAGGTCGTACCAATGGAACTTGGCGTCGGCCACGGTGACGTTCCAGGTCTGCGGCGCGCTGGTGCGCACCGGCATGTCCGGCATCAGCTCGCTGTAGGGCTCGGGGATGTCCGCGATTAGGTCGGGATAATCGCTTGTCATGGTCAATGCTCCAGGGTTTGGGGTTGGCATTTGCTATTACTTGTCTCAGTATAGTACGGACTTGCTGATATTTCCACTCGGCAATTACTTGCCCTTGTAGTGGCTTATCTGACGCCGCCATGCTAGCGAGCCGCGCGGGGTGGTGGCGCGGCAACTAGGCGAATCTTGGCGTTATTCTAACTGTGTTGGCGGGCTTGGCAAGGGAAAAATACTTTTAGCCAACACGACTTGTCGCACGTCAATTTTGCCGGCGGCGCGAGGGCGCGGCCGGCGCTGGCGCGCGGCAATATACAGGAAGATAAGTGATTATACGTAGAAGAGGGGGGCGCGCAACGGCAGAATTAGTGGCGGCGCTCGGCTTGTCGGGGCGACAAGCCGGGCCGCCGCCGCCGATCAGGCGGCCAGTTCGGCGTCGCCGGCCAGGCTTTGGCGCAGCAGTTCGAGCAGGTTCAGCGGGCTGGCCAGCAGGTGGTCGGCGTTCCAGGCCAGCGGCTCGTGCGGGCCGCAATAGCCCCAGCCGCAGGCCACCGTGCGCATGCCGGCGGCGCTGCCGGCCTGGATGTCGCGCAGGTCGTCGCCGACGTACCAGCACTGCTCGGGCGCCAGGCCGAGCCGGCTGGCCGCCTCCAGCAGCGGCGCCGGGTGCGGCTTGGCGTGCGCCGTGGTGTCGCCGGAGACCACGCAGCCGGCGTGCTGCAGGCCGATCTGCGGCAGCAGCGGGTCGGTGAAGCGGGCCGGCTTGTTGGTGACGATGCCCCAGGCCAGGCCGGCCTGCTCGATGCCGGCCAGCAGCTCGGGCACGCCGTCGAACAGGCTGCTGTGGACCGCGATGGCGGCCTGGTAGTTGTCGAAGAAGCCGTCGCGCAGTGCGACGAAGCCCTCGTCCTGCGGCTTCAGGCCGAAGGCCGCGCCGATCATGCCGCGCGCGCCGGCCGAGGCGGTCGGCCGCAGCAGGGCGTAGTCGGTGGGCGCCAGGCCGCGTGCGGTGCGCAGCAGGTTGACGGCGGCGGCCAGGTCGGGCGCGGTGTCGGCCAGGGTGCCGTCGAGGTCGAACAGGATGGCGCGGGGCGGGGTGGTCGGAAGGCTCATGGCGGCGGTGGTGGGCGGGGGAATAGGCGGTGGGGAAGGGGCGGCGCGCGCCGCCCCGGTGTGCGGCGGACTACAGCGGGCGGCTGGTGGCGACCATGTAGTTGACGCTGGTGTCGTCGTTGAGCGAGTACAGCTTGCTCAGCGGATTGTAGCCGAGGCCCTTCATGCCCTGCAGCTCCAGGCCGGCGCTGCGGACGAACTGCGACAGCTCGGCCGGGGTGATGAACTTGTCGTAGTCGTGGGTGCCCTTGGGCAGCATGCGCAGCAGGTACTCGGCGCCGATGACGGCGAACAGGTAGGCCTTGGCGTTGCGGTTCAGCGTGGAGAAGAACACCTGGCCGCCCGGTTTGACCAGGCTGGCGGCGGCGCGCACGATGGCGGCCGGATCGGGCACGTGCTCGAGCATCTCCATGCAGGTCACCACGTCGTACTGGCCGGCCTCCTGCGCCGCCATGTCCTCGGCGGCGATCAGCTTGTAGCGCACCTGAGCGCCGGACTCCAGGCTGTGCAGGTCGGCCACCTTGAGGGCTTTTTCGGACAGGTCGATGCCGGTCACGATGGCGCCCTTGCGCGCCATCGACTCGCTCAGGATGCCGCCGCCGCAGCCGATGTCGATCACCTTCTTGCCCGCCAGCGGGGCGCGCGCGTTGATCCACTCGAGGCGCAGCGGATTGATTTCGTGCAATGGACGAAACTCGGAAGTGGGGTCCCACCAGCGGTGGGCCAGCTCACTGAATTTTTGCAGTTCTAGGGGGTCGGCGTTCATGGGGAGAATAATAACGGCAAATCGTCCCGTTCCCAAGCGCACCGGCGAAAAAAACCGGGCGCCAAGGCGACCAGGACGAAACAGCCCAAAGCGAAGGGGTCTGACCCCGTACGGGGTCAGACCCCGTGGCGTAGCGGGGTGCGGGGCGAAAAAAAACCCCGCACAAGGCGGGGTTGATGTGTCGGGCGCGGCGCTCCGGGGAGCGCACCGGCCTGGCTACTGCGGCAATTACTTGGCGCGGGTGCCGACGACTTCGACTTCTACGCGACGGTTTTTGGCGCGGCCATCAGCGGACTTGTTGTCTGCGACTGGCTGCTTCTCGCCCTTGCCTTCGGTGTAGACGCGGTTGGTCTCGACGCCTTTCGACACGATGTAGGCCTTGACGGCTTCAGCGCGACGGATCGACAGTTTCTGGTTGTAGGCATCGGTGCCCACGGAGTCGGTGTGGCCGACGGCGATGATGACTTCCAGCTTGATGCTGCCCAGTTTCGAGGTCAGGTCGTCCAGCTTGGCTTTGCCTTCTGGTTTCAGGACCGACTTGTCGAAGTCGAACAGGGCGTCGGCGGCGAAGCTGACTTTTTCCGAGGTCGGGGCGACGACGACTGGCGCGACGGCAGGAGCCGGTGCCGGTGCTGGAGCAGGAGCGACTGGCGCTGGTGCTGGAGCGACGCATTTGCCGTTTTCCAGTTTCTCACCATCTTTGCACAGTGGCAGATCGCAACCTGGAACGGCATCGGCCGGGGTCCAGTAGCCGGTGCGCCAGCACAGACCGAACGGGTCACGGGCGATGACGCCACGGGCGTCCTGCACGTAGGCGCTCTTAGGCGCGGCGGCCTTGATGTCCTGGGTCACAGGAGCGAACGGCGGGGTGGTTGGTTGGGTTTGTGCGATTGCCGAACCTGCAAATGCGGCCGACACAGCCAAAAACGAAATAAGTTTCTTCATATTTTTCTTCCTTTCGGGGGGTGATATCCGCAGAAAAACTGCGCGACGTAGTGATGCATGGGGCGAATTCTACCATCACGCAGCAAATCGCGACGGTCTCCCGATTGCGAAACAAGCAATTGACTTCCAGTCCATTTTGCCACACGCGATCTGGCCGCACGTTCGGGGGTAAATCAAACCTGCTGCGATTCCGACCAAAATGTTGTTTTGTTGCAACGCGATGAGGGATAATAAGCGAAAATTGTGTCATCTCGATTACATCCGTGCCTTATATGCAATGCGTCGCCCGCCGCCGCGCGCCAAGGCGGCGCGCCCCGCCGTTGCTGGCGCCGTTCCCGGCGGCAACGCTCGCGGCGGGCGCCGGCAGGCGGAAAAGCGCTAGTTGCCGGACGCCCATGCTAAAATCACAGGCTTGACTGTCCAGCACGCGGCCCCCAGGGGCGCGCCGGCGGGACGGCTCAGGCATGCTTCAGTGCGGCATTCATTGCTTAAAAGATAAGTTAACCACAGTCAAAGATCAGTCGACCCGCCAATGGATCAATTCGCAAAAGAAACAATCCCTATTTCCCTCGAAGAAGAGATGCGCAAGAGCTACCTCGATTACGCCATGAGCGTGATCGTCGGCCGCGCCTTGCCGGACGTGCGCGACGGCCTCAAGCCGGTGCACCGCCGGGTCCTGTTCGCGATGCACGAAATGAACAACGTGTGGAACCGTCCCTACGTCAAGTGCGCCCGCGTGGTCGGCGAGACCATGGGTAAGTACCACCCGCACGGCGACGCCTCGATCTACGACACGCTGGTGCGCATGGCGCAGGACTTCTCGCTGCGCTACATGCTGGTCGACGGCCAGGGCAACTTCGGCTCGGTCGACGGCGACAGCGCCGCCGCGATGCGTTACACCGAGTGCCGCCTGGACAAGATCGCCAGCGAGATCCTGGCCGACATCGACAAGGACACCGTCGACTTCCAGCCCAACTACGACGGCAAGGAAAAAGAGCCGACCGTATTGCCGACCAAGATCCCCAACCTGCTGATCAACGGCTCGTCGGGCATCGCCGTCGGCATGGCCACCAACATCCCGCCGCACAACCTGACCGAGGTGATCGACGGCGCGCTGCACGTGCTGCGCAACCCGGACTGCAGCATCGACGAGCTGATCGAGATCATCCCGGCGCCGGACTTCCCGACCGCCGGCATCATCTACGGCGTCTCCGGCGTGCGCGACGGCTACCGCACCGGCCGTGGCCGCGTGGTCATGCGCGCCAAGACCCACTTCGAGGAATACGGCAAGGACGGCGGCCGCACCGCCATCATCGTCGACGAGCTGCCCTACCAGGTCAACAAGAAGTCGCTGCTCGAGCGCATCGCCGAGAACGTGCGCGACAAGAAGCTCGAAGGCATCTCCGACATCCGCGACGAGTCCGACAAGTCGGGCATGCGCGTGGTCATCGAACTGAAGCGCGGCGAAGTGCCGGAAGTGGTGCTCAACAACCTGTACAAGCAGACCCAGTTGCAGGACACCTTCGGCATGAACATGGTGGCGCTGGTCGACGGCCAGCCGCGCCTGCTGAACCTGAAACAGATGCTGCAATGCTTCCTGGCGCACCGCCGCGAAGTGGTCACGCGGCGCACCGTGTTCGAGCTGCGCAAGGCGCGCGAGCGCGGCCACGTGCTCGAGGGCCTGGCCGTGGCGCTGGCCAACATCGACGACTTCATCGCCATCATCAAGGCGGCGCCGACGCCGCCGCTGGCCAAGTCCGAGCTGATGGCGCGCGCCTGGGACTCGTCGCTGGTGCGCGAGATGCTGGCCCGCACCGGCGACGGCACCACCGTCGGCGGCGTCGACGCCTTCCGTCCGGAACACCTGCCGAAGCACTACGGCATGCAGACCGACGGCATGTACAAGCTGTCCGACGACCAGGCGCAGGAAATTTTGCAGATGCGCCTGCAACGCCTGACCGGCCTGGAACAGGACAAGATCGTCAACGAGTACAAGGACGTGATGGCGGAAATCGCCGACCTGCTGGACATCCTGTCGAAACCGGAGCGCGTCACCGTCATCATCACCGACGAGATGACCCTGGCCAAGAACGAATACGGCGCCGGCAACAAGGACGTGCGCCGCTCCAGCATCGAGCACAACGCCACCGACTTGGGCACAGAGGACTTGATCACGCCGCAGGACATGGTGGTCACCCTGTCGCACACCGGCTACATGAAGTCGCAGCCGATCTCCGAGTACCGCTCGCAGAAGCGCGGCGGCCGTGGCAAGCAGGCCATGGCGACCAAGGAAGAGGATTGGATCGACCAGCTGTTCATCGCCAACACCCACGACTACATCCTGTGCTTCTCCAACCGTGGCCGGATGTACTGGCTGAAGGTGTGGGAAGTGCCGCAGGGCTCGCGCAACTCGCGCGGCAAGCCGATCGTCAACATGTTCCCGCTGGCTGACAACGAGAAGATCACCGTGGTGCTGCCGCTGTCCGGCGCCAACCGCAGCTTCCCGGAAGACCATTACGTGTTCATGTCGACCAGCCTGGGCACCGTCAAGAAGACGCCGCTGAAGGACTTCAGCAACCCACGCAAGGCCGGCATCATCGCGGTCGACCTGGACGACGGCGACTTCCTGATCGGCGCCGCGCTGACCGACGGCCAGCACGACGTGATGCTGTTCTCCGACTCCGGCAAGGCGGTGCGCTTCGACGAGAACGACGTGCGTCCGATGGGCCGCAACGCCCGTGGCGTGCGCGGCATGAACCTGGAGGAGGGCCAGCACGTGATCGCCCTGCTGGTGGCCGAGAACGAGGAGCAGTCGGTCCTGACGGCCACCGAGAACGGCTTCGGCAAGCGTACCCCGATCACCGAGTACACCCGCCACGGCCGCGGCACCAAGGGCATGATCGCGATCCAGACCAGCGAGCGCAACGGTAAAGTCGTCGCCGCCACCCTGGTCGAGACCACCGACGAGATCATGCTGATCACCACCGGCGGCGTGCTGATCCGCACCCGCGTGGCGGAGATCCGCGAAATGGGCCGCGCCACCCAGGGCGTGACCCTGATCGCGGTCGAGGACGGCACCAAGCTGTCCGGCCTGCAACGCATCGTCGAGACCGATATCGACGAGGTCGAGCTCGAGCCGGGTCCGGACGCCAAGGCGGCCGAGGCCGCGCCTGAGGTTGCGGCCGATGCGGCGCCGGACGCCGCCTCGGACGTCGCGCCGGAGTAAGGCGCAGCAAGCATGCCCCGGCGCCCAGAGCGGCGGGGCGGACGGGGCCAGGGTTTTTTTCGCGGAATGATGCGACAATAAACGCTGGCCCCGTTTTTCTTTCGGCAACCCCTCTTTTCAGCGCGGAGCATTCCGCCAATCAATATGAAAAAATTCGCCGCAGCAAGTATTTCCAGCATCGCCGCCGCCTTGATGTTGCTGGCCGGCGCGCCGGCCCTGGCGCAAAGCACGCCGGCCGCCGCACCCGCCGTGGCCGCTGCCGCCACCGAGCCGGCCAAGCCGATCGAGCCGGCTGTCGCCGCCGCCGTCAAGGAGCTGTTCGTGGCGATGAACTACCGCTCGCTGATGGCCTCCGGCATGCAGCAGATGAGCAACAACCTGCCCGTCATGATGCGCAACTCGATGGAGGCCGGCATCAACGCCAACCCCCAGTTGGGGCCGCAGGACAAGCAGGTCGCCATCGTCAAGGCCGAGGCGCGCCTGCCCGCCGTGGTCAAGGCGCTGCAGGAATTCCTCGCCGATCCCAAGCTGGTCGACGAGATGATGAGCGAGATCGCGCCGCTGTACGCCGCCAACTTCAGCGTCGCCGAGATCAAGCAGTTGTCGGTGTTCTACCGCAGCCCGCTGGGCGCCAAGATGCTGGCGCTGTCGCCCAAGCTGATGTCCGAAGGCATGCAGATCGGCCAGCGCGTGGTGGCCCGCCGCATGGCGCCGCTGATGCAGCAGTTGCAGGCGGCCGAGCAGGCCGGCAAGGCGGAGCAAGCAACACCGGCCGGCAAGGTCGAGAAATAAGCCCAACCCAACCATAAGGAAAGCCCGTGACGCACATCTACAACTTCTCCGCCGGCCCCGCCGTCCTGCCGAAAGAAGTCCTGGCGCAAGCCGCCGCCGACATGCTCGACTGGCACGGCAGCGGCATGTCCGTCATGGAAATGAGCCATCGCGGCCCCGAGTTCATCTCGATCTACCAGGCGGCCGAGCGCGACCTGCGCGAGCTGCTCGCCGTGCCGGCCAACTACAAGATCCTGTTCATGCAGGGCGGCGGGCTGGCGCAGAACGCCATCGTGCCGCTCAACCTGGTCGGCCACAAGGCGCAGCCGGCCACCATCGACTTCGTCCACACCGGTTCCTGGTCGGGCAAGTCGATCAAAGAGGCGGCCCGCTACGCCACCGTCAACGTCGCCGCCAGCGGCAAGGCCGGCGCCTTCACCGGCGTGCCGCCGCAGTCCGAGTGGCAGCTGACGCCGGACGCCGCCTATCTGCACGTCTGCACCAACGAGACCATCGACGGCGTCGAGTACAACTTCGTGCCCGAACTGCCGGCCGGCGCCACCATCGTCGCCGACATGAGCTCGCACATTTTGTCGCGCCCGGTCGACGTGTCGCGCTACGGCGTGATCTTCGGCGGCGCGCAAAAGAACATCGGCCCGGCCGGTCTGACCCTGGTGATCGTGCGCGAGGACCTGCTCGGCAAGGCGCTGGCCATCTGCCCCTCGGCCTTCGACTGGAAGACCGTGGCCGACAACGAGTCGATGTACAACACACCGCCGACCTACGCGATCTACATCGCCGGCCTGGTGTTCCAGTGGCTCAAGCGGCAGGGCGGCGTGGCCGAAATGGAGCGCCGCAATATCGCCAAGGCCGAGCTGCTGTACGCCGCGCTGGACGCCGACGACTTCTACCAGAACCGCGTCGCCAAAGAGTACCGCTCGCGCATGAACGTGCCGTTCTACCTGCGCGACGAAAGCAAAAACGAAGCATTCCTGGCCGGCGCCAAACAGCGCGGCCTGCTGCAACTGAAGGGCCACAAGTCCGTCGGCGGTATGCGCGCATCGATCTACAACGCGATGCCAATCGAGGGCGTACAAGCCCTGGTCGATTATTTGAACGAGTTTGCCGGCCGCTGATACCCCGCCAGCGCCGCACGCACCATCAAAGGCCGGAGCGGCCGGGCAGCCGCTCGCCCTCCGGCACAACGACACTGACACTACGCACACCATGACTGATAAATTGAAACCCTTGCGCGAGCAGATCGACTCGATCGACGCGCAAATCCTCGACCTGCTGAACCGCCGCGCCAAGGTGGCGCAGGAAGTCGGCCACGTCAAGGCCGAGACCATGGCGCCGGTGTTCCGTCCCGAACGCGAGGCCCAGGTGCTGCGCGGCGTGGCCGAGCGCAATCCCGGCCCGATGGGCGACCACGAGGTGCAGACCATCTTCCGCGAGATCATGTCGGCCTGCCGCTCGCTGGAAAAGCGCGTCACCGTGGCCTACCTGGGCCCGGCCGGCACCTTCAGCGAGCAGGCCGTCTACCAGCAGTTCGGCAGCGCCGTCGAGGGCCTGCCCTGCGCCTCGATCGACGAGGTGTTCCGCGCCACCGAGGCCGGCACCGCCGACTTCGGCGTGGTGCCGGTGGAGAACTCCTCCGAGGGGGCCATCAACCGCACGCTCGACCTGATGCTGCAAACCTCGCTGCTGATCAGCGGCGAGGTGTCGATCGCCGTGCACCACAGCCTGATGAGCAAGACCGGCAACATGGACGGCGTGACGGTGATCTGCGCCCACTCGCAGGCGCTGGCGCAGTGCCAGGTGTGGCTCAACCTGAACTACCCGAACATCGAGCGGCGCGCCGTCGCCTCCAACGCCGAGGCGGCGCGCATGGCCAGCAAGGACGCCAGCATCGCCGCGATCGCCAGCGAAATGGCCGGCGAGCAGTACCAGCTGGGCGTGGTCAAGGCGCACATCCAGGACGACCCGCACAACCGCACCCGCTTCGCCATCGTCGGCCACCTGCAGACCAACCCGTCCGGCCAGGACCAGACCTCGCTGGTGCTGGCGGTGCCGAACAAAGCCGGCGCCGTCTACCAGCTGCTGGCGCCGCTGGCCAAGCACGGCGTGTCGATGACCCGCTTCGAGTCGCGCCCGGCGCGCATCGGCACCTGGGAGTACTACTTCTATGTCGACATCGAGGGCCACGTCCACGACGCCGCCGTGGCCCGAGCACTGGCCGAGCTGCAGGACAACGCCGCCTTCTTCAAAGTGCTGGGTTCCTACCCACTCAGCCTGACCTGACGGTCGGCCAGCGTGAACGGAATCGAGACGGGATGGAGACGGGATGGAGAATAATGTGTTGAACAAGATCGTCATTTGCGGCGTCGGCCTGATCGGCGGCTCCTTCGCGCTGGCGCTGCGCCGGGCCGGCGCGGTCGGCAGCGTGGTCGGTGTCGGCCGCTCGACGGCCGCGCTGGCGCGGGCGCGCGAGCTGGGCATCATCGACGCCGCCAGCGGCAACGCGCCGGCCGAGCTGGCCGCCGCGCTGGACGGCGCCGCGCTGGTGCTGCTGGCCGCGCCGGTGGCGCAGACCGAGGCCATCCTGGCCGCGCTGCGCCCGCACCTGCAAGCCGGCACGGTGGTCACCGACGCCGGCAGCACCAAGGGCGACGTGGTGGCGGCGGCCCGTCGCGCGCTGGGCGACAAGGTCGGCCAGTTCGTCCCCGGCCACCCGATCGCCGGGCGCGAATCGAACGGGCCGGACGCCGCCATCGTCGACCTCTACCAGGGCAAGAAGACGGTGCTGACGCCGCTGGCGGAAAACCGCGCCGAGGACGTCGAACGGGTCGCCGCCGCCTGGCGCGCCTGCGGCGCCATCATCCACCAACTGACGCCGCAGGAACACGACAAGGTGTTCGCGGCGGTCAGCCACCTGCCGCACCTGCTGGCCTACGCCCTGGTCGACGACATCGCCAGGAAGCCGCACGCCGACCTGCTGTTCCAGTACGCCGCCAGCGGCTTCCGCGACTTCACCCGCATCGCCGGCTCATCGCCGGAGATGTGGCGCGACATCAGCCTGGCCAACCAGGCCGCGCTGTTGGCCGAGCTGGACGCCTACATGGCACAATTGACCGGCCTGCGCGCCAGCCTGGCGGCCGGCGACGGCGCCGCGCTGGCCGGCGTCTACAGCAACGCCCAGCGCGCCCGCCAGCAGTGGATCGAGGCGATCGAGGCGGCCGAGGCGCCGCAGTCCAAAGACCAAGCAGAATAAAGGAACACACGGCATGACGCAGCACACAGCAAAGCACTACCCGCAGCATATCGACCTCCATCCCGTGATGCACGTGCAGGGCACGGTGCGCCTGCCCGGCTCGAAGAGCATCTCCAACCGCATCCTGCTGCTGGCCGCGCTGGCCAAGGGCGAGACCAAAATCATCGACCTGCTGGCCTCGGACGACACGCTGGTGATGCTGGGCGCGCTGCGCGCGCTCGGCGTCGACTGGCGCCAGGAGGAGCAGAAGGACCCGCACACGCTGCACCAGGTGCACCACGTCAAAGGCTGCGGCGGCGAGCTGCCCAACAAGAAGGCCGACCTGTTCATGGGCAACGCCGGCACGGCGATCCGTCCGTTGACGGCGGCGCTGGCGGTGATCGGCGGCGACTACACACTGCACGGCGTGGCGCGCATGCACGAACGGCCCATCGGCGACCTGGTCGACGCCCTCAACGAGGTCGGCGCCCACATCAGCTACACCGGCCAGCCGGGCTTTCCGCCGCTGCACATCCGCAGCGGCCAGTTCAAGGCCGAGCGCCTGTCGGTGCGCGGCAACGTGTCGAGCCAGTTCCTCACCGCGCTGCTGATGGTGGCGCCGCTGATGGCGCGCGAGCACGCCGTCTCGATCGACGTGGTCGGCGAGTTGATCTCCAAGCCCTACATCGAAATCACGCTGAACCTGATGCGCCGCTTCGGCGTGCAGGTCGAGCAGGACGGCTGGCAGTCGTTCACCGTGCAACCGGGCCAGCAGTACCAGAGCCCGGGCACCATCCACGTCGAGGGCGACGCCTCGTCGGCGTCCTACTTCCTGGCCGCCGGCGCCATCGCCGGCGGCCCGGTGCGGGTCGAGGGCGTCGGCCGCGACAGCATCCAGGGCGACGTGCGCTTCGTCGCCGCGCTGGAACTGATGGGCGCCACCATCAGCATGGGCGACAACTGGATCGAGGCCAGCTCGAACGGCAAGCTCAAACCCATCGACGCCGACTTCAACCACATTCCCGACGCCGCCATGACCATCGCCATCGCCGCGCTGTACGCCGACGGCACCAGCACGCTGCGCAACATCGCCAGCTGGCGCGTCAAGGAGACCGACCGCATCGCCGCCATGGCCACCGAGCTGCGCAAGCTGGGCGCCGAGGTGGAGGAGGGCGCCGACTACCTGCGCGTGACGCCGCCGGCCGTGATCGCCGCCGCCACCATCGACACCTACGACGACCACCGCATGGCGATGTGCTTCTCGCTGGCCTCGCTGGACGGCGCGGCGCGGCGCGGCAACACCATGCGCATCAACGATCCGAAATGCGTGGCCAAGACCTTCCCCGACTATTTCGCCGCCTTCGCCGGCATCGCCCACGACCAGCTGATTTGAGCTGGCCCCGGCGGAGTCGGCCCCAGGGTCAGACTCCAGGGTCAGACTCCAGGGTCAGACCCTAGGGTCTGACCCTTAAAGTCCGCAGCTGACAGTCCGCCGCGCCACCGTGCTATTGTTTCCCATTAACACTGAAATTTTCATATGTCGACCCACTCCATCCCAGTCATCGCCATCGACGGCCCCACCGCATCCGGCAAGGGCACCGTCGCGCACCGCGTCGCCGATAAGCTCGGCTTCCACTACCTGGACTCGGGCGCGCTGTACCGCCTGACCGCGCTGTCGGCGCTGCGCCGCGGCACCGACCTGGCCGACGAGCACGCCCTGGCCAAGCTGGCCGAGCACCTGCCGTGCAGCTTCACCGGCGGCAACGTCATCCTGTCGCACGAGAACGTCAGCGACGCCATCCGCGCCGAACTGGTCGGCAACACCGCCTCGAAGATCGCCGCGCTGCCCTCGGTGCGCCACGCCCTGGTCGGCCTGCAACTGGGCTTCCGCAAGGCGCCCGGCCTGGTCGCCGACGGCCGCGACATGGGCACGGTGATCTTCCCGCACGCCCCGCTGAAAGTGTTTTTGACCGCCAGCGTGGCGGCGCGCGCCGAACGCCGATATAAGCAATTGATTGACAAGGGAATTCCTGCTAATATGGAAGACCTTCTGATGGATTTGCAAGCGCGCGACGATCGCGATACGCACCGGGCGATAGCCCCGCTGGTCCCGGCAGAGGGTGCCCATGTGCTCGATACCTCGCACATGAACGCCGACCAAGCGGTCGACGAGGTGCTCAAATGGTATGCGGCGGCGATGAAATCGTAGGCTGCGCGGCAAAGAATTCAGAAGTGAATGTAGTAAAAAACAGCAGCAAAAGCAGTAAAAATGGTACGTGTTAGTGCCATTGCGGTGCCCAAGACGGGCCTGTGCTCGTCACGGGTGTGTCAAAACCCTAACCCAGTTTAAGTCGCGTTGTGCGAACTCTGCTGGCTAACCATGTGTGAACCCCTATGTCTACAGCTACCACCTCCGGTATGGAAAGTTTTGCAGCGCTCTTCGAAGAGTCGTTGTCCCGTCAAGATATGCGCTCCGGCGAAGTTATCTCCGCTGAAGTCGTGCGTCTCGATCACAATTTCGTGATCGTTAACGCTGGTCTGAAATCGGAAGCTTTCATCCCTGTTGAAGAATTCAAGAATGACCACGGCGAACTGGAAGTCAAAGTTGGCGATTTCGTTTCCGTGGCCATCGAATCGCTCGAAAACGGTTTCGGCGATACCATCCTGTCGCGCGACAAAGCCAAGCGTCTGGCCTCGTGGCTGGCACTGGAAAAAGCCATGGAATCGGGCGAGATCGTCGTCGGTACCGTCAATGGCAAAGTCAAGGGCGGCCTGACCGTTCTGACCAACGGCATCCGCGCCTTCCTGCCGGGTTCGCTGGTCGACACCCGTCCGGTCAAGGACACCACCCCGTTCGAAGGCAAGACCCTCGAATTCAAGGTCATCAAACTGGACCGCAAGCGTAACAACGTGGTTCTGTCGCGTCGCGCCGTCATCGAAGCTTCGATGGGCGAAGAGCGTCAGAAACTGATGGAAACGCTGAAAGAAGGCACCGTGGTTACCGGCGTCGTCAAGAACATCACCGACTACGGCGCCTTCGTCGACCTGGGCGGCATCGATGGCCTGCTGCACATCACCGATCTGGCATGGCGTCGTGTGCGTCACCCGTCGGAAGTGCTGACCGTCGGCCAAGAAATCACCGCCAAAGTCCTGAAGTACGATCAGGAAAAGAACCGTGTTTCGCTGGGCGTGAAGCAACTGGGCGACGATCCTTGGACCGGTCTGTCCCGTCGTTACCCACAAAGCACCCGTCTGTTCGGTAAAGTAACGAACCTGACCGACTACGGCGCCTTCGTTGAAGTCGAGCAGGGTATCGAAGGTCTGGTCCACGTTTCCGAAATGGATTGGACCAACAAGAACGTCGCTCCGAACAAAGTCGTCCAACTGGGCGATGAAGTTGAAGTGATGGTTCTGGAGATCGACGAAGAGCGTCGCCGTATCTCGCTGGGCATGAAGCAGTGCAAAGCGAACCCATGGGACGACTTCGGCGTCACCCACAAGAAGGGCGATAAAGTCCGCGGCGCGATCAAATCGATCACCGACTTCGGCGTCTTCATCGGCCTGGCCGGCAACATCGACGGCCTGGTTCACCTGTCCGACCTGTCGTGGACCGAGACCGGCGAAGAAGCCGTCCGTCGCTTCAAGAAGGGTGACGAGCTGGAAGCCATCGTTCTGGCCATCGACGTCGAGCGCGAGCGCGTTTCCCTGGGCGTCAAGCAACTGGAAGGCGATCCATTCAACAACTTCGCAGCGATGAACGACAAAGGCGCCCTGGTCACGGGTACCGTCAAGTCGGTGGAGCCAAAAGGCGCCGTCATCCAACTGTCCGAAGAAGTCGAAGGCTACCTGCGCGCTTCCGAAATCTCCCGCGACCGCGTGGAAGATGCCGGTACGCACCTGAAGGTCGGCGACTCCGTCGAAGCCCTGGTCATCAACATCGACCGCAAAGCTCGCAGCATCCAGCTGTCGATCAAAGCGAAAGACAACGTCGAGACCCAGGAAGCGATGCAGAAAATGGCCGCTACCGACAACAACGCAGCTTCGGGCACCACCAGCCTGGGCGCGCTGTTGAAAGCCAAGTTCGACAACAAGAACTAATATCGGTATTCAGTAGATGACCAAGTCCGAGTTGATCAACCGCCTGGCTGAGCGCTATTCTCAGCTGGTGGCCAAGGATGCGGAGTACGCCGTCAAGACGATTCTCGACGCGATGACCAACGCCCTGGCGACCGGTCAACGCATCGAGATCCGCGGTTTTGGCAGCTTTGCTCTGAATAGCCGGCCGCCGCGCATCGGACGCAATCCGAAGTCGGGCGACAAGGTGATGGTGCCGGAAAAACGGGTGCCGCACTTCAAGCCGGGCAAGCAATTGCGCGAGCGGGTCGACGCGATGGTCGGGCAACCGATCATCGAGGACTGAAGCGTCTACCACCGATGGATGTAAAAAAGCGGCGTCCCTGGATGCCGCTTTTTTTGTTCCCGTCGGGGATTTTTTTGAAGTATTTGCTTTCTTGTGCGACACTGGCGCACTCTGAAATACCGAACAGGAACCAAGCAGATGAAATTTCTTTCCACAATCGTTGGATTCGTTCTCTTCGTTTTGTTTTTTGGTTTTGCCCTGAAAAACACGCAGGAAGTCGATCTGCGCTTTTTCCTCAACTATGAGCTGCGCGGCCCCCTGGTGCTGATGCTGCTGGGCTTCTTTGCGGCCGGCGCCACCCTCGGCGTGCTGGCGCTCACGCCCACCGTGTTCCGCCACCGGCGCGAAGCGAACAAACAAAAATCCACCATCCACACGCTGCAATCGACGGCGCAGCAGGGCAGCAGCCCGCCGCAGCCGGACAGCGTCAACACGCAGCAGTAATGCCGCCCGCAAGCCAACAACAACAACAAGCACAGCATGGAATTTGAACTCTGGTGGTTATTGGGTATCCCGGTCTTTTTCGGACTGGGCTGGATCGCCGCGCGGGTCGACATCCGCCAACTGGTGTCCGAGTCGCGCACCCTGCCGCGCGGCTATTTCAAGGGCCTGAACTTCCTGCTCAACGAGCAGCCCGACAAGGCCATCGACGCCTTCATCGAGATCGTCAAACTGGACCCGGAGACGGCCGACATGCACTTCGCGCTGGGCAACCTGTTCCGCCGCCGTGGCGAGACCGAGCGCGCCATCCGCGTCCACCAGAACCTGCTGGCGCGGCCCGACCTGCCGCAGGAGCAGAAGGAGCACGCCGAATACGAACTGGGCATGGACTACCTGAAGGCCGGCCTGCTCGACCGCGCCGAGGAGACCTTCAACCGCCTGACCGGCAGCCAGTACGCGGTGCAGGCGCGCCGCGCGCTGTTGGAGATCTTCCAGCGCGAGAAGGAATGGCCGCGCGCCATCGAGGCGGCGCTGGGCCTGCAGGAGGCCGGCGCCGGCTCGCGCCAGAAGGAAGTGGCGCAGTTCTATTGCGAACTGGCGCAGGACGCGCTGGTCCACCTGCATCCCGAGCAGGCCTTGCCGCTGCTGGAGAAGTCGCTGCAGGTCGACCGCACCAACGTGCGCGCCACCATGCTGGTGGGCGACGCCCAGCTGGCCCAGGGCGACGTCGAGGGCGCGCTGCTCAGCTGGCGCCGCGTCGAGCAGCAGAGCGTGCCGCACGTGGCCCTGGTGGCGCAGCGCCTGATGGACGGCTACCGCAAGGTCGGCCGGCCGCAGGAGGGCGTCAACCTGCTCAAATCGTATCTGGAACAGGCCTCGTCGATCGACCTGATCGAGGTGGTGTTCAAGGCCGTGCTGGAGCTCGACGGCGTCGAGGCGGCCAAGCAGCTGGTCAGCGCCGAGCTGCGCCGCACGCCGACCCTGCTCGGCCTCGACAAGCTGCTCGAGGCGCGCATGATGGACGCGCCGGCGGCGCTGGTGTCCGAGCTGTCGATGGTGAAGAACCTGGTGCACGGCTACACCCAGAAGCTGGCGCGCTACCAGTGCAGCCACTGCGGCTTCAAGGCACGCCAGTTCTATTGGCAGTGTCCCGGCTGCAGCCGCTGGGAGACCTACCCGCCGCGCCGCACCGAAGAACTCAACGTGATGAATTAACCCGACCCCGGAAGCGGCCGGCGCCAGCGCGCCGCCGGGCCGGGGTTTGCAACCAAGTAGGCGGAACACACACATGAAAATCACCATTATTGGCACCGGCTATGTAGGCCTGGTGACCGGCGCCTGCCTGGCCGAGCTGGGCAACGACGTCTTCTGCCTCGACGTCGACGAAAGGAAAATCGCCATGCTCAACGCCGGCGGCATCCCGATCCACGAGCCGGGCCTGGAGGAGGTGGTGGCGCGCAACCGCGCCGCCGGCCGCCTGCAGTTCTCCACCGACATCGCCGCCTCGGTGGCGCACGGCACCCTGCAATTCATCGCCGTCGGCACGCCGCCCGACGAGGACGGCTCGGCCGACCTGCAGTACGTGCTGGCCGCCGCCAAGAGCATCGGCCGCCACATGACCGAGTTCAAGGTCATCGTCGACAAGTCCACCGTGCCGGTCGGCACGGCCGACCGCGTCAAGGCCGCCGTGCAGGCCGAGCTGGACGCGCGCGCCGAGGGCGCCAAGTTCTCCGTCGTCTCCAACCCCGAGTTCCTCAAGGAGGGCGCGGCGGTCGAGGACTTCATGCGGCCCGACCGCATCGTCATCGGCTGCGACAGCAGCGCCGAAGGCTCGCGTGCCCACGGCCTGATGAAGAAGCTGTACATGCCCTTCAACCGCAACCACGAGCGCACCTTCTGGATGGACGTGCGCTCGGCCGAGTTCACCAAGTACGCCGCCAACGCCATGCTGGCCACCCGCATCTCGTTCATGAACGAGCTGGCCAACCTGGCCGACCAGGTCGGCGCCGACATCGAGGCGGTACGCCACGGCATCGGCTCCGATCCACGCATCGGCCACAGCTTCCTCTACGCCGGCGCCGGCTACGGCGGCTCCTGCTTCCCGAAGGACGTGCAGGCGCTCGAACGCACCGCGCGCCAGTACGACCAGGACCTGCTGATCCTGCGCGCCGTCGAGGCGGTCAACGACAAGCAGAAGCTGGTGCTGGGCCAGAAGGTGGCCAAGCGCTTCGGCGCCGATTTGAGCGGCAAGCACTTCGCCGTCTGGGGCCTGGCCTTCAAGCCGAACACCGACGACATGCGCGAGGCGCCGGCCCGCGTGCTGCTCAAGCAGCTGCTCGACGGCGGCGCCACGGTCGCGGTGTACGACCCGGTCGCCATGGCCGAGGCCAAGCGCGTGTTGGCGCTCGACTTCGACGCCGAGCAGCTGGCCCGCGTCCGCTTCGCCAGCAGCCCGATGGACACCTTGACCGGCGCCGAGGCGCTGGTCATCGTCACCGAATGGAAGGCCTTCCGCAGCCCGGACTTCGACCGCATCAAGGCGGCCTTGAAGCAGGCCGTGATCTTCGACGGCCGCAACCTGTTCGAGCCGCAGGTGATGGCCGAGGCGGGCTTCGAGTACCACGGCATCGGCCGTTCCGTCTTGACCCGCAGCTGAGAGGACGCCATGCCTAACACCCTGACCCAATTCACCGCGCCGGCGCTCGACCAGGTGCGCATCCTGGTGGTCGGCGACGTCATGCTGGACCGCTACTGGTTCGGCGAGGTGGCCCGCATCTCGCCCGAGGCGCCGGTGCCGATCGTGCGCGTCGAGCGGCGCGAGGCGCGCCTGGGCGGCGCCGCCAACGTGGCGCGCAACGCCGCCGCGCTGGGCGCCCACGCCGGCCTGCTCGGCGTGGTCGGCAACGACGAGGCCGGCGACGAGGTCGAACGGCTGCTCGCCGGCGGCGGCATCCACAGCTACCTGAAGCGCGACGAGGCCATCTCCACCATCATCAAGCTGCGCGTCATCGGCCGCCAGCAGCAGATGCTGCGCATCGACTTCGAGGAGGCGCCGACCGACACCGTGCTGCGCGACAAGCTGATGCAGTTCAAGGCGCTGCTGCCGGACTACGACGTGATCGTGCTGTCGGACTACGCCAAGGGCAGCCTGGTCAACGTGGCCGACATGATCGCCTCGGCGCGCGCCGCCGGCAAGATCGTCATGGTCGACCCGAAGGGCGACGACTTCGGCCGCTACGCCGGTGCCACCATGCTGACGCCGAACAAGTCGGAGCTGCGCCGCGTGGTCGGCGGCTGGGGCAACGAGGAGCAGCTGACCGCCAAGGCGCAGCAGATGCGCCGCGAGCTCCAGCTCGACGCGCTGTTGCTGACCCGCTCGGAGGAGGGCATGACCCTGTACACCGAGCACGAGATCTTCCACATGCCGGCCGACGCGCGCGAGGTGTTCGACGTCTCCGGCGCCGGCGACACGGTGATCGCCACCATGGCCGCCATGCTGGGCGCCGGGCGCGACTGGCACGAGGCGGTGCAAACGGCCAACCGCGCCGGCGGCATCGTGGTCGGCAAGCTGGGCACGGCCACCGTCACGCGCGAGGAGTTGTTCGGCTAGTCGACCGATGGAATGGACGGTGACGCCGTGGCGGCGCACCGTCCGTAAGAAGCGCCAACGGCGCTTTAGTTTTACTTCGGAATCGCTGCGAACGGCAGACACAAGGTCAACGGGTCATCAGGGAATGCGGTGAAGCCATATTTCCGGTAGAACGCGGCAGCCTTTTCATCCTTCGCGTCGACGAATGCAGCGTATCCGCCAACCTCGCCGGCCACGCGTGCCACGCGGTCTATGGCGTGAAAGAGCAAATATTCACCGTGGCCTTGGCCTTTGAGGTCTTCCCTAATAGCCAGCCTGGCTAGGGTGAAGCCGGGCACTTCACGAGGCAATCTCTTTGCCATCTGCGGTGGCAATTCGTCTTTTGGGACCATGCCCCGTACTGCCAGGGAGTAATATCCCATCACTTCTGTTGGTGCAGCATCATCGATTAGAACATAGGTTTTTGAAATGAGCTTGCGCTGGTGCTGCCCTGCCGTAGCCTGTAAGAACAAGTTCAAGTCATCGTTTCCACAATCAAACTTCGGCACTTGGTGTGTTGGCGCCAGCGGGACGACTCTCGTTGCCATTTTCTATTTCCCTCTGTTTGAATCGCTCAAACGCCCTCACTAGCGCAGCATTTGGTTTTGCTGGTTTATCAAGTAGATTGATGATCATGGCAGCATCGTTTTTTGAGAAATAGATGATCTTTTCTCGGGCGATAAGCTTTTCGGCTTTCTCAAGAGCAGCTTGAACCATGAACTGGTTCAGTGTCGAGCCGGTGAGATCGGCGGCCTCCTGCAGCTTGATTGCTACGGTTTGGGGAACCCGGTTAGTAATCCGGTCCCTATTTCCCGGGGTGTTCATATGTCCTACCTTTCTTGTCGGCCCTGCCACGGTATGGCTTCGCCAGCCGAACCAGTGTATGTCCATCGGCGTCAGCCCGCAACAGCTGCGTCATTTTGACGCAGCTGTTGCGGTGCGTGTTGCGTATAGATCGGGGACGATTTGATATGGATACAGTCTTGATCATGTTTTTAAGTCAACCGATCACAGCACCGGGCGTTAAGTTGGTTCAAGGCGCGACCTTCGCCCTTGCTTTTTCCACCAACCACGGAGATATTGCCATGTTCAAGAAACTACTGCTGGCGCTAGCCACCCTGATCGCCGCGATGAGCTTCGCCTTCGCCCAGGTCGACGTCAACAAGGCCGACGCGGCCGCGCTGGACAGCATCAAGGGCATCGGCCCGGCCAAATCCAAGGCCATCATCGAGGAACGCAGCAAGGGAGGCGAATTCAAGGACTGGGCCGATCTGGAAAAACGCGTTAAAGGCCTCGGCGACAAGAGCGCCCTCAAACTGTCCGAGGCCGGCCTGCAAGTGAACGGCAAGTCGAAGGACGGCGCCGCCGCCAAGCCGGCCGCCGAAAAACCGGCCAAGGCCGGCAAGGGCGAGAAGGTCGAGAAACCGGCCAAGGCCGACGCAGCGATGCCGGCCGCGATGCCGCCGGCCGCCGCCACCGCCTCGGTGCCGGCCAAGGGTGCCGCCGCCGACAAGGCCGCCGCCGCCGAGGCGCCGAAGAAGAAGTAAGCCTACCGCCGTGCCGTGGCCGCCAGGCCACGTCGGCACAAGGACCCGCCGGCGCGAGCCGCGCGGGTTTTTTTTCGCATTCTCCAGCGCGGTGGAGCTGGCCGCGCCGCTCCTGATCGCGAACATGGCAAGGTGCCTCCATTTGGTGTATCGTCAACTTCATATTGGAGGCATCGATCATGTTTGTGCCGAAGCAATCGAAGATCGTCGGGCGCGCCGCCGCGCGTCGGCGTCCGCGTCCGCCGGAGCCGTCGCAGAGTTCGTTTGTCGCTCTGGTCCACATGCGACAGCGCGAAGTCGCCCAGGTCATCGAGTTGATCCGGCGCGGCTTGCCCGCCGCCTTTCTGAAAGAGGCGGGCGACTATTTCAAGTTGCCGACCGCGAAGATCCGCGTTGTCGCGCGGGTTGCCGAGACCACCGCGTTCACCCTGGCCCGCAAGGCCGCCAACCTGGATGCCGCCGTCTCCGAGCGTATTTGGCGAATGGCCGACGTCGCCAATATGGCGTGCGAGGTGTTCGAGGACGAGGAACTGGCCAAGCGCTGGCTGGTCATGCCAAGCCGCATCTTCAGCGATGCCGCGCCGATCGACTACCTCGACACCGAGCCTGGCGCCGCTGCCGTGCGCCAGGTCTTGAACGCAATCGCGACCGGCGGCGCCCTGTGAAATTGTGGCGTATCGCCCGCCGGGCATACGCGCTGGATCGCCTGTGTGCCGGCGCGGCGCGCTTTGGCGGGCGCTGGAATCCGCCGAACTTGCCGGCCTTCTACGCCGGCGCCTCGGTGGCGATATGCGCCCTGGAAGCGCTGGCGCACCTCGGCTCGCTACCCTTGCCGCCGTTGGTTTTGGTGGCGGTCGAGTTGCCTGACGACGTCTCCGTCTACCGTCCCGGTCTTGTCGACTTGCCTCTCGATTGGAACGCCATGCCGGTTTCCGCCAGCGCGCAAGCGTTTGGCGGAAACTGGCTCAGCCGTATGGGCGAGTTATGCATGGCGGTTCCCTCCGCGCTGCTACCGGAGGAGGGTAACGTCGTCATCAATCCGCTGCATCCCGACTTCGATTTGGTGGCGCTCAGCGTGGTGCGCCCGTTCAGCTTCGACCGCCGCCTGCTGGGGCCGCGATTCTGACGCGGCGCCACGCTCGCGTGCGTTCTCGACTGCGGCGCCGCGCCGCCCGCCGCGCCGCTCAGCCGCGCTGCCCGGCCGGCAGGTTGGCCAGGAAGGCGTGGATCTGCGACACCACGGCGGCGCCTTCGCCGACCGCCGCCGCCACCCGCTTGGTCGAGTTGGCGCGCACGTCGCCGATGGCGAACACGCCCGGCACGCTGGTCTCGAGCGCGGCGCGGGCCGGCAGCTCGGGCGGGTAGACGCCCCGGCTGAAGTTGGCGTGGCACTGCGCCTTGGTGACGTCGAAGCCGGTGCGGATGAAGCCCTTGTCGTCGACGTCGACGCCGCAGTCGCCCAGCCAGCCGGTGTTGGGGTCGGCGCCGATGAACAGGAAGACGCGGCAGACGTCGGCGTCCTGCTCCTGGCCGCTCAGGCGGTTGCGCCAGCGCACCTGCCGCAGGCCGTCCTCGTCGCCCTCCAGCGCGACGATCTCGGTGTGGGTGTGCAGCACGATGTTGCGCGTGGCGGCGATGCGTTCGATCAGGTAGCTCGACATGGTGGCGGCCAGCCCCTCGCCACGGATCACCATGTGCACCTTGGCGGCGTGGCCGGACAGGAACACCGCCGCCTGGCCGGCCGAGTTGCCGCCGCCGACCAGGATGACCTCCTCGCTCTTGCACAGCTTGGCCTCGATCGGCGAGGCCCAGTAGTACACGCCGCGTCCCTCGAACTGCTTCAGGTTGGCCAGCGACGGCCGGCGGTAGCGCGCGCCGCAGGACAGCACCACGCTGCGCGCCTTGAGCCGGGTGCCGCTGCCGCACATCTCCACCTGCAGCGGATAGGTGTCGCAGATCAGCCGCGCCGCCGGCGCCGGGATGGCGATCTCGACGCCGAACTTCTGCGCCTGGACGAAGGCGCGGCCGGCCAGCGCGCGGCCCGACACGCCGGTGGGGAAGCCGAGGTAGTTCTCGATGCGCGCGCTGGCGGCGGCCTGGCCGCCGTAGGCGCGCGTCTCCAGCGCCAGCACCGACAGGCCCTCGGAGGCGGCGTAGACGGCGGTGGCCAGGCCGGCCGGGCCGGCGCCGACGACGATCACGTCCCACACCTTGTTCTCGTCGAGCTCGGGCAGCAGGCCGAGGCAGCGGCCCAGCTCGGCGAGCGATGGGTTCTTCTTGACCACGCCGTCGGGGCAGACCACCAGCGGCAGCTGGTCGGCCGTCGGCTGGTACAGCGCCATCAGCTCGGCCGCCTGGCTGTCCGTTTGCGGGTCGAGCACGGTGTGCGGGTGGCCGTTGGCGGCCAAAAAGCTTTGCAGGTGGTGGATGCGGCCGTGGCCGCGCGGGCCGACGATGACCGGGCCGCCCGAGTTGGCCTCGAGCAGGCCGACGCGGCGCAGGATCAGGGCGCGCACGATGCGCTCGCCCAGCTCGGCCTCGGCGATGACCAGGGCGCGCAGCGACTCCGAGCTGATCACCAACACCTCGACGGCGCCGACGGCGTGGGCGTTGGCCAGCGCCGGCCGGCCCGACAGCTGGGCCACCTCGCCGCCGAACTGGCCGGGGCCGTGCTCGACCACCGGCCAGGTGTTGCCCAGGCCGTCGAAGCGGGTCACCGCGATGCGGCCCGACAGCACCACCACCAGGCCGAAGGCGGTGCGGCCGGCTTCGAGGATGGGCTCGCCGTCGGCGAACTGGCGCACTTGGCCGAAGCGGTGCATGCGCTTGATCTCGGCGGCGCCGAGCACGGGGAAGATCTGGTGGCGGCGCGCCTCGATGTTCAGCGTGGCGGCCGGCACGGCCTCGTCCTGGCCGGCGTCGGGAATGAATTCGATAGGGGGTGTGGCCATGGTCGTTTCGGGGAAATGGGGTTGCAAAGATATAGGCAGTCTAGCGCAAGCGGCAGCACCTTGCTGCTACAATCGTTGTTCCACTTTTTACACGGTTTCGCATGTCCGCGCACTCTGCCATTCGGCCTGTAGTCGAGGCCGACCTCGACGCCTTCTTCGCCTATTTGAACGAGCATCTGCAGGACAACGGCCGCGACGGCGCGGCGCTGTTCCAGCCGATGCCGCGCGGCCAGTCCCGCTTTGCGCCCGACAAGGAGGCGGCCTTCCGCGCCGCACTGGCGTTGCCGCTGGACCAGCCCGGTTGGCGCCGCGCCTGGGTCGCCACCGGCGCCAACGGCATCCAGGGCCATGTCGACCTGCGCGCCCGGCCCGACGGCGGCGCCGCCCACCGCGCCCTGCTCGGCATGGGCGTGCACCGCGCCTTCCGCCGCCTGGGCCTGGGCCGCGACCTGGTCGAGGCGGCGCTGGCCTGGGCCGGCGGCCAGGCGCAGCTGGACTGGGTCGACCTCGAGATGCTGTCGGCCAACGCGCCGGCGCGCCAGTTGTACCTGCGCTGCGGCTTCGAGCAGAGCGGCGAGATCGCCGACATGTTCCGCATCGATGGCGAACGCTTGGCGTACTCCTTCATGCATTTCCGCCTGCCGCGCTGAGCCGGCGGCCTCGGCCGCACGCGGCGCCCCGTCTGGGATTAAAATAGTCGTTTTGCAGAATTCGGAAGAAGATTAGATGATGGCCTACAAGACTCTGGAAGACACGATCGGCAACACGCCGCTGGTGCAGCTGACCCGCCTGCCGGGCGCCGACGCGGCGGCGCGCCACAACATCATCCTCGGCAAGATGGAGGGCGACAACCCGGCCGGCTCGGTCAAGGACCGCGCCGCCATGTCCATGCTCAAGCGGGCCGAGGAGCGCGGCGACATCAAGCCGGGCGACACCCTGATCGAGGCCACCAGCGGCAACACCGGCATCGCCCTGGCGATGGCGGCGGCGCTGCGCGGCTACAAGATGCTGCTGTTGATGCCGGAAAACCTGAGCATCGAACGGCGCCAGAGCATGGCCGCCTACGGCGCGCAGATCATGCTCACGCCGCGCACCGGCGGCATGGAATACGCCCGCGACATGGCCGAGCAGCTGCAAAAGGACGGCAAGGGCATCATCCTCGACCAGTTCGGCAACTTCGACAACTCGCGCGCCCACTACGAGGGCACCGGCCCGGAGATCTGGCGCGACACCGGCGGCCGCGTCACCCACTTCGTCTCGGCGATGGGCACCACCGGCACCATCATGGGCGTGTCGCAATATTTGAAGGAGCAGAATCCGGCGGTGCAGATCGTCGGCGCGCAGCCGGAGGAGGGTTCGCAGATCCCCGGCATCCGCAAATGGCCGGAGGCCTACCTGCCGAAAATCTACGACAAGGCGCGGGTCGACCAGATCGAATACGTGACGCAGGCGGCGGCCGAGCAAATGGCGCGCCGCATGGCGGCCGAAGAGGGGATTTTCTGTGGCATCTCGGCGGCGGGCGCCTGCGAGATCGCGCTGCGCCTGTCGCAAACGGTGGAGAACGCGACTATCGTGTTCATCGTTTGCGATCGCGGCGACCGCTATTTGTCCACCGGGGTGTTCCCGGCCTGACGTCATGCAATAGTGCTTCCCTCTCCCCCTCGTGAGGGGAGGGAGTGCCAGAGTCTGGCAACCGGCAGGGATCAGCCCTGGCCTGGTTCGCCTTCTTTAGGTTTGAACTGCTTGTCGCTGATGCGGAACTTGTTGCGGCGGTCGCCCATCAAGTAGCGCAGGTCGCGAATGCTGAGGTCGCTGACCTCGTGCATGCGGATCAGCAGCGAGGCGCCGACCGGCAAGCGGTGGTGGCGGATCTTGCTGATGACCGGTGGCGCCACTTCCAATGCGCGCGACAGCGCGGCATCGTTTTTCAGGCGCAGGTTTTCGATTAGCGTGTCCAGCAACCGGTTAGGGTTGTACTGCAACAGATCATCGCCATCCGACTCGTTGTTCATATCAATGCCGACTTGGTTTGTCATGATTTCGTTTGTTCCTTCTGTAAAGTTGTCCTGCAAAGTAAAAAACACTCGGAGCTCGCTGCTGCGTTAATGTTCATCCTTCACTAAGGAACGAATTCACACACGGACGGATTCCGGGATAACAAGATTCATAATATATACACAATTGTACAGCAGCACGCAATCTAATACTCATAAGCAATAAAAAAATGTCTTGAGTGCGCGCGCTCGTTGTCCTTATGCAACATTGTGTGAGAATTATACACGGTTTGCTATGTTAAGCTGCGTGGCGCAAGTGTTTTATTGAATCCATAAAGTTAATTATAAGATAATTCCGCCGAAGTTGCTGCATGAAATGAATTTCTTTCGAGCATACCGGTGATGTTGCAAATGGTAAAGTAAAAGATACCTTCTGCAACTTTCGCCGGCAAGCCTCTTTACGCTTCCTTACATCTCGCCGCCGCGCGACAGCTTCGCCGCCCGCCCCAGCTCGACCACCGACATGGCGTAGAAATAGCTGCGGTTGTATTGCGTGATGGCGAAGAAGTTGTTGGTCGCCAGCCAATATTCGGTCGCCTCGGCGCCGTTCTGCAAGTCCACCAGACCATAGCGCACCCCGGCCGGCAAGGCCGATGTGGTGGCGACGCCGGCCGCCGTCAAGTCCGGCGCGAGGAAATTCGCGCTCAAGCCCCGGCCCAGCAGCGGTTCCCAGCTGCGGTTGGGCGAGACCTGGGCGGCGATCACCAGCGGCCCCGGCGTGTCGCGCTGCCAGCCGTGCGCCACCAGGAAGGCGGCGACGCTGCCGATGGCGTCGTTGCTCGAGTTGAGCAGGTCGATACGGCCGTCGCCGTCGAAGTCGACGGCGTATTTCAAGATGCTGCTGGGCATGAACTGCGGCATGCCGACGGCGCCGGCGTAGGAGCCGCGCAGCTGCAGCGGGTCGACCCCGTTCTGCCGGGCGTACAGCAGGGCGGCCTCGAGTTCGCTACGGAAGAAGGCCATGCGCTCGAGGCGCGCCGGCGCCTCCGGATAGGCGAAGGCCAGCGTGGTCAGCGCGTCGAGCACGCGGAAGCGGCCGGTGTTGCGGCCGTAGACGGTCTCGACGCCGATGATGCCGACCAGGATCTCGGCCGGCACGCCGTACAGCGCCTCGGCGCGCGCCAGCGTCTCGCGGTTCTCGTTCCAAAACTTGACGCCGGCGTCGATGCGCACCGGCTCGACGGTCAGCCGGCTGTAGGCCTGCCAGTTCTTCGGCTTGCCCGGTGGCGCCGGCTTGATCAGCTGCACCGCCGACTCGACGTAGCGCACCTGGCCCAGCAGCGCCTCCAGTTCGGCGCGCTGGAAGCCGTTCTTATCGACCAGGCCGTCGATAAACAGGCGCACCTCCTTCCACTGGCCGAAGTTGACGAACTCGCCGTTGTAGTCGATCGGCGGCGGGCCTTTCTTTTGCTTGGCCTTGGCCTCGGCCTTGGCCTTGCTCTGTTTGCTGGGCGGCAGCTTGTAGCCGTACTGGTCGACCGCCAGCGCCTGGCTGAACGGGGCGGCCGCCAGCAACAAGGCCAGCAGGTGGCGGGGACGGAGGGGGAGGTGGCGCAGTAGGGAAGTCATCGGCATAAAGGTAACAGGTTGTTCAGCGTCGTCAGCGACGCCGCTCTCTCATCGGGTGTGGCGCGCCCATACCGCAGCGTGCCATACAAATTCAGAAAACTGCGCATGGCAGCGTGTTTTTCGGCGCTGGCGTCCATCGTGCTCAGGCGTGCCAGGTAGTCCTGCGGACCCTCGGCGGCGCCGCGCACGAAGCCGTGGCGCGCCTGGCGCCGGCAGAACTCCTCGTACAACGCCGCCAGCGGTTCCGGCCGAACCCGGCCGCGCAGCCGGCGCAGCCACCACAGCACGGCGGCGCACAGCGCCAGGCCGGCGCCGGCGCGGGCGTTGCCGAGGGTGTCGGCTAGTTCTTCGAGGAAACTCCGCTGCCTGTCTGGATTGTAATCCAGGACCCATTGATTCCAAGCATTATTCATCGCGCCCATGCTAAATCGCAGTTGTTGCAGCCAGGCGGGGGCGTTGTCGCCCAGGCGCATCAGCTGGCCCAGGCCGGCCAGGCTGAACGGCGCGGGCGGCGGCAGGGCCCGCGCCAGGCCGCGCTCGACCCGTTCCGGCGCGACGGCGGCGGTCGGGTCGACGCGGCGCCAGCCGGCGCCGGCCAGCCACACCTCGGCCCAGGCGTGGGCGTCGGACTGGCGCACGCTCAGGTAGCCGTCGAGCGGGTTGCGCTCGCCGCCCTGGTAGCCGGTGACGACGCGGGCCGGCACGCCCATGGCGCGCAGCAGCACGACGAAGGCGCCGGCGTAGTGCTCGCAGAAACCGGCGCGGCTGGCGAACAGGAAGTCGTCGACGGCGTCGCGGCCCAGCAGCGGCGGGTTCAGCGTGTAGACGAAGGGTTCGTCGCGGAACAGCCGCAGCACCGCCTGCACCGAGGCCTGCGGCGTGGCGCCGCGCAGCCGCGCGGCCAGCGCCAGCGCGCGCGGGTTGTAGCCGGCCGGCAGTTGCAGCCAGCGCTGCAGCTGCTCAGGCCTGGCGTCGGCCTGGACGCTGAAGTCCAGCCAGGCCCGCGTGGTGTAGCGCAGGCGCTGCTCGATCGGGCTTTGCGTGAACAGTTCGAGCTCGTCCGAGCTGCCCAGGCGGTGCTCGGCCAGGTGCAGCTCGGGGTCGCTCAGTTCGAGCAGGAACAGCCAGCGCTGGCCGCTGGCCTCCATGGTCACCTCGTGGCGCAGCGGCTGGCCGCGCGCGCCGACGTGGACCTCCGGGCGCAACACGCCGCGTAGGCGCGGCAGGCGGCGCCAGGTGCGGCCGTCGTAGTCGCCCAGCACCAGGCCGCGCCAGTACAACAGGCTGTGCGCCGGCGCCGGCGCCGGATCGAGGAAGCGGACGCGGAAGGCCACCTCGTCGGACAGCGCCAGCGCCGCCACGCTGCCGGGCGACATGCTGTCGGACATGCCGCTGCGGGCGCCGTGGGCGTCGCCCGGCAGGCCCCACAGCGGCCCCTGGATGCGCGGGAACAGTAGGAACAGCAGCAGCGCCGGCGCCACCGCGGCGGCGACGATGCGCGCCGCCAGGCCGAGGCGGCGGCGTAGCGGCGGCACCGCGCCGGTGTATTGGAAGGACAGCTGGGCGGTCAGCAGCAGCAGCACGGTGCACAGCATGCCCAGGCCGGTGAGCGCCGTCTGCGAGTAGAAGAAAGTGGTCAGCAGCAGGAACAGGCAGAGGAAGACCACCACGAACAGGTCGCGCCGGGCGCGCATCTCGAGCAGCTTGAAGGCCAGCAGCAGGGCCAGCATGGCGACGCCGGCGTCGCGCCCGAGCAGGGTGTGGAAGGAGCGGTAGACGCCGGCCATGGCCAGTAGCGAGACCGGCAGCAGCAGCCACAACGGCGGCAGGCGCTTGCCGCGCAGGGTCAGCGCGGCGCGCCACAGCAGCGTGGCGCAGACGGTGGCGCTGGTCCACAGCGGCAGGTGGCCAAAGTGCGGCAGCAGCACCAGCACGGCGGCGGCCAGCAGCAGCAGGGTGTCGGCCTTGTCGCGCGGTAGTTGCCGGGCCAGGCGCAGCCAGCGGGCCGGGCGGCTCATGCCTCGTCCTCCAACCCGTACAAGGCCAGCGCGCGCAGGCAGGCGGCGCGGTGCGCCTGGCCCAGCGCCGGCCCCAGCGTGCGGCCGTGCAGGCGCAGCGAGTAGGGCAGGGCGCGCCGCTCGGCCAGCAGCACCCAGCTGGCCAGGCGCGCCAGGCGCAGCTCCAGGTCCAGCCGCGCCGGCAGCTGCTCGAAGTCCAGCGTCAGCTCGGCCACCGCGCCGCCGTCGAATTGTTTGCTGACCAGCTGGCCGCCGTGCGCCGGGTCGTGGCGGGCGATCTGGCGCCAGGCGAGGTGGCGCATCGGGTCGCCCGGCTGGTAGGGGCGGATGCCGGTGAAGTTGTCCAGCCCGACCTGGCCCTGGCCGTCCTCGCTGGCCGCGCCCTGGGTCGGCAGCGGCGGCGCGTCCGCCTCGGGGTAGGGGTAGACCAGCACGCGCAGCGCCGGATGCCAGTAGCTCCAGGCGCGGAACAGGCCGAGCGGGAAGCGCGTGCTCAATTGCAGGCGCGGCGCGTGCTGCCAGCCGCGCCGCGCGGTCGGCGCCGACAGCAGCACGCTGGTGCTGGCGCCGGCCGCCACGTCGGCCGCCTGGCGCGGCGCGGCGGCGCCGTGCACGTCGATCCAGACGGCGTAGCGGTCGCGCCGCGTGCGGTTGTGCAGGTGCAGCTCGAACTGCGCCTCCTCGCCGGCGAACACCGGCGCGGCGCGGCCGGGCGACAGGCGCAGCAGGGCCAGGTTGCGCGCCGTCATGACCATGTCGGCGACGGCGCAACTGCCGGCCAGGAAGGTCAGCGCGTGGCCCAGGCCGAGGTTGTAGTTGACGGCGCCGACCAGCATCAGCAGCAGCAGGCCGGCGAAGGCCAGGCCGGGGCCGCTGGGCACGATGAAGACGCGGCGCATCGTCAGCAGCACCTCGCCCGCCTCGGGCGCGCTGAGCTGGAACAGCCAGCGGTCGGCGCCGTCCCTGGCCAGCTGTCGCAGGCGCGCCAACATGCGGCTACAGCGGCACCGAGGCCTGCAACTGCAGCACCAGGTCGCGGCTGGCCAGCGCCGCGCCGTGGGCCGACTTGAGCGGGCGCAGGCGGTGCGCGCAGACCGGCAGCAGCACCGCCTGCACGTCCTCCGGCAGCACGTGGTCGCGCCCCTCCAGCGCGGCCCAGGCGCGCGCCGCCTGCAGCAGGGCGATGGCGGCGCGCGGGCTCATGCCCTCGGCGAAGGCGCCGCTCTGCCGCGAGGCCTGGGCCAGCGCCTGCACGTAGTCGACCAGCGCGGCCGAGCAGTGGATCTGCCGCAGGCCGCGCTGGGCGGCGCCCAGCTGCTCGGCCGTCATGGCCGCCGGCAGCGCCTTGAGCAGCACGCGGCGGTCCTCGCCCATCAGCAGGGCGCGCTCGGCGGCGGCGTCCGGGTAGCCCAGCGACAGGCACATCAAGAAGCGGTCGAGCTGCGACTCGGGCAGCGGGAAGGTGCCGACCTGGTGGGTCGGGTTCTGCGTGGCGATGACGAAGAAGGGCTCCGGCAGCGGCCGGGTGACGCCGTCGGCGCTGACCTGGCGCTCCTCCATCGCCTCGAGCAGGCCGGACTGGGTCTTCGGCGTGGCGCGGTTGATCTCGTCGGCCAGCAGCACCTGGGTGAAGATCGGCCCGGGGTGGAACACGAAGGCGTCCTGCTCGCGCTGGTAGATGGAGATGCCGGCCACGTCGGCCGGCAGCAGGTCGCTGGTGAATTGGATGCGGTTGAAGCGCAGCCCCAGCGAGATGGCCAGCGCGTGCGCCAGCGTGGTCTTGCCGACGCCGGGCACGTCCTCGATCAGCAGGTGGCCGCCGGCCAGCAGGCAGGTCAGCGCCTGGCGTATCTGGCGCTCCTTGCCGACGATGATCTGGCCGACCTGCTCGGCCACGGCGTGCAATTTGGAATACATCGAGAGGGTGGCCCTGGGCTGGTTGGGTGGCGCCGACGGCGCCTCGCTTCGGCCGACGGCGCAGCGGAAAAGCGCGCCGGCGTGGTAGATTAGCGCCATCGGCAGTTTTGAACAATATAAAGTACCGGTCTAGGGATTCTATGCGAGAACGCGCGCAGCGGATACCCATTGATCGCGGCGGCAGAGACGAATACCATGACCACAGCAATTTACACCCATCCCGACTGCCTGCGCCACCAGATGGGCGACTGGCACCCCGAGTCGCCGGCCCGCCTGCAGGCCATCTCCGACCAGCTGATGCGGGCGCAGATCAACGACCTGCTGGAGCACCGCCAGGCGCCGCTGGTGGCCATGGCCGACCTGGAGCGCAACCACAGCAAGAACGCCATCGCCATCGTGCGCGACAACACGCCGGCCGCCGGCGCCGACGACTACCCGATCGACGGCGACACCTCGCTCAACGCCCACAGCTGGCAGGCCGCGCAGCGCGCCGCCGGCGCCGCCGTGGCGGCCACCGACGCCGTCATCGACGGCGAGTTCGACAACGCCTTCTGCTCGATCCGCCCGCCCGGCCACCACGCCCGGCCCAGCGAGCCGATGGGCTTCTGCCTGTTCAACAACGTCGCCATCGCCGCCAAGCACGCGCTCGACGCGCGCGGCCTGCAGCGCGTCGCCATCGTCGACTTCGACGTCCACCACGGCAACGGCACCGAGGAGGCCTTCGCCGCCGATCCGCGCGCGCTGATGGTCAGCTTCTTCCAGCACCCGTTCTACCCCTACACGCCGCCCGAGCCGTACACCGCCAACCGCGTCAACGTGGCGCTGCCGGCCCATTCCGGCGGCGCGGCGGTGCGCGAGGCGGTGCTGGCGCACTGGCTGCCGGCGCTGCACGCCTTCCGCCCGCAGATGATCTTCGTCTCGGCCGGCTTCGACGCCCACCGCGAGGACGACATCGGCGGCATGGGCCTGGTCGAGGCCGACTATGCCTGGATCACCGGGCAGGTGATGGCGGTGGCCAAGCTGTACGCCGGCGGCCGCATCGTCAGCTGCCTGGAGGGCGGCTACAACCTGTCGGCGCTGGGCCGCAGCGTGGTGGCCCACGTCAAGGCGCTGGCCGAGCTGTAGCCGCCGCGCCGAGGTCGCCTGCGCGACTAGTCCTTTGTGACTAGTCCTGTGGGGGAATCCACTGTGCGCAATAGTCCCTCTTGGATATTTCATCCCCCGCCTGATATCGCTATCATGTTTACGTAGGGCAACATCCTCCCCGCCGCCCCCACTCAGACAACGCCGTTTTTCCATCCTCGTTTTGTCTTGCCGGCCGGGAGCCTGTCGGCGCGGCCAGGCCCGCCGCATGACGCCCCGCCGGCGCGGCCGCCTGCCCGCCGCACCCGCCCGCGCCTGCGGCGCACACATTGAGGAACCAAGATGAACATCGGGAATTGGACTATCGGACGGCGTCTGGGCGCCGGCTTTGCGCTGGTCTTGCTGCTGACGGCGGCGCTGATCGCCTTCGCCCTAGTACGGCTGGACCACATCGGCGCGACCAGCGCGCGGATGATCGACAAGGACTGGGTCAAGGCCGAGGCGCTGGCCGACATCAGCTCGCGCACCCGCGCCAACGCGCGCCGCACGCTCGAGCTGTTCCTCGAGCCGGACGCCGCCCGCGTCGAGCAGATCCGCCGCCGCATCGAGGCCAACAAGCTGGCCATCAACGGCGCCGTCGAGACGCTCGACCGCCTGCTCTACAAGGACGAGGCCAAGGTGATGCTGCAGCGCTTCAAGCAGGATCGACGCGTCTACGTCACCTCGTTCGGCCAGGTCGACCAGCAGCTGGCCGCCGGCCAGCGCGCCGAGGCCAAGGCGCGCATGCTCGAGGAGACGCTGCCGGCGCTCGACCGCCTGCAGGACAGCGTGACGCAAATGGCGCAGTTCCAGCGCCAGCTGGTCAACGCCAGCGGCGCCGAGGTGCGCGGCGACATCGGCTCGGCCCGCACCCTGATGCTCAGCTTCGGCGCGCTGGCGCTGCTGCTCGGCGTCGCCCTGGCCTGGTGGATCACCCTCTCCATCACCCGGCCGCTGCGCGCGGCGATCGAGGTGGCGCGCACCGTCGCCGCCGGCGACCTGTCGAGCCGCATCGAGGACGGCGGCCGCGACGAGACCGGCCAGCTGCTGCAGGCTTTGAAGGACATGAACGGCAGCCTGGTCGACATCGTCGGCCGGGTGCGCAGCGGCAGCGACAGCATCGCCACCGCCTCCGGCCAGATCGCCAGCGGCAACGTCGACCTGTCGGCGCGCACCGAGCACCAGGCCAGCTCGCTGGAGGAGACCGCCTCGTCGATGGAGCAGTTGACCGTCGCCGTGCGCAACAACGCCGACCACGCCAACCGCGCCAGCGCGCTGGCCCGCAGCGCGCTGGAGGTGACCAAGGAGGGCGGCGCTGCGGTCGCCCAGGTGGTCGACACGATGGCCTCGATCAACGCCTCGGCGCGCAAGATCGGCGACATCATCAGCGTCATCGACGGCATCGCCTTCCAGACCAACATCCTGGCCCTGAACGCGGCGGTCGAGGCGGCCCGCGCCGGCGAGCAGGGTCGTGGCTTCGCCGTGGTGGCCACCGAGGTGCGCACGCTGGCCCAGCGCAGCGCGGCGGCGGCCAAGGAGATCAAGACCCTGATCGACGACTCGGTGCAGCAGGCCGACGCCGGCAACGCCCAAGTGGAGCGGGCCGGCGCGACGATGCGCCAGATCGTCACCAGCATCGACGGCGTCAGCGCCATCATCGACGAGATCAGCACCGCCGGCCAGGAGCAGAGTGCCGGCATCGAGCAGATCAACCAGGCGATCATCGAGATGGACGGCGTCACGCAGCAGAACGCCGCGCTGGTGGAGGAAGCTTCCGCCGCCTCGGCCGCGCTGCTGGAGCAGGCCGGCAGCCTGACGCAGGCGGTCAGCGTGTTCCGGCTGGCGCCGGCCGGCGGCCGCGCCAAGGCGCCGGCGCAGGCCATCGGCACGTCGCGGCGCGACGGACGCGGCGGCGGCCAGCCCGCCGCGCCGCGCCTGGAGGCGCGCGCCGCCTGAGCCGGCGGCGCGGCCTGAACTGGCGCCAGTAAAAAGAAAGGAGCCGCGGTCACCCGCAGCGGAAGGCCGGAAGGCCGGGGTCAGTGCCGACATTCGGACACGACCTCAACCATATCCCTTCTCACCGATCGATTGCGGCTGAGTCTGTGTCCGAATGTCGGCACTGACCCCGGCTCTCCTCGGCTGAGTCTGTGTCCGAATGTCGGCACTGACCCCGGCTCTCCTGACCCCGGCTCTCTGACCCCGGCTCTTCGCCTGTAGGTGGTCTTGGAGCCGCTGGCGCCTAAGTAATCCCGGCGAAAAAAAAGGAGCCGCAGTCGCCCGCGGCTCCTTTCTCATGTCAAGCCGGTCGCATCAAGCGGCGCAACTGCGCGCGCTCTTGGCCGACCACGAGTACAGGCCGGCGACGACGACGATGCCGACGATCAGCGCGACGATCATGGTCTGCGCCTCGCTCATGCTGTTGGCGATGGCCAGCGGTTCGCCGTCGCCGGACATGACGATCAGTCCGGCCAGCGCGACGTTGAACAGGCTCTCGCCGACGATGAAGCCGGACATGATCAACACGCCCAGCCGCTTGGCCGTCTCGCCGCTGGCGCGGCGCGCCATGGCGCGCTCGAACAGGTAGCCGGCGACGGCGCCCACCACCACCGGCGCGGTGACCGCGCTGGGCAGGTAGATGGCCAGGCCGACGCCGAGCGGCGGCAGGCTGTACTTGTTGTCGCTGAATCTCTTGAGCAGGTAGTTGAGCAGCACCAGGCCCAGGCCCAGCGCGGCGCCATAGCCCAGCAGGTGCCACGGCAGGTTGCCGCCGATGACACCCTTGGCCAGCGTGGAGATCAGCGCCGCCTGCGGCGCCGCCAGCGGCGTCGAGGAGATCACGCCGACGTTGGCGGCGCCGGCGAAGCCGTTGGCGTGGTTGAGCAGGTCGAGCACCGGCGGCACTACGGCCGAACCGGCGAACACGCCAACCAACAGGGCGACCTGCTGTTTCCACGGCGTGGCGTCGACCAGTTGGCCGGTCTTCAAATCCTGCAGGTTGTCGTTGCCGATCACCGCCACCGCCAGCACCACGGTGGTGACGAACAGGGCGAAGGCGACCAGCGCTTGCGCCACCTCGGGGCCCATGACGTGGCGGCCGACCATGCCGACGCTGAGCGCGGCGCCGAGGATGGTCAAAATGGCGATGCCCGACACCGGCGAGTTCGACGAGCCGATCAGTCCGGCCATGTAGCCGCACACGGCGGCGGCGAACATGCCGGCGATGATGATGTAGCCGATGCCGACGGCCACCAGCGGCCAGGCCAGCTCGGCCAGCACGGTGCCCTGCAGGAAGGTGGCCAGCAACCAGCCGGCCGGCACCATCGAGATCATGGTGACCAGGCCGACGATGAACAGCGGCAGGTCCTGCTCGGTGCGCGGCAGCGCCACGCCCTTGTTGGCCTTGGCCAGGCGGGCAGTCTCCAGCGCCGATTTCAAGCCGCCGATGACCGGCTTGGCCAGTCCGGCCAGCGTCACCAGCGCGGCCGCGCCGATGGTGCCGGCGCCCATCATGCGCACGTCGGTCTTCCACACCGACAGCGCCTGCTCGGCGGCCGACAGCAGCGGCGCCGGATGCAGCGCCGTCATCAGCGGCACCAGCACGCCCCAGGCGATCAGCAGGCCGGCCAGCATGGCGATGCCGACGGTGATGCCCATCAGGTGGCCGGCGCCGAGCAGGGCCAGCGAGCTCGATGCGCCGATGCCGGTGGCGCCGGCGCCGGTCTTGAAGTAGATCGCCACTTCGCCGGCCATCACCTTGACGGCGCTGCCGGCGGCGAACAGGGCCGAGGCCAGGCTGCCCCACACCAGGGCCAGCAGGCCGGCCTTGCCTTCGGCCGCGCCGTTGCGCGAGGCCATGCCGACCTTCAGCACCTCGGCGGCGGCGACGCCCTCCGGATACGGCAGGTCGGACTGCGACACCAGGGCGCGGCGCAGCGGCATGGTGTACATCACGCCGAGCACGCCGCCGATGGCGCAGCAGCCGAAGGTGGGCCAGAACGGCACCTTGGCCCACCAGCCGATCATGATCAGGCCGGGCAGCACGAAGATCACCGAGGCCAGCGTGCCGGCCGCCGAGGCGATGGTCTGGACGATGTTGTTTTCCTGGATGGTGGCGTCCTTGAAGGCGCTCAGCAGGGCCATCGAGATCACCGCCGCCGGGATCGAGGTGGCGAAGGTCAAACCGACCTTCAGGCCCAGATAGACCTGGGCGGCGGTAAAGACCAGGGTAATGAGGACGCCGAGGATGATCCCGCGTACGGTGATTTCCTTCGGCGTCGGTGCTGCGGCTTGTCTCATCTTCAACACTCCGGGTGGTGTAAAGTTAATAAAAAAGTCATGGATCGGTAAAAAAGTGCCCCATCATATCCGAGTCTGCGACAAATCTATACAGGTGAAAGTGGGGCGCTCGGCGGCAATTCTGGTTGGCGCCGGGGGCAGCAGGTAAAATAGCGGATTGATAGAACGATTTTGAAGGCAATAGCATGGCAATTCAATGGTATCCGGGGCACATGAACGCCGCCAAAAAGAAGGCGGCGGAGCAGATGGAGAACACCGATCTGGTGATCGAGGTGGTCGACGCCCGGCTGCCCGAGGCCAGCTGCAACCCGATGGTGGAGGAGCTGCGCCTGTTCCGCCAGCGGCCCTGTCTGAAGATCCTCAACAAGATCGACCTGGCCGATCCGGCCGCCACGGCGGCCTGGGTGGCCTACTACAACGCCCAGGAGGGCGTCACCGCCTACGCCATGACCACCAAGAAGGCGGCCGAGGTGGCGCGCATCCCCGACTTGGCCAAGTCGCTGGCGCCGCACCGCGGCGTGCCGACCAAGCCGCTGCGCATCATGATCATGGGTATTCCCAACGTCGGCAAGTCGACCCTGATGAACGCGCTGTTGAAGAAGCGCGTCGCCAAGGTGGGCGACGAGCCGGCCGTCACCAAGCAGCAGCAGAAGCTCTACCTGGGCAAGAACACCATCCTGGTCGACACGCCCGGCATGCTGTGGCCGAAGATCGCCCTGCCGAGCGACGGCTTGATGCTGGCCGCCAGCCACGCCATCGGCTCGAACGCGCTGATCGAGGAGGAGGTCGCGGTGTTCCTGGCCGACGTGCTGCTGCAGCGCTATCCGGCCCTTCTGGCGACGCGCTACGGTTTCAAGACCGAGGGCATGGACGGCATCGCCGTGGTGGAGGGCGTGGCGGCGCGGCGCGGCTTCCGCCAGAAGGGCGGCGATTTGGACTTCGAGAAGGCCTCGCACACCTTCCTCGGCGACTACCGCAGCGGCATCCTCGGCCGCATCTCGCTGGAGACGCCGGAGACGCGCCAGGCCCTGCTGGCCGAACACGCCGCCGAGATGGCCGCCAAGGCCGAAAAGGCCGCCATCCTGGCGGCCGAGAAGGCGCGCGCCGCCGCCAACGGCAAGCGCGGCAGCTAGTCCGCTGCCGCAGCCCGGCGGCGTGACTCGAGGGTCAGACCCTGAGGGTCTGACCCTGGCGCCCGGCCGCTGGCATCACCCCGGCGCCGCCGCGCCGAAGCGGAAGCTCGACACCGCCAGCCCGCCGAAGAACTTGTCCTCGTGGTAGGGCACTGTCGCCGCCTCCTGCTCGGCCGCGCCCAACACCACCATCAAGGGCAGCAGATGCTCCTCGCGCGGGTGCGCCACGCGCGCCGCCGGCGCGCTTTCCCATTCCATCAAGCGCGCCGTGCGCTGCCCGGGTGGCAGCGCCATGCTCTCGCGCAGCCACTGGTCGAAGGCGTGCGAGGCCGCCGCGCCGCTGGCGTTGAAGGCGCGCAGATTGTGGAAACTCAAACCGCTGCCGACGATCAGCACGCCCTCGGCGCGCAGCGCGGCCAGCGCGCGGCCGGCGCGCAGGTGGGTCAGCGGGTCCAGGCCGTGCTTGAGCGAGAGCTGCACGATAGCCACGTCGGCCCGCGGATACACCGGATACATCGCGCTGAAGGTGCCGTGGTCGAAGCCGCGCTCGTGGTCCAGTTGCGCCGGCAGGCCGGCGCCGTCGAGCAGCGCCTTGGCCCGCGCCGCCAACTCCGGCGCGCCGGGCGCGTCGTAGTGGATCTGGTAGGTGTGCGGCGGGAAGCCGGAATAATCGTAGATCATCGGCGGCTTAGCGCCGGCCGAGAGCAGGAAGTCGCGGCCCTCCCAGTGCGCGGTGACCACCAGCACGGCCTTCGGCGTCACGCCGAGCTGGCGCGGAATGTCGCGCAGCGAGGCTTCCAGCTGGTCGTAGGTGCCGCCGACCTGCTCCTTCATGAACGGCCAGGGGCCGCCGCCGTGGGACAGGAAATAGGTGGGAAGTAGGGTGCTGGACATGGTGGCGCTCCGTGAAGTGATGTCCACATCATAGTCATTCAATAGATGTGGATCAATCGGGCAAAACTATATGCATCGTTCAGTTTTTATGAATGATGTCGGGCGCCGGCGCCACCGTCTGTTGTCGAAATCCGTCATGCCGCAGGCGTGCCCGGCGGTATAATGCCCGCGTTTTGGTGCCCGCGCATGTGACCACGTGCGCAGTTAAACGGGAAACACAAGGCCGCTGCCAGCAAGCTCGGCCAAGGTGTGCTGCCCCCGCAACGGTAACGCAAGCGCCGCCCCGCGCAATCGGGCGGCAGGCTGTCTCGACGACCACTATGCGTACGCATAGGAAGGTGAGGCGGTCCGACTTGCCAGCCCGGATACCGGCCAGACAGGTGGGAGCGCCGCGCGGAGCAGTCCGTGGCGGCGCCTTCCGTTCCATTCCGGCTTGCGGGGACGCAGGCGGATGCCTTTTTCGAAAACGATCCATCATGACCTTCTCCGCTACCCGCCGCCTGCCGGCGTTCCTGCCATTGGCCGCCGCCGTCGCGCTGTGCTTCGCCGCCGCGCCCGCCGTGGCGCAAACCGCCGCGCAGACGCTGGCCCCCATCGTCGTCACCGGCGCCCGCTTCGACAGCGCCCCGGCCTTCGCGCCGATCGGCGCCACCGTCATCAGCGCCGACCAGATCCGCCGCGCCGGCATCAACGACGTCAACTCGGCGATCCGCAAGATCGGCGGCGTGTACGGCCGCCAGAGCCTGGACGGCGGCCCGGACTTCAGCCTGGACCTGCGCGGCTTCGGCGCCGCCAGCAGCCAGAACATGGTGGTGGTGCTGGACGGCGTGCGCCTGTCCGAGAACGAACTGCTCAACGCCGTGCTGACCACGGTGGCCATCGACACCGTCGAGCGCATCGAGATCACCCGTGGCGGCAGCTCGGTGCTGTACGGCGAGGGCGCCACCGGCGGCGTCATCAACATCGTCACCAAGCGGCCGACCAGCAAGAACGGCAGCGGCAGCGTCTACACCGAAGTGGGCCAGCAGGGCCAGCGCGAAGCGCGCGGCTCGGTGGCGCGCGCCTGGGACGGCTTCGCCCTCGACGCCACGTTGGGCACCCAGCAGACCGACAACTACCGCGACAACAACGACTACAAGCAAACCAACTTCAGCGGCGGCGCGCAATGGTTCACCGCCGCCGGCCGCATGGGCGTGCGCCTTGACAGCCTGCGCCAGGACTCGCGCTTCGCCGGTTCGCTGAAGATGAGCGAGTACCTGGCCAACCCGCAACAGACCAAGACGCCGGACGACTTCGGCTCGCTCGACAGCGACCGCGTCACCGCCTTCATCAGCCAGCGCGTCGCCGGCTTCGACCTGGCGGCGGAACTGTCGCACCGGCAGAAGACCGTCAAGGCCAGCTACGGCAGCGGCGCCAACATCTTCGCCGCCCAGTACGACAGCAAGCAGACCCAGTTCTCGCCGCGTCTGCGCCAGCTGGGCAATGTCGGCGGCATGCTCAACGAGTTGGTGGCCGGCATCGACCTGACCCGTTGGGAGCGCGACACCAAGAGCAGCTACGCCGGTTTCCCGTCGTCGGCCGCCGAGGCGACCCAGCGCTCCAAGGCGATCTACCTGCGCGACGAGATCCGCTTCGACGCCGCCCACGACGGCCGCCTGGCCGCCGGCGTGCGCCGCGAGCTGTTCGACAAGGGCTTCGCCGATCCGATCGGCTTCGGCACCACCCGCTACGACAACACCCAGGGCCTGAACGCCTGGGACCTGCAGGGCAGCTACACGGTACTGCCGCTGTTGACCGCCTACGCCAAGGCCGGCCAGAGCTACCGCGTCGCCAACGCCGACGAGAACGCGCTGACGCCCAAGCTGAACACGCCGCTGCGGCCGCAAACCTCGCACGACCTGGAGCTGGGCGCCAGCTACGGCAACGCCGAGCGAAAGTTCACCGCCGCCGTGTTCCGCCACAAGCTGCGCAACGAGTTGTTCTACGATCCAACCATCGGCTACGGCGCCAACACCAACCTGGACCCGACCAAGCGCCAGGGCGTCGAGCTGTCCGCCAGCGCCGTGGTTGCCGCCGACTGGACCGTCAGCGGCCACTACCAGCACGTGCAGGCCACTTTCACCGAAGGCGCCAACGCCGGCCGCGAGATGATCCTGGTGCCGAAGAACGTGCTCAGCGCCCGCCTGGCGTGGACGCCGGCCGACGGCCAAAGCGCCGCCTTCGGCGCGCAGTGGGTCGACAGCCAGCGCTACGGCGACGACTTCACCAACAGCTGCTCGTCGCGCATGCCATCGTTCACCACCTTCGACGCGCGCTATGCCCGCAAGTTCGGCCAGTGGGAACTGGCGCTCGCCGCCCTCAACCTGGGCGACAAGCAGTACTTCTCCCAGGCCTTCGCCTGCCGTGGCGGCATCTACACCAGTGCCGGCCGCCAGATGAAGGTATCGGCCCGCTACGACTTCTAAGTCCGCGACCCAGCTCTTAGAAAATTCACCCAACGGCGTAGCGCCAGGGTCAGACCCTAGGGTCTGACCCTTGGTTTTCGTCCTTGGGTGTAGCTCAAGCAAGCGGGGCCGGCGTCCCGCCGACCTGCGACGAACAGCTCTTTTTGGAGACCGCCACGATGTCCCATCCTATTCCCTCCCGCGCCCGCGCGCTGGCCCCGCTGGCGCTGCTCTGCGCCGCCATCCACAGCCCCGCCGCCCACGCCGCCACGCCGGCCGCCATATCTGTGCGCGACGACGCCGGCCTGACCGTCACGCTGGCCAAGCCGGCGCAGCGCGTCATCGCCATGGCGCCGCACATCACCGAGCTGCTGTTCGCCGCCGGTGGCGGCGAGCACGTGGTCGGCGGCATGAACTTCAGCGACTACCCGGCCGCCGCCAAGCGCCTGCCGCTGGTCGGCAGCAACGAGCAAATCGACCTGGAGCGGGTGCTGGCGCTCAAGCCCGACCTGCTGGTGGTCTGGAAGGGCGGCAACAGCTCGCGCCAGATCGAACAACTGAAAAGCCTGGGCCTGCCGATCTACTACAGCGCGCCGGCCAGGCTCGACGAGATCGCCACCTCGCTGATCCGCCTCGGCCAGCTGCTCGGCACCGAGCCGGCCGCGCAAGCCGCCGCCAGGGACTACCGGCAAAAGATCGCCGCGCTCGGCGCCAAGTACGCGCAGCGCCCGCCGGTGCGGTTGTTCTACCAGATATGGGACAAGCCGCTCTACACCCTCAACGACGAGCACATCGTCGGCGACGCGATCCGCCTGTGCGGCGGGCGCAACGTGTTCGGCGGCTTGAAGGTGCTGGCGCCGTCGGTCGGCATCGAGGCGGTGGTGCAGCAGAACCCGGAGGCCATCGTCGGCGGCGAGCGCCACGAGGGCGACAGCGCGACCGACAGCGGCCTGGCGATCTGGCGGCCGTACAAGGGCATGCTGGCGCTGCAGCGCGGCAATCTGTTCGAGTTGAGCGGCGACCTGATGGCGCGCGCCACGCCGCGCATGGCCGACGGCACCGCCCAGCTATGCGAGAAACTGGAGCTGGCGCGCGCCCGCCGCCCTTAAAGCCGGCTTAATTTGGCGCCAAATCGCCGATTTTTGCGCCCAAGCCTGAAAACGCCGCGAAAAAAGTGGTAATCTCGCGGCGATCGCACCATTGTTTCCCACAGCGTGTGCCAACCCCATCGAACAAGGATTTTGTTATGCGTCTTCTGCGTCTGCTGCTCGTCTCCGTCGCCTTCATGGCCTCCGCCTCCGGCGCCTTTGCCGCCGAACCGAAAAACGGCACCGATTACCTGACGCTGGACACGCCGGTGCGCGCCGACACGGGCAAGAAGATCGAAGTGGTCGAGGTCTTCATGTACCACTGCCCCCATTGCAACGCGCTCGAGCCGGTGATGGCCGACTGGGTCAAGCAGCAGGGCGACAAAATCATCTTCCGCCGCCTGCACATGGCCAACGGCTTGACCGATCCGCAGGCGCACGCCTTCATCACGCTGGAGGCGATGAACCTGCTGAGCAGCGGCATCCATGAAAAAATCTTCCGCGCCATCCACGTCGAGCGCAACCGCCTCAACACCGACGCCGGCATACTCGACTTCGTCGTCAAGAACGGCGTCGACAAGGCCAAGTATCTGGAATTTTTCAACTCCTTCGCGGTCCAAACCAAGATGAAGCGTTCGATGCAGCTGATCGGCCAGTACAAGCTCGACAGCGCACCGAGCATCGTCATCGACGGCCACTACGTCACCTCGCCGGCCATGGCCGGTGTCGGCAAGCCGGTGCCGGCGGCGCACGCGGCGCTGTTCCAAGTGATGGACGCGCTGGTGGCCAAGGCCAACCAGGAAAAGAACGGCGCAACGGCGGCGGCTCCAAAGGCGGCCAAGAAATAATATGAGCGAAAAAGAGAACGACGTCGAAAAGGGCGTGATGAAGATGTACCGCGAGTCCGAGCCCAACATCGAGGACTTGTACGAGCGCAGCTACATCAACCACATCGCCTGGAGCGTGCTGGTGCTGGCCTTGGGCCTGATCTTCTGGCTGACCATCGCCCTGATCAACGCCGAGAACCAGCGCAACGCGCTGTACACGGCGATGTGCGCCGATCCGGTGTTCAAGGGCGAGCTGGACAAGAAGTGCCTGAAGTCGGTCCACTCGCGCGAGCACTGGTGGCAGCACGTCGGCTACGCGCTGACGCACGTGCGGCCGTAGTCCACGCCGACGCCGTTTGCCATGCAAGGAAAAGCCCGCTGATGCGGGCTTTTCCTTTGCTGGCATTGATATCGAATCAGTACGAACCAAAAAGGCGGTCTAGTGCTGCCAGAATTTCGTTTTGATACATGGCGCCCGAGGTGATGAATGCGCCCAGTCTCTCGCTCCCCATGGCCGCAAGCTCAGCAGTAGAGAGAAAGTATCGCGCACCGGCAAGGTGGAGAATGGGGCACAAGTCATTCGGGACGATGTCGACAAAGCGAGAAAAAGACTGAATTGTTCTTAGCGGGATAACCACTCGTGTCCCCAGGCCACTGACGTTGTTGTTCTGTACGTCAATGAGGAAAGGTGCCGAAGCCCGGGATGCAGCAGTGTTGCGATGGATATCAAATCGCGCCATTTCAAAACAAGCGGAACTCTTCCAACGCTACGCCTTCCGCTTCAATGAGCTTGTTGTACTCGGCTAGAAAAGCAGCGTGCTCATCGTTCCAGTTACCGGCTGTCGGCTCGCCGGGAGGAGAGACTGCCGGAATTTTTGCAGATGGGTATATTCTTGAGTTTTGTTGGCTTGAACGAAACATAAATCGTTTCATATTGGCTCCGGTTCGGAGTGGGGACTCACGACGATTATAGCGCGATCCACCTTGCGTCCGCGCGGTTGGCGGATGGAGCCAAGTTGACTTACATTGAAGGTTGATCATGTCCCGCGCCATATCGACAACGGCGCTAGCCCGAACCGGACCGGGTATGTAGTCGCCACCATCCGATCCTTGCTATGATTTCCGCTTTGACGAATCGAGCATGGAGCATGACATGAAACAAGTGATCCTGATTACCGGCAGCGGGCGCGGCATCGGCGCGGCGACGGCGCTGCTGGCCAGCCGGCGCGGCTACGCGGTCTGCATCAACTATCGCAGCGACGCCGCCGCCGCCGAGGCGCTGCGCCGGCAGATCGTCGACGCCGGCGGCGAGGCCATCGCGGTGCAGGCCGATGTGGGCGTCGAGGCCGACGTGCTGCGTCTGTTCGCCACCGTCGACGCCCAGCTTGGCGCCATCACCGCGCTGGTCAACAATGTCGGCATCCTGGAGACCCAGTGTCGCCTGACGGAGATGTCGGCCGAGCGCTTGCAGCGCGTGTTCACCACCAACGTCATCAGCTACTTCCTGTGCTGCAAAGAGGCGGTGCGCCGCATGTCGACCGCCAGCGGCGGGCAGGGCGGCGCCATCGTCAACGTCTCGTCGGGCGCGGCCAAGGTCGGCTCGCCCAACGTCTACATCGACTACGCCGCCTCCAAGGGCGCGGTCGACACGCTGACGCTGGGCCTGTCGAAGGAGGTGGCGGCCGAGGGCATCCGCGTCAACTGCGTGCGGCCGGGCTTGATTTATACCGAGATCCACGCCAGCGGCGGCGACGCGGACCGCGTCGCCCGCATGGCGGCCTCGGTGCCGATGGGGCGCGGCGGCCAGCCGGAGGAGGTGGCCGAGGCCATCCTGTGGCTGCTCAGCCCCGCCGCCTCCTACGTCAGCGGCACGTTTATCGACGCCGCCGGCGCGCGCTAGGCCTGCGCCGTCATCTTCAATAAAAACAAGAAGATGATTCAAAACGTGGCTGCATTATCAATCCTGGGTGGAAACATGACAATGCGGTTTCCATCCACCCACCCAGGACTTCACCATGTTCAACAAATCCCCGCTGCTTCCCGTGCTGAGCGCCGCCGTGCTGGCCGCCGTCTCGATGACCGTGCTGGCCAGCGATGCCGTGCTGCCCGTGCCGCAGCACATCGCCAGCGCCGCCCCGTCGCCCGAGCTGGAGGCGGTTATGTTGGCGGCGCGCCGCTACGCCGCCTTCTGGAACAGCGGCGATCCGGCCTACGCCGAGCAGGCGCTGGCCGTGGACTTCACCGACCGCACACTGCCACCCGGCCGCGAGCAGGGCACGGCCGGCCCGCTGCAGGCCTCGCGCACCTTCCGCGGCGCCGTGCCCGATCTGAAAGTGGAGGTGACCGACATGGTCGCCGCCGGCGACCGCGTCACCGTGCGGCTGCACTTCACCGGGCATTTCACCGGCCAGTTCGGCAAGGTGCAGGGCAAGGGGCAGGCGATCGACTTCCAGGCCTTCGACCTGTACCGCGTGGTCAAGGGCCGCATCGCCGACAACTGGCATCTGGAGGACAACCTGACGCTGTTGCGGCAGATGGGCGTGGTGCAGCAGTAGGCGGCCGCGCCAAGCATTTTTGCATGATTGAGCGTTGACCCCGCACCCCGGAGGCCGGGGTCAGACCCCTCGGGGTCTGACCCCTTTCAGCCGCATTGCGGGGTGGGGCTAGCTAACTAGCCGGCCGAAGCGATCGAGCAGGAAGTCGATCAGCAGCGCGATGCGCGGCGGTTGGAAGCGGTTGCGGTGGTACAGCAGGTTGAGCGGCGCGCTGTCGGTGAAGTAGTCGTCCAACACCGTTTGCAAGCGGCCGGCGCGCAGGTCGTCGGCGATGTCGAGGATGGACTTGTAGGCGAATCCCCGGCCGGCCACCGCCCACTTGCGGACGATCTCGCCGTCGTTGCTCTGGTTGTAGTGCTGCACGCGCACCGAATGGGCGCGGCGTCCAGGCGCCTTGTCGCTGGCGTCGGCCGCTACCGTGGCCGGCGCCGTGTAGCGCCACTCGTTCATGGCGCCGAGCGGCGTCACCAGAACGATGGCGGGCAGCTCGGCCAACTGTTGCGGCGTCTGCGGCAGGCCCACCCGCGCCGCCAGCGCCGGCGCCACGCAGACCACGCGCCGGCTCGGCGCCAGCAGGCGCGCCACCATGTCGCTGTCGGGCAGTTGGCCGTAGCGGATCGCCAGGTCGATATCGTCCTGCACCAGGTTCGAGGTGGCGTCGGTCAGCACCAGCGCGTAGCGCAGTTCGGGATGCAGATCGCGGAAGGCGTCGAGCATCGGCAGCAGCACATTGCGGCCGATGTCCGACGGCGCCGAGATCTTGACGGTGCCTCGCACCACGTCGCTGCCGGCGTGCAGGCTGGCCTCGGCCTCGACCATCAGCGCCAGCGCCTGTTCGCTGAAGTGCTGGTAGATGCGGCCCTCCTCGGTCAGCCGCAGCTGGCGCGTGGTGCGCTCGAACAGCTTGACCTTGAGCGAGGCCTCCAGCCGCTGGATGCAGGCGCTGGAGGCGGCCGGCGACATGCCCTGCTTGCGGCCGGCGGCCGAGAAGCTGCCCAGCTGGGCGGCGTCGAGGAACAGGCGGATCACGCCGAAGCGGTCGATGCCGCTTTTGTGCTCTGGATTAGCCATGGTTGGCCTCCGCCATGCGCGGCGTCAGCACCACCGTGCAGGTGGTGCCGGCCACCAGTTGCAGCGACGCCGGCAGCTGGTCGATGTGGATGCGCACCGGCACGCGCTGCGCCAGGCGCACCCAGTTGAAGGTCGGGTTGACGTCGGCCAGCAGTTCGCGGCCGGTGCTGGCGTCGCGGTCGGTGATGCCGTGGGCGATGCTCTCGATGTGGCCGCGCACCACGGCGCCACCGCTCATCATGCGCATCTCCACCGGGTCGTTCAGCGCCAGCATCGGCAGTTTGGTCTCCTCGAAGTAGCCGACCACGTAGAACGACTCGCGGTTGATGACGGCCAGCTTGGCGGCGCCGACGGCGGCGAAGTCGCCGACGTGCACGTTGAGGTTGGTGACGTAGCCGGCGGCCGGCGCGCGCACCACGGTGCGCTCCAGGTTCAGCCGCGCCATGTTGCGCGCCACCAGTGCCGCCTGGTACTGCGCCGACGCGGTGCCGACGGCGAATTCGGCCGTCTCGCGGCTCTCGGCCGAGACGATGCTGCTATCGAGGCCGGCGCGGCGGCCGGCCTCCTTGGCGCGCCGGCCCTTTTCCACCTGCTGCGCGGCCAGCGCCGCCTCGCTCTGCGCCAGCGCGTTCTCGTAGCGCGCCTTGTCGACGACGAACAGCACCTGGCCCTGCCGCACCAGCTCGTTGTCGCGCACCAGCACCTCGGTGACCGTGCCGGCGACGTCGGCGCCGATGCTGACCACGTCGGCCTTGACGCGGCCGTCGCGGGTCCAGGCCGATTCCATGTAGTGGTCCCAGGCGCTGCGGCCGACCCACAGGGCGGCGGCCAGTAGCAGCAGGGTGATGCAGTGGCGGATGATCTTGGATGCGTTCACGTTTGGCGTTCCGGTAAAAAGGTTGGATTCTGGTTTAGGTGTACAGCGTGGTGATCAGCGCGCCGAAGATGCAGACCAGCAGGCACATGCGCACCAGCGCCGGATGCCACAGGTGGCGGTACAGGCCGAGCCGGCCCAGCACCCAGTCCAGCGCGCCCTGCAGCACGAGGCTGAACAGGAACAGCGGTAGGATGGTCGGCAGCAGCACGCCGAAAACTGCCAGCTCACGCGGCATGGTGTGGACGGTCTGCAGCATGTGCGTCTCCTGGAAACTGCGCCATCTGGTCGCGCAGGGATGTGTAAATGGAATGCAGGTCGATCAGCGCGGTGCGCAGGCGCTGCTCGCGTTCCGGGCCGGCGTCCGGCAGCTCGGCGCGCAGCGTCGGCCCGGCCTGCAGCAGGGCGAACTGGGCCGCCGCGCAGCTGGCCGGCGTGGGCGCGCGCAGGTAGCGCGCCAGCATGTCGACCGCCAGCTCCAGCGCGTTGCGCACCGCCAGCAGCTGCGAGTTGGCGACCAGCTGGCGCATCTCGATCACCGAGTGGCCCAGCTCCAGCAGGGTCAGGCCCTGGCGCACCACGGCGCGCGCCGCCTTGCCCGGCGTCGGCCCGGCCGCCGCGTTGAGCTGGTTGAGCAGGTCGCGCACGCGGTTGTCGAAGCGCTGCTTGAGCTGTGGCAGCGGCGCCTTGCAGGTGGCCAGCGCCTCGCGCCACAGCGCTTCGGCGATGTGGTCCTTCTGGCCCATGGTGTGCTCGGGCAGCACCACGGCGAAGATGGCGTAGGCCACCGCCACGCCCAGCACCAGCGTCAGCGTGGTGTTGAAGAAGCCGTTGACGTCGTAGTGCATCAGGTTCAACGGCGCCACCACCTGGGCGGCGAACAGGCTGATGCCGACACCGATGCCGGCGCGTTTGGGATCGGTGGTCAGGTAGGCGCCCAGCACGAACACGGGCAGGGCGGCCAGCACCAGCATCGGATAGTCGTTGGCGTGGATGACGACGAAGAACTCGGTGGCGAAGGCCAGCGGCCAGCACAACAAAAAGCCGATCAGCACCTGCTTGACCATCATGGTCGGCCGGGGCGACGACGAGGCCAGCGCGCTGAACACGGTAATCATCAGCATGGCGTTGGCGGCGTAGGGCCAGGCCAGCCAGTACCACGCGGCGGCGGCGGCCAGCAAGGCGCTGGCGGCGCGCACGCCGCTGCCGACGACGATGGCCGGCGGCGTCTTCGGGCTGTAGGCGACCGGGTCGCTGACCTGCTGCCGCTTGGCCTGGGTCAGGCCGTGGTACAGCGCGACGAAGGCGCGCATGTCGAGGGCGAAGCGTTCGAGCAGCTCGACGGCGGTGTCGAAGTCGATCCGGCAGGCCCGCTCGACCTGGCCCAGCGCGGCGCGGGCGGCGCCGATTTTCTGTTCCAGCCGGACGCCCACCTGGTCCAGGCTGGCGACGCTGGCGTCGTCGCGCAGCGCGCCGGCCAGCGTGGTGTGCAGCGGCTCGACCAGCGCCAGCACCGGGCCGGCCGGCCCGGTGCGCAGCCGGTGCAGCAGCCGGTGCAGCGTGTAGAAGGTGGTCAGCGCGGCCATGAAGGCGCCGTTGAAGGCGTGCAGCTGGCGCGTGTGCGAGCGGGCGTGGGCGGCCTCGAAGAAGGCGGCGGCGCGGCCCGATTCGAGGGCGGCGATGTCGGCGGCGAAGCGCAGGTGGGTCAGCTCGGTTTCGGCCGGCGTCAGGCGGCCCTGCAGCACCTCCTGGCAGAAGCCGAGGAAGCGGCTGTAGCGCGCCTGCACGGTGCGCATCACCTGGCGCGACTGGTGGCGCGGCAGCAGCGTGTCGTGCACCACGGCGGCGCAGATGATGCCCAGGCCGACTTCGCTGACGCGGGTCACCGCCAACGTGAACACGGTGGCCGGATTGTCGATGGCGGGAATGGCGATCATGCAGGCGGTGTAGCCGGCCAACACGAAGCTGTAGGATTGCTGGTTGCGGTACATCGCCGCGCCGCCGGTGCACAGGCCGACCCAGAGTGCCAGCACCAGGAACAGCAGCACCGGCTGCTGCGGCACCAGGGCGATCATCAGCAGCGCGCCGGCGCAGCCGACCAGGGTGCCGAGCAGGCGGTAGAAGCTTTTTTCCAGCACCATGCCGCTGCTGGGCAGGGCCAGGATGAAGGTGGTGGTCATCGCCGTGTTGGGCGAGTCGAGGCCGAGGCGGAAGGCCAGCCACAGCGCGCCGAAGGCGGCCAGCATGGTCTTGGCGACGAAGATCAGGCGCTCGCCCTCGCTGCCGCGCCAGTCGCGCGCCTGCGCACCGATCCACTGGAGCGCTCTCGTGGCCGGGGAAGATGGTGGGGCGGAGGGCGCTGGGGGCATGGTGGTCGGTGGGCTTTGCTAGGTGGCGTTTTCGAGGTTGTCCAGCTGTCGTTTGAGCAGGGATTCCAGTAGTTTTACTTCGTCGGCGTTGTAGCCTTCATAGGCGCGCATGGTGCTTCGCCATACTTCCGGCAGCACCAGGGCGACCAGGTCGCGGCCGGCGTCGGTCAACGAGATCATCACGCAGCGGCGGTCGCCGGGACGGTTGCCGCGCACGATCAGGCCCTGCGTCTCGAGGTCGTTGCAGACCCGTGTCAGGTTGGCCGGCTTTTCCATGCAGGCCTCGCCCAAGGTGGAGGCGGTCGAGGTCTCGTCGTCCGAGCCGTACAGCACCGCCAGCACCATGTAGCTGGCGTCGACCAGGTCGTATTTGCGCAGCGCCGCGTTACTCAGGTCCTTCATCCGTTTTTGGATGTGGTAGGTCATGCGTAACAGGCGCACCATGTCTTCCGGGAAGTCCGGCATACGTGCATGGATATTTTGCAGGCGCTTTTTTGTGGCTTCAAAACTGCTCATCGCCTTCTCCTCTGCTTGTCTCGAAAGGCTTGATTGTACTATCTAAGCTTCACGGCAAATCCAGTTTAATTCCGCCGCCCAGGGCCGCCATCAGCTCGGCGTAGTTGTCCAGTTGGCGGCCGACGATCTGCGCCTGCTGCTGCTCCTCGTTGAGCAGGGCGATGTGGGCGTTGATGACGCCGACCGAGTCGGTCATGCCGGCGCGCCAGGCCTTTTCGGCCAGCGCGTGGGCGCGCCGCGCCGAGGCCAGCGCCTGCCGGCTCAGGCGTTCCTGCTCGCGCGCCGAGGCGGCGCGGGTGACGGCGTTGGCCACCTCCGCCAGGGCCTGCACCACGGTGGCGTTGTACTGCTCGACGGCGCCGTCGTAGGCCGCCGATTGCGCGCCGAGCTGGCTGCGCAGGCGGCCGCCCTCGAAGATCGGCAGGCTGATCGCCGGCGTCACGCCGCGCATGGCCGAGTGGGTGTCGAGTAGGTGGCTAAAGCCGATCGACTGGAAGCCGGCGAAGGCGGCCAGGTTGATGTTCGGGTAGAAGTCGGCGCGCGCCGCCTTGATGCGCTGCGCCGCCGCCTCGACGCGCCAGCGCTGGGCGGCGATGTCGGGCCGGCGGCTGAGCAGCTCGGCCGGCAGCGCGCTGGGCAGCGCCGCCGCGTGGTCCAGCGCCAGCGTCGGCCGGACGATGGCCTCGCCGTCGCCCGGTCCCTTGCCGATCAGCGCCGCCAACTGGTTGCGCAGCAGGGCGATCTGCGCACCGATCTGCTCGTGGTCGCGGCGGCCGGCCGGCAGCGTGGTCTCGATACTGCTCACGTCGATGTCGCTGGCCAAGCCGGCGGCCTGGCGGCGCCGCGTGATCTCGAGGATGCGCTGGCGCTGCGCCAGGTTGGCGACGATGGTGTCCTGCAGCGCGTAGTCCAACGACAGCTGGATGTAGCTGCGCACGATGGCCGACTGCAGCGCCAAGCGCGCCATCTGCGACTCCGCCGAAACGGTTTGCACCTCGCCCAGCGCGGCGGCCAGCAGGTCGCGGTTGCGGCCCCACAGGTCCAGGTCGTAGGAGCCGGACAGCGCGGCCGTGTTCTTCCAGGCGTAGTTGCCGGCCAGCGGGGCCGGCACCGTGCTGTGCGCCGAGTACAGCTCGCGGTCGGCGCTGGCGTTGGCGTCGATCTTGGGCAGCGTGGCCGCCTCGGCCACCCCGGCCAGCGCGCGCGCCTGGCGCACCCGCGCCTGGGTGGCGTGCAGGCCGGGGTTGTCGGCCAGCGCGGCGTCGACCAGCTGGTTCAATTGGGGATCGTGCAGGCTCTCCCACCAGGCCTGCGTCGGCCATGCCGCCTTGCCGTCGGCGGCGGCGATGGCGCTGCCGGCGTTCAGTTCGGCTGGCTTGAGCTGCTGCGCCTGCGGCTTGACGTGGCCCATGTCGGCGCAGGCGGCGAGGGCGAGCGTCAAGGCGGTGGCGGTCAAGGTGCGGATCAGTGTCATGGCGGCGTTTGGGTGGGAGAGGGTGTCAATGGGCCGCCTGCCGGGTTGGGGCGGGCGGCTCTTTACCGGTGCGGCTTACTTGGCGAAGTGCTTCTTGGTCTGGGCGACGTCGTAGTCGGCTTCCGTTTCCGGGATGGTGCCGTTCTTGCGCGCTTCGATAAGTTCGGCGATCACCTGGGCGCGGGTCACGCCGCTGGTGGTGGCCTTTGGATACTCGACCTGGTTGCCGCTGACGGCCTTGGTGTCGCTGGCGGCCTTGTCGCCGGCCGGTGCCGATTGGGCCAAGACGCTGCCGGCGGCGGCGAGGGTGACGAGGGCGGCGATGAGGTGTTTGCTGTTCATGGTGTTTCTCCTGATGAGGTAGGGGCGGCGCCCGCACGCTGCGGAACGGCCTGCCAAAGGCTTTGTGGCGCTACGGACTTGTTGGCCGGACTGCCACCTACCGGTCGTCGAACTTGCTTCCGACGCGATGCCGGATGAGTCGTATCGCGTTTGGATGCAAGTACTATATCTCTGAATAGTACATTTGTAAAATAAAAAATTACTATCGGGAACATAGCAATCTACGAGAGGTGGCGCACCGACGGCGGGCGCGGGGCTTGTTCAAATGAAGCTTCGCAATTTCATGACGCACAGAAGGAGGCCTTCATGTCCGGCAGCACACTAGACCCCGCCAACATTCCGGTTGGCACCGACCGCACGCTGGGGCGCGGTCACGGCACGGGCGCGCTCGGTCCGAGCGACAGTTCCGACAGCGGCAGCGATGTGCACGGCGGCGCCGGCCTGGCGCCCGAGCTCGACCCGGCGCTGGGGCGCGGCAGCGATGACGATGTGGAGCTTGGTGGTGTGGTCGCCGACGTCTACCTCGACAGCGACACCGACGCCGCCGGCACCGGCGAGCGCGCCGGCGCCGACGGCGACAACGTGGCGCCGGACGGCGCCGACATCGACGTCGACCACATCGAGTCGATTCCGCTGCTCGACCTCGGCGTCGAGGCCGATTTCGACGCGGCGGCCGAGGGCGGCAAGCACCACCGTTGAGGCCGGGGTGGGTGCCAGGAACGGGCGGGCGGCACGGCCGCGCCGCCCGCGTTCGCGCACCTGCCGCAGGGGCAGGCGTGGTATGGCCGGCGTTAAAGCTGGGGCGTATGCGTCTTGGCAGGCTGGGGAGGCAGTTCCGTCGCCTGCGTGGTGGTAGCTTGCGCGGTGAGGCGCAGGCCAAGTGCCTTCAATACCGCGAGTAAATCCCACAGTGCGAGCGGCGTGTTCGGCGCAGCACCACGTTGCTGGCGTTCGAGCCGGACTGCCCGCACCGGCAGCGGCGAGCCGCCCGCCGTGCGGCCCGGCGGACGGCGGCGCCAGACCGCCTAGTCCCCGAAATTCGCCACCCATCGCGACTAGCCGCGTTCCGTCGCACGGCCGAGGCGGGCGGCGGCGGGCGCTGCCATACTGCCCGCTCCTGTCATCATCTGGATCACCATGTTCCGACTCTCGCTGAGAATGACCCTGCGCGACTGGCGCGCCGGCGAACTGCGCTTCCTGCTGGCGGCGCTGACGCTGTCGGTGGCGGCGCTATCGGCCGTCAACTTCTTCGTCGACCGCATGGGCGCCGCCTTCAACCGCGACGCCCACCAGACGCTGGCGGCCGACCTGCGGCTGGAGTCGGAGCAGCCGCTGGCGCCCGAGTGGCGCGCCGAGGCGCTGCGCCGTGGCCTGCGCGCGGCCGACACCGTCACCATGCTGAGCATGGCCGTGGCCGGCGAGGGCGAGCAGACCAATTCGCTGCTGGTGGCGCTGAAGGCGGTGGGCGAGGGCTATCCGCTGCGCGGCAAGCTGACGCTGGCGCGCGGCGACGCCGCCGTGGCCACCGCCGCGCTGCCCACCCCCGGCACCGTCTGGGTCGACCAGGCGCTGATGCTGAACCTGAACCTGCGCGTCGGCGCGCGCCTGCGCATCGGCGACAGCGAACTGCTGGTGGCCGAGCGCATCGCCAGCGAGCCGGACGCCGGCGCCGCCTTCATGAACCTGGCGCCGCGCGTGATGATGGCGCGCGCCGACCTGGACGCCGCCCACCTGCTGCAACAGCACGCGTTGGCCACCCACCGCCTGCTACTGGCCGGCGAGCCGGCCGCCGTCGCCGGCTACGCGCAATGGGCCAAGGCGCGCAGCGCCACGGCGCAGGGCGGCGGCGTGCAGATCGAATCGTTCGAGTCGCGCCGCTCCGAGGCCAACACCATGCTGGAGCAGGCGCAGCAATTCCTTTCGCTGGTCGGCCTGCTGTCGGCGCTGCTGGCGGCGGTCGCCGTGGCGATGGCGGCACGCCGCTTCATGCTGCGCCACGTCGACGCCTGCGCCATGCTGCGCTGCCTCGGCATGGCGCAGGGCCAGGTGCTGCGCCTGTACCTGCTCGAGTTCCTGCTGGTGGCCCTGGCCGGCAGCGTGGCCGGCGTGCTGTGCGGCTTCGCCGCCCACTTCGTGCTGATCGAGTGGCTCGGCAAGCTGGCCGCCGCCGACCTGCCGGCGGCCGGCTGGCGTCCCGCCTTGCAAGGCCTGGCCACCGGCCTGGTGCTGCTGGTCGGCTTCGCCCTGCCGCCGCTGCTCCAGCTGCGCAACACCTCCCACGTGCGCCTGCTGCGCGGCGACGCCGGCGCGCCCAAGGCGCTGAGCCTGGCCGGCTACGCTCTCGGCCTCGGCATGTTCACCGCGCTGCTGTTGTGGCAGACCGGCGATGTTGTGCTCGGGCTGGCCGGCGCCGCCGCCTTCCTGCTCGGCGGCCTGCTGTTCGGCCTGCTGGCCTGGCTGGCGCTGCGCCTGTTGCGCCGCGCCCGGCCGCTGCTGCGCCAGCCGGCCTGGCGCTTCGCCATCACCGACATGCTGCGCCGGCCGGCCGCCACCGTCGCCCAGATCGTCGCGCTGGCGCTGGGCCTGACCGCCCTGTTGCTGCTCACCGTGGTGCGCGCCGACCTGCTGGCCTCCTGGCGCCTGGCCACGCCGGCCAGCGCCGCCAACCACTTCGTCGTCAATATCCAGCCGGAGCAGAGGGACGCCGTCGAGGCGCGCATGCGCGCCGTCGGCCAAGCCGAGCTGCGCGCCAGCACGCGCGGCCGCCTGACGCTGATCAACGGCCGCGCCGCGGTCGACGCAGGCACCGGCGCCGAGGCCAAGGAGAGCCTGGAGCGCGAGTTCGACATCGGTCAGACCAGCCTGTTGGACGCCGCCAGCAGCATCACGGCGGGCGCCTGGTACGGCCAGCGGCACGGCGAGGTCTCGGTCGAGGAGAAGACCGCGCAGAGGCTCAAGCTCAAGCTGGGCGACCAATTGACCTTCGACGTCGCCGGCCAGGACTTGACGCTGCGCGTAAGCAGCCTGCGCAAGGTCGACTGGCGCCAACGCCGCGCCAGTATGATCTTCGACACGCATGCGAACTCGCTGGCCGGCCTGCCGCTGTCCTACGCGGCGGCGCTGCACGTGCCGCCGCAGGACAAACGCTTCGCCCACCAGCTGGCGCGCGACTTCCCCAACCTGAGCGTGTTCGACGTGGCCGCCTTCATCGAGCAGATGCAGCGCACCCTGGACCAGGTCAGCCACGCCGTCGAGTTCCTGTTCCTGTTCACGCTGGCCTCCGGCCTGATGGTGCTGTACGCCGCGCTGGCCGGCGCGCAGGACCAGCGCAGCCGCCAGGCCGCGCTGCTGCGCGCGCTGGGCGCCACCCGGCGCCAGCTGGCGCGCGCGCAGTGGGTCGAGCACGGCCTGACCGGCGCGCTGGCCGGCCTGCTGGCCGCCGCCGGCGCCAGCGCCGCCAGCTGGGCGCTGGCGCGCTACGCCTTCCACCTGGAGTGGACGTGGTCGGCGCCGCTGTGGCTGGGCGGTCTGCTGGCCGGCGCCGTCTGCGCCATGGCCGGCGGCTGGTTCGGCCTGCGCCATGTGCTCAAGCTGCCGCCGCTGCACAGCCTGCGCCAGGCCTGAACCGGATGAACGACACGCACCGAAGCAAACCGTCGCAAAACAATTTGAACCAAAACGAGGGACACCCATGACGAATATGAACCTAGACCGCGCCGCGCTGCGCCCGGCCATCGCGGTCAGCCAGCTGTCCAAGCGGGTGGCCGACGCCACCGGCGAGCTGACCATCCTGCACGAGGTGGACTTCGCTGTACAGGCCGGCGAGACCCTGGCCATCGTCGGCGCCTCCGGCTCCGGCAAGTCGACCCTGCTGGGCATCCTGGCCGGCCTGGACACGCCCAGCGACGGCACGGTGGCGCTGGAGGGCGTCGACATCTTCAAGCTTGACGAGGACGGCCGCGCCGTTTTCCGGCAAAACAACCTGGGCTTCGTGTTCCAGTCCTTCCAGCTGCTGGCCCATTTGACGGCGCTGGAGAACGTCATGCTGCCGCTGGAGCTGCGCGGCTTCACCCACGCCAACGCCCAGGCCCGGGCCGAGGCGATGCTGGCGCGGGTCGGCCTGTCGAGCCGGCTGGGCCACTATCCCAAGTACCTGTCCGGCGGCGAGCAGCAGCGTGTCGCGCTGGCGCGCGCCTTCGTCACCGAGCCGCCGCTGCTGCTGGCCGACGAGCCCACCGGCAGCCTGGACGCCGCCACCGGCGCCGCCGTGGTCGAGCTGATGTTCGCCCTCAACCGCGAGCGCGGCTCGACGCTGGTGCTGGTCACCCACGACCTGAACATCGCCGCCCGCTGTGGCCGCACGCTGACCATGGCCGCCGGCCGTCTGCGCCAAGAACCCTAAGGAGTCCGCATGCGCTTATCCCACACCATGTTGCTGGCCGCCCTGGCCCTGTGCGGCCACGCCGCCCGCGCCGACGGCCAGGCCGACCTGAAGGCGGCGCTGGAGCGCTGCCAGGCGCAGGCGCCCTTGAAGGCGCTGTTGGAAACCAAGACCTGGCGCCGCGCCGGCGAGGGCAAGGACGCCGAGGAGACCCATGGCGCGGCCAGCGTGTTCATCGACGACAGCGTGCGCGGCATGCAGCTGTCCTACGGCCGCGAGATCCTGGCGCGCATGGACGCCGAGGCGCACGCCCAGGCGAAGAACCCGAACGCCAAGACGCCGACCCTGATGGCGGCGCGCGAGTTCGCCCCCAACGACCTGCGGCCGATGATCTCGGCGGCCAGCGAGCTGCAGCGCGTGCTCGACAAGGCGGTGTGGAAGAGCGAAAAGGCCGACACCTACGGCGGCAAGGCGGCCCGCCTGCTGACCTACGAGACCTCGATCGACACGCTGAGCGACCGCGACCGCAAATACATCAAGGACTTCGAGGGTGTGCTGCACGTGTGGATCGCCGCCGACGGCGTGCCGCTGGCCAGCCGGCTGACGCAGAACGCCTCCGGCCGCGCCTTCATCGTCATCAGCTTCGAGGCGAAGAACGAGGACCAGAGCGTCTACAGCCTGGTCGGCGACCGCCTGATCGCGATCCGCAAGGAGAGCAAGAACAGGGCCTCCGGCGCCGGCGAGCGCGACGAGAACAAGGTGGTCAAAACCCTGCAGCTGCAGTCCTGACGCCAAGCCCCTAAGCCCCGGGGTCAGTGCCGACATTCGGACACGACCTCAACCATAGCAACGCCGCCGAACCTCTTTACAGCTGAGCTCGTGTACGAATGTCGGCACTGACCCCGGTTGCTGCTGACCCCGGTTGCGGTTGGGGGGCGGCTTCCGCGTCCCGGGGGAGAGATGAAAAAAAGCCTGCGCCGCGAGGCACAGGCTTTCTGTCACCCGCCGCGCCGGCACGGGCCGGCGGCGGGTGGTCTAGCGAAAATCGATCAGGCGAAGTTGGCGCCGGCGAATTCCCAGTTGACCAGTTTCCAGAACGTTTCCACGTATTTTGGACGGGCGTTGCGGTAGTCGACGTAGTAGGCGTGTTCCCACACGTCGCAGGTCAGCAGCGGCTTGTCGGTGGTGGTCAGCGGGGTCAGGGCGTTCGAGGTGTTGACGATGTCAACCGAACCGTCGGCCTTTTTCACCAGCCAGGTCCAGCCGGAACCGAAGTTGCCGACGCAGGACTTGGTGAACTCTTCCTTGAATTTGTCGAACGAACCCCATTTGGCGTTGATCGCGTCGGCCAGCGCGCCGGTCGGTGCGCCGCTGCCGGTCGGGGTCAGGCCGTTCCAGTAGAAGGTGTGGTTCCATACCTGGGCGGAGTTGTTGAAGATGCCGCCGGAGGATTTTTTGATGATCTCTTCGAGCGACAGGTTCTCGAACTCGGTGCCCTTGATCAGGTTGTTCAGGTTGGTGACATACGCTTGGTGGTGTTTACCGTAGTGGTATTCCAGCGTTTCTTGCGAGATGTGGGGCGCCAGGGCGTCCATTGCATACGGCAGAGGTGGCAGGGTATGTTCCATTTGTTATTCCTTAGTGGTTTGAGACAGAAGACGATTTTTGCCGAAACGACCATCATTGTAAAGCGGATGCGCGAACGGTGCAGGAGTGCGTGCGATTGTCGCGCCACAGGAACAGCGCGCCCGGCCTAGCCCGGAATGGACAGCTTAGCGCACCCGCCGGGTGGTCTCGCGCACGATCAACTCCAGGGGCGGCACCTGCGTGTCGACCGTCTCGCCGTTGATCAGGCGCAACAGCGCGTTGGTGCTGAGCAGGCCGATCTCGTAGAGCGGCTGGCGAATCGTGGTCAGCGGCGGCGTCGTGTAGGAGGAGCCGGGCAGATCGTCGAAGCCGACTAGCGAGATGTCGTCCGGCACGCGGATGCCCTTGCGGTACAGGCACAGGCGCACGCCGTAGGCGCTCTGGTCGTTGGCGGCGAACACGGCGGAAAACTGCTGCTGGGTCTCGAACAGGTGGTTGATCGCCAGCAGGCCGCCGCTTTCGATGAAGTTGCCCTCGACCACCAGCTTGGGGTCGAAGGGCAGGTCGGCCTCGCGCAGCGCGCGGCGGTAGCCGGCCAGGCGCTCCTCGGCGTCGATGTTGTTGGGCGGACCGGCGATGAAGGCGATGCGGCGGTGGCCCAGTTCGATCAAATGGTGGGTCGCCATCCAGGCGCCGTGCTCGTTGTCGAGCTTGATGCCGAGCGCGCTGCGGGTGTGCAGCTCGCGTCCGGTCGAGACGATGGGGCGCTGCAGCGAGAAGGCGCGCACCGCCTCGTCGGACATGCGGCCCGACAACAGGATGATACCGTCGACCTTGCGCCCCAGCAGCAGGCGGATGCGCTCGGCCTCTTCCTCGGGGTTCCAGTGGCCGCTGACGATCACCGAGGCGTAGCCGGTGCCCTTCAGGCCGTCGTCGATGCCGCGCAGGTTCTCGTCGAAGAAGGCGCTGGAGATGTCCTGCACCACGATGCCGATGGTCATCGAACGGCCCTTCTTCAGGGCCTGGGCCATCTGGTTGGGGGCGAAGTTCATCTGCGCGATGGCGGCCAGCACGGCCTGCCGCTTGTCCTCGGAGACGCGGGCGGTGCCGTTGAGAATGCGCGACACCGTGCTCGGCGACACCCCCGCCAGGCGTGCGACATCCATCAGGGTCGATGGCGGGGTGGGCTGGTCGTCGTGGGTCAAAGTGGTTCCTGTCGGTGCGATGCGCGGTTGCCAGGTCGGGCCTGAAAACCTTTTCAGCGAAAGGGTAACATAAATCGCCCGCCACCCGGCCAAAATGCATCGCAGCGGGCGGGTTCGGCGCTTTTTGGGAATCACGTCACGCAATGTTGAAAACGTTTTCAAGTATTGTTGCATATTTTTCACAACTGACCGGAGCGCAACGGTGCGCCGCCACGGCCCGCCGCGCGACCGGCTTTTCATAGGGGAGGACGGGATTTGGCGGGCGTCGCCGGCCGGCGGCGCGCCCCGGCGGAACTTTCTGTGCTTCAATCCTCGATTCCGCCGGCCCCGATTTGCGATTGACTTCAAACAAAAAGCGGTATTTAATGAATGCATGATGTGAAAACGTTTTCAAGATAGAAAACGCAAACGAATAATCGGAGACAAAACAATGAAGTTAAGGATATCGGCCGCCATGGCCAGCGCCGTCGCATTCTGCGCCGTGGCCACGCCACAGGTGGGCGCCGCCCCGGCGACCATCACCGTAGCCTCCTTCCCGGATCTTGACCGGGCGGTGAAGGTAGCGCTACCTATGTGGGAAAAGCTGCACCCCGAAATCAAGATCAAGCTGGTCAGCCTGCAGATCGAGGACCACCACAACTCCATGACCACCGCGCTGGCGGCCGGCGCCCACCTGCCGGATGTGGTGGCGGTCGACTTCGGCTACATCGGCATCTTCGCCGAGTCCAAGGGGCTGGACGACCTGCTGGCGCCGCCATATGCTGCCGAGCAGTACCGCAAGCAGTTCGTCTCCTACACCTACCCGCAGGCCACCAACTCGCGCGGCAACCTGGCGGCGATGCCGGCCGACATAGGCCCGGGCATGCTGTTCTACCGCAAGGACCTGATGGACAAGGCCGGCATCAAGGAGGAGGAGCTGACCCGCTCGTGGGAGTCCTACATCGAGGCCGGCAAAAAGCTCAAGGCCGCCACCGGCGCCATGCTGCTGGCGCGCGCCGGCGATTTGAAGGACATCTACATCCGCGCCAACCTGAAAGACGGCGAGGGCATCTACTTCGGCGACAAGGGCAAGGTGCTGGTCGACTCGCCGCGCTTCGTGCGCGCCTTCGAGCTGGCCAAGGCGGCCCGCGTCGCCGGCATCGACACCAAGACGGTGGCCTGGACCAGCGAATGGTCGGAGGGCTTCAAGCGCGGCAAGGTGGCCAGCCAAATGAGCGGTTTCTGGTTCGGCGGCCACCTGGCCAAGTGGCTGGCGCCGGACTACAAGGGACAGTGGCGTGCCAGCGGCCTGCCGGGCGGCGCGCTGGCCTCCTACGGCGGCTCCTTCTACGCGATCCCCAAGAAGGCCGTCAACAAGGCCGAGGCCTGGGAGTTCATCAAGTTCATGACCGCCAACAAGGAGGTCCAGCTCACGGCCCTGCGCGAGATCAGCGGCTACCCGTCGCTGCTGGCGGCGCACGGCGACCCGGCGATGGACGAGGCGCAGCCTTACTTCGGCGGCCAGAAGACGCGCCAGCTGGCGCGCGACACCGCCGTCAAAATCCCGGTGATCCGCGTCGACAAATACGACTGGATGGCCAACGAGGTCGTCAACAGCGAGCTGGAAAACGTCCTGGAGCAAAACAAGGACATCAAGACCGCGCTGCGCGACGCCAAGGCGCTGATCGAGCGCCGGGCGCGCCGTTGATGAATGGAGATGAGCATGCACCAGACCACACAGCGGACCAAGGCGCCCACCACGTTGCGGACTGCCTCGAATCGGCAGCGGCAGGACACGCTCCGGGGGCGCCCGTGAGCGCGCCCGCGCTCGGCCCGTTCAAGGCCATCGAGCCGGTCGGCGCCGCGCCAAGCCGGCGTGGCGGCGCGCGCCGTCGCTTCGACTCGAAGAAGTGGGCACCCTACCTGTTCATCAGCCCCTTCTTCATTTTGTTCGGCGCCTTCAGCCTGTTCCCGCTGCTGTTTTCGATCTACCTGTCGTTCAACCAGTGGGACGCCGCCAGCGGCATCACCGCCATGCAGTGGGTCGGCCTGGACAACTACATCTTCGCGCTGAACGACCCTTGGTTCTTCAAGTCGCTCGGCAACACGCTGTGGCTGGCGCTGGCCTCCGGCGTGCCGCAGCACTTGGTGGCGATCCCCTTGGCGGCCTATATCCACAACACCTTCAAGCGCTCGCGCAACCTGGTGATCGGCGCCTACTTCCTGCCCTTCATCACCTCCAGCGTGGCCATCGCGATGGTGTTCAACACCCTGTTCTCGCGCCAGTACGGCGAGATCAACCTGCTGCTCAAGGCGCTCGGCGAGGTGCCGCTGCTCGGTTCCCTGATGCCGGCCGAGCCCATCGACTGGCTCAACAACTCGCAGTTCATCAAGCCGGCCGTGGCCTTCGTGATCTTCTGGCGCTACCTGGGCTGGAACCTGGTGCTGTACATCTCGGCGCTGCAGGTGATCCCGCGCGACCTATACGAGGCCGCCACCCTGGACGGCGCCAGCAAGCGCCAGCAGTTCTGGCACATCACGCTGCCGCAGCTGCGGCCGATGATGTACCTGGCCGTGACCATGACCATCATGGGCAATTTGCAGACCTTCGAGGAGCCCTTCATCCTGGTCGGCGAGTCCGGCGGGGCGGGGCAGGCGGCGCTGACCACCGCCATGTTCGTCTACAAAACGGCGTTCTCGTCGGGCGACTTCGGCACCGCCTCGGCCATCTCCTGGCTGCTGTTCCTGCTCATCGCCAGCAGCACCTGGATCAACAACCGCATCTTCAGCCGCAATGAAAGGGGCGCACGATGAGCGCAGCATCCGCAACAATGGCAGCAAGCGCGGCGCGTTCGAACGGCCTGGGCGCCGCCGCAGCATGGAGCGCCAAGTTCGGCGCCTACGGCATCGTCGGCATCGGCGCGCTGATCATGTTCACGCCGTTCTACTTCATGTTCGTCTTCGCCACCCACACCAGCGCGGAGATCTTCAGCTTCCCGCCGCCAGCCTGGTTCGGCGCCTCGGCGCTGGACAACCTCAAGCTGCTCGAGGAGCGCCTGCCGTTCTGGCGCAACATCGGCGTCAGCCTGTACGTGGCGTTGATGCAGACCGCGCTGACCCTGTTCTTCTGCTCGCTGGGCGGCTACGCCTTCGCCGTCTACGAGTTCCGCTTCAAGCAGCCGCTGTTCGCCATCGTCATGGGTTCGATGATCATCCCCGCCTTCATGGGCATGGTGCCGACCTTCATGCTGATGGACTTCATCGGCTGGCTCGACCAGCCGCGCGCCCTGTACGTGCCGGGCGCGGCCGGCGCGCTGGGCATCTTCCTGATGCGCCAGTACATCGGCACGGCGATCCCGCGCGAGCTGATCGAGGCGGCCCGCATCGACGGTTGCGGCGAGTTCGCCATCTACTGGCGCGTGGTGCTGCCGTTGATCGGCCCGGCCATGGGCACGCTCGGCCTGATCACCTTCATCAACTCGTGGAACAACTTCATCACGCCGCTGGTGGTGATGCGCTCGGTGGAGAACTACACCATACCGGTGGCGCTGCGCAGCATCCAGGCGCCCAACAACACCGAGTGGGGCGCCTTGATGGTGGGCGCCGCGATCGCCGTGCTGCCGCTGTTGATCATGTTCTTCGTCGCCTCGAAGCGCTTGATCGAGGGCTTGACCCAGGGCGCCGTCAAGGGCTGACCCCGCGCCAGACCCAGAAAATCCGCCGGCGAAAATATAGGGTCAGACTCCCCGCCTTGGCGCTAGGGTCTGACCCTGGGGATAGTGCGTCCCATCGCCCCGCCGACCCGCTAGTTTCAACGACTTCTAACCCGACTTTTTTCGACTCAACGACCATGCCAAACCACACCGACAAGCTTGATTTCCCCGCCTCCTTCACCTGGGGCGTGGCCACCAGCGCCTTCCAGATCGAGGGCGCCGCCGCCGAGGACGGCAAAGGCCCCTCGATCTGGGACACCTTCAGCCACACCCCCGGCAAGGTCATCGACGGCAGCAACGGCGACGTCGCCTGCGACCACTACCACCGCTACGCCGAGGACGTCGAGCTGATCGCCTCGCTCAACGTCAACGCCTACCGCTTCTCGGTCAGCTGGTCGCGCGTGCAGCCGGACGGCCACGGCGCCTGGAACGAGAAGGGCTTCGACTTCTATTCGCGCCTGCTCGACAAGCTGCGCGAGAAGAACATCACCGCCCACCTGACCCTGTACCACTGGGACCTGCCGCAGGGCCTGCAGGACATGGGCGGTTGGCTCAACCGCGACACCGCCCACCACTTCGCCGCCTACGCCGCCGAGGTGGCGCGCCGCTTCGGCGCCCGCGTCGCCACCATCGCCACCCACAACGAGCCCTGGTGCAGCGCCAACCTCGGATACGGTAACGGCCAGTTCGCCCCCGGCGTGGCAGACCCGGTCGCCGCGCTGCAAGTGTCGCACCACCTGCTGCTGTCGCACGGCCTGGCCATGCAGGCGATGCGCGCCGTCAAAGCGCCGGCCAAGCTGGGCATCGTGCTGAACCAGTGGACCGCCACCCCGGCCACCGACTCGGCCGCCGACAAGGCCGCCGCCGACCTCGAATACGCCCGCTCGGTGCAGTGGTTCATGGACCCGATCTTCAAGGGCCGCTACCCGGAGTTGGCACTGAAAGCCATCGACACGACTCGTTTGTCCATCTTTGAAAACGATTTCAAGGATATCCAGCAGCCGCTCGACTTCCTCGGCGTGAACTACTACTTCCGCGCCTTCGTCAGCACCGAGACGCCGCCGCGCCTGCCCGAGGCCAAGCTGGGCCTGACCGACATGGGCTGGGAGATCTACCCGCAGGGCATGAGCGAGTTGCTGCAGGCGCTGCACCGCGAGTACCAGCTGCCGCCGGTCTACATCACCGAAAACGGCATGGCCGAGGCGGACCAGCTGGCCGGCGGCCGGGTCGACGACGCCCGCCGCATCGACTACGTGCGCAGCCACCTGCAGGCGATCGCCACGGCGATGGAGCAGGGCGTCGACGTGCGCGGCTACTTCTACTGGAGCCTGCTCGACAACTTCGAGTGGAACTCCGGCTACGCCAAGCGCTTCGGCCTGGTCTACGTCGACTACGCGACCCAGCAGCGCACGCTGAAGGACAGCGCGCTGTGGTATCGCAGCTTCATCGCCCGGCAGCGCGCCGGCCAATACCACCACGCCGGCAAAGCCGTCGGCGCGGTCGGCGCCAGCGGCGCGGGGGAGTAAGCATGGCCAGCATCTCTTTACGCGGCATCCGCAAATCCTACGGCGACGGCCCGGAGGTGGTCAAAGGGCTGGACCTGGAGATCGCCAACGGCGAGTTCATGGTCTTCGTCGGCCCTTCCGGCTGCGGCAAGTCGACGCTGCTGCGCATGATCGCCGGGCTGGAGGACATCAGCGCCGGCCAGATGCTGATCGGCGACACGCTGGCCAACGAGGTGCCGCCGGCCGAGCGCGGCATCGCCATGGTGTTCCAGAGCTACGCGCTGTATCCGCACATGTCGGTGCGCGACAACATGGGCTTCGCGCTGAAGATGGCCAAGGTGCCGGAGGCGCAGGTGCGCGAGGCGGTCAACAAGGTCGCCGAGATCCTGCAGATCAGCCACCACCTGGACCACAAGCCGAAGGCCTTGTCCGGCGGCGAGCGGCAGCGCGTGGCGATCGGCCGCGCCATCGTGCGCCAGCCCAAGGTGTTCCTGTTCGACGAGCCGCTCTCCAACCTGGACGCCTCGCTGCGCGTGCAGACCCGCATCGAGCTGGCCAAGCTGCACCAGGAGCTGGGCACCACGATGGTCTACGTGACCCACGACCAGGTCGAGGCGATGACCCTGGGCGACCGCGTCGCCGTCTTCAACGGCGGCCACATGGAGCAGGTCGGCGCCCCGCTGGAGCTGTACCAACAGCCGGCCAGCCGCTTCGTCGCCGGCTTCATCGGCGCGCTGCGCATGAACTTCCTGCCCTGCCTGGAGGTGGCCGGCCGCTTCGCCCTGCCGCACGCCGGCGACCTGGGCAAGCTGACCCTGGGCATCCGCCCCGAGCACCTGAGCATCGTCGCGCCGGAGCAGGGCTGCCCGGCGCGCATCAGCCTGATCGAGCAGCTGGGCGACGCGCAGATCGTCCACGCCACGCTAGACGGCGGCGCGCACACGGTGGCCATCAAGCTGCACGGCGACCAGGCCACACAACTGCGGCCGGAGCAGCGCATCGGCTTCGTGCCGCAGCAGAACAAGGCCTTCCTATTCGACCCGGCCGGCCGCGCCCTGGCCGCACATTGAACACGAAAATGCAGAAAGCTAAACGGGGGCCCGCCATGAACTCAACTTGAGCACAGCAATGCATGTGCAGCAGTAGCCAAAGAGCTATGTGACATCATTTAATTAACGGAAATAGAGGATAGACAAATGAACCACCTGAAAAAAACCCGGATGGCGCTGGCCATCGCGCTGATGGCCGGCGGCAGCGCCTTCGCCCAGCAGGCCGCCACCGGCGCCGCCGCTCCGACCGCAGCTCCCGCCGCCGCCGCGCCGGCCGCCGCCGACAGCGTCGACCGCATCGTCGTCACGGCGACGCGCCGCAACACCTTCGTGCAGGAGACGCCGCTGGCGATCACCGCCTACAGCCAGGACACGCTGGCCAACAACCAGGTCAAGGATCTGGCCTCGCTGACGGCGATGGTGCCCAGCCTGGTGGTCGAGCAGCACGGCGACTCCGGCGGCGTGCACGTCTACATGCGCGGCGTCGGCTCGGCCAACCACACCGAGCTGGGCGATCCGGCGGTGGCCTTCTACGTCGACGGCATCTACTCGCCGCGGCCGCAGGGCGCCACCGCGCTGATGTACGACTTGAGCCACGTCGAGGTGGCGCGCGGCCCGCAGGGCACGCTGAACGGCCGCAACTCGACCGCCGGCGCGGTCAACCTGGTGTCCGGCGCGCCCAGCACCGACAAGTTCTTCGGCACCGCCGGCATGACCGTCGGCGACCGCCACCACCTGCAGACGCAGGCGATGGTCAACATCCCGCTGAGCGACACGCTGGGCCTGCGCATCGCCGCCATCAAGGACAGCCAGGACGGCACCGTGGCCTTCCGCCAGGGCTCCAACGTGCTGCCCGGTTCGAAGAAGTACGGCGCCAACGACCAGATGGGCGTGCGCGCCTCGCTGCTGTGGAAGATCACGCCCGAGCTGCGCGGCACCTTCATCGCCGACTACTTCCACGACCAGGGCGCCGGCAACGTCTACCTGGCGGCCGAGCCGAAGGCCGGCCAGGAGCTGCGCTCGGCGCTGATCGACACGCCGGGCATGCTCGACCAGTCCATCATGACCTACAAGGGCCGCCTCAACTACAAGCCGACCGAGTCGCTCGACCTGACCTACCTGGGCAGCTGGAGCCGCTACCAGCGCACCAACGCCAACGACGCCGACGCCGGCGTCTTCCCCGGCTTCAAATCGGAGAACCGCACCGAGTGGGCCAAGTTCGACAGCTACTCGCACGAGCTGCAGGCGCGTTCCGACAACGACGCGCCGTTCCAGTGGGTCGGCGGCCTGTTCGTCTTCGGCGAGAAGAACAAGGTGCGCTTCGACATCGACCGCAGCCAGATCTCGCAGGCCACGGTGGCGCAGGACGTCGCCAACGGCTCGGTGATCTTCGTCCAGCCGACCGTCGGCCAGTACGCCTCGGCGATGTCGTTCAAGCAGGGCAACCGCCAGTTGAAATCGAACGCCGCCTTCGCCCAGATCAGCCAGCAGGTGACCGAGCAGATCAAGCTGACCGCCGGCGCGCGCTACACCAAGGACCACAAGTTCGACATCGGCGGCCAAAACTGGGCCTGCCCGAACTGGCCGGCCAACGTCCCGCTGGGCACCACGGTGCTGACGGCCGACCAGATCCGCCAGCTGGTCACGCCCGGCTCGGGCCTGATCAACAGCCACAACATCGGCCCCGGCGGCGCGGTGACGGCGGCCGGCTGCGGCAACACCCCGGGCGACAACTCGGCCGACCTGAAATACAGCCAGTCGACCTGGCTCGGCCGCGTCGAGTACAAGCTGGCGCCGCAGATCCTGCTGTTCGGCTCCGTCACCACCGGCTTCCACTCGCCGGCCATCGGCGACGGCGGCGCCACCACCAAGCCGGAAAAACTGACCAGCTACGAGATCGGCTTCAAGTCCGACCTGTTCAACCGCGAGCTGACCTTGAACCTGGACGCCTTCTGGATGAAGTACAAGGACAAGCTCGAATCGCAGGTGGTCAACAGCGTGCTGGCCAACTTCAACGCGGCCGGCGCCACGGTCAAGGGGATCGAGGCGGAATGGACCTGGCGTCCGACCCGCATCGACCGCCTGACCGGCAACGCCACCTACCTGAAGGCGGTGTACGACGATTTCCTGTCCTGCGACGTCGACGCGGCGCGCGCCAACGGCCAGTCCTGCGGCTCGACCGCGCCGCTGGTCAACGTCGGCGGCGCCACCATGAAGCACGCGCCCAAGTTCGCCACCACCATCCAGTACGAGCACGACTTCGCGCTCGGCGGCGGCCAGCTGACCCCGCGCGCGGCGGTGCACTACGAGGGCGATTCCTTCATCGGCAGCGGCGCCTTCAACGGCGACGTGCCGGGCCACGCCGGCGTGAAGCGGCAGGACGCCTACACCACGCTCGACCTGAGTGTGCGCTACCAGCCGAGCAACAAGGCCTACACCGCCGAGCTGTTCGTGCAGAACGCCACCGACAAGGCGGTCAAGCTGGACGTGACGGAGCTGTGCACCGACACCGGCATGCCTTGCCAGCCGACCCAGCAAATCTACGGCGCGTTCTATAATCAGCCCCGTACGTTCGGTGCGCGCGTGTCGATGAAGTTCTGATCGCCGGGCGCGGCGGTCAGTGGGACCGCCCGCCGCGCCCGCACCACGGAACCTCAAGGACAACCATGCAACGCGACAGCTTCCCCGGTTTCATCAACGGCCCGCGCCTGCTGGCCGACATCGGCGGCACCAACGCCCGCTTCGGCGTGGAGACGGCGCCCAAGCGGATAGAGGCGATCTGGACGGCCGACTGCGCCGCCTACCCGACCCTGGGCGCGGCGCTGGTGCACTACCTGGCGCAGCCGGCCACGGTGGCCGCCGGCGGCTACCAGGCGCGCCTGGCCGGCATCGCCATCGCCAACCCGATCGACGGCGACTGGGTGCGCATGACCAACCACCACTGGTCGTTCTCGATCGAGGCGGTGTGTTCGCAATTCAGTTTGAAATCGCTGGTGGTGGTGAACGACTTCACCGCGCTGGCCAGCGCCTTGCCGCACCTGGACGCCGGCCACATGCGGCAGATCGGCGGCGGCACGGCGCGCGCCGGCGGCGTGGTCGGGCTGGTGGGGGCGGGCACCGGGTTGGGCGTGTCCGGCCTGGTGCCGGCCGGCGCGCGCTGGATCGCCCTCGACAGCGAGGGCGGCCACAGCACCTTCGCGCCGATGAGCGAGCGCGAGATCGACATCCTGCGCTACGCCCGCCGCTTCCACGAGCACGTGTCGAGCGAGCGGCTGGTGTCGGGCATCGGCCTGGGGCTGGTGTTCCGCGCGCTGGCCGAACGCGGCCGCGTCGAGGCGGAGAATTTAAGCGCGCCGGAGATCGTCGAGCGCGGCCTGCGCGGCAACTGCCCGCTGTGCGTCGAGACGCTGGAGGCGTTTTGCGAAATGCTCGGCACCGTCGCCGGCAACGTCGCGCTGACCCTGGGCGCCAAGGGCGGCATTTACATCGGCGGCGGCATCGTGCCGCGCATGGGCGATTTTTTCGCCCGCTCGGGCTTCCGCGCCCGCTTCGAGCAGAAGGGGCGCTTCTCCGACTATCTGGCGCAGATCGCCACCTTCGTCATCACCGACGACTATCCGGCGCTGATCGGCATGTCGGCCATGCTGTCGGCGGAGTAGCTACAGGATCAATCCGTGTTGCCTGCCAGTTCCGCCTCGATCTCGGCGATACTTGGCAGGCTGCGCTCCAGCGATTCCGGTAAATCGCGTAGCAATTGGTACTCGGCGATGCCTATCGGTTTGTCGATGCCGGACAGCGCATATTCCGCCACCAGCCGGTTTTTCTGCTTGCACAGTAACAAGCCGATGGTTGGCTTGTCATCCTCGGCTTTGATCTGGGCATCGACCGTGGAAAGATAGAAATTAAGTTGGCCAGCGTGTTCGGGTTTGAAGGCGCCGGCTTTCAGGTCAACGACCACGTAGCATTTCAGGCGCGTGTGATAAAACAGCAGGTCGATGAAGAATTCGTCGCCGGCCACGTCAAGCCGGAATTGCCGCCCGACGAAGGAAAAGCCGGCGCCAAGTTCCAGTAGGAAGCGGGTGATATGACGGATTAGTCCATCTTCGATCTCGCGTTCCTGCGCATCATTGCCCAAACCGATAAAATCGAACAGATAGGGGTCTTTCAGGGCTTCCTGTGCCAGGGCGGAGGCAGCGTTCGGCAAGCTGATCATGAAATTGCTTACCGCAGCCCCCTGACGTTGCCGCAAATGGTTCTTGATGTTCAATTCCAGTGTCGTGCGCGACCAGCCGTGCTGTACGGCCTGCGACGCATACCATTCTCGCTCGTTGACGCTGCGCAGCTTGGTCAGCAACGTGACGATATGGAACCACGGCAATTGGTCAGCAGGCTGCTGACCGAATTGTCCAGCCGGGCAATGCTGCGCAAAAAAGCGCATATATTTCAGATTACTTGACGACCAACCCCGCATATCAGGAAATTCATCTTTGAGATCGCGCGCCAGTCGGTCGATAACCTTCGAACCCCAGGCTTGGCTTTGTTGCCTTTGCAGGATGTCATGTCCAATACGGCCGTAAAGCCGGACCAGTTCGGCGTTGACGGCCAGTACGGCCCGTTGCCGGGCGCTACTGATGTCGGTTTTGAGTTGCCTGAGCCAGTCGGCGTAATCGTCGGGCATGGCTGCAGGGAGCGAGGTTGTTGTCATGCTGACACCTCTTTTGGGAAGGTTTCGGCGACGGCTCCCTGCCAACGTCAATGCCTTATTGCTGACCTGTTGTAGCAAAATGCAGAGAGGATATTGGATATCTTAGCGGCGCGATCCAAATACTCTCTGCTTTTTCTCGACAAATCAGTCCAGCGTGGGCTGCACCGCCGCCACGTCGATCTGCGCGCTGCCCTCGGCCAGGCGCACGGTGAGCGATTGGCGCGGCTTGAGCTGGGCCGGCGAGCGTAGTACGGCGCCCTTGGCGTCGGTGACGATGGCGTAGCCGCGCTCCAGCGTGCGCTGCGGATTGAGCAGCTCCAGCTGCGCCGCCAGCGCGCCCAGCGCGTCGCGCCGCTGCCCCAGCAAACTCCCCATGCACAGCGCGCCGCGATGCTGTAATCCGGCCAGCTGCTGGCGCGCCGCGCGCACGTCCGGCCGCTGCGCCGCCAATCTACCGCTCAATCGATCCAAAGCACCGCGCGCCTGCGCCAGCGGCGCACGGTTGGCGTGCGTCATCGCCGTTGACAAGGCCAGCAGCTTCAAGCGCTGCTGGCGGATCTGCGCGGCGGGGCTGAGCAGGCGGCGCGTGTGGTTGTCCAAGGTCTGCGCCGCCTCGCCCACCGCGCGGCGCATGGCGCGGCGCAGGTCGGTGGCGTCGGCGCGCAGCGAGGCGAGCCAGTCGGCGCGCGGCGTGGCGGCCAGCTCGGCGGCGGCGGTCGGCGTCGCCGCGCGCAGGTCGGCGGCGAAGTCGCTGATGGTGAAGTCGGTCTCGTGGCCGACGCCGGAAATCACCGGCATGCTGCAGTTGGCGACGGCGTAGGCCACCGCCTCGTCGTTGAACGACCACAGGTCCTCGATGCTGCCGCCGCCACGGCAAACGATCAGCACGTCGCACTCGGCGCGCTCGGAGGCGGTGTCGATGGCGCGGGCGATCAATTCGGGCGCTTGCTGGCCCTGCACCGGCGTGGGATACAGCACGATGTGGATGTGCGGCGCGCGGCGTTTCAGCGCGGTGAGCACGTCGCGCAGCGCCGCCGCCTGCGGGCTGGTGACGATGCCGATGGTGCGGGCGAACATCGGCAGGGCGCGCTTGCGGTCCTGGTCGAACAGACCGGCCGCGCCGAGCCGCTCCTTGAGCCGCTGGAAGGCCTCGAACAGCGCACCGACGCCGGCGCGGCGGATCGCCTCCACATTGATCTGGTAGTCGCCACGGGCGCCGTACAGCGTCACCAAGGCGCGCACCTCGACCTTGTCGCCCTCGCGCGGGATGAAGCCGGCGTGCTGGGCGCGGCCACGGAACATCACGGCGCGCACCTGGGCCGCGTCGTCCTTCAGCGTGAAGTACCAGTGGCCCGAGCTGGCGCGGGTGAAGTTGGACACCTCGCCGGCGATCCAGCTGAGCGGAAAGGAGCGTTCCAGCAGGCGGGCAACGGCCTGGTTGAGCGCCGTGACGGTCATCACGGGCGGTGGAGGAGGGCTGAAATCGGTGTCGTCGCTGTGGTTCATGATGTCGAAAAAATAAGCTATCCACAAAAATTGGTGGCGGTCATGCTTATGTCATATATCAACTAAAACGGCAAGGTTATATTGTAAACATTTGATTATTAAGGGTAAATATTTTTGCCGCATTTGCATGCAGAGGCAAAAAAGCCTTACGGATCAAGCACTTTGGGTTTGCCACCGGCAGTTACGCACAAAGTTATCCACAGAAGATGTGTGGAACTTTGTGTGAGCGATAGTCTTTTTCGTATTGCTTGTTTGCCACTGCGCAAAATTTATGCAGGGAAAGTATATTATTACAAATCAATGACTTAGTCTCTTATCTGCCGTCTTGCGCACAATTTTATCCACAGAAGATGTGCAGAACTCGCGACTTGTCCCCACGCGGCGAATGGCGCCAAATAACTGGCGGAGGGCGAACGCGCGCGTTTTCCACTGCGGAAGCTGGCTGCCTTGTTTTTACTCAAGGCAATAAATCTTATATAAATCAAAGACTTCACGGGCCATCACCTAGCTTGCGCACAATCTTATCCACACAAAATGTGCAGAAGTGTAGTGTTGCCGCCGATAGCGAGACTAAATCGATTACCTGCCGTATTTGGGTGGTGGAAACGGCCGCTCCGGTGCAGAAGTCGACAAATATTGCCGATCTGCCATATTTTTATGCATTGCTTAAATATTCTTTAAAAACAAAGACTTGGAGGTTGGTGAGAATGATTGCTAACAATCTTATCCACATTTAATGTGCAGAACCGTGGTCTGGCGTGGCGGCCCGCTGGCGCGGGCGCGACCGAGTCGGCGCAGGTTTTACCATGCGTTTTTTTTACGCATGGTAAAAATACCCATACAAATCAAGCACTTGATACTTAGCCACGGGCCTTGCTAACAATCTTATCCACAGTTTGTGTGCAGAACTGAGAGTTTTGCCACTTTTGGTGTCCTTAGTCGCTGCGGCCGGCTCCAAACAGCCGGTCCGGTGGATATCTTCCACCCAGGAAGGGCGATTGCCCTATTTTTGCGCACGGGTATAATATTAATATTTATCAATGACTTAGCTGTTGATGTCCACCGTTGCACACAATCTTATCAACAGAATATGTGCAGAAGTAGGCACAACTTTTGCTGAGTATATTCGGCCAGCATGGTCGGCTGCCCGGAGCGGCGCTGCGACTATTTTAGGCTGCTTGACTATGTCTATATAAATCAATGGCTTAGCTAGGCATTGATGGCATTGCGCACAATTTTGTCCACAGAAAATGTGCAGAACTCCACAAGCTCAGCATTCTGTGGATTGTTTGATGCCGCGCAAACGACGATCGGATTTTTGCTGCGTTTTTGCGCACACCTGAATTCTCCTTTGAAATCAACGGTCTTCCCGACTGTCAATTGGCTTGCGCACAATCTTATCCACAGAACATGTGCAAAACCCGCAGCAATGGCCGGCGCCGCCACCCTGCGCCGGCCGAATCGCCACTTGCCGAGCGCGGCCCAACAAGTTACATTGCGCCTTTGGGTTGCGCCCTTGTCGCCAGCCCTAGCCGGCGGATTCGATCCCGGCCGGTTTATCCACACAGGAGTTCGTTTTGCTCGCCATTCTTCAAGCTGCAGGTTGGCCTATCTGGCTGTTGTTGATCGCTTCCATCGTTGCCACCGCGTTGATCATCGAGCGCCTGTTGTATCTGCGCCGCCGCAAAATCCTGCCACGCAAGCTGCTCGACGAGGTGGTGCAGGTCTACCGCAGCGGCAACATCACCCCCGACATCATCGACAAGCTGGAGAAGAATTCGCCGCTGGGCGTGGTGCTGTCGGCCGCACTGCGCAATATCGATTCGCCGCGCGAGGTGATGAAGGAGTCGATCGAGGAGGCCGGCAGCGGCGTGGCCCACATGCTGGAACGCTTCCTGACCACGCTGGGCACCATCGCCACGCTGGCGCCCTTGATGGGCTTGTTCGGCACGGTGGTCGGCATGATCGAGATCTTCGGCTCGCAAAACGCCAGCGGCGCCAATCCGGCCCAACTGGCGCACGGCATCTCGGTGGCGCTGTACAACACCGGCTTCGGCCTGGCCATCGCCATGCCGGCGCTGGTGTTCTACCGCCACTTCCGCGCCCTGGTCGACAGCTTCATCATCGAGATGGAGCAGCAGGCGGTGAAGTTCGTCGACATCGTCCACTGCAAGCGAAAGTAGAACGCGATGGGCATGAACTTCCGCAAAGGGCAGGGCCGCGAGCATCCCGAGATCAATCTGATCCCCTTCATCGACGTGCTGCTGGTGATCCTGATCTTCCTGATGGTCACCACCACCTACAGCAAGTTCACCGAGCTGCAGATCACCCTGCCGACGGCCGACGCGGCCAAGGCGGTCGAGCGGCCCAACGAGTTGAACATCACCGTCGACGCCAAGGGCAACTACACCATCAACAAGGAACCGGTGTCCTTCCACGACGTGGCCGGCCTGGCCGCCGCCATGCAGGAGGCCGCCAAGGCCGGCGCCAAGCCGGGCGACAAGAGCCCGGTGGTGATCATCAACGCCGACCAGTTCGCGATGCACCAGATGGTCATCAACGTGATGGAGGCGGCGCGCATGGCCGGCTACGACAAGCTGACCTTCGCCGCGCAGACCGGCGGCGCCAAGTAAGGCCGCTACCCCAGGCAGCTTGCTGAGCGACGACCCACCCCGCAATGCGGCCGAAAGGGGTCAGACCCCGCATGGGGTCTGACCCCGGCATCCGGGGTACGGGGTAACGCTCAATCATGCCCCTTTTTTCACATTACCTCTTTATCCATGCCTTCCACCCGACCGACTCGCACTGCCGCATTGGAAACCACGCTGACGCGCGCCTGGTTGCGCCGTGGCCCGCTGGCCTGCGCGCTGTGGCCCGTCTCGCTACTGTTCCGCGCCCTGAGCGCGCTGCGCGCGCGGCTGTACCGCGCCGGCCTGCTGGCCTCGTCGCGGCTGCCGGTGCCGGTGGTGGTGGTCGGTAACATCTTCATCGGCGGCACGGGCAAGACGCCGCTGACGATCTGGCTGGTGCAGGCGCTGCAAGCGGCCGGCATGCGGCCGGGCGTGGTCTCGCGCGGCCACGGCAGCGCCGCCGCCACGCCGCGCGCGGTGGACGCCGGCTCGACGCCGCAGCAGGTCGGCGACGAGCCGCTGCTGATCTTCCAGCGCACCGGCTGCCCGGTGATGGTGGGGCGCGACCGCGCCGCCACCGGCCGCGCGCTGCTGGCGGCCCATCCCGGCGTCGACATCCTGCTCACCGACGACGGCCTGCAACACTACGCGCTGCAACGCGATGTCGAGATCATCCTGTTCGACGGCCGTGGCGCCGGCAACGGCTGGCTGCTGCCGGCCGGGCCGCTGCGCGAGCCGCCGTCGCGCTGGCGCGACTTCACCGTCATCAACGCGCCGGAGCTGACGCCGGCGCTGGTCGCCGCCACCGGCGCCGCCGAGGGCCGCGCGGTGCAGATGCAGTTGGTCGGCGAGATGGCCGAGCAGCTGCGCGACCGCAGCCAGCGGCGCCCGCTCAGCGCGCTGGCCCGGCCCGAGCGGCTCGGCCCGGCGAACCAGTCCGGCGACTCCGACCCGACCGGCCAATCGAGCCAGCCCGGTCCGTCTGCCCAGCCCGCCCTGCGCATCGTGGCGGCGGCCGGCATCGGCAATCCGCAGCGTTTTTTCGCCATGCTGCGCGCCGCCGGTTTGCGCTTCGAGGAGCTGCCGCTGCCCGACCATCACGATTTCCTCGACCAGCCGTTCGGCGCCCTGCAGGCCGATATGATCTTGATGACCGAGAAGGATGCAGTAAAATGTGCGCGAATTGAAGATCTCAAAGACGACCCGAGACTGTGGGTCGTCCCGGTGACAGCGCGCATCGACGCGGCGCTGGCCGAACAAATTGTGGAGAAATGCCGTGGATGCTCGCCTGCTTGATATTCTGGTCTGCCCTGTTTGCAAGGGCCCCCTGGAGTACGATAAAAAAGCCCAGGAAATGATTTGCCGCGGCGACCGCCTGGCCTACCCGATCCGCGATGGCATCCCCATCATGTGGGCCGACGAGGCGCGCACCCTGCAGGACGCGGTGGAATAAGGTGTCCTTCGTCGTCATCATTCCGGCCCGCCTGGCCTCGACCCGCCTGCCCAACAAGCCGCTGGCCGACCTGGGCGGCAAGCCGATGGTGGTGCGCGTGGCCGAGCGCGCGCGCGAGGCGGGCGCCGCCCGCATCATCGTCGCCACCGACCACGCCGAGATCCGCGCCGCCTGCGAGCTGCACGGCGTGGAGGTGTGCATGACCCGCGCCGACCACCCGTCCGGCACCGACCGCATCGCCGAGGTGGCGCACGCGCTGGGCCTGGCGGCCGACGCCGTGGTGGTCAACCTGCAGGGCGACGAGCCGCTGATCGACCCGGCGCTGCTGCGCGCGGCGGCCGACTGCATCTCCGCCAGCGTGCCGATGGCCACCTGCGCCCATCCGCTGCACGACGCCGCCGACGCCTTCAACCCCAACGTGGTCAAGGTGGTGTTGGACAAGGCGGGCAGGGCGCTGTACTTCTCGCGCGCGACCATACCGTGGCACCGCGACGGCTTCGCCCAAAGCAAGGAAGCGCTGCCGGCCGGCTACGTGCCGCTGCGCCACATCGGCCTGTACGCCTACCGCAACGACTTCCTGCAGGCCTATCCGCAGCTGGAGGCGTCGCCGCTGGAGTCCATCGAGGCGCTCGAGCAGCTGCGCGTGCTGTGGCACGGCCACGCCATCGCCGTCCATGTCACCGAGGCGGCGCCGGCCGCCGGCGTCGACACGCCGGAGGATCTGGCGCGCGTGCGGCGGCACTACGATTCAGCTGCCAGTAAGGAATAAACGATATAACTGAAATCGCATCACGATATTCACATAGAACATCACTTTCCCCACGCCGGCCGACGATAAGCCATGTCATTTTGCTCATAAACTGGCGTGGCGCGGGAGTTCTGTGGTAAGTTTCGTACCAAGATAGTCAGATTCGCAGCACTTCTACTGTTTCCAATACCAACCATCCAAACATCGTTTTTTAGGAATTTTTCATGCGTCTTATTCTTTTAGGAGCACCCGGTGCAGGCAAGGGCACCCAGGCTAATTTCATCAAAGAAAAATACAACATCCCGCAGATCTCGACCGGCGACATGCTGCGCGCCGCGATCAAGGCCGGCACGGAGATGGGCATGGCCGCCAAGAAGGTGATGGACGCAGGTGGACTGGTGTCGGACGACATCATGATCGGTCTGGTCAAGGACCGCCTGACCGAAGCCGACTGCGCCAACGGCTATTTGTTCGACGGTTTCCCGCGCACCATCGCGCAGGCCGACGCGATGAAGGACAACGGCATCAACGTCGACTACGTGCTGGAGATCGACGTGCCCGACGCATCGATCATCGAGCGCATGGACGGCCGCCGTTCGCACCCGGCCTCGGGCCGCGTCTACCACGTCAAGTTCAACCCGCCCAAGGTCGAAGGCAAGGACGACATCACCGGTGAAGACCTGGTGCAGCGCGACGACGACAAGGCGGAGACCGTCAAGAAGCGTCTGGACGTCTACCACAACCAAACCAAGGTGCTGCTCGGTTACTACAACAACTGGGCCCAGTCGGGACAAGCCGGCGCGCCGAAGTACCGTCGCATCGCCGGCGTCGGTCCGGTGGAAGAAATTCGCGACGCCGCGTTTGCCGCGCTGGCCGAATAAGCGTTACAGTAGAGCGGACCGAGCGTCCGCTTTTTTTGCGCCCGCTTTTCGCGCCGCGCGCCGCGCGCCCCATGCTCGTTGCCGTCCCGTTTTCGTTCCACGTCCGCGCCCGCGCGGGCGGAGTATCAAAGTGTTGCAGTTCGCAGGTTGGTTGGCTGCGCGCGCCTACCCGGCGCGTTGGCGGTTATCTGAGTGTGGTTTGTATGCTTGATCAATAACAAGAAGGGGACAATATGGCAGCTAGTCTTTGGTTTGCGGTAGCGTGCGGCCTGATCGCCGTGGTGTATGGATTATGGTCGCGCAGCTGGATCCTGAAACAGGACGCCGGCAACGCGCGCATGCAGGAAATCGCCCTGGCCATCCAGCAGGGCGCGGCGGCCTATTTGGCGCGCCAGTACCGCACCATCGCCATCGTCGGCGTGGTGCTGTTGGTGCTGATCTTCGCCCTGCTCGGCATGCAGACCGCGCTCGGCTTCCTGATCGGCGCCGTGCTGTCGGGCGCCTGCGGCTTCATCGGCATGAACGTCTCGGTGCGCGCCAACGTGCGCACCGCGCAGGCCGCCACCAAGGGCATCAACGAGGCGCTCGACGTCGCCTTCAAGGGCGGCGCCATCACCGGCATGCTGGTGGTCGGCCTGGGCCTGCTCGGCGTGGTGCTGTTCTACATGATGCTGGTGGCCCAGCAGGGCGCCGGCGGCGTGCCGCTCAGCCCGCACGACGTCATCAAACCACTGATCGGCCTGGCCTTCGGCGCCTCGCTGATCTCCATCTTCGCCCGCCTCGGCGGCGGCATCTTCACCAAGGGTGCCGACGTCGGCGCCGACCTGGTGGGCAAGGTCGAGGCCGGCATCCCAGAGGACGACCCGCGCAACCCGGCGGTGATCGCCGACAACGTCGGCGACAACGTCGGCGACTGCGCCGGCATGGCCGCCGACCTGTTCGAAACCTATGTGGTGACCCTGATCGCCACCATGCTGCTGGGCGCCTTGATGATCGCCAGCGCGCCCACCTCGGCCATCATCTACCCGCTGCTGCTGGGCGCCGTCTCCATCCTCGCCTCGATCGTCGGCTGCTCGATGGTCAAGCACACGCCGGGCAAGAAGATCATGTCGGCGCTGTACACCGGGCTATGGTGGGCCGCCGGCCTGTCGCTGGTCGGCTTCGCCGTGGTCACCTGGCAGATTTGGCCGGAGCAGGCCATGCGCACCAGCATGATGGGCTGCACCGTGGTCGGCATCGTGCTGACCGGGCTGATGGTCTACATCACCGAGTATTACACCGGCACCGACTTCCATCCGGTGCGCCACATCGCCGAGGCCTCGACCACCGGCCACGGCACCAACATCATCGCCGGCCTGGGCGTGTCGATGAAGTCGACCGCCTATCCGGTGCTGGCGGTGTGCGCCGCCATCCTGGTGGCCTACCAGCTGGGCCAGTTGTACGGCATCGCCATCGCCGCCACCTCGATGCTGTCGATGGCCGGCATCGTCGTCGCGCTCGACGCCTACGGCCCGATCACCGACAACGCCGGCGGCATCGCCGAAATGTCCGGCATGCCCGAGTCGGTGCGCGCCATCACCGACCCGCTCGACGCCGTCGGCAACACCACCAAGGCCGTCACCAAGGGCTACGCCATCGGCTCGGCCGGCCTGGCCGCGCTGGTGCTGTTCGCCGACTACACCCACGCCCTCGAATCGGTCGGCAAAAGCGTCAGCTTCGACCTGTCGAACCCGATGGTGATCGTCGGCCTGTTCATCGGCGGGCTGATTCCCTACCTGTTCGGCGCCATGGCGATGGAGGCGGTGGGCCGCGCCGCCGGCGCCGTGGTGGTCGAGGTGCGCCGCCAGTTCCGCGACATCAAGGGCATCATGGACGGCAGCGGCAAGCCGGAGTACGACAAGGCGGTCGACATGCTGACCGCCTCGGCGATCCGCGAGATGATCCTGCCCTCGCTGCTGCCGGTGGTGGTGCCGATCGTGGTCGGCATGCTGCTCGGCCCGGCCGCGCTGGGCGGCATGCTGATGGGGACCATCGTCACCGGCCTGTTCGTGGCCATTTCGATGACCACCGGCGGCGGCGCCTGGGACAACGCCAAGAAGTACATCGAGGACGGCAACTTCGGCGGCAAGGGCTCGGACGCGCACAAGGCCGCCGTCACCGGCGACACCGTCGGCGACCCGTACAAGGACACCGCCGGCCCGGCCGTCAACCCGCTGATCAAGATCATCAACATCGTCGCGCTGCTGCTGGTGCCGCTGCTGCCGGCCACCGGCTGGCTGGCCGTGTCGGCGCCGGCCGCGCCGGTGGCGTTGCACGCGCCGGCGCCGGCCAGCATGGCGCCGGCCTTGCCGGTGGAGTTGGCGTCGGCGTCGGCGTCGGCGTCCGCCGCGCCGCAGCCCGCCGAGCCTGCCAAGTAGCAGGGTCGGCGGCGCCGGGCCAGCCGCGCCGAATGGGCAAGCAAGTGCCCAATTGAATGTCCAGCCTGAGCTTCGGCTGGACATTTTTCCTTGGCGCGGCCACAAACGTGAACAATTGTTTCCATTGCTGGTAACGCGCGCCGGGCCGGCCGATAATGAATGACACGATGCGCACAGCGAGGTGTCGCCATGAGTTACCAAAAAACCGCGTTGATTTTGGCCGCCGTGCTCGGCTTGCTGGCTTGCGGCTATGCCTGGGCTGCGGCGGGGCAGGGCGCCGATCCGGCTCCAGTTCCAGCTCCGGCCGTGGCCGTGACCGCGCCGAGCACGCCGCCGCCGCCCGCGTCGACCGCCGCGCCTCAGCGACCATTGGAGGGGCAGGCCTACGCCAGCCTGCCGTTCTGCACCTTGAGCGCGGACGGCAAGCACTTGGCGCGGCAACCCTGCCGCACCGCGCCGCCGCAGCGCCCCATGCCGCGCCGGCCGGTGCCGCAGATCGTCGAGCCGATGCCGTCGCCCGCCGCGCCGCCGCGCGTGGCGATGCCGCCGTTGCCGCCGTCCGCGCCGCTGCGCGCGCCGAGTCCGCCCCAGCCGCTGGGCAACTGCGGCGCCGGCGGCTGCTACGACGCCGGCGGCGCCTGGCAGGGCAACGGCGTCGGCAACACCACCGTCGCGCCGAACGGCAAGCTGTGCCAGCGCAACGGCATCTGGTTGCAGTGCCTCTGAGTCTCTGCGCCAGCCAGATGTCCTTGGTAAGCGTCGGCCCGGTAGCCCGGTGGAATGAAGCGTATGCAACGGCGGTGTGGTGCCTAGTCGAGGTGAAGCGAGGTGGTAACGCACCGGTGTCGTGGAAAGCGCCCCTTGCCAACAGACATGACGGGGAAAACAAGAATGGCTAAACAGGTCTTAGTTCGCAAGCGCGTTGCAGTTGTCGGCGGAGGTCCGAAAGCCGTCGCCTTGGCGGTCAAGACCAAAGTATTGAAGGCGCTCAAGCTGCAAGATACGGAAGTTGTCATCTTCGAAAAGAAATCCATCGGTGCCGCCTGGGAAGGTGGCGACGGCTATTCGGATGGGGAGCAACGGCTGTGTACTCTGGCGGAGCGCGACCTTGGGTTTCCCTACAAGTCTTTGTACGGCCGGACGGCGGACGCAGGTATGCTGAACTACTCGTGGCAGCAATTCTTGGTAAGCCGCGCGCAGGCCTACAGCGCTTGGGTCGACGCCGGGCGCAAACCTCCCAAACATAAGATGTTCGCGCACTATTTGCGGTGGGCGTTGAAGCGGGCGGGTAACAACCCAGTTTTTGGCAAGGTCACTCAAGTCCAACAATCGGGAGGCCAGTGGAGCGTCGAGTACGAGGACGCGGCAGGAACCCGCCAAACGCATGCGGACCTTTTTGATGGCGTGGTGATGACTGGGCCGGGCCCTGCCAAGCCCTTGCAGGTGCTGGACGATGCGGGGCGGCCGGCAACATGTTCACGCATCTTCAACGGTGAAGACTTCTGGCGTCGGCTCAGTGAGGTGGCGGCGCTCATCCCCACCATGGGTTCTCCGACCTTCGGCCAGTTCGATACCGACATCCTCATCATCGGTGGTGGTGGCACGGCCGCAGCAACGTTGGCCTGGCTGTTGTCGAATGGCTGCATGAGCCATGCCGTTCAGGTCGTGGCTACCCGCGCGGTTTTGCACACCAGGGTGGACAGTCTGTTCGAGAACAAGCTTTTTAGCGAGGAGGACACGTGGAAGACTTTGTCTTCGGCCAGTCAGGACGAATTTTTCAATCGTCTCAATCGCGGGGTGGTCTGGGCCACGGTGATCGACAAGGTGTCCGCAGCAGAAAACCTCGCCATCAGGGACGGCAAAGTCGACTCCATCGTGGTCAAGGCCGTGAACGGCCAGGAGCAGCTGTCTGTGACGGTGACGCAAGGCAACGCCACGCAAATTGTGATTCAACCGTATATTCTCATTGACGCCACCGGATTCGACTCGCGTTGGTTCAAGCCTCTGCTCCCGCAGTGGCCCGCCGGAGCGCGGGACCAAGACCTTGAAGCATCATTAGGCGACGAACTCCAATATGTGGCGCCACACTGGAAGCTGCCCCTGCTGCATGCCCCCATGCTATCGAAGCGGGTGGGGCCTGGATTTGCCAGCTTGATGGTCTTGGGCGGCATGTCCGACCGCATCTTGCGGGCCTATCGGTAGGGGACTCTCCCTCCGCTTGACATGCGGTCGAGAGATATGTATACGTATATATGTTTTGTATCTACTGCGGAGCTCATTATGTCCACCGAAAATCTGGTTCTGCGCACCGTCTACGTCGACCCTGACATAGACGACCAGTTGCGTGAGGAGGCACTCGCCAAGCAGGTCAGCAAGGCGGACTTGTTTCGGACGTACCTGGTGGCGGGAATCAAGGCTGTGAAGTTGCAACCCAATTTGTTCAAGGTGGAGGGCGCTCGCGGCGGCCCTGCGTTGGTGCTGCGTACTGTCCACATGGACCCTAAGTTGGACGAGAAGCTGCGCGTCGAAGCGTTCGATAGCCGCACCAGCAAGAACGACCTGATGCGTCGCTATGTACGTATCGGCATGAGCCAGCAGGATGCTTCGACGACGCGGGCGGTACGCCCTTCGAAGCGGTCTGCCAACAAGCGGGAACCCGTCCTGGGGTGACGAGGGACTCCTGCCCCGTACGCACGGCACCAAGGTGGGAAGTCCGAGCCTTGGGCTATGGTTTTGAGCGCTCCCCCGTCCCCCACGAAGAACTTTTTTGCTGCCGCGCGCGGAAATTCGCTACAATTGCCGTCGACTTGACGTTTACGTAAACGTTATATGTAAGCGTCGCGCGCGACATTTCGATCGGCCAAGGTCCGTGCAGAGGCCGAACCCTTCCATCTATTTTCGAATTGAGGACAGACATGCAGATTCAGAACAATGTATTCATCATCACCGGCGGCGCCTCGGGCCTGGGCGCGGCCACCGCGCGCATGATCGTCGAGGCCGGCGGCAAGGTCGTGTTGGCCGACGTGCAGGTCGAGGCCGGCGAGAAGCTGGCGGCGGAACTGAAGGGCGTGTTCGTCAAGTGCGACGTCACCTCCGAGGCGGACGGCTTGGCCGTGGTCGCCGCAGCCGTGGCGCAGGGCACCCTGCGCGGCCTGGTCAACTGCGCCGGCGTGGCGCCGGCCGTCAAGACCGTCGGCAAGGACGGCCCGCACCCGCTCGACGTGTTCCAGCGCACCGTCAACATCAACCTGGTGGGCACCTTCAACATGTGCCGCCTGGCGGCCGACGCGATGGGCAAGACCGAAGCGGCCGAGCACGGCGAGCGCGGCATCATCATCAACACCGCCTCGGTGGCGGCCTACGACGGCCAGATCGGCCAGGCCGCCTACGCCGCCTCGAAGGCGGCCGTGGTCGGCCTGACCCTGCCGATGGCGCGCGACCTGTCGCGCAGCGGCATCCGCGTGATGACCATCGCCCCGGGCATCTTCGAAACCCCGATGTTGCTGGGCATGCCGAGCGAGGTGCAGGACGCGCTGGGCAAGATGGTGCCGTTCCCGCCGCGCCTGGGCAAGCCGTCCGAGTACGCCCAGCTGGCCCGCGCCATCATCGAGAACGTCATGCTGAACGGCGAATCCATCCGTCTGGACGGCGCTATCCGCATGCAACCCAAGTAAGGTGTAAACGGTTTTTGGTGTAGGATGCCAGAGTCATCGGCGCGCGGCCCAGGTCGCGCGTTTTTCTTTTGGGTGCTTCACGGAGCCAGGGATGCTGGTGAATTCAGCCGGCGCGGCCTCAGGGGCAGACCCTAGGGTCTGACCCTCGATCTGTGCCGCCGGTTTTGCCGGCGTTCCGATAGGCCGTGAAGGCCCATTTTTATGAGAGGCTGCATGCCACATCTGAAGAACCGCGCGCTGTCCGCCGCGCTGCTGGGCGCCACCTTGCTGGCCGGCGCCGCCGCATTCACCAGCCCGGCGCTGGCCCAGGAGGCGCCGCAGCGCGCCCCCGAAATCGCCACCGGCTACGCCGCCAAGGCTGGCTGGTCGGCGCAGAAGTACATGGTGGCGGCGGCCAATCCGCTGGCGGCCGACGCCGGCTACCAAATGCTCAAGCGCGGCGGCAGCGCGGTCGACGCGGCCATCGCCACCCAGCTGGTGCTGACCCTGGTCGAGCCGCAGTCGTCCGGCATCGGCGGCGGCGCCTTCCTGATGTACGCCGACGCCAAACAGATCCAGGCCTTCGACGGCCGCGAGACGGCGCCGGCCAGCGCCGACGAGCACCTGTTCCAGGACGCCGACGGCAAGCCCGTCTCGCGCGAGACCGGCGTCATCGGCGGCCGCTCGGTCGGCGCGCCCGGCGTGCTGCGCATGCTCGAGCTGGCCCACCGCCAGCACGGCAAGCTGCCGTGGGCCGCGCTGTTCGGCCCGGCCATCAAGCTGGCCGAGGGCGGCTTCGCCGTCAGCCCGCGCCTGAACGCGCTGCTGTCGTGGGACAAGTACCTGGTGCGCGACCCGGTCGCCGCCGCCTACTTCTTCGACGCCGACAAGCGGCCCTGGCCGGTCGGCCACGTGCTGAAGAACCCGGCGCTGGCGCAGACCCTGCACGAGATCGCCAAGGGCGGCGCCGATGCCTTCTACACCGGCCGGATCGCCCGCGACATCGTCGCCAAGGTGGCCGGCCATGCCCGCAATCCCGGCAAGCTGAGCCTGGCCGACATCGCCGGCTACCAGGCCAAGGTACGCGCGCCGATCTGCAGCGACTACAAGGCCTGGACCGTGTGCGGCATGCCGCCGCCGTCGTCGGGCGGCATCGCCATCGCGCAGATGCTGGGCATGTTGGAGAACAAGAACCTGGCCGCCTACCCGCCGCAAAACGGCAGCTACGGCGCCGAGGCGATCCACCTGTTCAGCGAGGCCGGCCGGCTGGCCTACGCCGACCGCAACCGCTACGTCGCCGACACCGACTTCGTGCCGCTGCCGGGGCGCGGCGTCGACGCCCTGCTCGACAAGGGCTACCTGGCGCAGCGCGCCGCGCTGATCGGCGAGCGCTCGATGGGCCGCGCCAAGCACGGCACGCCGCCCGGCATGACGGTGGCCTGGGGCGCCGACAGCGAGACGGCGCGGCCGTCCACCTCGCACCTGGTGGCGGTCGACGGCTTCGGCGGCGCCGTCTCGATGACCACCTCGGTGGAGGACGCCTTCGGCTCGCGCCAGATGGTCGACGGTTTCCTGCTTAACAACCAGCTGACCGACTTCTCCTTCGAGTCGGCCGACGCCGACGGCCCCGTCGCCAACCGGGTCCAGGCCGGCAAGCGGCCGCGCAGCGCCATGTCGCCCACGCTGGTGTTCGACAAGGGCACGCGCAAGCTGCTGCTGGCCACCGGCTCGCCGGGCGGCTCGGCGATCATCAACTACGTCGCCAAGGTGCTGGTGGGGACGCTGGACTGGGGCCTCGACGTGCAGCAGGCGATCAGCCTGCCCAACCTGGGCAGCCGCAACGGCCCGACCGAGCTGGAGGCCGGCCGCGTCGCCCCCGAGGTCGTCGCCGCGCTGCGCGCCCGCGGCCACGAGGTGCGCGAGACGGAGCAGAACTCCGGCCTGCAGGGCATCATGCGGCGCCGGACGGCCGCCGGCGAACACTGGTTCGGCGGCGCCGACCCGCGGCGCGAGGGGGCGGTGCGCGGCGACTGACTGTGGTAAGGAGGCTCTAAAGGCTGGGCGAGCCTCCCCAAACAGTGCAGACCCTGCTAATCTTGTCGTATGGGAATTCAAAAGAAAACCGGCCTGATCCTCACCGGCGGCGGCGCCCGCGCCGCCTACCAGGTGGGGGTGCTGCAGGCTATATCGGAAATACTGTGGGAGGCCGGCTGGCCGCCGGCGCGCAACCCCTTCGACATCATCTGCGGCACCTCGGCCGGCGCCATCAACGCCACCGCGCTGGCCTGCCGCGCCGACAACTTCGGCGAGGGCGTGCAGAAGCTGCTCGACGTCTGGCAGCACATCAGCGTCGACCAGGTCTACCGCGCCGACTCGCTCGGCGTGCTGCGCTCCGGCGCGCGCTGGCTGTCGCTGCTGTCGTTCGGCTGGCTGCTGCGCAAATGGCGCGCCGCGCCGCCCCAGTCGCTGCTCGACAACACGCCGCTGGCCAGCCTGCTGCACCGCATGCTCGACCTGCCGCGCCTGGACACGGCGCTGTCCGAGGGCCTGCTGCACGCGCTGGCGGTGACCGCCTCGTCCTACACCGGCGGCCAGCACATCACCTTCTACCAGACCGCCGCCGAGATCGCGCCCTGGGTGCGCATGCAGCGCATCGCGCTGCAGGACCAGATCGGCATCGAGCACCTGCTGGCCTCGGCGGCGATCCCCTTCATCTTCCCGGCCACGCCGCTGTACCTGGGCGGCCACCGCGAATACTGCGGCGACGGCTCGATGCGCCAGCTGGCGCCGATCTCGCCGGCCATCCACCTCGGCGCCAGCAAGGTGCTGGTGGTCGGCGCCGGCCGCCTGACCGAGCCGGCGCGCGACGCCAGCGAGTCGGCCCGCTACCCCAGCCTGGCGCAGATCGCCGGCCACGCCATGTCCTCGATCTTCCTCGACAGCCTGGCGGTCGACATCGAGCGGCTCGAGCGGATCAACCGCACCCTGTCGATGCTGCCGCCGGAGCTGCTGGTGAACACCCCGCTCAAACCGGTCGAGCTGCTGGTGATCGCGCCGTCCGAGCGGCTCGACGACATCGCCAGCCGCCACATCGCCAGCCTGCCGCCGCCGATCCGCACCATGTTGTCGGGCATCGGCGCGACCGAGGCGCGCGGCTCGGCGCTGGCCTCGTATTTGTTGTTCGAATCGACGTATACTTGCGAGCTGATCCGTCTCGGCCAGCGCGACACCCAGGCGCGTAAGGCCGATGTGTTAGCCTTCTTCGGTTCGTGAGCGGCTTAGCCGGCTGCACCCCGCCCCGCGACGCATACGTCGGGGTCTGACCCCGCATGGGGTCAGACCCCTAGCTTGCGGGGTTGGTTTGGCGTCACGCGCGCCCCCAATACTTTTTTTACTGTGAACGAGTCACGCTAGTGCGGTTGTTAAGACGTCTTTGTTGCCACCTGCTGATGCCGGCCCTGCTGCTGTGGGGCCTGGGCGCGGTCGCGGCGTCGGCGGCGGCGCCGCCGCGCACGCTGCGCTTCGAACAGCTCGGCGTCGAGCACGGCCTGGCGCAGGAGTCGGTGCTGGCCATCGCCCAGGACAAGCAGGGCTTCATGTGGTTCGGCAGCCAGGCCGGCCTGAGCCGCTTCGACGGCTACCGCGTCACCACCTACAAGAGCGTGGTGTCGGACCCCAGCAGCCTGGGCGACAACTGGGTGCGCGTGCTGCACCTGGACGGCGCCGGCCGGCTGTGGGTGGGCACCGACGGCGGCCTCGACCTGTTCGACCCGCGCAGCCAGACCTTCAGCCACTTCCTGCCGCGCGAGTCGGCCAAGCGCGGCAACGGCAACCGCCACATCCGCGCCATCCTCGACGACGGCCTGGGCGGCCTGTGGCTGGCCAGCGGCGACGGCCTGCACCACTTCGACCCGGCCAGCGCGCGCTTCACCAGCTGGCACCACGATCCGGCCGACGCCGGCAGCCTGGTCGACGACCAGGTGCTGGCGCTGGCGCGCGACGCCGCCGGCCGCCTGTGGGTGGGCACCGCCACCGGGCTCGACATGCTGGCGCCGGGGGCGGCGCGCTTCCAGCACTTCCGCCTCGACAGCCGGCCCGACTCCAAGTTCAACTCGATCGCCGCGCTGCAGGTCGACAGCGCGCAGACCCTGTGGGTCGGCACGATGGCCGGGCTGGAGCAGTGGAACCTGCTCGGCGACCAGCCGCGGCGGCGCCGCCTGGGCGAGGCCGAGGGCCTGGCGCCGGGCGCCGTCACCGCGCTGTACCAGGACGGCGAGGGCCATTTCTGGGTCGGCAGCAACGCCGACGGCCTGTACCGCTGGCTGCCGGCGGAGAACCGCCTGGTGCCCTACCGCCACCAGTTCAGCGACCCGCACAGCGTGGCCGACAACCAGATCTCGGCGCTGTTCCGCGACCGCGTCGGCACCTTCTGGGTCGGCACCTGGAACAACGGCGTCAGCCGGGTCGACCTGGGCAGCGGCGGCTTCGCCCGCGTGGTGCGCCAGGCCGACCAGCTGCGCACGCTGTCGGACAACAAGGTGCGCGCCATCGTGCCGGACGGGCGCGGCCGGCTGTGGCTGGGCACCAGCAGCGGCCTGAACCACTTCGACCCGCTGAGCGGCGAGGGCCGCCTCTACCGCCACGAGCCGAACCGGCCGGGCGGCCTGTCCGACGACCTGGTCAACGCGCTGTGGCGCGACCCGGCCGGCAACCTGTGGATAGGCGGGCGCAGCGGCGTCAACCGGCTCGACGCCGCCAGCGGCCAGTTCAGCAACGTCAGCTTCGCCCGCGGCGACCCGGGCAGCGACACCATCCGCAACATCGTCGGCGACCGCGGCGGCCTGCTGTGGGTGGCCTCGCGCGGCGGCCTGCACCGCTACGACCCGCGCACGGGCGCGACGCAGACCTACCGCCACGACCCGGCCGACAGCGACAGCCTGGCCGACAACGTGGTGCGCCCGATCCTCGAGGACCGGCGCGGCCGGCTGTGGGTGGGCACCTTCAACGGCCTCGACCTGCTCGACCGCAAGAGCGGCCGCTTCCGCCACTTCCGCCGCGACCCGAAGGACCCGTTCAGCCTGAGCCACGACGAGGTGCACTACCTGTACGAGGACGCGCGCGGCGCGATATGGGTCGGCACGGCGGCCGGCCTGAACAAGATGGAGACGGCGGCCGACGGCAGCGTGCGCTTCCGCCGCTACCTGCGCCGCGACGGCATCGCCGACGACGCCATCGCCTCGATCCTGCCCGACGGCGTCGGCAACCTCTGGCTGAGCACCAACAGCGGCATCTCGCGGCTGAACGTCGAGACCGGCTTGTTCCGCAACTACAGCGGCGCCGACGGCACCATCGAGGGCGCCTACTTCGACGGCTCGGCGCTGCGCACGCCGGACGGCACGCTGTACTTCGGCGGCTTCAACGGCATCACCGCCTTCGCCCCGCAGGAGGTGCGCGAGAACAGCGTGGCGCCGACGGTGGCGATCACCGACCTGCAGGTCTTCAACAAGTCGGTGCGCGCCGGCCAGGGCGAGCACGGCGCGGTGCTGAGCAGCGCCATCGAGCACACCAGCGCCCTGACCCTGCGGGAGCACGACTCGGTGTTCTCGCTCGAATTCGCCGCGCTGCACTACGCCGCGCCGCAGCGCAACCGCTTCGCCTACCAGTTGCAGGGCTTCGACGAGGACTGGGTGGTGACCGACTCGACCAAGCGCTTCGCCACCTACACCAACCTCGACCCGGGCCGCTACGTGTTCCGCGTCAAGGCGGCCAACAAGGACGGCATCTGGAACGACAACGCCGCCACGCTGGAGATCACCATCCTGCCGCCGTTCTGGAAGACCTGGTGGTTCCGCCTGCTGGTGGCGCTGCTGCTGCTGGGCGCCGGCGCCGCCGCCTACCAGGCGCGCATGCGCGGCATGCGCCGGCAGAAGAGCCTGCTCGAGCAGCAGGTCGGCCTGCGCACCGCCGAGGTGGAACAGAAGAACCAGCTGCTGCAGCAGCAGAAAGGCGAGCTGGAACAGCGCCGGCTGGAGGCGGAGAGCCAGCGCGCCGAGGCCGAGCAGCGCCGCATGGACGCCGAGCGGCAGAAGCAGGAGGTCGAGCGGCAGAAGGAGAACGTCGAAACGGCGCACCGCAACATCTCGGTGCTCAGCGAGTTGGGCCGCGAGATGAACGCCACGCTGGACATGGAGACGGCGATGGGCACGCTGTACCGCCACGTCCACCACCTGATGGACGCGCAGATGTTCGGCATCGGCTTCCTGCGCGAGGAGCAGGGCGTCATCGAGTTCCCCTTCGCGCTGGAGGGCGGCGTGCGCGCGCTGCCGTACAGCCGCAGCCTGGACCAGCCGAACCAGCTGGCCGTGTGGTGCCTGCTGAACCGGCGCGAGGTGTTCATCAACGACTTCTACGCCGAGTATGCCGACTACATGGGCGCCCAGGGCCTGGACCTGTTGACCCGCACGCCGCTGGAGAACGGCGCCATGCCGGAGATCCCGCTGGCCATGCTGTACACACCGCTGCTGGCCAACGACAAGGTGATCGGCGTGCTGTGCGTGCAGAGCATGCAGCGCAACGCCTACCAGCGGGTGCACATGGACATGCTGCAGGCGCTGGCGGCGCACGCCGCCGCCGGCCTGGAGAACGCGCGCGCCTACCAGCAGCTGGAGGACGCGCTGCAGGCGCTGCGCCGCACCCAGGAGCAGCTGCTGGCGCAGGAGCGCCAGGTGCGGCAGAACACCGAGGAGCTGGCGCGCGCCAACCGCGCGCTGCAGGAGAACGACGAGCGGCTGCGCCTGGCCAAGCAAAAGGCCGAGGACGCGACGCGGCAAAAGTCCGAGTTCCTCGCCAACATGAGCCACGAGATGCGCACCCCGCTGGCCGGCGTGATCGGCATGCTCGGCTTCGCCCTGCGCGACGGCGCGCTGCAGGACAGCACGCGCGAGCAGATCCTGCGCGGCCAGGCCAACGCCCAGTCGCTGCTGGCCATCATCAACGACCTGCTCGACTTCTCGAAGATCGAGGCGGGCAAGCTGAGCATCGAGAACATCGACTTCGCCCTGTCGTCGACGGTGGAGAACGTGGTCAGCCTGTTCGAGGAGCAGGCCGCCGCCCACAGCGTCGAGTTCGACCTGGAGTTCGGCGAGGCCCTGCCGCAGTTCGTCGTCGGCGACCCGACCCGGCTGCGCCAGGTGCTGGTCAACCTGGTCGGCAACGCCTTCAAGTTCACCCAGCGCGGCGCGGTGCGCATGCGGGTCGAGCGCATCGCCGAGCCGGCGCCTCCGCCCGGCCTGAACCTGATCCGCTTCACGGTGGAGGATTCCGGCATCGGCATCGAGGCCGACGCCATGCCGCGCCTGTTCCAGAAGTTCGAGCAGGCCGACAGCACCACCACCCGGCGCTACGGCGGCACCGGCCTGGGGCTGGCGATCTGCCGCCAACTGGTCGAGCTGATGGGCGGCGCCATCAGCGTGGTCAGCACGCCCGGCGTGGGCAGCGTGTTCGCCTTCGAGCTGCCGCTGGCCGACGGCGTGGCGCCGCCGCTGGTGCCGCACGTGCCGCGCGAGCCGCACAGCCACCAGCTGCGCATCCTGTGCGCCGAGGACTTCCCGACCAACCAGATCATCATCCGCATGATGCTCGAGGACCTGGGCCACAAGGTCGACATCGCCGCCAACGGCGCGCTGGCGGTGAAGGCCTGCTCGATGACCCGCTACGACCTGATTTTGATGGACGGCCGCATGCCGGAGATGGACGGCGCCAGCGCCACCCGGCTGATCCGCTCGGGCGGCAGCGAGGAGGCGCCGGTGCGCGACCAGGAGCTGATGATCATCGCGCTGACCGCCAACGCCAGCGAGGAGGACCGCAGCCGCTACCTGGGCTCGGGCATGGACGACTTCCTGACCAAGCCGATCGACGAGTCGGCGCTGCACTTCCAGCTGAGCCGCGCCATCGAGCGCCAGCTGCAGCGCGGCGTGGCGCTGCCGCGCATGGCGCCGCGCCTGCAGGCGCCGGAGATGCCCAGCGTGGCCGAGCTAGACGCCATGTTCGGCGTGGCGGCCGAGCCGGCGCCGACGGCGGGCCACTACAGCGGCAGCGGCGCCGGCCTGCGCGCGCGCCTGCGCGCCGCCTTCAACGCCGACGTGCCGGCCCGCCTGGCCGAGCTGGACCGCGCCCTGGCCGAGCAGGACGGCGACGGCGCGGCGCGCCTGCTGCACGGCATCAAGGGCAGCGCCGCCTATCTGGAGGAGCAGGAATTGCAGACCCTGTGCGCCGAGCTGGAGCGGGCCGCCGACGCCGGCGACTGGCCCAGCGTGGTGGCCGGCCTGGCGCCGCTGCGCGGCCTGCTGGGCCATCCGCTGCCGGCCTGAGTGGCGGCCGAGTGGCGGCCCAAATGTTATCGAGGCGGCGCCCTGTTCGGCGCCGCCGTTTGTCTGTAAGATCCGGCGCGGCTGCCATGTTGATGGCCTTGTTCCGCGCGCGGCACTGGAGAGATGAATGAAAGTATTGGTGGTCGATGATGATGTGGTGTCGCGCATGGTGCTGATGCACCTGGTCGACAGCTGCGGCAGTTTCGAGATTCTCGAGGCGGAGGACGGCGCCGACGCCTGGCGCCAGCTGGAGCAGGGCCTGCGTCCGGCGATCTGTTTCTGCGACCTGCGCATGCCGCGCCTGTCCGGCATGGAGCTGTTGCAGCGCGTGCGCGCCGAGCCGGCGTTCGACGGCATGCCCTTCGTGCTGGTCACCTCGGCCAACGACGACGACACCGTGCAGTCGGCCGACAAGGCCGGCGCCGCCGGCTTCATCGTCAAACCCTTCCAGGCCGAGCAGGTGCGCCAGCACCTGGCCCCCTTGCTCGCGCCGGCGGGGGAGGCGCGCGCGTCCGCGCCGGAGGTGTTGTACCAGGCCGAGGCGCCGGCGGCGACGCTGCAGCGCCTGGGCATCAACCACGAGCGCCTGCTGGTCTACCTGGACGGCTTCCACAAGCAGCTCGACGCCGCCGGCGGCGACATCGGCGCGCTGCTGGCGCGCGGCGAGCAGCGCGAGGCCCAGTTGCGCCTGGAGCGGCTGCGCGCCGGCTGCCTCACGCTGGGCCTGGACGGCGCCGCCGCCACCTTGCAGGCGCTGGCGCCGGCCGCCGGCGCAGCAGCAGCAGCAGCGGCGGCGCCAGCGCCATTGGCCAGCGCCGCCGTGCAGGCCGCGCTGGCCGGCGTGGTGCGCGCCGTGCTGCAGCAATCCGCCGAGGTGCGCCAAGCCGGCGCCGCCTGATTTGCCGCCAATGCCAAGGCGCCAGCGGCGCCCAAACCACCCCGCGGCAAAGAGCCAGGGTCAGACCCTAGGGTCTGACCCTAGATTTTGCTTCGGGGTTTCGGTCGCCACCAGTCGGCAAGATTGCGCTTGAAGTCGAGATAGTTTAGGTTTAAAGTATCTGCTCGCAGGCTGATCCGATACTCCTATCCCACCTCAGGCCGACCATGACCACACCGCCCGACAGCAGTGCCAGTGCCCACACCGACCACTTCGCGCGCGAGCACCTGCCGCCGCCCGAGCAGTGGCCGGAGCTGTGCTTCGACCTGCCGCAGCTGCAGTACCCGGCACGGCTGAACTGCGTCGCCGAGCTGTTGGACGCGGCCGTCGCCGACGGCGCCGGCGAGCGTTTGGCGATCCGCAGCGACACGCAAAGCTGGACCTACGCCGAACTACAGCGCCAGGTCGACCGCATCGCCCACGTGTTGCGCGGCCCGATGGGGCTGGTGCCGGGCAACCGCGTGCTGCTGCGCGGCGCCAACAACCCAATGATGGCGGCCTGCGTGCTGGCCGTGTTCAAGGCCGGCATGGTCGCCGTGCCGACCATGCCGCTGCTGCGCGCGCGCGAGCTGGGCGCCATCCTGGCCAAGGCCGAGGTCAACGCCGCGCTGTGCGCTTACGGCCTGCGCGCCGAACTGGACGCCGCGCCCGGCGTGCCGGCCACGCTGTTGTATTTCGGCCTCGATGCCGGCCTCGATGCCGGCACGGACGCCGGCGATGCGGCGCAGGGCGCCAACTCGCTGGAAGCCCGCATGGCCGAGCAGCCGGAGCGCTTCGACGCCGTCGACACGGCGGCCGACGACATCTGCCTGATCAGCTTCACCTCGGGCACCACCGGCGTCCCCAAGGGCACCATGCACTTCCAGCGCGACATCCTGGCCATTTGCGACTGCTTCCCGCGCGAGGTGCTGCGCTCGCGCGCCGACGACGTTTTCATCGGCACGCCGCCGCTGGCCTTTACCTTCGGCCTGGGTGGCCTGCTGCTGTTCCCGCTGCGGGTCGGCGCCAGCGCCGTGCTGCTGGAGAAGCTGACGCCGGAGACGCTGTTGCAGGCCATCGAACGGCACCGCGCCACGGTCTGCTTCACCGCGCCGACCTTCTACCGCCAGATGGCGCCGCTGGCCGCAAAGTACGACCTGTCCAGCCTGCGCCAAAGCGTGTCGGCCGGCGAGGCGCTGCCGCTGGCCACGCGCGAGAGCTGGCAGCGGGCCAGCGGCCTGGCAATGATCGACGGCATAGGCGCCACCGAGCTGCTGCACATCTTCATCGCGGCGGCCGACGAGCAGATCCGCCCCGGCGCCACCGGCAAGCCGGTGCCCGGCTACCAGGCCTGTGTGCTGGACCGCGACGGCCAGCCGGTCGGCCCCGGCGTGATCGGCCGGCTGGCGGTGAAGGGACCGACCGGCTGCCGCTACCTGGCCGACGAGCGCCAGCGCGACTATGTGCTGAACGGCTGGAACCTGACCGGCGACGCCTACGAGATGGACGCCGACGGCTACTTCTACTACCGCTCGCGCACCGACGACATGATCATCTCGGCCGGCTACAACATCGCAGGGCCGGAAGTGGAGGACGCGCTGCTGCGCCACCCGGCGGTGGCCGAATGCGGCGTGGTCGGCCGCGCCGACGAGGAGCGCGGCCAGATCGTCGAGGCGCACGTCGTGCTCAAGCCCGGCCACGAGGCGGGCGCGCGGCTGGCGGCCGAGCTGCAGGAGTTCGTCAAGGGCCAGATCGCCCCATACAAATATCCCCGCGCGGTGCGCTTTTTGAGCGCCTTGCCGCGCACCGAGACGGGCAAGCTACAACGCTTCAAACTGCGCGACGCCGCCACCACTTCGTGAAGAATTCCATGAATATCGTTTGCATAGGCGGCGGTCCGGCCGGCCTGTATTTCAGCCTGTTGATGAAACAGCAGAACCCGGCCCACCGCATCACCGTGGTCGAGCGCAACCGCCCCTACGACACCTTCGGCTGGGGCGTGGTGTTCTCCGACCAGACCCTGGGCAATCTGATGAACGCCGACGCGGAGACCGCGCGCGCCATCCTGCAATCGTTCAACCACTGGGACGACATCGACATCCATTTCAAGGGCGCCAAAGTCAGTTCGGGCGGCCACGGCTTCTGCGGCATCGGCCGCAAGCGCCTGCTCAACATCCTGCAGCAGCGCTGCGAGGAGCTGGGCGTGGAACTGGTGTTCGAGACCGACGTCGCCGACGACCAGGAACTGGCGGCAAAGTACGGCGCCGACCTGGTGATCGCCTCGGACGGTTTGAACAGCCGCATCCGCAGCCGCTACGCCGCCACCTACGCGCCGCAGATCGAGGCGCGCCAGTGCCGCTTCGTCTGGCTCGGCACCAAGAAGAAGTTCGACGCCTTCACCTTCGCCTTCAAGCAGACCGAGCACGGTTGGTTCCAGGCCCACATCTACCAATACGACGGCGACACCTCGACCTTCATCGTCGAGGCGCCGGAGACGGTGTGGCGCGCCGCCGGCCTGGAGGAGATGAGCCAAGAGCAGAGCATCGCCTTCTGCGAGCAGCTGTTCGCCGAGCAGTTGGACGGCCACGCGTTGCTGTCGAACGCCGCCCACCTGCGCGGCTCCAGCGTGTGGATCAAGTTCCCGCGCATCGTCTGCGAACAGTGGGTGCACTGGAACGGCGCCACCCCGGTGGTGCTGATGGGCGACGCCGCCCACTCGGCACACTATTCGATCGGCTCCGGCACCAAGCTGGCGCTGGAGGACGCCATCGAACTGGCGCGCTGCTTCGGCGCGCACGGCGATGCCAAGACGGCGCTGGCGGCCTACCAGTCGCTGCGCGCGGTGGAGGTGTTGAAGATCCAGAGCGCGGCGCGCAATTCGATGGAGTGGTTCGAGAACGTACAACGCTACAGCGCGATGGAGGCGCCGCAGTTCGCCTACTCGATGCTGACGCGCAGCCAGCGCCTGTCGCACGAGAACCTGCGCCTGCGCGACGCCGCCTACGTGGCCGGTTTCGAAAGCTGGTTCGCCGCGCGCGCCTTCGCCCAGGCCGGCGTGGCGCCGGCGGCGAACCTGGCGGTCCCGCCGATGTTCACGCCGTTCAAGGTGCGCGGCCTGACGCTGAAAAACCGCGTCCTGGTCTCGCCGATGGCGCAGTACAGCGCCGTCGACGGTGTCGTTGGCGACTACCACCTGGCGCATTTGGGCGCGCGGGCGCTGGGCGGCGCCGCGCTGGTGTTCGCCGAGATGACTTGCGTGTCGGCCGAGGCGCGCATCACGCCGGCCTGTCCCGGCATGTACACGCCGGCCCACACGGCGGCGTGGCAGCGCATCGTCGACTTCGTCCATGCGAGTAGCGACGCCAAGATCGCGCTGCAACTGGGCCACGCCGGCGCCAAGGGTTCGACCCGCGCCATGTGGGACGGCATCGACCAGCCGCTGGAGCAGGGCAACTGGCCGCTGTGGGCGGCTTCGCCGCAGCAGTACCTGGCCGGCGTGTCGCAGACGGCGCGGGAGATGGGCGAGGCCGACATGGCGCAGTTGCAGGCCGACTTCGTGCGCGCCACCCTGGCCGCAGACGAGGCCGGCTTCGACTGGCTGGAGCTGCACTGCGCGCACGGCTATTTGCTGTCGTCCTTCATCTCGCCGCTGACCAACCGGCGTGGTGACGACTACGGCGGCAGTCTTGAAAACCGCTGCCGCTTCCCGCTGCGCGTGTTCGCCGCGATGCGCGCCGCCTGGCCGCAGCACAAGCCGATGAGCGTGCGCATCTCGGCGCACGACTGGGTCGAGGGCGGCATCACGCCGGACGACGCGGTGGCCATCGCCCGCCTGTTCAAGGCAGCCGGCGCCGACCTGATCGACTGCTCGTCCGGCCAGGTGAGCAAGCGCGAGAAGCCGGTATACGGCCGCATGTTCCAGACCCCGTTCGCCGACCGCGTGCGCAACGAGGCGGACATCGCCACCATCGCCGTCGGCTCCATCTTCGAGGCCGACCACGCCAACGGCATCATCGCCGCCGGTCGCGCCGACCTGTGCGCGGTGGGCCGGCCGCACCTGGCCAACCCGGCCTGGACCCTGGCCGAGGCGGCCCGGATCGGCTACCACGCCGTCGCTTGGCCGAAGCAGTACCAGCCGGGCAAGCAGCAGCTGGAGCGCAACCTGGAACGCGAGCGGCAACTGGCGGCGGCCAGCGGCGGCCTCAGTCCGCAGCAGGTGGCGGCCAAGCTGCTGGAGGGATGAGGACATGACGACACTATCGAGCACACTGGCCGGCAAGCACGCGCTGGTGACGGGCGGCGCGCGCGGCATCGGCGCCGCCTGCGCGCGCGCCTTGCTGCTGCGCGGCGCGCGCGTCACCCTGGCCGGCCGCGACGCGGCCGCGCTGCTGGAGGCGCAACGCGACATGAACGCGCTCGGCGAGGTCGGCGTCGAAGCGCTCGACGTGGCCGACGAGGCGGCGGTGCAGGGCGCCTTTGCCCGCGCCGCCGAGCGCTTCGGCCGCATCGACATCCTGATCAACAACGCCGGCCAGGCGGAACCGGCGACCTTCCTGAAGACCGACGCGGCGCTGTGGCAGCGCATGCTGGCGGTGAACCTGAACGGCGTGTTCCACTGCACCCAGGCGGCGCTGCCGGCCATGTTGGAGGCAAAGTGGGGCCGCGTCGTCAACGTCGCCTCGACGGCCGGGCTGGTCGGCTACCGCTACGTCTCGGCCTACGTCGCCGCCAAGCACGGCGCGGTCGGGCTGACGCGGGCGCTGGCGTTGGAGGTGGCCGCCAAGGGCGTCACCGTCAACGCCGTCTGCCCCGGCTACACCGAGACCGACATCGTGCGCGCGGCGGTGGCCAACATCGTCGCCAAGACCGGCCGCAGCGAGGAGCAGGCGCGCGCCGAACTGGCCGGCGCCAATCCGCAGCAACGCCTAGTACAGTGCGAGGAGGTGGCCAACGCCGTGGTTTGGCTGTGCCTGCCCGAGTCGTCCGCAATGAACGGCCAGGCCATCGCCGTGGCCGGCGGCGAGGTCATGTGAACACACCAATGAGAGCAGCCAGCAAGGAACCCCATGTCATTTTCCGCTAACACCGAGGGCGCCGACGCCGACGAGCACAGCGAGCCGGTGCTCGACCTGTCCAGCCGCCTGACCGAGGACCACCACCAGTCGCTCAAGCTGTGGCTGCGCATGCTGTCGTGCACCGTCAAAATCGAGAACGAGATCCGCAGCCGGCTGCGCGCCAGCTTCGGCATCACGCTGCCGCGCTTCGACCTGATGGCGCAACTGGAGCGCTACCCGGACGGCCTGCGCATGGGCGAGCTGTCCAAGCGCATGATGGTCACCGGCGGGAACATCACCGGCATCACCGACCAGCTGGAGCAGGAGAAGCTGGTGGTGCGCGTGCCCGACCCCAAGGACGGCCGCGCCTACAGCGTCAAGCTGACCGGCGCCGGCCGGCGCGCCTTCGCCACCATGGCGGCGGTGCACGAGGGCTGGATCGCCGAACTGCTGCAGGACATGTCCGGCGCCGACAAGGGCCAGCTGATCGCGCTGCTGTCGCAAATGAAGCGGCACCTGAACGCGCCCGACGACAAACCATAACGAGGACACCACCATGCGATACCTTCCCGGCGAAGCCCAACAACTGCCCGGCAACCGCGCCAGCCTGGCCGGCTACCAGGCGCGCCACTTCCTCTTCGATGTGGCCGACGGCGTCGCCACGCTGACCCTGAACCGCCCCGAGCGCAAGAACCCGCTGACCTTCGACTCCTACGCCGAGCTGCGCGAGCTGTTCCGCGCGCTGGCCTACGCCGACGACGTCAAGGCGGTCGTCATTGCCGGCGCAGGCGAGAACTTCTGCTCCGGCGGCGACGTGCACGACATCATCGGCCCGCTGACCAAGCTGGACATGCCCGGCCTGCTGGCCTTTACCCGCATGACCGGCGACGTGGTCAAGGCCATGCGCGCCTGCCCGCAGCCGGTGGTGGCCGCCATCGACGGCATTTGCGCCGGCGCCGGCGCCATGCTGGCGCTGGCCGCCGACATGCGCCTGGGCACGGCACGCAGCAAGACAGCCTACCTGTTCACCCGCGTCGGCCTGGCCGGCTGCGACATGGGCGCCTGCGCGCTGCTGCCACGGCTGATCGGCCAGGGCAGGGCGTCCGAGCTGCTCTACACCGGCCGCTCGATGGGCGGCGCGGAGGGCGAGCGCTGGGGCTTTTTCAACAGCCTGCACGAGCCGCAGGAGCTGCTGGCGGCCGCGCGCGCGTTGGCGCAGAGGCTGGCCGACGGCCCCACCTTCGCTCACGGCATGACCAAGAAAATGCTGCAGCAGGAGTGGAACATGGGCGTCGACGAGGCCATCGAGGCGGAGGCGCAGGCGCAGGCCATCTGCATGGCCACCAACGACTTCCACCGCGCCTACCACGCCTTCGTGGCCAAGCAAAAACCGCAATTCGAGGGAGACTGATATGTCCGACAAATCGTATCTGGAGTGGCCGTTCTTCGAGCCGCGCCACGCCGCGCTGGAGCGCGAGCTGGACGCCTGGGCCGCCGCTGAAATAGGCCACGGCCACGGCGCCGACGTCGACGCGGCCTGCCGCGCGCTGGTGCGCCAGCTCGGCGCGGCCGGCTGGCTGCGCCACGCCGTCGCCGGCGTCGAGCACGGCGGCGCCGGCGCCGCCATCGACACGCGCGCCATCTGCCTGATCCGCGAGACGCTGGCGCGCCACGCCGGCCTGGCCGACTTCGCCTTCGCCATGCAGGGCCTGGGCTCGGGCGCCATCAGCCTGTTCGGCAGCGCCGCCAACCGCGCCCGCTACCTGCCGCGCGTGGCGGCCGGCGAGGCCATCGCCGCCTTCGCCCTGTCCGAGCCGCAGGCCGGCTCCGACGTCGCCGCCATGCAGTGCGCCGCCGTGCGCGCCGGCGACCACTACGTGCTCAACGGCGAGAAGACCTGGATCTCCAACGGCGGCATCGCCGACTTCTACGTGGTGTTCGCCCGCAGCGGCGAGGGCGCCGAGCCGGGCCAAACACGCGGCGCGCGCGGCATCTCCGCCTTCATCGTCGACGCCGACACGCCCGGCTTCGCCGTCGCCGAGCGGATCGACGTGATCGCGCCGCACCCGCTGGCGCGGCTGCGCTTCACCGACTGCCGCGTGCCGGCGGCGCGCCTGGTCGGCGAGCCGGGCCAAGGCTTCAAGGTGGCGATGGCCACGCTCGACGTGTTCCGCACCTCGGTGGCGGCGGCGGCGCTGGGTTTCGCCCGCCGCGCCTTCGACGAGGCGCTGGCGCACTGCCAGCAGCGGCAGATGTTCGGCCAGCGCCTGGCCGACTTCCAGCTGACCCAGGCCAAGCTGGCGCAAATGGCCACCGGCATCGACGCCGCCGCCCTGCTGACCTACCGCGCCGCCTGGCAGCGCGACCGCGGCGAACGGGTGACCAAGGAGGCGGCGATGGCCAAGCTGACGGCGACCGAGACGGCGCAGCAGGTGATCGACGCGGCGGTGCAGATCTTCGGCGGCCTGGGCGTGGTCAGCGAGCACCCGGTCGAGCGGCTGTACCGCGAGATCCGCGCGCTGCGCATCTACGAGGGCGCCAGCGAGGTGCAGCAGTTGATCATCGCGCGCGAGTTGCTCAATGGTGCGCCGGCGGCGGTGCAAACGGCATAAGATATCATAAAGGTAATTTCATGGAATTTTTACAACCGGAGGGCTGGGCGCGAGCGCGTGGCTACTCGAACGGCGTGGCCGCCAGCGGCAGGATGGTCTGCGTCAGCGGCATGATCGGCTGGGACGGGCAGGGCGTGTTCCACACCGACGACTTCGCCGGCCAGGTGCGCCAGGCGCTGCTCAATGTGGTGGCGGTGCTGGCCGAGGCCGGCGCGCGGCCCGAGCACATCGTGCGCATGACCTGGTATGTGCTCGACAAGAAGGAATACGTCGGCGCCTACAAGGAGGTCGGCGCGGCCTACCGCGAGGTGATCGGCGCGCACTACCCGGCGATGACGGCGGTGCAGGTGGCCGGCTTGCTGGAGGAGCGGGCCAGGGTGGAGATCGAGGTGACTGCCGTTGCGCCGTTGGAGGATTCCCAGCAGTGAAAAAATGTGTAAAAATGCAAACTCAGCTGGACGATATGTTATATTTTGCCTGATGCATGCGGCCTCACGTTCTTATCATGACTCGTGCGGCTCTACGTCCGCTTGGTGCATCGTTGCGGGAAATTAATGCACCAATGATGTTAACCAATTTGTCTGTTTTACCGGCAGCCCCGCAGTCTCGCCAACCACTCCGCATTGCCAGTAGCCGGCATGGCTGCAGGATGGATCGCGCAATAACATTTTGGATGCCGCCTGTTGTACAGCGCGGCTTTTGTCCCTCTATTGAGATTCTTCAGTGCTATTTAATACATTTTCTTTCTTTGCAGTCTTTCTGCCGCTCACTCTGCTTGTATATTTCCTCTGTTCCCGGTACTCGTTGCGCGGTTCCATTGTTGCGCTACTGCTGGCTTCCGTCGCTTTCTACTGCTATTGGGATATTCGTTTTTTCCCCATTTTGGCGGGCTCGATATGCTGCAACTTTTGGATGGGGAGGAAGATCTCGGACCTGCATGCCGCAGGCGACTTGCTGTCGGCCAAGCGTTGGCTGATTGTCGGCCTGGTTGCAAATTTGAGCTTGCTCGTGTTCTTTAAGTACTTTGACTTCCTTCTGGGTAATTTTAGTTTATTGATCGGTCGCCCCTACCAGCAATTGGGACTCGCTTTGCCCATCGGAATTTCGTTTTTCACTTTTACACAAATTGCCTATCTGGTCGATTGCAACGCTGGCAAGGTGCGTGAAACTAAGCCGGAAAGCTATGGTTTGTTCGTCACGTATTTCCCCCACCTGATTGCCGGCCCCATCCTGCATCACAAAGAGATGATGCCGCAGTTCGATCAGCCGGATTCCCATGTGTTTAGTCGCGGCCGGCTGATCCTCGGTTTGCTGTTCTTTACCTCCGGCCTGTTCAAGAAAGTCGTGCTGGCCGACGGCGTGGCTCGCTATGTCGGCCCGGTGTTCGACGTCAGTCAAGGCAATCTGACCATGCTGGAGGGATGGGCGGGTGCGCTGTCCTACACCTTCCAACTGTACTTCGATTTTTCGGCCTATTCGGACATGGCATATGGCCTGTCGTATATGTTTGGCATCGTGTTGCCGATAAATTTCAATTCGCCGTACCAGTCCCGTTCAATTATCGAGTTTTGGCGGCGCTGGCACATCACGCTGTCGACCTTCCTGCGGGACTATCTGTACATCCCACTTGGGGGCAACCGCGATGGTGATGCGAGACGTTACCTGAACCTGGTCATCACCATGCTGCTTGGCGGTTTGTGGCATGGCGCGAACTGGACTTTTGTTATATGGGGCGGCCTGCATGGTTTTTACTTGGTGTGCAACCACGGTCTGCGCCATCTGCTCGCCGGGCGCGATAATTGGTGCATCCGGGTGCTCGGCACCTTGCTGACCTTGCTGGCGGTGGTGGTCGGTTGGGTGTTCTTCCGCGCTAACTCCGTGGCCAGTGCGTGTGCCATCTTGAAGGCAATGGCGGGCGGCACGATGCTGTCGGTTAGCGGCGCCAGCCTAGGCATCAACCGCATCATGGACGTGAACAATTGTCTCGTTTGGCTGGCAGCATGCGCGGCGATCACCTTCCTGATGCCAAATATTTATCAAGTGCTCGGCACCGGTTTGCGGCGCGAGCAGGAGCGGCGGCTCGAACAGGGACTTGGAGGCATGCTGCTCGGCGCCTTGTTACTGCTGAGCGCCCTGTTGTTGGCCATTAGTGAGACCCGCGGCGTGTCAGAATTCTTGTACTTCAATTTCTAATGAAACCTATGCGCGTAATTTTTGGCTTTGTGGTCGGCCTCCTGCTGACCGCACTCTCCTTGGAGGCGGCGTTCCAATTGCTGCCCGTCGTCTCTGGTTTGCGCCTGCAATCGACCAGCCCGGCGATCCCGTTTAACCGCTATTTGCCCCAATTGAGATACACCTATTCCTTTGGTTGGGCGATGGCAAATGCCCGCCGTGGTGCCACCAATCTGCAGGGCTTCAACAACTCGCCGGATTTCGCAGACCAGGCGAGGGCCTTGGTGATCGGCGACAGTTTTATTGAAAGCCTGATGCTTGACTATCCTCAGACGGTGCAGGGACGACTGGCGGAATTGTCTGGCGCCGCCGTATATGCCGCCTCGGCCTCCGGCAACGGCTTGGCCGACTCGCTTGAAATAGCGCGATACTACGCACCGCGCTTGCATCCTCGCAACATCGTATTGTTCGTAGAGGAAAACGACATTAGCGGTTTGCTCGACCAGCCCGGACGGGGCCATAGCGGCTTTAAACTGGACGACGGCAGCATCCGCATATTGCATGAGCCATACCACGAGTCGGATTCGAAGCAGTTGATGCTGCGTTCGGCTTTGTTTCGCTATGCCTATTACAACTTGAAATTACGCGACTGGGTGTCGACAACGAAGCGAGCCGCTGCGGGTGCGCCGAAGAGCGACGACGGCGCAAGCAAGGCCGCCGTTCTCGACTATTATTTTGCACAGTTGCATATCCTTGGAAAGAACAACGACATTCGTTTCATTTTCCTGGTCGATGGTGATCGCAACGCTGTCTATGCAGGCAAGAGGCAGGGTCCTGCGTGGAAGGGCACTGGGCTGCCTGCCTTCGTGGCGTTGGCGCGGGCGCAAGGCTTCGATGTGGTCGACATGCAGCCCGAGTTCCAGCGTCATTGGGCCGAGTTCCACGAACGCATGGACTATATGCCCATGGATGGACACTGGAACAGCGTCGCCCACGAGCTTGCAGCACGTCTTTTGGCGCAACAGTTGCAATAAGGCGGGCGCGGGTATTGTTGGGCGAATACAGCGTGCGCCGCAGGCTGGATTCTGTGTAAACGGTTTTTCGGTTACACCTGCTGCACCCAGTTTGCAAACTGGATGGTGAAACGCCAAGCATAAGCGCACCTTGCGTCACGGCGACAAGTGGCGGAGCACCCTTGCGTTGGCGAGACGCTGGGTTAGATCGTGTTCTCTGTGTCCTCGCAGCTTGGCATCAGAAGATGAGTGAAACACTGACGCATGCTTTGTGGAAATTATTGATAAGGCTTTATGTCAATATGGTATATTTGGCAAATTGCTGGTCATCGTCAAACACGAAGGGGAAGAAATGAAAGCTCGTTCTAACATTGTGCCGGCTGTGCTGGCGATCGCCGCCACTTTTGGCGCCTGCGGCAACGCGTCAGCCGACGTGTCGCTGCTGAGTCCCGCCTACCAAAGCCAGCTGGCCAGCTGGCTGGGCAGCGGCCCGCTCTCCCTGACCAACATCTACACCAAGGCGGCGGGCGACACGGCGCTGGATTTCCACCACGCGGTGGACGGCAAGGGCGCTACCTTCTCGGTGATGGAGGCGAGCAACGGCAAGGGCCAGACCTGGGTGATCGGCGGCTACAATCCGCGCAGTTGGGCGTCCTCCGGCGAGTACAACATGACGTACGACAACGCCCAGCGCACTTCGTTCTTGTTCAACTTGACCGCCGGCCAGATCCACCGCCAAACGCCGAAGGGTTACGTCTATGACACGGTGGGGGCTTACCAGGCGTACAACAATATCAATTCCGGTCCGACCTTCGGCATGGGGCGCGATCTGTACGTGCCCTACGACCTGCAAACCGGCGGCGTGTCGCTGCTGTATTCCTACATCGATCCAAACGAGGGGAACTTCTACGCGAGCATTCTCGACGGTTCCCGCTACACGCAGCCGGACGTCACCTATGGCGCGATCCAGGTGTTCTCGATTGCCGTGGTGCCGGAGCCGAGCGCCTACCTGATGCTGTTGCTCGGTTTGGGTGGCTTGGCCATCCTGCGCCGCGGCAAGGCTGCCGCCTAGTCCAGCAGCGCCGTATAGGCGGCAAGTTCCTGGGCGATCCAGGCGTCGATGCCGTAGGTGGCGACGATGTGCGTGCGCGCCTGCTGCGCCAGGCGCTGGTAGTGACCATAGTTTCCCCTCACCTGGAGCACGCGGCGCACGAAGTCGGCGGTGTCGCCGGCGGCAAAATAGCTGCCGTGCACGTCCGGCGTGGCGACTTGCCGGTGGCCGCGGATGTCCGACAGCAGCACCGGCACCTCGCAGGCCATCGCCTCGATGACGGCCGCCGGGCATCCTTCGTTGTGCGAGGCCTGGACATACAGGTCGATCTCTTTGTTGAGGGCGCCCGGAATGTCGCTCACCGGGCCGGCGAAGCGCACGTAGTCAGTCACACTTTCCTCTATGACCAGCTGTTCCAGCGCCGCGCGCATCTGGCCGTCGCCGATCAGAGTGAGCGTGACGTCGCGCACCTGGTGCTGGCGTACCAGCACGCCCATGCCGCGGATGATCAACTCGATGTTCTTGACCGGGTTGAGGCGGCCGATGAAGCCCAGGCGCAGACCGGCCGAGGCGAGCGCGGGGGCAGGGGTGTGGCGCCGGAAACGCTCGATGTCCGTCGCGTTCGGGATGACCAGGACGCGATCGGCCGGCAGGCCGAATTGGACCAGCATTTCGCCGATGTGCTCGCCCACGCAGATGACCCTTTTCATCTGCGATAGATCGAACACCCACTTGCGCCGCTTGATCCCGTCCAAATAGCGGCGCGTGCCGGTCGGCACTGGTGTGCTGCCGATGGTGCGGATGAACTTGACTCGAGGGAACAGGCGGGCCAATTGGTTCAACAGCCGCGCACCCGGATCGAAATACAGGTGGACGATGTCGAAATTGCCGTTGGCGATGATGCGTCTGGCCGAGCGCAGATAAGCCAGCATGGCGCGCGGACGTTTCAGGCCGAACGTGCTGGGTAGGTCGAAGTGCAGTTTGACGGCGGGTGCGAAGGCCTGCGCCTGGATCGCCGCCGCCGGTGTCTTGATGCCGTCGAAGACGATCTCAACCTGGTGTCCAAGTTGCCCCAGGCGGGAGGCCTGCGCGAGCATCATGCGTTCGAGCGTGCTGAAATTGTTGATCGGGTAGCCCATGAACCGCAAGATGCGCATAGTGATCCTATGAAAAAAGGAGGTCTCGCTGGTGGCCGCCGCTGGCGGCCGGGAATGGTCCCCCCGACAAGAATCGAACTTGTATCCCACGCTTAGGAGGCATGTGCACTATCCATTGTGCTACGGGGAGGACGTGGCGGCCAGACCGATGCTGGGCCACATGCCGTTCGGCATGACTGAACCGGCAGGCGCTGTCTTGCCCTTCGCCGGCAGGGGCAAGATGGTCAAAACGCTTGCAATTATAGCTGAGACTTTTACAAGATATGGTGCCAATTGCCAGAGTATCGGTACAATGTCGGCTCCATTCATCTAATCGGCGGTTTTTCCTGCTACAACGGAACCCGCTCGGACACCCTCATCACTATGGCAGTCATCTCTCTCTCCTCCGCGCAACTGGCGTTCGGCCACGTCGCGCTGCTCGACCACGCGGAATTCTCCCTCGAAACGGGCGAACGCGTCGGCCTGATCGGCCGCAACGGCACCGGCAAGTCCTCCCTCCTGAAGGTCATCTCGGGCCGCTTCAAGCTCGACGACGGCCTGCTCACCATGCAGCAGGGCATCCGCATCGCCTACGTCGAGCAGGAGCCGGTGTTCGATCCGGAGATGAGCGTGTACGACGCCGTCGCCTCCGGCATGGGCGAGCTGCCCGCGTTGCTCAAGGAGTACGACGCGCTGACCGGCCAGTTTGGCATGGGCAACGACGACGCCGTGATGGACCGCATGCACGACGTCCAGGTGCTTCTCGACGCGGCCGACGCCTGGAGCCTGCCGAACAAGGTGGCCACCGTGCTCGACCGCTTGAACCTGACCGGCGACATGCTGATGAAAACGCTGTCGGGCGGTATGCAGAAGCGTGTCGCGCTGGCCCGCGCCCTGGTCTCGGCGCCCGACGTGCTGCTGCTCGACGAGCCGACCAACCATTTGGACTTCACCTCCATCCTGTGGCTCGAGGGCCTGCTGCGCGACTTCAAGGGCAGCGTGCTGTTCATCACCCACGATCGTAGCTTCCTCGACAACGTGGCGACCCGCATCATCGAACTCGACCGCGGCCGTCTGCTGTCGTATCCGGGCAACTTCAGCGCCTACCAGGTGCGCAAGGAGGAGCAGCTGGAGATCGAGGAGGTGGAGAACGCCAAGTTCGACAAGTTCCTCGCCCAGGAGGAAGTGTGGATCCGCAAGGGCGTCAAGGCGCGCCGGGTGCGCGACGAGGGCCGCGTGCGCCGCCTCGAGGCCTTGCGCCTGACGCGCGTGGCGCGCCGCGACCAACAGGGCCAGGTCAAGCTGGACGTGTCGGCCGGCGAGCGCTCGGGCAAGATCGTCGCCGACCTGGACAACGTCTCCAAGACCTACGGCGACAAGGTCATCGTGCAGGGCTTCAGCGGCACCATCCTGCGCGGCGACAAGGTCGGCCTGATCGGTGCCAACGGCGCCGGCAAGACCACCCTGCTCAAGATGATCCTCGGCCAGGAGAGCTCGGACACCGGCAGCATCCGCCTCGGCACCAAGCTGCAGGTGGCCTATTTCGACCAGATGCGCAGCCAGCTCAACGAGGAGGCGAATTTGATGGAAACCATCGCCCCGGGCAGCGACTGGGTCGAGATCAACGGCCAGCGGCGCCACGTGATGACCTACCTGAACGACTTCCTGTTCGCCCCCGAGCGGGCCCGCTCGCCGGTCAAGTCGCTGTCCGGCGGCGAGCGCAACCGCCTGCTGCTGGCGCGCCTGTTCGCCAAGCCGGCCAACGTGCTGGTGCTCGACGAGCCGACCAACGACCTGGACATCGACACCCTGGAGCTGCTCGAGGAGTTGCTCGAGGACTATACCGGCACCGTCTTCCTGGTCAGCCACGACCGCACCTTCCTCGACAACGTGGTGACCCAGGTCATCGTCGCCGAGGGCGAGGGCAAGTGGCGCGAGTTCGTCGGCGGCTACACCGATTGGGAGCGCGTGCGCACCGCGCCGACGCCGGTGGCGCCGGCCTCGAAGGGCAGCGCCAAGGCCGAGCAGGCGGCCGCCGTCAGCAGCATGGCGGCGCCGGCGGTCAAGCAGAAGAAGCTCAGCTTCAAGGAACAGCGCGAGCTCGACGAGCTGCCCAAGCTGATCGCCGCGCTGGAGGACGAACAGACCGCGCTGCAGCTGCAACTGTCGGACCCGGACTTCTACAAGAAGAACGCGGCCGAGGCCAAGCGCGTCAACGGCCGCATGGAGGCCATCGAGGGCGAGCTGCTGGCGGCGCTGGAGCGCTGGGAGGCGATCGAGGCGGGCAAGGCCGGCTAGCCAGGCTTGGAGAGGGCGCGTCGGCGGGCGCGTAAAAATGCCTCTACAACAACATCATGATTTGTTGTACCATGTGCATTGTTTCGGGCGCCAAGGGGTGGCCGAAACAATCTTACGTTTTGCATAATGGAAAGATTCATGCTCCTAGTTGATGGCAAGTCCCCTCTCCAAGCGACCGGCCGGTCGCGATATCGGCCGCATTGCGGGAGCCGCCGTGTTTGACCGCGCCGCCTTGCCGCGGGTGCTGCCTTTCCTGGTTTACCTCGCGTTCATCCTGCTGGCCGACGTCTTGGGTCGCTTGGGTTTCGCGCCCGCCGAGCTGCGCTGGCTCTACACGGTGAAGATCGTCGCGGTACTTGCTGTGTTGCTGGCCTGCCGCCGACACTACACCGAGTTGAGCGGCCCCTTGCCCGGTGTCGCGGCGCTGGCGACGGCGGTGGTTGCCGGCGTGGTCGTGCTGGTGCTGTGGATTAGTTTGAACGCTTCCTGGATGCAGATCGGCAGTTCGAGCGGATTCGATCCGCGCGTTGACGGCGCCATAGACTGGTCGCTGGTCGCGATCCGCATCGGCGGCGCCGCTCTGGTGGTGCCGGTAATGGAGGAGCTGTTCTGGCGCTCCTTTCTGCTGCGCTGGATCGAGGCCGCCGATTTTCTGCGGGTCGACCCCGCGCGGGTAAAAACCAAGGCTTTTATTGTCACGGTGTTATTATTCGGCGTCGAGCACACGCTTTGGCTCGCCGGTATGGTGGCGGGCGCCGTTTACACCCTGTTGTATATGCGCAGTCGTTCGCTGTGGATACCGATTGTTGCCCACGGTGTCACCAATGGACTACTGGGTGCATGGATTATTTCCACTGGTCACTGGACTTACTGGTAATATAATTTGCCGCTGTTTGATCTCTCTCAAAGACGACTACCAATGTTGAGTTCTAAGCTAAAAAAAGATTCAGGTCGGAATCAGTTCGCCGTCAAGCGGCCGCTGTCCTCCTTTCAGCCTCTGGCCTTGTTGCTCGCCACGGCAGTGAGCCTGCCGGCGTCGGCCGCGCTCAGCGACACCATCCATCCCTTCGTCACGCTCGGTTACAGCTATGACGACAATTTGTTCCGCCTGCCCGACGAGGTCGCCGGGTTCGCCGGCAGTCGCTCCGACACCATGCGCCAGACGGCGGTAGGCGTGTCGTTCGAGCGGCCGCTGGGGCGCCAGATCCTGACCGGGCAGGCTAAGCTGAGCAACGTCAAGTTCTCCCATTACGACCAGCTCGACTACAACGCCAAGGACTTCTTGGCCGCCCTTGAGTGGCATCTAGGCAACCATCTCTCTGGCAACTTGGGTGGCAAGTACGTCCAGACCCTCACTCCGTTCACCGACTACCATTCCAATGAGCGCAATTTGCGCACCCAGCGCCGCGAGTATGTCGACGGCGCCTGGCGCTTCCATCCTAGCTGGCAGTTGCGCGGCGGCTTCGCGCAGGAGAAATTCTCCTATGATCTGCCGGCCCAGCGCTACAACGACCGCAGTGAAGATGTCGCCAATATGGGGATCGACTACCTGGCCCCGAGCGGCAGCCGGGTCGGCCTGCAACTGCGCCGTCTGAAGGGCGCGTATGCCAACCTGCGCAGCGTGGGCGGCGTGTTGGTCGACGACGGCTATTCGCAGGACGAGTTGAAGGCCGACGTGAACTGGCGCTTCAGCGGCACCACCCAGTTGCAGATGCTGGTCGGCTGGGCCCGCCGCGAGCACAGGTTCTTTACTGGGCGCGACGCCAGCGGCGCGAACGGCAGGGGGAGCGTCGAATGGCGCCCGCTGGGCAAACTCGCGTTTACCGTGGCGGGATGGCGCGAGTTCGCCGCCGTCGAGAGCAATCTCGTCAGCAATAGTTTCAACAAGGGGGGGAGCGTGGCGGCGGCCTGGGACATTTCGGCCAAACTCCGCGCCGACGCCTCGCTGCGGCGCGAGACGCGCGACTTCGCCAAGATCAATGGTATCGCCTTCTCCGGCTCGTCGGAGGACTCGATCCGCAGCGCCAACCTGGGACTGACCTACGCGCCGCTGCCGACCGTTCAGCTCAACGCGGGACTGTTCCGCGAGAGCCGGTCGGGCAGCCCCCTGGTCGGCACCGGCAACTATAGCGCGAATGGCGGTTCCTTCAACGTTAGCGCGCAGTTTTAAGAATTCACATGACGGTTAACGATATTCCCTTAATTTCCTTCTTCCAGCGGGTGCTTGATCCGTTGATCGTCATGGGCACCCTGTACCTGACGTCGTTCCTGCTGGCCGAGCCATTCACCGGCTATTCGCTGGTGTTGATGGTGTTGGCGTTTTTCATTTCCTCGTCGGTCTACCAACACGTCGACCCATACCGCACCTGGCGCAGCGGCCGCATGCTGGCCTATTCACGCGATATTTTCGCTGGTTGGATCGTTACCGCGCTGATCCTCGCCATGCTGGGCATAGTCAGCGGCCTAGCCTACCACTACGATGACGCCGTGCTGGCGTGCTGGTTTGTCTCCACTCCCTTCATCTTGTTGGTCAGCCATTTGGCGGTGCGCAAGATCGGTTCGGACCCGGGCAAGGAAAGCGAGGTCCGCTCGGTCGCGATTATCGGCGCCAACGACGTCGGCATCAAGTTCGCCAACACCATCGAACGCAACCCCAATCTGTTCATGGCCGTGCGCGGCTTCTTCGACGACCGCACCGAAGACCGCCGCCCGCCCGACCTGGCCCATCCGATGCTCGGCAAAATGTCCGATATTGCCGGTTTTGTGCGCGAACACCACATCAAGATGATCTTCATCAGCCAACCGATCTCGGCCCAGCCGCGCATCCGCAAGCTGCTTGACGAGCTGCAGGACACCACCGCCTCCGTCTATTTTCTGCCGGACATTTATGTGTTCGATTTGATGCAGGCGCGTTTCGACAATGTCGGCGGCATGCCGGTGATCGCCATCTGCGAGAGCCCGTTCACCGGCTTCAACAGCATGGTCAAGCGCGCCAGTGACATCCTGTTGGCCCTGCTGATCCAGCTTGCCCTGCTGCCGCTAATGTTGATCATTGCGCTGGCCGTCAAATTGACTTCGCCGGGGCCGGTCATCTTCCGCCAGCGGCGTTACGGCCTGTACGGTGAGGAGATCATCGTCTACAAGTTCCGTTCGATGACGGTCGCCGAGGACGGCGCCAAAGTAGTGCAGGCCACCAAGAACGACCAGCGGGTGACGCGGATCGGCGCCTTCTTGCGCCGCAGTTCGCTCGACGAGCTGCCGCAGTTCATCAATGTCCTGCAGGGCCGGATGAGCATAGTCGGACCGCGTCCGCACGCGGTCGCCCACAACGAGCAGTACCGGAAACTAATCAAGGGCTATATGCTGCGCCATAAGGTCAAGCCGGGCATCACCGGCTGGGCGCAGGTGAACGGGCTGCGCGGCGAAACCGAGACGCTGGATAAGATGGAGGCGCGGATCCGCTACGATCTCGACTACCTGCGAAGCTGGTCGCTGTGGTTGGACTTGTGGATCATCTTGTGCACGGTGAAGGTGGTGCTGGCGCGCGAAAACGCGCATTGAGCCGCGCGCCGGCGCGCGGGAACGAATAGTTGTTGCTATAATACCTTGTTCGTTGATATTATTACAATCGCACCACCATAATTTTACAATATTGACAATGTTGGGGCCGGGGTTGCATACTTCCCCTCGCAAAAAAACCAATCGGCGGTGGCCGTTCTCGCATCGTGTGGCAGAATTGGCCGGCGATGGCGCGTCGCCCTCGGCCGCCGTCGGGCATACCGAACCATGAATCGTAAAGGAATTATCTTGAACCATTTTGATATCGCAGGTTTGATGAAAACTAAAAAAATCGGTTCAGGCAGGCGCTTGCTGTGCGCCGGTTTGCTCGTCACCGTGGCTGTCGGCCTGGGCGCCTGCGGCGAGAAGGAGAAAAAGTCCGGCCAGGCGCTCGCCAGCGTCAACGGCGAGGAGATCACGGTCTTGCAGCTCAATGAGGAAATGCAGCGCGCCGGTGTGCAGAGCGAGCAACAGGAAAGCGCGCGCAAGCAGCTGTTGCAGTCGCTGGTCGACCGCCAACTGTTGATGAACGAGGCTGCCAAGGATAAGGTCGACCGCGACCCGAAGGTGGTGCAGTCGATCGAACGGGCCAAGGCCCTCATCGTGGCCCAGGCGTATATGCAAAAACGCATCGGCACGCCGGCCAAGCCGACGCCGGCCGAGGTGGCTGATTACTTTGACAAGCATCCGGAATTTTTCGTGCGCCGCAAGCAGATCGACATGAAGGAGCTGGTCATCGCCAGCAATGACATGAACGACGCCTTGAAGGCGGCAATGGATGCGGCCAAGTCGCTCGACGAGGTCGCGGCCTGGCTCGACGCGCACAAGATCAAGTTCGGCCGCACCCAGCTGGCGCGCTCGACGGCCGATTTGCCGCCGGAATTGTCGTCCAAGCTGTTGGCGATGCCCAAGGGGCAGTTGTTCATCATCCGCGAGGGCCAGCGCTCACTGCTGATCTCGATCGCCGACATCCGCGACAATCCGGTCACGCTGGAGCAGGCCACCGGCCAGATCGAACAGTTCCTGTTCAACAAGAAGAACAAGGAGGCGGCCGACGCCGAGTTGGCGCGTTTGCGCGCGGCGGCGAAGATCGAATACCTGGACAAGACGATCGCTCCCGGCAAGGGCGCCGCGCCTGCCGCCGCCGCCGCGCCTGCCGCCGCGCCGGCAGCTTCGGCGAGTGGAAGCAACGAGGCCAACGAGCGTGGCGTTGCCGGCCTGAAATAGGCTGGAGCGGATCCGGCGCGCCGGCGAAGACTATTTTTTTGACTTTAGATATGGGTACACCATGAAACGACTCACGTATTGGATGATGGCACTGTTGATTGCCTTCGGTTTCGGCAGCGCATCGGCAGCGGACATTTTGCTCGGTCCGGGGGACGTGCTCAAGGTGTCGGTGTACGGCAGCCCGGACCTCGGTTTGGAGACGCGCGTCAGTGAAAGCGGCGCCATCACCTTTCCGCTGATCGGCGAGGTCGCGCTGGGTGGCCTGTCGGTGTCGAGCGCCGAGAAGAAAATCGCCAGCATGCTCGAGAGCGGCGGCTTCGTGCGCAAGGCCCAGGTGAACATGATCGTTACCTCGATCCAGAGCCAGCAGGTGTCCGTGCTGGGCCAGGTGTTCCGCCCCGGCCGCTATCCGCTGGAGGGTAAGCGCAGTGTGGTCGACATGCTCGCGGTGGCCGGCGGCATCAACGGCGACGGCGGCGACAGCCTGACGCTGATCCGCAAGCGCGGCGGCAAGGCCAGCAAAGAGGTGATCGACCTGATCCAGATGGTGCGCAGCGGCGACCTGGAACGCGACGTCGACCTGGCGGCGAACGACATCATCTATGTTGAACGCGCTCCGCGGTTTTACATCTATGGCGAGGTGCAGCGTCCCGGCACCTTCCGCCTGGAGCGCTCGATGACCGTCGTGCAGGCGCTGTCGACCGGTGGCGGACTTACCCCGCGCGGGACCGAACGCGGCATGCAGATCAAACGGCGCGACAGCCAGGGCGTGGTGCAGATTATCAACGCCAAACAGGACGACCTGTTGCAGACCGACGACGTCGTGTATGTCAAGGAAAGCCTGTTCTAAGCCGCCTGTCGCGCGGTCCGGAACGCCCAATGGCGTCTTTTTCGCTTAGAAAGTTTTATATATGAATCTCTCCCAATTTCTGCTGATCCTCGGCGCGCGCAAGAAGCTCGTCTTCTTCACGCTGCTGCTGACGGTGCTCGCCGCGCTGACAGTGAGTTTGTTGTTGCCGAAGTCATACAAGGCCACCAGCACCCTGCTGTTGAACTACAAGGGCGTCGACCCGCTGACCGGCGTGACCATGCCCGGCCAATTGTTGCCCGGCTATATGGCCACGCAGATCGATATCGCCTCGAGCAAAAAGGTGGCGCTGCAGGTGGTCGACCAGCTGAAGCTGGCTTCCAGCCCGGCGGTGGTGGCCCAGTTCAACTCGGCAACCGAGGGCCGCGGTTCGGTGCGCGACTGGCTCGCCGACCTGTTGCTGCGCAAGCTAGAGATCGTGCCGGCGCGGGAAAGCAGCGTGGTAGACATCAGCTTCAAGGGTTCCGACCCGCAGTTCGTCGCCGCCGTCGCCAACGCCTTCGCCGAGGAGTACCAAAAAGTCAGCATCCAGTTGAAGGTCGAGCCGATGAAGAAGGCCTCGGTGTACTTCGACGAGCAAACCAAGGCGTTGCGCGACAACGTCGAGAAGGCGCAAAGCCGGCTGTCGAAGTACCAGCAGGAACACGGCATCGTCAGTGTCGACAATCGCCTCGACGTCGAATCGAACCGCTTGAACGACCTGTCGGCCCAGTTGGTCGGCGCCCAGGGCCAGTTGATGGAGGCGCAGTCGCGCCAACGCATGGCGCAGGGTAGTTCCGGCGAGTCGCCCGACGTGGCCTCGAACGCGCTGATCCAGAACCTGAAGGTGGGCCTGGGCAACGCCGAGGCCAAGCTGTCGGAGATCGCCCAGCGCCTCGACCGCAACCATCCGCAATACCAGAGCGCCAAGGCTGAGGTCGACAAGATGCGCCGCGACCTCGACGAGCAGATCCGCGTCGCCTCCCGGAGCGTCGGCAACAACGCGCAGATCTTCCAACAGCGCGAGGCTTCGGTGCGCGCCGCCCTGCTCGAGCAAAAGAACAAGGTCCTCGAGCTCAACCGCACCCGCGACGAGATGGGCGTGTTGGCCAAGGACGTCGAGAGCGCCCAGCGCGCCTTCGACTCGGCCTCGCAGCGCTTCTCGCAGACCAAGATCGAGGGCCAGTCGGAGCAGTCGGACATCGCCGTGCTCAACCCGGCCGTGGCGCCGATCGAACCGGACGGTCCGAAGGTGGTGCGCAACGTGCTGCTGTCGCTGTTCCTCGGCGTGTTCCTCGGCGTCGGCCTGGCCTTCATGGTCGAGTTGCTCAACCGCCGCGTCCGTTCGGAGAACGATTTGCGCGAGGCCCTGCAGATTCCCGTCTTCGGCGTGGTCGACTGGGCGCCCAAGCGCCATGGTAACGCGCGACTGAACGCCCTGCTGCCGCGACGCCTGCGTCTTAACTAAGATGGAACCCCACAAAATGCAACCTGTCACCCCCCTCTCCACGCCACCCCGCGGCGCCGATTCCAGCATCGGCGGACTGCTGCTCGAGTCCGGCAAGATCACGCCGGAGAACGCCGAGCGCGTGTTGCGCATGCAGAAAGAGCTGGGCATCCGCTTCGGCGAGGCGGCGCAGCGGCTCGGCCTGATTACCGAGGCCGACATCCAGCAAGTGCTGGCGCGCCAGTTCGACTACCCCTATCTGCAACCGGGCGAGGGGCGCTTCTCGCCCCTGCTGGTGGCCGCCTATCAACCGTTCAGCCCGCAGGTGGAGGTGCTGCGCGCCGTGCGCAGCCAGCTGATGCTGCGGTGGTTCGCCCGCGGCCGCAAGTCGTTGGTGGTGCTGGGCATCGACTCCGGCGACGGCGCCAGCCTGTTCGCCGCCAACCTGGCGGTGGTGTTCTCGCAATTGGGCGAGCGCACGCTGCTGGTCGACGCCAATTTGCGCCATCCGAAGCAGGGCGAGATCTTCGGCGTGACCGCCAAGCAGGGCCTGTCCGACATGTTGGCCGGGCGCGCCGAAATGGACGCCATCGCCAAGATCAACGCCTTTGTCGCCCTGTCGCTGCTCGGCGCCGGCACCTTGCCGCCGAACCCGGCCGAGCTGCTCAGCCGCACCTCGTTCGGCGGCCTGAACACGCAATTGGAGGCCAACTACGACGCCGTGATCTACGACGTGGCGCCGTTCGCCACCGGTTCCGACGCGCTGGCCGTGGCCGCGCGCGCTGGCGGCGTGTTGCTGGTGGCACGCAAGAACAAGACACTGATGTCCAGCATCAGCTCGATGACCGAGCAGATGGGGCAGAACGGTGTCGAGGTGGTTGGCTCCGTCATGGTTGATTTTTGATGAATCCCCCAGGTAATCGGCCAGCACTGGCGCGCCTTTTCGCCGACCGGGAGCTGCTGCCGGAATGGCTGCCGCTGGCGCTGGGCTTCCTGGCGTTGCTGCTGCCCACCGTGTACGGCTTGTTCCGCGGCGTTTGGTCGACCGAGGAGCAGGCCCACGGGCCCATCATCTTGGCCTTGTCGGCCTGGTTGATCTACCGCCAGTGGCCGGAGATGCTGGCGCGCAGCGCCGGGCGCGCCGGTACGCCGGCCGGCTGGCCGTTGCTGGTCGTCGCGCTGGCGATGTACGTGCTGGGCCGTTCGCAGCAGATCTTGTCGATGGAGATCCTGTCGCTGATCATGCTGGCGGCGGCGATCCTTCTGCTCAAGCGCGGCGGCAAGGCCCTGGCCGCCGTCTGGTTCCCATTCTTCTTCATGTTGTTCATGGTGCCGCTGCCGGGACCTCTGGTGAGCCAGCTGACCATGCCGATGAAGATGGCGGTGTCGTACGCGACCGAGCACATCCTTTATGCCGCCGGCCTGCCGATCGCCCGCAACGGCGTGATCCTGCAGATCGGGCAGTACCAACTGCTGGTGGCCGACGCTTGCGCCGGTCTGCAGACGTTGCTGACGCTGGAGGCGTTGGGGCTGTTCTACCTGAACGTGGTGCGCCACACCTCGCCGTTCCGTAACATTGCGTTGGCGCTGCTGATCATTCCGATCTCGTTTTCTGCCAACGTGATCCGGGTCATTACCTTGACGCTGATCACCTATTTCTTCGGCGACGCCGCCGGCCAGGGCTTCCTGCACGGCTTCGCCGGCATGGTGCTGTTCATCACCGCGCTGGTGCTGATACTGTGTCTTGACTCGGTGCTGCAGTGGGTGGTGAAGAAACGCGCCGCGACTGCGGCCTAAGGAGATCTAGACATGAAAAAAACAGTAGTGGCCAGCATGGTGATGTGCCTGTTGATGGTGTCCTCGGCCGGCCTGAGCAAGATCGTGGCGCCGACCAACAAGATGGCGGACCGGCGCGACAAGTTACAGCTGGACACGATGATTCCGGCCACCTTCGCCGACTGGCGGGTCGACGACACGATAGTACCGTTGCAGGTCGATCCGGACACGCAGGCGAGGCTGGACCGGATCTATAACCAGACACTGTCGCGCACCTACGTCAACCGCAACGGCGACCGCGTGATGCTGTCGATGGCCTACGGCGGCGACCAAGGCGACAGCATGGGCGTGCACCGGCCCGAGGTGTGCTACGCCTCGCAGGGCTTCGAGATCAAACAGGACCAGTTCGTCAGTCTGGACACCAGCTACGGCGTGCTGCCGGTCAAGCGCCTGTTGGCCGTCAGCGGCAACCGCAGCGAACCGATCACGTATTGGATCACTATCGGCGACAAGATGACCCGGCCCGACTTCCAGCAGCGCCTGCAGCGGCTTCGCTACGGCCTGGAGGGCACGGTGCCCGACGGCATGCTGGTGCGGGTGTCGACCATCGACACCGACGTCAACCGCGCCTACGGCGTGCAGGCGCAGTTCGTCCAGGCCTTGTTGGACAACATCAAGAGCAAAGACCGGACGCGCCTGATCGGCACCTTCAACGGATAGCGCGCGGCGGCGGCGGGCCTCGTCCCTTGGCTGCCGGCTCCTTCTTTTTAATCAGGAATCCTATTTTGCTTCACACGATACTCCCCTCCTGGCGGCCAGCGCGAGCTCCGTCTTTACGGCCGCCAGCATGAGCGCGGGCCACGATATTGAGCGCAAGAGCGTCAGTGCGGTCAAATGGGCCGTGGTCGGCACCGTCGCCCGCTTCGCGCTGCAGCTGTGCACCCAGGTGGTGTTGGCGCGCATGTTGGGCCCGGAGGTTTATGGCTTGTTCGCGCTGGGTTTGATCGTGATGACATTCAGCAACTTTCTGGCGGACTTCGGTTTTTCCTGGGGCTTGATCCAAAACCAACAGATCGACGACAAGGACATCCGCTTCGCCTTCACTTGGCAGTTTATTTCCGGCGGTGTGGCGACGGTTCTGTTGTTCTTGCTGGCGCCGATGGTGGCCCAGTACTTCAACGAGCCGCGCGTCGAGCCCATCGTTCGCTGGCTGAGTTTGACTTGCGTGATCAGCGCCGTCACCGCGCCGGCGAGTAGTTTGCTGCGCCGGAACATGGATTTTCGCGCGCTCAATATCATTCAGATCACCAGCTACGTCGTCGGCTATCTGGTAGTGGGCATCGGCTGCGCTTATATGGGTTTGGGTGTTTGGTCGCTGGTGGCAGCCTGGTTGACCCAGACGCTTTCCGCTTTTCTGCTGAGCATTCTGCGCCACCCGCATTCGTGGTGGCCCTTGTTGTGGTATCCCGGCGCGCGCGATTTCACGCAGGTCGGGGTGACGGTCTTCGCGACGAATCTGTGCAACTGGTTTCTCAACAATCTGGACCGGATCTTCCTTGGACGCTACTTGAATGCGCACGCGGTTGGCCTATACAACATCGCTTACAACCTGGCCAACACGCCCAACTCATTGTTTCTCACGGCCCTGCAGCCGGCGTTCCTGGCGGCAGGGGCGAGGCTACAGGATGATCGGGCGCGGCTGCGCGAGGCCTATCTGTCCGTTATCGCCATGATCTGGATCGTAATCGCGCCGATGTTTGTCGCCTTGGCATGCATCGCGGGGGATTTGATCGGCACCGTATACGGCCCAGCCTGGGCGGATTCCGCGTCTTTGTTCGCGATCTTGGCGTTGGCCATGCCGCTTTACATCACTTGGGGCATGTCGACGCCCATCCTTTGGAACACGGGTGGCAAGCATCTGGAGAGTCTGCTGCAGTTGCCGGTGTTGTTGGCCATGCTCTACGCGCTGCCCACCTTCGCCGGAAGGGGCGCCGACACTGTTGCCTTGATCGCCGCCGGTAGTCTGCTGGCGCGTGCTCTAGTTGTTGGCGCAGCGGCGTGCCGCCGGCTCGGCATCGGTGTTGCCGATTTGGCGCCAATGGCCGGACGCAGTGTAGTTGTGGTACTGATCGCCACCGGCGCCAGCTTGGCGGGCGGAATGCTGGGGCGGCTAGCGGGGAGGGCGCCGATGCTGCCACTCGCCGGCGGTGCGCTGGCCGGAGTCGGCGTTGTTGTCTTGGTGGTGTTGTTGTTTCCGCGTGTGCTAGGCGCGCGCGTGGCGACGATGCTTGCGCGCTTCAGCCCGCCCTTGCCGGGGCGCCTGTCCGGTTACCTTAGCGCTTGCAATAAAGGATAAGAGAAAAGCATGGAACTGATTATCTATGGCGTGGTTGTGCTGGTCATCGCCTTCTCGTTGGTCTTCGCGATCGCGGTGCTGCTTCACCTTGGACACAAGCATCGGGATGGGTTGTTGCCCTATATTTTCTATCCGGTCTTGTTCTCCATCGGTATCGCGACGCTGTTGTCACACCGGAATCTGTTCATGTTTGACGAGTTGCTGGCGGGCCCGCCTCCGACCAAGCACGCGGTGGTAGCTTGGTCCAGTCGTATCGCCACCTTGCTGTTGTTGTTGATTCCGTTGGAACGCTTGGGCCAGTTTGCTCTCGCCGGGCGCCAGCGGGCATCGCTGCCCACTTTACTGATGGTTGGTTTCTGTGCCTACTACACTGGCAACATCGTCACCGCAGCCTTATGGTCGGCCCATCCATCATTGCTAAAAGATTACTTTATGTTCGCGGCTGCCGGAGCTGCCGCCTTGCTCACTTCGCGCGCCGAGGGCGAGGCGGCGGTACGCAGTTTTCGCAACGGCGTATTTGTCTTTGTGTTGGCCGGTCTCGCGGCGGGGGCAATTCGGCCGGAGCTTGTGATGAGCCACAATTACGTCGGCATCCTTCCCGGTGTGCACATCCGTCTGGCCGGTCTCAACACCCATGCGAACAGTCTGGGGCCGCTTGCTGCGGCGTTCCTGTTCTGCTTGTGGCACTCGCCCTACCGGCGGCGCTGGATGACCATCTTAGCCTGGTGTGTTGGCGGAGTTGCATTGTTGCTGACCCAGTCGAAATCTAGCTATATCGCGTTTCTGCTTGGATCTTGTAGCCTTTTCTATTTTCAGGCCGGCGTTTCGGTTAGCAAACGCTTGTTAGATTTTCGCCGCCCTCACATCCCGGTTGTCGTTATCATCTGCGCGCTGGGCGGGCTGACCGTGATCTGCGTCGCGTTCATGTTCGGTGGCATGGGTGACCGCATTGCACGCTTTTTCGACTCCAGCGCGGGGGCCGAACTGGTGAGTTTGACAGGGCGCGATCAAATCTGGCGGATCGCGATACAAGAGTGGTACCGCAATCCGGTGTTCGGTTACGGCTTGACTATTTTCGACGACGCCTACCGCCTGCAAATCCGTATTCCTTATGCCTATCATGCTCACAATCAGCTTTACCAGAGTCTGGCCAGTGCCGGGGCTGTTGGCGCCGCTGGGTTGTTCTTGTACGCCGCTGCAATGCTGGCGTTTACGCTGAAGACGCTGCGTGCTAGCCACGGTCTGTCCGGCGCACTTTTTTTGTTGATGCTCTCGCGCTCCTTCAGCGAGGTGCCGCTGGCGCTGATCGGCTTCGGCACCGAGCAACTCATGCAGTTGTTGCTCCTGATCGTCCTAGCGGCATTTTGGAAACAACGCGCTGAAGCGCTGCAGCAGTCGCCGCAAATCGCGCCTGCTCAGGCTCGTGCCCTCGCTGAGGTCGCATAGTGATGCTCTGTTCGGTTATCATTCCACTTTACAACAAAGCGCCTTTTGTCGAGGCGGCGATTCGGTCGGTTTTGACGCAATCCCACCGCGACGTCGAGATTATTGTCGTAGATGACGGGTCGCTGGACAATGGCGCCGAGTTGGTTGCAGCGATGAATCAACCCCAGGTTCGCTTGTTTCGGGTGCCGAACGGTGGAGTGTCTCGAGCGAGGAACTTCGGCATCGAGGCTGCGACTGGCGAACTGATCTGTTTTTTGGATGCCGATGACTGGTATCGTCCCGGTTATCTGGAAACTGTAGTAGCGATGGCTACGCGGCACCCTGCTGGCGCTTTCTATGCCACCGGCTACGAACGTATTCCAGATGGATCCCAGGATGCGGGTGTTGGCGTCATGTCTGTTTCGGCCCAGTTCGAAGTGGTTGAGAATGGTTTTTACCGACTGCGCTTCGGCTCGCTGTTTTGCACCAATTCAGTCGCGGTGCGTCGCGCCGAGTTGCTGCCGTTTGGGCCGTTTTTCCCGCCTGGAGAATCGATGGGCGAGGATCTTGATTTGTGGTTTCGTCTGATGGAAAAATTGCAGCTGATTTACTGCCCGTCGCCGCTGGTCGCCTACCGTGTTGCCGTCGCTGGAAGTCTCGTCGCTAGCAACTCGGTGCGGACGTTGCTGCCGGCGCTGGCGCGGCTCGAGAAGCGTGCGCTCGACGGCGAGACTCCGGCGCAGATGCGCGAGGCGGCGCTGTGGTTGGTCTCCGATGCGCGTGTCAGCTTGGCCCGCACCGCCTTGCTTGATGGGCGGCGCCACGCGGCCTTGCGGCAACTGGCGACAATCCGTCGTGGGCCGTGCGCGAAGCGCTGGTGGGCCACCTTACTGATGTGTGTGCCGGGTGGAATGGGTGTTGTAGAACGGTGCAAAAACTGGCTTGGTGGAAAAAATAGGCTGTCCTGACGGCTTCTGTTGTATAGTAATGATGAGGTCGAGCAAGTTAGTTTGTAATTCCCTCGGGATACTTTAGTTTATCGTAAGATTTTTTTTCGGCAGATGGCTCCGTCCTATACCACCGGCGGCGCACTCGCCACTGACTTGCGCCCATAGTCAATCAATCGTTCGCACTTCTTCTCGCATCCGGAGAATTCTATGCCATTCAATACATCACGCCTTGCTCGGCACGCGCTGCTGATTGCTGCCGCCGTCGTTTGGATCCCCTGCCATGCTGATTGGGCACAGTCGACCGATCCGTTGGCGACACGTCCGTTGCCCACCAATCTGGAGGCACAGGCGCAAAATCCTCCCGCCTTCTCCTGGTCGCGCCACGGGACCAATCCGTCGGCGTATGTATTGGAAATCAGCGGGCCGACTGCTGGCAAGATCACGACAGTAACGGTACTGAAGAACTGGTACTGGCCCGCCCGTGCGATGACCGCCGGCACCTACTCGTGGCGGGTACGCCCGGCCACGACGCAGGAATGGTCGACGCCGCGCAGCTTCGTCCTCAACGCCAGTTCGGCCGTGTTCGAGGTGCCGGAATCGGCGGTGATGCGCGCGTCCATTCTCAGCCGCCCACGGCCGCGCGCCATGCCTGCCGGTATGCCGGTGCGCAGCGCCTGGAGTGCGGCGATGGTCGCCGAGCGTGGGGGCGCGCTGACCCGCCTGATGGCCGATGTGAAGCGCGTCATCACCTCCGAGCCGCCCGTCAAGGACAGCATGTGGAAGCTGACCACGACCAAAGTGGTAACCGCTGATGTCAACGCCCAGTGGTCCAACATCCGCACGCACGTTAACATCGTCCGCCGCCAGCTTGAGGCAGCGGCCCTGGTGTTCCGCCTGACCGGCGACCGCGCCTACCTGGGCGAGGCCTTGTTGCGCGGCGACCAGCTCGCTGGCCTCAGTCCGGCCGGGCCGACCGGCTACGCTCAGTTCGACATCATAACCTTGCCGATTGCCGCCTCTCTGCTGAAGGCGGCCGACTTCCTGGCTGCGGATCTGGACGCGACGCGACGCGCGGCGTGGGTCAAGAACGCCGGTCAGCGCGCCGCCGACGTGTATAACGACTTGTCCAGCAAGAACGGCTGGCTCGACCAGATGCCGTTCGACGAACACGGCGGCTCGAATTTGGGCTACTTGGCGATGGTGGCGACGCTTGCGCTGGGCGATGTTCCCGCCGCAGTTGATTGGTTCGACTTCTCGTTCCGCAACTACGTCAACTACATCTTCCATTGGAGCGGTCCGGAGGGCGGCTACTCGAACGGCACGGCCTATGGTCAATATGCGATCGATGCCGCGCTGCAGGTCTGGCAACCGATGAGCACGGCAACGGGGATCGATATCTTCAGCAAGCCTTGGACACGTGGATTTCTGCAGTTCTTCATGCACTTCACGCCTCCCGGCACACCCTCGCATACTTTTGGCGACGGCAACGAGGAAACGCCGGATCTGCGCTATATGAAGGCGCTCGCCTCGCGGGTCAACTCACCCCAAGCCGCGTGGTTCTACAAGAACATCGCCGGCGACGAGGATCCTTTGACCCAGTTGCAGATCGCCTACCCGTTGCCGGTGCTGCGCGCGACCAGCAGCGCGCCGCCGCCCAATTCCGCCTACTACCCGAGTATCGGTTGGGCCGCCATCCATAGCAACATCGCCGACCGGGCACGCACCTCGTTCTACTTCAAGTCCAGCCCATACGGTTCCTTCAACCACAGCCACGGCGACCAGAACGGCTTCACCCTCAACCGCGGCGGCCGCAAGCTGTTGATCGGCACCGGCTGGTACGACTGGTACAACTCGCCGATGTGGACAGATTGGTATCGCGCCACCAAGTCGAAGAACGCGGTGACCTTCGACGGCGGCCAGGGGCAGCGCACCGAGGGCTACAAGGAGCCGATGGTGCGTAACGGCAAGATCGTTGGCTTCTCCGCTTCCACGGCGGTCGATTTCGTCGAGGGCGATGCGACGGCCGCTTTTGCCGGAGCGCTGACGTCGGCGCGCCGCCAGGTCTGGTATCTCCGTAGTCAGGACGCCTTTGTTGTGCTCGACAAACTGGCCTCGGCGACGGCGCGAACGTTCGAATGGAATTTGCACGCGCCGGTCGCCATCAACGTCAGCGGCACTGGTGAGGCCAAGATCGTCAACATCGACCAGTCGGTTTGTGTCAGGCCGATCCCTAACAGTTCGGGACAGGTGTACAAGTCGATCGTCGGGCCGGCGCCGAAACCGGGCTCCACCGAGTTCCACGGCGCATATGTCAAGACCAGCGCGTTGAAGTCGGCCGAGTTCCTTATGCTATTGGACGTCGGTTGCAAGCATCCTGTGGTATCCTTGACAACCACGTCGAATGGGCGGTCGCTGACGGTCGGCACGCAATCGATCACGCTACAGCCCTAACGCAAGCCGGGGCGCGCCGCTTGGGGCGCTCCGGCCGCTGGTCCTCACCGTCGCTGGGCGGTCATATCGGAAGCGACTCCCGTCGCTTCCTTTTTTTTGTTGGAGGCTCGCATTGAATTTCCCATCACGGCTGCGGCTGTTGCAATTCGTTCCGGAACCGCTGCCCACGTTCCGGGCCGACGTCGCCGTCCTATTCGGACGCTATCTACCGAGGCTGGGCGTCGATTGTCACCTGGTCGGCCCGGCCAGCGCCGCCGCACCGGGTGCAACGGACCGGCCCGGATTGAGTTGTTCCGCATATTCGCCGAATCGCTTGCGTCGTGAGCTTGCCTACTTGGCGCTTTGTTTGCGTCAGCTCTGGCGCGTCGACAAGTCGAACTACGACGTGATCCAAGTGCGCGACATGGTCGCCATCGGCTGGCTGGCCCTACTTTTTGCGCGGCTGAAGGGTATACCTTTTGTGTACTGGATGTCGTTCATGATGTGCAACGGGCGCATCGACAACGCGCGCGCTCAGATCGCCGCCGGCGGTGGCCTACGCGCGTATGCCGTGTTGGTCAAGGGCTTGACTGAGCGTTGGATTCTGAATCGGGTTGTTTTGCCCGGCGCTAAGCACGTCTTCGTACAAAGCGCGGCGATGTTGGATGTTGTCGCGGCGCAGGGTATTTCGCGCGAAAAGATGAGCGCGGTGCCGATGGGGGTGGACACGGAGGTGCTGAATCCGCAGGCGGTGGTGCCAGAGCGTCTCGATGGCTGGCAAGGTTTGCCCGTCATCGCCTATTTGGGGACGCTCGACCGACCTCGCTGCCTGCACGTTGTGGTCGAGGCATTGGGTCATGTTCGCCGTGTTCATCCGACGGCCCGCTTGTTGCTGATCGGCGACGCCTCCTACCGCCCCGACCTGGACTCGCTGCTGGCCAGTGCGGCGCAGCTCGGCTTGTCCGAGGCCGTGCATGTCACAGGCTGGATGGCCTCGCGCCAAGCCTGGCCTCTACTGGCCGGGTCCGATCTGGCCGTGTCATATGTGCCGAGGGGGGCGCTGCTCGACACCAATTCGCCGACGAAGATCCTTGAGTATCTGGCACTGGCGCTGCCGTGTGTGGGGAACGACAATCCAGACCAGGTCGAGGTGTTAGCGTCGAGTCAGTCCGGCAGCCTAACCGAAAGTACCGCAGAGGCCTTGGCCGACGGTATGTTGCGGATTTTGGCCGACCCCGAACTGGCGCGCGCGCGCGCCAGTTCGGGACCCGGCTATATTGAGCAGCACCGGAGCTATCGAGTGTTGGCCGAGGTAGTTGGGCGGCGATATGGCGCCCTAACAGGCAAGTCATCTGAAGCCGGCGCCGCGCCCGGCGTAATGTAGGGAGCCCACCTTTGATCCAGATCTTTCGTCTCTACTCTTGCCTGTTTCGAATGGGGGTGCCGCTCCTGCCGCGCTGCCTGTATTTGCTGAACCGGATTCTTTTCGCCGTGGTGTTGCCGCCGTCGGTCAAGGTGGGCAAGGGGGTGACCTTTGCCTATCAGGGCTTGGGCGTCGTGGTGCACGAGCGGGCCGTGTTGGGTTCAAATATCTATGTTGGTGCCCAAGTTGTAATCGGTGGACGGGCCGGTAGGCACGAAGTGCCCGTCATCCATGATGGCGTTTTCTTGGGTGTGGGGGCCAAAATTCTGGGGCCGGTGGTGATCGGCGCTGGTGCCGTCGTGGCGGCCGGTGCCGTCGTCTTGTCCGACGTCGCGCCGGGGAGCAGAGTGGCCGGAGTGCCCGCAAAGCCGATCCGCGCCTCCGGCAAATAAACCGCAGGCCTTCGTGTCGTTGCGCCGCGCCACTCAAGCGGCGCGGCCCAGGTGGCGCGGCGGCGGCCGGGCCAAATGCCGCCAGAAACATAAATTGTGTCGTGCATAGCATTATTTCCGTGACAACTTGATAGAATGTCGGCCGACGCGCAGCGGATCGTTGCGCCGGCTGCGGGCCGCCATGTCTGGCGATGGCGTGGCCCGCCCGCGAATTCCATTCAGCAACGAGGAAGCATGAAGAAAATAGTAATGATAGGAACACGTTTCGACACCATGGGTGGCATCTCCGCCGTAGTCAACGTGTATCGCGCCGCCGGCTTGTTCGAGCGCCTGCCCATCGAGTACATCGCCACCCATTGCGACGGCGGCGCCGGCGCCAAGCTGCGCATCCTCGCCGCAGCCCTGTGGCGCTTCGCCGGCCTCCTGCTGCGCGGCCAGGTCGGCCTGCTGCACGTCCACGTCTCGCGCCGCGCCAGCTTCTGGCGCAAATCCGTGTTCTTCTTGGCCGCCTTCGCGTTTCGTGTGCCTGCCGTGCTGCACCTGCACAGCGGCGCCTTCCACGATTTTTACGAACGCGACTGCGGGGCCGTGAAAAAACGGCTGGTGCGCTACGTCTTCGACCACGCGGCCCACGTTGTGGTGTTGTCGCAGACCTGGAAGAGTTGGGTCGCCAGCATCAGCGGCAACCGCCACATCACGGCGATCTACAACCCGGTTCTGCTGGCAGAGCCGGCGGGCGACGAGGCGCGGGTCGCCGGACAGACGCTGTTCCTCGGCCGTCTGGGGCACAACAAAGGCAGCTACGATCTGCTCAGCGCCGCCGCCGCCGTGCGCGCAGCGCAGCCCGGGCTGCCGCTGCGCCTGCAACTGGGCGGCGACGGCGAGGTGGAACAGGTGCGTGCGCGCGCGCAGGCGCTGGGCATCGCCGACCGCGTCGACCTACTGGGCTGGGTCTCCAGCGCCGACAAGGCCGCCCGCTTGGCGCGGGCTGTGGTGTACGTGCTGCCCTCCTACAGCGAGGGCCTGCCGATGAGTGTGCTTGAGGCGATGGCGGCGGGATTGCCGGTGCTGACCACCCCGGTCGGCGGCATCCCCGAGGCTGTCAGCGACGGCGTCGAAGGCTTCCTGGTCGCCCCGGGCGACGTGGCGGCGCTGGCCGAGCGCTGGTCGCGCCTGCTGGCCGACCCAGCGCTGGCGCGGCGCATGGGCGAGGCGGCGCGGCGCAAGGTGGCCTCCACCTTCTCGGCGCAAGCGGTGCTGCCGCAACTCGAGTCGGTCTACCTCAGCCTGGGGTTCGCCGCACGATGACTACGCTCGCCTGGAAGATCAACCGTCTTAAACTGATGGGGCTGCCGGAAATCCTCTGGCGCGTGCGCCAGCTGGCGCAGAAGAAGGCCAGCAAGTTCGGCCTGGGGCTGGTTGCGCAAGTGCCGGCGCCGCGCTTGGCCGGGGCCATGCCGGCCCTGCTGGGCGAGGCGCCGGCACAGGTCGACGCGGTGGCGTTGGCCGCCGCCGCCGACGCCATCCTGGCCGGCCGTTGGAACGTGTTCGCCCTGCGCGGCGCCCAACTGGGCTTTCCGCCGCGCTGGAACTGCGACCCCAAGACCGGCACGCACGCGCCGATGGGGCTGGGCAAGCAGATCGACTACCGCAGCGAGCGCGTGGTCGGCGACATCAAATACCTGTGGGAGCCGAGCCGCCATCTCGAGCTGGTCACCCTGGCCCAGGCGTGGCGGGTCAGCGGCGAGCAGCGCTACGCCGACGGCGCGCGCGCGCTGTTGCAATCCTGGTTCGAGCAGTGCCCCTATCCGCAGGGCGTACATTGGACCAGTTCGCTTGAGCTGGCGGTGCGCCTGCTCAACTGGGCGTGCGCCTGGGAGTTGCTGGGCGGCGCCAGTTCACCCTTGTTCGCCGGCGCCGAGGGACAGCGCTTCCAGCGCCAGTGGCTCGACAGCGTCTACCAGCACTGCCATTTCATCCAGGGATATTTTTCGCGCCACTCATCGGCCAACAACCATCTGTTCGGCGAGTACATGGGCCTGTTCGTCGCCAGCCTGGTCTGGCCGTGCTGGCCTGCCAGCGCGCGCTGGCAGGCGCTGGCCCGGCGGGGCCTGGAGGTGGAGGCCCTGAAGCAGAACACGGCGGACGGCGTCAACCGCGAGCAGGCGGTCTACTATCAGCACGAGGTGATGGACATGATGCTGCTGTGCCAGTTGTTCGGCCAGGTCCACGGCGCCGGTTTTTCGGCGGCCTATCTGGAGCGGCTCGAACGCCTGGCCGATTTCATCGCGGCCCTGCTCGACGCCGGTGGCAACATGCCGATGATCGGCGACGCCGACGACGCCCAGATGGTGCGTCTGGCGCACGACGGCGCATGGTCGCCGTACCGCTCCCTGCTAGCTAGTTGCGCCGTGTTGTTCGGCCGCGCCGACTTCAAGCGCAAGGCTGGCGCCTATGACGACAAGAGCCGCTGGCTGCTGGGTGCGGCCGGCCTGCTCGGCTGGGACTCCCTGGCGGCGCCGGCCGAGGAGCGCCCGGTGCAGGCCTTCCCGGAGGGCGGCTACTATCTGCTCGGGAATGGTTTCGGCACGCCGGCCGAGGTGCGCCTGGTGGCCGACTGCGCGCCGCTCGGCTACCTGTCGATCGCCGCCCACGGCCACGCCGACGCGCTGGCGTTCACCCTGTCGCTTGGCGGCGAGGAGTTCCTGATCGATCCGGGCACCTACGCCTACCATACGCAAAAGGCGTGGCGCGACTACTTCCGCAGCACCGCCGCGCACAACACCGTTTGCGTCGACGGCCAGGACCAGTCCGAAATCGGCGGCAACTTCATGTGGTTGCGCAAGGCGAACGCCAGCCTGCTGGCGCACCAGCCCTCGGGACCCGTGCAGTTGTTCGACGGCCAGCACGATGGCTATTGCCGGCTGTCCGATCCGCTGACGCACCGCCGCCAGGTCGAGTTCGATACGCAGAAAAACCGTGTTGTTGTAAAAGACATATTACAATGTCGGGGCGAACACGAGGTGGCGCTGCATTGGCACTTCGCCGAAGGCTGTCAAGTCGGCCTCGACGGCGCGCGGGTGCGCGCGCGCGGACGGCGCCTCGGCCTGACGCTGGCCTGCGCCTTCGGCGCCGGTGCGCAACTGCTGCGCGCCAGCGAGACGCCGATTGGCGGCTGGATCTCGCGCAAGTTCGACGAAAAATCACCGATCACCACCGCCGTGTGGCGGGGGAGCATCAACGGCACGACGGAAATAGTGACCGAATTCCACTGGTCACCGACGGAATAACCATTTTTTGAGGAGCATATTTTGAAAATCAGTATCTTTGGCCTGGGTTATGTGGGCGCGGTATCGGCAGGTTGTTTGGCCAGCGACGGCCACGAGGTGATCGGCGTCGATCCGAATCGCACCAAGGTCGACCTGATCAACCAGGGCGTCACGCCGATCATCGAGAAGGACATCGGCGAGATGATCGCCGCCACCGTCAAGAGCGGCCTGCTGCGCGCCACCGTCGACGTGCGCGACGCCGTGCTGGGCAGCGACATGTCCTTGATCTGCGTCGGCACGCCGTCGCAGTTGAACGGCAACCTCGACCTGAGCCACGTGCGCAAGGTCTGCGAGCAGATCGGCGCCGCCATCAAGGACAAGGACGCCTTCCACGTGGTGGTGGCGCGCAGCACCATGCTGCCCGGCTCGATGAGCAACCTGGTGATCCCGACCTTGGAGGCTGCCTCCGGCAAGAAGGCGGGCGTCGACTTCGGCGTCTGCAACAACCCCGAGTTCCTGCGCGAGGGCACCGCGGTCTACGACTACTACCACCCACCGAAGACGGTCATCGGCGAGAGTGACGAGCGGGCCGGCGCGCTGCTCGTCGAGCTGTACGCCAAGATGGAGGCGCCGCTGGTGCGCACCAACGTCGAGACGGCCGAGATGGTCAAGTACACCGACAACACCTGGCACGCCGTCAAGGTGGCCTTCGCCAACGAGATCGGTAACATCTGCAAGGCGGTCGGCATCGACGGCCACAAGGTGATGGAGATCTTCTGCCAGGACACCAAGCTGAACCTGTCGTCCTACTACATGAAGCCGGGCTTCGCCTTCGGCGGCTCCTGCCTGCCCAAGGACGTGCGCGCGTTGACCTACAAGGCGCGCAGCCTGGACCTGGACCTGCCGCTGCTCAACAGCATCCTGCCGTCCAACCAGAAGCAGGTCGACAAGGGCCTGAAGATGATCATGGACAAGGGCGCGCGCAAGGTCGGCATCCTCGGCTTCTCGTTCAAGGCCGGCACCGATGACCTGCGCGAATCGCCGCTGGTCGACGTTATCGAGCACCTGCTGGGCAAGGGCTACGAGCTGAAACTGTACGACAAGAACGTCAACCTGGCGGCGCTGACCGGCGCCAACCAGGACTACATCCTGAACCACATTCCGCACATCTCCAAGCTGATGGTCGACTCGATGGAGGAGGTGCTGGCCTTCGCCGAGACCATCGTGGTGGGCAACGGCGCGGCCGAGTTCAAGGCGCTGCCGGGCCTGCTCAAGCCGGGCCAGAGCGTGGTCGACCTGGTGCGCATCAGCACCGAGCAAAGCGGAGGTCAGTACGATGGCATTTGCTGGTAAGAAGCGCCGCGTCCTGATCCTGGTCGAGAACCTGCCGTCGCCGTTCGACCGCCGGGTCTGGCAGGAGGCGACCACCCTGCACGCCAACGGCTACGAGGTGTCGATCATCTGTCCGACCGGCAAGGGCTACGAGGGCCGCTACGAGTTGATCGACGGCATCCACATCCACCGCTACCGCCTGCCGCTCGAGGCCGAGGGCGCCAAGGGCTATCTGGTGGAGTACTCGCTGGCCTTGTTCCACACCTTCCGGCTGGCCTGGAAAGTGCAGTTCGCCCGCGGCTTCGACATCATCCACGCCTGCAACCCGCCCGACCTGCTGTTCCTGATCGGCGGCTTCTTCAAGCTGACGATGGGCAAGAAGTTCCTGTTCGACCACCACGACATCAACCCCGAGTTGTACGAGGCCAAGTTCGGCCGGCGCGACTTCTTCTACAAGCTGATGGTGTTGTTCGAGCGCTGGTCGTTCAAGACGGCCGACGTGTCGATCGCCACCAACGAGTCGTACAAGAAGATCGCCGTCGAGCGCGGCGGCATGGACCCGGACAAGTGCTACGTGGTGCGCAGCGGTCCCAAGCTGGACCGCCTGCGCGTGCTGCCGCCGGTGCCGGCGCTCAAGCGCGGCCGCGCCTTCCTGGTCGGCTACGTCGGCGTGATGGGGGCGCAGGAGGGCATCGACCTGCTGCTGCAGGCGGCGCAACACCTGATCCAGACGCTGGGCCGCACTGACGTGCAGTTCGGCCTGGTCGGCGGCGGCACCTCGCTCGAGCAGATGAAACAGATGGCGTCCGACATGGGCATCGCCGACTACGTCACCTTCACCGGCCGCGTGCCGGACCAGCAGTTGCTGGAGATGCTCAACACGGCAGACGTCTGCGTCAACCCCGACGTGGCCAACGACATGAACGACAAGTCGACCATGAACAAGATCATGGAATACATGGCGCTGGGCAAACCGATCGTCCAGTTCGACCTGGTCGAGGGCAAGGTGTCGGCCCAGCAGGCCTCGCTGTACGCCTTGAAGAACGACCCGGTCGACCTGGCGCGCAAGATCGCCGAGTTGCTCGACGACCCGGCGCGGCGCGCCGAGATGGGCGCCTTCGGCCGCCACCGCGTGGTCAACGAGCTGGAGTGGGAATACGAGGCGCCCAAGCTGCTGGCCGCCTACGAGCGTTTGTTCTCGGCCGACGCGCCCCGTCCGGGCGCCGCGCCATCGATTCGGAAAGAAAGCAAATGAAGATACTGGTAACGGGTGGCATGGGCTATATCGGCTCGCACACGGTGGTCGAGCTGCTGCAGGCCGGCCACGAGGTGGTGGTGATCGACAACCTGTCGAACGCCAAGGCCTCGGTGCAGGAGCGGGTCGAGCGCATCGCCGGCAAGCCCTTCGTGTTCCTGCCGGTCGATGTGCGCGACCGGGCCGGCGTCGACGCCGTCTTCGCCGCCCACGCGGTCGACGCGGTGATCCACTTCGCCGGCCTGAAGGCGGTCGGCGAGTCGGTCGAGCAACCGCTGCGCTACTACGACAACAACATCACCGGCTCGCTGGTGCTGTTCGAGTCGATGGCGGCGGCCGGCGTCAAGCGGCTGGTGTTCAGCTCGTCGGCGACGGTCTACGGCGATCCGGCCTCGGTGCCGATCTTCGAGCACTTCCCGCTGTCGGCCACCAACCCCTACGGCCGCAGCAAGCTGATGATCGAGGAAATCCTGGGCGACCTGATCAAGGCCGACCCGTCCTGGTCGATCGCCCTGCTGCGCTACTTCAACCCGGTTGGCGCGCACGAGAGCGGCTTGATCGGCGAGGAGCCGAACGGCATCCCCAACAACCTGGTGCCCTACATTGCCCAGGTGGCCGACGGCCGCCGCGAGCGCCTGTCGGTCTACGGCGGCGACTATCCGACGCCGGACGGCACCGGCCTGCGCGACTACATCCACGTGGTCGACCTGGCGCTGGGCCACCTGAAGACGCTGGCCAAGCTGGCCGAGGGCCCGGGCGTGTTGACCTACAACCTTGGAACCGGACGCGGCAACAGCGTGCTGGAGATGGTGCGCGCCTTCGAGGCGGCCAGCGGCCGTCCGGTGCCGTACCAGATCGTGGCGCGCCGCGCCGGCGACATCGCCGCCTGCTACGCCGACGCCGGCCTGGCCGAGCGCGAGCTGGGCTGGAAGGCCGAGCGTGGCATCGCGCAGATGTGCGCCGACTCTTGGCGCTGGCAGTCGGGCCCCAAATAATTGAACAAGGCGCGCAGCACATGAAAGCAATGATTTTGGCGGCGGGCAAGGGCACGCGGGTGCGCCCGCTGACCTACGACCTGCCCAAGCCGATGATCCCCATCCTCGGCAAGCCGGTGATGGCCTATTTGATCGAGCACCTGCACAAGTACGGCGTGACCGAGATCATGGTCAACGTCAGCTATCTGCACGAGAAGATCGAGGAGTACTTCGGCGAGGGTCACCAGTACGACGTGCAGATCGGCTATTCCTTCGAGGGCTACACCAACGACGACGGCGAGGTGGTGCCGCAGCCGCTCGGCTCGGCCGGCGGCATGAAGAAGATCCAGCAGTTCGGCGGCTTTTTTGACGACACCACCATCGTCCTGTGCGGCGACGCGCTGATCGACCTGGACATCAAGTCGGCCCTGTTCGAGCACCGCCGCAAGGGCGCGCTGGCCTCGGTGATCACCAAGGAGGTGCCGTGGGACAAGGTGTCGAGCTACGGCGTGGTGGTGGCCGACGCCGACGGGCGCATCCGCCAGTTCCAGGAGAAGCCCAGCCAGGAGGAGGCGCTGTCGAACTTTGTCAGCACCGGCATCTACATCTTCGAGCCGGAGGTGATCGACCTGATCCCGTCGGACCGGCCGTTCGACATCGGTTCCGACCTGTTCCCGCTGCTGGCCGAGAAGGGCCTGCCGTTCTACGCCCAGACGCGCGGCTTCAACTGGATCGACATCGGCAGCGTGAGCGACTACTGGGAGGTGTGCCAGAGCGTGCTGATGGGCGAGGTGGCCAATCTGCACATGCCCGGCATCCAGGTCGACGACGGCCTGTGGGTCGGCCTCAACACCAGCATCGACTGGGACGGCACGCAGATCGAGGGTCCGGTCTACATCGGCTCGGGCTGCCGCATCGAGGCCGGCGTGCGCATCGTGGGGCCGACCTGGATCGGCCACGGCAGCCACGTCTGCGCCGGCGCCGAGGTGGTGCGCAGCGTGCTGTTCGAATACACCCGAGTGTTACCGGATGTTTCGCTGGAGGAAATGATCGTCTTCAAGGACTATAGTGTCGACCGCGCCGGCGAGATGAAGCACGTCTCCGAATGCGACCCGGACGCCTGGGCCAACGCGCGCGACCGGCGCAGCAAACGCCGCACGAACAACAGCAACGATATCAACGAGAAGAGAAACAGAGCATGAAAATCTATCCAGTCATCCTGTCGGGCGGCTCCGGCACCCGTCTGTGGCCGCTGTCGCGCGCCGTGTTGCCCAAGCAGTTGCTGCCGCTGGTCGGCGAGCAGACCATGCTGCAGGACACCGCGCTGCGCCTGGCCGGCCGGCCCGGCCTGATGGCCCCGCTGATCGTCTGCGGCAACGAGCACCGCTTCCTGGTGGCCGAGCAGATGCGCGAGATCCGCCAGGCGCCGCTCGGCATCCTGCTCGAGCCGGTCGGCCGCAACACGGCGCCGGCGGTGGCCGCCGCCGCCCACTACCTGCGCGTCATCGACGCCGAGGCGGTGATGCTGGTGCTGCCGGCCGACCACGTGATCGAGGACGTCGACGCCTTCTTCGCCGCCATCGAGGCGGCCGGCGCGCTGGTCGCCGAGGGCGCCCTGGCCACCTTCGGCATCGTGCCGAGCGGCCCGGAGACGGGCTACGGCTACATCCAGAGCGGCAAGGCGGCCGCCGCCGCGCAGTGTTTCGCGGTCGACCGCTTCGTCGAGAAGCCGGACCTGGCCACGGCCGAGGGCTTCGTCGCCGCCGGCAACTACTTCTGGAACAGCGGCATGTTCCTGTTCCGCGCCGACAGCTATCTGCGCGAGCTCGAGCAGTTCCAGCCGGCCATCGCGGCGGCCAGCGAGGCCGCCGTGCGGCTGGGCTACCGCGACCTCGACTTCTGCCGCCTCGACGAGGCCAGCTTCACCGCCTGCCCGTCCGACTCGATCGACTACGCGGTGATGGAGCACACCCGCCACGCCATCGTGGTGCCGGCCTCGATCGGCTGGAGCGACGTCGGCTCCTGGTCGGCGCTGTGGGAGGTGCAGCCGCAGGACGCCGACGGCAACGTGGCGCGCGGCGACGTCTACCTGGACGGCGTGTCCGGCTCGCTGGTGCGCGCCGAGAGCCGCATCGTCGCGGTGGTCGGCGTGCAGGACCTGGTGGTGGTCGAGACGGCCGACGCGGTGCTGGTGGCGCACAAGGACCAGGTGCAGCGGGTCAAGCAGATCGTCGAGCACCTGAAGGCGCAGGAGCGCACCGAGCACCTGCACCACACCAAGGTGTACCGGCCGTGGGGCTGCTACGAGGGCATCGACATCGGCGAGCGTTTCCAGGTCAAGCGCATCACCGTCAATCCGGGCGGCAAGCTGTCGCTGCAGATGCACCACCACCGCGCCGAGCACTGGATCGTGGTCAGCGGCACGGCCCGCGTCACCTGCGGCGACAAGGTCAGCCTGCTGACCGAGAACGAGTCGACCTACATTCCGATCGGCATGAACCACCGCTTGGAAAATCCGGGCAAACTGCCGCTGCACCTGATCGAAGTGCAGTCGGGCAGCTACCTGGGCGAGGACGACATCGTGCGCTTCGAGGACGTCTACTCGCGCGCCTGAGGTTGGCCCGGCGGCGGCGCCACGCGGCGCGGCGCGATGGCGCTATAATCGACAGCGGAAGCCTTGGCTTCCGCTTTTTTTTCACATTGACCAGAGTGCCACTTGCCTACAATTCCCACCCTCCTGCGCGGCCTGTGCTGTGCCACCATGCTGGCCTCGGCCGCCGCCTCGGCGCAGTTCAAGCCGGCCGCGGCCGCCGGCTTGCAGCCGGCGCAACTCGCCATCGTGGTCAACGACGACGAAGCCAACAGCGTGGAGATCGGCGAGTACTACCGCCAGGCGCGCAACATACCGGCCAGGAACGTGGTGCATGTGCGCATTCCCGGCAAGCCCCACAAGCTCGACGCTGAACAGTTCCGCCAGCTCAAGGAGCAGATCGACGGCCAACTGGGCGCTGACATCCAGGCCGTGTTGATGGTCTGGACGGCGCCCTACGCGGTCGAGTGCAACTCGATCACGGCGGCGTACACGATGGGCTTCGACGCCGCGCTGTGCCAGAAACCCTGCGGGCCGGGCAAGCCGAGCGCCTATTACAACACCGCCTCGGCGCGGCCGCAGGCCGAGTTCGGCATGCGCCTGTCGATGCTGCTGCCGACCGAGTCGGTCGAGCAGGCCAAGGCGCTGATCGGGCGCGGCCAGGTCAGCGGCTTCTCGACGCCGGCGGCCAGCGCCTACTACCTGGTCACCAGCGAGCAGGCGCGCAACAGCCGGGCGCCGTTCTTTCCGCGCGCCATGGTGTTGCCGCAGAAAAAACTGACCATCAAGAACCTTCACGCCGACAGCCTGGAGGACGCCAAGGACATCATGGTCTACCAGACCGGCATGGCGCGCGTGGCCAAGCTGGATACACTGCAGTTCCTGCCCGGCGCGCTGGCCGACCACCTGACCTCGGTCGGCGGCGACCTGCTCGGCGACGCCCAGATGAGCAGCCTGCGCTGGCTCGAGGCGGGCGCCACGGCCAGCTACGGCACCGTGTCCGAGCCGTGCAACTACTGGCAGAAGTTCCCCAATTCCACCGTGCTGCTGCAGCACTATCTACGCGGCGCCAGCGCCATCGAGGCCTACTGGCGCAGCGTGGCTTGGCCGGGGCAGGGCGTGTTCATCGGCGAGCCGTTGGCGGCGCCGTACCGGGGCGCGGCGCGGTAGTGCCGCACGGCAATTATTTCATACAATATACATAACACTTTCCTGATGAATATGCTATCATCGCGACCAAGTCAGTAGCAATTCAATATGTCCCGGCATCCGGCCGGGGCAGATTATTCAGTTAAGGCAAGCATGAAAAAGAATTTCAACAACATCGCCGCAGCCCTGGTCTTCGCCGGCTCCGCGCTGGTCGCCCAAGCCGCCCAGGCCGCCCCGATCGACATCAGCCAACTGCCGGAAGCGGTGACCCTGGCCGCAGGTACCGCCCACTTCGACGACACCTTCGCCAACGGCAACGCCCACAACCTGTTCAACGACCAGTTCACCTTCACCACCACCGGTGTGAGCAATGTCGACATGATCCTGACCTCGATCAGCACCAAGGCCAGCAACGGCCTGGACCTGACCGGTTTCGCCCTGTACAACAGCAACAGCAACGCCATGGTCTTGAATGGCACCCAGCTCAAGACTGGCCTGCAGGACAAATGGACGCTGACGGTCAACTCGCTGGCGGCCGGTTCGTACTACTTCAAAGTGAGCGGCAATGTGGTTTCGGCCGCCGGCGGCGCTTTCGCCGGCAACGGCCACGTGCTGAGCGCGGTACCGGAAGCCGACACCTACGCCATGTTGCTGGCCGGCCTGGGCCTGCTGGGCGTGGTGGCACGCCGCCGCAGCAACGCGGCCTAAGTTCGACCTCCTTACTTTAGATAATCGGCGGACGCCACGGCGGCCGCCCTCACTTTCGGTGACACTATGCATAAATTGACCCAATCCCTGATCCTGGCCCTGGCCCTGGCCGGTTCCAGCATCGCCCACGCCGCCACCGACCTGAGCGCCGCGTCGGTCGACCTGACCGCCGACCTGCTGAGCTCGTCGTCGGCCGCCTTCGGCCAGACCATCCACCTGAGCAACGCGGCCGACGTCGGCGCCGTGAACAACTTCTTCATCGACAACTACACCTTCACCCTGTCGGGCGCCAACGACCTGTCCAGCCTGGTGACCTCGCTGATCGCCGCGCCGAACTCCGGCCTGATCATCACCGGCTTCAACCTGCTGAGCAATAACGCCGTGGTGCTGGCCGGCCAGCAGAACCTGGTCGACTTCGACGCCGCCGACCAGGCTTGGTCGTTCGACAGCACCCAGCCGCTGAACGCCGGCAGCTACACGCTGCAAGTGCGCGGCTACGCCGCCGACACCACCGCCGGCAGCTACAGCGGCAACATCGGCATCGCCGCCGCCGTGCCGGAACCAGAAACCATCGCCATGCTGCTGGCCGGCCTGGGTCTGATCGGCGTGGTCAGCCGTCGCCGCAAAGTGGCCGTCGCCGCGTAAGTCTTTCTGCTGCAACAAAAACGGAGGCCTTCGGCCTCCGTTTTTTTTTGCGCGCCCAGTATTGGCGCCCTCCCGTGGGTGCAAGTCGCGCCATGAGCTGACCACGGTGAGCGAAGTGAGGCGCAGCTGCATGAGGGCAGCCGATTGCGCCAACGTGCCGCTTGCGGCACGGCACGGAGCATGCATCACGAGCCGATGGGCAAGAGCCGTATCGAAAGCGTTGCCGATCAGGACGGGCTGGCCATGGGCCGCGAAGCTCTTCTCGCCAAGGAGCGGCGGCGTAGATGGCGCGGTTGAGTGATGGTGGAGTGTGTCTCTTACTTGGGCCGAAACCCGACGGCGGCGAACTCGAGTTCGGCATCCCGACGGTGGTGGACCGCCAAATTCAGCAGGCCCTGCCACACGTGCTGCAACCGATACTTGATCCCACTTCCAGCGAGCATAGCTACGGTTTTCGTCCGGGCGGGCATGCGCAAGACGTGGTGTTGGCCGCCCAAGCGTGCGCCCAGTCCGGCTTGCGGATCGTGGTCGAAGTCGACTTGTCGAAGCCCTTCGGCAGGGGTAGCTGGGGTGGAAGGGGCGCCCGGTGATCGCGAATTGCTCAAGCAGGCAGCAGTGCCGTCGGTGGCAAGATAAGGCGCGGCATGCGGCCGACGCTGGTGGGACTATAGCGATAGTTGCTGAAAACGGTAATGGCTTTCGGCTATTTCGACCGACTGGATGTACCTCGCCTATCTTAACTTCAACCACTCGAGCCGTCCGGTGCGGACTCGCATGGCCGGTGGTGTGGCTGGGGAGGGGGGGCATCAAAAACAATTCACCGCTCGCCCAATGCCGAGTTATAGGGGGGGGGCTAGTTGCGTTTGCCGGTGGCGTTGTGGGAATGAGCGGTTCGTGCCTGGACGGAACTGCGACTGCGGCCCGCGACGGTCATAGCACAGTCGGGTGCAGGCAGCCATTGCGCCATTATCAAAAGTTGGGACGGGTTTGTGTTCAATTAAATAATTGTGTTCTAAAAACTATTTATATATTATAATTATTGCAATTTATACCACTAATTGACTGGGTACATCGCCGGCGAGACTGATCGAGTCGGTGAACGCATCACTTGCACGCCCCTGCGGCACAGAGGTCCATGGCCGCTCCACCCAACGAAACGTAAGGAAATCATGAACAACATACATCGCAGTGTTCTGCTTGCCGTATGTGCCTTGTTTGGCATATCGAGCGGCGCGCAGGCCTACGGCATAGGCGAATCGATTATGCGTGTCAGCGATCTGAAGCTGACCGATTCGGCAGGTGCCCAGTACACTAATGCTAAATTGTTGTCATCGTCGAGCATGGCGTTCGCCAGCGTCTTCAACTCCACGTCTCCAGGTGTGGGCGGGGGGGACTGGTGGCGCTGGAGCACTTTTGGTGACGGGTGGGATCCATACGAACATTGTTCCATCGCGGGCCACTTGGATTGCGGGCCGTTTTACCTTAACTATTTCCTACCATTCGACCCCCAGGGATATCATTTTCTCCCTGGAGTTGGATATAGGAATACCGACCTGCGGATCAAGGGCGATATCCTCTACAAGCCGGCGACCCCGATGAACATCGATATGCGGGGCGATGCCGCCACCTATGGGGCCGAGGCATATTACGGCGGCGTGAGCTTGGTTCAATTCGACATGACGTTCAAGCTTGCGTCGGCCGATCGCATCACCTTGTCGTTCGATGCGGATGCCTTCAGCAAGGCGAGCAACGGTGGCAGCGGAGAGCGTCTCTTGGATCGCGCGACGTCGCAAGTGAAGTTCGAGGCAAGGCTGATCAACAAGACGACAGGCGTACAGATTTTTTACTTTGCTCCTGAGGAGTTGAACTTTCTGAACGCTCCGTTGCACGGCGACTCTGTGATGGATCCAGCGGCGAAATCGTTCTCCGTCAGTTCATCCTTGCTCAACACGTCGGACGAGTACGCGTTCTCGTTTACGCAACTCACCGCCAGTTATGCCTCCACGGCGCCTGTTCCCGAGCCGTCTGGCGTCGCCATGCTGGGCGCCGGGATCGGGCTGCTGGCCTTCGTGAGAAGGCGTTCGCGCAAGCCGGCCGCGCCGTGATGCCGGGCGATTCGCCTGCACACCGCCGCACTCCACCTCCGCAGCCGACGTCAAGTAGCTGCTTCACGCACGCAAGGAAACCATGAACAAACATATCATTGCCGGTACGCTGATGGCCGTTGCCACCCTGTGCCTTTCGACTGGCGCCCATGCCCGTGGGGTAGCGGAGACGCTGCTTCGTGTTAGCAACCTGAAACTGAGTGATTCGGTTGGCGCGGCATACACGCGGGCCGCGTTCTCGGCTTTGTCCACTAGCAACGTCACCAGCAACATTCTGTACACCGGTGCGCCAGAGAAACAAATCGGCGTTGGATACTACTTGCCCGGCTTGGGCAGCGTCGACCTGCCGACTCTGTGCCAGCAGTCGCGGCGCAACGATTGTGCCAGGGTCTATTCCAATTATTTCCGGCCTTTTAGCCGCGATGAATATAGCTTTCCCGCCGGTTACGATTACCTCCACGCCGATCAGTTGATCAAGGGGGATCTCATCGGCAACGTGCCGTCGACATTGAGCATCGATACGCGTGGTGACGCCGCAATCCGTTATGTTGATAAGGGGTATTACGGCGGCGCGAGCTCGGTAAACCTGCAAATGAAGTTCAAGCTCGCCTCGGAGAATCGCCTTACCCTGTCGTTCGATGCGGACGCCTACTCCAATGTGTACGGCTTCAGTCCCAACTGGGACGAGCGGGAGCACATGGAGTCGCAAATAAGGTTCGGGGCGACATTGATGAACAAGACGACCGGCGCCACGGTGTTTTCCTACGCCCCTGAGGAGATCAACTTCGGCAACGACCCTGAGTTTGGGCAGGTCGTGCTGGACCCGGCAGCGAAGTCGTTCAGCATTACCTCGGCCCTGCTCAATACGTCGGACGACTATGTGCTGTCGATCACCCAGATGGCGGGAAGCTTTGCGAGGATCTCGGCGATCCCCGAGCCATCCGGCGCCGCGATGCTGGGCGCCGGTATTGGCCTGCTGGCGTTCCTGAGACGGCGGTCGCGGACGGCCTCGGTGGCCTGAGGCGGCGCGAAATGGCGGCCGGCGATGTCCGCGCCGGCCGTCGGCCGTGCTAAAGGCGTATGGCCGCTTCGACTAACCTGCTTTCTCGACATGAGGCAATGAATCAACTAGCATTGCCGCAACGTTGGATATGGACCTGCCAGCTAGCCTGTTTGAGGTAGTGGAATGGACGCCCCCTTTCAGAAACGGCATCTAAGTGTCAAAGTGATGATGTCACTCAACCACGTTCCGAAGGGGGCGCCTGAAATGAAGGTTGCAACAATTGGTGCCGATTTGGCAAAAAGCGTAATTCAGATCCATGGGGTCGATTCCCACGGCAACACGGTGCAGAGGAAGCAGCTCAAACCAAGCAGGTGACGGAATTCTTCGCCAAGCTGGAACGCTGCCTGATCGGGATGGAGGCGTGCGGCAGCGCCCACTACTGGGCCAGAAAGCTGCAGCAACTGGGGGCATACGGTGAAGCTGATGGCACCGCTGTTCGTCAAGCCCTACGTGAAGACGAACAAGAATGACATGGCTGATGCCGAAGCGATCTGCGATGGTTCGCGTCAACTATCTTGGCCAGCCGGCGTCAGTTATCTCGGCCGGTGAAGCGAGGGTTTCTTAGTCCTTTTTTCCTCGGCTGCGGCGTAGTGCTCGCGGTCGCGGCGGCGCGGCGCCGATAGCTCTCGAGGTTCAGTTCGAAGATGGTCGAGTGGTGCACCAATCGGTCGACGGCGGCGAGCGTGATCGCCGGTTCCGGAAACACCTGGTCCCACCCGGAGAACAGCTGGTTCGCCGTCAGCGCCAGGCTCTTCCTTTCATAGCGCACCGCGACCAACTCGAACAGCACGGACGTCTCTGTCTGGTCCCGCCGGACATAGCTCAGGTCGTCCAGGATCAAGAGGTCGAAGCGGTCCAGCCTGGAGATCTCGGCCGGTAGACGCATCTCGCGCCGCCCGATCTGCAACTTTTGCACCAGGTCGCTGGTGCGCGTGAAGTGGACCCCGTAGCCGTAGTCGATCAGGCCGGAGCCGATGGCGCAGAGCAGATGGCTCTTGCCCACGCCAGGCGGACCGAACTACAGCAGGTTGGCGTCCTGCTCGAGCCAGCTGTCGCCGTCGACCAGGGCGGTGAGGTGGGTCTTCGACACGGTCGGCGCGGTGGCGAAGTTGAAGTTCGACAGCAGCTTGCCTGGCAGCATCTGCGACTCCAGCCGGTCCCGCTCCAGGCGCCGGGTCAGCAGCTCGTGCTTGTCCTTGTTCTGGACTGCCGCCGCCAAGCTGTCGGTGCGATGCTCCTGGGGCACGCCGTCCATCATCCACCCGCAGTTCTGCGGGCCCGACGACAGTGCCAAGAAGCTCTCGCCGCCCAGCACCACCTCGACGTAGCGCCAGCCCGAATAGGCCAGCCCGAACTGGTACAGCAGGTGCAGCGAGGCGGCACCGGCGACCGTTACCTGCAGCACGGCGGCGTTGGTGAAGTCCGACAGGCCCAACCGGCCCGGCCGGCGCGCCTGTGCGAAGTACACCTCGCGCTCCTTGACATGGATGGCGGTCCAACTGCGCACCCGACGCTGCAACGTATGCAGCAAAGCGCCGTCGTACTGCTCTGGGTGGCGCCCCTGCATCTCCTTGAGCAAGGTGGTCGCCGTCAGCGCCGGCGGGGGCGCCAGCAACGGCACGATCGCGCTCCGCCAGAGCGCTTCGAACGGGGCGGCGGGGTGCGCCAACCACGCGTCTCGCGCTGCGCCGTCCAGCCGCCGCGCCGAACGCTGATGCCGACCTTGGCGGCGGCGACTTCCTGGCCGAGCTTGGTTCTGCGTTTCTTGTAGATGCTCACTTGGTGACCTCCAATGCGTTTGCCGGCCACTCGTCGTCTCCCTCAGCGCGATGCTGAATGAAACAACCATAATCCTCGCTTCCGCATCGGGCCGGTTTCAGGTGACGAACCGGCCAAGATAATTGTCGTTAACAATGTATTTATATAATTATTTATATATTATACTTGTTGCTGTATTTGCCATTTATCTCTGCGGCTGGCGACATTGATTGGGTCGCCGCGCGTTGCCCACGTTCGAACCCGGCCCCGTGCTTTTAGGCCGCTCCACTCAACGTAGCGAAAGGAAATTATGAAGAACACACGTCTTGGAATTTTGCTCGCCATATGTGTCTTGTCAGGTGTATCGAGCAGTGCGCAGGCCTACGGCGTGGGCGAATCGATTCTGCGTGTCAGTGATCTGAAGCTGACCGATTCGGTCGGTGCGCGCTATACCAGCGCCAAGTTTTCGACATTGTCGAGCAAGGCCTTCGCCAGCAACCTCAACCATTATTCGCCGGGCCACCAAGGGGAGGGGGGGCAGTGGTCCTACTCCACCAACTTTGGTGTCGTCGACCTAACCACTAACTGCGGTATTGATAGTGGAGTGCCTTGCGGACCGACCTATCCCAACTATTTCCTGCCTTTCTCGCCCGATGGCTACCATTTCGTCCCAGGCGTTGGGTACCGCTATGCCGACCAACTGATCAAAGGCGACCTCATCATTAGCCCGGCAACTCCAATGAGCATCGATACGCGTGGTGATGCCGCCACAAATGGGGGCAATGGGTATTACGGCGGCTCGAGTTTGGTTCAATTCGACATGACGTTCAAGCTCGCTTCGGCCGATCGCCTCACCTTGTCGTTCGATGCGGACGCCTTCAGCAAGGTGAGCAACAATGGCAGCGGGGTGCATTTCTTTGATCGCGCGGCGTCGCAAGTGAAGTTCGAAGCAAGGCTTGTCAACACCACGACTGGCGCGCAGATTTTTTCCTTTGCTCCAGACGAGTTGAATTTTCTGAATGCGCCGTGGCACGGCGACTCGGTGATGGATCCGGCGGCGAAATCGTTCTCCGTCAGTTCATCCTTGCTCAACACGTCGGACGAGTATGCGTTCTCGTTCACGCAGTTAACTGCCACTTTTGCCTCCGCCACGGCGGTTCCCGAGCCGTCTGGCGTTGCCATGCTGGGCGCCGGGATCGGGCTGCTGGCCTTCCTGAGAAGGCGCTCGCACAAGTCGGCCGCGCTGGGATGCCGATGATGCGTCTGCACACAGCGGTAATCCACCTCCGCAGCGAATGGCATGTGGCTGCTCTACGTACTTAAGGAAACCATGAACAAAAATATCTTTCGGGGCGCGCTGACAGCCGTCGTTGTCCTTTGCATCTCGACTGGCGCCCATGCCAGAGGGTCGGCGGAGACGCTGCTCCGTGTCAGCAACCTGAGGCTGAGTGATTCGGTTGGCGCAGCGTACACGCGCGCCGCGTTCTCGGCGTTAGCCACTAGTAATGCCGCCAGTTCCATTCTGTACACTGGTACGCCGGAGCAACAAGCCGGTGTTGGATATTACTTGCCCAGCTTGGGTAACGTCGACCTGCCGACTCTGTGCCAGCAGCCGGTACGCAACGATTGCGCCTTGGTTTTTTCTAACTATTTCCAACCATTTGGTCTCGATGGATATGGCTTCGGCCGGGGCTATGATTACCTCCATGCCGATCAGAGGATCAAGGGGGATCTCATTGGCAACTTGCCATCGGCGCTGAGCATCGATACGCGCGGTGACGCCCAGATCCAGTACGAAGATGGATACTACGGCGGCGTGAGTTCGGTAAACCTGCAAATGAAGTTCAAGCTCGCCTCTGAGAACCGCCTTACTCTGTCGTTCGACGCGGACGCCTATTCCAACGTGTATGGCTACAGTCCCGACTGGTACGAGCGGGAGCACATGGAGTCGCAAGTGAAGTTCGAGGCGACACTGACAAATAGGACGACTGGTGCCACAGTTTTTTCCTACGCCCCTGACGAGATCAACTTTGGGAACGACCCCGAGTTTGGGATCGTCGTGAAGGACCCTGCAGCGAAGTGGTTCAGCGTTACCTCGGCTTTGCTCAATACGTCGGACGAGTACGTACTGTCAATCACCCAAGTGGCGGGCAGCTACGCGAGGATATCGGCGGTTCCCGAGCCATCTGGCGCCGCGATGCTAGGCGCCGGCATTGGCTTACTGGCGTTCCTGAGAAGGCGGTCGCGAACGGCCTTGGCGGTCTGACGCGAAGCGAGGCGGCAGTGGTGAGCTTCTCGCGAGCCATTCCCGCCAAGTGCCGATGGTTTCCAACGGTATCTCCAGAGAATCGACTGAAAGAGACTGTTGGAAACTTCCCGCACTTTTCGGATGCTTTTTTTCGCAGGCGCAATGCCGGATGTCGTTTTTCCATTGCTACCACCTCCGCATTTTTCTCCTCTTGATGTAAGACATATCCTACGCCGGTTGCTCGGCGGAACCATTCGCCCGCACCTTGGTGGAGCTCTCCTATGAGTGATCCAACTGGCCGCGTCAGCGCAGTGAAATCATGCTTTTAGGATATATCCACAGGGAAATTCCACGCTCCTGCAGTGTTAATCTTTTCATTTTCGCCATGCTAGGATTGTTGGGCAGTATTCCATCAATCAGGGGCCGTCAACGGCCCCGACCATATTTTTTTTGGGGGCAACATGAAAAAAATCCACTCCATGCTGGCGGTGCTCACCTTGGCCGGCGCCACCCTGGCACCCGTCGCCGCGCAGGCGGCCGACGTCAGCCAAGCGGCGCAGACCATCACCTTGACGGCGGGTACCAACTACTTCGGCCACTCCTTCGCGGGCGGCATCGGCGACACCTTCTCCGACCGTTACAACTTCACCACCAGCAGTTTCAGCAATTTGGGTTCGTTGGTCTCGGCCTTCAGCCCGACCATGCTCGACGACATCAAGATCAGCGGCCTGTGGCTGTACAACTCGGCCAACATGTCGCTGGGCGGCACCCAGGTGCTGGACGGCCAGGTCGACTTGTGGACGCTGGCGACCAGCCATCTGGCGGCCGACAGCTACTATCTGCTGGTCAAGGGCGAGCTGCTGTCGGCGTCGCCATCCAGCTACGCCGGCACGTTGACGGTGACGCCGGTGCCGGAACCCGAGACCTACGGCATGTTGTTGGCCGGCCTGGGCCTGGTTGGCTATCTGGCGCGCCGGCGCGGCGCCATCAAGGCGGCGTAGGCGGTAAGGGGCGCAGCATTACGCTAGCCCGGCGCTTGGCCCGGTGGCACCTTGGTGCCGCCGGGCCGTTTTTTTGCCGGCCCCGACCATCGGTTTGCCGCTCCCTGCTTAGTCCGTTCGGACTAAAGCCCTGTCATCAAGTCGTCATTCGTGCCCGTTAATATGCAAATTGCAAGTTTGAATTCATTTTGTTAACAAACGCGAGCCGCAGCGGCCGCCGCGCCGTGCACGAGCACCCACTAGACGATCAGGACGCAACATGAAAAACACCCTTTCCCCGAACACCGCCCGCAGTGTGGCGACGCCCGGTCGCCTGACCGTGATGGCGGCCCTGCTGGCCGGCCTGTGCGCCCCGGCGCTGGCATCCGACGTGGTCATCAGCCAGGTCTACGGCGGCGGCGGCAACAACGGCGCCACCTACAAGAATGACTTCATCGAGCTGTTCAACCGTGGCGGCGTGGCCGTCAACGTCAACGGCTGGAGCGTGCAGTACGCCAGCGCCAACGGCGCCAGCTGGCAGAAGACCGCCTTGCCGAACATCACCCTGCAACCCGGCCAATACCTGCTGGTGCAGCAGGCCGCCGGCACCGGCGGCAGCACCGCCTTGCCGACACCGGACGCCAGCGCCTCGATCGCCATGAGCGGTACCGCCGGCAAGGTGCTGCTGGCCAGCGTCAACACCGCCTTCAGCGGAACCAACCCGAGCGGGGCCACGGTCAAGGACCTGGTCGGCTTCGGCGGCGCCAACGGTTTCGAGGGCGCGCCGACACCGTTGCTGAGCAACGCCACGGCGGCCCTGCGCAACGCCGACGGCTGCGCCGACACGGACAACAACCAGGCCGACTTCGCCGTGCTGGCGCCGACGCCGCGCAACAGCAGCTCGCCGCTGCACGCCTGCGGCGCGCCGTCGGCGCCACCGATCGTCGCCGCCTGCCCGGCGGCGCTGCAACTGGCCGCCGGCAGCGGCGGTTCGGCCGTGCTCGGCGCCAGCGACGCCGACGGCATCGTCAACAGCGCCAGCATCAGCGCCGGCGCCGTGCCGGGCATCAGCCTGGTCAACTTCATCGCCGCCTCCTCGGCCGGCGGCAGCGCCAGCGCCAGCCTGCAGGTGGCCGCCAACGTGGCGGTGGGCAGCTATCCGCTGACCATCCTGTTCGGCAACAACCAGTCGCAAAGCGTCAGCTGTGACGTCGCCGTGACGGTGCAGGCCGCCGCCGGCCTGAGCCACACGATTCCGCAGATCCAGGGCAGCGGCGCCAGCAGCCCCTACGCAGGCACCACGCAGACCACCGAGGGCGTAGTCACGCTGAAGGTGGGCGGCGGCTTCTTCATCCAGGACGCCAACGGCGACGGCGACCCGACCAGCTCGGACGGTATCTTCGTCTACACCGGCGCGGCGGCGTTCGCCGCCAACGTCGGCGACAAGGTGCGCGTCAGCGGCACCGTGTTCGAATACAAGCCGAGCGGCGCGACGCGCTCCTACACCGAACTGAAGGATGTCACTTCGGTGCTGGTGCAGAGCAGCGGCCACCAGGTCGTGCCGACCAACGTCGAGCTGCCGCACGCCGACCTGGGCCAGCTCGAGGGCATGCTGGTGCGCTTCGTGCGTCCGCTGACCATCGCGCAGACCGCCTTCCTCGGCGCCCGTGGCGAGCTGAGCCTGTCGTCCGGCCGCCTCGAGGTGCCGACCAACCGCTACCGTCCCGGCACGCCGGAAATGCTGGCCTTGGCCGCCGCCAACGAGCGCGACCTGATCGTCCTCGACGACGGCATCTTCGTCACGCCGAGCACCATCCCCTACATCGGCGCCGACAGCACGGTGCGCGCCGGCGACCTGGTCTCCAACCTGACCGGCGTGGTCGACTTCGGCGCCATCGGCGGCGGCGGCGCCGCCTTCAAGCTGCAGCCGAGCGAGGCGCCGCAGATCACCCGCGACAATCCGCGCACGGCCCATCCCGAACTGGCCGCCGGCAACGTCAAGGTGGCCAGCGCCAACGTGCTGAACTTCTTCACCACCTTCACCAACGGCAGCGACGTGACCGGCGCGACCGGCCAGGGTTGCGCCCTGGGCAGCAGCGTCAGCAAGTCGAACTGCCGCGGCGCCGACAACCTGGCCGAGTTCATCCGCCAGCGCGACAAGATCGTCAACGAGCTGAAGGGCATCGACGCCGACGTCTACGGCTTGATGGAGATCCAGAACAAGGGCGACTACTCGGTCACCTACCTGGTCGACGCGCTCAACGCGGCCATCGGCGGCCTGCCGACCTACGCCGTGGTGCCCAAGCCGGCCAACACCGGCACCGACGCGATCCGCGTCGCGATGATCTACAAGCCGGCCAAGCTGAGCCTGGTGGGCGGCGCGCTGGCCGACGGCGACGCCGTCAACAACCGTCCGCCGATGGCGCAGACCTTCCGCGCCGGCAACGGCGAGAAGTTCTCCATCGTCGTCAACCACCTGAAGTCGAAGGGCGGTTGCACCACGGCCAGCGGGGCCGACGCCGACCAGAAGGACGGCCAGGCTTGCTGGAACGCCACCCGCGTGTTGCAGGCCAAGCGCCTGGTCAACAGCTTTGTGCCGCAGGTGGCCGCCGCCGCCGGCGACCCGGACGTGCTGCTGATCGGCGACTTCAACGCCCACGGCTTCGAGGACCCGATCGACGCCGTCACCAAGGCCGGCTTCGTCAACCAGCTCGAGCGCCACGTGCGGCCGAAGGCCCTGCCTTACTCCTACGTGTTCGACAGCGAGAGCGGCTACCTCGACCACGCCCTGGCCAGCGCCGCGCTGGACCGCCAGGTGGTCGACGCCACCGAGTGGCACATCAACGCCGACGAGCCGACCGTGATCGACTACAACACCGACGGCAAGCCGCAGGACCTGTACAACGCCTTGCCTTACCGCGCCTCCGACCACGACCCCGTGGTGGTCAGCCTGAACCTGCAGCCGGCCTACAGCGACGTCACCGCGTCGCTGCGCACCAGCGCCTCGGCGCTGGTGTTCAACCGCGCCACTGGCAAGTTCAGCGGCAAGTTGAGCATCAGCAACAGCGGCGCGAGCGCCTTGAGCGGCCCGTTCCAGGTGCGGTTCGACGGCCTGGCCGCCGGCGTCACCCTGGCCAACGCCAGCGGCAGCCACAACGGCGCGCCCTACATCAGCATCGACGCGGCCACCCTGGCACCCGGCGCCACCCTGACCCTGCCGCTGAGCTTCAGCCGCAGCGGCAGCGCCAATATCGGCTACACCACCACCGTCTTCAGCGGTAAATTCTAAGGAAACATGATGTTCGCACACACCACCTCCCTGACCCTGCGCCGCAGCCTGCTGGCGCTGGCCCTGTCCGCCCTGGCCGGCGCCGCCTCGGCCGACGTGCTGCACGTCGAGCTCGACACCAGCGGCTTCGGCCCGCTGAGCTGGATCGACCTGCAGTTCAATCCAGGCAACATGAACGGCGTCGTGCTGGCCGAGGTCAGCCTGTCGCACCTGAGCGGCTTCGACGCCAGCCTGGCGCCCGAACTGATCGGCGACGTCACCGGCTCGGCGGCCAGCGGCTTCCACTTCGCCAACACCACCTCGTGGAACGACCTGTTCCACGCCGTGCGCGGCAAGGTCAGCTTCGACGTCACCTTCAGCGGCCTGGCCGATCCCTCGTTCAACACGATCCAGTCGGCCTTCAGCGTCTCGCTGTACGGCGCCGACAAGGTCACCCAGCTGGGCAACGCGGCCGCCGACGGCAGCCTGCTGCGCTTGGACTGGACGCCGTCGGCCGTGGCCGGCGGCAAGGGCAGCGTCAGCACCGGCTACCTGGACGGCGCCAACGTCAGCGTCAGCGCCGTGCCGGAACCGTCGAGCTGGCTGATGTTGGGCGCCGGCCTGGCCATGCTGGGTGGCGCCGTGCGCCGCCGCAACAAGGCCGCGCTGCCAGCGGCCTGAATGGCTTGACGCCGGCCGTGCCGTGCGCCCTCGCGGCGCCGGTGCGGCGGCCATGAACACCGCCTTTCCCGCGTGGAGGGCGGTGTTTTTTTTCGCCGTCGCCGCCGGCATGGGGATTTATATCGGCAAGCTCTAAATGGCTTAATAAAATCATATTAGTCATACAAATAACGTTGATGCATAGTTAAAAATGCCACCAACGTTATAGGAATCGCCCGGATGCCAGCCTCTACCGCCAGCGCACTGGTTCTCGTCGTCGACGGCGAGCCGGCCGTGCAAGAATTGATCGCGCAAAACCTGGCCATGGCGGGCCACCGCGCCAGCGCCGCCGCCAGCGCCGAGAGCGCCTTGCTGTTGCTCGAGCAGGCCCTGCCGGACCTGTTGCTGCTCGACTGGGAGCTGCCCGGCCAGTCCGGCCTGGCGCTGCTGCGCCGCCTGCGCGCGCAGGCGCGCACGCGCCAGTTGCCGATCATCATGGTGACGGCGCGCGCCGCCGAGCAGGACAAGATCCTGGCGCTGGAAAGCGGCGCCGACGACTATTTGACCAAGCCCTTCAGTCCGCGCGAGTTGCTGGCCCGCATGCACGCGCTGCTGCGCCGGCGCCAGCCGGACGCGGCGGCCGACACGCTGCAGATGGCCGGCCTGCGGCTCGATCCGGCCACCTTGCGGGTGACGGCCGGCGCGCGCCAGCTGGCGCTGGGGCGGCTCGAGTTCAAGCTGCTCAACTTCCTCATGCACCATCCGGAGCGGGTCTACAGCCGCGCCCAGCTGCTCGACCAGGTGTGGGGCTGCGACGCCGCGCTCGACGAGCGCACCGTCGACACCCATGTCGGCCGGCTGCGCAGCGCGCTGCAGCCCAGCGGCCACCAGGAGCACATCGAAACCGTGCGCGGCAGCGGCTACCGCTTCGTCGCCTGGGGCCGCGCCGGCGCCGGCGGGGCGCGCTGCTGACCATGGAACAACTGATTATTCTGAGCACCCTGGAGCAGGAGCACCTGCTGCACGCGCTGGAGGCGGCCGTGCGCATCGCCGAGCCGCGCCAGTTCTTCCTGTGGAGCCAGGGCCAGTTGCAGGCCCTGCTGCCGCACCAGATGTTGGTGTGCCTGCAGTTCGACGCCGAGCAGCGCTTGAGCTACCACAGCTGCCTGCACAGCCGGGTGTTCGACGCTGCGCTGCGCGCTCGCCTGACCGGCGCCGAGGACAGCTTGGCTGTGCGCCTGGCGCGCCACTGCCGCCAGGGCGCGGTGCTGCCGGCCATGCTCGACGCGGCGCGGCCGGCGCCGGACGCCGGCTTGGCGGCGCTGCAGGAGGAGGCGCGCCGGCTCGGCTTCGACAACGTGCTGCTGCACGGCACCGAGCAACTGGCCGGCGGCGCCAGCTTCTTCGCCCTGTTCGGCCTGCCGCACCGCTTGCGCGGGCGCGACGCCTATTTCCTCGAGCTGTTGCTGCCGACCTTGCATCTGAGCTTGCAGCGGCTGGCCCGCTGCGCCGCCGCGCCGGCCGACGCCGGCCCGCGTCCGCTCAGCGGGCGCGAGGTGCAGATCCTGTACTGGGTGAGGGAGGGCAAGAGCAACGACGAGATCGGCCAGATCCTCGGCATCAGCGGCCTGACGGTGAAGAACCATCTGCAGCGGCTGTACCGCGTGCTGGGCGTCAGCAACCGCACCCATGCGATCGCCCGCTGCATGGCGCTGCGCCTGTTGGCGCCGGCGCCGCCGGCCATCGCCCGCGCCGCCTGAGCGCGCCGCCTTTTTTGGCGGCGGCCGAAGGCAAGGGCCGGCGGCGAGTATCGAGGGTCAGACCCTAGGGTCTGACCCTGGTTTGGCGCATTGGGCTGCTCCCGGCGCCGTGCATTCGCGGCACCGGGATTCCTGCAGCCTACTTGCCCTGGTCGCTAGGCGCGCTGCGGGCCACGGCCGGCGGCAGCGGCAAGGCGTTGTTGGTTTGCACCAGCAATACCGTGGTGTCGAGCAGCGTGTTGGCCGGGTCGATGTACTGCACGCCGCCATAGTAGCGCTGGCCGGCGGCCAGGCCGCTCCAACTGAGGTTGACCGAGGCGGTGCCGCCCGAGTAGACCTTGCCCGGACCCATCGCCTTCAGGTTGCCGCCCACGTCGGCGCGGCCGACCACCGCCGACGACAGCGTGAAGTCGGTCGACGTCCCGTTGGCGGCGGCATAGCCGATCACGCACAGCTTGTAGTTGCCGGCCGGCGGGTTGGCCAAGACGATGGCCTCGTTCGAGCCGCCGTGCAGGCTGGAGGCGACGATCTCGCCGCCGGCCGACAGCAGCGCCATGTCGAGGTCGTCGCCGCCGTTGCTGCCGGTGTCGCGGTTGAAGGTCTCGAAGGCGGCGACCACGGCCTGCGCCGGCACGCTGAACGGCTGGACGTGGACGCCGCTGCCGGCGGCGTTGCAGGCGTCGGCGATCTGCTCGAGCGTGTCGACCGAGCCGCTGGCGGCCTGGGCGACGTTGAGCAGGGCGCTGCGGTTGACCGCCTTCAGGCCGCCGCTGGCCAGGCCGAGGCGGCCGGCGAAGCCGCTGGTGATGCTCAGCGTGCGGCTGCCACTGGCGCGGTCGCTGCCCACCAGGGCCGGCGCGCTGAGCGGCTTGCCGCTGCGCGCGGTGACCGGGCTGTTGACGACGTGGCTGCCGTCGGTCCAGCTCAGCTTGCCGTACTGCCAGACGTTGTCCGGCGCGCCGTTGCGGCTCAGCGACACCGTGAAGGCCTTGGTCTGGCCGGGCGCCAGGGTCAGGCTGTTCGGCGCCACCACGGCGTTGTAGCCGGGCACGCTGATGCTGGCGTTGTAGGTGGCGGCGCTGGCGCCGACGTTGGTGACGGCGCGGTTGACCACCGCCGTGCCGAGCACGTTGCCGACGGTGATCGAGGCCAGGTTCAGGTTGTAGCCGGCGATGCTGCCGCTGCCGCATTCGCCCGCCATGCCGGCGCCGCACATGTATTTCTTGAAGTCGGCCTGGCCGGCGTCGTACACCAGGCCGGGATCGGCCGCGCCGTTCGGGTTGAGGTGGCCGGCGCCCTGGCCCCAGGGCAGCACGCCCCGTTCCATGCCGGCCAGGCCGTCGGGGAAGGTCATGCTGCCCGAGGTCATCAGCGCCGACTTGATGGCGGCCGGCGACCAGGTGGGGTGTTGCTGGCGCAGCAGGGCGGCGACGCCGGCCACGTGCGGGCTGGCCATCGAGGTGCCCTGGTACAGGCCCCAGTTGGGCGGCGGCACCAGCGTGCCGTTGATGACGTCGGCCTTCTGCGCCGGCGTCAGTTTGGGCGACAGGCCGGCCAGGATCTCGACGCCGGGGGCGGCGAGGTCGGGCTTGAGCACGTTGGCGTCGAACAGGTTCGGCCCGCGCGAGGAGAAGGCGGCCACCACCGGCGCCGGCGTGGCGCCGATGCCGATGCTGAACACGCCCAGCGCGGCGCTGGCGGCGGGCGCCGCGGCGTAGGCCTTGACGGCGGCGCCGTCGGCGCTGCTGAGGTGGACGGTGGGCACCGAGTGGACCTCGGCGACCAGGCCGGCGCCGTTGTCGACCAGCACCATGCCGACGCCGCCGGCCTGCAGCACGGCCAGGCTCTTGTCGACCCGGTCGTTGGTGCCGCGCACGCAGGTGACCACCTTGCCGGCCACCTTGGCCGGGTCGAGCGCCGGCGCGCCGCCGTTCCAGGCGGCGCTGTAGCACAGGCGCAGCGCGTCGGCGCCGGCGCCGGCCAGGCCGGCGTCCTCGGAGCGGACGATGGGCTTGGCCGGCAGCGCGCTGGTGTTGAGCGAGGCGCCGGTGTAGCTGGCGCCGTTGCCCAGCGACAGGGTGGCCTTCATCAGCCGGTTGTGGGTCGAGGCGGCCACCGTGGTCAGCCATGGGCTCAGGTGCGAGACGGTGTTGGCCGGGCCGTCGTTGCCGGCCGAGGCGGCGACGAACACGCCGGCGTTGGCGGCGTGCAGGAAGGCCTGCTCGACCGGGTCGTTGATGGTGTCGCTGCCACCGATCGAGTAGTTGAGCACGTGCGCGCCGTCGAGCACGGCGCGCTCGATCGCCGCCACGCTGTCGCCGCCCCAGCAGCTGTTCTTGGCGCCGGTGGCCTTGGTGGCGTCGTCGTACGACCAGCACACCTTGTACATCGCCACGCGGGCGCGCGGTGCCATGCCCGAGGCCTTGCCCATCGGAATGCCGTGGACCAGGGTGGCGACGCCGTTGTTGCCGCCGGCGGTGGTCGAGGTGTGGGTGCCGTGGCCGCCCTCGCCGACGCCGTCGCCCAGCGAGTCGCGCGGCGAGGCGAAGTCCGACCAGTGGCGGCTGCGGCCGGTGGAGAGGAAGGCGGCGTCGAAGAAGCGCGCGCCGATCAGCTTGTTGTTGCAGTTGGCCGGGCCGAAGCCCTCGCCGCTGTCGCAGGCGCCGTGCCAGTTCAGCGGCGCGGTATAGGCCAGCGTGCCGCTGTTGTCGAAGGTCGGCGTGCCGTTGCCGTCGACGCGGTCGGCGTAGGCCGGGTTTTCCGGCCAGACGCCGCCGTCGATGATGCCGATGACGACGTTTTCGCCGGCGTGTTCCTTGCCGCCCAGTTGGCTCCACAGGCCGCCTGGCTGGTCCAGGCCGAGGAAGCTCGGGGTGTAGCTGGTCTGCAGCGCGCGCGGCGTGTCGGCCACCACGCTGGCGACGGCGCTGTTGGCCTTCAGTTGCTGCGCCTCGCTGTCGGTGAGCAGGGCGGCGAAGCCGTTGAGCACCACCTTGTAGTCGTACAGGATGGGCGCGGCGGCCACCACGGCCTTGACGGCGCTCTGCTTCTGGCCCAGGTAGTCGCTGTACAGCTGGACGTCGGCGGCGGCCAGGTTGAGGCGCTGGCCGGCGCCCGGCTGGGTCGCCTTCAGGCCGACGACGCCGCCGGTGTAGGAGGCGACCGGTTGGTCGGCCAGTTGGATGATGTAGGGGCGGCGGGCTTGCTCGGCATGGGCGCACAGCGCCATGCCGGACAACAGCAGCAGCACCGCTGCGCGGACGGGACGGAGTTTCATGGATGGTTTCCTTGTCGGGCGGGGAGGTCGGTGGGGGCGCGGCGCGGCTTAGGCGGCGCGGCGGCGGCGGACGGCGGCCAGGCCGAGCAGGCCGGCGCCCAGCATCAGCCAGCTCGACGGTTCGGGCACGGCGGAGACGTTCAGGTTGTCGAGGGCGAACTGGCCTTTGTTGGTCTGGAAGGCGTTGCAGTTGCCGCCGGCGTTGCAGGTGAAGGCGAACAGGTCGATCGAGCTGAACTGCTTGGCGCCGAAGGCGGCGCTGGTGGTGTAGTGGCCGAAGGCGAAGCCGTTGGCGCCGGGGCCGGCCAGCTGGTAGTCCTCGTAGACGTAGCTGCCGTCGGCGAAGTTGCCCTGGATGCGCAGCAGGCCGGCGACGGCCGGGTAGACGCCGCCCACCGTGGCGCCGATGAAGCTGGCGTCGAACGAGTGCAGGCGGAAGGTCTGCTGCGGCACGCTGCGGGTGATCTCCAGCACGCCGTCGTTGAGGCCGGCGTAGTAGTGGCTGGCGCTGGACGGGCACATCAGGTTGAAGCAACTGCCCGGGTCGCTGCCGTCGTTGATGGTGCCGACCAGGTCGCCGTCGAGGGCGTCGGAGGCGGCGGAGTAGCCGGCCAGGTCGAAGCCGGCCTGCTGGAGGAATTCGTTGTGGCCGACCCCGCCCACGCCCAGGTTCTCGAAGTCGATCACGGCGGCCTGCGCGGCCGGCAGCGCCGCCAGGCTGGCGGCGGCCAACACGGTGCGGCGGAGCAGTTGCTGCAAAGTGCGTTTCATAATTCTACCTTTTTTGATGGTGACATCCCGATGCTGTCGATATGGCCGCCTCGCGGCGGCTTGCCCTTTCAACCAGAACGCTGTCATGGTTGTCAATAAGTGTAGCAATCTGAATAATAAAATGGCAAAAGATTTAACGTTTAATATTTGCATTGAGTGTGTCATTTCCAAAGCAAATTTCGTCCGCGCTACGGGAGAGGGGGATGGGCGGAGCGGACCCGGCTGTGCGAAAAATACTACATTGTTGAAAAAAATCAAACGCCGCCAGTGGCTTGCGGTAAGCTACCGGAGCACGGATCAGCGGCCGGGCTTGAAAGAAAATGTTGTTGTAACCGCAAACCGCGTGGTAGCCTCTCGACCACGCGCACGCCGCCCCTCGCGGCGTGCTTTACCTATGGCAGCGCGCCAGCTTGAACAAGGAGTCGGTAGGATGCAAGTGGCACAGAAACACCGCAGCATGGGGCCGCGCGCCGCCGGCTTCACCCTGCTTGAATTGCTGGTGGTGATCGTCATCATCGGCCTGCTGGCCGCCTATGTCGGGCCGAAGTACTTCGCCCAGTTGGGCAAGTCCGAGGTGACCATCGCCAAGGCGCAGATCGAGGCCTTCGAGAAGTCGCTCGACACCTTCCGCCTCGACGTCGGCCGCTATCCGAGCACCGAGGAGGGCCTGGCCGCGCTGCAGGTGGCGCCCGCCACGGCCGGCGCCAAGTGGAACGGCCCGTACATGAAAAAGAGCGTGCCGCCCGATCCGTGGGGCCACGCCTACCAGTACAAGGCGCCCGGCAGCAAGGCCGAGTTCGAAATCCTCTCGCTGGGCCGCGACGGCAAGCCGAACGGCACCGGCGAGGACGCCGACATCAGCTCGCAATAATCCGCGCCGCCCCATTGCGATCCCAGCGAAAGTAGCACGATGCAGTTCGATGTCCGTACCCTGTCGGCCGAGATGGTCATTTCCAATATGCTGGTCGACGGCCGCGACGAGGCCGACGCGCGCCGCCAGGTCGAGGCGCGCGGCCTGGTGGTCAGCGCCATCCAGCCGGTGCGCGCCGGCCTGCGCGCCGGCAAGGGCAGGGGGCTGTCGCTGGTGTTGTTCAGCCAGGAGCTGCTGGCCCTGCTGACGGCCGGCCTGGGCATCGTCGAGGCGCTCGAGGCGCTGCTCGAGAAGGAGGCCGCGCCGGCCACCCGTGGCGTGCTCGAGCGCCTGCTCGGCGGCCTGCGCGAGGGCCTGCGCTTCTCGACCGTGCTGGGCGAGCAGCCCGAGCTGTTCCCGCCGCTGTACATCGGCATCGTCAAGGCGGCCGAGGGCACCTCGGACCTGCCGCGCGCGCTGTCGCGCTTCATCGACTACCAGCAGCGCATCGACCTGGTGCGCGGCAAGCTGGTCAGCGCCGCCATCTACCCCTGCATCCTGCTGGCCGTCGGCGGCGGCGTCAGCCTGTTCCTGATCGGCTACGTGGTGCCGCGCTTCGCCGAGGTCTACCAGGGCGCCGGCCGCAAGCTGCCCTGGTTGTCGCAGCTGATGCTCGACTGGGGCCAGTTCGCCGGCCAGCACGGCCTGCTGCTGGTCGGCGCCATCGCCGGCGGCCTGGCCGCCGCCGTGCTGCTGCTGCGCCGGCTGATGGCCAGCGGCGCCCTGGCGCGCCTGATCGGCCGCCTGCCCGGCATCGGCGAGCGGGTGCGCATCTACGAGCTGTCGCGCCTGTACCTGACGCTGGGCATGCTCAGCGAGGGCGGCATCACCATTTTGCACGCGCTCGACACGGTGCAGGGCATGGTCTCGGCCGGCGTGCGCGCCGGCCTGCAGTCGGCCCGCGCCAGCATCGAGGCCGGCCTGCCGCTGTCGACCGCCTTCGAGTCCAGCGGCCTGACCACGCCGATCTCGCTGCGCATGCTGCGCGTCGGCGAGCGCACCGGCGACATGGGGCCGATGCTGACCCAGTCGGCCGCCTTCTACGACGGCGAGATCAGCCGCTGGATCGAGCGCTTCACGCGCACCTTCGAACCATTGCTGATGGCCGCCATCGGCCTGGTGGTGGGCGCCATCGTGGTGCTGCTGTACATGCCGATCTTCGATCTGGCCGGAGACATGTCATGAGCGCGCTGCCGCAGTCCGCCAACACCGTCAACGCGGCCGCCGCGCCGGCCGTCGACGCCGCCCTGCTGGCGCGCGCCCGCGCCCTCAGCCGCGCCTCCAAGCGCACGCTGGTCGAGGAGTTGCAGGACTTGAGCGGCATGGAGCCGCGCCAGCTGGTCCACGCGCTGGCGCTGCCCTTCGGCCTGGCGGTGCTGGAGACGGTCGATATGCTGGCCTACACGCCGGCCTTCGAGCTGCTGCCGCTGTCGCAGGCGATGGCGCGCGGCTGCGTGCTGCTGCGCGGCCACGACGGCATGCTGGTCGGCGTGCTGGCCGACCCCTTCGACCTCGACCAGCAGACCTGGCTGGGCGCCATGGCGCGCGCCACGGCGGCGGCGCCGCTGGCGCTGCGGCTGGCGCTGCGCGCCGACATCCAGGCCTACCTGTCCAAGCAGGAGGAGTCGGCGCGCGCCACCGACACGCTGCTGCCCGGCGCCAGCGACGGCCGGCGCGACGGCAAGACCGCCGCCGTGCTGTCGTTCGCCTCGGTGTCGGAGGCGGCCAGCCCGGCGGTCCGGCTGGTCAACTCGACCCTGTACGACGCCTTGAAGGCGGGCGCCTCCGACATCCACCTGGAGAGCACCGCCGGCGGCCTGGCCGTCAAGTACCGCGTCGACGGCGTGCTCGACCACGCCACCGCCGTCAACGGCATCGAGGTGGCCGAGCAGATCATCTCGCGCCTGAAGGTGCTCGCCGAGCTCGACATCGCCGAGCGCCGCGTGCCGCAGGACGGCAGCTTCCGCGTCGAGGCGGGCGGCCGCGAGATCGACCTGCGCGTCTCCATCATGCCCAGCATCCACGGCGAGGACGCCGTCATCCGCGTGCTCGACAAGCGCGCCATGATCGAGTCCTACGGCGCGCTGACGCTGGAGGCGCTGGGCTTCGACGCGCCCTCGCTGGCCACCCTGCGCGTGCTGGCGCAGGAGGCCTACGGCATGCTGCTGGTGACCGGGCCGACCGGCTCGGGCAAGACCACCACCCTGTACGCGGCGCTGACCGAGATCCACAACGGCCGCGAGAAGATCATCACCATCGAGGACCCGGTCGAGTACCAGCTGCCCGGCATTTTGCAGATCCCGGTCAACGAGAAGAAGGGCCTGACCTTCGCCAAGGGCCTGCGCTCGATCCTGCGGCACGACCCGGACAAAATCATGGTCGGCGAGATCCGCGACCGCGAAACGGCGGAGATCGCCGTGCAGTCGGCGCTGACCGGCCACCTGGTGCTCACCACCGTCCACGCCAACAACGTGTTCGACGTGTTCGGCCGTTTCACCCACATGGGCATCGACCCCTACGCCTTCGTCTCGGCGCTCAATGGCATCTGGGCGCAGCGCCTGGTGCGCATCAACTGCCCGCACTGCGCCGCGCAGTACACGCCGGACGAGCACGAGCTGGCCAGCGTCGGCCTGGCGCGCGCCGACGTCTACGACTACCAGTTCATGCAGGGCAAGGGCTGCGGCGACTGCCGCGGCACCGGCTACAAGGGGCGCCGCTCGATCGCCGAGATCCTCACGCTGAACGACGAGATCCGCGAGCTGATCGTCGACAAGCGGCCGATCCGCCAAATCAAGGCCGCCGCCTACGCCAACGGCACGCGCAGCCTGCGCCTGGCCGCGCTGGAGCTGGTCAAACGCGGCGGCACCACGCTAACCGAAATCAAACGAGTGACCCTGCATGCCTAGCCTATTCGGACCCGTCCTGCGCATCGGCGTGGCGCCGCACGCGGTGAGCCTGCTGCGCCTGCGCCGCTGGGGCGCCGCCGCGCCCGAACTGTTGGCCGAGCAGGCCTGCGCGCCGGCCGGCGAGGGCGACGGCGCGCCGTTCGCCGCCATCGGCCAGGCGCTGCGCGAGATGCTGGCGCAGCCGGCGCTGGCCGGCCAGCTGGCCGGCCGCGCCGCCACCTTCGTGCTGGACGACCAGCTGGTGCGGCTGTGGCAGGTCACGCCGCCGGCCGGCGCCAGCCGCCTGGCCGACCTCGAGGCGGCCGCCGCGCTGCGCTTCCAGACCCTGTACGGCGAGCCGCCCGGCGCCTGGCGCATCCTCGCCGACTGCGACGCGGCGGCGCCGTTCTTCGCCGCCGCCGTGCCGCGCGCCCTGCTGGCGCTGCTCGAACAGGCCGCCGCCGCGCAGCGCCTGGCGGTGGTCGGCGTCGAGCCGCACTTCATCGCCGCCTGGAACCGCTGGCGCCGCGCGCTCAAGCCTGGCGCCTGGTTCGGCCTGGTCCACGACAATTTGCTGACCCTGGCCGCGCTGCAGGAGCGCCGCCTGCGCGCGGTGCGCACGCTGCCGCTGCCGCACCACGCCGACGCCTACTGGCTGGGCCAGATGCTGGCGCGCGAGGCGCTGCTGCTCGAACTCGAGGCGCCGGCCGGGCTGCAGCTGTGCGGCGCGGCGCCGCCGGCCTGGTTGGCGGCCGACTCCGGCCAGATCGCCTGCGCCGCCTTGCAGCCGGCGCTCGGCCCGGAATGGTCGGTCGCGGCCCGTCTGGCGCGCGGCGGGAGCCGCGCATGAGGAGCATCCGCATCGACTTCGCCGCGCCCGGCTGGCGCCGCGCCCTGTACCGCCTGCGGCCGGCCTGGCTGGCCGTTGGCGCGCTCGGCCTGGCGCTGTGCGTGGCGGCCGCGCTGGCCGGCTGGCAGCTGGCCGAACAGCGCCAAGCCTACCAGCACCGCCTGCGCCACCAGCAGGAGCGCCAGGCGGCGCTGGCGCAGCCACGGCCGCAAGCGCCGCGCAGCGTGATCGCGCCGGCCCAGGCGGCCTTCGTCAACGGCGCCGTGCTGCAATTGAACCTGCCCTGGCGCGAGCTGCAGGACGCCGTCGCCGCCGCCACGCCGGCCAGCGTGGCGCTGCTGGCGCTGGAGCCCGATCCGCGCAAGCGGGTGCTCAAGCTGGGCGCCGAAACCAAGAATAGCGACGACATGATTGCCTACATCGAGCAGCTCAAGCAGCAGGAACTGTTTTCCAGCGTGGTGTTGATCCACCACGAGATCAACGAGCAGGACCCCAACCGGCCGCTGCGCTTCCAACTCGAAGCGCAGTGGGTGGCGCCATGACGGCGCTGCCCGTGCCGGCGCTGCTGCTGCGCGCCCGCCTGGGGTTGGCGCGCCTGGGGCCGTTCGCCTGCGTCGCGCTGGCGCTGTGCCTGCTCGGCCTGGGCGCCTGGGCCTGGCTGCTGCCGCAGCGCGCCGAGCAGGCCGCGCTGCAGGCGCGCCCGCTGCCGCCGCTGGCGCCGCCATCGCTGCTGGCCGCCGCGCCGACGGCGAACCAGAACCTGGCCGACTTCTACGATGCGCTGGGTGAACGCCGCTACAGCGAGCAGCAGGTCAAGATCCTGTTCGGCCTGGCCGCCAAGAGCGGCCTGACGCTGAGCCAGGGCGAGTACAAAAGCGGCTATGACAAGGCCAGCCGCGTCGCCACCTACCAGGTGACCTTGCCGGTCAAGGGCGGCTACGCGGCGATCTGGCAGTTTTGCATCGAGGCCTTGCGCAGCATGCCCTTCGCCGCCCTCGACGAGTTGAGCTTCCGCCGCGAGAGCATCGCCGAGCCGGTGGTCGAAGCGCGCCTGCGCCTGACGCTGTACCTGAAGGACGCCGAACCGGCGGTGCTGCCATGAAGCCGTATCAAGTACTGATGGGCGTGGCGCTGGTCGGCGCCGCCGGCCTGCTGCTGTGGGGCGACCCGACGCCGAGCGGCGAGCTGGCCGAGCCGGCGCCGCGCCATGCCGCGCCGGCCGCCGCCGCCAACGGCAACGGCAACGGCGACACCGGCGCCGCCGACAGCGCCGCCACTACGCCGGCCGCCACGCGCAACGCGCGCGCCGGCGCGGCCGCTGCCGACGCCACCACCACCGCCATCCTGGCGCTGCTGCCGCGCGCCCAGTTGCTGGGCGAGGCGGGCGAGGGCTTCGGCGCCGACGGCGCCGTGTTCCAAGGCCAGAACTGGAATCCGCCGCCGCCGCCGGTCAAGGCCGAGCGGCCGCCGCCGCCACCGCCGCCGACCGCGCCGCCGCTGCCCTTCACCATCCTCGGCAAGGCCGTCTCGGCCGGCGCCTGGGAGGTGTTCCTGGCGCGCGGCGACAAGACTTATGTGGCACGGCTCAACGAGGTGATCGACGGCACCTACCGTGTCGACCGCATCGCGCCGCCGCTGCTGATGCTCACCTACCTGCCCTTGAACCAGACTCAACAGGTCAACATTGGAGTATCCGACTGATGCCTAGTCACCCACCAGTACCGCTCGCCGCGCCCCCGTCCACCGCGCTGGCGCGCCGCCTACCGCTGCCGCGCCGCTTGCTTTGCTTGGCGCTGACGCTGGCGCTGGCCGGCTGCGCCTCGCAGTTGGCCTACCGCGACGGCCGCGACCTGATCGCCCGCGACCAGGTCGAGGCCGGCCTGCTCAAGCTGCAGGAGGCGGTCGCCGGCGAGCCCGGCAACGCCCAGTACAAGACCGCCTACCTGCAGGCGCGCGACCGCGCCTGCACGCGCTACCTGGAGCAGGCCGAGCGCCAACTGGCCGAGGGTCAAACGGAGTTGGCGCAGCAGGGCTTCCTGCGCGTGCAGGCGCTCGATCCGGCCAACGAGCGGGCCCGCGCCGGCCTGCGCGGCATCGACATGGCGGCGCGCCACGACAAGCTGCTGGCCGCCGCCGCCGCCCACCTGGACAAGAACGAGTACGAGGCGGCCAAGAACCGCCTCAACGCCATCCTCACCGAGCGCCCTGGCAACGAGGCGGCGCGGCAGATGCTGCGCCTGGTGCTCGAGCGCAGCGCGGCGCCGCCGCTGGCCGAGAGCGGCCTGGCCAAGGCCTACAAGCAACCGATCACCATCGAGTTCCGCGACGCCCCGCTGCGCCAGGTGTTCGAGATCATCTCGCGCCGCTCGGGCCTGAACTTCGTCTTCGACAAGGACGTCAAGACCGACCAGAAGGCCTCGATCTTCCTGAAGAACAGCACGGTCGAGTCGGCCATCTATATGCTGCTGGTGAGCAACCAGCTGGAGCAGCAGGTGATGGACGCCAACACCGTGCTGATCTACCCGAACGTCGCCGCCAAGCTCAAGGAATACCAGGAGATGACGGTCAAGACCTTCTTCCTGGCCAACGCCGAGGCCAAGCTGGTGGCCAACACGCTGAAGACCATCCTCAAGACGCGCGACGTGGTGGTCGACGAAAAGCTCAACCTGCTAATCGTGCGCGACAGCCCGGAGGCGATCCGCCTGGCCGAGCGCCTGATCACGCTGCAGGACATGCCCGAGGCCGAGGTGATGCTGGAGGTCGAGATCCTCGAGGTCAAACGCGGCCGCCTGATGGACCTGGGCGTGGTGTGGCCGCAGAACGTCAGCCTGACGCCGTTGTCGACCTCGGGCGGGGTGGGCATCACCATCCGCGACCTGAACAACCTGAACCAGCGCACCATCGCCATCAGCGGCGTGGCCGCCAGCATCAACGCCAACAAGACCGACACCGACACCAACCTGTTGGCCAATCCGCGCATCCGCGTGCGCAACAAGGAGAAGGCCAAGATCGTCATCGGCGACAAGGTGCCGGTGATCACCACCACCATCTCGCCCGGCGCAGGCGGCTTCGCCACCGAGTCGGTCAGCTATGTCGACGTCGGCCTGACCCTCAACGCCGAGCCGACCATCTACCTCAACAACGAGGTGGCGATCCGCGTCCAGCTCGAGGTGAGCAACCTGGTCAACCAGATCCAGACCAAGTCCGGCACCACCGCCTACCAGATCGGCACGCGCCAGGCCACCACCATGCTGCAGCTGAAGGACGGCGAGAACCAGGTGCTGGCCGGCCTGATCAACAACGAGGAGCGCAGCACCGGCAACAAGCTGCCCGGCATCGGCGAGCTGCCGCTGCTCGGCCGCCTGTTCGGCAGCACCCGCGACGATAAGCAGAAGACCGAGATCGTGCTGTCGATCACGCCGCACCTGATCCGCAACGTGCAGCGGCCGGAGGCGCAGATGTCCGAGTTCTCCGCCGGCACCGAGAGCAACTTCCGCCGCCGTCCCGACCTGAGCGTGCGCGCGCCGGCCCAGTTGCCGCCGCCGCCGGGCGCCCGTCCGTCCGCGCCGCCGTCGCTGCCGGCGCCCGGTTCGGCAATGCCGGCGGCCAACCCGGCCGGCGCCGGCCCGGCCGCCGCATCCCCGGCCGCAGACCCAGCCGCAGCCGCAGGGCAGGGCGCCGCCCCGGCCGCCCCGGCCGCCGCGCCGCCCCCTGCCGGCGCCCAGCCGCAGGCCCTGCCGGCGCCCGACATCGTCCCGGCCACGCCGGCGCCATGACGGTGGCCGTGGCGCCGCGCCGCGCCGGCGGCTTCACGCTGATCGAACTGCTGGTCACGCTGGCCATCCTCGCCCTGCTCGGCACCTTGGTGGTGCCTGTGGCCCAGGTGGTCGGCCAGCGCCGCCAGGAGCAGGAGCTGCGCCACGCCTTGCACCAGATCCGCCAGGGCATCGACGCCTACAAGTTGGCCTTCGACGAGGGGCGCGTCGCCAAGGTGCTCGGCTCGACCGGCTATCCGAAGACCCTGGAGCTGCTGGCCGAGGGCGTGCCCGACCTGCGCAGCCCCAAGCGCAGCAAGATTTTTTTCCTGCGCCGCGTGCCGCGTGACCCCTTCAACGCCGACAGCGAGCTGAGCGACGCCCAGACCTGGGGCAAGCGCAGCTACGCCAGCGAGGCCGAGCAGCCCAAGGAGGGCGAGGATGTGTACGATGTGTATTCGACTTCCGACCGGGTCGGCCTGAACGGCGTGCCCTACCGCAAATGGTGACCATGAAACTATCCGCCCGTCGCGGCTTCACCCTGATCGAGCTGCTGGTGGTGCTGGGCATCATCGCGCTGATGCTGACCCTGGCCGTGCCGCGCTACTTCCCCAGCATCGACAAGTCGAAGGAGGTGGTGCTGGCCGACAACCTGCGCAATCTGCGCGGCGTCATCGACCAGTACTACGGCGACACCGGCCGCTACCCCGACACGCTCGACCAACTGGTCGAGAAGAAATACCTGCGCGCGCCGCCGCTCGACCCGATCACCGACAGCAGCACCAGCTGGATCATCGTGCCGCCCGAGGACGGCGCCAAGGGCGGCGTCTACAACATCAAGAGTGGAGCGCCGGGCAATGACCGCAGCGGCCGACCGTACGCCGACTGGTAGCCGGCGCCAGGGCGGCTTCACCTACCTGAGCCTGATCATCCTGGTGGCGGTGATCGGCCTGGTGGCGGCCAGCACGCTGAAGATGGGCGCGCTGCTGCAGCGCGCCCGCGCCGAGCAGGAGCTGCTCAACATCGGCGCCGAGTTCAGCGACGCGCTGCAAAGCTACGCCAACGCCACCCCGGCCGGCCAGCCGCCGCAGCCGCCGTCGTTGAAGGAGTTGCTGAAGGACCCGCGCTTCCCCGGCGTGCGGCGCCACCTGCGCAAGCTGTTTGTCGACCCGATGACCGGCTCGGCCGAGTGGGGCGTGGTGTACCTGGCCGACAAGGTCGGCGTGATCGCCGTCTACAGCCTGTCCGACGCCAAGGCCATCAAGCTGAGCAATTTCCCCTCCCGCTACCAGGTCTTCGAGGGCAAGACCTTCGTTTCCGACTGGAAGTTCACCATGACCGGCAAGGCCGCCACGGCCGGGCCGGCCGACGGCGCTGCGCCCCGCCAGCCGGGCAGCATCAGCATTCCCAATCCGGGCATGGCGCCGCCGCCGAGTCCGCCGCCTGTCGCGCTGCCCGAGGCGCAGCGGGATGTTGCTGCCCCGCCGGATGCGCCCGAGCCGCCCGAGCCGCCCGAGCCACCCGAGCCGGCGCCCGCCGCCGAGCCAGAAGAGGCGCCACCGGCTCCCGTCGACCAGAGACGATCTTTGTAAATAAACAACGCACAGCGGGTTTTTACGCCATTTCATTGCGCCCCGGCAAAGCTTTTTTCGTTATCTGAAAATAATTGCCCAAATGAAATTCTAAATGGAAAATTTATAATATAAAACATGCGAATATGCTATGATTCAACTCAGCAGCACCCTAAGCTCTTTTTAAGATTCCAGATTCACCCACACACACCATGGTTGGCGCTAGCGCAACCATAAATTTATTAAGGATTTTTCACATGAAATTGAAATTTATCGTTGCTGGCCTGTTGACCGCTATTTCCTTCGGCGCTTTCGCTGCAGACCAAACCGTTGTTTTGGACCTGAGCCCAGCTGCAGCTAACACCTTCAGCTCGACTGTTCCTGGCGATGGCGTACTGTCTGGCGGCCTGGACGTGATCTCCTTCGCTGGCCTGAATGCTGGCGTGTACAACATCGATATCACGCTGAGCGGCCAGAACCTGACCTTCAGCGACCTGACCAACCTGAACGGTTTTGTGGCAAGCGATGTTATCAACAGTGGCAAGTTCCACTTCGTTGGCGTTTCGTTGACCGGCCCTTCGCCATTCACGTTGAACCTGATGGGTACCGCCCTGGCCGGCGCCAAGTACAGCGGTGAAGTGACCATCTCCGCCGTACCAGAACCAGAAACCTACGGCATGCTGCTGGGCGGCCTGGCACTGATGGGTGTTGTTGCTCGTCGCAAAGCTAAAAAAGCAGCCTAAGTTTTAGCCGCTTGAAAAAAAACCCGCGCAAGCGGGTTTTTTTTCGTCCGGCTTTTCGTCCGGGATGGGTCGCTGTGCAACCTGCCGGGGCCGGCGCCATCGCGGCGCCGGCCCCGGCCACCGGTTCAGCGCGCCACGCGGCGGAAGTCGCGGAAGCGGAAGCCCATGGCGAACAGGGCGCCGAAGTACACCAGGCCGCACAGGCAGACCACCAGCAGCAGCGCGCCGGCGCGCAGCAGCGCGTGGCTCTGCATGCCCAGCCAGTCGATGCGGGCGGCGCAGAACCAGCCGCTGGCGCCCATCGCGCCGCAGGCCAGCAGCAGCTTGCCGGTAAACAGCGCCCAGCCCGGTTTGGGCGTGTACACGCCGCGCTTGCGCAGGCCCCGGTAGAGGAAGGTGGCGTTCAGGCAGGCGCCCAGGCCGATCGACAGGGCCAGGCCGGCCACCGCGATGTAGGGCACGAACAGCAGGTTCATCAACTGGGTCGCCAGCAACACACCCAGCGCGATCTTCACCGGCGTGCGGATGTCCTGCTTGGCGTAGAAGGCCGGCGCCAGCGTCTTGACTAAAATGATGCCGATCAGGCCGGCGCTGTAGGCGATCAGCGGCTGCGCCGACATGGTCACCGCCTCGGCGCTGAATTTACCGTAGTGGAACAGCGTGGCGATCAGCGGCACCGCCAGCGTGGCCAGGCCGACGGCCGCCGGCAGCGCCAGCAGGAAGGTCAGACGCAGGCCCCAGTCCAGCAGCGAGGAGTATTCCTCCGGATCGCCGTCGGCGTTCGCCTTCGACAGGCTGGGCAACAGGATGGTGCCCAGCGCCACGCCCAGCAGGGCGGTGGGGAACTCCATCAGGCGGTCGGCGTAGGACAGCCAGGAGATGCTGCCCTCGGCCAGACGCGAGGCGATGCTGGTGTTGATCATCAGGCTGATCTGCGCCGCCGAGACGGCGAACACGGCCGGCCCCATCTTCTTCAGCACGCGGCGCACGCCGGGGTCGCGCAGGCCGACGGCGGGGTTCAGCGACAGGCGCGGCAGCATGCCGATCTTGATCAGCGCCGGAATCTGCAGGCCCACCTGCAGCAGGCCGCCGACGAACACGGCGATGGCCATGGCGTAGATCGGCTGCGCCAGGTGCGATTGCAGCAGCAGCGAGGCGGCGATGAAGCTCAGGTTCAGCAGTACCGGCGTGAAGGCCGGGATCTTGAACTGGCGCCAGGTGTTGAGGATGCCGCCCGACAAGGCCACGAAGGACATGAAACTAATATAGGGGAACATCAGGCGGGTCATCCAGACCGCCGCGTCGAAGGCGTCCGGCTGCTTGCTCAAGCCGGTGGCGATCAGGTAGACGAACAGCGGCGCACCGAGAATGCCCAGCGCGCTCACCAGCAGCGTGGCCCAGACCAGGGTGGTGGCGACGTGGTCGGCCAACGTCTTGCTGGCCTCCTGGCCGTGCTGCACCTTGTATTCCGACAGGATGGGCACGAAGGCCTGCGAGAAGGCGCCCTCGGCGAACAGGCGGCGCAACAGGTTGGGAATGCGGAAGGCGACGATGAAGGCGTCGGTGTAGGCGCCGGCGCCGAAGGCGCGGGCGAACAGGGTTTCGCGCAGCAGACCGGTGACGCGGGACAACATGGTCATGCTGGAGATGGCGGCTAGGGTTTTGAGCAAGTTCATGGGGCGAGATTATAGCGGGCGGGTGGCGCCGGCAGCGGTCGCGCGGCGGGAAAAGTTGTCGTAATTTACTCACCCGAGGTGGCCGGAGCAGCACTTTTCTGATTTTTGATTTGCCCAGTGCTAAAAACATCGCTATAATCGAAGGCTGTACAGAATTCTGTTACGCAGACACTAATGTTTGGCAGGCACTGGTTTGGCACACATGGTTCGGCAGACGCACTGAACGCACCTGTTTGACAAACAATAATGTTTGCAAACGCACTTTGACCCCGTTTTAGGAAATTCCATGGCAAATACCGCACAAGCGCGCAAACGCGCTCGTCAAGCAGTCAAGCAAAACGCTCACAACTCGTCCCAGCGTTCGACCCTGCGCACGGCTATCAAAGCTGTTCGTAAAGCGATCCAAGGCGGCGACAAAGCAGCAGCAACCGCAATCTTCCAAGCATCCGTGTCGAAAATCGACAGCATTGCTGACAAGAAGATCATCCACAAAAACAAGGCAGCTCGCCATAAGAGCCGTCTGGCAGCTGCTTTGAAAGCACTGGCCGCTTAATTTACGCCGCTTGCGGCCCCGGCCGCAACCGTAGCTAAGCAAGAACCCGCCTGACCTTGGTCAGCGCGGGTTTTTTCGCATGCGCCGCCGATTTCCAGGGCGCCCGCAAACCCGCAAACCAGGGGTCTGACCCCATACGGGGTCAGACCCCGCGGCGTAGCGCCTTGCGGGGTAAAGGGCGGCCGGCCCCGACTCTCAGCGCGCCGGCGGCAGGTTGCCGATCAGCATGCCCGGCTTGATGTGCTTCTGTTTGAACCAGCCCAGGTTCATCTCCAGCGCGTAGCGCACCGCCACCGCCTTGCTCGAGCAATGGTTGTCCAGCGTCTGCGCCTGCATGTCCTCGATGTTGACGATCTTGCCGGCGGCGTCGATGAAGGCCACCGACAGCGGCAGCAGGGTGTTCTTCATCCACATGCATTGGGTGGCCGGCGCGTCGAAGACGAACAGCATGCCGGCGTTCGGCGCCATCTTGTTGCGGAACATCAGGCCCTGTTCGCGCTGCGCCTCGCTGGCGGCCACCTCGGCCTTGATCAAATGCATGCCGGCGCTCAGCTCGACGCTGGCGAAGCGGGTCTGGGCGGCGGCGGGGCCGGCGCCCGCCATCAGGGCGGCGGCGCCGAGGGTGGCGAGGAGTGTTTTCATGGTGCTCGGGTGGGGGAGGGCGGAAAGCGCCGATTAAGCCATGCCGGCCGCCCAGCGTCAAGCGTGCGCGCGGCGCGGCGGTGAAATTGCGGACGTAAAAAAAGGCAGGACGCGCCTGCCTTCTTGTGCTGCCGGAACGACGATTACTTGGCGGCCGGAGCCGAAGCTTCTGCCGATGCCGATGCCGAAGCTGCCTTCTTGGCTTTTTTGGCTTTCTTAGCTTTAGGGGCCGATGCCTCAGCCGATGCCGACGCTGCCGGGGCAGATGCCATGGCCGAAGCGGATGCGGATGCCGCTGGAGCAGCGGCGAAAGCGGAAGCGGCGAACAGGGATGCGACCAGAGCAGCGATGATTTTGGACATGTTGAATTCCTTTGGCAGTTTAAGAAAACAGCGATTCAGATGAATCTGGCTCATTAACGCGGGCCGGAAATTGTCCGTTGACATGTTTTTTCAAGAAAAATTTAAATAATCCGAAGTATTTCTTGTTGCATTGCATCATATTTTTGCCGGTCCCGGCGCCTGTCTGCAGTGGTGTCGGACCGCGAACAGTGCAGCAAAGCGAAGGAAGTTTTGTTTGTTGCGCGGCGTTACTTGCCCAGCTCGGCCGCCGTCACCCTGGTCCATTCGCCCGGCAGCAGCGGGTGGCTGGCCAGCGAAATGGCGCCGATGGCGCTGCGCACCAGCCGCAGGGTGGGTAGGCCGACCGCCGCCGTCATGCGCCGCACTTGGCGGTTCTTGCCCTCCTGCAGGGTGATGGCCAGCCAGCTGGTGGCTTGCTCGGCGCGGCTGCGGATAGGCGGGTTGCGCGGCCATAGCCAGGCCGGCTCGGCGATGCGCACCGCCTTGCACGGCTTGGTGGTGAAGTCGCCCAGGTCGAGCGGCGCCTGCAGCCGCGCCAGGCTGGCCGCGTCGGCCACGCCGTCGACCTGCACCAGATAGGTCTTGGCTTGCTTGTGGTCGGGGTGGGCGATGCTGTGCTGCAGCCTGCCGTCGTCGGTCAGCAGCAGCAGGCCCTCGCTGTCGGCGTCGAGCCGGCCGGCCGGGTAGACGTTGGGAATGCTGACGTAGTCGGCCAGGGTGGCGCGCCCGTCCTGGCGGGAGAATTGGCAGAGCACCTGGAAGGGCTTGTTAAATAGAATCAGAGACATGCTTATATAGGGTCAAATGTGGTGTAGGCTTATGTGCCAGTGTCGTGCCAGTGTCGTAAAACCGTAGCGCCTAGTAAAATACTCGTGCATAATGTGAAACGCCTGTCTTATGTCTTATAGAAGAGTAAAGACGACCCGTACCAAATTGGCAACCAATTCAGATTGCAGATCTAGCCCGGCGGCGCATACCCTTGCTGCTTGCTGAGCGTCCCACTTCGGAGAACACGATGTATCAACATATCAAAGTACCTGCTGACGGCCAAAAAATCACCGTCAATGCCGATTTTTCCCTGAATGTACCAGATAACCCTATCGTTCCCTACATCGAGGGTGACGGCACCGGTGTCGACATCAGCCCGGTGATGATCAAAGTGGTCGACGCGGCCGTGGCCAAAGCCTACGCCGGCAAGCGCAAGATCAGCTGGATGGAAATTTTCGCCGGCGAAAAGTCGACCACCGTGTACGGTCCCGACGTCTGGCTGCCGGAAGAAACCCTGCAAGTGCTGAAGGACTACGTGGTCTCGATCAAGGGCCCGCTGACCACCCCGGTCGGCGGCGGCATCCGTTCGCTCAACGTCGCCCTGCGCCAGCAGCTCGACCTGTACGTCTGCCTGCGTCCAGTGCGCTACTTCACCGGCGTGCCTTCGCCAGTGAAAGAGCCAGAGAAGACCGACATGGTCATCTTCCGTGAGAACTCGGAAGACATCTACGCCGGTATCGAGTACCAGCAAGGCACCGAAGGCGTCAAGAAACTGATGGACTTCCTGATCAAGGAAATGGGCGTCACCAAGATCCGCTTCCCGGAAACCTCGGGCCTGGGCATCAAGCCTGTGTCGATCGAAGGCACCCAGCGTCTGGTGCGCAAGGCGATCCAGTACGCCATCGACAACGACAAGCCGTCGGTCACCATCGTCCACAAGGGCAACATCATGAAGTACACCGAAGGTGGCTTCCGTGACTGGGCCTACGAGCTGGCGCAAAAGGAATTCGGTGCCGAGCTGATCGATGGCGGCCCATGGTGCAAGTTCAAGAACCCGAAGACCGGCCGCGACATCATCGTCAAGGATTCGATCGCCGACGCGTTCCTGCAACAGATCCTGCTGCGTCCAGCCGAGTACAGCGTCATCGCCACCCTGAACCTGAACGGCGACTACATCTCCGACGCGCTGGCGGCACAAGTGGGCGGCATCGGCATCGCGCCGGGCGCCAACCTGTCGGACTCCGTGGCGATGTTCGAAGCGACCCACGGCACCGCGCCTAAGTACGCCGGCAAGGACTATGTGAACCCGGGTTCGCTGATCCTGTCGGCCGAAATGATGCTGCGCCACATGGGCTGGCTGGAAGCGGCCGACCTGCTGATCTCGTCGATGCAGAATTCGATCGCCTCCAAGCGCGTCACCTACGACTTCGCCCGCCTGATGGAAGGCGCGACCCAAGTGTCGTGCTCCGGCTTCGGCGACGTGATGATCGAACACATGTAATCAACGTCGAGCCTGGCTCAACGCAAAACCCCGTCCTCGTTCGAGGGCGGGGTTTTTTGCTTTGCGGGAGCCAAAGTTTGCGCCATGGTGATGTCCGCCGCAGGGCGATGGCTTACGATTTACCGTACAAACGATAAATGAGGCGGCAGCCACCCTTGTATGTACAATCAATCGATGCCGCTCGACTTTGATCCGAGCAAGGATGGGATCAATCGGAAGAAGCACGGCATCTCGCTGGCCGAGGCCGGGCGGCTGGATTGGCCGTCGGCGCTGATCTGGCACGATGCGCGCGTCGATTACCGGGAGGACCGGTATGGCGCCTACGGCCTTATTGGCGAGCGGGTCTATTGCGTCGCTTTTGTACTGCGCGGCGGCGTCAGGCGCATTATCAGTCTGAGGAGGGCCAATCTCAGGGAGGTGAGAAGATATGTCAGTGAAACAAGCTAAGATCATTATGCCGAGCCCTGCGGAGGATGTCGCGATCACGGCGGCCGCGCTGGACGACCCGGACGCACTGCCGCTGACCGACGAGGAAATGGATCGTCTGATCCCGAGGCGCGGCCAAGGTCGGCCCGCGTTGGCCGCAGCCAAGGTGGCCACCAGTGTGCCGCTGGACCCGCGCGTGCTGGCCGCATTCAAGGCCGCCGGCCCCGGGTGGCAGAGCCGGATCAACGATGCCTTGGTGGAATGGGCCGACGCGCACGGCATGTTGGGCGAGCGCTAGTCTGTCTAAAAAATACCACGGTGGCGCGCCGGCGCGGCGCGAAAAACCGGCCCGCGCCGCCGCTCGGGCCGCCGCCGGAATGCGCGGCGGGGATGCCGGCGGCGCACTGTGGCACGACCCGGCGTTCATCCTACGCAACACTCTGGCACAACAGCGGGACGAAAAAAAACCCCGCGGGGCGGGGTTTTCACTTCCGGTGCTGAACGACTTAAGCAGCTTGGATGTTGGAAGCTTGCTTGCCTTTAGGGCCTTGCGTGACTTCGAACTGGACTTTTTGACCTTCTTTGAGGGTCTTGAAACCGTTCATGTTGATTGCGGAGAAGTGCGCGAACAAGTCTTCGCCGCCGTCATCTGGAGTGATGAAGCCAAAACCTTTGGAATCATTGAACCACTTAACTGTACCTGTTGCCATAAAAAGAACCTTCAAATAAAAACGAATCACACGAGCCATAAAAGCAAGAAGCTTCTTGCCCCCTCCTCACGCCTCACTTCTCATCAGCGCTAGCACAAATTCGCTAGTCCGATAACGCATTGTTGGCGGAACAATTTTTAAAGTCAAGCGCTTTTGTAAGCATTTTGCTATTTTTCCGACAATTGGCAGGAAAGCAACTCTTGAATTTATCGATAGGGGCGCCATCTGCGCACAGTCCAGAAAGCGCGTAAGATGGAAAACAATTGAATCGCGCAGTGAAATGCGCATTGCATCAACCACGAAAGCATTAGAATATAAGCGTATGGCAACCAAGCATGACACCGAAACACTGCTGGAGCGGCAAACGCTGAAGCCGCCACCCCTCTACCAGGTGGCGCTGCTCAACGATGACTACACGCCGATGGAATTCGTCGTCGCCATCATCCAGGAGTATTTCAACAAGGACCGCGAAACGGCGACGCAAATCATGCTCAGCGTGCATCGCTACGGCAAGGGGGTGTGCGGCGTCTTTTCCAAAGACATAGCCTGTACCAAAGTGGAGTTCGTTTTAACGCATGCGCGCAAGGCGGGGCATCCCCTGCAGTGCGTGATGGAGGAAGTATGATTGCGCAGGAATTAGAAGTAAGTTTGCACATGGCGTTTGTCGAAGCCCGACAGGCACGGCACGAATTCATCACGGTGGAGCACTTGCTGCTGGCGCTGCTCGACAATCCGTCGGCGGCCGAGGTGCTGCGTGCTTGCGCCGTCAATATCGAGGATCTGCGCAAGACCCTGACCAACTTCATCGGTGACAACACGCCGACGGTGCCCGGCACGGGCGAGGTCGACACCCAGCCCACGCTCGGTTTCCAGCGCGTCATCCAGCGCGCCATCATGCACGTCCAGTCGGCCTCGAACGGCAAGAAGGAGGTCACCGGCGCCAACGTGCTGGTGGCCATCTTCGGCGAGAAGGACTCGCACGCGGTCTACTACCTGCACCAGCAGGGCGTGACCCGCCTCGACGTGGTCAACTTCATCTCGCACGGCGTGCGCAAGGACCAGTCGGCCGACAGCGCCAAGGCCTCCGAGGGCGTTGAAGAGGGCGCGCCGGGCGGCGAGGGGCAGACCAAGGAAAGCCCGCTCGACCAGTTCACGCAGAACCTGAACAAGGCCGCCGCCGACGGCAAGATCGATCCGCTGATCGGCCGCGAGGACGAGGTCGACCGCGTCATCCAAATCCTCTGCCGCCGCCGCAAGAACAATCCGCTGCTGGTCGGCGAGGCCGGTGTCGGCAAGACCGCCATCGCCGAGGGCCTGGCCCTGCGCATCACGCAGAACGACGTGCCGGAGATCCTGCAGAACGCCGTCGTCTACTCGCTCGACATGGGCGCGCTGCTGGCCGGCACCAAGTACCGCGGCGACTTCGAGCAGCGCCTGAAGGCCGTCCTCAAGCAGTTGAAGGACAACCCGAACGGCATCCTGTTCATCGACGAGATCCACACCATCATCGGCGCCGGCTCGGCCTCGGGCGGCACGCTCGACGCCTCCAACCTGCTGAAACCGGCGCTGGCCAACGGCCAGTTGAAGTGCATCGGCGCCACCACCTACACCGAGTTCCGTGGCGTGTTCGAGAAGGACCACGCGCTGAGCCGCCGCTTCCAGAAGGTCGACGTCAACGAGCCGACCGTCGAGCAGACCGTGCAGATCCTGCGCGGCCTCAAGTCGCGCTTCGAGGAGCACCACGGCGTCAAGTACTCCGCCTCGGCGCTGTCCACGGCGGCCGAGCTGGCGGCCCGCTTCATCAACGACCGCCACCTGCCCGACAAGGCGATCGACGTCATCGACGAGGCCGGCGCAGCGCAGCGCATCCTGCCCAAATCGAAGCAGAAGAAAACCATCGGCAAGGCCGAGATCGAGGACATCATCGCCAAGATCGCCCGCATCCCGCCGCAGACCGTCAACCAGGACGACCGCAGCAAGCTGCAGACCATCGACCGCGACCTGCGCAACGTGGTGTTCGGCCAGGACCCGGCGATCGACGCGCTGGCCTCGGCCATCAAGATGGCGCGCGCCGGCCTGGGCAAGACCGACAAGCCGATCGGCTCCTTCCTGTTCTCCGGTCCGACCGGCGTCGGCAAGACCGAGGTGGCCAAGCAGCTCGCCTTCATCATGGGCATCGAGTTGATCCGCTTCGACATGTCCGAGTACATGGAGCGCCACGCCGTCAGCCGCCTGATCGGCGCGCCGCCGGGTTATGTCGGCTTCGACCAGGGCGGTCTGCTGACCGAGGCGATCACCAAGAAGCCGCACGCCGTGCTGCTGCTCGACGAGATCGAGAAGGCCCATCCGGACATCTTCAACATCCTGTTGCAGGTGATGGACCACGGCACGCTGACCGACAACAACGGACGCAAGGCCGACTTCCGCAACGTGATCATCATCATGACCACCAACGCGGGCGCCGAGAGCCTGCAGAAGACCTCGATCGGCTTCACCAACTCGAAAGAGGCGGGCGACGAGATGGCCGACATCAAGCGCATGTTCACGCCGGAGTTCCGCAACCGCCTGGACGCCACCATCAGCTTCCGCGCCCTCAACGAGGACGTGATCCTGCGTGTGGTCGACAAGTTCCTGATGCAGCTGGAAGAGCAGCTGCACGAGAAAAAGGTCGAGGCCATCTTCACCGAGAAGCTGCGCAAGTTCCTCTCGAAGAAGGGTTTCGACCCGCTGATGGGGGCGCGGCCGATGTCGCGCCTGATCCAGGACATGATCCGCAAGGCGCTGGCCGACGAGCTGCTGTTCGGCCGTCTGGTGAGCGGCGGCCGGGTCACCGTCGACCTCGACGAGAAGGACCAGGTCAAGCTGGAGTTCCCCGAGTCCGACCCGGCGCCGACCCTGCCGCCGGAGACGGTGGAAGTGGAATAAGTTGTTCGCCCGGCCGCTGCGGCGGCTGGCCAAAAGCCCGCGACATGCAAATGTGGCGGGTTTTTTTCTGTGCGTCTTTTCGTCTTTTCAACCCCGTCGGGCCCGCCGCGCCGACCCTTTTTTATTCGTACCCATGAGTGATCAAGCAAGCGCAAACCGGCTGGAGCAAGAGGGCCTGCAGCTATTCGAGGCGGGACAATACGAGGCGGCGGCGCAGAAGTACCAGCACGCGCTGGCGCTGGCCGACCCCGGCTACTGGCGCCTGGCCGACTACCACGGCGCCTACGCCTGCGTGCTCGGCGCGTTGGACCGCCAGGCCGAGGCGCGCACGCAGCTGGAGCTGGCGCTGGCCGCCGAGCTGGCCCAGGGCGCGGCGCAGAACAGCCAGGGCGTGCTGATCGCCCGCTACTTCCTGGCCGACCACATGGTGCGCTGCGGCGAGCCGCAACTGGCCCTGCAGGCGCTGGAAACGGCCCTGCAGCACGCGCCGGACCACTGGTTGGTGCGCATGGTGCAGGCCGAGGCGCTGGCCGCGCTGGGCCGCGTGGAAGAGGCCCGGCTGGCCGCCGAGGCCTGCTTCGCCAACGTCGCCTCGGAGGAGAAGCGCGCCGAGCTGCGCGCCCGCCTGCAGGCCATCCTCGAGGCGGCGCCGGCCTGAGCGGCACCGGCCGCGCGTGTCCCGAGTTGCCTGCGCGTTGAGGAATCAACGCGACACTACACTAGATGCCGGCCAGGCTCCTGAACTGGGCGGCGCGGCGGCGCGACACCTCCACCATCTGCTCGTCGCGCAGCAGCAGGGCTAGGCCGCCGGCCTCGACCGGCCGCACCTGGCGCACGAAGTCGAGGTTGACGATGTGGCGCCGGTTGGCGCGGAAGAAGCGCGCCGGGTCGAGCTTCTCCTCCAACTGGCTGAGCGAGCGCAGCATCAGCGGCCGCTCGCCGTCGAAGTAGACCCGCGTGTAGTTGCCCTCCGATTCGAACAGGCGGATCTGTTCGAGCCCGACGAACCAGCAGCGCTCGCCGTCCTTGATGAACAGCTTGCCCCAGCCGGGCGCGGCGGCGGTGCTGGCCGGCCGGTCCGAACCGCCGCCGGCGCGCCGCAGGGCGGCGGCCAGGCGGGCCGCCTGGATCGGCTTGGGCAGGTAGTCGAGCGCGCTGACCTCGAAGGCGCGGATGGCGTACTGGTCGAAGGCGGTGGTGAAGATCACCTGTGGCGCCGTGTCGAGCGCGGCCAGCAGGTCGAAGCCGCTGCCGCCGGGCATCTGCACGTCGAGGAAGACCAGCTCGGGCCGCAGCGCGGCGATCTGCGCCAGCGCGTCGACCGCGTTGACCGCCTCGCCGACGATCTCCACCTCGGGATGGGCCGTCAGCAGGCGGCGCAGCTCGGCCCGCGCCAGCCGCTCGTCGTCGACCAGCAGCGCGCGGATCACGCCGCCTCCGGCAGGGTCAGCGTGGCGCGCACCCAGCCGGCGTGCTCGCTCAGGTCGAGCCGGGCGGCGCCGCCCAGGGCCAGCGCCAGCCGCTTGCGCGTGTTGACCAGGCCCACCTTGGTCGAATTGGCCAAGGGCAGGATGGCGCCGGCGTTGCCGATCTCGATGTCGACCATGCCGTCGCGGCGGCCGACGCGGATGCGGATCTCGCTGCCGTCCGGATTGCTCTCGACGCCGTACTTGACGGCGTTCTCCACCAGCGTCTGCAAGGCCATCGGCGGAATGCGTACCCGCTCCAGGCCCGCCTCAAGCTCGAGCGAGACGCGCATGCGTTCCTCGAAGCGGATCTTCTCGATCGCCAGATAGGCCTGCACCGCCTCCAGCTCGTCGGCCAGCGGCACCGTGTCGGCCTGGCCGGACTGCAGCGCGTAACGCATCATGCTGGCCAGCTGGTCGATCATCTGCGCGGCGGCGTGTTGGTCCTGGTAGATCAGCGCGCGCACGCTGTTCATGCTGTTGAAGAAGAAGTGCGGATTGACCTGCGCCTGCAGCGCGCGTAGCTCGGTGTCCTTGGCCTGCACCTCCAGCCGCAGCGCCTCGGCCTCGAAGCGGTTGGCGCGGCGCAGCGCCAGCGCCGACAAGTAGCACACCGTCCAGGCGCCGAGTATGCCGCCCCAGAACATCATCGAGATCGGCAACCAGGCCAGGCCGGTAATGGCTTGCTTCTGCAGCAGGGCGATCGACGCCGCCACGCTAAGCGCCTGCACCAACCCGAGCACCAGCAGGCCGGCCAGCAGGCGGCGCCAAAGCGGCTTGGGCGAGGCCCAACCGCGCCGCTTGATCTGGCCATGCCACAGATGGCTCAGCAGCAGTCCGCTGAACGAGCACCACCAGCACACCGCCGCCACGCCTTGGCGGTTGACCACCTGGCTGTACAGCATCAAGTTGAACACGGCCACGGCACCCCAGCCGGCCAGTTGGAAGATCCAGTACCAGTTGAGGCGGGCGAGCAGGGGGCGCTGATGTGGCGTCATGTCGTTACTTAATGAATTGGTCGATGCGATCATACATCCAGGCCGGATCGTCGTACATGATGAAGTGGCGGGCGCTGTCGCTCAGCTCGATCTTCACGCCGGCCAGCTGTTGATACTGCTGGCGGAAAGTGGCCTCCAACGCGGCCTTCGGCGCATAGTCCTTGTAGGCGATCCAGGTGCCCAGCACCAGCGTCGGCGCCTTGATGCGGGCGATGTCCTGGCGCAGGTCGTCGGCCAGCATCTGCGCCATCGCCTCGATGACGCTGGCGCGGTCGGAGCGCTGGCCCCAGCCGGCGATGCGCTCGACGTCGGCCGGCTGGCTGGCCATGGTGCGCAGCGACTGCATCTGGCTGGCGCGGAAGGCGGCCGGCTCCTGCCGCAGCATGTTCTCGCGCATGCCGGCGGCCATCTGGCGCAGCTGCTCGCCGCTCATGCTGGGCACCTGGATCGCGCCCAGCGCCGGCAGCGAATCGACCACCACCAGGCGGCCGACCTGCTCGGGATGGTCGCTGGCCAGCTTGAGGCCGACGAAGCCGCCCAGGCTGTGGCCGATGACCAGCGGCTGGGCCAGGCCCTGCTCGCGGATGTAGTCGCTCAGCTGCCGCTCGACGCTGGCCAGCAGCGGCGTGTCGATCGCCGGCACGCCGGCGAAGCCGGCCAAGGTCAGCACATGGCACTGGCGTTGCTGCCGCGCGCAGTAGTGCTGCACGGTGCCGTCCCACACCTGGCCGGCGGACGCCAGGCCGGGAATCAGGATGACGGCCTGGCCCTTGCCGCTGACCTCGACCTGGAACGCGGGGTGGGCGGTCGGCTGGGTCGCGGCCTGCGCTGGGGAATGGGCCAGCAGCAGGCCGGCGATGGTGGCGAGCAGTTTGCGGATCGGTGAGCAGTGCATGCGGTGTCTCCTTGCTTGGGATGACGCATGCTATCGACGCGCGGCGGCGCCCGCCAGCGGCGCCGGACCAGCGGTAGAAAACGAGGATGAGCGGCGCGCTTGGGCTGGCTGCGGGCGGTCCGGCGCGCCCGCTTCGGTTGCCGTTGCGTTCGCGGCTAGTCCGGCTGCTGCTCGGCGCGCAGCTTGCGCCACAGCGTGGTGCGGCTGATGCCGAGGTGCTCGGCGGCGGCGTCGCGCCGGCCGCCGAAGCGGGCCAGCACCTGTGTCGCGCTCTCCGGCGCGGCGGCCGACGGCATCGCCACCGCAGTTGTGCCTGCTGCCGTTGGCGTGGCGAAAGGCAGGGCGGGCGTGGCGGCGCCAGCCAACCCCGGCGCGAACGGCGCGTTGGACGGTGTGAAGGCGCCGCCGCCGGCCAGCAGCTCCGGCGCCACGCCGGCGACGAAGGCCGGCGTCAGCGCCTGCAGCGGTTCGGCCGCCAGGTATAGCGCCAGCCGCTCGGTCAGGTTGCGCAGCTCGCGCACGTTGCCCGGCCAGTCGTAGCGCCGCAGCAGCGGCGCGCAGGCCAGCACCTCGGCGTGCAGGTTCGGATGCGGCCGCGCGCCCAGCGCCGCCAGCGCGTTCTTCAGCGACCATTCGGCCAGCACCACCACGTCGTCCTGGCGCGCGCGCAGCGGCGGCAGCGCCAGGCGCAGCACGGCCAGCCGGTAGAACAGGTCGGCGCGGAAGCGGCCCTCGCGCACGCGCTGCTCCAGGTCGCAGTGGGTGGCGCTGATGATGCGCACGTTGACGGCGATCGGCCGCGTGCCGCCGACCCGCACCACCTCGCGCTCCTCCAACACGCGCAGCAGCCGCGTTTGCAGGGTCAGCGGCATCTCGCCGATCTCGTCGAGGAACAGCGTGCCCCGGTTGGCCGCCTCGAACAGGCCGGCGTGGCCGCCGCGCCGGGCGCCGGTGAAGGCGCCTTCCTCGTGGCCGAACAATTCGGACTCCAGCAGCGACTCGGCGATGGCGCCGCAGTTGACCGCCACGAAGGGCCGGTTCTGCCCGAGGATGCGCGGACTCTCGCGGTGGATCGCCTGCGCCACCAATTCCTTGCCGCAGCCCGTCTCGCCCTGGATCAGCACCGTCGCCGGCGACTTCGCGTACAGCACCACCGACTGGCGCAGCGCCTCCATCGCCGCCGATTCGCCGCGCAGGTCGTTCAGGCCGTGCTTGGCGCGCAGCGTGTCGGCCACCACCACGCGGCGGCTGCGGCCGGCCTCCAGCTGGGTCAGGCGGGCCATCTCCAGCGCGTCGTCGAAGGCCTGGCGGATCGAGGCGGCCGAGTAGACGAACACCCCGGTCAGCCCGGCCTCCTCGGCCAGGTCGGTGATCAAGCCGGCGCCGACGATGGCCTGGACGCCGGCCGCCTTCAGGTCGTTGATCTGCGCCCGCGCGTCCTCCTCGGTGGCGTAGGTGCGCTGGGCGATGGGGAAGCCGAAGGTGGCGGCGAATTCGGCCAGCTCCGGCATCGGGTCCTGGTAGGTGATCACGCCGATGCGCTCGGAGACGCGGCGCGCCCGCGCCAGCGCCTGCATCACGTCGAAGCCGCTGGCCTTGGCGATGATCACCGGCACCGACAGGCGGCCCTTCAAATACGCGCCGTTCGAGCCGGCGGCGATGACGGCGTCGCAGCGCTCGCTGGCCATGCGCTCGCGGATGTGGCGGGCGGCGTCGTCGAAGCCGAGGTTGATCGGCTCGATGGTGGCCAGGTCGTCGTATTCGAGGGTGATGTCGCGGAACAGGTCGAACAGGCGCGAGACGGAAACGGTCCAGATGACCGGCTTGTCGACGCTGTCGACGGGGAGTGGGGTGGCGTGGCGCATGTTTCAATTGTAATCCATTCGTGTTGCAGTGTTTCACGATGAAACAAGAATGAAACACGCTACAGTGGAAAATTACTTGATCACTCAAGCAATTTGAAACGTCGGCCGGTGCCAAGTGACTGATTTCGCGGAGGTTTTGATTTTTCTCAGCAAAACCGTCGAAGGTGGCACGTCCCTTGCAATGTAGATCGCAACGCCCGGCCACAAGCCGGCACGACGCAGCACCCATCGAATTTCACAGCCATTATTCGCACACCTGAAAGGTCCAACATGAGCCAATACTCCGCAGGCGCCGCCTTCCGCAAAGCCGTTCAAGAAGAATCCCCTCTGCAGGTGGTCGGCGCGATCAACGCCAACCACGCGCTGCTGGCCAAACGCGCCGGCTTCAAGGCGATCTACCTGTCCGGCGGCGGCGTCGCCGCCGGTTCGCTCGGCCTGCCCGACCTGGGCATCTCCAACCTCGACGACGTGCTCACCGACGTGCGCCGCATCACCGACGTGTGCGACCTGCCGCTGCTTGTCGACGTCGACACCGGTTTCGGCTCGTCCGCCTTCAACGTGGCGCGCACCGTCAAGTCGATGATCAAGTTCGGCGCCGCCGCCATCCACATCGAAGACCAGGTCGGCGCCAAGCGCTGCGGCCACCGTCCGGGCAAAGAGATCGTCAGCAAGCAGGAGATGGTCGACCGCATCAAGGCCGCCGTCGATGCCCGCACCGACGAGAACTTCGTCATCATGGCGCGCACCGACGCGCTGGCCGTCGAAGGTTTGGAGTCGGCGCTGGAACGCGCCATCGCCTGCGTCGAAGCCGGCGCCGACATGATCTTCCCGGAAGCGATCACCGACCTGGCGATGTACTCGCAGTTCGCCAAGGCGGTCAAGGTTCCGGTGCTGGCCAACATCACCGAATTCGGCTCGACCCCGCTGTTCACCGTCGACGAACTGCGCGGCGCCGATGTCGGCCTGGTGCTGTATCCGCTGTCGGCCTTCCGCGCCATGAACAAGGCGGCCGAAAACGTCTACGGCGCGATCCGCCGCGACGGCACCCAGCAGAACGTGGTCGACACCATGCAGACCCGCATGGAGCTGTACGAGCGCATCAACTACCACAGCTTCGAGCAGAAGCTGGACGCGCTGTTCGCCGCGCAGAAAAAATAAACCCCAATGCGCAAGGGGTCTGACCCCGTACGGGGTCAGACCCCGGCTTTTGCACTAGGGGTTAAAAAGAACGGGCGCCTTACGCCACCTAAAAAATAGATATCGAATTCTGGAGAGCTAACATGAGTGTTGAACAAGTCGCCGGCTTCAAGCCGAAAAAATCCGTCGCCCTGTCCGGCGTCACCGCCGGTAACACGGCCCTGTGCTCGGTCGGCAAGACCGGCAACGACCTGCACTACCGCGGTTACGACATCCTCGACCTGGCGCCGGTCTGCGAGTTCGAAGAGATCGCCTACCTGCTGGTGCACGGCAAGCTGCCCAACGCCGCCGAACTCAAAGGCTACAAGGGCAAGCTGAAATCGCTGCGCGGCCTGCCCGCCGCCGTCAAGGCCTCGCTCGAATCCCTGCCGGCCTCGGCCCACCCGATGGACGTGATGCGCACCGGCGTCTCCGTGCTCGGCTGCACCCTGCCGGAAAAGGACGACCACAACTCGCCGGGCGCGCGCGACATCGCCGACCGCCTGATGGCCTCCTTCGGTTCGATGCTGCTGTACTGGTATCACTTCAGCCACAACGGCAAGCGCATCGAAGTCGAGACCGACGACGACTCCATCGGCGGCCACTTCCTGCACCTGCTGCACGGCCACAAGCCGTCCGAATCCTGGGTCAAGGCGATGCACATCTCGCTGATCCTCTACGCCGAGCACGAGTTCAACGCCTCCACCTTCACCAGCCGCGTCATCGCCGGCACCGGTTCGGACATCCACTCGGCCATCACCGGCGCCATCGGCGCGCTGCGCGGTCCCAAGCACGGCGGCGCCAACGAGTTCGCCTTCGAGATCCAGAAGCGCTACGAGAACGCCGACGAAGCCGAGGCCGACATCCGCAACCGCGTCGCCAACAAGGAGGTCGTGATCGGCTTCGGCCACCCGGTCTACACCATCTCCGACCCGCGCAACGTGGTCATCAAGGAAGTGGCGCACCAGCTGTCGAAGGAAGCCGGTTCGACCAAGATGTTCGACATTGCCGAGCGCCTGGAAACGGTCATGTGGGACATCAAGAAGATGTTCCCCAACCTGGACTGGTTCTCCGCCGTGTCCTACCACATGATGGGTGTGCCGACCGCCATGTTCACGCCGCTGTTCGTCATCGCCCGCACCTCCGGCTGGGCCGCCCACATCATCGAACAACGCATCGACAACAAGATCATCCGCCCGAGCGCCAACTACGTCGGCCCGGACGACCTGAAATTCGTGCCGATCAAGGACCGCCAATAATGAACACCCTACACCGTAAAAACCTGCCGGGCACCAAGCTCGACTACTTCGACACGCGCGCCGCCGTCGACGCCATCCAGCCCGGCGCCTACGACAAGCTGCCCTACACCTCGCGCGTGCTGGCCGAGAACCTAGTGCGCCGCTGCGATCCGGCCACCTTGAACGCCTCGCTGTCGCAGTTCATCGAGCGCCGCCGCGACCTCGACTTCCCGTGGTTCCCGGCCCGCGTGGTCTGCCACGACATCCTCGGCCAGACCGCGCTGGTCGACCTGGCCGGCCTGCGCGACGCCATCGCCCTGCAGGGCGGCGACCCGGCGCTGGTCAACCCGGTGGTGCCGACCCAGCTGGTGGTCGACCACTCGCTGGCGGTCGAATGCGGCGGCTTCGACCCCGACGCCTTCGACAAGAACCGCGCCATCGAGGACCGCCGCAACGAAGACCGCTTCGACTTCATCAACTGGACCAAGAAGGCGTTCAAGAACGTCGACGTGATCCCGCCCGGCAACGGCATCCTGCACCAGATCAACCTGGAGCGCATGTCGCCGGTGGTGCAGGTGCAGGACGGCGTCGCCTTCCCCGACACCCTGGTCGGCACCGACTCGCACACCCCGATGGTCGACGCGCTCGGCGTGATCGCCATTGGCGTCGGCGGCCTGGAAGCGGAAAGCGTGATGCTGGGCCGCGCCTCGTGGATGCGCCTGCCCGACATCATCGGCGTCGAGCTGACCGGCAAGCCGCAGCCCGGCATCACCGCCACCGACACCGTGCTGGCGCTGACCGAGTTCCTGCGCAAGCAAAAAGTCGTCTCGTCCTACCTGGAGTTCTTCGGCGAGGGCGCCGCCCATCTGACCCTGGGCGACCGCGCGACGATCTCCAACATGGCGCCGGAGTTCGGCTCCACCGCCGCCATGTTCTACATCGACCAGCAGACCATCAAGTACCTCAAGCTGACCGGCCGCGACGACGAGCTGGTCAAACTGGTCGAGCTGTACGCTAAAGAGACCGGCCTGTGGGCCGACACGCTCAAGCACGCCGAATACGAGCGCGTCATCACCTTCGACCTGTCGTCCGTGGTGCGCAACATCGCCGGCCCGTCGAATCCGCACAACCGCGTGCCGACCTCCGAGCTGGCCGCGCGCGGCATCAGCGGCGTGGTCGAGAACGAGCCTGGCCGCATGCCGGACGGCGCCGTCATCATCGCCGCCATCACCAGCTGCACCAACACCAACAACCCGCGCAACATGATCGCCGCCGGCCTGATCGCGCGCAACGCCAACCGCCTCGGCCTGACGCGCAAGCCGTGGGTGAAAAGCTCGCTGGCGCCAGGCTCGAAAACCGTCGAGCTGTATCTGCAGGAAGCCAAGCTGCTGCCCGAGTTGGAACAGCTGGGCTTTGGCGTGGTCGCCTTCGCCTGCACCTCGTGCAACGGCATGTCCGGCGCGCTCGATCCGGTGATCCAGCAGGAAGTGGTGGAGCGCGACCTGTACGCCACCGCCGTCCTGTCCGGCAACCGCAACTTCGACGGCCGCATCCACCCCTACGCCAAGCAGGCCTTCCTGGCCTCGCCCCCGCTGGTGGTGGCCTACGCCATCGCCGGCACCATCCGCTTCGACATCGAGAAGGACATCCTCGGCCACGCCCCCGACGGCACGCCGGTGCGCCTGCACGACATCTGGCCGAGCGACGAGGAGATCGACGCCATCGTCGCCTCCAGCGTCAAGCCCGAGCAATTCCGCAAGGTCTACATTCCGATGTTCGCCAAGCAGGCCGACGACGGCATCTCCGTCAGCCCGCTGTACGACTGGCGTCCGCAGACCACCTACATCCGCCGTCCGCCTTACTGGGAAGGCGCGCTGGCCGGCGCCCGTCCGCTCAAGGGCATGCGTCCGCTGGCGGTCCTGGGCGACAACATCACCACCGACCACCTGTCGCCGTCGAACGCCATCATGCTCGACAGCGCCGCCGGCGAATACCTGGCCAAGATGGGCCTGCCGGAGGAGGACTTCAACTCCTACGCCACCCACCGTGGCGACCACCTGACCGCGCAACGCGCCACCTTCGCCAACCCGACCTTGAAAAACGAGATGGTCAAGGTCGACGGCAAGGTCAAGGCCGGTTCGCTGGCGCGCATCGAGCCGGAAGGCCAAGTGACGCGCATGTGGGAAGCCATCGAAACCTACATGGAGCGCAAGCAGTCGCTAATCGTCATCGCCGGCGCCGACTACGGCCAGGGCTCGTCGCGTGACTGGGCGGCCAAGGGCGTGCGTCTGGCCGGTGTCGAAGCCATCGTCGCCGAAGGCTTCGAGCGCATCCACCGCACCAACCTGGTCGGCATGGGCGTGCTGCCGCTGGAGTTCAAGCCCGGCGTGGACCGCAACACGCTGGCCATCGACGGCACCGAGACCTTCGACGTGGTCGGCGAGCGCACCCCGCGTTCCACGCTGACCCTGGTCATCCACCGCAAAAACGGCGAGCGCGTCGAAGTGCCGGTCACCTGCCGTCTCGACACGGCCGAGGAAGTCTCCATCTACGAAGCGGGCGGCGTGCTGCAACGCTTCGCCCAGGACTTCCTCGAATCGACCAAGGCGGCCTAAGATGAGCCACACACCGCAAATCAAAGTCGCCGCCACCTATATGCGCGGCGGCACCAGCAAGGGCGTGTTCTTCCGGCTGCAGGATCTGCCGGAAGTGGCGCGCGTGCCCGGCGCCGCGCGCGACGCGCTGCTGCTGCGGGTGATCGGCAGCCCCGACCCCTACGGCAAGCAAACCGACGGCATGGGCGGCGCCACCTCGAGCACCAGCAAGACGGTGATCCTGGCGAAGAGCGCGCAGCCCGGCCACGACGTCGACTACCTGTTCGGCCAGGTTGCCATCGACAAGGCCTTCGTCGACTGGAGCGGCAACTGCGGCAACCTGTCGGCCGCCGTCGGCTCCTTCGCCATCAGCGCCGGCCTGGTCGATCCCGAGCGGATTCCGCACAACGGCGTGGCCGTGGTGCGGGTCTGGCAGGCCAACATCGGCAAGACCATCATCGCCCACGTGCCGATCACCGACGGCGCGGTGCAGGAGACCGGCGACTTCGAACTCGACGGCGTGACCTTCCCGGCCGCCGAAGTCAAGCTGGAGTTCATGGACCCGGCGGCGGAAGAGGAGGGCGCCGGCGGCTCGATGTTCCCGACCGGCCACCTGGTCGACGAGCTCGAGGTGCCCGGCATCGGCAGCTTGAAGGTCACCATGATCAACGCCGGCATTCCGACCATTTTCGTCAACGCCGAAGCCATCGGCTACAACGGCACCGAGCTGCAGGACGCCATCAACCTCGACGCCGCCGCGCTGGCCAAGTTCGAGACGATCCGCGCCCACGGCGCGCTGCGCATGGGCCTGATCGCCAACCTGGACGAGGCGGCCAAGCGCCAGCACACGCCCAAGGTGGCCTTCGTCGCCAAGCCGGCCGACTACGTTTCGTCGAGCGGCAAGGCGGTCAAGGCGGGCGACATCGACCTGCTGGTGCGCGCCATGTCGATGGGTAAGCTGCACCACGCCATGATGGGCACGGCGGCAGTGGCCATCGGCACCGCCGCCGCCATTCCCGGCACGCTGGTGAACCTGGCGGCCGGCGGCGGTCCGCGCAACGCGGTGCGCTTCGGCCACCCGTCCGGCACCTTGATGGTCGGCGCCGAAGCCAGCCAAACCGGCGGCGACTGGAGCGTGACCAAGGCCATCATGAGCCGTAGCGCCCGCGTGTTGATGGAAGGTTGGGTCCGCGTACCCGGCGATGCATTCTAAGAAATAGGGCAGCGAACTTCTCGTCTCTTCCGACCTGAAGTTCGCCAGCCGCACCGGCCGGGCCAGCTGTGCTGACCGCGACCGCTATCGATTTGCACGAACAACGGAGGAGACATGAAATTCGCTGAATTCTATCAGCGCTCTATCGACACGCCTGAACAATTCTGGCGCGATGAGGCGACACTGATCGACTGGAACACCCCTTACACCCAAGTGCTCGATTATTCGCGCCCGCCGTTCGCCAAGTGGTTCGTCGGCGGCCAGACCAATCTGTGCCACAACGCCGTCGACCGCTGGTGCGCCACACAGGGCGAGCAGGCGGCGCTGATCGCCATCTCGACCGAGACCAACACCGAAAAAACCTACAGCTTCAACGAACTGAAAACCGAGGTGGAACGCTGCGCCGCCGTCATGCTGGCGCTGGGCGTCGGCCGTGGCGACCGCGTGCTGATCTACATGCCGATGATCGCCGAGGCGGCCTTCGCCATGCTGGCCTGCGCCCGCATCGGCGCCATCCACTCGGTGGTGTTCGGTGGCTTCGCCGCCAACAGCCTGGCCAGCCGCATCGACGACGCCAAGCCGGTGCTCATCGTCTCTGCCGACGCCGGCTCGCGCAACGGCAAGGCCATCCCCTACAAGCACCTGCTCGACGAGGCGATCGACCTGTCCGCCGCCAAGCCGGCCAAGGTGCTGCTGGTCGACCGCGGCCTGGCGCCGATGGCGCTGGTGGAAGGGCGCGACGTCGACTACGCCACCCTGCGCGCCGCCCACCTCGACGCCAGCGTGGCCGTCACCTGGCTCGAATCGAACGAGCCGTCCTACATCCTCTACACCTCCGGCACCACCGGCAAGCCGAAGGGAGTGCAGCGCGACGTCGGCGGCTACGCGGTGGCGCTGGCCTCGTCGATGAAGTACAACTTCTGTGGCAAGGCCGGCGAGACCTTCTTCGCCACCTCCGACATCGGCTGGGTGGTCGGCCACTCCTACATCGTCTACGGTCCGCTGATCGCCGGCATGGCCACCATCATGTACGAGGGCCTGCCGATCTGCCCCGACGCCGGCATCTGGTGGAGCATCGTCGAGAAGTACAAGGTGACGCGGATGTTCTCGGCGCCGACGGCGATCCGCGTGCTGCGCAAGCAGCCGCCCGAGTTCATGCGCAAGTACGACTTGTCCTCGCTGCGCGCGCTGTACCTGGCCGGCGAGCCGCTCGACGAGACCACCTCGCAGTGGATCTCCGACGAACTCGGCGTGCCGATCATCGACAACTACTGGCAGACCGAAACCGGCTGGCCCATCCTGTCGATCGCCAAGGGCGTCGAGGACAAGCCGACCCGCCTGGGCAGCCCCGGCGTGGCCATGTACGGCTATAAGGTCAAGCTGCTCAACGAGTCCACCGGCGAGGAGTGTGGCGCCAACGAGAAGGGCGTGGTGGTGATCGACGGCCCGCTGCCGCCGGGCTGCATGCAGACCGTGTACGGCGACGACCAGCGCTTCGTCGACACCTACTGGAACACCTTCAGCGGCCAGCAGGTCTACTCCACCTTCGACTGGGGCGTGCGCGACGCCGACGGCTACTACTTCATCCTCGGCCGCACCGACGACGTCATCAACGTCGCCGGCCACCGCCTCGGCACGCGCGAGATCGAGGAGTCCATCTCCAGCCACGCCAACGTCTCCGAGGTGGCGGTGGTCGGTGTCGAGGACAAGCTCAAGGGCCAGGTGGCGATCGCCTTCGCCATCGTCAAGCACCCCGAGCAGATCGCCACGGCCGAGGGGCGGCAGGCGCTCGAGCGCGAGATCATGGGCGTGGTCGACCACCAGCTGGGCGCGGTGGCGCGCCCGGCGCGGGTCTACTTCGTGCCGCAGCTGCCCAAGACGCGCTCCGGCAAGCTGCTGCGCCGCTCGATCCAGGCCATCTGCGAGGGCCGCAATCCGGGCGACCTGACGGCCATCGAGGACCCCGCCTCGCTACAACAAATCAAGAGCGCGCTGCTGGTCTGACGCCGCCCGTTTGATGACGTTCGCGCCAATGGCGGCGGGCGTTGTTTTCCTGCTCCTCCCGTGCCAACGCGAGGAGCTTTTTTTATGCCGCTTCTTCTGCGCGTAAGGGGCCGGTAAGTCTCGGCCTATACGCTGGGTTCAAGCTCGCAGAAAAGAGCAAAAAATAGACATAAAAAGGAGACGCAAAATGCATGACGATATGGTTCAAAAAATTAAGAGCGATCCCAACTACCGAAAGCTGGTGACCGCCCGCTCGAAGTTCGGTTGGGCGCTTACCTGGTGCATGATGGCCGTCTACTACGGCTACATCCTGCTGATCGCCTTCAACAAGGAACTGCTGAGCACCAAGACCGGTGCCGGCGTGATGACCTGGGGGATGCCGATTGGGCTGTTCGTCATCGTCTTCACGGTGCTCGTCACCGGCTTCTACGTCCGCCGCGCCAACAGCGAGTACGACGATCTGACCCACGCCATCCAGGAACGGGTGAAAGCATGAACGCCGCCAAACGCCTCCTCGCCTCCTTGACGCTGCTGGCCATGTCCGGCGCGGCGCTGGCCGCCGGCGCCGACCTGGGCCAGGCCGACCAGCAGCCGACCAACTGGACCGCGATCCTGATGTTCGGCGCCTTCGTCGTCTTCACGCTGTTCGTCACCAAGTGGGCCGCCAAGAAAACCAAGTCGGCATCCGACTTCTACACCGCCGGTGGTGGCATCACCGGCTTCCAGAACGGTCTGGCCATCGCCGGCGACTATATGTCCGCCGCCTCCTTCCTGGGCATTTCCGCCTCGGTCTTCCTGAACGGTTACGACGGCCTGATCTACGCCATCGGCTTCCTGGTCGGCTGGCCCATCATCACCTTCCTGATGGCCGAGCGCCTGCGCAACCTGGGCCGCTTCACCTTCGCCGACGTCGCCGCCTACCGCTTCAAGCAAAAGCCGATCCGCATCTTCTCCGCCTCCGGCACGCTGGTCGTGGTGGCCTTCTACCTGATCGCGCAGATGGTCGGCGCCGGCCAGTTGATCAAGCTGCTGTTCGGCCTGGAGTACTGGATCGCCGTCGTGCTGGTCGGTTCGCTGATGATGATCTACGTGCTGTTCGGCGGTATGACCGCCACCACCTGGGTGCAGATCATCAAGGCCGTCATGCTGCTCGGTGGCGCCACCTTCATGGCCTTCGTCGTGCTGGCCCAGTTCAACTTCAGCCCGGAGGCGCTGTTCGCCAAATCGGTCGAAATCCACGCCAAAAAAGACGCCATCATGGGCCCCGGCACCTTCATCAAGGACCCGATCTCGGCGATCTCCTTCGGCATGGCGCTGATGTTCGGCACCGCCGGCCTGCCGCACATCCTGATGCGCTTCTTCACCGTACCTAGCGCCAAAGAGGCACGCAAGTCGGTCTTCTGGGCCACCACCTGGATCGCCTACTTCTACATCCTGACCTTCATCATCGGTTTCGGCGCCATCGTTTTGGTGAGCACCAACCCCGAGTTCAAGGACGCCGCCGGCAAACTCCTCGGTGGTAACAACATGGCGGCGATCCACCTGGCCAAAGCGGTCGGCGGCAACGTCTTCCTCGGCTTCATCTCGGCAGTCGCCTTCGCCACCATCCTGGCCGTCGTTGCAGGTCTGACCCTGTCCGGCGCCTCGGCCGTCTCGCACGACCTGTACGCCACCGTCTTCATGAAGGGCAAAGCCAGCGGCGCCAGCGAATTGCGCGTCTCGCGTCTGACCACCATCGCGCTGGGCATCATCGCCGTGGTGCTGGGCATCTCCTTCGAGAAGCAGAACATCGCCTTCATGGTCTCGCTGGCCTTCGCCATCGCCGCCTCGGCCAACTTCCCGGTGCTGTTCATGTCCGTGCTGTGGAAAGACTGCACCACCCGCGGCGCCACCATCGGCGGCTTCATGGGCTTGACCACGGCGGTCGCGCTGACGGTGGTGTCGAAGTCGGTCTGGGTCGACGTGCTCGGTCACCACGACGCGCTGTTCCCTTACGCTTCGCCGGCACTGTTCTCGATGACGGCGGGCTTCGTCGGCATCTGGCTGTTCTCCGTCCTCGACAAGAGCGACCGCGCCCGCATCGACCGGGCCGGCTACGAGGCGCAGGAGATGCGCTCCGAGACCGGCATCGGCGCCGCTGGAGCGTCCGCCCACTGAGGTAAATAGCAATCTGGTAGCAACGACAACGCCCGGCTCGCCGGGCGTTGTCGTTTTTGAAGGTGATTTAGAGCATGGCGTCGGCAGGCAAAATGGTCAAACAGCGGCAATGTGGTTTATGATCCTCCCACCATACGATGCCGCGATGCGAGGGCAACGTTTTCCCATTTGGCGCCCTGGTGTAGATGAATCGAGTCTCGACGAACCCTGATTTTGTAGCCGACGCCCTGCAGCTGATCGGACTGCCCGCCTGCGCCTGCGACGCCGGCGGCCTGGTCGTCGCCGCCAATTCGGAGTTGCAGGCCTTGATCGGCTTCGACGCCTGCGGCCAGGCGCTGGCCGAGCTGTTCTCCCGCCACGTGCGCGCCGACAGCGAGGCCCAGCTCGACGCCGTGCTCGGCGCCCACGGCGACAGTCCGGCCGAACAGCGCTGGAGCAGCTGCCTGGGCTGCGCCAACGGCCAGTACGTCGCCGTGCAGGTGTGGGCCAAGCCGCTGCCGGGCGGCGAGTTGGACGGCGCCACCATCGTCTTCAGCGACATCAGCGGCGTGCAGCGCGACCAGCGCGCGCTGCGCAAGACGCTGCTCGAGCAGCAGGCCATCCTCGACAACGCCGCCGTCGGCATCCTGTTCAGCAAGGCCGGCCGCATCCAGGAATGCAATCTGCGCTTCGCCGAGATGTTCGGCTACGCCCGCCACGAGCTCGAGGGCGGCCCGACCATGGTGGTCTATCCGTCCGAGGAGGAGTTCGCCGCGCTGGGCCGCGAGGCCACGCCGCCGCTGTCGCAGGGGCAGTCCTTCGTCAAGGAGGCGCAGCTGCTGCGCAAGGACGGCAGCCTGTTCTGGGGCCGCCTGTACGGCCGCGCCATCGACCCGTCCAACACCGCCGAGGGCACGGTGTGGATCGTCGAGGACATCAACGAGCACCGCCGCGACGAGGAGCGGCTGCGCCGCGCGCTGCTGGAGATGCAGGCGGTGATGGACAGCGCGCCGCTGGCCATCGGCTTCCAGCGCGACGACCGCATCCTGCGCTACAACCGCCGCTTCGGCGAGTTCTTCGGCTTCGCCGGCGAGGAGGGCGTCGGCCAGCTCACCGCCAAGCTGTACCCGTCGGCCGAGGCGTTCCGCGCCGTGGTGCGCCGCGCCGCGCCGCTGCTGGCGCGCGGCCAGCCCTACCAGGCCGAGATGGAGATGCGCCGGCGGGACGGCTCGACCTTCTGGGCGCACGCCTTCGGCTACATGATCAACCCGGGCCGCGGCCAGCAGGACACCATCTGGATCTTCGACGACCGCAGTGCGCAAAAGCGCGCCGAGGAGGCCACCAAGCAGCTGCTGCTGGAGCAGAAGGCGATCCTCGACAACGCCTCGGTCGGCATCCTGTTCAGCAAGGAGCAGCTGATGTTGAGCTGCAATCCACGGCTGGCCGAGATGTTCGGCTACGAGCGCGAGGAGCTGATCGGCCGGCCCGCCGCCGACGTCTTTCCCTCGGCCGGGATGTACGAGGAGTTCGGCCGCGAGGCCGCGCCGCTGCTGGGCAACGGCCTGCCGTTCGAAAAGAACGAGTACCAGTTCCGCCGCAAGGACGGCACGCTGATCTGGTGCCGCGTGCGCGCCAAGGCGGTCGACGACGCCCACAGCGACGGCGGCACCATCTGGATCCTGGAGGACGTCAGCCAGACGCGGCAAACGCAGATGGAGGTCGAGGCGATCATGACCAACGCCTCGGTCAGCATCCTGTTCACCAAGAACCGCGTCATCACGCGCTACAACCGCGGCTTCGCCGAGATGTTCCGCTACCAAGGCGACGAGGGCCTGGGCCTGCCCGGCCGCTCGCTGTACATCTCGCAGGAGTCCTACGACCTGCTCGGCGCGGCGGCCTATCCGCACCTGTCGGTGGGGCGCCCGTTCCAGACCGAGATCGAGATGCAGCGCCAGGACGGCAGCCGCCTGTGGGCGCAGCTGATCGGCTACGTGGTCAACCCGGCCGACCCGACCCAGGGCACCATCTGGATCATCGAGGACCGCACCGAGCAGAAGGCGGCCGAGGAGTCGCTGCGCAACGCCCTGCTGGAGAACCAGGCCATCCTCGACAGCGCGGTGCTGGGCATCTCGGTGGTCGAGGGCGGCTACAACCTGCGCTGCAACACCAAGATGGAGGAGCTGTTCGGCTACGCCCCGGGCGAGATGAACATGCTCAGCGTGCAGGCCTTCTACGCCGACCGCGAGTCCTGGCAGCGCGCCCGCAGCGAGACGGCCGGCGACTTCCGCGCCGGCCGCGTCAACATGTCCGAGCACCAACTGGTGCGCAAGGACGGCAGCTTCTTCTGGGCGCGCCTGTCGGGCCGGCCGTTCGACCTGAGCCAGCCGCACGGCCGCTCGGTCTGGCTGGTCGACGACGTGACGGCGCGGCGCGAGGCGGCCGAGGCGGTCAGCCGGGCGCGCGACGAGCTGGAGGTGCGCGTGCTCGAGCGCACCGCCGAGCTGGCCGGCGCCAACGCCCTGCTGCAGGGCGAGATCGTCGAACGGCGCCAGGCCGAGGCGCGGGTCCACCACATGGCCTACCACGACAGCCTGACCGGCCTGCCCAACCGCGCCCTGCTGTCGGACCGGCTCGACCGCGCCATGCTGGCGGCGCAGCGCTCGGAGCGCCGGCTGGCGGTGATGTTCATCGACCTGGACCGCTTCAAGACCATCAACGACTCGCTCGGCCACATGACCGGCGACCAGCTGCTCAAGGAGGTCGCCAGCCGGCTGTGCCGCGCGGTGCGCGCCAGCGACACCGTGGCGCGGCTGGGCGGCGACGAGTTCGTCGTGCTGGTGCCGGGCATCCGCGGCGTCGAGGAGTCGAGCCAGGTGGCCGAGAAGATCATCGACGCGCTGGCCGCCGCCTTCCCGCTGGAGGGGCGCGCGCTGCACATCACGCCGTCGATCGGCATCTGCGTCTATCCGGACGACGGCGCCGACGTCGAGACGCTGATGCGCCACGCCGACGCCGCCATGTACCACGCCAAGGCGAGCGGGCGCAACAACTACCAGTTCTTCCACCAGACCATGAACCAGGCGGCGGCCCAGCATTTCGAGTTGGAGAGCAGCCTGCGCGGCGCGCTGGCCAAGCGGGAGTTCGAGCTGCACTTCCAGCCGATCATGGACATCGGCACGCGCCGCCTGCACGCGATGGAGGTGCTGCTGCGTTGGCGCCGCGCCGACGGCGCGCTGGTCATGCCCGACAGCTTCATCCCGATCATCGAGGAGAACGGCCAGATCGTGCCGATCGGCGAATGGGTGATCCGCGCCGCCTGCGAACAAAGCATGGCGTGGATGAGGCAGGGGCTGGCGCCGGTGCCGCTGGCGGTCAACCTGTCGCCGCGCCAGTTCATGCATCGCGGCCTGATCGAGTCGATCCGCCGCATCCTCGACGAGACCGGCATCGACCCGGCGCTGCTCGAATTCGAGATCACCGAGACGGCGCTGATGCAGCACGGCGAGCAGACCTTGGATATTCTGGGACAGATCAACAGCATGGGCATCCGCCTGTCGATCGACGATTTCGGCACCGGCTATTCCAGCCTGGCCTACCTGAAGCGCTTCCCGGTCAAGAAGATCAAGATCGACCGCGCCTTCGTCAAGGAGTTGGAGCAGAGCGCCGAGGACCGCGCCATCGTGGCGGCGATCATCGCGCTGTCGCACAGCCTGCAGCTGTCGGTGGTGGCGGAGGGCGTCGAGACCGAGGGCCAGTACGCCATCCTGCAGCGCAAGGGCTGCCAGTACGCCCAGGGCTATCTGTTCTCGCAGCCGGTGCCGCACAATACGGCGCAGCTGCTGCTGCCACGGCGCTGACGGGCGCGCCGGCCGCGCGCGCCCGTTCCATCACTTAGCCGTCAACGCCTACTGCGCGGTCCAGGCGTCGCGCCAATTGCTGCCCACGCCGGGTTCGAAGTGGGTAGCGTACTGGCTCCACTGCACGCAGTAGCCGTTGTAGGGGAAGGGCTTGCAGACGTAGACCTTGCCGTCCTTCGGCTGCAGCACGCGGCTGCCGGCCTTGTAGCTGAGCAGGCTGTTCGGGAAGGTGTAGTCGTAGGCGCCGGCCGCCGCCTCCTCGCTCAGCTTGACGGCGAAGCTCTTCTGCAGCACCGCGCCGCCCGGCAGCGTCGCCTTCAGCACCAGCTGGTGCGGGCCGGCCTTGGGCTGGTTCAGCGCCAGCGCCAGCGGCGCGCTGTGGTTGTTCAGCGCGGCCGAGGCGTAACCCTTGGCCACGCCGGCGCCGTCGTACAGGTAGGCGGCCAGCTCCATCTCGCCGTTGGCCGTCACGCTGAAGGTGATGCTCAACTGGCCTTGCTTGATGACGTAGACGCCTTGCAGGTCGGCGACGCTGAAGTCGGCGATCGACGGCGCCGTCTCCTTGTTGACCTGCACCTCGACCCGCGTCAGATTGCTGCCGGCCTTGGCGTAGACGGTGTTCTGGCCGTAGACCGGATGGATGGCGCCGTCCTGGCCGATCTGGCCGGCGCGCAGCAGCGGCTGTTCGACGTTGATGCGGCTGGCCAGCAGGTAGGACCAGTTGTTGCGCTGGCCGTCGGCGGCGCTGGCGATGAGCACCTTGGTCTGCAGTTCGGGGCGCTCGCCGGCGGCGTCGAACACGCGGTTGGCCACGCTGTCGCCGATGTTCAGGTCGAGCGAGGGGTAGATGGCGCCGGCCTGGCTCCACTGCGGCGCCGGCGTGGCGCCGTCCTTGAACATCACGTCGACCATGTTGTAGAAGCTGTTGGGGGTGTCGCCGATCTCCCACACGCCGAGGATCACCTGGTAGCCGCTGCGCGGCGGCACCGTGCAGTTGTGGCTGACCTGCTTGGGCGGCTGGCGCATGCCGCCGTCGACGACGCAGAACGGCGTCGTCTCGAAGGCGGCGCGGCCCAGCTTCTGGTTCGGGTTCCAGTCGGCGCGGGTGATGTAGTAGCGCCAGTTGCGGGTGGCGTGGTTGGCGGTGAACTGCCAGCGGAAGACGTTGGCGCCGGCCTGCATCTGGCGCTTGCTCCAACGGCTGCTGGTTTGCTCGTTGAGTTCGCCGAACTGCGCCAGGCCGGCACTGGCCAGCACCTCGTCGGCCGGGCCGCGCGCCGGGAAGCCGGACGGGCCCTCGACGCTTTGCGGTTCCCATTGGATGGCGCCGCAGTTGCCGTTGCCGCCTTGTTTGCACAGCAGGTTGCGCGATTCGGGCAGGTCGATGAAGCCGTGGGCGGATGCGCCGGCGCTGGCCAGCAGGGCGCAGCAGGCGGCGATTTTGGTGAGATGATGCACGTCGTTTTTCCTCTAAAACTTGTGGTGGATGGAGTGTCCGGGCGGCATTGTATTCCGCGCCACGAGAGAGGGCTGTTCCGATTGATTGAGCGTTGACCCCGCAACCCGGACGCCGGGGTCGGACCCCGTACGGGGTCCGACCCCTTTCAGCCGCATTGCGGGGTCAGGCTGGCGACGTACCTATTGCGCGTTCCAGGCGTCCTGCCAGTTGCTGCCCACGCCGGGTTCGTAGTAGGTGGAGTTGACGCTCCACTGGATGCAGTAGCCGCTGTAGGGGAAGGGTTTGCAGGCATACACCTTGCCGTTCTTCGGCTGCAGCACGCGGCTGCCGGCCTTGTAGCCGGCCAGGCCGGCGGGGAACACGTAGTCGTAGGCGGCCGGTCCGGCGTCCTCGCTCAGGCTGATGTTGAAGGTCTTTTGCAGCAGCGCGCCGCTGCCCTTGAGCACGGCCTTGAGCACCATTTGGTGCGCGCCCGCCTTGGGCTGGTTCAGCGCCACCGCCAGCGGCGCGCTGTTGTTGTTCAGCGTGGCGGTGGCGTAGCCCTTGGCCACGCCGGCACCGTCGTACAGGTAGGCGCCCAGCTCCATCTCGCCGCTGGCGCTGACGTTGAAGTCGATGCTCAGCTGGCCGTTCCTGATGACGTAGGCGGTCTTCAGCTCGCTGACGCTGAAGTCGGCGGCCGGCGGCGGCGTCTCCTTGTTGACCTGCACCTCGACCCGCGTCAGATTGCTGCCGGCCTTGGCGTAGATGGTGTTCTGGCCGTAGACCGGGTTGATGGCGCCGGCCTGGTCGGGCTGGCCGGCGCGCAGCAGGGGCTGCTCGGCGTTGATGCGGCTGGCCAACAGGTAGGACCAGTTGTTGCGCTGGCCGTCGGCGGCGCTGGCGATGAGCACCTTGGTTTGCAGCTCGGGATGCTCGCCGGCGGCGTCGAACACGCGGCTGGCCACGCTGTCGCCGACGTTCAGGTCGAGCGAGGGGTAGATGGTGCCGGCCTGGCTCCATTGCGGCGGCGGCGTACCGCCGTCCTTGAACAGCACGTCGACCAGGTTGTAGAAGCTGTTGGTGGTGTCGCCGATCTCCCACACGCCGAGGATGAGGTGGTAGCCGCTGCGCGGCGGCACCGTGCAGTTGTGGCTGACCTGCTTGGGCGGCTGCTGCATGGCGCCGTCGACGACGCAGAACGGCGTCGGCTCGAAGGAGGCGCGGCCCAGCTTCTGGTTCGGGTTCCAGTCGGCGCGGGTGAGGTAGTAGCGCCAGTTGCGGGTGGCGTGGTTGGCGGTGAACCGCCAGTTGAAGACGTTGGCGCCGGCCTTCAGTTCGCGCTTGCTCCAGCGGCTGCTGGTCTGCTCATTGAGTTCGCCGAACTGGGCCAGGCCGGCGCCGGCCAGCACGCCGTCGGCCGGGCCGCCGGCCGGGAAGCCGGACGGCCCCTCCAGGCTTTGCGGTTCCCATTGGATGGCGCCGCAATTGCTGTTGCCGCCCTGCTGGCACAGCAGGTTGCGCGACTCGGGCAGGCTGATGTAACCGTGGGCGGATGCGCTGGCGCTGGCCAGCAGGGCGCAGCCGGCGGCGATCGTGGTGAAGTTGTTCACGTCGGTCTTCCTCTTCAACTAGCGTTGGATGGATGCATCCGCGCGGCGGCCTAGGCGGTCCTTCGGGATGCCTGTGCGGCGCCCGATCCGTCCGCGCCGCTGTGCAGGATACGACATCGCATCCGGCGCCGCCAGCTGTCAATGATGACCGTTTTTAGCGGCCGCTCAGTCCAGCGTGGCGATCACCGGGGCGTGGTCGGACGGCTGCTCCCACTTGCGCGGCGCGCGGTCGATGACGCAGGCGCTGCAGCGCGCCACCAGCGCCTTCGACAGCAGGATGTGGTCGATGCGCAGGCCCTTGTTGAGGCGGAAGCCGAGCGCGCGGTAGTCCCACCAGCTGAACGATTTCTCCGCCTGTTCGAACAGGCGGAAGGAGTCCTGCAGGCCGAGCTCGAGCAGGCGGGTGAGGGCGGCGCGCTCCGGCACGGACACCAGCACCTGGTCGGCCCAGGCGGCCGGGTCGTGCACGTCGCGGTCTTCCGGCGCGATGTTGTAGTCGCCCAGCACGGCCAGTTGCGGATGCAGCGCGGCCTCCTCGCTGAGCCATTGGTGGAAGGCGGCCAGCCAGGCCAGCTTGTACTCGTACTTGTCGGTGCCGACCGCCTGGCCGTTGGGCACGTAGGCGCAGACCACGCGCACGCCGTCGATGGTGGCGGCGAGGATGCGCTGCTGCGCGTCCTCGTAGTGCGGATTGTTCTTGACCACGTCGCCGATCGGCAGCTTGGACAGGATGGCCACGCCGTTGTAGGTCTTCTGGCCGCTGAAGACGACATGGTAGCCGGCCGCCTCGATGGCGGCGGCGGGGAACTTGTCGTCGGTCATTTTGGTTTCCTGCACGCACAACACGTCGACCGGGTTTTCCTCCAGCCACTTGAGCACGTGGGGCAGGCGCACATTGAGGGAGTTAACGTTCCAGGTGGCAATTTTCATGGGGTTTCTACAGACTGAATAGGGGATGGATGGGGGCGGGCGCGGCCGCCGCCGACGCGCTGGGCGGGTCGGCGCTGTGCGGATTTTACAGCAGCCGGCGGCGACGCGACGGGCGCCGCCTCAGCGCGCCGACTCGGCCCGGGCCCGGGCCAGCAGCCGCGCCAGCTTTTGCCCGGCGTAGCGCAGCTGCGCCAGGGTCAGCGCGGTGTAGCCGAGCAGCACCGCCGACGGCAGCACGGCCTGGCGGCAGAAGGCGCCCAGCGGCTGCAGCGCGATGTCGGCGGCCTGTTCTTCTTCATCCAGATGGCGATCACCGCGCTGAGCAGTTTTGCCGTCGGCCGCCCCCTCTGTTGTTGTCGCACGACAGTATCTGGCGGGCGCTGCCGCCACGCCTGCGCCGGCCGTCATTCCGCTCCCCCGCGGCGCCGGCGCCGAGCTTTCCTTGTTCCGGAACAAGTGCCGCACAATTGCGCTAACGCGCGTCGGCGAATCGATCTCTGTGGCATTGTTGGACACGAGCATCTTTGCGCCGGCCGCGACGCCCTTGACGCGGCCGCCGCGCCACCCTGTGGCGGAGGGAAAAGAGGGGCCGGGCGCTGGGCGATTCGCTGCTAGGGCCGAGGAACAACAAGGTTTTTCAAGCGGACGTTTTGATTTTGCTCAATTGTTTATAATTCTCGAGAATTTTGTGAAAAAACATGAAATAGGGCTGTCACAAATTGCCTTCCAGGCCATAGAATGTTGCAAAATCTAACATTTGCAAAAATAATTGCCAATAGTGCTTCCATGTTATCAAAATGGTACTAGAATCAATTAAACGCACTTGAAAAGCGAAATATACTTGTATCAAACAGGATTAGAATCTATATTGCCGTAGGGCAACCATTTAATTGACAAAAAAGATGCATTAACAGTGTTGTATCAATTCAATAAATGGTACTATTCGGAAATACTTGTGGTTTTAACAGTAAGTTCTGCGCAAAGCATTTGTAAAGGAAGAAAATGCGATCTGCATTTGAAGCATGGGCGCAGCGCGATGGACACATCGTACGCCGGCGCGAAGACAAGCCAGAGGAATATCTGGTGTTCGAAACTCAACGCCGCTGGGTGATCTGGCAGGCTGCGCTCGAGCATGGCAAAACGCCAGGCGGGCGCAAGACCGCCGCATCCAAGGAGGCCGCCACCAAGGCCGTCGCGAGCCCACGCTCGGGACTGCAACGGGCGCCGGTGATCGACTCCGATCAGGCTGCCGTGCGCAATCAAGTCCTCAACGAGGTACTTGACGCGTTCGCCACCCTGGACGGCGAGACCGGCATGGAGGACATCCTGAAGGTCATCCAAAGTTTGAAGAAGGCTAAAGCCCAGGGCAATATCGACGACGTGGTGGCCCAGCCAGTGCGTCCGAGTGCCCGTCAAACCAGCTGAGGACAGGCGGCATGCGATTTCGGCACTATAAAGGGGGCGTCTACGAGCTGGTGTGCGAGGCGACCCTGGAATCGGACCTCAGTCCGATGATCGTCTATCGCGCCGCCGACGGGTCCATCTGGACCCGGCCCCGGGATGTGTTCTTTCAATTGATCGAGGTCGACGGCGTGATGGTTCAGCGCTTCGCCCCGATCAATTGACGGCCGCCCGATGAACGCCACGCGGCTGTGCCGCGCCATTTTTGGCTTGGCCCTGCTGGGCCTGGCCAGCCACGGTCGCGCCGAAAACATCGGTTCGGTCGACACCGCCTTCCAACTGCTCGGTCCCGACCACAAGGTGGTGGTCGAGGTGTTCGACGATCCGCGCGTGGCCGGCGTCAGTTGCTACCTGTCGCGCGCCAAGACCGGCGGCTTCAAGGGCGCCATCGGCCTGGCCGAGGACAAGGCCGAATCGTCGGTGGCCTGCCGCCAAGTGGGGGCGCTGCGCTTCAACGGCGTGCTGCCGCTGCAGGAGGAGGTGTTCTCCGAACGCGCCTCGATCTTCTTCAAACATGTGCGGGTGGTGCGCATGGTCGACGTCAAGCGCAACGCGCTGGTCTACCTGGTGTATTCCGACCGCCTGATCGACGGCAGTCCGAAGAACAGCGTGACCGCCGTGCCGGTGCCGGCCGAGCAGCCCATCCCCACTAAGCGCAAGTAGGCGCCGCACCGTCGTGCGCGGCGCTTCCCCTGCGCTTCCCCATCCCCCGCCCGCAAGAGGCCAGACCATGTACCGACTCGCCGCAATCGCAGCCCTGGCCCTGACGGCCGGCTGCGCCACCCTGACCGAATCGACCCAGCAGCAGGTGACCGTGCAGACCATCCTCGACAACCGCGAGGTCGGCGGGGTCGGCTGCGTGCTGTACAACGACGTCGGCAAATGGTTCGTCACCAGCCCGGCGCGGGTGACCATCCGCCGCAGCGCCGCGCCGCTGCGGGTCGACTGCAAGCAGGACGGCGCCGCCTGGGCCTACGAGAAGGTCGACTCCAAGGTCAACAGCAGCGTGTGGGGCAACGTGGTGCTGACGGCGGGCGCCGGCTATCTGGTCGACCGCAACACCGGCGCCGGCTTCGACTATCCGGCCACGCTGACGGTGATCCTGCACAAGGGCGAGGAGGCCGACGGCCGCGCGCCGCCGGCGCCGGGCGTGACGGTGTACTGAGCGGCGCGGCGGCGGAGATGAAAAATGGCGGCCAAATGGCCGCCATTTTTCATGGGCGCGCCGCCTTGGCGCCGCGCCCCTTTGCCGCACGCCGCTTAGGCGCGCTTGATCAGGAAGTTGGCCAGCAGCGGCACCGGACGGCCGGTCGAACCCTTGGCGCCGCCCGACTTCCAGGCGGTGCCGGCGATGTCCAGGTGGGCCCAAGTGTACTTGCGGGTGAAGTTCTCCAGGAAGGCCGCCGCCGTGCAGGAGGCGCCGCCGGGCGAGCCGATGTTGCCCAGGTCGGCGAAGTTGGACTTCAGCTGCTCGTTGTACAACTCGCCGATCGGCAGGCGCCAGGCGGTGTCGCCGGCCTCCTGGCCGGCTTCCAGCAGCTCGGCGGCCAGCTTGTCGTGCGCCGCGTCGTGGCGCGTGAACAGGCCGCTGTTGTGGTGGCCCAGGGCGACGATGCAGGCGCCGGTCAGGGTGGCGATGTCGACCACGGCGGCCGGGTTGAAGCGCTCGGCGTAGGTCAGCGCGTCGCACAGCACCAGGCGGCCTTCGGCGTCGGTGTTGAGGATCTCGATGGTCAGGCCGTTCATCGAGGTGACGATGTCGCCCGGCTTGGTGGCGCGGCCCGACGGCATGTTCTCGCAGCTGGCGATGACGCCGATCACGTTGAGCTTCAGGTTCATCTCGCCGATGGCGCGGAAGGTGCCCAGCACCGAGGCGGCGCCGCCCATGTCGTACTTCATCTCGTCCATGCCGGGGCCGGCCTTGAGCGAGATGCCGCCGCTGTCGAAGGTGATGCCCTTGCCGACCAGGACCACCGGCGCGTCCTTCGGCTTGCCGCCCATGTGCTTGATGATGATGAACTTGGGCGGCTGCTCGCTGCCGTTGGTGACCGACAGGAAGCTGTTCATCTTCAGCGCTTCGAGCTGCTTGCGGTCGAGGATCTCGACCTCGAACTTGTAGTCCTTGCCCAGCTGCTTGGCGGTGTTGGCCAGGTAGGTCGGGGTGCAGATGTTGGCCGACAGGTTGCCCAGGTCCTTGGTCAGGTCCATGCCCTTGGCGATCGCCACGGCCTGCGCCAGCGCCAGCTTGCTGGCGGCGGTGTTGGGCAGGGCCAGGGCCAGCTTCTTGACGCCGCTGGCGGCCGGGTCCTTCTTGCTCTTCTGGCCGTCGGTGCGGTAGACGGCCTCGTGGCCGGCCTGCACCACGCAACGGATCGCCCAGTTAACGTCGCGCTCTTTCACTTCGGCCAGCGGTAGTGCGATAATGGCGTCGCTCGCGCCCAGGGTGGCGAACACCTTGAGGGCGGCAGCCACGCCGGCGGCGAAGTTCTTCTCGCCGACCGTCTCGTCGCTACCCAGGCCGACCAGCAGCACGCGTTCGGCGGCGGCGCCTTCGACGGCGCGCAGCAGCAGGGTGGTGCCGGCCTTGCCGGAAATGTCGCCGGACTTCAGCGCAGCCGAGATTTCACCAGCGCCGTCAAGCGCCTTGGCGGCGGCAGACAGCTTTTTGTTTTCGAAAACCGCGACGGCGACGACGCCGGTTTTGGCCGTAGCGAGGGTGTTTTTTGTGTCGAATGCTTTTATGCTAAAGTCCATTTGGTTCTCCGTGTCGTGTACTTTTTTGCCTGGCCTTGCGGTGTATGGCCAGGCGCGTTACGCATCTTACTAACTTAACCGCCGAATTGTAAACTTCGAATGATTTTTCAACGCGCCCTACGTCGCGAGCTGGTCAGCGTCGCCGGGGCTACTTTTACGGTCCTGTTCAGCATTTCCGTCACCTGGACCCTGATCACCATCCTCGGCAAGGCCGCCGGCGGCAAGGTCGCGTCGAGCGACGTGGTGGCGCTGATCGTTTTCGCGGCCCTGAATTATCTGCCAACCATCGTCATCCTCACCAGTTTTATTTCGGTGCTGATGGTGGTCACGCGCAGCTACCGCGACTCCGAGATGGTGGTCTGGTTCGCCTCCGGCCTGAGCCTGACGCGCTGGATCGCGCCGGTGCTCAGCTTCGGCCTGCCGATGGTGCTGCTGACGGCCGTCCTCAGCCTGGTGGCCACGCCCTGGGCCAAGCACAAGAGCGGCGAGTACGTCGAGCGCTTTGAAAAACGCGAGGACCTGCAAAAGGTCGCGCCCGGCCAGTTCAAGGAATCGGCGTCGAGCAACCGCATCTTCTTCGTCGAGGGCGTCAGCGGCAAGACGGCGGTAGTGCAGAACGTCTTCGTCAACACCGTCGACGAGCACGGCACCGCCGTCATCGTCGCCAAGGAGGGCGTCATCACCGCCGACGCCAAGGGCCAGCGCTTCCTGGTGCTGAAGAACGGCCGGCGCTACCAGGGCGTGCCCGGCCAGGCCGACTTCCAGACCATGGAGTTCGAGCGCTACAGCATGCGCGTGGCCAGCCAGACGCAGAACATCGAGTCCGATGTCGACGTCGCCGGCATGGCCACGCCGGCCCTGTTCGCGCTGCGCACCAACGACACCCGCGCCGAGCTGCTGTGGCGCCTGGCCTCGCCGCTGACCTGCCTGGTGCTGGTGCTGCTGGCCATTCCGCTGGGCTTCGTCAATCCGCGCGCCGGCAGCTCGGCCAACCTGATCATCGCGCTGCTGATCTTCGTCACCTACTCCAACCTGGTCAAACTGGTCGAGGCCAGCGTCAAGCAGGGCCGCTTCAGCTTCGCCCTGTCGTGGTGGCCGCTGCACCTGCTGGTCGGCCTGGTCGTGCTGGGACTGTTCTTCTGGCGGCTCAACGTGAACCACCGCTACCACCCGCTGGTCCTGCTGGCATCGATCAAGCGGCCCCGCGCCTGCAACAAGGAAGGCGCCGCAAAATGAGAGTCCTACAACGCTATTTCGCCGTCTCCATCGCCCAGGCGGTGGCCTTCGTGCTGCTCGCCTTCCTCGCCCTGCAGGCCTTCATGGACCTGACCGGCGAGCTGCCCTCGGTGGGCAAGAACGGCTACGCCATCCAGCACGCCTTGCTGTACGTGCTGATCATGCTGCCCAGCCACGTTTATGAGGTGATGCCGGTGGCGGCGCTGATCGGCACCATCTACACGATGGCGCAGTTCGCCAGCACCTCCGAGTTCACCATCATGCGCGCCTCCAGCATGTCGACCGGCATGGCGGCGTGGATGCTGTTCAAGGTCGGCGTGGTGTTGGTCATCATCACCTTCATCTTCGGCGAGCTGATCTCCCCGCGCACCACGCCGCTGGCCGCCAAGATCAAGCTGAGCGCGCGCGGCGCCGCCGTCTCGGCCGAGTTCCGTTCCGGCCTGTGGACCAAGGACATCGTCAAGAGCGACGGCATGACCGGCACGCTGGCCGGCTCGCGCTTCTTCAACGTGCGCGAGGTGCGCCCCGACGGCCAACTGCGCGACGTCAAGCTGTACGAGTTCGACACCAACTTCCGCCTGCGCTCGCTGATCCTGGCCAAGAGCGCGACCTACCAGGGCAACAACACCTGGCGCCTGCTCGAGGTGACCGAGAACCAGTTCTCCAACAGCGCGCTGCCACGGCCGGACAGCCAGGCCGACGCCGCCAACAACTTCGCCCAGGCCACCAGCGCGGTGGCGACCACGAAGAGCGCCAGCAAGGACCTGGTGACCGAGATCACGCCGAAGATCCTGTCGGTGTCGAGCTCCGACCCGGACCGCATGTCGGCCACCGAACTGGCCGTCTACACCCGCCACCTGCAGGAGAACAAGCAGGAGACCGAGCGCTTCAAGATCGCCTTTTGGAAGAAGTTGATCGACCCGCTGTCGATCTTCGTGCTGATGGCCATGGCGCTGCCCTTCGCCTACCTGCACACGCGCAGCGGCGGCGTCAGCTTGAAAATTTTCGTCGGCATCATGCTGGGGGTCAGCTTCATGCTGGTCAACACCCTGTTCTCCCACCTCGGCCTGCTCAGCACCTGGCCGGCCCTGCTCACCGCGATCGCGCCGAGCGCTTTGTATCTGCTGCTGGCGCTGGCCGCGCTGTGGTGGGTGGAACGACACTAATGATGGAAACCGCCATGAACCAAGTAGAGCAACGCGCGCTGATCCTGTTCGCCCACGGCGCCCGCGCCGCCTCCTGGGCCGCTCCCTTCGAGCGCCTGCGCGACATGACGCAGGCGCGCATGCCCGGCACGCGCGTGGCGCTGGCCTTCCTGGAGTTGATGACGCCGCAGCTGCCCGCGCTGGTGGCCGAGCTGGCCGCCGCCGGCGCCGCGCGGATCACCGTGGTGCCGGTGTTCCTGGGGCAGGGCGGTCACGTGCTGCGCGACCTGCCGCTGCTGGTCGAGCAGTTGCGTCTGGACCATCCTGGCGTGGCGATCGAGGTGGCCGGCGCTGTGGGCGAGGATCCGACCGTGCTGCAGGCGATCACCGACTACTGTGTGACTGCCTCTGGCGGGATGGTCTAGGTTTTCCGACGCCTGGCCGCCGACGTGTGGTGCTAGCCCTTGCATTGGCGGGGGCGCCATGTTGAGGCGCCGGCTGTTGCTAAGGCTACCCAACAGCGACTAACCAGGGTCAGACCCTAGGGTCTGACCCTAAAGTTGCGCAGGTGGCCATTCTTTACTTGGCGGCGTCGGGGACTGGCCCCGACTTGCGCCTCCCAATTGGACAAGGAAAAGCCCCGCGTGCGCGAGCAGGCGGGGCTTTTTGTCGTCCGGCGCCGGAGCTGCGCGCGCAGGGGGTGTTGGCGTCAGGCCTGACGCTGCAGTTCTTCCGCGCGTTCGCTGGTGCCGCCCAAGGCCTGCTGCGGCCGGGCGCGCATCGCCTCGCCCAGCATCACCAGCACCGGGCCGTGGGTCTCGCCCAAGCCCTGCGCCAGGGTGCCCAGGGTCAGGCGCAGCACGCGCTGGTCGGCGCGGCTGCAGTTCTCGATCACCACCACCGGCGTGGCGGCCGGGCGGCCCTGTTCCAGCAGGCGCCGGGCGGTGACGATGGCCTCGCGCCCGCCCATGTACTGCACCAGCGTGTCGGTGTCCGGCACGGCGGTCTGCTCGGGGTGGGCCGGCGCCGTGCTGGAGGTGAAGAAGGCGACGCTGCGCGCCACGCCGCGCTGGGTCAGCGGCTGCTGCGTGGCCGCCGCCGCCGCCAGCGCGGTGGTGATGCCGGGCACCACCTCGACCTCGATGCCGGCCGCCTCCAGCGCGCGCAACTCCTCGTCGGCGCGGCCGAACAGCATCGGGTCGCCGCCCTTCAAGCGTACCACCAGGGCGCACTTGCCGGCCTGGTCGACCAGCTGCTTGTTGATGAAGGCCTGCGCCGTCGACAACTGGCCGCAGCGCTTGCCGACGGCGATCTTGACCGCTTGCGGACACAGCTCCAGCATCTCCGCCGTCACCAGGGCGTCGTGCAGCACCACGTCGGCTTGCGCCAGCAGGCGCGCGCCGCGCAGTGTGATCAGGTCCTGGGCGCCGGGACCGGCGCCGATCAGATAGACTTTTCCGAAGGCTGGCATGTGGCTTTCCCTTGCCCGCTTACGCGCCGAGGCGGATCATGCCGGCGGCGACGGTCTGGTGGGTCACCTCGTCGATCAGGATGAAGGCACCGGTGGCGCGGATGTCGGCGTAGGCGTCGGCCGCCAGCGGCTGCTGCACGCTCAGGCTGACGCGCGCGATGTCGTTCAGCTTGAGGCCGTCGGCGCTGTGGCGCTGCTGGGTGTTGATGTCCAACAGCGACTCGATGGCGGTGACCTTGGCGGCGGTCTGCTTGGTGCCGTGCTTGATCCAGTACTTGCGGCGCTGGTCGAGCGGCTCGTCGGACATCCAGCAGACGTCGGCGTTGAGGCTCTTGAGCAGTGTGGCCGGGCGGTCGGCGCCGGCCAGCAGGTCGCCGCGCGAGATGTCCAGGTGCTCGTTGAGCAGCAGCGTGACCGATTGGCCCACCACGGCCGACTGGTGCGAACCCTCCAGGGTGACGATGTCCTTGACGGTGGCGCTCTGGCCGGACGGCTGCACCACCAGCTTGTCGCCGACGCTGACCTTGCCGGCCTCGATGCGGCCCATGTAGCCGCGGAAGTCGTTGGCCTCGTGGCCGTTGTGGCGCGCCACCAGCTGCACCGGGAAGCGGAACGGCGCGCTGTGCGACTCGTCGTAGACGGTCAGCGATTCGAGCAGCTCGATCAGGGTCGGGCCCTGGTACCAGCTCAGCTTCTCGCTGGCGCTGACGACGTTGTCGCCGCTCAGTGCCGACAGCGGGATCGGCGTGATGTCCTTCAGGCCCAGGGTGGTGGCGAACTCGCGGTAGGCCTTGACGATGCGGTCGTAGATCGCCTGGTCGTAGTTGATCAGGTCCATCTTGTTGACGGCGACGACGATGTGCTCGATCTGCAGCAGGTGGGCGATGGTCGAGTGGCGCTTGGTCTGGATCAGCAGGTCGACGCCGCCGTCCTCGCGCAGCTTGACCTTGGACACGTCGATCAGGATGATCACCGCGTCGGCGGTCGAGGCGCCGGTCACCATGTTGCGGGTGTACTGCTCGTGGCCCGGCGTGTCGGCGATGATGAACTTGCGTTTCGGCGTGGCGAAGTAGCGGTAGGCCACGTCGATGGTGATGCCCTGTTCGCGCTCGGCCTCCAGGCCGTCGGTCAGCAGCGACAGGTCGACGGCGTCGCCGACGGTGCGCTTGTGCTTGGAGCGCGACATGGCGTCGAGCTGGTCGGCGAAGATGCCCTTGCTGTCGAACAGCAGGCGGCCGATCAAGGTGCTCTTGCCGTCGTCGACGGAGCCGGCGGTGATGAAGCGCAGCAGGCCCGAGACCGCGTCCGGGTTGGCGTGTTGGGTTTGGTTGAGTGCGTTCATCAGAAGTATCCTGCCTTTTTACGTTTTTCCATCGACGCTTCGGAGGTCTGGTCGTCCATCCGGGTGGCGCCGCGTTCGGTGATCTGGGTGATGGCCGTCTCGGCGATGATCGCCTCGACGGTGGCGGCGTCCGACGACACCGGGCAGGTGCAGGAGATGTCGCCGACGGTGCGGAAGCGCACGGTCTGGGTCTCCACCGTTTCGCCCTCGCGCGGCGGGGTCAGGTCGGTCAGCGGCACCAGCAAGCCGTTGCGCGGGATCACCTGGCGCTCATGGGCGAAGTAGATCGGCGGCAGTTCCAGCTTTTCGCGGGCGATGTAGAGCCACACGTCGAGCTCGGTCCAATTGGAGATCGGGAAGACGCGCATGTTCTCGCCCGGGTGGACGCGGGTGTTGTACAGGTCCCACAGCTCGGGGCGCTGGGATTTCGGGTCCCACTGGCCGAACTCGTCGCGGAAGGAGAAGATGCGCTCCTTGGCGCGGGCCTTCTCCTCGTCGCGGCGGGCGCCGCCGATGCAGGCGTCGAACTTGTGCTCGGCGATGGTCTCGAGCAGCGTGACGGCCTGGGCGGCGTTGCGCGAGTCGGTCGCCGGATTGCGCAGGCGCACCGTGCCGCGCCGGATCGAGTCCTCCACCGAGCCGACGATCAGGCGCTCGCCCAGCTCGGCGACGCGCTTGTCGCGGAAGGTGATCACCTCGGCGAAGTTGTGGCCGGTGTCGACGTGCACCAGGGGGAAGGGGAACTTGCCCGGGCGGAAGGCCTTCTCGGCCAGGCGCAGCAGCACCACCGAGTCCTTGCCGCCGGAGAACAGCAGGGCCGGGTTGGCGCATTCGGCCGCCACCTCGCGCAGGATGTGGATGGCTTCCGATTCGAGCGCGTCGAGGTGGCGCGCGTTCATGTCGCCGAGGCCGAAGGTGGCCGGTTGTTGAGCAGCTGGAGCGTTCATTGGACTGTGCCTATCGTCTTGTAGATGTTGTTGTCAGCGGGCTGGCGCCCGGCTCTGTTCTTATGCGGCAACGGACTTGATGCGGATCAGCTTGCCGTCGACCATGTGCAGGCCGCACTCCTTGGAGTCCGGGTTCTCCCACCACCAGCGGCCGGCGCGCACGTCCTCGCCCGGCTCGATGGCGCGGGTGCAGGGGGCGCAGCCGATCGAGGGGTAGCCCTGGTCGTGCAGCGCGTTGTAGGGCACGCCGTGGTCGCGCAGGTAGTTCCACACGTCCTGCTCGGACCAGTCGGCCAGCGGGTTGAACTTGACCATGCCGTGGGCCGGGTCGTCCTCCTGCACGTGCAGCTCGGCGCGGGTGCTCGACTGGGCGCGGCGCTGGCCGGTGATCCAGGCGCGCTGGCCGGCGAGGGCGCGGCCGAGCGGCTCGACCTTGCGGATGCGGCAGCACTCGCGGCGCATCTCGACGCTGTTGTAGAAGGCGTTCAGGCCGTTCTGCGCGACGTAGGCCTCGACCGCCTCGGGCTGCGGGCGGTACAGCGCGACCCGGTAGCCGTAGTGCGACTCGATGCGCTCGATCATGTCCAGCGTTTCCGGGTGCAGGCGGCCGGTCTCCAGCGAGAAGATGCCGATCGGCAGCTTGGCGCGCAGGATCAGGTCGGTCAGCACCATGTCCTCGGCGGCCAGGCTGGAGGCGAACACGGCCGGCGCGAAGTCGGCGGCGATGCCTTGCAGCGTCGCTTCGGTGGCGGCGATCAGGGTGGTCAGGTCGTCCATGGCGTCTCCCCTAGATGCCCGAGCCGACATCGCTGCCGTCGGGGCGCACGTCGCGCGGCTGGCGGCGGAACAGCGGTTGCTTCTGGTCGACCGAGGCCTGGTAGGTCTCGGAGAAGTCGGACAGGCCCTTCAGCGCCTCGTGGATGTCGCGGTCGGGGCGGGTGGCGTAGGCGTCGAAGCCGACCCGCTGCATCGAGAACAGCTGGTCGCGCAGCACGTCGCCGATGGCGCGCAGCTCGCCGGCGTAGCCGAGGCGGCTGCGCAGGTTGTAGGCGATCGAGTAGCCGCGGCCGTCGGTGAACTTGGGGAAGTCGACCGCCACCAGGGCGAACTTGGCCAGGTCGTCCTTGATCGATTCCGGCCGCTCGTCGCTGGCCAGCCAGACGGCGATCTCGCCGGCGGCGACGCGCCCGGCCAGGGCGGCGCCCTGCGCCTGCCACACCGGCAGCGGCAGGATCACCTTGCCGGCGGGGATGGCGAGGCCGGCCGGGTCTTGCGCTTCGGCACCTTCCGCGGCGCCCTCGGCGAGCTCGAGGCGCAGCACCTGCCAGTCGTCCTCGACCACGCTGCGTTGCTTGATGATCAGGTTTTTCTTTGCTTCAGACATATTCATCCTCACCCACCAGTTGGCCCGCCTTGATCGGCGTGGCGTACACATGTTCCTTGAACGGCGCGATGCCCAGGCGCTGCGCGGTGGCGGCGAAGGGTTCGTCCTCGTAGCGCTCGCGCACATACACCTCGAGCAGGCGGCCGATCACCTCCGGCATCTGCAGCGAGGAGAACGAGGGGCCGATGATCTTGCCGATGGCCGCATTGTTGCCCTGGGCGCCGCCGATCGACACTTGATACCATTCGCTGCCGTCCTTGTCGACGCCGAGCACGCCGATGCTGCCGACGTGGTGGTGGCCGCAGGCGTTGATGCAGCCGGAGATGTTCAGTTCGATCTCGCCGATGTCGTGCTGGAAGTCGATGTTGTCGAAGCGCTCGGCGATGGCGGCGGCGATCGGCAGCGACTTGGCGTTGGCCAGCGAGCAGAAGTCGCCGCCGGGGCAGCAGATCATGTCGGTCAGCAGGCCGATGTTGGGCGTGGCCAGGCCGTGCGCCTTGGCTTCCTGCCACAGCTGGAACAGCAGCGACTGCTCGACGTCGGCCAGCACCAGGTTTTGCTCGTGGGTCACGCGCAGCTCGCCGAAGCAATAGCGGTCGGCCAGTTCGGCGACGAAGTCCATCTGCTCGGCGGTGGCGTCGCCCGGCGGCACGCCGGTCTTCTTCAGCGACAGCACCACGGCGGCGTAGCCGGGCCGCTTGTGCGGCTTGACGTTGCGCTTGAGCCAGTTGGTGTAGGCCTTGTTGTCGGCGTGCAGGGCGGCCGGGTCGATGGCGGCCAGATCCTTGTAGGCGGGCGGCACGAAGTAGGCGCTCACTCGGGCCATTTCCTCGGCGGTCAGCGTTTCCAGGCCGTCCTTCAGGTCGACCCATTCGGCCTCGACCTGGCGGGTGAACTCCTCCACGCCCAGCGCCTTCAGCAGGATCTTGATGCGGGCCTTGTACTTGTTGTCGCGGCGGCCGTACTGGTTGTACACGCGCATCACCGCCTCGGTGTAGGTCAGCAGGTGCTGCCACGGCAGGAACTCGCGGATCACGCTGCCCAGGATGGGCGTGCGGCCCATGCCGCCGCCGGCCATGAACTTGAAGCCGACCTCGCCGTCCGCGTTGCGCACCACGGTCAGGCCGATGTCGTGCACGGCGATGGCGGCGCGGTCCTCCTCGGCGCCGTTGATGGCGACCTTGAACTTGCGCGGCAGGGCGATGAACTCGGGGTGGAAGGTGCTCCACTGGCGCAATATCTCGGCGAAGGGGCGCGGATCGATGATCTCGTCGGCGGCCACGCCGGCGTAGGGGTCGGAGGTGGTGTTGCGGATGCAGTTGCCGGAGGTCTGGATGGCGTGCATCTCCACCGAGGCCAGCTCGGTCAGGATGTCCGGCGTCTGCTCCAGGTTGATCCAGTTGAACTGGATGTTCTGCCGCGTGGTGAAGTGGCCGTAGCCACGGTCGTACTTGCGGGCGATGTGGGCGAACATGCGCATTTGCTTGGACGACAGCAGGCCGTAGGGCACGGCGATGCGCAGCATGTAGGCGTGGCGCTGCATGTACAGACCGTTTTGCAGGCGCAGCGGCAGGAATTCGGCTTCGCTCAGCTCGTCGCTGAGGCGGCGGCGCACTTGGTCGCGGTACTGGGCGATGCGCTCGCGCACGATGAGGTGGTCGTACTGGTCGTAATGGTACATATCGTTCCTAAAATGGTCGCTTACTGGGCTGCCGGCACATTACAGTGTAGTTGGAAATGCCACAAAATCGACCCGGCGGCGCCCTGCGGCGCGGCGCGGGCGGCAATTGAATCGCACGCGCATCCCCAAACTAGCGGCAATAGTAATAAACTTCGTCTTTATTCCAAACGACATAGTCTTTATTTGCTTATATACGTAATGGGTATAAGCATGGGCGCAAAACATTTTTAAGACGTTCGAGACGCGAAACCGGGGCCACGACCTGCAATGAACCTTCACCAACTGCGCTTCGTCCGCGAAGCGGTACGCCAGAACTACAACCTGACCGACGCCGCCAAGGCCTTGTTCACCTCGCAGCCGGGGGTGTCCAAGGCCATCATCGAGCTCGAGGAGGAGCTCGGCGTCGACATCTTCACCCGCCACGGCAAGCGCATCCGCGGCCTGACCGAGCCGGGCCGCCTGGTGCTGGCGTCGGTGGAGTTGATTATGCAGGAAATCGACAGCCTGAAGCGCATCGGCAAGGAATACGCGGCCCAGGATAGTGGTAGTTTTACCATCGCCACCACGCACACCCAGGCCCGCTACATCCTGCCCAGGGTGGTCCAGGCCTTCATGCTGAAGTTCCCCAAGGTAAGATTGTCCCTGTTGCAAGGAAATCCCCAGCAGATCGCCGAGATGGTGCAGCGCGACCAGGCCGACCTGGCCATCGCCACCGAGTCGATCGCCGCCATCGCCGGCCTGATCACCCTGCCGTGCTACCAGTGGGAGCACGTGGTGGTGGTGCCGCCCGACCACGCGCTATTGAAATCGAAGGCGGTGTCGCTGGAAGAAATTGCCGGCTTCCCCCTGATCACGTACGATGGCGCCTTCGCCGGGCGCAGCAAGATCGACCACGCCTTCGGCCTGCGCGGCCTCAAGCCGGACGTGCTGCTGGAGGCCATCGACGCCGACGTCATCAAGACTTATGTCGAGTTGGGCATGGGGATTGGTATCATAGCGGGTATGGCCTTCGATGCCGAGCGCGACAAGAACCTGCGCGCGATCCCAGTCGGCCACCTGTTTGGCATGAACGTCTCGCGCGTCGCCGTCAAGCAGGGCGCCTATCTGCGCAGCTATATTTACACCTTTATTGAACTGCTGGCCCCCACGCTCAACCGCAAATTGATCGAACAGGCCATGAGCGGGGAAAAAGACCACTACGAACTGTAAGGCATGCACCTGCATTACCTGAATTGATAAGAAAGTCCCACATGATTACCAACCAGCTTGCCCAGTACTACGCCGTCAGCGCGGCCACCTACGACGAGGTGTACGAGCAGCCCGAGCGCGAGGACGACCTGGAGGACCTGCACGACATGATCGCCGGCGCCCTCGAGGGCCACAAGGTGCTCGAGCTGGGCTGCGGCACCGGCTACTGGACCGAGACCATCGCCGACGTGGCCGCCTCGGTCCACGCCATCGACTTCTGCCCGGAAATGCTGGCGCTGGCGCGCGAGCGCGGCCTGGACGAGGACATCGTCGAGTTCAGCCAGATGGACGCCTTCGCCCTGCCGGACAGCCCGGGCCGCTACACGGCCGTGTTCGCCGCCGGCTTCTGGTCGCACGTCAAGCGCGAGGAGCAGGAGAAGTTCCTCAAGGGCCTGCGCGCCAAGCTGGGCAAGGACGTCTTGATCGTGCTGCTCGACAACACCTACGTCGACGGCGTCAGCACGGTGTTCGCCCGCACCGACCTGGAGGGCAACACCTTCCAGATCCGCCTGGCCGCCGACGGCCAGCGCTACGAGGTGCTGAAGAACTACCCGACCGACAGCGCGCTGCGCAAGAAGATGGCCACGGCGGCGCGCGAAACCCGCGTCGAACGCCTGGAGTACTACTACATCCTGAGCTGCCGGCTGAAGTAAGCCGGCGCGCCGGCACCCGCCACACCCGCAACAGCCGCCCCGAGCGGCTGTTGTGCATTTTGCTGCTTGGAAACAACAAAGTAGTCGATGTCATATTGTTGAAGTATTTGATAGGCAAGATTCGCCCGGTGAATTCATAACGCGTTTCATCTTCATTAACTTCAAGTAGAGAACATCAAGTGAAAAAAATTACTCTGGCAGCATTGGTTATCGGCGCATTCGCCACTTCGGCGCAAGCGCAGTCGAACGTCACCATCTACGGCGTTGTCGACCTCGGTCTGGCCAAAACCACCAATGGCACCACGGTCGAGCGCGAGAACCATGCGTCGCGTCTGGGCTTCAAGGGTTCCGAGGAACTGGGCAACGGCCTGCAGGCGATCTTCAACCTGGAAAGCGAAATCCTGGCCGACACCGGCATGCAAAAGGGCAATCTGTTCGACCGTCAATCGTGGGTCGGCTTGAAGGGCAGCTTCGGTACCGTCTACATGGGCCGCACCAAGGACCTGATCGACGGCGCGCAGGGCCGCGTCGAGCCGTTCGGCGCCGACGGCGTGGTCGGCAAGGTCAACGAGGTGATGATGCGCGGCGGCGTGGGCGCCTCGCGCGTGGCCAACGCCATCACCTACAACAGCCCGAGCTTCCAGGGTTTCGTGGTCAGCGCGCAAGCCGTGCTGAGCGAAGTCAAGGGCGCCGACACCGGCTACGCCGGCCTGGTCACCTATGACAACGGCCCGGTCAGCTTGCACGCCGGCTACCAGCGCGCGGTCCAGGCCACCGTTACCCCGGCCGAGCCTAAGCTGTGGACCGTCGGCGGCGGCTACAAGTTCGGCGATGCCAAAGTCACGGCCGCCTACTCGAAGGGTGACACCGACGTGGCCGCCACCGGCGAATTCAAATCCTACCTGGTGGGCCTGAGCTACGCCATCGGCGGCGGCGAAGCCAAGGCTGTGTACGGCAAGCAAAAGCAAAGCAACAACAAGGTCAACGACCTCGACACCGTCAAGGAATTCGGCCTCGGCTACGACTACTCGCTGTCCAAGCGTACCGCCGTCTACGGCTACGCCGGCCGCGAGCGCGTCAAGTCGCTGACCTCCTACCAGGTCGGCATCACCCACAAGTTCTAAGCTTCGGCTGGACTTGTAGGAAACCAAAGCGCTCCCCGGAGCGCTTTTTTTGTTGGTCCGGCCGCGTTGCTTCAACCTGCCTCAGGCCGGCGCGGCCCTCGGCGGCAGCGGCAGGCGGATGGCGATGCTGGTGCCCCGGCTGCCGTCGCTGCTGATCGAGATGTCGCCGTGGATGGCCCAGACCCGCTCGCGCATGCCGATCAGGCCGAAGGAGGTGGCCTTGTCCATGTCGCCCTCGGCGATGCCGCGGCCGTCGTCCTCGATGGTGATCAGCAGGGAGGAGTCGATGCGGTGCAGGTCCAGCTGCACCCGGCGCGCCTCGGCGTGGCGGGCGATGTTGGTCAAGGCCTCCTGGACGATGCGGAAAATGGTCGTGCTGTAGGCGTCGTCCAGCGTGAGCTCCTGCTCGTCGGCGTGCAGCTCGCAGTCGATGCCGTGGCGTTCGACGAACTCCTGGCGTAGGGTTTGCAGGGCGAAGTACAGGCCGCCCTCGTCGAGCGCGCGCGGGCGCAGGTTGCTGGCGATGCGGCGCAGCGAGGTGATGGCGGTGACCAGCAGGCCGTCCATGCTTTGTTGCAGCTTGCGCGCGCCGGCGCTGTCGGGCGGCTGCTGTTGCAGCAGGTTCAAGTCGACGCGCAGGGTGGCCAGTAGCTGGCCCAGGTCGTCGTGCAGTTCGCGCGCGATGTGGGTGCGCTCCTCCTCGCGGATGGTCTGCAGCGCCGCCGACAGCTCGCGCAGCTGGGTGTAGGAGTGTTCCAGCTGCTGTTGCACCTGCTTGCGCTCGGTGATGTCGCGCAGGATGATGGTGTAGATCGGGCGACCCTCCTCGGTCTGGCTGGAGATCGAGCCCTCCAGCGGGAACAGCTCGCCGCTGGCCTTCAGCCCGGTCACGGCGTAGTCGGAGGCGCGCCGGCCCTTCATGCGCAGGTGGATGCCGGTGGCGCCGAAATAGGACACGGCGGCCTGCTCGCCGGACATGCGTTGCTCGCGCGGAATGAATTGCTGCAGCGCGGCGCCCTCCATCGCCTGCACCGTGGTGCCGAACATGGCGGCGGCCGAGGGGTTGGCCTCCAGAATGGTTTGCGACTCGTCGGTCGAGATGATGGCGTCGCTGGCGTTGTGGATGATGCTGCGGCTGCGGTTTTGCTCGGTCTCGACCAGCTTGCCGGCGCGCCGCAGGGGGCGCGCCAAGCGGTAGTAGAGGCGGCTTGCCAACATCATCGCCGCCGCCACGAAGGGCAGGGCGGGCAGCAGTTTGAATTTGCCGGATTTGTTCATGGGCGTGCGTCCTCGCAGCCGGAGCGGGGACGGCCGTAAGAGAGCACACTAATCCAATTGGCGGCGGGGCGGCTTGATGTGCCGCAGGGCGGATGGCGGCGGCGTCCGTGGCGGCCGCCGCCGCCCGGCTCACATCTGCTTGAACAGGTGCAGGAAGCTGCGGCTGACCTCGAGCTTGTCCGGTTTGCCTTTGATCATCACCAGGTGGCGGCCGCGAATGTCGCGCGTGACACCCTCGATGGCGTTGACGTTGACCAGGGTGGCGCGGTGGATCTGCCAGAACAGCGCCGGATCGAGCTCCTCGGCCAGGTCGCGCACCGGCTTGCGGATCAGCGCCTCGTAGCGCTCGGTCTGCACGCAGGTGTATTTTTCGTCGGAGCGGAAGAACAGGATCTCCTCGACCGGGATCATGCGCAGGTCCTGGCCGATGCTGGCCTGGATCCATTGCAGATAGCTCGGCTTGGGCGCGGTGATCTTTTCGGCCAACTGCGACAGCATCGCCGTGACGCTGGCGTTCATGTCGGCGGCCGGCGTGGCCAACCGCGTCTTCAGGCGGTCGACGGTGATCTGCAGGCGCTCCTGCTCGGGCGGTTTGAGCACGTAGTCGACCGCGCCGCGCTCGAAGGCCTCGACGGCGTAGGCGTCGTAGGCGGTGACGAAGACGATGTGGCTCTTGTTGCCGATCACGGCGGCGGCCTCCATGCCGGTCTTGCCGGGCATGCGGATGTCGAGGAAGGTGAAGTCCGGTTTCAGCTGGTCGACCAGGTCGACCGCCTCGTCGCCGTTCTTGGCTTCGCCGATGATCTCCAGCTCGGGCCACACCTGGCCCAGGCGCATGCGCAGTTGGTCGCGCATCAAACGTTCGTCGTCGGCAATGATTGCTGTTGGCATGGTGGTAAAGTTGTAAAAAGTAAGTATTAATTATTCAATGAATCGATTTAATAATCAATCTTTACCTTTGATTGTTGCTTTTATTTGGCAAGTTGATATGGCACCTCGATTGTCGCGATGACGCCGCTGGGGCTGTTGGCCGTGATGTTCAGCTGGGCCTGGTCGCCGTGCAGCAGCTTGAGCCGCTCGCGGATGGTCAGCAGGCCCAGGCCGGTGCCGTCGCTGGGCACGGCGCCGAAGCCCATGCCGTCGTCGGCGACAATCACGCGCAGTCTATTATGCGCCACTTCGGCGCGCACTTTCAGGCTGCCGCCCTGCGGTTTCGCCTCCAGTCCGTGCTTGATGGCGTTTTCCACCATCGATTGCAACATCATCGGCGGGAAGGCGGCCGTGCGCAGGCCGTCGGGCACGTCGAAATCGACGTGCAGGCGTTCCTCCATGCGCATTTTCAACAGGTTCAGATAGGCCACCACCATGTCGGCCTCGCGGCCGAGGTTGGTGATCAGGGCGTTGTCGCGCATCTGCGGCAGCACCGCGCGCAGGTACTTGATCAGGCTGCGCTGCATCGCCGAGGCGCGCGGCGGGTCGGTCTCGATCAAGTGCTCGACCGAGGCCAGGGTGTTGAACAGGAAATGCGGCTCGACTTGGGCCTGCATCATCTGCATCTTCGCCTCGCTCAGCTGGCGCTGCATGGATTCGCGCTCGGCCGCCGCGTTGGCGGTGATGGTTTCGGCCTCGGCGCGTTTCTTGCCGCCCATCAGGGCCTTGGTGCCGAACAGGGCCAGTACCAGCAGGGAGACGAAGCTGGTGAACCAGGTCGAGGCTTGCTTGTGGTAGCGCGACACCTTCTGCTCGGCGGCGTCGTCGACCGCCTCTTCGATGGCGTTCGACAATTCTTCGCCGATTTGCGGCGGCAGGTCGATGTGGACTTCCTCGCTCGACGGCGGCGCCGGAGGCGCAGGCGGCGCGGGCGGGACGGCGTTGGCCGGATTCGCGGCTGGCGCCGGAGGCGCGGGCGGCTCGGTACGGGCTTCGGTAATCGCGGGGGGATTGTCGATGTCGTTCTTATTAGTAGCGCCGTCGTCCTTGCCGTTGGCGGCCTCGTCCGCCGGGGCTGTGCCGGTGCTGGCCGCCGGGCCGGGGCGGCCATCTTTGCGCACCTTGCCGCGCGGATTGAAATGGATGCCGCTGTCGTCGATCAGGATGTTGGTTTCGCCGCTGCGCTTGTTGGCGCGCTTGCTGTCCTGGGCGATGGCTTCCTCGTCGGGGCTGGAGGAGAACAGTTCCTCCTGCAGAATGGAGCCGGCGATCAGCATCAGGGCGGCGAACAGGAAAAATTTCCACCATGATAATTGGGTGACCCAGGTCGCCGTCGTATCAAAGCCCCGGTGCAGCCATGCCGCGACGGTCTTGATGGTGTCTTGTATGTTGGACTGAGAAAACATGTGAGGCTTTCGAAACTATGTCGTGGAGTGCAGGCGGGGAGTGTAACTGAACGCAAACCGCGCCCGCCCCGTTTTTGCTTCCGCCACAAAGGATATTGGAATGATGCAACCTTACGCCGACGCTTGGCGGGCAGCCATGCGATTGCGACAGTCTGCAAGAAACGGGGGGTGGAACGGCGTGGCTGGCGTCGGACTGCGCGGCGTGCCTTGTCGCGCGACGATAGCGGAGGAATAGGCCTTGCGCAGCTAGCGCCGCTTTGCTATAGTTCGCCTCCCCGCAGAACGGAGCGCGCAAAACAGCGTGGCGCAGAGTGAAGCGGGGAAAAGTAGGGGGTTGACGAAATGGCCGAAACGCTGCATACTCTTCCTTCTTCGCAGCTGACAAACAAAACGATTTGTCAAGGGTTGAAAGCCCGGTTGCAGGCAGTACCGAATAAAGTTCTTTAACAATTAACAGTCGATAAGTGTGGATGTTTGATGAAAGTGCAGCGGCTTCTTCGGAAGTCGTCAACTTAAAATATCAAATGTTCACAAGAAGTAATGAAATAGGACGCTTCGCAAGAAGTGGCCTGTCAGTATTTTGAGTGAGCGACCCCTTAGCAATAAGGGTGGCACGAAAGTGTCAAAGTAACAGAGATTA
>NZ_FOTW01000036.1 GCF_900114705.1 Rugamonas rubra
GCATACGACCAGATCGATGCAGCTCCGGAAGAAAAAGCACGCGGCATCACCATCAACACCGCCCACGTCGAGTACGAAACCGCAGCGCGCCACTACGCTCACGTTGACTGCCCAGGCCACGCCGATTACATCAAAAACATGATCACCGGCGCAGCGCAGATGGACGGCGCGATCCTGGTGTGCTCCGCAGCTGACGGCCCAATGCCACAGACCCGCGAACACATCCTGCTGGCCCGCCAAGTTGGCGTTCCATACATCATCGTGTTCCTGAACAAGTGCGACCTGGTCGACGACGCGGAACTGCTGGAACTGGTCGAAATGGAAGTGCGCGAGCTGTTGTCGAAGTACGATTTCCCAGGCGACGACCTGCCAATCGTTAAAGGTTCGGCACGTATGGCACTGGACGGCGACACCGGCCCAATGGGCGAGCAAGCCATCATGCAACTGGCCGAAGCACTCGATTCGTACATCCCTACGCCAGAGCGCGCTGTTGACGGCGCCTTCCTGATGCCAGTGGAAGACGTGTTCTCGATCTCGGGTCGCGGCACCGTTGTGACCGGCCGTATCGAGCGCGGTATCATCAAAGTCGGCGAAGAAATCGAAATCGTCGGCATCACCGACACCGTCAAAACCATCTGCACCGGCGTGGAAATGTTCCGCAAGCTGCTGGACCAGGGTATGGCTGGCGACAACGTCGGTCTGCTGCTGCGCGGCACCAAGCGTGAAGATGTCCAGCGTGGTCAAGTTCTGGCCAAGCCAGGCTCGATCAAGCCGCACAACCACTTCACCGGCGAGATCTATGTGCTGTCGAAAGACGAAGGCGGTCGCCACACCCCGTTCTTCAACAACTATCGTCCACAGTTCTACTTCCGTACCACCGACGTGACCGGTTCGATCGAACTGCCAGCGGACAAAGAAATGGTCATGCCAGGCGACAACGTGTCGATCACCGTCAAGCTGATCAACCCGATCGCCATGGAAGAAGGCCTGCGCTTCGCTATCCGTGAAGGCGGTCGTACCGTCGGCGCCGGCGTGGTTGCAAAAATCATCGCCTAAGAAGGAATCTGGGCTTCCACCCGGGGTGTCCCGGGTGGTAGAATAGCAGACCTTTTTTCAAAAAGTTTTACGTAGGGACGTAGCTCAATTGGCAGAGCGTCGGTCTCCAAAACCGAAGGTTGGGGGTTCGATGCCCTCCGTCCCTGCCACCGATTCTGGTGCAGGGCACCGAAAGTAAAAATAGAAATGTCTAATCAATCCGTGCAAACCGTTAGCACGTCAAACGACAAGATCAAAGTCGTGCTGGCAGTGGTTGCGGCGATTGCGGGAGTCGTCGGGTTCTTTTACCTGGCAGGTCAACCATCCCTGGTGCGGGTAGCTGCGCTTGTGGGTGGTTTGCTTATTTCCGTCGCAATTGCCTATACCTCCAGCAATGGCCGCGATTTCCTGAATTTCGCCAAGGAAGCCGTCCGCGAAACCAAGAAGGTCGTTTGGCCCACCCGCAAAGAAGCCACGCAGATCACGGCGATCGTTTTCGCCTTCGTGCTGGTGATGGCTGTGTTCCTTTGGGGCACGGATAAGATTCTCGAGTTCCTGTTGTACGACGTCATTCTGGGTATAAGAAAATAATGAGCGAAAATGTGCAAGATGAAGTGCCGGGCAGCGTTCCGGCACAAGATGCTGGCGCTGAGCTTAGCACTCCCGTAAGCGTGCCCGTCAGCAACAAGCGTTGGTATGTCGTCCACGCCTATTCGGGCATGGAAAAAAGCGTCCAGCGCGCCCTGACGGAACGCGTCGAGCGCGCCGGCATGCAAGACCAGTTCGGCCAGATCCTGGTGCCGATCGAAGAAGTGGTCGAAGTCAAGAACGGCCAAAAATCGGTCACCGAGCGTCGTTTCTTCCCGGGCTACGTCCTGGTCGAGATGGAAATGACGGACGAGACCTGGCACCTGGTCAAGAACACCAACAAGGTCACCGGCTTCATCGGCGGCAAATCGAACAAGCCAACCCCGATTCCTGCCCGCGAGATCGACAAGATCATGCAGCAGATGCAGGAAGGCATCGAGAAGCCACGGCCGAAAGTGCTGTACGAAGTGGGCGAGCAAGTCCGCATCAAGGATGGTCCGTTCACCGACTTCAACGGCAACGTCGAAGAAGTCAACTACGAGAAATCCAAAGTGCGCGTCTCGGTCACCATCTTCGGCCGCGCCACCCCGGTCGAGCTCGAATTCGGCCAGGTCGAAAAAGTATAAGCGGCAAGCGTCCCCGGAACGTGCGCGCGGTGATGTAGCGCCGCAGCGAATCCCGGACAAGAGGAGCCCCGCCAGGCAAGGCATCGCCGGGTGGGGCGCTACTACTCAATCCAAAGATAGGAGCCAATCATGGCAAAGAAAATCATTGGTTTTATCAAGCTGCAAGTTCCAGCTGGTAAAGCAAACCCATCCCCACCAATCGGTCCAGCACTGGGTCAACGCGGTCTGAACATCATGGAATTCTGCAAGGCGTTCAACGCCCAGACCCAAGGTATGGAACCAGGCATGCCGATCCCTGTCGTGATCACCGCTTTCGCCGACAAATCCTTCACCTTCGTCATGAAGACGCCTCCGGCGACCTTCCTGATCAAGAAGCTGTCGGGCGTCGTCAAAGGTTCGCCGAAGCCACATACCGACAAAGTCGGTAAGCTGAGCCGCGCGCAAGCTGAAGAAATCGCTAAATTGAAAACCCCTGATCTGACCGCTGCCGACCTGGATGCTGCTGTACGCACCATCGCTGGTTCCGCACGTTCGATGGGCATCACGGTAGAGGGTGTGTAATCATGGCTAAACTGTCCAAACGCGTCAAAGCAATCAAGGCCAAGGTCGACCGCACCAAGGCATACCCGTTCGACAACGCCGTCGCTCTGATCAAAGAACTGGCCACCGCCAAGTTCAATGAATCGATCGACGTGTCGGTACAACTGGGTGTGGATCCGAAGAAATCGGACCAGGTCGTTCGCGGTTCCGTCGTGCTGCCAGCCGGCACCGGCAAGACCGTTCGCGTCGCCGTTTTCGCCACCGGCGAAAAGGCCGAGCAGGCTAAAGCCGCCGGCGCCGACATCGTTGGTATGGAAGACCTGGCCGAAATGGTCAAGGCCGGCAACATGCCTTTCGACATCGTCATCGCTTCGCCAGACACCATGCGTATCGTCGGTACCCTGGGTCAGATCCTGGGCCCACGCGGCCTGATGCCTAACCCGAAGGTCGGCACTGTTACCCCTGACGTCGCTACCGCCGTGAAAAACGCGAAAGCCGGTCAAGTTCAGTACCGTACCGACAAAGCCGGTATCATCCACGCTACCATCGGCCGCAAATCGTTCGCCGACGCCGATCTGAAGAGCAACCTGGTTGCCCTGATCGACGCCCTGAACAAAGCCAAGCCGACCACCAGCAAGGGTGTTTACCTGCGCAAGGTGTCGCTGTCGTCGACCATGGGCGCTGGCGTCCGTGTCGACCAGACCACCCTGGCCGCTTAAGTTTCAAGTATCAAGTCCCCGCGTGTTGTAGAAACACGCGGGGCGAATCTTTGGGCCGGACGTCCCCTGTTCTGCAGGGGGCGGCCGGACAATCAAAGACCGTTGGGCCGACTGCGACCGCATGTGCAGGAAGATAAACGCAAACCGGGCGACCGGCGCGCACCCAACGCAGATGGTGTACCCGAACAAGTTTTGTAGTCCATGTTGCAGGAATTTATTCCGCTCTTTGTACTTCTTAACTTCGGACGCCGTGTTCGAACCGATGCGAGGTCCATGGCCATAGGGTCATGTAAACCGAACATCATTTAAGGAGGTTGACCGTGGGTCTCAATCTGAATGACAAAAAGGCTGTAGTCGCCGAAGTTTCCGCAAAAGTAGCAACTGCGCAAACCGTGGTGGTAGCCGAATATCGTGGCATCCAGGTTGCTCACTTGACGCAACTTCGTGCTAAAGCGCGTACCCAAGGTGTGTACCTGCGCGTGTTGAAAAACACGCTGGCTCGTCGCGCCGTGGAAGGCACGCAGTTTGCCAACCTGGCCGACAGCATGACCGGTCCGCTGATCTACTCGATCTCGGACGACGCCGTTGCAGCAGCTAAAGTCATCGCTGACTTCGCTAAAACCAACGACAAACTGGTCATCACCGCAGGTAACTACGCAGGCAAGCAGCTGGATAAAGCTGCTGTTGTCGCGTTGGCAAGCATTCCTAGCCGTGACGTCCTCATTGCGCAGCTGTTGGGCGTGATGCTGGCTCCGGTGTCGGGCTTTGCACGTGGTCTGGCTGCCCTGGCAGCGAAAAAATCCGAGGGCGAAGCTCCTGTGGCCGAAGTGGCCGCGGAAGAAGCCCCAGCAGCCGCCTAATAGCGCGCTGCGCCCCGGTTCGTTCCGGGGCGGTTTTTCTCAAGTACCAATCTGATGTATTAACGAATCAAAAAATTATTGGAGTTTCAAATGGCAATTAGCAAAGACGACATCCTGGCAGCAGTTAGCGAAATGTCCGTAATGGACCTGAACGACCTGGTCAAAGCCTTCGAAGAAAAATTCGGCGTGTCCGCCGCAGCAATGTCGGCTCCTGCAGCCGGCGGCGCCGCTGCTGCTGTCGCTGAAGAGCAAACCGAATTCAACCTGGTTCTGGCTGACTTCGGCGCGAACAAAGTCGGCGTCATCAAAGCCGTCCGCGAAATCACCGGTCTGGGCCTGAAAGAAGCCAAAGATCTGGTCGATGGCGCTCCTAAGACCGTCAAAGAAGCGATTTCGAAAGCTGACGCTGAAGCCGGTAAGAAGAAACTGGAAGAAGCCGGCGCGAAAGCCGAAATCAAGTAATTGTTGTACGGCGGCTAGTTAGCGCCACGAGCCAAAGCTGCGGGTTTCCTCTGTCAAAGGGGGAAATCCGGCTTTGGCTCCTTTGTCGTCTTTGTCGTATTTGTAGCGGTATGTCCACGCTGCAGTTTTATCGAATCAGCTGGAAATGGTAGAACTTTGAGGTTTCGTCTGTGTGACATGCAGCCGAACATTGCTGCTGAAACGCACTAGCAAAACCTGAATTTTCTATCCTTTCTGTCACTCACGGAGTGTCCATGCACTACTCATTTACTGAGAAGAAACGCATTCGCAAGTCATTCGCGAAGCGCGCCAACGTTCACCACGTTCCGTTCCTGCTGGCTACCCAGCTCGAGTCCTACCATAGCTTCCTGCAAGAGGACGTACAACCGTCCTCGCGCAAGAACGATGGCCTGCAGTCGGCCTTCACCTCGATATTCCCCATCGTGTCGCACAATGGCTTTGCGCGTCTCGAATTCCTGTCGTATGTCCTGGGCGACCCCGCCTTCGACGTCAAGGAATGCCAACTGCGTGGCCTGACGTTCGCGTCGCCGCTGCGCGCCAAGGTGCGCCTGGTGATCCTGGACAAGGAATCGCCGACCAAGCCGGTCGTCAAGGAGATGAAGGAACAAGAAGTCTACATGGGCGAACTGCCCCTGATGACCACCACCGGTTCCTTCGTCATCAACGGTACCGAGCGCGTCATCGTTTCGCAGCTGCACCGCTCCCCGGGTGTGTTCTTCGAGCACGACCGCGGCAAGACCCACTCCTCGGGCAAACTGCTGTTCTCGGCCCGCATCATCCCTTACCGTGGCTCGTGGCTGGACTTCGAGTTCGATCCGAAGGACATCCTGTTCTTCCGCGTCGACCGCCGCCGCAAGATGCCGGTAACCATCCTGCTCAAAGCCATCGGCATGTCGCACGAGCAGATCCTGGCCAACTTCTTCGTCTTCGATAATTTCAATCTGCGCTCCGAAGGCGCCGAGATGGAATTCGTCGCCGAGCGCCTGCGTGGCGAAGTGGCCCGTTTCGACATCGTCGACAAGTCCGGCAAGACCCTGGTGCTGAAGGACAAGCGCATCAACGCCAAGCACGTGCGCGAAATCGAAGCGGCCGGCATCAAGCACATCTCCGTGCCTGAGGACTACCTGCTCGGCCGCGTGCTGGCCAAAAACATCGTCGACCCGGAAACGGGCGAAGTGGTGGCCTCGGCCAACGACGAGTTGACCGAAGACCTGCTGGGCCGTCTGCGCGACGCCCACGTGTCGGAAATCCAGACCCTGTACACCAACGATCTGGACCAGGGCGCCTACATCTCGCAAACCCTGCGCATCGACGACACCGCCGACCAAATGGCCGCCCGTGTCGCGATCTACCGCATGATGCGTCCAGGCGAGCCGCCAACGGAAGACTCCGTCGAAGCCCTGTTCAACGGCCTGTTCTACAGCGCCGACCGTTACGACCTGTCGGCCGTCGGCCGCATGAAGTTCAACCGCCGCATCGGCCGCGACGAACTGACCGGCGCCATGACGCTGTCGAACGAAGACGTGCTGGCCGTGATCAAGATCCTCGTCGAGCTGCGCAACGGCCGCGGCGAAGTCGATGACATCGATCACCTGGGTAACCGTCGCGTCCGTTGCGTCGGCGAACTGGCCGAGAACCAGTTCCGCGCCGGCCTGGTGCGCGTCGAGCGCGCCGTCAAGGAACGCCTCGGCCAGGCCGAAGCGGACAACCTGATGCCGCACGACCTGATCAACTCCAAGCCGATCTCGGCCGCCATCCGCGAGTTCTTCGGTTCGTCCCAGCTGTCGCAGTTTATGGACCAGACCAACCCGCTGTCGGAAATCACGCACAAACGCCGCGTTTCCGCCCTGGGACCCGGCGGTCTGACGCGCGAACGCGCCGGTTTCGAGGTGCGCGACGTGCACCCGACCCACTACGGCCGCGTCTGCCCGATCGAAACGCCAGAGGGCCCGAACATCGGTCTGATCAACTCGCTCGCGCTGTACGCCCGCCTGAACGAATACGGCTTCCTGGAAACCCCGTACCGCAAGGTCGAAGGCTCCAAGATCACCGACCAGATCGACTACCTGTCCGCCATCGAAGAAGGCCGCTACATCATCGCCCAGGCGAATGCGACCATCGACAAGAACGGCATGCTCAGCGATGAGCTGGTGTCGGCCCGTGAAGCCGGCGAGACCATCCTGGTGTCGCCAGAGCGCATCCAGTACATGGACGTGGCGCCGGGCCAGATCGTTTCCGTCGCAGCGTCGCTGATCCCGTTCCTGGAACACGATGATGCGAACCGCGCATTGATGGGTGCCAACATGCAGCGCCAGGCCGTACCTTGCCTGCGCCCAGAAAAAGCCCTGGTCGGTACCGGTATCGAACGCACCGTGGCAGTCGACTCGGGTACCACCGTGCAGGCTCTGCGCGGCGGTATCGTCGACTACATCGATGCGGGCCGTGTGGTGATTCGCGTCAACGATGACGAGGCAACCGCCGGCGAAGTCGGTGTCGACATCTACAACCTGATCAAGTACACCCGTTCGAACCAGAACACCAACATCAACCAACGTCCTATCGTCAAGGTTGGCGACCGTGTCGCCAAGCGCGACGTGATCGCCGACGGCGCATCGACCGACTTGGGTGAATTGGCTCTGGGCCAGAACATGACCGTGGCCTTCATGCCATGGAATGGTCTGAACTTCGAGGATTCGATCCTGATCTCGGAAAACGTCGTCAAGGACGACCGCTACACCTCGATCCACATCGAAGAGTTGTCGGTTGTTGCTCGCGACACCAAGCTGGGCGCGGAAGAAATCACCCGCGACATCTCCAACCTGGCCGAGAACCAACTGGCCCGTCTGGACGAGTCCGGTATTGTCTACATCGGCGCCGAAGTGCAAGCCGGCGACACCCTGGTCGGCAAGGTCACGCCTAAAGGCGAGACCCAGCTGACGCCAGAAGAGAAGCTGCTGCGCGCCATCTTCGGTGAAAAAGCCTCGGACGTGAAAGACACCTCGCTGCGCGTGCCTTCCGGCATGATCGGCACCGTCATCGACGTCCAGGTGTTCACCCGTGAAGGCATCGTTCGCGACAAGCGCGCGCAACAGATCATCGACGATGAACTGAAGCGTTTCCGCCTGGACCTGAACGACCAGATGCGTATTGTCGAGGGCGATGCCTTCCAGCGTCTGGAAAAAATGCTGATCGGTAAAGTCGTCAACGGCGGTCCGAAAAAGCTGGCCAAGGGCGCCAAGATCACCAAGGAATACCTGGCCGATCTGGACAAATACCACTGGTTCGACATCCGTCCATCGGAAGACGAAGCCGCGGTAGCGCTGGAAGCGATCAAGGAATCGATCAACGAAAAACGTCACCAGTTCGATCTGGCCTTCGAAGAGAAGCGCAAGAAACTGACCCAGGGCGACGAGCTGCAACCTGGCGTGCAGAAGATGGTCAAGGTTTACCTGGCCGTCAAGCGCCGCCTGCAGTCGGGCGACAAGATGGCGGGTCGCCACGGTAACAAGGGTGTGGTTTCCCGTATTGTTCCTGTGGAAGACATGCCGTACATGGCCGACGGCACGCCGGCCGACGTGGTGCTGAACCCGCTGGGCGTTCCTTCGCGGATGAACGTTGGTCAGATTCTCGAGACCCACTTGGGCTGGGCTGCCAAGGGTCTGGGTATCCGCATCGGCGAAATGCTGGCGCTGCACACCAAGGCCGAGGAAATGCGCAAGTTCCTGACCGTGGTCTACAACGAAAACGGCAAGCCGGAAGATCTGGACCAGTTCGACGACGAAGAGATCATGAAGCTGGCGAACAACCTGAAAAAAGGTGTTCCGTTCGCCACTCCAGTGTTCGACGGCGCGCACGAGTCGGAAATCCGCCGCATGTTGGATCTGGCCTACCCTGACGACATCGCCGCCAAGCTGGGCATGACGCCATCGAAGAACCAGGTCACCATGTACGACGGCCGCACCGGCGAAGCGTTCGAGCGCAAGGTCACCGTCGGCGTGATGCACATGCTGAAGCTGCACCACTTGGTTGATGACAAGATGCACGCCCGTTCCACCGGTCCTTACTCGCTCGTGACGCAGCAGCCACTGGGCGGTAAAGCCCAGTTCGGCGGCCAGCGCTTCGGTGAGATGGAGGTGTGGGCACTGGAAGCGTACGGCGCCTCGTACGTGCTGCAAGAAATGTTGACCGTCAAGTCGGATGACGTGAACGGCCGTACCAAGGTGTACGAGAACCTGGTCAAAGGCGACCACGTGATCGACGCCGGCATGCCTGAATCGTTCAACGTTCTGGTCAAGGAAATCCGTTCGCTGGGTATCGATATCGACCTCGAACGCAACTAAAAGACAGCAAACCTGTCATTTGGTTTGAGCACGACAAAGCCCGGCTGGGAAACCACGCCGGGCAATGTAGTCTCAGGAATTAGAAATTTAATCACCTCTGGAGTGATACATGAAAGCACTGCTCGATCTATTCAAGCAAGTACAGCAAAACGAAACGTTCGACGCGATCAAGATCGGTCTGGCGTCGCCTGAAAAAATCCGTTCGTGGTCCTACGGCGAAGTTAAAAAGCCGGAAACCATCAACTACCGCACCTTCAAGCCTGAGCGCGACGGCCTGTTCTGCGCCAAGATCTTTGGCCCGATCAAGGATTACGAATGCCTGTGCGGCAAGTACAAGCGCCTGAAACACCGCGGCGTGATCTGCGAGAAGTGCGGCGTCGAAGTCACGCTGGCCAAGGTGCGCCGCGAGCGCATGGGCCACATCGAGCTGGCCTCGCCGACCGCCCACATCTGGTTCCTCAAGTCGCTGCCGTCGCGTCTGGGTATGGTGCTGGACATGACCCTGCGGGACATCGAACGCGTGCTGTACTTCGAAGCATACGTGGTGACCGATCCGGGCATGACCCCGCTGAAAAAATGCCAGATCATGTCGGAAGACGACTACGCCGCCAAGTACGAAGAGTACGGCGACGACTTCACCGCCTTCATGGGCGCCGAGGGTATCCGTGAACTGCTGCGCTCGATCGACATCCACCGCGATGCCGAAACCCTGCGCGTGGAACTGAAGGAATCGAAGTCGGAAGCGAAGATCAAGAAATACGCCAAGCGCCTGAAGGTGCTGGAAGCGTTCCAACGTTCGGGCATCAAGCCGGACTGGATGATCATGGAAGTGCTGCCGGTGCTGCCGCCGGAACTGCGCCCGCTGGTCCCGCTGGACGGCGGCCGCTTCGCGACCTCCGATCTGAACGATCTGTACCGCCGCGTCATCAACCGTAACAACCGTCTGAAACGCCTGATGGAGCTGCGCGCTCCAGAGATCATCACGCGCAACGAAAAGCGCATGCTGCAAGAAGCGGTCGATTCGCTGCTGGACAACGGCCGTCGCGGCAAAGCGATGACCGGCGCCAACAAGCGTCCGCTGAAATCGCTGGCCGAGATGATCAAAGGCAAGGGCGGCCGTTTCCGTCAAAACTTGTTGGGCAAACGCGTCGATTACTCCGGTCGTTCGGTCATCGTCGTGGGCCCGCAATTGAAACTGCACCAGTGCGGTCTGCCGAAGCTGATGGCCTTGGAACTGTTCAAGCCTTTCATCTTCAACAAGCTCGAACTGATGGGTCTGGCCACGACCATCAAGGCTGCCAAGAAACTGGTCGAGATCCAGGAACCGGTGGTTTGGGACATCCTGGAAGACGTGATCCGCGAACACCCGATCATGCTGAACCGTGCGCCTACGCTGCACCGACTGGGTATCCAGGCTTTCGAGCCGGTCCTGATCGAAGGCAAGGCCATCCAACTGCACCCGCTGGTCTGCGCCGCATTCAACGCCGACTTCGACGGCGATCAGATGGCGGTCCACGTTCCACTGTCGATCGAAGCACAGATGGAAGCGCGCACGCTGATGCTGGCGTCGAACAACATCCTGTTCCCGTCGAACGGCGAGCCGTCGATCGTGCCTTCGCAGGATATCGTGCTGGGTCTGTACTACGCGACCCGCGAGGCGATCAACGCCAAGAACGAAGGTATGCTGTTCCAGGACGTGTCGGAAGTCATCCGTGCCTACGACAACAAGGAAGTGGAACTGACCACCCGCATCACGGTGCGTATCGTCGAGCATCCGAAGGATCTGGAAACGGGCGAATTCGTCCGCACCGTGACGCGCTACGAGACCACCATCGGCCGCGCCATCCTGTCGGAAATCCTGCCTAAGGGTCTGCCTTTCTCCGTGCTGAACCGCGCGCTGAAAAAGAAAGAGATCTCCAAGCTGATCAACACGTCCTTCCGCAAGTGCGGTCTGCGTGCCACCGTCGTGTTCGCCGATCAACTGATGCAGTCGGGCTTCCGCCTGGCAACCCGCGCCGGTATCTCGATCTGCGTCGACGACATGCTGGTACCGCCACAAAAAGTCACCCTGATTTCGGCCGCTGAGTCCGAAGTCAAACAGATCGAGCAGCAGTACGCCTCGGGTCTGGTGACCGCCGGCGAGCGTTACAACAAAGTGGTCGACATCTGGGGCAAGACCTCGGATGAAGTCGGCAAGGCCATGATGGACCAGCTGAAAGTGGAAGACGTCATCAAACGTGACGGCACCAAGTCCACCCAAGAGTCCTTCAACGCGATTTACATGATGGCCGACTCGGGCGCCCGCGGTTCCGCGGCGCAGATTCGCCAGCTGGCAGGTATGCGTGGTCTGATGGCGAAACCGGATGGTTCGATTATCGAAACGCCGATTACCGCGAACTTCCGCGAAGGCCTGAACGTGTTGCAGTACTTCATTTCGACCCACGGCGCTCGTAAAGGTCTGGCCGATACGGCACTGAAAACGGCGAACTCGGGTTACCTGACGCGTCGTCTGGTCGACGTGACCCAGGATCTGGTCGTCATCGCCGACGATTGCGGCACCACCAACGGCGCGCTGATGAAGGCGATGGTCGAAGGCGGTGAAGTCATCGAGGCGCTGCGCGACCGCGTGCTGGGCCGCGTTACCGTCAACGACGTCGTCAATCCTGAAACCCAGGAAACGCTGTACGAAGCCGGCACCCTGCTCGACGAAGACATGGTCGAAGAGATCGAACGTCTGTCGATCGACGAAGTCAAGGTACGTACTCCGCTGACTTGCGACACGCGCTTCGGCCTGTGCGCCAAGTGCTACGGCCGCGATCTGGGCCGTGGCGTGCTGGTCAACTCCGGCGAAGCCGTCGGTGTGGTGGCAGCGCAGTCGATTGGTGAGCCGGGTACCCAGCTGACCATGCGTACCTTCCACATTGGTGGTGCGGCGTCGCGTGCGGCGGTGGCATCGTCGGTGGAAGCCAAGTCGAACGGTACCATCCGCTTCACCTCGACCATGCGTTACGTCACCAACGGCAAGGGCGCGCAAATCGTCATTTCCCGTTCCGGCGAAGTGCTGATCACCGACGACCACGGCCGTGAGCGCGAGCGTCACAAGGTGCCGTACGGCGCCACCCTGATCGTCAAGGATGGCCTGGTCATCAAGGCCGGTACGGCCCTGGCAACCTGGGATCCGCTGACCCGTCCGATCATCACCGAGTACGCCGGTCTGGTCCGCTTCGAGAACGTCGAAGAAGGCGTGACCGTGGCCCGCCAGGTCGATGAAGTGACCGGTCTGTCGACTTTGGTCGTGATCGATGCGAAACGTCGCGGTTCCTTGACCAAAACGCTGCGTCCACAGGTCAAACTGTTGAACGACTCGAACGAAGAAGTGAAGATCGCCGGCACCGAACACTCGGTGGCGATCGGCTTCCAGGTCGGCGCGTTGATCATGGTCAAAGACGGCCAGGCGGTAACGGTCGGCGAAGTGCTGGCACGTATCCCGACCGAATCGCAGAAGACCCGCGATATTACCGGTGGTCTGCCGCGCGTTGCCGAGCTGTTCGAAGCCCGTTCGCCGAAGGATGCCGGTATGCTGGCCGAAGTGACCGGTACCGTTGCATTCGGTAAGGAAACCAAGGGTAAGCAGCGTCTGGAAATCACCGACATGGACGGCAACAAGCACGAGTTCCTGATCACCAAGGACAAGCAAGTGCTGGTCCACGATGGTCAAGTCGTCAACAAGGGCGAGATGATCGTCGACGGTCCTGCCGATCCGCAAGACATTCTGCGTCTGCTGGGTATCGAAGCGCTGGCCCGTTACATCGTCGACGAAGTGCAGGACGTGTACCGTCTGCAGGGCGTGAAGATCAATGACAAGCACATCGAAGTGATCGTGCGTCAGATGCTGCGTCGGGTTCAGATCGTCAACGCCGGCGACACCAACTACATCGTTGGCGAGCAGGTCGAGCGTTCGGAACTGCTGGACGAGAACGACCGTATGGATGCCGAGAACAAGATCCCGGCGACCTACGAAAACGTTCTGCTGGGTATTACCAAGGCATCGCTGTCGACCGATTCGTTCATCTCGGCCGCATCGTTCCAGGAAACCACCCGCGTGCTGACCGAAGCGGCGATCATGGGCAAGCGCGATGGTCTGCGCGGCCTGAAAGAGAACGTCATCGTCGGCCGTCTGATTCCAGGCGGTACGGGTCTGGCATTCCACCGCGCACGCAAAGAGAAAGAAGCGTGGGAAGTGGAAGAGCGCCAAAACCTGTTGAACGCCGAAAAGGCCAATATGGCCAGCGAACTGGAAGCGGTAGAAGTTGCTTCCCAGGCCGCAGCGGCGGCACAGCACAACGACGAAGCGTAATAACGCCGAGTAGTTGAATAGAAACGGCACCTTCGGGTGCCGTTTTTTTTCGTCCGTATTCTTTGAAATATTCTTCGGATATAGGGTGCTAGATAAATTGGCCGCCTTAAATCTATTCGGGAATATACGGCTTCCATTTTCTATCGCTATTTAAATTGCAGGCACCCCGAATATATCCCCTCCGGTACAAACTTTCCTTGCACCCAATGCCATTGGCAAGCAGCTTGGGCGCTCCGCATCGATGCCGTGAGGCGATGGTAGGCGAGAGTAGTCTGTCGCCAACCAAGTGTGCTCGAGATCCTCCATGCCGGTGAGGCGTGGTGGCACGGCGAAGAAGGCTAGCATCAGCAAGCGCGAGCGTAGGATCACGCACGGCGGCGACAACGGCGCCGTGTATTGCGCAGGCGCGGCTCGATGATAAATATGCCACTTTTTGGCGCAGGGCATGAATCCAGTGGCGGCCCGAAAATTTCCCGTTGCGGCCGGGGGGCTGGTGGTGTCGGCGGCGACGGCGCAGGGGTTTGTGCCGTACTTGTTGCAAAGCCGCGAGAGCCGGGGCCATATGCCCGGGCGCAATGTAGAAAGCACATTATTGTCGAGCCAGTTGTTAGTTCATTCATGCTAAGATTTAGCTCATGATAGCCCAAGCCCTCTTCACTCCCGCCCAGCAAAAGCTGCTGGGTTTGCTTTTTGTCCGCGTCAACCAGGGTTTCCACCTGAACGAGATCATGCGTTTGACGGGACTGGGCAGCGCGTCGGCCCAGCGCGAGCTGAAACGTTTGCACGACTCCGGTTTGATCGTGTCCGAACGGATCGGCAATGTGCGGCGCTTCCGGCCGAACAAGGACTGCATGATCTACGGGGAACTAAGCAGCCTGGTGAAGAAGAGCTTCGGCCTGGTCAGCGTGCTCAACTCCGCGCTGGCACCGCTGTCCAAGGTATTGAATGTGGCCTTCGTGTATGGTGCCACGGCCAAGGAGCAGGAGGGCATGGATACCAACGTCGAGTTATTGCTGATCGGCGAGAACACCAGCTATGGCGAGTTGCTATCCAGGCTGCCGGTGGCCGAACGTATATTGCGGCGCAAGATCAATCCCAACCTGTATTCGCTTCCCGACTTTAAACGGCGGCTGCGCGAGCAGCAGCCGTTTATTCTGCAAATGCTGCGCGAGGAAAAAATATATGTGCTGGGCGACGAGGAGGATTTGAATCGGGTAATGGAATCGGAAACGACATTTGAATCCGACCTGAACAACATCAAATTCGTTTGATATTAATATAAGCTGATCGGCCCGGTATTATTTATTCGGTGCCGTGCAATCGCTGGGAAATTGCAGCGAAAACATCGTATAACGCCCGGCCTTGGATTCGCAGAGTATCTGGCCGCCGAAGGCGGTTAATACGCGCTGGCAAAACGCCAATCCCATGCCGGTACCACCGCCGCCCTGGCGGGTGGTATAAAACGGATCGAAAACGTGCGGCAATACATCCGCGGGAATACCCGGGCCGGTATCGCGCACCACCAGTTGTTTTCCTTTCCCGCAGGTGAAGAATTCGATCTCCACCTCGCCCCGTCCGGCCGACTTGATCGCGTGCAGGGCGTTCTTAAACAAGTTGTACAACACATAGACCAGCAGCACGTCCGAGCCGTAGAAGGTGAAGTCGTTGTCGATGCGCACCCGCACCTTGTCGCGCATGGCGCTTTCGAAGGGATAGCGGGCGAGCGCCTCGTCGACGCATTTCTTGACGGAGTGCAAGGCGAAGTCCTGCCGGTTCAGCGTGCCGGCGCGGGCCGAGGCCAGCACCAGGTCGACCACGAAGTTCGAGCGCGACACCTCGGCGTCGATCAACTGGGCCAGCTCGGCCAGGTAGGCCAGCTTGTCGGCGCGCAGGGTGGGGGCGAGCAGGCCGTGGTCGACGGCGCTCTGATATCCGGCGAGCAACTCCGGCAGGCTGTTGCTCAACACCCGGGACTGGCTGCGGATGGTGGCCAGCGGCGTGCGCATTTCGTGGGCGATGGTGGCGGCCAGTTCGAGCGGGTCGGTCAGCAGGTCGTGGCGCACGGTGGCCAGGGCGACCAGGCCGAGGCTGGTGGCGATGAACAGCACGCCGGGCGGATAGAATTGCACGCCGTAGTTGCCCAGGTAGTCGACCGCCGCCAGCAGGTAGACCAGCATGCTGGCCAGGCAGTAGCGCAGCCGGGTGCGCTCGGTGGAGACGGCGGCGCGCTGGCGGCGGTACAGCAGATGCAGGCCGCGTCCGATCACCAGCGCGGTTTGCAGCAGGTGCAGCGGATGCAGCCAGCCGGCGCGCGGATAGTAGCCGAAGAAATAGGAGTGCAGGCCGGCGACGATGGCGTTGCTGCTCAGCAGGGCGATGGCGAGGATGCCGGCCAGGCCGTAGGATAGCTCGACCCAGTGCCGCTCGGCTTGCCGGCCGGTCAGTTCGACGATGAAGTGGTAGATCGTGGTGGGCAGGAAGAGTATCAGCAGATAGCCGAACTTGGCCAATATTAGGGCCTGTTGCGCGTCCTTTAGCTGGAACAGCACGGCCCAGCTGATTTGCCAGCAAAACGTGGCGGCGCAGATCAGGAAGGCGGTTTGGCCGATCCGGCTGCCGCCGTGCCGACGCAGCAGATAGATGCCGTAGGCGAGGAAGAACAGGGACACCAGCGCGGGCAAGATCGAAGGCATGGCGCACTTTCTATCGGCGGAGTCGACAAGGAACGAGGGACGGTCCGCCGATACTAGCAACTGGCATTGTGCATGTCGATGTTGTACGCTTGAATAAAACGCAAGTGTTTGCGCAATATCAAAGGTTGTTCAGTTCGCCTACCGGCCACGCCGGGCGAGCGCGACGGCTGCCCGGTCAGGCGCCCAGCCTAGCCCCCGGCCGCGCTGACGGCCGGGCTCTCCGCCAGCGATGTTGTTGCGCGATGCGCGGGGATGCCTAGCGTTGCGCGGCGATCCAGCGGTCGACCTTGGCTTCCAGCAGACTCAGGGGAAGCGTGCCGTCGCTCAACACCACCTCGTGGAACTTCGGCAGGCTGAACTTGTCGCCCAGCGCCTGCTGGGCGCGCTGGCGCAGTTGGACGATCTTCAGGGAACCGATTTTGTAGCCCAGCGCCTGGCCGGGCCAGGCCATGTAGCGCTCGGTCTCGCTCTTGGCCACGGCGTCGTAGCCCAGGGTGTCGTGCATGTAGGCGATGCTTTGCTCGCGCGTCCAGCCCTTGGCGTGCATGCCGGTGTCGACCACCAGGCGGGTGGCGCGCAGCAGCTCGTCGTTCAGGTGGCCGAAGTATTGCTCCGGATCGTTGAACAGGCCCATCTCCTTGCCCAGCGTTTCGGCGTACAGCGCCCAGCCCTCGGTGTAGGCGTTGTTGCCGCCGTACTTGCGGAAGTCGGGCAGGTTCAGCTCCTGCATCAGGGCGATGTGGAAGTGGTGGCCGGGCTTGCCCTCGTGCAGGAACAGGGTGGTCATGCCGGTGTTGCCGTACTTGGCGGGATCGTTGACCACCGACCAGAACACGCCGGGGCGCGAGCCGTCGCCGGCCGGCGCGGTGTAGTGGTCGGAGGCGGTGGCGCGGCTCAGCTCGGGTTCCAGGCGCAGGTCCAGCTTGGCCTTGGGCAGCAGGGTGAACAGCTGGGGCAGCTTGGTGTCGAGGATCTGGTCGAGCTGGTGGTAGACGGCCTGCACTTCCTGTTCGGTCTTGAAGGGGAAGAACTTGGCCTGCTGCGAGACCCAGACCGGCAGGCCGGCGGCCGGGCCGGTGTAGCCCAGTTGCGGGCCGAGCAGGGCGAACTGCTGCTGGATGCGCGCCACTTCCTGCAGTCCTGTGGCGTGGATCTGTTCCGGCGTCAGCGTGGTGGTGGTGGCGTTGGCGACGCGGGCGCGGTACCAGGATTGGCCGTTGGGCAGGTCGCCCAGGCCGGTGCCGGCGCGGCAGGCCGGCAGGTAGTCTTGCTCGAGGAAGCCGGCCAGGCGGGCCAGCGCCGGCATCAGCCGCTCGGCCACCATGGCGCGGTAGGCGGCGCCAAGGCGCTGCTGCTCGGCGGCGGAGAAGGCGGCGGGGAACTTGTTGACCGGGGTGTAGAAGATGTTGCCCTCGGGCGTGGCGCTGAGCAGCTTCTGGAACTGCGGCAGGGCCGACTGCATGATCGCCTTCGGCACGGTGACGCCCTGGCGCATGCCCTGGCGCATGTTGGCGATGGCCTGGTCTATCCATGCGGGCAACTGGCCGAGGCGGTTCAGATAGGCCTCGTATTCCTTGACCGTGGTCAGCGGCTGCGAGGCCTCGCCGCCGGCGTAGTTGGCCAGCATCATCGGCACGCTGTCCATCTGGTTGATCGGCAGCAGGTGCTCGGGGAACTTCTCCATCGCCAGCAGACCGCGCAGTTCGAAGTCGAGGACGTCGTAGTTGATGCGGGCGCGCTCGTCGAGCTTGGCGCGGGCGATGCCGTGCAGGCGCTTGGCGAACTGGCGGTACAGGGCGAACTGGCGGGCGCGCTGGGCCGGCGCGATGGACAGGCCGAGTTGGTCGTCGAAGCGGTTGTCGCCGTTTTCGGTGGCGCCGATCGGTTCAAAGCGGGCCAGCGCCTGGTAGTAGGCGTCGGCCAGGGCCAGCAGTTGGCGGCTGGCCGGGTTGGCCGTCTGGCCGCTCGCGCTCGCGTTGGCGGCGGCGGCGGCGGGCGCTGGTGGCGCGGCGGCGGCGGGGCCGGCGCACAGCGCGGCCAGGCTCAGGCAGGCGGCGGCCAGCGGGCCGAGGCGGACGGATACGAGGGGGCGGCGGGTGGTGCGAGGCGTCATTGCGGATTCCTGAGTAGGTGTCACGGTGTCGAAATAAGGCGGCGACAAGGATACGCGATGCGGCGCGACTGTCGGGGGTAAATTTGTAACGCCGCCACACAATTTCCTTGTGGAAATGCTAAATATCACTTTGCAATCAATTTCCTTTGTTTTAGCGAAAAATTGTCCTACTCTGAAACTTGCCGCAACGATAGATAATGTTCTTGCGGGCATATACGGCGCGGTCGCCCGGCAGGGCGGCGGCGATCCAATACAAAAAATATCTCGGGGGTAGCATGAAGAAATTAGCAGCAGCAAGCTTGGTGGCGGCACTGGTGGTTCCCATGTCGGCGATGGCCGTGCCGACTGTCAATTGGACGCTGTGGAGCGACAGCAGCAGCGGCACGACAATGCAGAACGCGGTGTCGATCAACGTCACGTATACCGGCGACACCATCGGCATGGACACCAACCCGGCCATCTACAACGTGCCCAGCTCGTTTACCAGCGCGGAGGTGCCCAACACCCCGGGCAGCAACGGCACCATCCTGATGCAGGGCGGCAACTCGACCATCAACGGTTTCCATTTCGACACGCCGGTGGTCAACCCCTACATGGCACTGTTCAGCGTCGGCCAGAACGGCTTGCCGGTCAGCTTCAACTTCCAGGACGGTCTGAGCTTCACGCTGCTGAGCCAGGGCGCCGGCAACTGGGGCGGCGGCTTGTTGACGCCGTCCAGCGGCAGCAGCATCGTCGGCTACGAGGGCAACGGCGTGATCAAGTTCACCGGCACCTTCACCGACATCCGCTTCACCACGCCGAACAGCGAATACTATTACGGCGCGACGATAGGCGTGGCCGAGGTGGCGGCGGTGCCGGAGCCGTCCAGCTACGCGATGCTGGCGGCCGGGCTGGGCCTGCTGGGTTGGACCGCGCGGCGGCGCCAGTTGGCGGCGGCGCGCATCGGACACTGAGCGCGGCGGCCGGCGGTGTTGGGGCCGGGCAGCCAGCCTTGCAGGAAGGCGGGGATCAGCGGGGAGGGCGGCTCTGCCGGCGCCGCTCAGCCCGGCAGGCCGTGCGACACCAGCTCCAGCGGCAGCGCCGTGGTGACCTTGATCTGCTCCATCGAGAAGGCCGAGGCGACGCCGGTCAGCTGCGACACCTTGATCAGTTTCTTGTAAAAGCGGTCGTAGCCCTCGATGTCGGTGGTGACCACCTTGAGCAGGTAGTCGACGTCGCCGCTCATGCGGTGGAACTCCTGCACCTCGGGCAGGGCGGTGACGGCGGCGGCGAAGCGGGCCAGCCACTTGTCGTCGTGCTGGCTGGTGCGCACGCTGACGAACACCGTCACCGGCAGGCCGACCTTGCGCCGGTTGACGATCGCCACCCGGCCCTCGATGTAGCCGTCCTCCTCGAGGCGGCGCAGGCGCTTCCAGCAGGGCGTGCTGGACAGCCCGACCTTCTCGCTGAGGTGGGCGATCGACAGGGTGCCGTCGGCCTGCAGCGCGGCGAGGATGGCGTAGTCGTAGCGGTCGAGTGGATTCATTCTATTTTTCCGTCAAATTCAGCATGTTCATGCTAAGTAAGGTGCAATCAGCAGATATTTTAGAACATATTTACCGGCGGGAATGAGTAAGCTGTCCGTTATTCGACCACTTTACGCGCGCCCCTCCATGATCAAGACCGAAATCTACCTCGACGGCAACGCCACCTCCGCCGTGCTGCCCGCCGCCATCGCCGCCGCCGTCGACGCCATGGGCGAACGCTTCGGCAATCCGAGCAGCTCGCACGCCGCCGGCCTGAAGGCCAAGGCGCTGCTGGAGGGCGTGCGCCAGCGCGGCGCGCGCCTGCTCGGCGTGGGCGACGGCAAGCTGCTGTTTACCAGCGGCGCCACCGAGGGCATCCAGACCGCCGTGCTGTCGGCCCTGTGCGCGCTGCGCGCGCGGCGCGCCGCCGGCGAGGCGATCGGCGCGCTGTTGGTGTACGGCGCCACCGAACACAAGGCGGTGCCGGAGGCGCTGGCGCACTGGAACCGCCTGCTCGGCCTCGACCTGGAGCTGCGCGCGCTGGCGGTCGACCAGGACGGCCGCCACGACCTGGCCGCGCTGCGCGCGCTGGCCGGGCGCGCCGCGCTGGTCTGCACCATGGCCGCCAACAACGAGACCGGCGTGATCTCCGACCTGGCCGGCATCGAGGCGGTGCTGCGCGACAGCGCCAGCGCCGCCTACTGGCTGGTCGACTGCGTGCAGGCGCTGGGCAAGCTGACGCTGGAGCTGGCCGGCAGCCGCATCGACTACGCGCCGTTCTCCGGCCACAAGCTGTACGCGCCGAAGGGCATCGGCATGCTGTACGTGCGCGCCGGCGCGCCGTTCACCGCGCTGATGATGGGCGGCGGCCAGGAGGGCGGCATGCGCTCGGGCACCGAGAACATGGTCGGCATCGCCGCGCTGGGCGCGGTGCTCGAGGCGCTCGAGGGCGGCGCCACCTTCCGCAGCCACGCCGAGCTGGCCGGCGTGCGCGCCCGCCTGGCCGACAGCCTGCGCGCCGCGCTGCCCGGGGTGGTGTTCAACAACCCCTTCGCCAAGGCGCTGCCGACCACCTTGAACTTCTCCGTGCCGGGCCTGGCCAGCGGCGAGCTGATGGACGTGTTCGACGCCGCCGGCCTGCGCGTCAGCGCCGGCAGCGCCTGCTCGGCCAAGAAGGCCGCGCCCAGCTACGTGCTGGACGCCATGGGCCTGCCGGCCTGGCGCAGCAGCGGCGCGATCCGCCTGTCGTTCGGCGCGCTGATCGACGACGCCAGCGTGGCCGAGGCCTGCGCCCGCATCGTCCGCTGCGGCGAGGCGCTGCGCGCCAGCTGCCTGCTGCCGTCGGCGCAGGCGCCGCTGCCGCACGACGGCGTGGTGCAGCTGGGCGTGGAGGGCGAGTGCAGCTGGCTGGTGCTGGACGCGGCCAGCCGCAGCTGCGTGGTGATCGACGCGCTGGCCGAGCACGGCGAGCGCATCGAGCAGTTCGTCCGCTGTCAGCAGTACCGCGTGCGCGCCGTCCTGGCCAGCGCGGCCGGGGCGGCCAAGCCGGCCAACCCGGCCAGGCCGGACGGCCGCGCCGTGCTGGCCGCCGCGCTGGCCGATCATATGGACGGCGGCGCCGTCGACGCCTTCGGCTGGCCGGCCGGCGCCGCCGCGCTGACGCTGGCCGACGGCAGCGCCGCCGAGGGCCTGGCGCTGGGCGCGCGCACGCTGGCCTGCGCGCGCCACGCCGACGGCGGCCGCAGCTACCTGCTCGGCGGCGACGCCACCGCCACCGCCACCGCGCTGCCGGCCGACGCCGTGCGCTTCGCCTTCTGCGGCCACGCCGCCCAGCCCGGCCTGGCGGCGTTGCTGGCCGCCGACACGCTGCTGTGTCCGTCGCGCGACGCGCACAACCAGTTCTGCAGCAGCCCGCGCGCGCTGCGCGCCACGCCGCTGGCCGCGCCGGCCGACACCACCGCGCTGCAGATCGACGCGGCGGCGCTGGCCCAGTTCCTGCGCCGCCACCCCGAGGCGCTGCTGGTCGACGTGCGCGAACCCTACGAGTACGCCGCCGCCGCGCCGACCTGCCCGAACGGCCGCGCCGCGCTGAGCGTGCCGCTGAGCCGGCTCGCCGCCCAGCTCGACGAGTGGCTGCGCGGCGAACCTCGGCCGCTGGTGTTCTTCTGCCGCAGCGGCAACCGCAGCGTCAAGGCGGCGCAGTGCCTGCGCCGGCTCGGCTACGCCCAGGCCTGGAACCTGAGCGGCGGCCTGGCGCTGGTGCCGCTGGCCTGGGCCGCCTAAGGCCGGCGGTTCGGCGGCGCCCATAGAGGGTCAGACCCTAGGGTCTGACCCTGGTTCCGCGCCCGTTGGCGCCGCCGCCGCCCCCCCGTAGCGCCGCGCTTGCCGCGCGCTGTGTACGTCTGCGCACGGTGGTCAGCCGTGCGCCCCGCTACCATGCCTTGGAACATACTTTCCATCGCGTGGTTCGCGCGCCTGCCTGCCGGCCGGTGCCCGGGCGGCGCCGTCCCCGTCCGGGGGCCGACAGCGAGGTCACTTTGAAACCACTCACCGCATTGCACGCCTGGTGCACCCCAGGCTTCCGCGAGGCGCGCTCCGGCGCCGTCCGCCCCGACGATGACGACGAGCTGCCGCTGCGCGCCGAGCTGTTCAGCGCGGCGCAGATGGCGGCCCACGGCAAGACCCTGGCCGGCCAGCACACGCTGCGCCGGCCCAGCTTCGCCGGCCGCCGCGACCGCCTGCTGGCGCGGCTGGCCGAGAACGCCGAGCTGATCGGCGCCACCTGCGTCGAGCTGACCGCCGCCGTGACGGCCGGGCGCCAGGTGACGCCGGCCTCCGAGTGGCTGCTCGACAACTACTACCTGATCGAGGAGCAGATCCGCACCGCGCGCCGCCACCTGCCCAAGGGCTACAGCCGGCAGCTGCCGCGCTTGGCCGGCGCCGGTGTCGAGGGCTGCCCGCGCGCCTACAAGCTGGCGCTGGAGATCATCTCGCACGGCGACGGCCGGGTCGACCCGGAGAGCCTGCGCCGCTTCGTCGACGCCTACCAGGAGGGCGCCGCCCTCGAGCTGGGCGAGCTGTGGGCCATCCCCATCATGCTGCGCCTGGCGCTGATCGAGAACCTGCGCCGCGTCGCCGCGCGGGTCGCCGACAACCGCCGCGAGCGCGACCTGGCGGCCGACTGGGCCGAGCGGATGGGCGAGGTGGCCGAGCACAACGCCAGCGGCCTGATCCTGCTGGTGGCCGACATGGCGCGCTCCGAGCCGCCCGTCACCAGCGCCTTCGTCGCCGAGCTGGCGCGCCGCCTGCAGGGGCAGAGCCAGGCGCTGACGCTGGCGCTGTCCTGGCTGGGCCACCGCCTGGCCGAGGGCGGCCTGACCATCGAGCAGCAGATCCAGAGCGAGATCCAGCAGCAGGCCGCCGAACAGGTCTCGATCAGCAACAGCATCGGCAGCCTGCGCGTGCTCGGCAGCATGGACTGGCAGGAGTTCGTCGAGTCGATGAGCGTGGTCGAGCGCGAGCTGCGCCAGGACCCGGCCGAGGTGTACCCGCGGATGGACTTCGCCACCCGCGACCAGTACCGCCACGTCGTCGAGCGGCTGGCGCGGCGCTGCCGGCACAGCGAGGCCGAGGTGGCCGCCGTGGCGCTGCAGCTGGCGCGGCTGCAGGCCGGCGGCGTCGACGCGCGCCACCGCCACGTCGGCCACTACCTGGTCGGCGCCGGCCAGCGCCTGCTGGCGCGCCAGCTGTGCGTGCGCCTGGCGCCGTGGCCGGCGCTGCAGGCGCGCGCCCGCGCCGCGCCGCTGGCCAGCTACCTGGGCGCGGCCGGCCTGCTGGCGCTGGCCGTGGCGGCGCCGCTGCTGGCGCGCGCCGCCGCCGACGGCGCCCGCGGCCCGGCGCTGGCCGCGCTGGCGCTGCTGGCGCTGCCGGCCAGCGCCCAGCTGGCGCTGGCGCTGGTCAACTGGGGCGCCACCCTGCTGACCCGGCCGCACCCGCTGCCGCGCATGGACCTGCGCGGCGGCGTGCCGGCCGGCGCCCGCAGCCTGGTGGTGGTGCCGACGCTGATCTACAGCGCCGACAACGTCGCCGCGCTGGGCGAGCAGATGGAGGTGCGCTACCTGGCCAACCGCGACCCGCAACTGCTGTTCTGCCTGCTCACCGACTACGCCGACGCCGCCGCCGAGAGCCAGCCCGGCGACGCCGCGCTGCTGGCCCAGGCCTGCCAGTGCGTGCGCGCGCTCAACGCCCGCTACGCCGGCGCCGACGCGCCCGGCCCCTTCCTGCTGCTGCACCGGCCGCGCCGCTGGAACGCGCGCGAGGGTGTCTGGATGGGCCACGAGCGCAAGCGCGGCAAGCTGCTCGAGCTGAACGCCTTCCTGCGCGGCCACGGCGGCGAACGCTTCGCCGCCGTCGAGGGCGAGGCGGCCGTGCTGGCCGCGCTGGACACGGTCAAGTACGTCATCACGCTCGACACCGACACCCAGCTGCCGCGCGACGCCGCGCGCCAGTTCATCGCCGCCATGGAGCACCCGCTCAACGCCGCCCGCGTCGACCCCCGGCTGGGCCGGGTGGTCGAGGGCTACGGCATCCTGCAGCCGCGCGTCGCCGCCAGCCTGCCCGGCGAGCGCGCCTCGCGCTACGAGAAGCTGTGCGGCGGCGAGCCCGGCATCGACCCCTACACGCGCACCGTCTCCGACGTCTACCAGGACGTGTTCTACGAGGGCTCCTTCATCGGCAAGGGCATCTACGCGGTCGACGTGTTCGAGCAGGTGCTGGCGGCGCGCCTGCCCGACAACCGCATCCTCAGCCACGACCTGATCGAGGGCTGCTACCTGCGCGCCGGCCTGCTCAGCGACGCCCAGTTGTACGAGGCCTACCCGGCCCGCTACAGCGAGGACGTGGCGCGGCGCCAGCGCTGGATCCGCGGCGACTGGCAACTGCTGGCCTGGCTGCTGCCGCGCGTGCCGGCCGGCGTCGACGGCGCCGGCCGCGAGGCCAACCCGCTGTCGGCGCTGTCGCGCTGGAAGCTGTTCGACAACCTGCGCCGCAGCCTGGTGGCGCCGACCCTGCTGGCGCTGCTGCTGCTGGGCTGGGCGCTGCCCGGCCAGGCCTGGTTGTGGAGCGGCGCCGTGCTGGCCGTGCTGTTCGGCCCCGGCCTGGTGGGCGCCCTGGTCGACCTCGACCGCAAGCCGGCCGAGACGCTGTGGCGCCAGCACCTGGCCGGCTCGCTGCGGCGCAGCGGCCTGCAACTGGCGCACGCCCTGCTACAGCTGGTGTTCCTGCCCTACGAGGCGGCCTTCAGCCTGGACGCGGCGGCGCGCAGCGCCTGGCGCCTGCTGGTCAGCCGGCGCCACCTGCTCGAGTGGCGCGCCTCGGCGCTGGCGCGCGCCGCGGACGGCCTGGCCGCCAACTGGCGCGCCATGTGGTGCGCGCCGCTGCTGGCGGCCGGCGCCGGCGCCGCGCTGGCGCTGTGGCGGCCGGACGCGCTGGCGGCCGCCGCCGTGTTCCTGCTGGCCTGGCTCGGCTCGCCGCTGGCGGCCTGGTGGATCAGCCGCCCGGCCGCCGTCGCGCCGGACCAGCTGTCGGCCGAGCAGCACCGCTTCCTGCGCCTGCTGGCGCGGCGCACCTGGGCCTTCTTCGAGGACCACGTCGGCCCGGCCGACCACTGGCTGCCGCCCGACAACGTGCAGGAGCAGCCGCTGGCCGTGGTGGCGCACCGCACCTCGCCGACCAACATCGGCCTGGCCCTGCTGGCCAACCTGAGCGCCTACGACTTCGGCTTCGTCGGCGTCGGCGCGCTGCTCGAGCGCAGCGAGCGCACCCTGGCCAGCATGGCCCTGCTCGAGCGCCACCAGGGCCACCTGTACAACTGGTACGACACGCTGAGCCTGCAGCCGCTGCTGCCGGTCTACATCTCCACCGTCGACAGCGGCAACCTGGCCGGCCACCTGCTGGTGCTGCGCGCCGGCCTGCTCGACCTGCTCGAGCGGCCGCTGCTCGGCGCCCAGCTGTTCGACGGCCTGGCCGTCACCGCCGCCGTGCTCGACGAGGCGCTGGCCGCCGCCGCCGAGCCGGGCGCCGGCGCGGGCCCGTGCCCGGGCCCGGGCCTGTCCGTGCCGCCGCCGCTGGCCGCCGCCGCCGCGCTGCGCCGCCACCTGGCCGCGCCGCCGCCCGCGCCGCTGCCGGCGCTGCACGTCTGGCTGGCGGCTGGCGCCGCGCTGGCCGAGGCGCTGTCGGCCCAGGTCGAGGTGCTGGGCGAGGCCACGACGCGCGACTGGGCCGCCGCGCTGGCGCGCCAGTGCCGCGCCGCCGAGCAGGAGCTGGCCGAGCTGGCGCCCTGGTCGAGCCTGCCGGCCGAGGCGGTGTTCGACGCCGCCCTGCTGCGCATGCCGACCCTGCGCGCGCTGGCCGAGCTGCAACCGGCCGCCGCCAGCGCCTCCGACCTGGCGCCCGACGAGCGCGCCCGCCAGCAGCAGCTGGCCGAGCTGGTGGCGCTGGGCGGCGCCCGCGCCGCCAGCCGCATCGAGCGCATCGCCGCGCTGGCCGCGCTGGCCCGCGCCCAGGCGCAGATGGACTACTCCTTCCTGTACAACCCGGCCACCAAGCTGCTGGCGATCGGCTACAGCGTCAGCGAGCGCCGCCTCGACGCCAGCTGCTACGACCTGCTGGCCTCCGAGGTGCGCCTGGCCAGCTTCGTCGCCATCGCCCAGGGCCAGCTGCCGCAGCAGCACTGGTTCGCGCTGGGGCGCCAGCTGTGCATGGTCGGCGGCCGCCCGCTGCTGCTGTCGTGGAGCGGCTCGATGTTCGAATACCTGATGCCGCTGCTGGTCATGCCGAGCTACCCGAACACCCTGCTGACGCAGACCTACCACGCCGTGCTCGACGCGCAGATCGACTACGGCCGCCAGCGCGGCGTGCCGTGGGGCGTCTCCGAGTCCGGCTACAACACCGTCGACGCCAGCCTGAACTACCAGTACCGCGCCTTCGGCGTGCCCGGCCTGGGCCTCAAGCGCGGCCTGGCCGACGACCTGGTGGTGGCGCCCTACGCCTGCATGATGGGGCTGATGGTGCGGCCCGAGGCGGCCTGCCAGAACCTGCAGCGCATGGCCGCGCTGGGCTTCCTCGGCCGCTACGGCTTCTACGAGGCGGTCGACTACACCGGCAGCCGCCTGCCGCGCGGCCAGAGCGCCGCCGTGGTGCGCTCCTTCATGGTGCACCACCAGGGCATGGGCCTGCTGGCCATCGGCTACCTGCTGCACGAGCGGCCGATGCAGCGCCGCTTCGAGGCCGACGCCGAGCTGCGCGCCACCCTGCTGCTGCTGCAGGAGCGCATCCCGCAGGCCGGCGCCTTCCACCCGCAGCAGCAGGCCGAGGGCGAGCCGCGCCCGGCCGCCGCCGAGCAGGTCATGCCGCTGCGCGTGCTGACCCAGCCCAACACCGCGCTGCCCGAGACCCAGCTGCTGTCGAACGGCCGCTACCACGTCATGGTCAGCCACGCCGGCGGCGGCTCGAGCCGCTGGCGCGACCTGGCCGTGACCCGCTGGCGCGAGGACGGCACGCGCGACAACTGGGGCAGCTTCTGCTACCTGCGCGACGTCGACAGCGGCGCCGTCTGGTCGACCACCTACCAGCCGACCCTGGCCGCGCCGCGCAAGTACGAGGTGATCTTCTCCGAGGGCCGCGCCGAGTTCCGCCGCGGCGACCACGAGCTCGACCTGCACACCGAGATCGTCGTCTCGCCGGAGGACGACATCGAGCTGCGCCGCACCCGCGTCACCAACAAGTCGGCGCGCCGCCGCGTCGTCGAGCTGACCAGCTACGCCGAGGTGGTGATGGCGGCGCCGGCCGCCGACGCCGCCCACCCGGCCTTCGGCAAGCTGTTCGTGCAGACCGAGATCCTGCACCACGAGGGCGCCATCCTGTGCGCGCGCCGGCCGCGCGGCAAGGACGAGGCGACGCCGACCCTGCTGCACCTGATGACGGTGCACGACGCCGCCGTCGTCGAGCTGTCCTTCGAGACCGACCGCGCCCGCTTCATCGGCCGCGGCCGCAGCGCCATCGCGCCGCTGGCCATGGCCCAGGCCGGGCCGCTGGGCGGCGGCGCCGGCCCGGTGCTCGACCCGGTGGTGGCGATCCGCTACCAGATCACGCTCGAGCCGGACCAGAGCGCCACCGTCGACATCGTCAGCGGCATGACCGACACGCGCGAGGCGGCGCTGCACCTGATCGACAAGTACCAGGACCGCCACCTGGCCGACCGCGTCTTCGAGCTGGCCTGGACCCACAGCCAGGTGGTGCTGCGCCAGCTCAACGCCAGCGAGGCCGACGCCCAGCTCTACGCCCGCCTGGCCAGCACCGTCATCTACCCCAACGCGCTGCTGCGCGCCGAGCCGGCCGTGCTGCAGAGGAACCAGCGCGGCCAGTCCGGCCTGTGGGCCTACGCCATCTCCGGCGACCTGCCGATCGTGCTGCTGCAGATCCGCGACCCGGCCAACATCGAGCTGGCGCGCCAGCTGGTGCAGGCGCACGCCTACTGGCGCCTGAAGGGCCTGGTGGTCGACCTGGTCATCTGGTACGAGGACCAGGCCGGCTACCGCCAACTGCTGCACGAGCAGATCATGGGCCTGATCGCCTCCGGCAACGACGCCCAGGCGATCGACCGGCCGGGCGGCATCTTCGTGCGCCAGGCCGAGCAGATCGCCAACGAGGACCGCGTGCTGCTGCAGTCGGTGGCGCGGGTCGTCATCAGCGACAGCCGCGGCACGCTGGCCGAGCAGATCAAGCGGCCGGCGGCGCCGGCGCCGCGCCTGCCGCCGCCGCTCGGCGAGGGCCGCGCCGGCTTCGCCGCGCCGGCCGCCGCCGCGCCGTTCGGCACCGCCGACGGCGCCGGGGCCGGCCCGGCGCCGCTGCTCGACAACGGCATCGGCGGCTTCTCCGCCGACGGCGGCGAGTACCTGATCCGCCACGGCGCCGGCCGGCGCACCCCGGCGCCGTGGAGCAACGTGCTGGCCAACGCCCAGTTCGGCTGCGTGGTGTCGGAGAGCGGCCAGGCCTACACCTGGCACGAGAACGCCCACGAGTTCCGCCTGACGCCCTGGCACAACGACCCGGTGGGCGACGCCAGCGGCGAGGCCTTCTACCTGCGCGACGAGCACAGCGGCCAGGTCTGGTCGCCCACCGCGCTGCCGGCCGGCGGCGCCGGCGAATACCTGACCCGGCACGGCTTCGGCTACAGCGTGTTCGAGCACAGCGAGGGCGCCATCGCCAGCGAGCTGACCACCTTCGTCGCGCTCGACGCGGCGCTCAAGTACAGCGTGCTGCGCCTGCGCAACGACGGCAGCGAGCCGCGCCGCCTGTCCGTCACCGGCTACGTCGAGTGGGTGCTGGGCGACATGCGCAGCAAGTCCGGCATGCACATCGTCACCGAGCGCGAGCCGGCCAGCGGCGCGCTGTTCGCCCGCAACCCCTACAACACCGAGTTCAGCGGCCGGGTCGCCTTCTTCCACGCCGACGCCGGCCTGGCCGCCGGCGCCAGCTTCAGCGCCGACCGCGCCGAGTTCATCGGCCGCAACGGCAGCCTGGCCGAGCCGGCCGCGCTGCGCCGCACCCGCCTGTCGGGCCGGCTCGGCGCCGGCCTCGACGCCTGCGCCGCGCTGCAGCTGCCCTGCGAGCTGGCGCCCGGCGAGCAGCGCGAGTTCGTCTTCCTGCTCGGCGTCGGCGGCCGCCGCAACGCCGACGCCGGCAGCCTGGTGCGCCAGCACGGCAACGCCGGCGCCGCCGCCGCCGCGCTGGCCGCCGTGCGCGCCCACTGGGCCGCCACCCTGGGCGCGGTGCGGATCGCCACGCCCGACCCGGCGCTCGACGTGCTGGCCAACGGCTGGCTGCTGTACCAGACCATCGCCTGCCGGCTGTGGGCGCGCAGCGGCTACTACCAGTCGGGCGGCGCGTTCGGCTTCCGCGACCAGCTGCAGGACGCCATGGCGGCGCTGCACAGCGCGCCGCAGCTGCTGCGCGAGCACCTGCTGCTGTGCGCCGGCCACCAGTTCATCGAGGGCGACGCGCAGCACTGGTGGCACCCGCCGTCCGACCGCGGCGTGCGCACCCACTGCTCCGACGACTACCTGTGGCTGCCGCTGGCGGCCTGCCGCTACGCCGCCGTCACCGGCGACCTGGCGGTGCTCGACGAGACCGCGCCCTACCTGGAGGGGCGCGCCGTCAAGCCCGAGGAGGACTCCTACTACGACCTGCCGAGCCGCTCCTCGCGCAGCGAGAGCCTGTACCAGCACTGCGTGCGGGCGATCCGCCACGGCCTGCGCTTCGGCGCCCACGGCCTGCCGCTGATCGGCTCCTGCGACTGGAACGACGGCATGGACAAGGTCGGCGAACACGGCAAGGGCGAGAGCGTCTGGCTGGCCTTCTTCCTGGTCGAGGTGCTGCAGCGCTTCGCCGAACTGGCCGAGCGGCGCCAGGACGGCGTCTTCGCCGCCGAGTGCCGGGTCGAGGCCAAGCGCCTGGCCGGCAGCGTCGAGGCCAACGCCTGGGACGGCCAGTGGTACCGCCGCGCCTACTTCGACGACGGCACCCCGCTCGGCTCGCACGCCAACGCCGAGTGCCAGATCGACTCGATCTCGCAGAGCTGGGCGGTGCTGTCGGGCGCCGCCGCGCCGGAGCGGGCGCGCCAGGCGATGGAGCAGGTCGACGCCCGCCTGGTGCGGCGCGAGCACGGCCTGATCCAGCTGCTCGACCCGCCGTTCGACCGCGCCGAGCCCAACCCCGGCTACATCCGCGGCTACGTGCCGGGGGTGCGCGAGAACGGCGGCCAGTACACCCACGCCGCCATCTGGACGGTGATGGCCTTCGCCCGCCTGGGCGACGGCGAGCGCGCCTGGCAGCTGCTGCGCATGCTCAACCCGCTGCGCCACGCCGCCGACGCCGAGGGCTGCGCCCGCTACAAGGTCGAGCCCTACGTGGTGACGGCCGACATCTACGCCGTGCCGCCCCACGTCGGCCGGGGCGGCTGGAGCTGGTACACCGGCTCGGCCGGCTGGATGTACCGCCTGATCGTCGAGGAGATGCTGGGCCTGACGCGGGCCGGCGAGCGGCTGCGCCTGGCGCCGCACCTGCCGGCCGACTGGGACGGCTTCGCCATCAGCTACCGCCACGGCGGCGCCGTCTACCGGATCGAGGTGCGCCGCGCCGCGGCCGGCGCGGCCGGCCTGAGCCTGGACGGCGTGGCCCAGCCGGACGCCAGCTTCGCCCTAGTCGACGACGGCGCCAGCCATGTGGTGGACTTGCAGGTGGCGGCCGCCCCACGCGGCTGAACGCGGCGGGCGTAAAAAAACCGGCGCCGCGTGGGCGGCGCCGGTCCGGCGGAAGAGGCGGGGAAAACGGCGGACGGAAACGGCGGACGGAAACGGCGGATGGAAACGGAGGACGGGAACGGCAAGGCGCGAACGCGCTTCCTACTTGTCGACGCGGATCATGCCCCAGGGCGAGGCGACGTCGCGGCGGCGGCCCGCCAGCAGCAGGATGGCGATGCCGACCAGAAACATTGTGTATATCTCCGGCTCGGGGATCGGTTCGGGCGGCGCCGCCGGATGTTGCGTCCGTGGTTGCGCGCGGGCTTGGCCGTCCAGGCCGGCACGGCTGCCGCCCCGCTGCGCCGGCGCCAGTCGGCCCGGCGGCAGATCGTCCGCCGCTTCGTCCAGACCGGCCCGCATCCCCGCGAAATCGCGCAGATCGGCCTGTTCCAGGCCGTCGAGCAGGGTGGCCGCCGCCAAGTCGTCGAGCTGGAAGGCGGGCACGGCCGGGGCCGGCGCGGCGACGGCCAGCGGGGTGGCGCCGGCCAGGCCGCCCAGCCCCAGCGTCAACGCCATGATCGCCAGTTTGATCTGGACACGCATTTACAAACCTCTTTCAAAGATTTCATACTTAACAAAGATGATATCTTATCAATTTTTCGAGATCTGTGTGCGAACGCACATAAGCGGGCAGAAAAATACGCAAATTGGCAAGCTGTGGCGTGCCGGAAACGTCCTAGAAACCCCAGCCGGCGCCGGCGCCCAGCAGCGTGGCCAGGCCGAGCAGGGCGAACACGGCCGCCGCGATGCCGTGCACCAGCTTCAGCGACACCCGGCCGGCGATGCGCTCGCCCAGGTAGACCGCCGGCACGTTGGCCAGCATCATGCCGACCGTGGTGCCGGCCACCACCGCCGCCAGGCTGTGGTAGCGCGCCGCCAGCGCCACCGTGGCGATCTGCGTCTTGTCGCCCATCTCGGCCATGAAGAAGGCGATCAGGGTGGTCAGGAACACGCCGTAGCCGGCCAGCTTGGTGTCCTCGTCGTCGAGTTTGTCGGGCACCAGGGTCCAGGCGGCCATCGCCAGGAAGCCGGCGCCCAGCACCCAGCGCAGCAGGTCCGGCCCCATCAGGCCGGTGACCCAGCCGCCGACGGCGGCGGCGAAGGCGTGGTTGGCGATGGTGGCGACGAGGATCGCCAGCACGATGGGAAGGGGACGGCGGAATTTGGCGGCCAGCACGAAGGCCAGCAACTGGGTTTTGTCGCCGATTTCGGCGAGCGCGACGATGCCGCTAGAGACGAGGAAAGCTTCCATGGGGATGAGGGTGGTACGCGGGCCGGACGGTTTACCAATGATCCAGGGGCGACTCCGGCCCATGCGGCCGCCCCTTGATCAATGGTCTCGTCAAGTGGATCACCATCTGCACCACGGCCTGCGGGCCGATTATGTTGATGCAGATTCCGCCGGACGGGCCGACGGACGACTACTCCCCAATGTTCAGCGGCGATGATACCGCAACGGCGCCGCCCGGTCCAGCGCGGCGCCCTGTGCTATTCTGCTCGGCGCTGCTGCCCTTGCCGGCAATCTTTTTCAATTGCTCATTTTTTGCGAAGACCACCATGCCCACTCCACATTCCCTGCGCCTGGCGCTGTGCCTGCTGCTCGGCCTCGCCGCCCAGGCCCAGGCCGACCCGCTCAGCTACGCCCGCTACGACCAGGTGCGCACCAGCGACCTGCACCTCGACCTGAAGGCCGACTTCGCCAGCAAGACGCTGAGCGGCTACGCCGAGCTGAGCCTGAACTGGCTCGACAAGTCGGCGCGCAGCCTGGTGCTCGACACGCGCGACCTGAGCATCGCCCGCGTCCAGGTGCTGGGCGCCAACGGCAAATGGGCGCCGGCCTCCTACATGCTCGACAAGCTGGAGGCCGACAAGGGCCGCGCCCTGCGCATCGCCGTCGCCGCCCAGCCGCGGAAGGTGCGCATCTACTACCACACGGCGCCCGCCGCCGCCGCGCTGCAGTGGATGACGCCGCAGCAGACCATGTCGGGCAAGCGGCCCTTCATGTTCAGCCAGTCCGAGACCATCAACGCGCGCTCCTGGGCGCCGCTGCAGGACACCCCGGCGGTGCGCTTCACCTACAGCGCCCGCATCGACGCGCCGGCCGGCCTGCGCGTGGTGATGAGCGCCGAGAACGACCAGAACGCCAGCGGCGCCGGCGGCTGGAAGTTCCGCATGGCCCAGCCGATCCCGGCCTACCTGCTGGCCATCGCCATCGGCGAACTCGAGCTGCGCAAGCTCGGCCCGCGCTCGGCCGTCTACGCCGAGCCGGCCCGCATCGAAGCGGCCGCCTGGGAGCTGGCCGACACCGAGAAGATGATCGCCGCCGCCGAGAGCCTGTACGGCCCCTACCGCTGGGAGCGCTACGACATGATCGTGCTGCCGCCGTCCTTCCCCATCGGCGGCATGGAGAACCCGCGCCTGACCTTCCTGACACCGACCATGATCGCCGGCGACCGCAGCCTGGTCGACCTGATCGCCCACGAGCTGGCCCACTCCTGGTCCGGCAACCTGGTCACCAACGCCTCGTGGAAGCACTGGTGGCTCAACGAGGGCTTCACCACCTACGTGACGACGCGCATCGTCGAGAGCCTGTACGGCGCCGACGTCGCCGAGATCGGCCTGCAGCTCGAGCAGGAGGAGCTGTTCGCCTCGCTGCCGGAGATCCCGCCGGCGCGCCAGGCGCTGCTCAGCCGCGACCCCGACGAGCGCCCGGCCGCCACCTACACCGACGAGGGCCTGGCCTATCCGAAAGGCGCCTGGTTCCTGCGCACGCTCGAGCAGCGCGCCGGCCGCGCCGTGTTCGACCCCTTCCTGCGCGGCTGGTTCGACCAGCACGCCTTCCAGTCGGCCACCACCGAGCAGTTCGTCGCCTACCTGCGCAAGAACCTGCTCGACGGCCATCCCGAGCTGATGGGCGAGGCCGAGCTCGACGAGTGGCTGCACGGCGTCGGCGTGCCGGCCAGCGCCAAGCGCGCCGTCTCGCCGCGGCTGGCCGCCGTCGACGCCCAGCGCGACGCCTGGCTCAAGGGTGCGCTGGCCACCAAGGACATCGACAGCAAGGCCTGGATCGCCACCGAGTGGATGCACTTCCTCAACGACATCAGCGGCAAGGCCACGGCGGCCCAGTTGGCCGAGCTCGACCAGCAGTTCGGCCTAGGCAAGAGCGGCAACAACGAGATCGCCTACCGCTTCTACCTGGCCTCGGTGAAGGCCGGCTACAACGTGCGCGAGCCGCTCGGCAGCTTCCTGATGAGCGTGGGCCGGCAGAAGTTCGTCGTGCCGCTGTACACCGCGCTGCTCAAGACGGCGGACGACAAGGCCTGGGCCAAGGCGCTGTACGCCAAGGCGCGCGAACGCTACCACCCGGTGACCCAGGGCGCGGTCGACAAGCAGTTCGCCAAGAAGTAGGGCGCCCGGCGGCGCTCGGCGCTCGGCGCCGTGCCGCCCGCCGCGCGGCAGTCAAGGCCAGTCCCGTCGGACTGGCCTTTTTTGCATCCGCGCGTACCGCCTCGCGCTACCCCAAGTGGCGTCCGATGGTGCTGCGCACAAATGACTGGAGTCTTGCCCGGGAAATTGCAACACTTTGTTTCCGGCGCGACGTGCGCCCCAAGCAAACCAGGAGGCAGGCATGATGGCGAGACAGGCGATGTGGCAACGCATGATGTTGCTCGGCACCTTGTGCTGCCTGGCCGGCTCGGCCCCGGCCGCGCTGCCGCCGCCGCCGCCGGCCCCCGCCGGGCCCGCCGCCGAGGCCGGCGGCCCGCCCAAGGGCATGGCCCTGTTCGAGCGTTACGCCCCCAGCATGCCCGACATTTCGCTGCGCTTCCGCCTGCTCGGCTTCCCCGCCGACGCGCTGCGCAAGCCCTTGCGCTTGAGCCAGGCCGGCGCGCCGGCCGCGCCGCCGCCGGCCTTTGCCTACCTGGACGACGGCCCGGCGCCGACGGCGTCCGCCGCCACGGCACCGCGCGCGCCCTGAACGGAGTCGACCATGATGAATATCCTGAGCAGATTGAGCTGGGCCATGCTGCTGTTGCTGGGCGGTTGCGCCGTGCTCGGCAACGGCGCCGTCAGCCGCATGAGCCGTGGCGAGATGGACCACGCCATCAAGGTCGGCCACAGCACCAAGGCCGACATCGTCGCCGCCTTCGGCGACTCGCACGTGTTCAAGTTCGACAGCGGCTACGAGATCTGGGTCTACCAGGACCGGCAGAGCGTGCCCGGCTTCTTGCGCTACCTGCCCATCATCGGCACGGCCGCGCTGTTCGTGCCGGACCGCAGCCGCGAGCTGGTGCTGCTGTTCGGCAGCGACGGCGTGCTGCGCAAGTACCGCCTGCACCAATTCCGCAGTTAACCCTCGACCCGGTTGCGGCCGAGGTGCTTGGCGCGGTACAGCGCCAGGTCGGCGGCGTGGAACAGGCCGTCGAGGGCGGCCCGCTCGCCGCTGGCGGCGGCCACGCCGAAGCTGGCGGTGATGCGCAGGATGTGGCCGTCGACCAGCGGCAGCGGCTCGGCCTCGATGGCGCGGCGCAGCCGCTCGGCCACCACGCGCGCCGCGTTCAGGTCGCAGTAGGCCGGCATGACGACGAACTCCTCGCCGCCGTAGCGCGCCAGGATCTCGCCGTCGCGCAGCTCGTGGCGCACCAGCGCGGCGACGCGGATCAGCACCTGGTCGCCGGCGTCGTGGCCGTGGCAGTCGTTGACCGACTTGAAGTGGTCGATGTCGAACAGGATCACCGCCAGCGACAGGTCGTTCTCCTGCGCGCCGCGCATGCGCTGCTGGCCGGCGGCGGTGAAGGCGCGCCGGTTCAGGATGCCGGTCAGGTAGTCGGTGTCGGCGCTGCGGCGCAGCTCCTCCATCAGCTGCTGGCGCTCCTGCTCCAGGCGCCGCTTGTCGAGCGCGCCGGCGCGCAGCGCCACCAGGGCGCGCAGCAGGTCGCCCACCTCGTCGCGCCGGCGCGTGCCGCGCACCTCGCTGGCCAGGTCGCCGTTGCTCAGGTTGACCAGCGCGCGCGTCGCCCACAGCAGCGGCCGGATCACCCGGCGCCGCACGATCAGGGCCAGCACCGCCAGCACCAGCAGGGTCAGCGCGCCGGTGGCGCAGGCCAGCAGCAACTGGCGCCGGGCCGTGTGGTAGGCCTGCTGGGCCTGTTCCAGCGAGGCCTCCAGCAGCACGTCGCGCACGCGCAGGATGGGCGCCATGGTCGGCACGTAGCGCTCGGCGAACTGGCCGGTGTCCATGAGGTAGGGCCGGCCGGCGCGGCTGGCCTCGACCATGCCGGCCACCAGCGCCAGGCCGTCGCCGAAGTAGCGCTGCTCCATCGCCCGCAGCGCCGCCAGCAGGCGCGGGTCGGTGGCGACATTGTTGGTGGGCAGCTTGATCAGCTCGCGCAGCTGTTCGATGCGGCCCTCGATGAACTGGATGCGCCGCTGCGCCGCCTCGTCGAGCGGCCGGCGTGCCACCAGCGCCGCCGTCAGCTGCGAGCCGAGGCGGCCGGCGTACTCGCGCAGCTCGACGGCGAAGCGGGCGTTCTGCAAGATCACCGAGAACTGCGGATAGCGCTGCTGCGAGCTGCGCGAGAACTCGTTGACGGTCTCCATGATGATCGGCACCAGGGCGAACATCTGCTCGACGGTGGCGGTCAGCTCGGCCGGGGCGCGCTGCTCCTGCGGCAGGGCGGCCAGGCGGTCGACCGTCTGGCGCGCCGCCGCCAGCGCCTGCCGCACCCGCTGCAGCGCGGCCAGCGCGGCGGCCGACGGCGCCGGGCCGGCGCCGACGGCGTCCTGCAGCTCGGCCAGGGCGCGGTCGCTGGCGCCGCGCGCGGCGGCCAGGCGTTGCAGGCGCAGCGCCTGGTGCGGCAGGGCGTCGCCCAGCATGCCGTTGACCGGGCCGCGCTCGAAGGACAGCTTCTCGGCCGCCAGCATGCTCTTTTGCACCAGTTGTAGGATGCGCAGGCCGTCGGCGGCGGCGCCGTAGTTGTTCCACTCCGTCAGCACGATGCGGCCCAGCATGGCGCTGCTGAGCAACGCCAACACGGCGATGGAGACGGCGAACAGGCGGGTCAGTTTCATGGCGGGAAATTCTCTTGCAGTTTGCTTGGCGTGTGGCGGGAAAACGTTTGCCCTCGCAAATCGTATTTTTCTAAATGGCAATATGCCACAAGACGGCCGCCGTGTCGCCCGGCATCTGCCGGCGGTGGCCGGCGGCGCCACGTTTGCGGCCGCGCCGGGTGGTTGCGGTAAAGGATTGGTCTGCTCGACTGCGCTTGCGGTCTTGGATTGGCATTCTTGTTGCTGCATGAAACGCAACACGCCGCGGCGCCGCCGGCGCGCCGCCTCAGGGCAGCGGCCGCAGCTCGAACACGCGGCGCTTGCCGGCGCGGATCTCGTCCAGGCTGCGGCGGAAGGCCGGCACGCCGTTGAACAGGCGGGCGAAGCTGCCGTCCTGTTGCGCCAGGCGCAGGCCGCGCTCGATGCGCGCCGCCAGCGCCGGATTGTCGCGGCTGACGAAGAAGTGGAAGGGCACGCGGTAGTGCAGGAAGATGTCCGGTTCGACCACCAGGTCGCGCCCGGCGTGCACGCGCTGCTCGAACCAGGCCTCGTAGACGCCGCGCGGCAGGTAGTCGAAGCGGCCGCCCTGCAGCATGGGGAACAGGAACTCGTAGGAGATCGCCGTCACCACCGGCAGGCCGTTGGCGCGCAGGATCTCGGTCGAGGGCCAGTTGACGCCGGCGCCGGCGCGCAGCGCGGCCAGTTGCTCGAGGGTGCGCACGGCGGCGAAGCGGGACGCGTCTTGGCGGCGGATCAGCAGCACGCGGTAGTCGTTCAGCTCGCCCAACAGCGACACCGGCACGGCCAGCAGCTCGCGCTCGCGCTGGGCGTTGCTGCCGTCCCAGATGACGTTGATGACGCCGTTGTTCTTCAGCTCCAGCGCCTGGCGCGGGCTGGTCAGCTCGCGCGGGAAGACGCTGATCTCGAACGGGCCGTCGCTGGCGCGGGTCTTTTCCAGCGCCAGGCGCAGCAGCGCGGGGAAGTAGGCGGCGTGCTCGCGCGCGCTCGGATGCAGCGGCGGCAGCACGATGCGCAGCGGCGCCGCCGCTGGCGCGGCCGTTGCCGGCGGCGCCCACGCCAGCAAGGCCGCGAGCAGCGGCGGCAGCGACAGCAGCGAACGGAACATGGACGGAGCGGGCATGCGCGGTGTGGGTGTGGACGAACAAGCCACCATGGTAACTGATCACCGGCCCACGCCGCGCGCGGGCGAAAAAAAGGCCGGGCGGCGCAGCTGCGCCCCCGGCCCGTTGACGCGGCGGCCCTCAGGCCGGCCCGGCTCAGTCCTTCTTGCCGATGGCGCGGTAGATCAGCGCGCCGAGCAGGGCGCCGGCGATCGGCGCCACCCAGAACAACCACAGCTGGCTGGTGGCCCAGCCGCCCACGTACAGCGCCACGCCGGTGCTGCGCGCCGGGTTGACCGAGGTGTTGGTGACCGGGATGCTGATCAGGTGGATCAGGGTCAGGCACAGGCCGATCGGCAGCGGCGCGAAGCCGGCCGGGGCGCGGCCGTCGGTGGCGCCAAGGATGACGACCAGGAACATCGCCGTCATCACCACCTCGGTGACCAGCGCGGCGGTCAGCGAGTAGCCGCCCGGCGAGTGCTCGCCGTAGCCGTTCGAGGCGAAGCCGCCGGCCAGGTCGAAGCCGGCCTTGCCGCTGGCGATCAGGTACAGCACGCCGCCGGCGGCGATGCCGCCGAGCACCTGGGCGACGATGTAGGGCAGCAGCTTGCTGGCGGGGAAGCGGCCGCCGGCCCACAGGCCGATCGACACGGCCGGGTTCAGGTGGCAGCCGGAGATGTGGCCGATGGCGTAGGCCATGGTCAGCACGGTCAGGCCGAAGGCCAGCGAGACGCCCAGCAGGCCGATGCCGACGCCGGGGAAGGCGGCCGCCAGCACGGCGCTACCGCAGCCGCCCAGCACCAGCCAGAAGGTACCAAAAAATTCAGCTCCGTATTGTTTCATTGGGCTTGTTCCTATAGAAATGTTGTTGTTGAGAGTGCATTGTCTAAATTATTACTTTGCGACGGTGGCAATGTACATGCGGCGGCCGAAAAAGTCCACCGGCAAAGGCGACAAGGCGCCGGGTTGCGTCCCCGCAACAGCGCCGGCCCCGCGCCGCCACGGGCGTGGCGCGGGGCGGCGCGGCGCCGTATGTGTCGATTGGAAATTATTTCTCTTTGGCAGTTATTTAAAGCGCCAGCGCCAGCAACTCCAGCTACAATTGGTTTGCCAGTGAGGGCGCGGCCGGGTGTTTCAACGCTTCCCTTTCGCGCCGCATTGGCACAGAATGTGGGAACATGTTTCGCAACGGCATGCCCGCGGTCGGCGTGTCCCGAATGGTTTTTTCGGCGGTGGGGTCCAGTGAAAAATATCACCAGTCTCGGCAGCGCAACCCTGTTTCCCCTCGCCCTGGCGCTGGGCGGCGCCGTCGGCACGCTGGCGGCCGGCTGGGGCCACGCCGGCTGGCCGGCCTGGTTGTGGGCCGCGCTGCTGCTGGCCGCCGGCGCCGGCGCCGCGCGCGTGCTCGGCGCGGCCGGCGCCGCGCCGCAGGCCATGATCGAGCGCTACCTGGAGGGACGCGAACAGTTCGGCGACGCCGTGCTGCCGGTCTGGAGCCGCCACCTCGAATCGTCGCGCAGCCAGATGGAGGACGCCGTGGCCGAGCTGGCCGGCCGCTTCTCCTCCATCGTCGACAAGCTCGACAACACCCTGCACGTGGCCGGCGCCGGCCAGCAGGGCGGCGCCGGCCCCTCGCTGGCCGAGGTGTTCGGCCACAGCCAGAGCCAGCTCGGCTCGGTGGTCGCCTCGATGCAGTCGGCGATGCGCTCCAAACAAACCATGCTCGACCAGATCAAGCAGCTCGAGGGCTACACCCGCGAACTGCGCGGCATGGCCGAGGGCGTCGCCAGCATCGCCGCCCAGACCAATCTGCTGGCGCTCAACGCGGCCATCGAGGCGGCCCGCGCCGGCCCGGCCGGGGCCGGCTTCGCGGTGGTCGCCACCGAGGTGCGCAACCTGTCGAACCGCTCGGCCGAGACCGGCCGCAGCATCGCCGAGCGGGTCGGCCAGATCAGCCGCGCCATCATCGCCGCCAGCCAGGCGGCCGAGCTGTCGAGCGAGCAGGAGAACGCCTCGCTGCAGTCGGCCGAGGGGCTGATCGCCGCCGTGCTGGGCGACTTCCGCCAGGTCACCGACGCGCTGCAGCAGTCGACCGAGCTGCTCAAGCAGGACAGCGTGGCGATCCAGGGCGAAGTCGGCGAGGCGCTGGTGCAACTGCAGTTCCAGGACCGGGTCAGCCAGGTGATGGCCCACGTGCGCGACAATATGGACCTGCTGCCGCGGCTGCTGCGCGACAACCGCGCCCGCTACGCCGAGGGCGCGGTCCTCGAGCCGCTGGCCGCCGCCGCCCTGCTCGGCGAGCTGGAGAAGACCTACGCGATGGCCGAGGAGCACGCCGTGCACCACGGCGGCCAGGCCCGCCCGGCGGCCGCCGCCGCCGCCGACGAGGTGACCTTTTTCTAAGGAGAGTAATGCATGGCCAAGACTATCATGGTGGTCGACGATTCGGCCTCGCTGCGCCAGGTGGTGGGCATCGCGCTCAAGGGCGCCGGCTACGACGTCATCGAGGGGCGCGACGGGCTCGACGCGCTGTCCAAGTGCACCGGGCAGAAGATCCACCTGGTGGTGTGCGACGTCAACATGCCCAACATGGACGGCATCACCTTCGTCAAGGAGTTCAAGCAGCTGCCGCTGTACCGCTTCACGCCGGTGATCATGCTGACCACCGAGTCGCAGGAGGGCAAGAAGCGCGAGGGCCAGGCGGCCGGCGCCAAGGCCTGGGTGGTCAAACCCTTCAAGCCCGAGGTGCTGCTGGGCGCCGTGGCCAAGCTGGTGCTGCCGTAGGCGGCGCCCGCCGCGCGCCCGCCTTTCCCCGCCGCGCTGGCCACAGCGCCTGTCCAACCGCCACGCCACGGAGTCCGCCATGCCCGCCGATCCCAGCACCACCGCCAGCCGCCTCGCCATCGCCGGCGAGTTGACCATCTACCGCGCCGCCGAGTTGAAGGGCGAGCTGATGCAGGCGCTGGCGCGCGCCCCGCTGCTCGAGCTCGACCTGTCGGCCGTCAGCGAGCTCGACACGGCCGGCCTGCAGGTGCTGATGCTGGCCAAGCAGCACGCCACCACGCTGGGCCACCAGTTGCGCCTGGTCGGCCACAGCGCCGCCGTGCTGGAGATCTTCGACATGCTGGACCTGGGCGGCTATTTCGGCGACGCCCTGCTGGTCTCCGCCGCCCACTGAATTCGCCGACCAACCCGCCGACGCCACCGCCGACCTGCCTAGCGAGGTAAGCCATGAATCTGGACCAAGCGCTGCAAACCTTCATCGTCGAGAGCCGCGAGCTGCTCGAGGAGATGGAGAACGCCCTGCTCAACGTCGACTTGGCCGGCGACCAGGGCGAGGCGATCAACGCCATCTTCCGCGCCGCCCACACCATCAAGGGCTCGGCCGGCCTGTTCAGCCTGGACCACATCGTCGCCTTCACCCACGTCGTCGAGAGCCTGCTCGACGAGGTGCGCGACGGCCGCGTGGTGCTGGTCGACGAGATGATCGTGCTGCTGCTGTCCTGCTGCGACTTCCTTTCGGGCATGATCGACGGCCTGGCCGCCGGCGCCACCGAGGCCGACCCGGCCAACGCCGCCGAGGACGCCGCCCTGGTGGCCCAGCTGCGCCGCCACATGAGCGCCGGCCACGCCGACGCCGGCGGCCACGGCCATGGCCAAGACGGCGGCGCCGGCGCCAGCCCGCTGGTCGAGCTGGCCCAGCCCGGCGTCGAGCGCATGACCGGCGCCCCCGGCGAGCGCGACCATTGGCACATCTCGCTGCGCTTCGGCCGCGGCGTGCTGCAGAACGGCATGGACCCGATCGCCTTCCTGCGCTACCTGGCCAGGCTCGGCACCATCGTCGGCATCGCCACCGTCGACGCGCTGCCGCCGGCCGAGCAGATGGACGCCGAACTGTGCTACCTGGGCTTCGAGATCGCCTTCGACAGCGCGGCCGACAAGGAGACCATCGAGGCGGTGTTCGAGTTCGTCCACGACGACTGCGTGATGCACATCCTGCCGCCGCACAGCCGCGTCTCGCAGTACGTCGAACTGATCCGCACGCTGCCCGAGCAGGACGCCCGCCTCGGCGAGATCCTGGTGCGCTGCGGCAGCGTCACGGCGCGCGAGCTGGAGCAGGCGCTGGCGGCGCAGGACGCCGCCAGCGGCCAGATCGGCAGCATCCTGGTCGGCGCCGGCAACGTGCCGCCGGTGGTGGTCGAGGCGGCGCTGGCCAAGCAGAAGCAGGCCAACGAGCAGAAGGCGCAGGAGAGCCGCTCGATCCGCGTCGACTCCGACAAGCTGGACCGGCTGATCGACCTGGTCGGCGAGCTGATCATCGCCGGCGCGCGCGCCAACCTGATCGGCCAGCGCCTGTGCAACGCCGAGCTGCTCGAGTGCAGCTCGGTGCTGTCGGGCCTGGTCGAGGAGGTGCGCGACGCCGCCCTCGAGCTGCGCATGGTCAAGATCGGCGCCACCTTCAACCGCTTCCAGCGCGTCGTGCACGACGTCGCCCGCGAGCTGGGCAAGGACATCGGCCTGGCCGTCGACGGCGAGGACGCCGAGCTCGACAAGACCGTCGTCGAGAAGATCGGCGACCCGCTGATGCACCTGGTGCGCAACGCCATGGACCACGGCATCGAGCCGGCCGAGCTGCGCGTCGCGCGCGGCAAGCCGGCGCGCGGCCTGATCTCGCTCAACGCCTTCCACGAGTCGGGCAGCATCGTCATCGAGGTCAGCGACGACGGCGGCGGCCTGCAGAAGGAGCGCATCCTGGCCAAGGCGATCGAGCGCGGCCTGGTCGATCCCGACCGCAAGCTGTCCGACGCCGAGATCTACAACCTGATCTTCGAGGCCGGCTTCTCGACCGCCGAGAAGATCACCAACCTGTCCGGCCGCGGGGTCGGCATGGACGTGGTCAAGCGCAACATCACGGCGCTGCGCGGCAGCGTCGAGGTCGACAGCAAGGAGGGCGCCGGCACCATCGTCACGGTGCGCCTGCCGCTCACCCTGGCCATCATCGACGGCTTCCTGGTGCAGGTCGGCGGCTCGGTGTTCGTCGTCCCGCTCGACATGATCGAGGAGTGCATCGAGTACGCCGCCGAGCCGGGCCAGGACTACTGCAACCTGCGCGGCCAGGTGCTGCCCTTCATCCGCCTGCGCCAGCTGTTCTCGCTGGACGGCCAGGCCGGGCGGCGCGAGAGCATCGTCGTGCTGAAGTTCGGCAACCAGCGCGCCGGCCTGGTGGTCGACACCCTGCTGGGCGAGTTCCAGACCGTGATCAAGCCGCTCAGCCCGATCTTCTCCGAGGTCAAGTGCATCAGCGGCTCGACCATCCTGGGCAGCGGTGACGTCGCCCTGATCCTCGACGTCGCCGCGCTGATGGCCCAGGTCGGCGGCAAGCCGCCGGCCCAGCTGGCCGCCGCCTGAGGCCGCCCGTCCCCCCTTCATGGAGCCAGAGATGATCCCCGCCACCGAACCCAGCGCCAGCCGCGCGCTGGTCGCCGCCGCCGCCGCCGCCGCGCTGCCCAGCCAGTTCCTCACCTTCATGCTGGGCGAGGAGCAGTTCGCCGTCGGCATCCTGCACATCAAGGAGATCATCGAGTACGCCAGCCTGGCGACGGTGCCGATGATGCCGCCCTGTGTGCGCGGCGTGATCAACCTGCGCGGCGCCGTGGTGCCGGTGCTCGACCTGTCGGCCCGCTTCGGCCGCGCCAGCAGCCCGATCAGCAAGCGCAGCTGCATCGTCATCGTCGAGCTGGCCGACAGCGACGGCAAGCAGGTGCTCGGCATGCTGGTCGACGCCGTCAACGCCGTGGTCGACATCGGCGCCGCCGACATCGAGCCGCCGCCCGCCTTCGGCACGCGCATCCGGCCCGACTTCATCGCCGGCATCGGCAAGGCCGGCGGCCGCTTCGTCAGCCTGCTGGCGATCGACCGCGTGCTGTCGGGCGAAGAGATCGTCGCGCTGGCGCGCGCCGCGCAACACTGAGCACCGGCATGGCGATGATCACCCTGAGCGAGCGCGAGTTCTCGCAGTTCCAGCGCTTCATCTACGAGGCGGCGGGGATCTTCATGGCCAACGGCAAGCAGGCCCTGGTCAGCGGCCGCCTGGCCAAGCGCCTGGCGCACTACCAGCTGGCCAGCTACGGCGACTACCTGATGCTGCTCGAGAGCCGGCGCGAGCCGGCCGAGCTGCAGATGGCGGTCGACCTGCTGACCACCAACGAGACCTACTTCTTCCGCGAACCCAAGCACTTCGCCCTGCTGCGCGAGCTGGCCCTGGCGGCCAAGGCCCAGCAGCGCGCGCTGCGCGTCTGGAGCGCCGCCTGCTCCAGCGGCGAGGAGCCCTACAGCATCGCCATGGTGCTGGCCGAGGTGCTCGGCGAGGCGCCCTGGGAGGTGCTCGGCAGCGACATCTCCAGCCGCGTGCTGGACAAGGCGCGGCGCGGCCACTACCCGATGGAGCGCGCCAGCCAGATGCCGCCGGCCTACCTCAAGCGCTACTGCCTGAAGGGCCAGGGCAGCGAGGCCGGCACCCTGCTGGTCGAGCGCGCGCTGCGCGCCCGCGTCACCTTCCAGCACCTCAACCTGGTGCAGCCGCTGCCCAAGCTGGGCAGCTTCGACCTGATCTTCCTGCGCAACGTGATGATCTACTTCGACCTGCCGACCAAGCGCGCCGTGGTGGCCCGCCTGCTGGCCCAGTTGCGCCCCGGCGGCCACTTCCTGATCGGCCACTCCGAGACCCTCAACGACATCAGCGACGCCGTGCAGGCGCTGGCGCCGTCGATCTACCGCAAGCCGGCGCCATGAACGGCGCCGCCCTCAAGCTGATCGACGTGTTCCTGATGCCGGGCGACTGCTTCGTCGGCGACCAGCAGTACCGCGTGCGCACCCTGCTCGGCTCCTGCGTCTCGATCACCCTGTGGCACCCGGCGCGGCGGGTCGGCGCCATGTCGCACTTCCTGCTGCCCGGCAGCAACCGCAAGGCCGGCGCCGGGCGCGCCGGCCTGTACGGCGCCGACGCGATGGACTTCCTGCTGGCCGAGCTGGAGCGGCGCGCCGTGCCGCCGGCGCAGTGCCAGGGCAAGCTGTTCGGCGGCGGCGCGATGTTCCCGCGCAGCGCCAAGGTGCCCGACATCGGCAGCCAGAACGCCGCCTGCGCCCGCGAGCTGCTGCGCCAGCACGGCATCGCCGTGGTCTCGGAGAGCCTGTACGGCGAGGGCCACCGCCAACTGATCTTCACCATCCGCAGCGGCGAGGTGCTGAGCCGCCAGGTGCCGCCCGACTTCGTGCCGCGCCGCCCGCACCAGGAGCCGGCATGAGCATCGAGGTGATGATCGTCGACGATTCGGCCGTCGTGCGCCAGGTGCTCAGCGGCCTGCTCAACGGCGCCCAGGGCATCGTCGTCACCCACGCCGTGGCCAACCCGCTGCTGGCGATCGAGCGCATGAAGACGCAGTGGCCCGACGTCATCGTGCTCGACGTCGAGATGCCGCGCATGGACGGCATCACCTTCCTGCGCAAGATCATGGCCGAGCGGCCGACCCCGGTGGTGATCTGCTCGACCCTGACCGAGAAGGGGGCGCAGACCTCGATGGACGCGCTGGCCGCCGGCGCCGTGGCGATCATCACCAAGCCGCGGCTCGACCTCAAGCAGTTCCTGCACGACAGCGCCGACGAGCTGGTCTCGGCGGTGCGCGCGGCGGCCGGCGCCAACGTGCGCCGCCTGGCCGGCCGGGCGGCGGCGCCGCCGCAGCCCACCGTCAAGCACAACGCCGACGTGATCCTGCCGCCGGCCGAGGGGCGCGCGGTGCTGCAGACCACCGAACGGGTGGTGGCGCTGGGCACCTCGACCGGCGGCACCCAGGCGCTCGAGGAGGTGCTGACGGCGCTGCCGCGGGTCTGCCCCGGCATCGTCATCGTCCAGCACATGCCGGAGAAGTTCACCGCCGCCTTCGCCGCGCGGCTCGACAGCGTCTGCCAGATCAGCGTCAAGGAGGCCGCCAACAACGACCGCGTGGTGCCCGGCCGCGCCCTGATCGCGCCGGGCGGCAAGCACATGCTGTTGCGCCGCACCGGCGCCTACTACTTCGTCGAGGTGGTCGACGGCCCGCTGGTGAACCGCCACCGGCCCTCGGTCGACGTGCTGTTCCGCTCGGTGGCGCGCTGCGCCGGCGCCAACGCGCTCGGCGTCATCATGACCGGCATGGGCGACGACGGCGCCGCCGGCCTGCTCGAGATGCTCAAGGCCGGCGCCCGCACGCTGGCGCAGGACGAGGCCAGCTGCGTGGTCTACGGCATGCCCAAGGAGGCGGTCAAGCGCGGCGGCGTCGAGAAGACCCTGCCGCTCAACCAGATCTACCGCGAGATCCTGCAGCAGCTCGCCTCCTTCCACCACTGAGCGCCGGCGACCAATGACCATCGACCTCTCCGCCCACGCCGACGCCGACGCCGACGCCGCCCCGACCGGGCCGGCCCGCGTCTGGCACGGCCAGAGCGTGCTGGTGGTCGAGGACAGCGCGGTGCAGCGCGCCCACCTGGTCGGCCTGCTGCGCCAGCTCGGCTTCGGCACCGTGCTCGAGGCGGCCGACGGCAACGAGGCGCTGCGCGCGCTGGAGGGGGCCGGCGGCGTGCCGCTGTTCCTGGTGCTGACCGACCTGGAGATGCCGGGCATGGACGGCATCGAGCTGACCTGCCAGCTGCGCGAGCGGCGCCTGGTGCACCACCTGATCGTCATCAGCGCGCGCGACCCGCGCCTGCTCGAGATCATCGAGAGCATGGGCTCGGAGGACGCCAGCTTCGGCCTGCTCGGCACCCTGCTCAAGCCGGTGCAGCCGGCCGCGCTCGAACAGCTGCTCGAGCTGGCCGCGCGCGTGCCCGGCGCCGCCGCGCTGGCGCCCGATTTCGTGCCTACCCTGGACGAGCTGGCGGCGGCGCTGGCGCGCCGCGAGTTCCTGCCCTACTTCCAGCCCAAGGTGGCCATCAACAGCGGCCAGTTGAAGGGCGTCGAGGCGCTGGCGCGCTGGCAGCACCCGCAGCGCGGCCTGCTGGCGCCGCTGTACTTCATCGGCGCGCTCGAGGGCAGCGCGCTGATGGCCGAGTTCACCCTGGCCATCGTCGGCCAGGTGCTCGAGCGCATGCTGGCCTGGCGCGAGGCCGGCCTGCCGCCGCTGACGGTGTCGATCAACCTGGCGGCCGACAACCTGGCCGAGCGCGCCTTCGTCGACCGCCTGACGGCGCTGGTGCTGGCCTCCGGCGTGGCGCCGGCGGCGCTGGTGTGGGAGGTCACCGAGACCAGCGTGATGCGCCAGTTGTCGCAGTCGCTGACCAACCTGGGGCGGCTGCGCCTGATGGGCTTCGGCCTGGCGATGGACGACTTCGGCATCGGCTACTCGTCGATGCAGCAGTTCGCCCGCTGCCCGTTCACCGAACTGAAGATCGACCGCGCCTTCGTGCACGGCGCCGCGCAGCGGCCCAACCGCCAGGTGGTGCTGAAGAGCGCGCTCGAGCTGGGCCAGCGCCTCGGCGTGCACACCGTGGCCGAGGGCGTCGAGAGCGAGGCCGACTGGCGCCTGCTGCGCGAACTCGGCTGCGACATGGCGCAGGGTTACCTGGTGGCGCGGCCGATGCCGGCCGGGGAATTGATCGGCTGGATGCGGCGCGACCGCCGCCGCCTGCGCGCGCTGGCCGGCGCCGGGCAGGTTGACTGAGTTGACAAAGAGGGCCGGCGCGCGGTGCGACCGGACCATGGGGCAGGACCACACTGGGGAGACAATGATGCTGAACAATCTGACGGTCAAGAGCAAAATCATCGGCCTGATCGCCGTCGCCGTGCTGGCCTTGGCGCTGGTGGTGTTGATCGCCTTCCTCGGCATGCGCAAGCAGGCCGACATGATCGACGAGGTCGGCCGCAACCGCATGCCCTCGGTGCAGAGCCTGCAGACCATGAACGAGGCGAAGACGGCGCTGCGCTCGGCCAACCGGGCGGTCGATTCGATGGCCAGCTACTTCACCGACGCCAAGGACATCGCCCACGAGGTCAAGCGCAAGGCCGACATCATGGCCGAGCTGGAGAAGGCCTGGAGGGTCTACGACCCGCTGCCGCAGACCGCCGACGAGGCGGTGGTGTGGAAGCAGTTCGTCAAGGACTGGGAGCAGTGGAAGGCGCGCGACGGCCAGATCGTCGAGCAGATGAACCGCATCGTCGGCGCCGAGCCGGCCAAGCGCAAGGAGTTGTTCGCCGCGCTGCACCAGCTGATCCTCGACAACCGGCCGGCCTTCCACGCCGTCGAGGAGGGCCTGGGCAAGCTGGTGGCGATGAACGCCAAGTACGGCGAGGACGCCGTCAAGGAGGCCGAGGCGGCCTCGACCGCCGCGCTGCGCCAGATGTACACCGCCTCGGCCGCCGCGCTGGCGCTGCTGGTGGCGCTGGGCGCGGTGATCCTGGCCGGCATCCTGCGCCAGCTGGGCGGCGACCCGTCCTACGCCGCCGAGATCGTGCGCCGGGTGGCCGACGGCGACCTGACCGCCGACGTCGTGCTCAAGCCGGGCGACAGCGCCAGCCTGCTGGCGGCAATGAAGAACATGATCGACAAGCTGTCGCACGTGGTGCAGGAGGTCAACAACGGCGCCGAGGCGCTGGCCAGCGCCTCCGAGGAGGTCAGCGCCACCGCCCAGGCGCTGTCGCAGGCGGCCAGCGAGCAGGCCGCCGGCACCGAGCAGACCAGCGCCTCGGTCGAGCAGATGACCGCCTCGATCTCGCAAAACACCGAGAACGCCCGGGTCACCGACGGCATCGCCAGCAAGGCGGCGCTGGAGGCGGCCGAGGGCGGCGAGGCGGTGCGCTCGACGGTGGCGGCGATGCAGCAGATCGCCCGCAAGATCGGCATCATCGACGACATCGCCTACCAGACCAACCTGCTGGCGCTGAACGCGGCGATCGAGGCGGCGCGCGCCGGCGAGCACGGCAAGGGCTTCGCCGTGGTCGCCGCCGAGGTACGCAAGTTGGCCGAGCGCAGCCAGGTGGCGGCGCAGGAGATCGAGCAGGTCGCCAGCAGCAGCGTCGAGCTGGCCGAGAAGGCCGGCAAGCTGCTCGACCAGATGGTGCCCAACATCCGCCGCACCTCCAACCTGGTGCAGGAGATCACCGCCGCCTCGGAGGAGCAGTCGGCCGGCGTCGGCCAGATCAACTCGGCCGTCACCCAGCTCAGCCAAACCACCCAGCAGAACGCCTCCAGCTCCGAGCAGCTGGCCGCCACCGCCGAGGAGATGAGCGGCCAGGCCGAGCAGCTGCAGCAGACCATGGCCTTCTTCAAGCTGCTGGGCGCGCCGCGCAAATCGCTGCCGCAGCCGCCTGCACGCGGCGGCAAGAAGGCCGCCGGCCAGGGCTTCGGCGGCCAGGGCGGGCGCCGCCAGATGGCCGACATGGGCGATCCGGACGAGTCGCATTTCGTCAAATTCTAGGGGGACGGCCATGGCTGCCTTGCCGCTGGTGACACCGCCGCCGCCATCGGCGTCGGCGCAGTACCTGACCTTCCTGCTGGGGGCCGATTTGTTCGCCATCGGCATCCTGGCGGTCAAGGAGATCATCGAATACAACGGCGTGACGGCGCTGCCGGGCATGCCGGCCTGCATCAGCGGCGTCATCAACCTGCGCGGCGCCGCCGTGCCGGTGCTCGACCTGGCGCGCCGCCTCGAGCGCGCCGCCGGCGCGCTCACCAAGCGCAGCTGCATCATCGTGCTCGAGGTGGCGGCCGAGGAGGGCGCCTTCGTCATCGGCATCCTGGTCGACGCGGTGCAGGCCGTGCTCGACATCGGCGCCGCCGACATCGAGCCGGCGCCCAGCTTCGGCGCCCAGGTGCGCGCCGAGTTGTTGCAGGGCATCGGCAAGGTCGGCGGCCGCTTCGTCCTGCTGCTCGACGTGCAGCACGTGGTGGCGGGCAGCGAGATCGCCGCGCTGGCCGCCGTGCAAGCCGCGCCGCCGGCCGCGCCGCCGGCCGCGCCGCTGTAGCGCGCCGCGCCCGCGCCCACAGCGGCGCAGGCCGCGTTGCCGGCCGCTGGGACGGCGCCGTCCGCCGCCCGGCGGGCGCCGATGCAACACTGTGGTTATTGGTGAGAATTGCCGTGCGTTATTGCTGCACAATGGTTCCGCCGGTCCCCGCTTTCCCTCAGCGCCGCCGCCCTGCGCAGGCCCGTCCCGCCGCAGCGCAGCGGCCGCCACCCAAAGGAGTTGCTCATGTTGAGACGGATGAAAATGGAGGCTCGCCTGCAACTGGGCCTGGGCCTCATCGTGCTGCTGGTGCTGCTGCTCGGCGTGGTCGCCTTCGTCAACCTCGGCGCGCTGCAGCGCAACTGGGACGAGGTCGAGCACGTCACCATGGCGCGCAAGGACGCCGTGCTGGGCGTGGTGCGGGCGCACGGCGAGGCGGTCCACCACTTCAAAAACTACGTGCTGCGCGGCGGCGACGCCGCCGCCAAGTTCCGCGCCGACCTGGCCGCCATCGACAAGGCCGTCGCCGCCTACCAGGCGCGCGGCGAGTTGAGCCGCGAGGAGCAGGGCCAGCTCGGCGAGATCCACGCCGGCATCAAGGCCTACGCCGAGAGCATGGCGGAGCTCGAGGCGCTGCGCGCCAAGGGCGCCGCCGTGGCCGAGCTGGACAAGGCGGCCAAGGGCGCCGACGCCGCCATCGCCACCGCCACCGACAAGCTGCTCGAACTCAACGCCGCCGAGACGCTGCGCCAGTCGGCGCAGATGGGCGCCGTCGCCGAGACGGCCAAGCGGCTGATCCTGGCGCTCGACGCCGTCATCGTGGTGGTCGGCTGCCTGCTGGCCTGGTGGTTGTCGCGCAGCCTGGGCCTGGTGGTGCGCGACGTGCAGCAGGTGGTGGCCCAGTTGGCCGGCGCCTCGCAGGAGGTCAGCGCCACCGCGCAAACTTTATCGCAGGCCTCCAGCGAGCAGGCCGCCGGGGTCGAGGAGACCAGCGCCTCGATCGAGCAGATGAGCGCCTCGATCGCCCAGAACGCCGAGAACGCCAAGCTGACCGACGGCATGGCCACCCAGGCGGCGCAGGAGGCGGCGCGCGGCGGCGAGGTGGTCAAGGCGACGGCGGCGGCGATGCGGCAGATCGCCCTGAAGATCGGCATCATCGACGACATCGCCTACCAGACCAACCTGCTGGCGCTGAACGCCGCCATCGAGGCGGCCCGCGCCCACGAGCACGGCAAGGGCTTCGCCGTGGTCGCCGCCGAGGTGCGCAAGCTGGCCGAGCGCAGCCAGGTGGCGGCGCGCGAGATCGGCGAGGTGGCGGCCAACAGCGTGCAGCTGGCCGAGCAGGCCGGCGTGCTGCTCGACGCCATCGTGCCGGCCATCCGCAAGACCTCGGCGCTGGTGCAGGAGATCGCCGCCGCCTCGGCCGAGCAGTCCTCCGGCGTGCGCCAGATCAACAGCGCCGTCGGCCAGCTGAGCCAGACCACCCAGATGAACGCCGCCAGCTCGGAGGAGCTGGCCGCCACCGCCGAGGAGATGAGCGCCCAGGCCGAGCAGCTCGAGCAACTGATGCAGCTGTTCCGCCACCACACGCCCGAGGCGGCGCCGGCGCGCGCGCCGAACCGGCCGACGGCGATCCGCGCCGGCGCGACGCGGCGCGCGGCCAAGCCGGCGCGCACGCTGGCCGTCGGCGCCGACGGCCCGGACGAGAGCCACTTCACCAAGTTCTAGCCGCCTTCACACCGGCGCCGACGGCGCGGAACGACCCGCGACAGCGGGGTGTTCCGCGCTTTTTCACGCCCCCGTCTGGTTCCGCATCTATTGCGGCAGCGCAGAACAACGGTCGCGCAAAGCTCCAATACTGGCCACTTGTCTTCGGCGTCCAGGAAGGTGGGCAGCGGATGAAACGGCCAGCCATCGAAAGCTTTACCTCCAGCGTGTGGGATCGCCTGATCGCCACGCCCGTCGCGCCCCAGCTTGCCGCCGCGCATCTTCCCCTATCGGCAGCGGCGGCAAGGGCTCAAGTCGATGCTGGCCCTGTTCGCCGTGCCGAGCGTGCGTTTCGAAGTGCGTCTGATCCTGCGGGCCCAGGACGTCACGCCCGTGGCGCTGGACTTCCGCTCTCGGCTGGGTTACGGCACTTTCCTGCTCAACCAGCCGGCGACCGGCGACGAGCACAGCACCCGCTACTACCTCACCTTCTGACTGGAGCTCATTGTGGACTATGACGACGATTTCGAAGGTGCCGACCTGATCGGAAAATACCTGTCCGCCAAAAACCGCCCGCTGCGCATGAACCTGAACTTCCCCGACGGCGTCGCCAGCGACGTCCTGCTGCCGCAGCGCATAGACGGCGTCGAAGCCGTCTGCGACGGCATCGAGCTGCGCATCTACTGCCTCGCGCTGGACGCCGGCATCCCGCTCAAAACGCTGGTCGGCCTGCCGGTCGAGGTGCAGCTCGTCACCGACCAGGGCAATCTGCGCAGCATCTGCGGCATCGTCGCCGAGGCCAGCCAGGGCGAGAGCGACGGCGGCCTGGCCAGCTACCAGTTGGTGCTGCGCGACGCCCTCGCCATACTGGACCTGGCCGTCAACACCCGCGTGTTCCTCGACAAGACCGAGCTGGAGGTGGTGCAAACCGTGCTCGCCGAAGCGCGCCGCGCCAATCCGGCGCTGGCGGCCACCTTCGAGTTCGAGGTCGACACGGCGCTGGCCCTGCGCAGCTACCCCGCCCGCCGGCAAATCATCCAGCACAACGAGGGCACCGGCGCCTTCCTGCGGCGCCTGCTCAAACGGCGCGGCATCGCCTGGTTCTTCCGCGCCGGCCGCGCCGCCACCTCGCGCGCGCCCGAGGCCGGCGGCGCCGCGCCGCCCACGCCGGCCCACACCATGGTCCTGTTCCACGACGCCAGGCGGCTCAGGCAGAGTTCGGCCGGCGTGGTCCGCTTCCACCGCAACGGCGCCACCGAGGAACGCGACACC
>NZ_FOTW01000076.1 GCF_900114705.1 Rugamonas rubra
TGGTGCCGCGACTGGCGGTCGCGCTGGCGCAGACGAGGCCGTGCCCGAAATGGATGGTGCAGGGAAAGGCTGACGTAAGAACATAATCAGGTAAAGGGAAGTCCACGATGGTTTTCAATAATAGAAACTCGATGTTCGATAGATGTAAAGACTTCAGCACGACGATGTTTATTTTTATTGCTCTGCTCGTCGTATGCGGTTGTTCATCCGCGCGTGACGCCAAGCCTATTTCCCAGCTAGCGATTTCCCCCGACGGCAATGAGTTTGTTTTCCGTTATCAGCCCGAGCATCGGGAGAGCAGCCTGGTGCGCTTCAACAGCAGTACGGGCGCCATTCAGATTTTGCCCCAACCTCTCGATGAGGTTTGGTCCAATCCAACGTACTCGGTCGACGGCAAGTGGCTGGCGATAGGAGTTTATGCCGTCAACACGCAACACTCCGTACAGTATACGGATTCGCGCATTGATGTCATGCGCACCGATGGTAGCGGGCGCCGCACTGTGGTTCCGCAAGATGGGCTCATCAAAAGCATCTTCAGGTTTTCTCCGGACGGAAAGAGACTTCTTTTTGCCGAGGGCAGCGAGGGGAGGCTACGTCCGACGGGCTTCACCATCCACGAAGTCGACCTGGAAACCCTGGGGATATCGGATGTTGTTATGGCTAATTTTTACCGGCTGAGTTCGCTCGCCTACTTCAAAAGGCAGTTTGCTTATACCGGCTACGCACCACTGAGCTATCTCGATCGCCAGTCGCCGGTTCCCGACAAATATATCCCCACTGCGAATGTCGATCAAAAAAATCAATGGGCGATGCAAAGTAATACCATGATGTATGTCACTGATGCGCATCCGGAAAAACTGGCGCCCTATATGAGCTTTGACACCCGTGAATCATCCTGGACATGGCAGCAAGAGAAAGAGATTGAAGGGCTTCGCGTCGCCTCGAAAACCAATCGGATGTTTGCAGCGATGCGTCATGAAGATTATCCAAAAGATCGAGATCTACGCCATTACATCCGCGATATTTTTGAAATAAACGCCGATCGCACCTTCCGCCGTCTGACATTTTTCAACACCGTCCAATTTTATGGCTTCGATGCAACACCGGACGGGCGATACGTGGCGGTGGTGCCAGACAACCGCGACGACCCTGGACGCAGGGCTACAGCGATCTATCGCATTGATTCCATCAATGGAGAGGCAAAGGTTTTCGAACCTGATCTCTCCAAACTTTCCATGCCACATTAACAAGGAGAATTGTCATGCCAGGAATTTCGATCAACGTCGCAAAACCCTATAACGTCAGCGATTATGTTCCGATTTACGGAATGTATTGCGGTCCTGGCTGGACAGGTGGGCAGCGTGGAGGTAACGATTTAACAATCCCGCCGGTCGACGCCATTGACCTTCAGTGCCAAATTCATGATAAGCAATACGCTAATGCCGCTGCCACGTACAACCCGGCAGAGGCCATACCGTTATACACAAGTCGACAGTGGTTCGGTACTCGTACCAAAAAGTCGTTAACATTCAATGCCTTACCTGAGGGGCTTGTAAACTTGAGC